>NZ_JAKFZP010000001.1:0-1137426 GCF_021654215.1 Vibrio sp. MMG023 | reverse complement strand
CGTTTGAGAATTAGACGGGATTTGCATTAAGTTCCAGTTAGTCACAACCCTAGGCTAGGCATTCCAGAACTAGGCCACCACATAGAAAGCCCGCTGAAAAATCAGCGGGCTTTCGTCATTTTTAGCATTCGAAAGTGGTGGTTGCTCTAAGCTTAACTTTTTGAACTTTAGGCATAAAAAAGCCCAAGCGATCTGCTTGGGCTTTTTATATTTAACGGCTTAGATAGAGTTAGTTAAAACTCTTTTGGTGCGAAGCCCGTCATTGCATCTAGGCGAAGTTCTTTACCAACTTTAGTCAGTGGATGAACGATAACTAGACCTTTCACACGCTTCTTAAGTTTGCCGATATCCGCTTGTTCTGCTTTTGTAATTTCACGAGAGAATGGCATATCAAGCAAGCTTTTACGCTCTTTATTTAACTCGTAAGTTTGCTTGTGCTTAAGTTGGTTGAGTTTCTTTGTTAGATCTTCAACTTCATTCGTGAATTTAGTAATCATTTCGTGATCACCACGAGAACGCGCCGCATCAAGTTTACGTTGGCAAGTATCTAAACGGTTGTGCAGCTTTTGAATGTCAGTTTTAATGCTCATGGTAATTAGACTCAAATTTTTTATGGTCGAGGAGTATAGCATAGCTGAAATTCAACGCTCTACTATACTGCTCGATATCCCCACTTTACTTGATCAATTCATTGCCTGAAGCCTGTTCTGAAAAGAACGCTTCGACGTTATTTAGCGTAACAGAAGCGATGTTGTTTAGAGCCTCATGGGTCAAGAAGGCCTGATGCCCAGTAAATAGCACATTGTGGCAAGCTGATAAGCGGCGGAATACGTCATCCACGATGACATCGTTCGATTTATCTTGGAAGAACAGGTCTTTTTCGTTGTCATAAACATCTAAGCCGAGCGCGCCAATTTTGCCTTGTTTAAGAGCTTCAATGGCAGCTACAGAATCAAGTAACTCACCACGACTGGTATTGATGATCATGACACCGTCTTTCATTTGAACGAAGGCTTTTTCATTCAATAGGTGGTAGTTTTCTTCACTCATTGGACAGTGCAGAGAAATGACGTCAGCGTTAGCATAGATATCTTCAAGAGAGCAGTAACGCGCGCCCATCTCCAACGCAAGAGGGTTTTCATATGGGTCGTAACATAAGACTTCCATCCCCAACCCTTTAAAGATGCGCATGGTGGCGATACCTATCTTACCTGTCCCTACGACACCAACAGTCTTGCTATAAAAGTTAAAGCCGACTAGACCTTCTAGGTTGAAGTTTGCGTCACGGGTACGCTGGTAAGCTTTATGCAAGCGTCGATTCAGGCACATCATCATACCGACAGTGTGCTCCGCCACGGCTTCTGGTGAATAAGCAGGAACGCGGACAACTTGTAGGCCAAGTTCTTTCGCCGCTTCCAAATCAACCTTGTCGAAACCTGCACAACGCATCGCGATCAGTTTCGTGCCGCCAATGGAAAGTTGTTTTAGAACTGGAGCAGACAGGTCATCGTTTACGAAGGCGCAAACAACCTCGCAACCCTGTGCCATTTTTGCAGTTTTAGACGTTAATCTAAAATCATGATAGTGAAATTCGAAGTCCCGGTTGTTTTTGATTTTGTTGAAAGAGGCTTCGTCATAGGATTTTGCACTGAAAAAAGCAATGTTGAGCATAATACCCTCTCTATTTGTGCTGAATTTGTAAAGTAATATCCTTATAAAGTAAGCCAATTTTAGTGTAATGAGTAGTTAAATTTGCACACATTAAGTTTGCTTTAGTGTGACCATCTGACTAGCATGGTTGCTCTTTTTCGTGTTCCCCTTAAGTGGATGAGTTAGGCGTTCTGGCGATGTCAGTAAAATGGTTGTCTTTGATCTTGTGTTGTACGTTTATGTCCGGTGCTCACGCAGCGGTCGATTTGGTAAAAGTTGATAAGTCGAAGCGTAGGATGTACCTGATGGAGAATGGCGAGGTCGTTAAAGAGTATCGCATCGCATTGGGTGCTAATCCAAAAGGACACAAGCAAGAAGAGGGTGACAATAGAACTCCAGAAGGTGATTACACGTTAGATTACGTGATCAACGATTCTGCTTTCTACCGTTCTGTGCATATCAGTTATCCTGATGCGATTGATCGTTTGGAAGCGCATCGTCGCGGTGTCGCACCTGGAGGGGCAATTAAAATTCACGGTCTTAAAAATGGTGAGACTCAATCACCTCAATTTATTCAAAGCTTCGATTGGACTAACGGTTGCATTGCCATTACTAACGAAGAAATGGACGAATTTATCAAGCTAGTCAAAATGGGAACCCCAATTACTATTGAATGGTAATGGAGTTCCTAATATCGACATCTCAGCTACTACATAAAACGACTTGGATGGTCACTAAAGATGCCATCCAACATTGGCAGATGTTTTAGTTTTTTGGGATTGTTCACTGTGTAACACATCACCTTGTAGCCTGCTTTTTGTAGCTTATTGATTTGGCGTGAGCGAACCCAGTTAATATTGAGGTTACAGCTGTAGGCATCTACTTCTTCGAGCAATAATCGGTCTTTTCGACTAAAGAATTCACTTAGCACACCTAGTCTATAACCCTCACAATGCTTGTGCAGTGCTCTCATTACGTCATGACTGAAGCTTGATAAAAGGATGCGTTCTTTTGGTAAAGGACCGTCTAGAAGAGTTTTAGCCGCCATTTGAGCAACGTCATTGGCAGAGTGATGATCTACTTTCACCTCGATGTTAAGATTTAGGTCATTTTCTGCAGCAAGCTCTAGGAGCTCAGATAGTGTCATGATGGATTCATTGGCGAATTCATCGTCGAACCAACGACCAAAATCTAACGCTTTGAGCTCAGATAATGTCATTTGGTCAACTCGACCTTTACCGTTACTACAGCGGTTCACGGTATGATCATGGCAAACTACCAGTACATTGTCTTTGGTCGGTTGTACGTCGACTTCAACCCAATTTAACCCTAAATCGATCGCAGCTTGAACGCTGACTTTCGTATTTTCGGGGAACTTACCTGCCACACCTCGGTGGCCAATCAATAGCGTTGTCATATACGTCTATGCTCAATAAGAAATTGCACAGGATTGTACTCTTTTTTATGGAAAATAGAGTGCGAGTTTTGTTTCTTGTGGTATCCAATAATTATCGATGCATATTAAAGAAAGGTATTTCATCTATAAACAGCGGCGATGAGAACATAACTAATTGGTTTGTTTAGCCCTTTTTGATAAGGGCTTTTTTGTATTTTTTATGTTCAAAAACCCTAAAAACTATAGTTGTTTAATCTGCAAATGAGTAATAGAATGCGAACCATTTTTATTTAACTGGTGGTGGATGATGTCACGAATTTTGGTCGTAGATGACGATGTTCCGTTGTGTGAACTATTGGAAGCCGTGTTACAAGAAGAAGGGTATACGGTCTCGTCAGTTCACTGTGGTGAAAGCGCGTTACAGTACATGGAAAAAACGCCTGTTGACCTCGTCTTACTCGATGTGATGTTACCTAACCTCAGTGGTATGCAGGTGGCTCGCCGTATTTGCCAACGATTCGCTACCCCTATACTGATGTTGACAGCATTAAACGATGAGAACTCGATGCTTGATGGCTACCAAGCTGGCGCTGACCAATACATCGGTAAGCCATTCAACGTCCCCGAACTGCTTATGCGTATTAAGGCGATTCTTCGTCGTGTTGGCTTAGAGCGTCAACGACAGGCTATGTGTTGTACTGTACAGAGCATGAGTGATCATCTCAACAGCCTTCCTTTGACTGGTACAGAGGCTGAACTATTGTGCTATCTAGTAAAAAACCAAGGCGTGGTAATCTCTAAGGCGGAACTGCAGACCAAAGTTCTAAAGAAAGAGTTGAGTCCTTTTGACCGTAACCTCGATATGCATATCAGTAATATTCGTCGCAAGTTAGTTGAAGCTGGCTTGTCGAAGCAACATATCAAGACTTTTCGAGGTAAAGGCTATAGCTATTTAGAGGCTGTGACGGGTTAATGAAGTTTGTTTGTCCATCCTATTTCGCGAAACGTCGAGATAGTCTCGCTTTTCAGCTTTTTAGCTACATGACGGCTATCGTCATTAGCATCTTGGCCGTTCAAGCGGTTGCCGAACAAGCCCTAGTCAAAGCCATGCTAAAGGTACCTGCTAGTGTAAAGACTGAAATGTTGGACTTAGCGCATCAAGCTAACGTGTTGATCGAAGAAGGTGACATGGACGAGCTGGCCGATTGGGCAAATGCACAGCACTTTTACTTGTTTGTACTCGACGAAAATCAGCGCCCTCTTACACACCGTTTGATGCACCCTCACTTTGAATTCAAGTTGAAATTTAAGCGACGTTTGGACGAACAACTGGAAGGCCGAGTAAGTCGTCCGATATTCAATATTCCTCTTGTCGGAAACAACAGCCTAGTGATTCAGTTGCCTCATCGTTTGCACCCGGCTCATGATTTCATCCTTTATTTCTCTGTATTAAAGGTTGTGATTGCGGCGGTCATCTTGGCGCTGTTCTCTTTGTTAATGGCACGGAATTTACAACAACCATTGGACCGCTTAAGAGAAGCCAGTAAAAAGCTATCGAATGGTGACTTTAACGTCAGTGTGGTGGATGAGCTTAAGTCGAACACCCGCGAATTCAACGAATTAGCGCAAGACTTCGACCACATGACAAAAGAGATTCATTCTCTTGCTGAAAAGCAGCGTCGCTTGATTCGTGATGTTTCCCATGAGTTACGTACACCATTAGCGCGCCAAAATTTAGTGTTACACCTATTGCGCAAGCGAGTAGGGGAAAATGAACAAACCTTAGTGACGCGTATGGAAGAAGAGGCCAATGAACTGAATCATCTTATTGGTGAAATCTTGGAATTCAGCCGTTTAGAGAATGCTCGCTACGATACGGAATTAAAACGCAGCGATTTAGAAGTGCTACTGGCGCCTCAAGTCGAGCGCTGCAAAATCGATTTGCAAATACAGCAAAACCTTACGTTTGTTTCTGAGGCGACAAGAACAAAAGCGCAATGTGACGATACGCTCGTCGTGCGTTGTTTGAACAATTTGATTGGCAATGCCATTAAGTATGCTGGTAAGTCAGCCCAGATTGATGTTTCTCTGGCGAACAAAACAACGGACAAGCACAGCTACTTAGCCGTGACGATAGCCGACAATGGACCTGGCATTCCACAAGATAAACTGACAGATATCTTTGACCCGTTCACACGATTAGATGCTTCCCGAGACAAAAAGTTAGGTGGTTACGGTCTGGGGTTGGCCATTGTAAAAGAATCCATGCGAATGATGGGTGGGAAAGCCGTTGCAAGCAATCGTTCAGAAGGCGGGCTTGCAGTGACATTACTTTTTAGACAGTAAAATTCATGTCAAAAGTGCAGATTTAATGTGATCTATATCTCGATTGTTGGCGAGTATGACCCTTTACCGCTTTACAAAACTTTATGAATGCAAAGAATGTAAATTTAATGCAAATAGTAATAGTTATCACTTATATTCACTCGCGAAATAACTAAGAGGGAACCACATAGCAGTTATGTGCTACCCAATAATCGGAGTGAATGGGTATGTTTTCTAAGAGCCAATTGGCATTAGTGATCGGTGCGGTGTTAGCAGCACCTGCAGTGGCAGAAGTTCAAAATACGGATGAGCACCTAGTCGTAGAAGGTCGCGAATTCGGTTACAAAGCGGATACGAATACAACAGCAATGCGCATGGAAATGACGCAACTGGAAACTCCAGGACAAGTTGCTGTGATTGATGAAGCGGTAATCGATGAGCAGCGTGCAAGCACGTTAGGTGAAGTTCTACAAAATGACGCAAGTGTTAGTGCGGGCGGTACAAGCCGTAACCGCGAACGTTTCTCGCTACGTGGTTTTGAACTGAGCAGTTCAGACGGCTTCCTACGTGATGGTCGTCAGCATTGGTCACACTACCGTCAACCAATTGAGCTTTTAGAGCGTGTTGAAGTTCTTAAAGGTCCATCAGGTCTACTTTACGGTAAGTCAGAACCAGGTGGTCTTGTGAACATGGTTTCTAAGAAGCCAACAACAGAAACGCAAGCAAGCTTAAGCCAAGATATCGGCTCAAATGATCATTCACGAACTGTACTTGATGTCAGTGGTGCGCTGAATGATGCTGAAACATTACGTGCGCGTGCGATTCTTGCAAAAGAAAGCTACGGCTCATGGCGTAAATACGGTGATGGTACAGAGCCACAAACTGACCGCGTAGTAGGTGGTTTGGTGGTGGAATATGACATCACAGAAAACGTCATGGTTTCAGCACACTATGACCGTACGAAAGATGACGGCGGCGTTGATTCTGGTGCTTACATCGTTGATGGCAAAGCCGTTCGTGGTGACAAGTACATCTGGGATGCACAGTGGTCAGAGATTGACAACGATGTTGAAAACTATGGTATCGACATCAATGCTCAAGTGACAGACAACGTGAATGTTAAAGCGGGTTACAACCGTCAAGACTTTAAACGTTTCGATGTAGAGTCTTACCCTAAATTCGATATGTACGAAGAAAACGGTACGATCAAGCACAAGGGTAACGAGCGTTCTGATCACTGGGTATTTGATACTGCTTATGTAGATGTGACGACTGACTTTTCTCTGTTTGGTACAGATAACACTTTCTTAGTCGGTGCAAACTACTTGGATTACAGCTACGACCGTTTTATGGCTTTCCATGATGGCGAGTATGTACCAGCTGGTGAGACGGTTGTGAAGCCAGAGCCAACAAGCTCAAAGAGATGGCCAACAAGCGAATATGATACTTGGGGTATCTACGCACAAAACATGATGACGATTAACGATTACTGGCAAGTACTTGCGGGTGTTCGTTACGATGAAAAACGCAGCGATGAGCTGACAGAAAGTCAGGTGTCACCAAAACTAGGTGTGATTTTCCACCCTGCAAGCAATGGTTCTATTTACGTTCAGTACTCTGAAAGCTTTATGCCTCAAGGTACGGTAAATGGCACAGATTACACCAACGATGGTGAAGAGCTTGATGCAGAACGCGGGATCTCTTATGAGATGGGTACTAAATGGGAGCTGTTTGACGAGCGTCTATTGGTCTCTGGTGCTGTGTTCGATATCACGCTAGAAAACATTGCGCTTGATGTTGAAAATGGCGTTAACGTTGGCGGTGACGTTATGTATAAGAAGACTCAAGATGGTGAGCAAGTACACCGCGGTGCAGAAATCCTAGCTCAAGGTTTTGTTACTGAAGAACTTTCGCTAACGGCTTCTGCAATGTACTTAGACGCAGAAATCACAGAAAGTGCGGATTACAAAGGCAACCGTCCAGCGGACGTTCCTGAGTTTTCAGCAAGTGTTTGGTCGAGCTACAAAGTTCAGAACAACACAGATGTGAACCTAGGTCTGATTTATGAAGGTGAGCGCTACGGTGACGCAGCGAACACATTTAAGAAAGATGGGTATGCACGTATTGATATGGGCGTTGCGTACACTCACAAGTATGATGAGAACTTAGATATTGTGGCTCGATTCAATGTAGAAAACTTGTTTGATACTGACTACCTAGCAGGTGGGGGTAGCACCAACAGTAAACAAGAAGGAGCTAGCGGTGTAGTGATAGGCGAGGGCCGAAACTACATGGCGACAATTCAGTTCAAGTACTGATAACAAACTGATTTTTAAAGGGGAAGAGTTGTCTTCCCCTTTAGTCGTTTTTGGAAAACAGAAAATATAACTCGTATGAATCTAATGAAATCAAGTATCGCTCTGTTGATCACATCGGTTTTGATTCCCGTTCAAGCGGAAAATCTTAACGATGCTCAAGCTGTGCAGAGTAAAACTAACCAAGCGTCTGCGGTAAGCCAGAAGCGTATCGATGCAAGTGCCGAGAAGTCTCTGTCACTAGAAGCTGAAATTGAACAGTTGAATGAAGAAGTCAGCAACTTGACGATTTATCGCGACCACCTTTCAAACCTTGTTGATAGCCAAAACGAGGAAGTGGCAAGTTTGAATGAGCAAATTGAACAAATCGCTCAAACTCGTCAAGGTGTGGTCCCGCTTATGTATCACATGCTGGATGGTCTAAAGACTATCGTTGCGAATGATAAGCCGATCCGCAAAGCGCAGCGTGAGGAGCGTATTGCTAAGCTTGATGCCATGATGACTCGAGCAGATGTCGCGGATGCTGAGAAGTTCCGTCGTATTCTAGAAGCGTACCAAATCGAAATGGACTACGGCACTAAGATTGGTATCTACCAAGGCAAGATTACATTGGAAGGTAACGACCAAGTTGAGGCTGATATTCTTTACTTAGGTCGCGTGTCGCTAGTTGCGCGTAGCCTATCTGGTGAACACTTCTGGAGCTGGTCACAACCACAGAACGCATGGCAGTCCGTTGGTTCAGAACAAAAATCTGAACTCGATAAAGCGTTTGCCATGGCAAATAAACAGATCGCACCAAGCATGCTAACTCTGCCAGTGTCTCTAAACGTAGCGGAGGGCAAATAAATGATGAAGAAATGGCTATCGGTTGCATTGATTTCTACTGCTGCGCTTTTACCGCATACGACGTTTGCAAGTGACACTCTGCTGCAAAAAGCACAACAAGAAAATCGCCAACAGCAATCCCATAACGTGGCTCGTGAATCTGGTTTTAACAAGACTCAGCAAGAGCTACAGGCAATGAAGAATAAGCTTGTAGCAGAACGTGCGGCGCTACAAGCAGAAGCTGACACGCTTGGTGTTACTTTTAGTGAAAACGAAGCTGAACTGGCGCAACTAGAAGAAAAACTACGTTTAGAAACAGGTAGCTTGGGTGAGTTGTTTGGTGTTGTTCGTCAAAATGCAAAAGAGCTGGAAGCAGAACTTAAGCACTCAGTCACTGGTGTAGATGCGAACACTTTCCAACAAAACATCGATAATATCGTTGCCGCGAAATCCCTGCCTACTTTGCCTCAGCTTCAAGCGATGTGGCGCAGTATGGAAGAACAAGTAAAAGCAAGTGGTGAAATGGCGAAAGTGTCATTCACTCTGCTTGATGGTGAAGGTCGTGAACAAACGGTCAACGGTGTTCGCCTTGGCTCAATGGCGCTGTTGGATGACGCTGGTTACGTTAAGTGGAACGGCCAACGCGGCGATGCAGTGAGCTACCTTCGCCAACCAGAAAATGGACCAACAGCAAGCTCGCTGAACTCGGGTGAAATCGATTCTTTAGTGATTGACCCATCACGCGGCATCTTGCTTGAGCAATTGGCAAATTCTCCGACAGTGGCGGATCGCCTGAATGCAGGTGGTGTCGTAGGTCAGATCATTCTTGGCTTGTTAGCGGTTGGTTTGATCATCGCGTTGGTTCGTGGTGTGTCATTGATGATTGCTCGTCAAAAAATCGCTAAACAGTTAAAGAACCCAACTCAACCAGAGGATAACCCGCTTGGTCGTATTCTTGCTGTGTACCAAAAAGACAAACATCGTAGCGTTGAAGCATTAGAACTTCGCTTATTAGAAGCGGTAGTTGACGAGCAGACTCACCTTGAGAAGGGGTTGTCGATGCTGAAACTGCTTGCTGCTCTAGCACCGATGCTTGGTCTATTAGGTACGGTAACAGGCATGATCGAAACGTTCCAAGTGATCACTCAGTTTGGTAATGGCGATCCAAAAGTCATGGCAGGTGGTATCTCTATGGCGCTAGTTACAACTGTTCTTGGTCTTGTTGCGGCAATGCCATTGCTTCTTGCTCATAACGTCTTGAGCTCTCAAGCAGAGAACATTCGCAATATTCTTGAAAAGCAAGGCATTGGTCTTGTTGCGGAACAAGCTGAGCGCGATATGCCAAAAGGCAAAAACAACCCTAACACGACAGCGGAGAACGCAGCGTAATGGAGCAGATCCTACTCAACACATTGGGTTTGATCAGCGAGGATTGGGCCTCAACCTTGATGAGCTTTATGCAGCAAGGTGGCCAAATCCTATGGTGGCTAGCAGCCGTTGTTGCGGTATGTTGGTTACTGGTTATGGAGCGTGTTCTTTACCTGACAATGGAGTTTCCGAAGGTGAAGAAACAGCTTTGTGAGCAGTGGCTAGCAAGACCTGACCACCACTCTTGGTACGCGCATCAAATCCGCGAAGGATGGATTGCAAAAGCACACATTGAACTGCGCCAAAACCTATCAACCATCAAAGTACTCGTGGCGATTTGCCCGATGTTAGGTTTGCTAGGTACGGTGACTGGCATGATCACGGTTTTTGATGTGATGGCCACACAAGGCAGTAGCAATCCAAAATTGATGGCTTCAGGCATTTCACTTGCAACACTGCCAACCATGGCAGGTATGGTTGCGGCACTTGCAGGCATGTTTGTTCATGCGCGTTTGAGCAAAGTGTGTGAGCGTAAAGCCCTCCAGTTAGAACAATCTTTAAGGAGTCAGAAGTGAGACTCGGACGTAGAAATAATCAACAAGATGAAGCCCAGATCGATTTAACATCGATGTTGGATATCGTGTTCATCATGCTGATCTTCTTCATCGTGACCAGCTCATTTGTACGTGAGTCAGGTGTAGAAGTTAACCGACCACAAGCATCGAATGTGGTTAGCCAAAAAGACGCAGGCATTTTTATTGCGGTGACAGCAGCGAACGATGTGTACATCGATAAACGTTTGGTGGATATCGAACGTGTAGAAGCGACCATTGAGCACTTGTTACTTGAGCAACCGGAGGCATCACTTGTCATTCAAGCGGATGAACATGCATACAACGGAACGGTGGTGAAGGTGATGGATGCGGCGAAAGGTGCTGGCGTGAAGAACATCGCATTGGCAGCGGAGAAACCTTAATGGGCAGGCTACTACTCGCGCTACCAGCGTCAATTTTGATTGCGGTGAGCTTGTTTAGCTTTATGGCGTGGATGGTCGATAAAGGCAATCAACGCGCACCTCAACCGTCAGAGGCGGTGCGCTTTGACATGGTGATGGTCGAGAATGATGCTGATGTTCAACGTCGTCAACGTTCTGTTCCTGAACAGCCAGAACCACCAAAAGCACCAGAACCGATGGATTTGTCTCAAGCGGAAACCCAAGTAGAACCGATGAGCCAAGTGACACCAATCAGCGCATTGGGTTTGAACACGGCTCTGGATGGCATTGCGATCAGTGCACCTAACTTAAAAGGCACCATGGGCAACCAGCAAGCATTGCCTCTGTACCGCGTTGATCCTCGTTATCCAAGCAAAGCACTGAAACGTAAAATGGAAGGTTACGTAGTGATGCGTTTTACCATTGACGCGACAGGCCGCCCTAAAGACATTGAAGTGATTGACGCTAAGCCAAAACGTATCTTCGAAAAAGAAGCGATTCGAGCGCTGAAGAAATGGAAATATCAACCGAAAGTTGAAGATGGTGTCTCAATTGAGCAGTTCGGACAAACCGCTAAAGTGGAGTTCAAGTTAGCCAAATGATGAAGCAATTCTTAATCGGTGCGGTATTAAGCCTAAGTGCTTTTACCACCGTCGCGAATGAACTGAGTCAATACACGGCGACTCGTGTTCAACGCGCTCATAACCTAGCGCAAGAAGAAAAGCTGCAAGAAGCCATTTCAACTCTTGAAGGCCTTGATTTATCTCGTGGTTACGATCAAGCGTTTGTGGCGCGAATGCTGGGTATTTTCTACTGGCAGAATGAGCAAGTTAAGTCTGCAATTAAACAGCTAGAGATTGCGGTAAACAGTGGTCTTCTGGAAGATGAGCAAGCTTGGCAAACGCGCAAAATGTTGGCTGATATGTTGCTCAATGAACAACAGTTCTCTAAAGCTTTGCCACATTATTACGACTTGAGTAAGTCCGTTTCTGAGAGCCAAAAGGCGCATGAAATTTGGCTGCGTATTGCACAGTCTCATTACCAGTTAAGTCAGTGGAATAAAGTTCTCTCTGCAATGGCTCGTTATGAGAAATATGGCCAGCCAGACGAAATGGCACCACTGTCCATCAAGCTATCTGCAGAGCTAGAGCTGAAAAAGTGGCAGCCTGCGATTGGCACGATCAAACGTTTGATTGCGATCGAGCCTGAGCGTGTGGAATGGTGGCGTCAGCTTGTTGCTCTGTATCTACGTGTGGATGATGATAAGCGTGCTCTTGATGCTTTGGCTCTTGCGAAGCTGAAAGGCGTAGAGTTGAACCAAGATGACCTCAAACTTCTTGCTCAGCTGTATGGCAAGCGCGGTATTCCAGAGCGTGCGGCAAAAGTGCTGGGTGAGTTAAATGAAGTTAACTCAGATAGCAAACTTAAAGCGCAGCAAGCTACGTACTGGCAAATGGCGAAAGAATGGGATAAGTCGATAGCGAGTTGGCGCGTAGCCGCGAAGCTAGATCGCCAATACTATTGGAACTTGTCTCAATTGCTTGTCCAAGAAGGGCACTACAAAGATGCTCTGATTGCATTGGATAAAGTCTCGGGTCGCAAAGCGGATGTGGCATTGGTTAAGACTCGTGCCTACTACAAGCTAAAACGCATTGAAGACGCTCTTGCCAACGCAAAACGCGCCAATGAGATTGAGCCCTCAACTCAAGCTGAGAGTTGGGTGAAATACCTATCTCAGTTGCGTAAAGTGAAAGCGAGCCAGAACAGCTAAGTCCATGTGATAATAGAACATGCATCAACGATCGAAAGACCCGGGTTATATCTCGGGTCTTTTTGTTTGTAAATATTGAGTCTGGTTCGATCTCTTTTTAAATATCATAACGTTATATTACCGTTATCTAGCGATAAGACTGGAACGTCAGCTTTTTTATAAGGATAATACAATGATTCTCGATTCTGACATCTGGCTATGGTGCCCGTTAATTTTGGCGATAGCAGCGGCTTTTCTCCGCCATACTGGAGTCGCACTCGTATTGCTTGGCATCACCTTGTTTGGCGGCTTTATTCTTGGCCGTATTGAGCTTATTGCCTTGGTCAGCTCTTTGTTTGTGCTTGTCGTGTCATACCGAATTCCCAGTCTCGCTTCAAGGCTAAAAGCGCAGCCAAAAACGAAACCCATTTTCTATTTGGGGTGGGGAATCGTGATTGTTTGGTGTGTCTTGTTGTTTGTCCATCTGATCCCGGGATTCAATAATCTGCAAGTGCTCGACAAGGTATCTGCGGGGCCGTTGAGCGCTCCGTTCTCTATGTACCTTAACTTAGACAAGCCGCTTGCCTTCTTTGCGCTCTTATTGGCTTGTCCTATTTTGTTAGGTGGTGAGTCAAAGGTAAGAGTCAAACCGGCATTGCTGGTGATGATTCCTTTGCTCTTATTGCTGCCTATTGCGTCAGTGCTTGGAGCTTTAAAGCCTGAATTGAGTTTGCCATCTTGGTGGTGGTTATTTGCTTTAAACAACTTAGTCCTGACTTGTGTGGCAGAAGAAGCGCTATTTCGTGGATTTATACAGCAGGCGTTATCCCGTCGCTTTGACTGGCGAGTTGGCTTGGTAGTTGCGAGTCTTTTGTTTGGTTTGGCTCATTTTGCTGGTGGCCCACTATTAATGGTATTTGCCGCGCTTGCAGGGGCTGGGTACGGTTTGGTCTTCCATTTTACTGGCCGTTTATGGTGCGCTGTGCTCGCTCACTTCGTGTTTAATTACTGTCACTTGGTTTTCTTTACTTATCCCATTCTCGCTCGATAACGCCCCCTCTTATTTGCTCCCGTCAGTATCGACGGGAGCAATGCTTTTTGACCAAACGTAAACAATGTAAATTAAATGCCAATACGAATGATTATCACCTAAATTGCTCCCTCATTTACTGGTGATGATTGTTTTCTATGTTGCTCAAAAGCAAAGGCGTCCAGACTTGGGCACGCCGTCTGCACGTTTATATTTCTATGGCTCTTTTATTGGTGACGCTGTTTTTTGCGGTAACTGGTATTACGTTGAACCGACCAGAATTGTTTGAGCGCAGTGAACCCATCATTCAGCAACACACACTCACAGTTCCTTCCGAGCAACTATTTGCGAATGAAGGAAGCTTCCAACCCAATCGCTCTGCCCTGTTAAGTTTCTTAACACAAGAAACAGACCTACGAGGCACACCATCAGCACTCGATGTGTATACCGAGGTTGAGGATGGTGAATTGATGATTGGTGAACTCTCTTTAGATTTCAAAGGCCCAGGCTACAACGCCACCGTTTTCGTCGATATGACGACGGGTGAAGCTGAAGTTGAAACCACCAACTACGGCATGGTTGCGCTGCTAAACGACCTACATAAAGGTCGCAACAGTGGCGATACGTGGAAATGGTTTATCGACATAACAGCCATGCTAATGGTGTTTTTTGTGCTGACCGGTGTGTGTTTGCTGCTTCCAAAGAAAAAGACTTTTAGAACATCAATGCAGTGGATGAGTTTTGGGACTGCGTTATCACTCGTTATTTATTTTTTCGCTGTGCCATAACAGCCTATTCAGAGAAAAAACCAATGTTAAACATAGGCCGAATTTTTCGCCGTCACCCGTTTAGTAAAGCCGCATTGATCGCGGCTTTATCTCCCTTGCCGCTTATGGCCGCTCCCTTTCCAGATAATGCCAAAGTCGACTTTGAGTTTGAGTTACCAAAGATTGATACCTCGATGTACGCAAGACCTTATGTCGCAGTATGGATCGAAGATGAAAAGCGTAAACCAGTCAAAACCATTCAGCTTTGGGTTGGTAAAGATGAGTGGTTGAAAGATCTTCGCAGCTGGTGGCGCAAAGTGGGTCGTTACGATCGCGAATTGGTTGATGCCGTAACGTCAGCTACTCGACCTGCAGGCCAATACCGATTCGTTTGGGATGGCACTAATGATGATGGTCAACGACTCGAGCAGGGCAATTACACCTTACATGTCGAAGTCGTGCGTGAACACGGTGGCCGTAATTACTTACGTCAAAAAATGCAGTTAGCGGACAGTGAAGTACGCTACCAAATAAAACCAACGGAAGAGACGGGTGTCATTACCGTCAATTACCAAATTAAGTGATAGAGAAGGAATAACAATGAAAACCAAGATGAAAGCGGTGGCATTAGCAAGTGTAATGGCAATGGGGCTAGCGGCCGCGACAACAGCACAAGCGCACCCTCGTTGGGTTCTCCCTTCTCACTTTACGGTATCAAAAGAAGGCGGTGATTGGCTAACGTTCGACGTGACAGCGTCTCACGGTACGTTTGTATTCGATAAGCCAGCAGGTAGCGAGCAAGCGTTCGTGATCATGCCAGATGGTCGTTCTGAGCGTCCGAACTTTGTGGTACGCGGTAAGCGCCGTTCGATGTTTGACTTCTACTTCGAAGAAGAAGGCACACACAAAGTGGCTATCAATAACCAACCTAGCTACTACACCCAGTACAAAGCAGGCCGTCGTGACACGGTTAAGTGGGCGAAAGCGAGCAAAGCAGATCGCGCAAGTGTGATTCCTGAAAAGGCACGTGATGTTGTTACCCAACTTAGTTACACACGTGCAGAAAGCTATGTAACGGTTGGTATGCCAACAGAAAAGGCGCTAGAGATTGAAGGTAAGCTGTTAGAAATGAAGCCGATTACGCACCCTTCAGACATTATTGAAGGTGAAGACGTAACATTCCAATTCTTCTTTAACGGCGAGCCTCAGCAAGGTGTCACGGCGGAAATTACGCGTGAAGGTACTCTGTATCGTAACCACCAAGAGCAAATCGATGTGGTCAGTGACAAGGATGGAAAAATCACCTTCACTCCAGATGTAGCGGGTCGCTACCTAATGAAAGCAAACTACAAAGGTGAGCTGAAAAACGATCCACTTGCAGACAAAGCAAGCATGAACGTTCACCTAACGTTTGAAACTCAACTTAACTAATCAAAATTTGGCTCAGCCCTTCGCTGAGCCAATTTGGATGCATCATGAAAAACGTTTCTATTCTCAAAACCTCAGTGTTGGTTGCTGGTTTTATCTCTTCTCAAGCGTTCGCGCACTTTCCATTGATGAGTTGCCATTTAGAGCAAGATAAAGTGATTTGCGAGGCAGGTTATTCAGACGGTTCTACCGCAGTGGACTATGACGTTGAAATGTACGATTACGACGACAACTTGATCGCCAAAGTAACGACAGATAAACGCTCCATTGCTGAGTTCACACATCCTCAAACCGATTTTTATTTGGTTTTCGATGCGGGGCATGAAAACCCAGTAGAAGTGGATATCGTTGAGTTAAAAGAGAAATGATTACCCAGAAGATCAGACCGGATAACGGCAGTCGAGAAGGTAAATGGGTTGCTCTAACCATCGCAGGTATTCTTGCTGTCTCCACGATTTTGCTGCCTCATCATCAGACAGAAACTGAACATACTGACGTGCAGTCTCATCAAGTGCTCATCACTGATCTTGAACAAGAAGAACTTGCGATGATCGCCGAGCTAAAGTTGGCACATGAAGAGATTCGAGATCTTCATCTAGGTGTTGGTGAGTGGCCTGCCGTAAGCGAATTGGAAGAGTTTTGGGTTGCCCCATTTGTGCAAGACCAAAGCTGGCAACGCAAAGGCTCTCATCAATGGCAGCTGCTAGATGCTGGTATCTACCTTGGTATAAGACAAGATGAAAAAGGGGCGGCTTCAATGCTTCTTGATAGTCGTAATGCACACGCCGACATTTGGTTTATTCAGTCTACAACAAAGGCGTCTGATTTATCTCTTGTGGAGATAAGTGAACGGCAGAAGCAAGGTTGGCAACAAATTGTTCTTGTCCCTGCTACGTCTTCAAATGCTCACGCCCATTAAGCTCAATTTTAACGATAACAACTATGATGAAACGATCTTTTCTACGTCGAATTATAACGGCTAGTGCATTGCTGGCTGTAGCTTCATCGAGCTTTGCAGCAGATAAGCTCAATATTGGTATTACGCTTCAACCTTACTACAGCTATGTAAAAGCTGTAGTCGGTGACAAAGCCGAAATTCTACCTTTGGTGGATGCTGGCTTTAATCCCCACAACTATCTACCGCAACCGAATGACTTAAAGCGCTTGAAGCAAATGGATGTGATAGTCGTCAATGGTATCGGTCACGATGATTTTGCTCTGAAAGTGATTCAAGCTGCACAACGTGACGATCTTGTGGTGATAGAGGCGAACAAAGAAGTACCACTGCTACCTGCGATGGGTCAATCAGTGGGAAAAGGCGCAGTTAACCCACATACGTTTGTTGGCTTATCTACCACGATTCAAAAGGTTTACACGATAGCGAGTGAGCTAAGCAAACTCGACCCAGACAATGCTGCGTATTACCGCAAGAATGCGCGCTCTTACGCAAAAACATTCCGCCTTTTGAAGCGTGATGCCATGTTGTCTTTAGGGCAACTTGATACAGCAGGTATGAAGGTCGCTACTACGCACAACGCTTACGGCTATATTTTGCAGGAATTCGGTGTTGACGTCGCAGCAGTTATCGAACCTGCTCATGGTGTAGAGCCAAGCGCAAGCCAGTTACAAGAAACGATAGAGAAGATTCGTCAATCTGGTATTGATGTGCTGTTTTACGAATTAAACATGCCAAACCGCTTTGTGGATACGATTGAAGAAGCTACTGGTGTACAGCTTTACCGTTTTTCTCACATGACTCATGGCGAATACGAAGCCAATAAGGTTGAAGTCGAAATGCGTGAGAACGTTGCAACTCTGATTGAAGCGATGAAGTTCGTTGCAAGCAAGCACGAACAGGAGAAAGCTTGATGTTAGGGCCTTCTATCTCTCTCGACGGGGTAAGCCTTCAATATGGCGACAACCTGATTCTACAAGACATTCAAACCCAATTTGAAGCTGGCCAATGCCACGTCATCATGGGGCCAAATGGCGGTGGTAAAACATCTTTGTTGCGTTCTGTATTGGGGCTAACGCCTTTTACTGGCGATATCTCAGTTCATTGGCCGGAACCAGCGCATACGAAAAAAGCGGGCAATATTGGTTATGTTCCACAAAAAGCCATGTTTGAAGCCAGCTTACCGCTTACGGTTATGGATTTTGTTTTACTGAATCAAACTCGTGTCCCGCTGTTTTGGCGACGTAAATCTAAGCAAACTCAACAAGCGCTTGCTCAACTAGAGCGTGTCGGTATGGCAGCTCGTTGCGATCGTCGTATGGGGCAACTCTCTGGTGGTGAGCAACAACGTGTGTTGTTTGCTCAAGCCCTTTTAGACGATCCAAGTTTGTTGGTGCTTGATGAGCCAACGACTGGCATGGATGAGCAAGGGGTTCGTTACTTAGAAGGTTTGATTCATGAAGTGGTTGCTGAAGGTAAAACCGTACTCGCAGTGCATCATGATGTGACGGCTGTACGTCGTTTGGATGCTCAGGTCCATGTCGTGAATCGTCAAATCGTGGCGTCAGGGCACCACTCAGAAGTATTGAGTCCAGAACGTATCGAGTCGCTGTTTAAGCACTACACAGCAAAAGTGGAGGCGGCGTAATGGATTGGTTAAGAGAGCTTGCTCTGCATGGTGTCGAAGCGGGTTGGTTAAGCGATAGTTTTGCTTACGCGTTTATGGTCAACGCGATAGTGGCTGCACTCATTCTTGGTCCCTTGTTAGGGGGGTTAGGCACACTAGTCATCGCGAAGCGTTTGGCGTTCTTTTCAGAGGCCGTCGGTCATGCTGCACTAACAGGTATTGCGATTGGTGTACTGCTTGGTGAGCCACCAGAAAATCCATTTATTGGATTATTTAGTTTCTGCATGATCTTCGCACTTTTGCTGCATTTCGTGCGAAATCGAACCAATGTTCCTTACGATACATTAGTTGGTGTATTTCTAGCACTGGCACTGGCCGTTGGTGCTGCCTTGCTAATGTACGTGGCACGCAAGATCAACATCCACATGCTGGAGAATGTTCTATTCGGTTCAATCCTGACGGTAACAGACAGAGACATTACGATTCTGGCCGTGAGTTGTTTGATCATTTTATTGCTTTTGATCCCGACATTTAACCGCATATTACTGACTTGCATCAGCCCGGATATCGCGCGTGTCCGTGGATTCAATACCAGCTTCTACGATTACTTGTTCGTCATGATGATCACGCTTGTGACAATTGCTGCGGTGAAGATCATTGGCGCCGTATTAGTTGGGGCATTACTGCTGATTCCTGGTGCAACAGCCCGCCTTCTTACGAAGAGAATGGGGAGCTTTGTGTTGCTCTCATCATTACTGGCGACCATCGCGTGCTTGGTTGGCACCGTCTTACCGATGGAGTTGGAACTTCCAGTTCCATCTGGTGCGTCGATCATCATTGTTTCCGCAATCTTCTTTTTAACTGCAACCATGTATCGCATTGTGCGCAAAGCTTAAATCTGGATATTCGAATATGAACACGAAAAAGATAATTATGGGATTGAGCTTGGCAATAGCGAGTACAGCAGCGCCGTTTGCTTTTGCCAAAGACATTGTTACGAGCACTCCTGTGACCTACATGTTGGCTCAGCAGTTGATGCAAGGTACGGATATCGAGACGACTTACTTGCCGCCTAAACGTTACGGGATTGAGCGTTTGGTGAATTGGTTTGCAAGTAAAGGACATGAACAAGCTACCGCTGCAGGAAAGAGCGCAACGGTAGCGATCACGCTAGGTGCTGTTTGGCATCAAGACCCTACTTTTGTGTATGCGCGCCAGGGAAATGTAAGCTTGATAGAGATTGATGCCTCTCAAGCGATTTCACCGAGAGCACAAGGTGTTGCGGCATTAACGTTGGATAATGGTGAGACGTCGAAATACGCTTGGATGAATCCGAGCAACTTGATTCGAATGGCGGCGATTGTCGGTGAAGATCTACAGAAGGTATACCCTCAACATCAAGCTCAAATTGAAAAGAACCAGCAAGCCTTGATGCTAGACGTGCGGGAGCTGATCAATCAACAACAAGAAGTAATTTTCGAAAAAGAGATCGATTCGGTGGTATTGTTGGGTGAATCGTTAGAAGATTTTGCATCAGGGAACCAACTGTTTGTGGTCGATCGCCAATTCAAACCAGAATTGGAATGGTCAGAGGCAGAGAAACTATCTTTAAAAGCTCAATTTGAGGAAGATGAAACTCTGTGGCTGATCACTGATAAACGCCCGTCAAAAACGTTAACTTCGTTAGTTTCACAGGATCGCATACTGCAAATTGATGTTATTGACCGATGGGGCAGTAAAGGTATCAAAACTGAGAAGCCACTCGCACGCTGGCAGTTGTAACACGCAAAACACCACACAAATTATGAAGGGAACTGAAAAGTTCCCTTTTTTTATGGGATCAAGATCAAAAATTAACCACAAATAATACCAGTTGCATAAGAAAGTATTTGTTTCATTTATATTTCATTACTACTTTGTTATCTGTTCGTTGCGATTGATGCTTTTTGCTTTTGTTGTCGGGGCGAACCAGTACAAACAACTATATGGATGTTAACAATGAAAATGAAAACTCTAGCCGTTGCAGTGGCGGCACTAGCAGGTGGTTCTCAGGTCTTCGCAGCAGAAGTTTACAACAGCGACGGCACATCTCTTTCTATCGGCGGCCACGTATCTGTGGGCGTTGGTGAGTACTTTGAAGAAGAAGTTAAAGTTCACCAAGTATCTCCTCGTATTAACATCGGCGGTAAAAAAGACATCGGTAACGGCGTAACTATCGATGCTAAAGGTGAATGGGCACTTAATTACCTTAATGGTGGCGACACTTCATTCAAAACACGTTTAGGTTACATTGGCGCGACACATGAGCAATACGGACGTGTAGTTGCAGGTACTCAATGGGCACCATACTACGACGTAGCTGGCGTTGCGGATTTACCAATCGCGTTTGCCAATGACTTCTTATACGACAACCAAGGCAACCTAGGTACTGCACGTGCGGACAAAATGCTTAGCTACCGCAAGGGCTTTGAATTTGGTGAAGGCTTTGGTCTGAACGTTGGTCTAGGCTGGCAGGGTGAACAAACTTCAAACGCCACAACTTATGAGCAACGTGGTCAAATCGCACTAAGTACTGAGCTTGCTGGTTTTGGTCTAGGCTACGTATACAGTGGTGGTGATGTTAAGAACGCGGCTCTTGGTACGAAGTCTGCTGAATCACACGTGTTCTCTGCTAACTACGGCAAGTACGGCTCTGGTATCTACGCAGCAGTTGTTTACGGTATGAACGATTACTTCTACTCGATGCTTGAAGAAACAACTCAGCTTGAAGGTCTATTGGCTTACGGTGTTAACGACTGGACATTCAGTATTAACTACGAAGGTGTAGAAAACGATAAAGATAGCAAAACAATCACTAGCGAAACGGCTCTACAAGCTGAGTATGCAGTGACGCCATCTTTCTACACGTTTGCTGCTTACCAGTTTGATCTAGGTAACGACTACAACAACGAAGAAAACGACTACTGGACTCTAGGTGCTCGTTACTACTTCTAATAAATAGGACAGTTTCTACTGCCTAAACACACTTATTGTGTTAACGCCTACTCGCTGTGAGTAGGCGTTTTTCTCTCTGTTTAGCTCTGCTGAGTTATGTTACCGAGTATCTAGATTGAAAATGCCCGCTTAAAAGCGGGCATTGTTTTCGGTGACTCATAGCGAATGACGACTAAAGCTTATTTGGTCTCCAACAGATCTAGGAAGAAAGCGTACTCAAGCGCGTCTTCTTTTAATCGTTTGAATCGACCAGAAGCGCCACCGTGGCCTGCTTCCATATCGGTTTTGAATAGCAAGACGTTATCATCAGTCTTCACTTCACGAAGTTTGGCGACCCACTTCATTGGCTCAAAGTACTGAACTTGTGAGTCATGCAACCCTGTTGTCACTAGCATGTTCGGGTAACTCTGAGCTTTCACATTGTCGTACGGTGAGTAGCTCAGCATGTAGTCGTAGTAGGTTTTATCATTCGGGTTACCCCATTCATCGTATTCGTTGGTCGTGAGAGGAATCGACTCATCCAACATGGTCGTCACTACGTCAACAAACGGAACGTGCGCGCCAATACCACGGTAGAGCTCTGGTGCTTGGTTGATAATAGCGCCCATCAATAGGCCACCCGCAGAGCCACCAACAGCAAACACTTTATCTTTGGCACCGTAGCCTTCTTCAACCAGTCCTTTGGTTACGTCGATGAAGTCATTGAAGGTGTTTTGTTTAGTCAGCTTTTTGCCATTTTCATACCAAGGACGACCAAGCATTTCTGAACCACGAATGTGAGCGATTGCGTATACAAATCCGCGATCAAGTAAGCTCAGGCGGGTTGAGCGGAATGTTGGCTCGATGGTGGAACCGTATGAGCCGTAACCGTACTGGTAGATTGGGTTAGTGCCGTCTTTCTTGAATAGGTCTTTGCGGTAAACCAATGAGACTGGCACTTGCTTACCATCACGAGCAGTAACCATGATGCGCTCTGATTGATAGTTATCAGCATCAAAATCACCAAGTACTGGAGTTTGCTTCATGATTTCAGACTCACCTGTATTTAGGTCGAAATCGTAGTAAGTCCCCGGTGTCGTCAGGCTGCTGTAATAGATGCGAACTTTTGAATTGTCTAGTTCGAGGTTGCCCGTTAGGTAAGCAGAAAAAGCCGTATCATTAAACTCGAGTGGAAACTCTTTACCTGTTGATAATTGACGAACCTTCACGGTCGACAAGCCATTCGTGCGCTGCTCATAAACAAGGTGATCGTCAAACAAGTCGAAATCGACTAGCTGAGAATTGTCGTTAGCGGGAATGACATCGACCCATTTAGAGCGGTCATGCATCTCTTCAGCTTTCACTTTCATTAAACGGAAGTTTACGGCTTGATAGTTGGTGTAGATGTAGTACCAATCACCCAATTTAGCGATGCTGTACTCAATGCCGGTCTCTCTAGGGTAGAAAGCTTCGGCTTTGGCGTTGGGGTTGTTAGCATCAATTACAGACACGCCGCTTGTCTCTGTGCTTGAGTGCCAAATGTAAACTTGCTCACCGTCTTTACTCTTACTTAAGAAGGTGTAGTAAGCGCTGTCGGTTTCTTCGTAGATCAGCTCATCGCTTGTTTGATGTGTGCCCAATACATGGCGGTAAACTTGATAACCTAACAGTGTTTGAGGGTCTTTCTTGATGTAGTAGAAAGCTTGGTTATCGTTTTGCCATGCAATCGCACTTGAAGCACCTTCAATTTCATCTTTTAGATATTCACCCGTCGTGAGGTCTTTGATCTTTATGGTGTAAATACGGCGACTCAGCGTATCTTCGCCATAAGCCAACAAGTTTTCATTTGGGCTGATCGTTAAGCCGCCAATACTGAAAAACTCATGTTCTTTCGCTAACTCATTAACATCTAAGATGACTTGCTTATCTTTACCTGCAAAGTCTTTTGAACGTAGATGAACTTCGTATTCATTGTCACCTGTGACTTCGTTCGAATAGTAATAACTGCTTTTACGAACCGGAACGGAATTGTCATCTTTCGCTATGCGACCTTTGATCTCTTCAAAAAGCTGTTCTTGCAGTGCTTCGGTGTGTTTTAAAACGGTTTCAGCGTACAGGTTCTCTTGCTCAAGGTGTTGCAAGATTTCTGGATCTTGGCGCTCGTCATCTCGCATCCAGTAGTAATCATCGATTCGGGTATCACCATGAATCGTCATTGCATGAGGGACTTTTTTAGCAACGGGAGCTCGGGTTTGTTGAGCGACGAGTTGCGATTGGGAGTAATGGTTCATGGTTGGTAATCCTTGATTGCTGCATCCGGCGACTAGCGCGACCGATACGGCCAACGTGGTTAAAGTGAAACGCATCTGTGTATCCTTATTGTGTACTCTTCTCGTGTTGTTTCGCCATTCATTTATCTTGCGAGTAAAAGTACGTTTGTGTTCTTCCAGTGAATATCTTTATATCGAATGGCAAACGAATAATTTCTGTATAAGCAACTGTTCTTTTTAGCAAAGATTGGATGGGATGTTAAATGCAATTGCTGGTGGATGAGAGCTGAAGGGTAAGATATGTGCAACAAAAAAGGGACACACTTTTCAGCATGTCCCTTTTGGGGGATGAGCGTCAGATTTTAGATCGCCAATGGCATTTCGTTTGAGTGGTCGTGCTTGCGATTAACCCAACGCAGACCAAGCATGGCGATGATCGACATTGCCATCATCAAGCAACCTAGCGGCATTTGGTCTTGTGCCGGGAAGAACGAAGCCAACAGCGTCGCGATACCCGCACCTAGGTTTTGCATGCCACCCAAAATCGCACCGCCAGTGCCCGCATGGTATGGGAACGGTGAAAGTGCGCCTGTTGTTGCCGCGGGGAACAAAATGCCCGCACCCAAGAAGTAAATGGTTGCACCGCCAATTAGAGTCAACGCCGTTGTGAGACCAAACAGACCCGGAATCAATACCACTGCTGAGCCAACTAAGATAGCCACTAGACCAACGTTTAGAGCACGACGCTCAGAGCGACGTTGTGCGATGTAGCTCGATAAGCCAGCACCGACTAAGTAACCTGGAATCGGCAAGACAAACAACAAGCTTACTGTGGTTGCTGGTAAACCAAGTACGCCGCCCAGTAGTACACCGGCTGCTGCTTCAAATACTGCAACGCCCGCGAAAGTTGCCACCAACACCAATAAGAAGCCTTGGAAGCGTTTGTCTGAAAGCACGAACTTGTAGCTCTTTGCCACAGACTCATGTTTGCGGCGCTCTTTCGGCAAGGTTTCCATCATGCTTGTCATCATGGTAATGACCACCGCGATACCAAATAGTGCGAGGAATAAGTAGCTAGAGCGCCAACCGAAAGCTTCAGTTAGGTAACCGCCCAGTACAGGGGCCATCAATGGTGAGAAAATCACACACATGCTGATCAAGCTGTTTGCACGGTGTAGCTCTGCGCCTTCAAAACAGTCACGAGTCAGAGTTCGAGACATAGCTCCACCACAGCCGATACCCAAACCTTGGATGAAGCTACCCGCTAGAAACCATTCGTACTCATGAGCAAATAGCGCCACCAAAGTACCAAGAATGTAGATGATCAAGCCAGCAACGATAATTGGTTTACGACCGAGGCGATCAGAAAGCGGACCATAGATGAATTGCGATAGACCGTAAGGGATCAGGTAACACGCCATCACGGCTTGAAGTGAAGACGCTGATACCAAGAACTCACCCGCCATATGACCGATAGAAGGCACGTACATCGTTTGAGTCATTTGACCTACGGCAGTCAGAATTGCGATTAAAAAGGTAAGTTTCGCTAATGGAAACGAGGCGGACATTTGCGTATCTCTCCAGAAATTTAAGACGTAAAAAGCCTTAGCGCTCCATATAGGAGAGCCAAATAAACAAAGTGATTAGGGAATCTAGGCGCGAGATATTAGAGCTTGAGTGCTGACTTAGCAATCAAAAAGTGTGAAGTTGAGCAAGATAAAAATCTATGATTTGGATTAGAAAATCTAATCTATTTTTTGTTGGGTATTGAAAACGAAAAAGGGAGCTGAAGCTCCCCTTGAAATTCTGTGCTCATTGAGAACAGCTTTCGTTATTCACGACCTGAAGCGTAGGCGTAAAGCAACTCAAGTGCGATAGTTGCGCCAGCCAATGCCGTTACATCGCTGTGGTCGTAAGGAGGGGAGACTTCCACTACGTCCATACCTACGATGTTCATGCCAGCGAAACCACGAATGATCTTCAGAATTTTATCTGAGTTCAGACCGCCACAAACTGGTGTGCCTGTACCCGGTGCAAACGCCGGATCCAGACAGTCGATGTCAAAAGTGACATACACAGGCTTATCCGCAACCGTGCGACGAACCTCTGCCAGAATCTCTTCTACCGACATGTCGTTCGCTTGCATTGCGTTGATCACATTGAAGCCGTGATCTTGTTGGTCATATTCAGTACGAATACCAATTTGAACTGAGTTCTTCGCAGAAATCAGACCTTCTTTTGGTGCATGGTAGAACATAGTACCGTGGTCGTAAGAACTGCCGTTTGCGTACGTGTCAGTGTGCGCATCGAAGTGGATCAGTGCCATTTGACCATGGTGTTTTGCGTAAGCACGTAGGATTGGTAGCGTGATGAAGTGGTCACCACCCAAACCTAGCATTGTCTTGCCGCTCTTTAGAATCTCACTTGTTGCCGCTTCTAGGCGGTAAGTGAAATCTTCAGCATCACCACAATCGAACACAAGGTCACCTGCGTCGATCACTTTCAATTTATCAAATACGTTGAAGTCCCAAGGGAACTTCTTGCCTTCCCAAGCAAGGTTTACTGACGCACGACGGATCGCATCTGGACCCATACGCGCACCAGGACGACCAGAAGTCGCCATGTCCAGAGGAACCCCTAGCACTACAACGTCTGCGTCAGCCGATACTGGATTTTTGATGTACGGTCGACGTAGAAACGACATAGAGTTGGAGTAAAGCGAATAATCGGTTTTAGTAAACAAATCATTCATATCAGAAGTCCTCTAAATAGGTGTAGCCTGCCAAACCTTGTTCTAGTTCAGCTAGGATTTGTTCTTGTTCACTGGCTTCAACACGTGCTGAAACCAATTGTTTGTAATTGTCACGAATCGCATCTACGTCGATGTGAACGTAGCGCATCATGTCTTCTACGCTATCACCTTCGTTGATGTAGCTGATCTCAAACTGACCTTCTTCATCAACGTTGACTACTGCACTGTGGGTATCTCCAAATAGGTTGTGCATGTCGCCAAGGATTTCTTGGTATGCGCCTACTAGGAAGAAGCCCATTAGGTACGGTTTGTCTTTGCTCCATGCTGGTACTGGTAGCGTGCTCTCAATGCCTTGGCCATCAACGTAGTGGTCAATTACGCCATCGGAGTCACAAGTGATGTCCAACATCACCGCACGACGCTCTTCTACATCACCGAGACCAGAAAGCGGCAGAACAGGGAAGACCTGATCAATACCCCATGCATCTGGCAGGGATTGGAAAAGAGAGAAGTTCACGAAGAACTTGTCTGCAAGACGTTCGCTCAACTCATCCAAAATAGGACGGTGGAAACGGTTCTTAGTACTCATTTGACGACTTAGCTCGAAGTAAATGCGCAGCGACAGTTGCTCTGCCCACGCACGTTGTTCAAGGTTTAGTACGCCAGTCGCGAATTGTGAGTGAACCTCTACCAAATCGCTTTGGGTATCGTTGTAAATTTCAATTAATGCACGCGCATCCGTACCATCTTGCAGGTTCTCCCAGTTTCGCCACATGTTTTGTAGCAAGAATGGAGCGTCTGCAGCTGGCTCGAACACTTCTTCCGGTTGGTATGTTTCAGTACCAATGACGTTAGAGATAAGTACAGCGTGGTGTGCAGTTAAAGAGCGCCCCGATTCAGAGATAATCACTGGCATCGGTTGTTCGTACTGCTGACACACATCACCGACGGTATTTACGATGTTGCGCGCATATTCTGCAAGGCCGTAGTTCATCGAGTTCGAAGATTGGCTACGTGTGCCGTCGTAGTCTACTGCTAAACCGCCGCCAACATCGAAGTAATCAATGTTTGCACCCATGGCACGTAATTCACAATAGAAACGTGCTGATTCGTTTACACCATTACGCACGTCACGGATGTTCGCCATCTGTGAGCCAAGGTGGAAGTGAACCAATTGCATGGTGTCCAGTTTGTCTTCGCGTTTTAGACGCTCAATCACGCTCAATACTTGAGACGCAGATAGGCCGAACTTCGATTTCTCACCGCCGCTTGCTTGCCATTTACCCGCACCTTGAGAGGCAAGGCGGATACGCAAGCCAAGACGTGGTGTTACGCCCAAGCTTTTTGCTTCTTCAAGTACTAGATCAAGCTCAGATAGCTTCTCTAGTACGATAAATACTTTGTGACCTAGCTTTTCACCGATCAGTGCTAGACGCACGTATTCACGGTCTTTGTAGCCATTACACACGATCACGGAGCTGCCTTGTTGAGCCAGTGCAAGAACTGCCAATAGCTCTGGCTTACTGCCTGCTTCAAGACCCAGCTGTTTATTTTCTAGCTGTGCTTGGCTTGCTAAGATCTCATCAACCACTTCACGCTGTTGGTTTACTTTAATTGGGTACACCAGCAGGTATTTGTTTGGATATTGGTATTCTTCAATTGCTTGGTTGAAAGCTTGGCAAATGCCATGCACGCGTTGGTGTACGATTTGTGGGAAGCGCACTAACACAGGCAGATTTAACTGCTTAGCTTCTAGTTCATTTACAATCGCACTGAAAGGGATTTGGTGTGCACGGTCACTACGAGGAGATACGTATACCTCGCCTTGGTCATCAATTCCGTAGAAGCCTTGGCTCCAGTAGTGAACGTTGTAGTCCGCGCGGATGCGGTCTAATTTAGTTGCTTTTTCCAACTCGATTCTCACAAAAATGTATTTAAGCCCTCATTGGAAATAGAGGAGAAAATACAAAAAAGCAAATCATGAGGCGCTAACCTCATACCCTGACACGAACTCCGTGTGCGCGCATTAACGGATAAAACCCAACCAGAGTCTAATGATTAAAATTTGTGATTTCGATTAACAACTGTTGTTGATGGTTGGTGTAAACATTTATTTAACAGACTGTCCATTCTGCTGTTATAGTTGGTCTGACCAGTAAGGATTTGGTCGACTAAAAATAAGAACAAAGACTCAACAAAACAAGGACATGTTTTGCAGCTGCACAGAATTCAGGGATACATCCAAACCATGTATCTTGCCGAGTATCCAGACAAATTGATGCTGCTTGATGGCGCAAGTCGAGCGGATATTCCTCACCTCAAAGATTTTATCGAGCACCAGCTCAATCGCCCGTTCACAGACCTAACACTAGTTGTCGTTACCCACATGCACCCAGACCACGCTGGTGCGGCGCACAAGCTAAGAGATTTGACGGGCTGCAAGCTAGTGGCAGCAAAACGAGACACACATTGGTATGGCGGCTTTGATGGTTGGCTAATGCATCTTACGGATTTGATTTTGGCACGTTGGATGGCGAACCGAATGCGCAAACCCAAGCGCAACTTATGGTATTCGCGAAAACTAAAGCCAGATATTGAGCTGGTGGATGGAGAGGTGATTCCCGGTTTTGCTGATTGGCAGATATTGGAAACACCGGGGCATACCGACAGGGATTTATCGGTTTATCACGCCGAACAGAGTGTGTTGTACGTAGCGGATTTAATGGTACAGGTAAAAAGCCATTTGATAGCGCCATTTCCTATCTTTCATCCCAACCAATATCGCAGTTCGTTAAAACGCGTTTTTGAGATGAAACCAAGCTGTTTATTGGCGGCACATGGGGGAGAGGTTGAGTTTGATGAAGACGCGTATCAACACATCATCAATACCGCACCGGTTAGACCCATTACGCATTGGCGAGTAACGAAGATAAAACTGAAAGGATTAATGCGTTCTGTTCTGAAAAGGAAGAACGATAGACAGGAGAAGGGCAGCTAGAAAATCAGAGAAGAGCCAGATGAGCGACCACGGAGTTCGCTCATCTGAAGCTACGGGGATTATGGAGCCAATAAGTGAGATTGGCTCGGGTCTACCAGAACTTTGTCTGCCATACCCTGACGACCTAACAACATCATGTAAGTCATCTTTTCACGGTTAGTTAGCGTGATGTCGATTGGCCACTCTTGGTCGCCCATGCGCAGCATCGTTGTGATCACGCAGCGGTGTTCGAAAGTACCGTTTGATGATTTCACTTTGCGGTTCGCCTTCAGTGGAGCTTTACAGCGAACGACTTGCTCTAAGTGGTAAACATCTGGGTGTAGATCGAACTCTACGTATGACTGACCGTCTTGTTCAGTGCACTCTAGGTTATCTACGTGCAGAGAAGAAGTCTGTGCGCCTGTATCAATACGCGCTTCAAGGTGAGTAATCCCTAACTCAGGTAAGCAAATTGCTTCGGCGTTCCCAATGATCATTTTCTGATTCATAGTGTCATCCTAGCGATGAGTCAAAAGAGAGCCCTTTATCAGGCTCTCACTCAAACAATTATCAGCCTTTACCGCGAGTACGGTTAGCGTTTGGTTTTGCGTTCTTCTCGATGAAGTCGAAGATCATGCCAGCAACGTCTTTTTCAGTTGCTGATTCGATACCTTCAAGGCCTGGAGAAGAGTTCACTTCCATTACCACAGGGCCATTCTTCGATTGAAGAATATCAACACCACATAGGTTTAGACCCATCACTTTCGCTGCGTTGATTGCGGTTGCGCGCTCTTCTTTGCTTAGTTTAACAAGCTGAGCAGAACCACCACGGTGAAGGTTAGAGCGGAACTCGCCTTCTTTTGCTTGGCGTTTCATTGCTGCGATAACTTTGTTACCTACTACGAAACAACGGATGTCTGCGCCGTTTGCTTCTTCAATGAACTCTTGCACCATGATGTTTGCTTTAAGGCCCATGAATGCTTCGATCACGCTTTCTGCTGCTTTCGTAGTCTCAGCAAGAACAACACCGATACCTTGAGTACCTTCAAGTAGCTTGATAACCAATGGTGCGCCGCCAACGTTTTTGATCACGTCCTGAATGTTATCAGGGTGGTGAGCAAAACCTGTGCGAGGTAGACCAATGCCTTTGCGTGATAGCAGCTGCATAGAGCGAAGCTTGTCACGAGAGCGGCTGATTGCTACTGACTCGTTCACACAGAATGTGCCCATCATTTCAAACTGACGTACAACCGCTGTACCGTAGAAAGTGATAGATGCACCGATGCGTGGAATAACCGCGTCGTACTTTGGCAATTCTTCACCCATGTAACGGATCTTAGGGTTGTTACTCGTAATATCCATATAACAGTGCAGAGTATCGATAACATCAACTTGATGTCCGCGCTCTTCACCCGCCTGCTTTAGGCGCATGGTTGAATATAGATTCTCATTACGAGAAAGAATAGCAATACGCATGGCAATTCCTTAGTAAGTCAGTACCAAATTAAAAATGTAAGTATAGAGTATAGTGAGTGGGTGTAATTGATGTGACAGAATCCACTCTCTTCAGCGACTTAGAATTGTGGTTGGACAACCACGTCGTCAGAGGTGCGAACCTTAGGGCGTTTTCTCAGTAGATGAAAACGAAAAAATATCGTCGATACGACAAAAATAATTTATCGAACTCTCACGCCTTGCTGTATGCGACTGTCAAGGGAATGAAAAAGAAAAATGAGTCAAAATTACATCAATTTACTATGGCATAAATCACAAAAAAGCGGCCATTCAGCCGCTTTTTGTTATTGAACTAAGTAATGACTTAAGAAGAGTTCAGCCGTTTGGGTGGCTAAACCCCTAGATTCTTCCAAGTTTAGCGAAGCTCGCATCCCCATCAATTGTGGCCAGAATGCGCTGCCTTTAATTAAGTTGTGCAATTGAATGCTTGCCACGTCCACATCATCAACCTTCAATGTGTTTTTTTCTGATTGCTGCGTGAGCCAACGGTACAAGGCCGTTTCTTGCTTCGACATGTGTTCCGCTTGTTCTTTGAGATCTTCCGGCTTAAACAAGAAATGTCCGAAAGCCACTTTCGCCAGTTCAATATAATCAGGTGCGGTTACCACGATAATTTCGCTGTACAACAATTCGACCAGTTGATCTTTTAGCGGGAGTGTTGGTAACCGTTCAATGTCGCTATCCATCATTGAAGAACGCCATAGTTCGGTTAGTAACTCTGTCACGATCGCTTCTTTAGAAGGGAAGTGGTTGTAGACCGTGCGTTTAGAGACTTGCGCGATAGCAGAGAGCTTATCCATGCTGGTGTTTTGCACCCCAAACTCTTGGAACGCTTGCTTTGCTGCGCACAGGATGGCTTCTCTTTTGGTCTCACTGCGACCTTTTCTTTTTACATTCATAAACTTGCCGAGTTAAGAAGATCATTTCTGGATCTATTTTATACTAAGTAGTTTACTTTTGATAATTAGAATGTAAACTGCACCGTGTAGTTTACTTTTGTTCGGGTTAACTTTTTATGAAAAAAACTTTGCTAGCCACAGTAGGAGCGTTCGCGATGGGTACATCAATGATTTCTTGTTCTAATGTTGATACTGAAAAAGCGCCAACATACCCGGACAAATTTGCAAACACAGAGTTGGAATACAAAAGCAGCTTGGGTGACATGTTCGGCATCATGAAAGCCTACTTTACGACTGAGCGCCTCACTCCAACGCCAACAATTGAAATTCCGGTTCATGCAATGACTGCGAATCAACTGTTAGAAGAGCAAGATGACGTTATCTACCGTTTAGGTCATTCAAGCGTGTTAATGAAGCTCGATGGCAAACTGGTCATGACTGACCCTGTATTCAGTGATCGCGCGTCTCCTGTGCAATGGGCAGGGCCAAAACGTTTTCACCAAACACCAATCACGCTAGAAGATTTACCAAGCATCGATGTGGTGGTGATCAGCCATGACCATTACGATCACCTAGATAAAGCTTCTATTAAAGTGCTAGGCGACAAAGTGGGTACTTTCTTGGTGCCGTTAAAAGTCGGTCAGTTGCTAGTCAACTGGGGCGTGCCTAAGGAGAAAGTGATCGAGCTAGATTGGTGGGAGTCACATTCTGTCGACGGTATTGAATATACACTGACTCCGACTCAGCATTTCTCTGGTCGAGGTTTGACAGACCGTGATACGACACTGTGGGGCAGTTGGGTTATTAATGCACAGCAACACAAAGTGTTCTTCAGTGGTGACTCAGGTTACTTCAATGGCTTTAAAGAGATTGGTGAAAAGTACGGTCCGTTTGATTTCACTATGATCGAAACCGGCGCATACAATGAACTTTGGTCAGACATTCACATGTTCCCAGAGCAAAGCGTTCAAGCACACATTGATGTGCAGGGTAAAGTGATGATGCCAATTCACAACAGTACGTTTGATCTGTCGATGCATGATTGGAATGAGCCGATGCAACGCGCGTTAGACATTAGTGAAGAGCGCGGTGTAACGTTAGTTAGCCCTGAGATTGGTCAACGCTTGGCGATTGCGGAGCCTCAGCCTGCTAAGGTATGGTGGCAATAATGGCTGAGCTAAACAGCCAAACACCAGAATAGTTAAGTCACTTATTAGTAGTTATTTGGTACTAGTTACTTGCTATTAGTTACGTGGTCAGGGATAAGGATAAAGATGCGATGATAGCAAAGTGGACGCTGTTACTTACATTAAGCATTCTGCCTACCTTTGCACTAGCAGGGGTAGAGCAAGATATCTCGACGTTGATAAAGCGAGTTGAGCAATCCTCTTGCACCTTTATCCGTAACGGCAAGGCGTACACTAATCAAGAAGCGGCAGAACACATGCGCAATAAATGGGATTACGCCAAAGATGACGTTGATTCTGTAGAAGTGTTTATAAAAGAGGTCGCATCAAAGAGCTGGTTATCTGGCAAACCCTATTGGGTGGATTGCCAAGATAAACGCATTACCAGCGAAGAGTGGCTAACATCATTGATGAGCCTCACCAATCACATCCAATAATACTTCTTTGATGGTCTGGTATCGCAGCGGCAGAGTGCGGCTGCGTTTTCTCACCAAAAACAAATCTTCGTATACCGGTTGTTTTAACTCAGCCACATACAACTCTTCTCTTAGTGGAAAGCTCTCCACTGCACTGTAGGGCAAAACGGTAAAACCCAGTCCTTTGCTAACGGGCAATAGAATCTGACTGAGTTGGTTAACGTAGCCTGATAATGGCATGTCACTGACCTTGATCTCTTTGAGTAAAGGTTCTGCACATTGGTCGAAAAACAACGTCATATAATGTTCAGCATCAGGGTGACCAATCACGCCGCAACTTCGAAGCAGTTCAGGCGTTAACGTTTTTCCATGATAGGACTTTGGTAAGATCAGACACAGCGCTTCTCTGCCAATTTGTTCACTTTGGAAAACACTCTTGTTGGGAGAGTAAGTCACGATGCCCATATCAATACGGCCGTCAGCAACTCCATTTAGAATCGACTGGTTTGGTGCCGCTTCCAAGTGAATCGACAATCCGCGATGCTGGGTTTGTTTTTCAAGCAGTGGATCAAACAGCATCAAGGCAAGTGCTCCGGAACAAGCCAGCTTGCAATGACCTGCAAAGGGGTCATCGAAGCTCAGATCTTCCAGTAAGTTTTTCTCTTTCTCTTCCAACTCTAACGCGTAGGCATACACCATTCGGCCTTGCTCTGTCAGTTCAAAGCTTTTGTTCTCGCGCTTAATCAATGGGTGCTGACAAGCTTGCTCTAGCTTTTTGATGTGCTGACTGACACCGGGCTGGGTCATATAGAGCTTTTCTGCTGTCTGAGTAAAGTGGCCGACTTCGACAAGAGTTTTGAATGTGTGTAACCAAACTGGATTAAGCATAGGACGTTGTTTGCTCAGCGTTTATTAAAGAAAGCGTTTCGAGAGAAAGTGTAGAAATAATAGCATGATGCGTGGAATAACGCAGAGGAGGATGGTAAATGACAGGCAAAATAAAACCCCGCCTGGTTTCCCAGACGGGGCTTATTCTTTTTCGCAGCAATCCGGCTACTAATAGGTGCTCCCTGCATCTATCCTTGATTGTGGCTAAGTCCTTTAACCGAGTTCCTTGTTCATCGCCTTCCTAGCGGTGTCCATTCTTGCCTATCATCCTGACGGGCGAACTCTATCCTAGAGCTTAACTACATCCTTGCTGACAACTCATCCTAAGCTATCAAATCTTCATCCTGAAGATACCCAATCCTTTAGGCTTTTTTCCTGTTCCCGCCAACATCCTGTCGACACACTTAGTATTGTTGTTTTGCTGATTACTCTCAATCAGCTAGGTAAAAAAACTTTGGCAGCGAATATTGCTTAAAAAAGGATAATTATTAATTTTCAGTTAGTTAGGTTTGTTTTTCGATTTGTTCTTAGTCAAAAATGGTCGTTTTGCTTACATCGCTTGTGAGAGATCTCGCACAAGGTGACGAGCGAATGTACGAATCGGCGTCTTTTTCGTCTTGTTTAAGAGTTTGCTCAAGATCACAACTCGACTTGTAGCCATAAGATTTGGCGATGGCTTTAGATGAAATTCCCATTTCCTTTATCGCAAACGCAGCCCACTCATCACGAGTTTTTTGCATGATCTGGCGCAGCTTGGTTTTAAAGTTACTCATAAAAAAAGCTCCTTAGTTAGCTTGTCTTCACAAGAGAAGAATAAGGAGCGTGATGAGGCTTAGTTGATAGTATGCCGCTCAATATCAATACTATTGAGGCGTGATGAAGAATATGTCCGTAATACTGATATTATTTGCGCGTGAAACAATACTATCTTGTGGGGTATCAAATGGCGCACATCGAAAAAGTACCGCAAAGGCCTGGTTTTTCTTGGCGCTACCGTCGTATTGATGAACCAGCGAAAGAATACGATTTCCATTTTCACGATGACGTTTTTGAGTTGGTCATCCACCGCCACTTTACGGGGACTTTGCACATTGGACACCACGAGCTAGAGGTGACTCACAACCAGATGCTGTTAATTGCGCCGGGTGTGCCTCACTCTATTCACTCCACGTCGGTAGAAAGCAACTGTGAGACTCATGTGATTTGGTTTAAGCGTGAGTGGATCGCGAACCTAATGTTCTATTGTACTGAGTTACGCAAACTGGACCCGTTATTGAAAGCTGCAAATAAAGGAGTGGTGTTCTCTGAGCGAACGGCACAGCAAGTCGTGGATCTTCTGCAAGAGTTGATGAAAGTGCCCGCGATGGAACAATTGTCGAGATTCATTCATATCCTATCTTTGGTTGCCCATGACGAAGCGGCAAAAACCTTGATGACGCATTCTTATCTTTCGATGAGTGAACACGAGCAACAAGAAAGAGAGCGCGTCGCAAGTGTGAACGCGTATCTTGAGCAGCATTTTGCCAACAAGGTGACATTGGCTGATTTAGCCAACTACTTGTCGTTGAGCGAAAGTGCGGTCACACGATTGTTTCAAAAGCACTTTAAAGAGCCGTTTAGCCAACGTTTGATGAAGCTAAGAATCAACCATGCCGCTGATTTGTTGCAATCGACGGAGTTACCAATAGGAATTGTGTTTGAACGAGTAGGCTATCGCAATCAAGCTTTGTTTAATCGCCACTTTAAAACCTACAAAGGGCTAACTCCGCGAGATTACCGACAACATTACCAGCAGCGAATCCAACCTTAGTTTGAGCATGTGCGTACTTTTGTTGTGTACTAAACTGGAATTTATGTGAAACTGGTATATTATTTGCTAGGTTATCTAAGAATCGTTATTAAGATTCGATGACAGGTTAAATAGGGAACTTGATTGCCATATTTCTGTCATAAGTGATGAGTAAGTTGACCGTATCAACAAGATAAAAGCAGTTTTACTGGTCAAAAAATGACTGCAACGCTTCTACTTTTATCATTATGTTGTGAAATTAGTCACGGTTAATTGATTCGTTCCTCGATAGATTGAAGAGGAATACAACCTTAGACAATAAGCTCAAGATGAGCGTTACCTATATAGATGAGGGAGATTGCTATGAAAAAGATGAGAAGAGCTCAGCTACACCGTGTTCGTATCCAATACTGGAAAGACACAAAGACTGAGACTGCTAAAAAAGCATAGTAAACCATACTCAATGGCACTGAGCTGGCAATGGACGGATAACCTTCCATAAAATGCCAGCTCTAAAATTATCTAGCGCATCCATACTTTCCAAGACTCCAGCTTTCCTAAACTAAGCTTCCCAAAAAAAAACCAAACGTTCCACTCTTTCTAGATTCAACATTTCAGCACAAAACCATAGCCTTAAATGCAAAAAAGCCAGTCCGAAGACCAGCTTTCTCATTACTTGCTCAACTCTATTTATTACAGAGTGATTCCGTAATTACAGGTAGTTTGCGTCAACCAGTTCGCCAGCTTTTGCGCTGCTTACTTCTGGGCGAGCTTGTAGCCAAGCTAGAACTTGTGCTTTTTGTTCTTCAGTTGCGCTTTCGTAACGCTCTGTTGAACATAGGAAGCCTTCAAACAGCTCTAGACCACCGCCACCGAAGCAAAGGTTTAGGCCATCAATGTAGTCGATAAACTCATCAACGAATGCATCGTAACGGTCAAAGTCGTTGATGTCAGTCTCACAGCTGATCTCAAAACCTAGGATTGCGAATTCGCCTAGGAACAGCTTCTTGCGAAGACGACGATTTTTGTTATCGATTTTATCTAGTTTCATGATTATTTCTCGTAGATGATTTGAGTAAACCTTATACCTCCAAATCTAGCTCAGCCCAAGCAAAATCGAAAGTACGTAGAATAGAGGGGTGATTTATAACATTTTCTAAACACAAAGTTCATAAAGATAGACTGGTTCTGTCACTTTTCTCTTCCAAACTTCCCCTCGCTCAATGATTTACAAACCTATAATTCAACCTAACACTGGGAAAGCAACACCATGAGTAAGGAAACCTTCGACGCGACGCGTTACAACCAGAGTAATAACAAGCCTTTTGAAGAAGTACTGGAAGCGAGCCTATCTCGACGCAGTATCCTGAAAGGTGGCCTAGGTATCAGTGCGATGACCGCTTTTGGCGCATTTGGTCTATCAGGGTGCAACTCTTCTAGTTCAGGCACTTCTGCTGGTGGCGGCTCTGGCGTTTCAAGTGCAGTCCTGAATTTTGATTCGATTCCAGGCTCACTAACGGATGCAGTATCGATTCCGCAAGGTTACGTCGCACAAGTATTGGTGCCATGGGGTACGCCTCTAAACGCACAAGGTAATGCATGGAAAGACGACGGCAGCAATACAAGCACCGATCAAATCAATGCACTTGGTATGCACCACGACGGCATGCACTTTTTCTCGCTAAACGATAGCGACACGGACGGCTTGTTGTGTATCAACCACGAGTACATTGATACTTCAGCACTGCACCCAAGTGGCCCAAAAGTTGTGGGCGGTGTGCGTACTATCGTTGATGAAGTTCGTAAGGAAATTAATGCACACGGCGTGTCTGTGGTTCGCATACAGCTCGAAGACAATATGTGGAAGTTAGTCGATACCGATCCACTAAACCGACGCTACACTGGTGCAACGGTTATGGATCTTTCTGGCCCTGTCGCGAATACAGAATTGACCGTAACTCGCTTCTCGCAAGATGGCAGCCAAGCACGTGGCACACTGAACAACTGTGGTAATGGTTTCTCGCCTTGGGGCACGTACCTAACGTGTGAAGAGAACTGGCCGGGTTACTTCGTCAACGCAGGTGTTCGCACTGAAGAGCAAGATCGTATTGGTGTTGATGACACAAGCACTCGTTACCTATGGGAAACGTTAGCGGGTAATGCCGAAGAGCGTTTGGACGAATTCACGCGATTCAATGTAGAACCAACAGGCGCAAGCGCATTGGACGATTACCGTAACGAGGCGAACGGCCATGGTTACATTGTTGAAATTGACCCTTACACGCAAAACTCACGTGCGAAGAAGCGTACTGCACTAGGCCGCTTTCGTCATGAAGGCTGTACATTCGGCAAGCTTGAAGAAGGCAAACCAGTGGTATTCTACTCTGGTCACGACTCTCGCTTTGAGTACCTATACAAATTTGAATCTGCGGCAGCGTGGGATCCTGCGGATGCTAACCCTGATAACCGCTTGGCGATGGGTGACAAGTACATGGATGAAGGCACACTGTATGTGGCGCGCTTCAACGAGGACAGCTCTGGTACTTGGTTACCACTGACACTAGATAGCACGACAGTTTCTGGTGGCACACTTGCCGACAGCTTCAATTCTCTAGCTGAAATTATCCTGAATACGGCTGGTGCAGCTGACCTTGTTGGTGCGACGCCAATGGATCGCCCAGAGTGGTGTACCGTTGACCCATTCACAGGCTCGGTTTACCTGACGCTAACGAATAACACTAAGCGTACAGAGGAAACTAACCCTGCAAACCCACGTTTGAACAACAAGTTTGGTCACGTAATCCGTTGGGATGAAGGCGAAGCAGCAACAGACTTCACGTGGGATATCTTTGTGTTTGGTTCTCCAGCAAACGGTGATGCGGACACTAACCGTTCGAGCTTGACCGAGCTTAACCAGTTTGCGAGCCCAGACGGCTTAGCGTTTGACCCTCGCGGCATTCTGTGGATTCAAACGGACAACGGTGCAGATGAAGTGACGTCTTACACCAATGACCAAATGCTTGCGGTTGTACCTTCTAAACTGACGGATGAAAACGGTACGCAAGAGGTGATTGGTGCAGAAAACCAAGCTGAGCTGAAGCGTTTCTTTGTTGGCCCTAACGGCTGTGAAGTGACGGGCTTTACCATCAGCCCAGATTACAAATCGTTGTTTGTGAACATCCAGCACCCGGGTAACTGGCCTTACAGCGACAATGCAGCAGAAGAAACACCTGCGGGGATGACACTGCGTCCACGTGCGGCAACGGTGGTTATTCGCCGTGAAGACGGTGGTGAAATTGGTGTTTAACCAATAGGTCATACGACTGAAAATCGGGAGTAAGAAAAGCCCTGCGTTTGCAGGGCTTTGTTTTTTCTATCTAAATACACATGCACTTTATATCTAGACAAGTAACTTAGTTTTTGAGCGAGCCGCCCGCAGTGCGAATCACATCTTGATACCAGAAGAAGCTCTTCTTACGTTTACGTTCTAACGTACCTTGACCATCGTTGTGGCGATCAACGTAGATGTAACCGTAACGTTTGCTCATTTCAGCGGTTGAGTTCGCGACCAAATCGATTGGTCCCCAACTGGTGAAGCCCATCAGCTCAACGCCATCCAAAATTGCTTCATGTGCTTGTACAAGATGGTCGTTCAAGTAAGCGATGCGGTAATCATCTTGAATCTCACCGTTTTCGTCGATTTCATCACGCGCACCTAGCCCGTTTTCTACGACGAACAGTGGCTTTTGGTAGCGATCGTGAAGGAAGTTCAGCAGAACGCGAAGACCTTTTGGATCGATCAGCCAGCCCCATTGGCTCTTCTCAAGATATGGGTTTGGTACGCTATCGACAATGTTACCCACTTCTTTCTGTTTCGGATCCGCGCTCGCACAGCCACTTGCGTAGTAGCTGAATGAGATGAAATCGACACTTGCCGATGCGATCTCTTCTAAGTCGTCTGCTTCCATCTGAATTTCAATGCCATTTTCACGGAAGTAACGCTTCATGTAGCCAGGGTACTGACCACGTGTTTGTACATCACCGAAGAACAACCACTTGTTGTTTTCATGCATTGCAGCCAGCACGTCATCAGGGTTACAGGTGTATGGGTAGTTGATGGCGCCAAGCAGCATGTTACCAATCTTGCCGTTTGGTACGATTTGCTGACACAGTTTTACCGCTTTTGCGTTGGCGACTAGTTGGTGGTGAATCGCTTGATAAATCTCTTGTTCACTGGCGTCTTCTTGCAAACCAACACCAGTAAATGGTGCGTGCAGTGACATGTTGATTTCGTTGAACGTTAACCACAGCTTCACTTTGTCTTTGTAGCGTTCCAGCACAGTGCGAGCATAACGTTCGAAGAATTCGATGACGCGACGATCGCCCCAACCGCCGTAGTTCTCGACCAGTGCGTAAGGCATTTCGTAGTGAGATAAGGTCACGAAAGGTTGGATGTCGTGCTCGGCAAGTTCGTCAAAAATTTTATCGTAGAACGCCAAACCTTCTTCGTTAGGTTCTAGCTCGTCACCGTTCGGGAAGATGCGGCTCCATGCCAAAGATAGGCGCAGACAGTTAAAGCCCATCTCTTTGAATAGCGCAATGTCTTCTGGGTAGCGATTGTAGAAGTCGATCGCCACGTCTTTGATACCCGGCGTACGCTCTTCACGAGTTTGATGCGGACTCAAAATACCGTTTGGCAGCATGTCTGATGTCGATAACCCTTTACCCCCAAGGTTGTACGACCCTTCTACTTGGTTTGCAGCAATGGCACCGCCCCAAAGAAAATGTTCAGGAAACTTAATCATGTTTCTCACTCTTTATCGTTCGGAAGTTATTCGTTTTATTTGCTTGAGAATAGTGTAGGTCAAGGAGGGATTCTTGTATCGAGATCGTGTTTTTCTCAAACAGCGGGGATGCCTAGTTCTAATGATGATTTTGTAATCAATATCAACCTAGGCTGATTTGAACAATAAAGTAAAAGTCAGCCCATTTTGTTCATTCTTATGCACGCTAATTTGTCCGTTCATATCACGCATATTGTTGGCCGTAATCGCTAAACCCAGCCCCAATCCTTCCCCAATTTTCTTTGAGGTTTGGAATGGCTCGAACATGGATTCAAGCATCTCATCTGACACGCCGCAGCCATTATCACTGACGGCTAACTCAACTTGCATTTTAGTTTGATTGACGATGAGGTTGAGCTGTGGATTTTCTGTCTCTTTCATTGCATCCAAAGCATTGGAGACCAAATTGCCAAGGACTTGAAGCAGCCTTTGTTCTTCACCCAGAATATGGGGCAAATCATGGGGAATACGAATTCGCACATCAATATCGGCTAATTGAGTTTGATACACTCGCAGGGTTTCTTCTAAAGCAGCCGTAAGGGAGAGAGGTTGGAGTCGCTCTGGTTTGTTGTAGGCGAACGTCTTCAATTGGCTCGTCATGCTCGCCATACGATCAATCAGTTTTTGCACCAGCACATTGTTGGCTTTCATCATCTCGGTTTCGCCACGTTCTGCTAACAGTTCGTTTGTTGTGAGCAGGGTGCGTAAGCCCGTCAGTGGCTGATTAAGTTCATGAGTAATCGCGCTCGACATGCGACCCAAGGCGGCCATTTTGCTTGATTCAATCAACTGGCTTTGTGCTTCTTTTAGCGCTTGAGTTCGCTCTTCTACCCGCAACGCCAGTTCTTGGTTGATTTGTTGCAGCGATTGCTCGGCTTTTTTTCGTTTGCTGATGTCGATGATCGTAGCAAGGAAATACTGCTCGCCATGCCAAGGGAAACTGGTCAGTGAGAACAAGACAGGGAAGACGCTTCCGTCACTGCGTCTGGCAATGGTTTCGACCGTGCTGATCTCTGCGAGCTCTTTATGTTTAGGTAAATCCTTGAGCAACTTAAGTGTGGTGGAATTGGGATTGCCTGCATCGAATAACTCCCAAGCAAAAGCGTGTCGATTGACGCTTTCTGGTAAACAGAATAAACGCTTCGCCATTGGGTTGAGATCGAACAGTTGCCCTTGTTCATCAATCAATAGCAAACCAACGTGGGTCTTATTGATCATCTGTTTCAAGCGGCGTTGGGACTCTTCCAGCAGAGCTTGAATTCGTTGTTGGTTGATGTGCTTTTGGCGACGTTGTAGACCAATGATGACGAGTAATACAACCAATAAGAGCAGCGCAGCTACGCTCCAACCAATCACATTGATGGTTTGTTGAATCGGCTTAGAAGGGGTGAGGTAGCTTACGTACCAATTCAAATCATCCAATTTAACGGTGTGCGCAAAATAACGCTGTTGGTTGAGCGTCCACACACTGATGTTGGTGTTGTCGTATAAGCGCTGCGTTTCCAACTGAACGGTGTTGCTCGGTTCGTTAAACCAGTCTGCGTTATAGAGCGAGCTGCTTGATAGGAAAAAGCGCTGCTGACGATTCTGCAACGTAATGATGTCTTGGCTGGTAATGGTCTGTTCGGTCAGCAAGCTTAGGTTAATTTGCACCACCACAATGCCCGCGATATCTAAACCGTCGTAAATAGGGGCTGCCAGATAATACAACGGGCTTGAACCTTTGGTTTTGTTCACCAAGGAAACACCACCGGCTTGATTGTGAATTTGTTCCACAATCGCTTTTCGGTCAGACAGGCTAAAGCGCTCTTCGATTAAGCTCGAGACCAATACTTCGCCAGAGTTAGACAGGATTAGCCAACCTTCCGTATTGGCAGCTTTATCGAGTTGAGTCAGTTGGGTTTGCAACGGTTCGTAATATGTCAGATTCCCTTTCACAAACGCGATGGTTTCAGGGTTATTGGTGACGAGGTAAGGCAGGTGGTAGAAGCGTTTAAGTGCGCGACGAACTTCACCGATATAGTCGAGTAGCTTTTGCTGAGCTTCAGTTTGAGTTTGTACACTCAACCACTGACGGGCAACCTCTCTGCTAGCGCTATAGCAAGACAACATCAGCACTGCCGCAATTGCGACCACAAGCCATGTTTTGCCATTCCTTTTGCGCTGCATACTGACTCCATTCAGCTAGTGCGTTCTCACCAACAGTCATTAAAGAGTGCGCCTAACTGGTTGGATGTTAAAGACTTGTAAGCAAGAAGTGAGATCTAGCTCCTTTTCTCCTCAGTGGTTTTTGCTACCGTTAATAAAGAGCGATTTCTTTCCCACCCCATAAAGCAGGCAGTAACTCATGGCTTTTGACGACATCCCTAAAATTGCACTTATCGAAGACGATGACATTGTTCGTCAGGCTACCAGTCAATGGCTGCAACTGGCTGGGTTCGATGTGACCGCATTCAGTTTAGGCGAAGAGGGCAAAGCGGCTATTCTTAGCCAAGAATTTGATGCGATTGTCAGTGATGTTCGTCTGCCGGACACCGACGGCTTGTCGATACTAGAAAGTCTGATTGCCAATCATATTCCAACGCCGGTTATCTTGATCACCGGACATGGTGATGTCGATATGGCGGTAGGCGCATTACAAAACGGTGCGTTCGATTTTATCGAGAAACCTTTCCAACCTGAGCGCTTGTCCCAACGAGTGACCGAAGCGGTAGAGAGCTATCGCGCACAAACGTCTACTCAAGATCGCCAAGAGTACCTATCTAGCGTTAGTGGCTTAGAAGAAGTGTTGATTGGGCGAAGCCGAGTGATGCAACAGCTTAGAGAACAAGTAGCCAAGTTAGCGCGCATTGATACCAACGTGATCATTTACGGTGAGACAGGTTGTGGTAAAGAGTTGGTAGCGACCAGTTTGCATAATGAAAGCCAACGTAGAACCCATCATTTTGTGCCAATCAACTGTGGCGCGATTCCCGAGAACCTGTTTGAAAGTGAGCTGTTTGGGCACGAAGCTGGGGCATTTACTGGAGCGGGTAAAAAGCGCATTGGTAAATTGGAATACGCGGATAAAGGCACTTTATTCTTTGATGAAATCGAGAGTATGCCGCTGTCCATGCAGGTGAAAGTGTTGCGTTCATTACAGGAACATACAGTTGAGCGCGTTGGAGGCAATCAACAGATCTCAGTTGATTTGAGAGTGATCGCCGCCGCGAAAGAAGATCTCAATGATCATGATGAGTTTCGTCAGGATTTGTATTATCGACTCAATGTGGCGCAGATCTATTTGCCACCGCTACGCGAACGAGAAGAAGATGCGTTGATCTTGTTCGAACACTTTGCTCTGAAAAGTAACCCTGAGAGTCGTCCGCTGAGTGAAGCCGATAGAAAAGCCATTCTTGCTTACGCTTGGCCCGGTAACGTGCGTGAGCTCAGGAATGTCGCGATGCGTTTTGCACTGGATGAAACCGTCTCCGTGATGGAAATTCTCTCCAGTCGACCATCTTCTACAACCGAAGAGACACAAGCGGGCGTTCCATTGGCGATTCAGCTCCATAATTTTGAGCGTAAGGTGCTGCATGATTCCCTCGTTCGACACCAAGGACGGATTACGGATGTGATGGTTGAGCTAGATTTACCGCGCCGAACCCTCAACCAAAAGATGCAGAAGTTTGGTTTGAATCGCTCTGACTACACATAGAAAAAACGGCTTCTGAGGAAGCCGTTTTTTGTTGAGGTACTTATTTGTTAAGGTACTTGCCAATCTAGGCTTGGTTTACCAACTCGGAGTGTTGTTGGTTTGCCTTGCGGGTAAAGACTACACCCACAATCACCATCGCAATAGTAGGAACAATCCAGCTTGCAAAGTAGTGGTACAGCGGCATGTTGCTGTCTAACCATTGGTTTGCGGCTTCTGGCATGTAACCTAGGATGTGCAGCGCATCAACACAACCAAACGTTAGCGCAGTGAACGCCGTCGCGACCACCATGATTTGCGACATCTTGTTGCGCACTGGTGCCATGATCATCAACGCAATCGCGACTGGGTGAAGCGCCACAACCGCTGGCAATGTGATCGCCAATAGTTGCTCTAGACCTACGTTGGCGATCAAACCAGCCAATACCATGGTCGTGATAACGCAGCCTTTGTAGTTCACTTTGCTGAAAGTGTTGTCGTAGAACTCACTGCCTGCGGTGGTTACGCCGATAGCAGTAGTCAAACACGCTAATACCATCACGGCACCTAGTAATAGTGAGCCAAATGCGCCGAAGTGGCTGAAGGTGAACGCCGTTAAAATGTCGCCACCATTGCTGAACTCAGAACCCAAGTATGAGCTTGTTGAGCCAATGTAAGCCAATGAGATGTAAACAAACGCCATGGCAACCGCGTACATCAAAGCTGCGATTAGCGTGTATTTTGCGGTGGCTTTCGGACAATCCACACCCATGCTGCGAATCGCGCGGAAGATAATCCAACCAAAACCGATAGAACCTAGCGCATCCATCGTCATGTAGCCTTGGGTCAAGCCTTCAGCAAATGCGCCAGATACGTATGGTCCCGTTGCGGCAGTTAGCTCTCCTGCAGGAGAAACCAAAGCCGTCACAGACATGATGATCAAGATTGCCATCAAGGCAGGCGTTAAGATCTTGCCTAGGTTGTCGACCAATTTACCCGGATATAGGGCAAATAGAATGGTGATAGCACAGAAGGCAATAGTGAAAGGCACCAAAGCGGCATCACCAAACATTGGCGCAAAGCTGAATTGGTAAGCCACGGTAATTGCACGTGGAATCACGAACGCAGGGCCAATCACAATAAATACCATTACCCAAAAACTGGTCGCCAAAGGTTTAGGTAGGGCTGCGGTTAATTTGTCTGAACCGTTTACGATAGCGACCATCACTAGTGCCATTGCAGGCAGACCTACGCCCGTTAAGAGGAAGCCAGACATCCCGCTCAGAAAGTTTTCACCTGCTTGATAACCCAAAAATGGAGGGAAGATCAGGTTACCCGCGCCTAAGTACATGGCGAAAGTCATGAAGCCCAAAGCGGCGATATTGCGTGCGCTTAACATTGTTATTCCTCTTATGTTTCGCTTGGAAGAAACTGAAAGGAATGGGAGGAGTATGTGGTGTTCCCGTCAGCTTCTTCTCAAGCTGACAGAAAGTTTAGATATAGCCTGTCAGCTCTGAATCAGTTTCAGAGAGAGCAGGAGGATCGCAGCAGCAACGCCAGATGGGCGTTTTAAAGCGAATTGTAATTGCGCAGTTGCTGACATGGGTGATCCTTAATGACGAAAAAATACCAAGGAATACGTTTGCCTTGGTGTGTTGTTACCCTAACGAACATAGGGCTATTGGCACAACCCCGAAGTAGAAAATAAGTTGATACGGTCAATGTTTGTTTCTGAACTGGTGGATCGAACTGCTTTCTAAATTCAAAATTAGAATAAATGACTTTTCATTTCTGTAACATGGCTTTTTTTGCTGTATTTTTGTGCTATTTGTAGTCGTTTAGGCTATAAATCTCCGCTGATAAAGTGAGCAGTTTAGAATGATGCGCTTTTTCTTCTTATTGTTAAGACGCTCATTAGTTGCAGTTCAATCCAAAATTGCATCGGCAAAATATTGCTTATTAGTGAATCGTGCATTTATTTTGTCTTGATCACATTTTATTAACCTTTTGCGATCTAGGCGTGCAACCTTCTTCTCTTCAATGAGCAAGATCTTGCTCATTACTTTGCTATCAAATCAGCATGATTTTGCTCATTTTTGATGTCTTTCAGCACTTAGTTCAATAAATACAAAGAGTTAAAAGTTGGCATTTCAATTGCTCTAGGGAATGCGTTGTTAATAAAGATTTAACATGATGTAAATCCCCAATCGTGAAACGACTACACGGAGAGTAATAATGAAAATGAATAAGCTGGTAAAAGCTTTGGCTGTCGCTGTGACTTCTTTTGGTATTGCTGCTAACGCTGCGGCAGAAGATCGTAGCTACATTCTTGCAACGGCATCGACAGGTGGTACTTACTACCCTGTGGGCGTAGCGTTGGCGACGTTAAGCAAAGTGAAATTGGCACCAAAGCACCACTTCTCCCTTTCTGCAATCAGCTCTGCGGGCTCTGGTGAAAACGTCAAACTGCTGAACGAAAATGAAGCACAGTTCGCGATTCTACAAGGTCTTTACGGTGCATGGGCTTGGTCTGGTGAAGGTCCTTATGAGAAGAGCGGTCGTCAAGAACAGCTGCGTTCAGTCTCTATGCTGTGGCAAAACGTTGAGCACTTTATTGTTCGTTCTGACCTAGCAAAAACGGGCACAGTGACTGACCTGAACAACCTAGATGGCAAGAAGTTTTCTATCGGTAAGAAGAACTCAGGTACTGAGAATTCTGGTCGCCAAATCATGAAAGGTCTCAAGGTAGATCCTGATAAATTCAATCTTGCTTACATGGGTTACGGCGGCAGTGCGAGCGCACTTCAAAACGGCACCATTGACGGCATGAACACGCCTGCAGGTGTACCTGTTGGTGCGGTCACTCAAGCTTTTGCTGCGTTGGGTAAAGACATTTCGATTCTTTCGTTTACTGACGAGCAAATCAAAGAGGCGAACGGTAACTACAACCTATGGACGAAGTACGAAATTCCTGCGAACACGTATCCAGGTCTAGATAAGCCTATCACTACCATTGCACAGCCAAACTTCTTGGCAGTTCGTGAAGATATCTCGGAAGAAGACGTTTACCAGCTAACCAAAGCAATTTACGAGAACCTGCCTTTCCTACAAGGCATCCACAAAGCAACAAAAGCAATGGCGATTGAGAAAGCGATTGCTGGCTTGCCAGTGCCTCTTCACCCAGGTGCGGCGCGTTACTACAAAGAAATGGGCATCGAAATCCCATCAGACTTAATGGCGAAATAACGCCAACTTCGCCCCGAGTTTTGGCTCGGGGCATTTTATCCCTACCGATTTCTAAGATGGAAAAAGCCGCCAGAGCTTGGAGTATGAGATGAGCGACTCAATAGAAAAGGAATTGCAGAAGTTTGAGCTGCCCACGCGCACTGATTTTCCGTGGGTAACCACCACAATCACAGTGTTTGGCGTGGTGTTGTCTGCTTTGCACATTTGGTTTAATACCTTATCGACGTTACCAGAGTTATGGATTTCCGCGACCCACTTTGCTGGCTTTGCGGTGATTTGTGCGCTTTGGTATCCGGCTCATATCTCTCTCAAGCAGAGTAAGATTGCACTCGGTATCGATGTGTTAATTGCCATGGGCGCGGTCGCGTGTTTGCTCTATATTCCCTATGCCGAAGACGCGCTGTATGAACGTGGCGTTAAGTTCGTGACCAGCGATTGGGTCTTCGCCATCATGGCAATTTTGATTGTTATTGAGCTGATCCGACGCACCATGGGCTGGTTTATCCCTGTGCTGATTGTGGTGTGTCTGAGTTACGTTGTGTTTTGGGGTAAGTGGGCGACAGGTATTTTCCACTTCCCGGGTTTGAGCATGGAAACTTTGCTCTACCGTAGCTTCTATTCTTCCGAGGGCATGTTTGGTTCTATCTCGCGCATCAGTTGGACTTTCGTATTCATGTTCATTCTGTTTGGTGCTTTTCTTGTTCGCTCTGGTGTCGGTGATTACATTATCAATGTGGCACGTGCTGCGGCTGGCAAAATCATCGGTGGTCCCGGTTTTATTGCGGTGATTGGCTCCGGTTTGATGGGCTCAGTATCAGGCTCTAGTGTGGCAAATACGGTTTCCACCGGTGTTATCAGTATTCCTTTAATGCAGAAAGCAGGTTTCCCTTCGCGCTTTGCTGCGGGCGTTGAAGCCGCAGCGTCAACAGGTGGTCAGTTGATGCCACCAGTGATGGGGGCGGGTGCTTTCATCATGGCGTCTTACACGCAAATTCCTTATGTTGATATCATCGCGGTTTCTTTTATTCCTGCTCTTATTTATTTCTTGTCTGTGGCGTTCTTTGTGCGTATCGAAGCCAAACGCAGCGGCGTTCAAAAGATCACGACCAGTGATGAGTCTCTACTAAAAGTAGTGATCAGCGGATGGCACAACCTTATTCCACTGGCGGTATTGGTCACTTTGTTGGTTCAAGGCTTTACGCCGACTTACGCTGCGGGCTTGTCGATCATTTCAGTGGTGGTGTCTTCTTGGTTTTCGAAAGATCATAAGATGGGACCAAAAGCGATCATCGAAGCACTTTCACAAGGTGCGAAAAACATGGCGACAACCGCCGTATTGCTGGTAGGTATAGGTTTGGTGGTCAACGTGATCAGCACCACGGGCATTGGTAATACGTTCTCATTGATGATCGACGGTTGGGCGAATGGCGACTTGTTCATCATGATCGTTCTGATTGCGCTCGCTTCTCTGGTATTGGGCATGGGTTTACCCGTGACAGCGGCGTATATTGTATTGGGTACATTGTCTGCCCCTGCGCTTTACAAGTTGATTGCGGAAAACCAATTGCTTGAATTGATGGTGTCAGGTCAACTGCCTGAACAAGCAAAAGCCATCTTTATGTTGGCGGCGCCAGAAAACCTGGAACTGCTTAATACACCAATGGCGTTGGAAACCGCGAAAGAAATGGTGGCTTTAGTGCCTGCGGACTTTATGGAAACCCTACTAGAGCAAAGTCTGGGTATGGAAGCGGTAGGTTTGGCATTGCTGGCTGCTCATCTCATCATCTTCTGGTTATCGCAAGACAGTAACGTTACTCCTCCAGTGTGTTTGACCGCATTTGCAGCAGCAACCATCGCTAAAACACCGCCAATGCGCACTGGTTTGATGGCGTGGAAAATCGCCAAAGGTTTGTATCTTGTACCGCTGTTGATTGCTTACACAGGCTTGGTGAGTTGGGATGTGACATCGGTGATCACTGTAGGTTTCTTTGCCATCATCGGTACCTATGCATTGATTGGTGCTATTGAAGGCTACTTGGAAGGTCCTCTAAACATTCTGACGCGTCTCTTGTTGGTAGTGGTGGGTACATTGCTGGTTTGGCACGACATCCCAATGTTGGTTCGTGTGGCAAGCTGTGCGGTATTTGTCGCGGTGTTCATTTACAGTGGTCGCAAGTTCAAATTGCAACAATCTCAACTATCGGTTTTATAAGAGGTCGTATGAAATCAGTCTATGACTACATCATTGTTGGTGGCGGTATCGTTGGTGTGTCGACGGCATGGCAACTGCAGCAACGTCACCCAGACAAATCCATTTTATTGGTTGAGAAAGAATCCGGTTTTGCCAAGCACCAAACCGGACACAATAGCGGCGTGATTCATGCCGGGGTGTACTACGCGCCGGGCAGTTTAAAGGCAGACTTTTGCAAGCGTGGGGTAGAGCGAACCATTTCGTTCTGTGCCGAGCACGATATTCCGATGGAGAACTGTGGCAAGTTGCTGGTTGCGACCAACGAGCAAGAAGTCGAACGCATGAATGCCCTCTATGAGCGCTGCCATGTCAACGGAATTGACGTAAAGCTACTCGATGAAGTTCAACTCAAACTGGCTGAGCCAAACATCACTGGCTTGGGCGCGATTTATGTCAAAACCACCAGTATTGTCGATTATCGTTTGGTCACTGAGCAAATGGCGGAAGAGTTCAAAAAGCTCGGAGGTCAAATCAGCCTGAGAACCAAAGTGGTGGCTGCCGAAGAGAAGGATGAAGAAGTTCAATTGACCTGCATTTCAGACGGTCAAACTATGCAGCTCAATGCCAAGTTCTTGGTCACTTGCAGCGGCTTGATGGCGGATCGCATGACTAAGATGATGTCTATTCCAACCGATTTCCAAATAATCCCTTATCGCGGCGAATACTACCGTTTAGATAGCAAACACGACCAAGTGGTGAATCATCTTATTTATCCAATTCCAGACCCTGATTTGCCATTCTTGGGCGTCCACCTGACTCGCATGATTGATGGCAGTGTGACCGTTGGTCCAAATGCGGTGCAAGGCTGGAAGCGAGAAGGGTACGACAAGGTTAACTTCAGCCTGCAAGATACCATGCAAATGCTCAGTTTCTCCGGCTTTTGGAAGGTGACACAAAAGCATCTAAAAACCGGATTGGATGAGTTTAAGAACTCGTGGTGGAAGCCGAGCTATCTGAAATTGGTCAACAAATATTGCCCTAGCATCAAGGTCGAAGACCTCAAACCATATCCTGCGGGTATTCGCGCGCAAGCAGTGTTATCCGATGGAACCTTGGTTCATGACTTCTTGTTTGCCGAAAGCGCGAGAAGCCTGCATGTTTGCAACGCCCCCTCACCTGCTGCGACATCTGCAATGCCAATTGGGGAGTACATTTGCGATAAGGTGAATGAGAAGATAGAAGCGAAAACCGAGACGGTTTAACAGTAAAAAGCCAAACTAGAAGTACCCCAGAAAAATAATGACTTTGTTTGTTAGGTTATTAGTGTCGGGTGTGCTGGAAGTTTGGCTTAGCCAATCACAAAGTAGACGTCGTTAAACATGAGCCTGCATGGCGACAGGAGTTTGTTGATATCGTGCGCTATTTTTCGAGTGTGGATTGTATCGCAAGATAACGTAATTTATATGTATAAAGCGATTTAAAGGTGACGTATGGCAGCGTTTAACTTACATTTTTAAGATGTTTTCTAGCTCTTTCTATTTAAATTTGTATTTATTGGAGGAGTTATGATTACGAAGCAACATCTTAGGAAAGTTTGGAAGAATGAAGCGAGAGTTTCAGATGAATATTTACTAGTTATAAGCGAAGAACTTTCATCAAAGCTAGTTGAGTGTAAGTTAGATAGCGAATTACGAATATCGCACTTCATTGCTCAATTGGTAAAAGAGGTAGGTCCTTATATCACGCTTGAAGAGAATTTCAATTATTCAGTTCAGGGATTAAAAAATACATTCAAAACCTATCGTAAAAATCCAGAGCTAGCAGAAAAACATGGAAGAAACGCCGCAATCAATCAAAAAGCCAATCAACAAGCAATAGCAAACAATGCGTATGCTATGAGAATAGGGAATGGAAGTGAAAGCACTGGTGATGGCTGGAAGTACCGCGGTAGAGGAATGATACAGCTTACAGGTAAGGGGAATTATGCTGCAATAGAAGGAGTACACGCCAACATCTGGGATGAAGATGTGAGTTTTGTTTCCTCCCCAAACCTTGTGGCTAAACCAAAATATGCAGTAAGGACTGCGATGATTTTTTGGTTAAATAACAAGTTATATTTGAAAGCTGACAAAGGAGCCTCTCGTACTGTCACGGATAGTATTACAGCGGTAGTTAATAAAAATACAGATTCATATGGACAACGACATGAGATTTTTGCAGGGCTGTATAAAAAAGGTACATTCAAAGATATTTTTAGGTAGTTTTTTTTTGACGATGTTGTTGGTACCTACTCCATCTTTAAGTTTTCAAATCTTGAGTTTTAATGATGCATATCTGTTATCAGGTCACGAGTTGGAGTCAGATTATAGGGTCTACGTGCCAGGCTCTATGGAAGCAGAAATTACCAATGTGCTTAAATTTGATTGTGAAGGCAGCCGTGTTGAAGCGGTGAAAATTGGTAGCGAAATTAACAACGCAGCGACGTATGGCGAACATCTCCAATACTATTTCTTTCTCGTGAGAGACCATCAGTTTCACGTTCCTCTAAGAATTGTTGAATCTTTTCAAACGGTTGATAAAGAGTCCAAAGAGGTTCTATCGGAACATTTACCATTCACCAAGCATGATGTGTCTGACTTAGTATGTGATTTGATTCGCCCCCAGATTATGAGTTATCAGTTTACACGAGCGTTTGAAGCCGTCGCTAAACCAGAAAAGAACAAAGGCGACTAAACTGTCGCCTTTATTGTATTTGAATCTGGGAATTAGGAGTTGCCGTCTTTCGGGCAGAGTTCGCCTTTTTTGGCGTGTCTCTCGATCATGTAATCGCCGCGAGCACTGTGCAGGACAATCGCGTTCCAGACTTCTCCATCTTTAAGCTCGAACTCCATCGCATAGTGTGTACCGCCGACGATTTGAGTTCTGACATCATTGATTTGCTTTAACTTATCTGTCGCATTCATTTGATGCAGAATCATGCTGAGCGAGCGTTCGGCATCTGGTGTCACTTTCGCCACTTGCCAACCTCCAGGGACACCGCCTTTCGAACCGCAGATCGCTTGCATTTTTTTCTTCAAACCAGGAGACATTTGCTTGTCCACGGCCAATGCGTTACCTGCAAATGAAAAAGCGGCCAACGACATCATCGCGGTCCACATCATCCTTAACTTCATAATCCACTCCATTGTTTTGTTATTGATTGAGTATAAGCACGCCTTTCACTGTTTACATAATAGCAAGGTCTTCTGTGCCAGCAGATAAATACGTAATGGGGGGAGTTAAACAGGCTAAAAACGATCGCTTTTGATAGCAGCTCGTAACATTCTTTAGAGGAGGAGACGTTATGAGTCTGAAGCATTATTTTGAAAAGGTCTCACCAAAGTTTGAACCGGGAGGCCAATACCACAAGTTCTACCCACTCTTCGAAGCTGTTGAAACCCTTTTTTATACGCCGGGTAAAGTGAACCACGGCGTCACCCATGTTCGAGACAGCATCGATTTGAAGCGCATCATGATCATGGTGTGGTTAGCTGTATTCCCCGCGATGTTTTGGGGCATGTATAACATAGGGCAACAATCCAGCGACGCTTTGCTCTATGGTCTTGACCAAGTGGCAGCGCAGCAAGCCATTGATGCCTCTTGGGGTCTAAGCTGGGTTTGGGGTTCAGTAGAGGCGGCCAGCCAAGCAGGTTGGGCGAGCAAAATGCTGGTCGGTGCAACCTACTTTCTGCCTGTCTACGCGACTGTGTTTGTGGTTGGTGGCTTCTGGGAAGTGTTGTTTGCTATTGTCCGCAAGCACGAGGTGAATGAAGGCTTCTTTGTTAGCTCCATTCTATTTGCGTTAATTCTCCCGCCCACCATTCCGTTGTGGCAAGCCGCGTTAGGTATCACTTTTGGTATCGTGGTGGCGAAAGAAATCTTCGGCGGTACGGGGCGTAACTTCCTGAATCCCGCATTGGCTGGGCGCGCGTTCTTGTACTTTGCTTATCCCGCTAACATGTCTGGCGGCGCTGTTTGGGTTGCGGCAGATGGTTATTCTGGCGCTACACCGCTGAGCCAATGGTATGAAGGTGGTCAGAGCGCTTTGACCAACAACATGACAGGCCAGCCTATTTCTTGGATGGACGCTTTTGTTGGTAATTTGCCGGGTTCTATGGGGGAAGTCTCGACCCTGCTGATCGCGCTTACAGGTCTGGTGCTGATCTTTATGAAGATCGCGTCGTGGCGGATCGTTGCGGGTGTCTTTGTTGGCTTAGCCGTGACGTCGCTACTGCTTAATGCAATTGGCTCTAATACCAATCCTATGTTCTCTATGCCGTTTTACTGGCACTTTGTGATTGGTGGTGTTGCGTTTGGTACTTTCTTTATGGCGACAGACCCCGTATCGGCTGCATTCACCAACGGTGGCAAGTGGGCCTACGGTATCTTGATTGGTGTGATGACGATATTTATCCGTGTACTCAACCCCGCCTACCCAGAAGGCATTATGTTAGCGATTTTGTTTGCCAACTTGTTTGCTCCATTGTTCGACTACATGGTCAAAGAGAGCAGCATTAAGCGCAGAATGAAAAGGGCAAGACCTTCGTGAAATGAGGTGAGCTTCACTGAAATTTGATTGAAAACTGCACTATATTGAAAAGGTCAGGGACATGGGGTTTCTGGCTTTTCTTTTTATCAGGAGGACGAAGACGATGAGAGTCAAGAATATTCTTGATAGCCGTTTGGTGCTGTCGTTCTGGTACAACCTAGACTTCTGCCTGTCTCTTCTTAGTAAAATTTCTGGTCGTTAATTTCCTCAATGCTCTCGCATTGAAAAGCAATTTATCTGTTTGTTTTACTCTTCGCTTAAGTGCGTAGGGTCATGCGTATAAGGAAATTAACAATGAAACGTATCCCAGAACCGTTCCGTATCAAAATGGTTGAGCCAATCAAAATGACGACCTTGGCTGACCGAGAAGTTGCCCTCAAGCAAGCGGGTTTTAACCCATTTCTTCTTCGTAGTGATGATGTTTATATCGACCTGCTGACCGACTCTGGCACTGGTGCTATGAGTGACAATCAGTGGGCGGGGATCATGATGGGTGATGAGTCCTACGCGGGTAGCCGCAACTACTACAACTTGTGTGATGCGGTAGAGCACTTCTTTGGTTACAAGCTGACAGTGCCGGCGCACCAAGGTCGTGGGGCGGAGCAAATTTTATTCCCAGCCTTGATTGAACGTATGCGTCAGGTTCGCGGTGGTGAGACACCAGTGTTTATATCAAATTACCACTTCGACACCACAGCGGGTCACATTGAGCTCAATGGCGGTAAAGCGATTAACGTGGTAACAGAAGAAGCATTCGACACTACCACGCCATACGACTGGAAGGGGAACTTTGACCTTAATAAGCTGGTGGCAACGATTGAAGAGCATGGTTCTCACAACATCTGTGCGATCATCACAACGGTTACGTGTAACAGTTCAGGCGGTCAGCCTGTGTCGATGGAAAACATGCGCAGCGTGTACGAAATCGCAACCAAGTACGACATTCCAGTGGTGATTGATTCGGCTCGTTACTGTGAGAACGCTTACTTTATCAAGCAACGCGAAGCGGGCTACGAGACCAAATCGATTCTTGAAATCATCCGCGAGATGTACCAATACGGCGACATGCTCACTATGTCAGCGAAGAAGGACCCAATGGTAAACATTGGTGGTATGTGTTGTATTCGCGATCATCAAGAGCTGTTCCAAGCGGTTCAAACACGATGTGTACCGATGGAAGGCTTTGTGACTTACGGTGGTATGGCTGGCCGTGATATGGAAGCCTTGGCTCGTGGTCTGTATGAAGGTGCGGATGAGGATTACCTTCACTACCGCATCAGCCAAGTGCAATACTTGGGTGAGCGTCTACGCGAGGGTGGCATTCCAATTCAATATCCAACGGGTGGTCATGCCGTGTTTGTTGATGCAGCGAAAATCCTACCTCATATACCCGCGGATCAATTTCCAGCACAAGTGTTGTGTAATGCTTTGTACTTAGAAGCAGGGATTCGTGCAGTAGAGATTGGTTCACTGTTGCTTGGTCGAGATCCGGAAACGGGTGAACAGAAAGCATCAGAACTCGAATTGATGCGCTTGACCATCCCGCGTCGCGTCTACACCAACGACCATATGGATTATATCGCCGATGCCATTATTGAATTGAAGAACCGCTCGCATGAGTTAAAGGGACTCACCTTTGATTATGAGCCTCCGGTACTTCGTCACTTTACGGCACGCTTTCGCGAGCTGGATTGATCGAGAAAACGTTATGTTTCGATAAGCAAAAGGCCGCGAAATTCGCGGCCTTTTAGAATTTGGCTTACAACGTCAATAGTATGTTTATATCAATCAAACTTACGCTAACTCGAGTGAGATACGTACAAATTGTTCGTCTTGATATTGCACTTCATAATTGAAGGTGTTGCTGGCATAAATGCTACCTAAGAACAATGAACGTTGACTCATTGGGCCACGGAAAAGCATCGAAATAGGTGCGATCATGGCGTTATTATCATCGAAGTGTTGGTTTAAGTTGTCAGAGAGGACACACAGTAAGCAGCCATGCTGGTCGTGTGATAAATCGACATCTTCAGGACGCGAGAGCAGTACGGTCGTACCGAGTTTTTTCTCTACTTCGTTAATCAGTAGCAAGTAACTATCGAGGTGAGGTTGCGGATTGCTCGGTTTATTCGCACCCACACAGCGTTCAAGCAAAGCTTCAAGGTTGCCATTTTCCCCTTTGGCCTGTTGAGTCAGAGACTTTAACGGCTTTTTAATCAGTTTGTAGCGGTTACTTTTAAGCTTAGGCTTAAGCCATTTTTGCAGTAAGTCGTTACGTTCTTTTAAGGGAATAGGTCGCGAGGACGCATGGAGTTTGAAGTGCAGGTGTAATAGGGCGTGCACTGCAAGCTCGCTTAGAAGTTGGTTAGCATCAGCGGATTGTCTTGCCTGCTTAGAACTTTGCATTACACTCTAAATTTCTTATAGGAAGAATAATGGTGCCGAGAGAGGGACTCGAACCCTCACACCTAAGGCACTAGCACCTCATGCTAGCGTGTCTACCAATTTCACCATCTCGGCATCATGATGCTCTGAATACACAGAGGCTTCGGAAAGAAGCGTTTCAAATTGTATATCCAAAATCCATAGATTGGCGAGAGCAAAATTACTCATTTTTGGACTTTGGTGTTCGATTGAACATTTATTGTCCGTTTTTGGCCGTTTCACCATGCGTTCCCCTCTTAATACCCCTATTTTCACTACAAGTATGAACACAAATTGGCATTCTTGCGCAAAAAATGAACGCTTGAACGTTTGCGTAAATAAATGTGATGAAACTCTCGTTTTGATGGCTATACTTGCGACCCGTTTAAGCGGGAATTAGGGTTCGTTGTTCAGGACCCTTACCCATACAAGCCGTCACATGGAGCGGGATGAGTCGAATACTCTCCAGCAGTGAATGACCCCACGGACCGGACCAGCTAAGTTCAATTGCTTGTATAAGGTAAAAATAAGATGTCGAACTATCCGTTCTGTCGCCATGTTAGATCTACGGGTGCCTTGTCACTCGACACGTTGTCCCTTTCTTTTGCCAATTCCTTTGGTGTTTCTTTCTTTTTCAACGTTCAGTAGGTCTGGTTCATGAGTGTTCTATTTAGTTTATTTGGTATTGTTGCACTACTAGGTTGTGCGTTCCTACTGTCAGAGAGCCGTTCTTCAATCAATTGGAAAACCGTATCTCGTGCTTTGTTGCTCCAAATGGGTTTTGCTGCTCTAGTGCTTTACTTCCCTTGGGGGCAAGCCGCGTTGGCCAGTTTGAGTAGTGGCGTTGCGGGTCTTTTAAGTTTTGCTGATGAAGGGATCAAATTCCTCTTTGGTGACCTTGCTTCTACTGGTTTTATCTTTGCTGTCCGCGTTCTTCCTATCATCATTTTCTTCAGCGCTCTTATCTCAGCCCTTTACTACTTGGGTATCATGCAAAAAGTGATTCAATTTATTGGCGGTGCTATCCAAAAGTTTTTGGGTACCAGCAAAGCAGAATCATTGGTTGCAACAGGTAACATCTTCCTATCCCAAGGCGAATCACCACTTCTTATCCGTCCATTTCTACAAAACATGACCCGCTCTGAGCTGTTTGCGGTAATGGCTGGTGGTATGGCGTCAGTCGCAGGTAGTGTTTTGGGTGGTTACGCAGGTCTTGGTGTAGAGTTGAAATACCTAATCGCAGCAAGCTTCATGGCAGCACCAGGTAGCTTGTTGATGGCAAAAATCATCGTGCCTGAGCGTCAAACCCCAAGTGATTACAACAACATCGAGCTGGATAAATCAGAAGAAAGCAACGTAATCGATGCGCTAGCAAGCGGTGCGATGGGCGGTATGAAAGTTGCCGTTGCGGTCGGTACGATGCTTATTGCCTTCGTGAGTGTGATTGCGATGGTAAACACGGGTTTAGAAAACTTAGGTGAAATGTTCGGTTTTGCTGGCATCACGCTGCAGGCTATTTTCGGTTACCTATTTGCACCTCTAGCATGGTTGATTGGCGTTCCGGGCCACGAAGTACTTGCAGCGGGCTCTTATATCGGTCAGAAAATCGTAATGAACGAATTCGTCGCATTTATCGACTTCGTACAACATAAAGCGACACTGACTGAGCACACGCAAATTATCATTACTTTTGCTTTGTGTGGCTTTGCCAACATCGGTTCGATTGCGATTCAACTTGGTTCAATTGGTGTGATGGCACCAGAGCGTCGTAAAGACGTAGCAAATATGGGACTGAAAGCGGTAGCAGCAGGTACCCTAGCAAACCTAATGAGCGCTTGTTTAGCCGGTATCTTTATTTCTCTTTAAGGGATGCCCGCACATAAAAATAAATCAAAACCCGCTTCCATAGCGGGTTTTTGTTTATAAAACGCTTGAATGAGAGATTGCTTAAATATTTAAGAGAACATTGCTCTGTAATATTATTTTTTGAGCACATTGCCCCCAATATTGAATAGTACTGCCGTACGGTTTACGTTTACTTTCTAAACTATAAATAAGACAAGGAAGTAAAACATGACGTCAAAAGTAGTATCGATCGTGTTAGCCGATAAGGAGAATGGTGGGTTAGAGCCGCTCTCAGGAACGTGCTGTAAATCTATTACCCCATTCGCGGGTGCCCATCGTTTGATTGACTTTGCGTTGAGCAATCTAATTCAATCTGGCATCAAGCGTAATCTTGTCTTAAGTCGATTCCATTGCCCTGCTTTAAATGAACACATTAAGCGTGCATGGAGCAAGTACGAAGCGAACATCGACATTCTTGAGCCGGCATACCCCCATAATAAGTTTTTGCCTGCGTTGCAGTACAATTGGACCGATGCTTTGCTGCAAAACCTAGAGGCCATTAACCGTCCGACTGATGAGCATGTACTGTTAGTTGGTGGAGAACAAATTCATCGGCGCTACCTTTCTTCATTGCTGCAATACCACAGAATCCAAGCGTCTGAGTTAACGCTTGTTGTAGCTCAAGTTCCTACCGAGCGAGCGTCTGCTTATCATGTTGTGGAACTGGATGAGCAAAACCAAGTAACAAGCATTCAGCACCAGCCACAGCAACCTGCAGAGATACCAAATAAGCCAGGCATCTCTCTTGTGCTTACCGAGAACTATGTACTTAAGCGTGCGACCTTAGTCAAAGGCTTGTTCACCAATGCAAAAAACTTAGACGGACGACATGATTTAACTTGTGATGTGATTGGTAAACTGGTTCAGAAGGTCAAAGTGGCACTATTCGATTTGGGAACCGTTGATTCAGACCAAGCCCCTTTGTATTGGCATGGTTTGAATAGTGTTGATGACTATTGGTCGGTGCAAATGGCGATGTTGGTTGAGCAAAATGATACGCAAAAGAAAAGTTCAGAGCCATTGCTTAGTAAAGAAATCGTCTCGCAGCGATCGAGCTTATGTAATGATGCGGGAGGCATTAAAGTTCGCATTAAAGACAGCTATATCGCTTCAGGCTGCCGAATTGAAGGGGCGTGCTCTATCCGCTCTGTGATTGGGGTTGATTGTGATTTAGGTAGAAACAGCATGTTGCATGAGGCGGTACTGATGGCGCGCTGTAAGATTGGAGCAAACAGCCGCATTACACGTGCCATTATTGAAGAGGATGTCCATATCGCTCCAGGGACAGTCATTGGTGAGAAACTTGAGAAAGACAGTGAGCGGTTTTTCGTAACGGAGGGGGGATTGGTCGTGATTCCCAAAGGCAGTCGAGTCGGTTTTGAACAACCACTGACGTCACTGCATGACAATTACCCTGAAGACGTTACAGCGAATACGATTTAAGTCCGGTAAGGTTTATTGTGTTTTCATTTTACGAAATACTGAAATCTTATCTATTTTAATTAAAAGATTTATAACACATTGATATTGAGCCCAGTTGGCTAGGAGAGAGGATGAAGTTCGATCGTCTTCATTTTGCAAATGCATTGAAGCATTACCGAAAAAAATCAAACTACTCGCAGGATGGGTTGGCCGAACTCCTCTCCTCCGCTCATCGTGTTTTTTCTAGTTTAAACCAAGCTACATTGAGCCAGTGGGAAAGGGGGAAGATTGAACCCACTCTATTGCGCCGCCTCGGGATTGCTCATTTCTTTCAGCAGCCTTATCACTATGATGAACAAGAGCTAAAAAGTGTCAAAAAAGCACTGCAACATCCTGTGAATTTCCAAAATCTGAATACGGTGTATGACTATGAAATCACGCATCGTAGTCATGTTGCTTTTGATAAGCTGGACGAGGACGATAAACAGCTGATCTTCGATTCTCATTTCAGGCAAAATGGCAATGCAGTCACAGATACGTTTGATGCCTTATGTTTGACCCAGCCTAAAGTGTTTTGTTTTTACTATAAGAATATGTTGGTTGGTCATGTATTGTATGAGCTAAAGCAAGGGGCGATTTATCTTATCAGTGTGGTCTTTCTCACTAAAACCATTCGAACCGCATTACTTAATCATATCGCGGAGATCAGCCGAGGTTTGATGGTGTATTTTCCGATTCGAGACCGCAGCCTCAAGCAGTTTATGAGTGACTGCTTCCTAGAAAAGTGCTGTTATAGCCGCAGCGTCACCTTTTATGCGGGAACCAGTGAACAGTTTTTTGATAACCCGATGATTCTCAGTGTGATGGAAGGCTATCAAGATTTTCGTTTAGTCCGTTATGAACAAGTACAGAAAAAGCAGAAGGTCTAACCTTATTGTTTAAATAGCACCATATTACGATTTCGGAACCAGCCCGTAGGGTAACGATTGAAAAGCGAATGGCTGATTGGCAACCGTCGGAGCTTGGTGAACACCCTTCCAGTCCAATAACATGATAGCCAAGACGTTTCTATGCTCTCCATATTTTAAGTCGAAGTCGCCATCGACCGATGGGATCATGCCTTGTTCGAGATTGATTGAGCCTTGAATCGCTTGACGTGTTTTCTCGACGACTGGGTCATTCTCTAGCCCCGCAAGAAGAAACGTAATACCCACCTCGGCAATCACATCTTCTTTAGAGCGTAAGATAATCGTATCGATATTGTCGCGGAAGTAATCGTATATCCATTGATGGTCAGATTCATTGACCTGTTTTTGATAGTACTGAGAATCACCAAAAATAATGTGTGTCATGCCGTAGATTTTGTTGCTGTATTGCTGCGGTGACAACTTCTTATCCTGTGAATCTGGATAGGTGCTTTTAAACGCTTTGGTGAAGTCATTGACGACATCTTGCTCACCCAGTTGGCGTAGCCAATAAACTTGATTGGCCAGTTGCGCTGCCCATGCCTCGATCATTTCAGGATCGGTCGCGTATTTGGTGAAATCATAACGTCGAATGACGCTTCTTAAGGTCTTATCGTGTTTGTGTTTAAGGCCGTATTCGTCAGCTCTTGCCATTGCACCCAGCAAATCGACCCCTAGATAAAAATACTCAGGTTGATGCTTGGTCACGGTATAGCGGCGCTGGCCTCGTTCGTCTTCTTGGTCATGGTAATTGGCAAGGCGTTCTTCTGAATACAATATGATTTGTTCTGGCGTATTCACATCACTGGCAAAGTGATTCAAACGGCTGGCGACTTGAGCCATGTCTGTCCACACCGCAGGAAGGTATTTATCATCTAGAGTTTGGCGGTACATGCGCAACCCAAAGTGGCCTTCTTTAAATGCTGGTAGGGAATAAAGCTGCGACTCAAACGTATCTTTTATTAACTGTGCAGATTGAGGGTAGCTCAACACGGGTGAGTCCTGATCGGCTTGAACGTTAAAGACCAACGAACAAGAGAGCAAGATAGCTAAGTTGAGAGGTTTGATACGCATAATTACATTCCACAAAAAGCCCAGAATTTAAACCTAGCATCAATGCTTCTTTGCTATGTAATGCCTCAGTCAATAGTTGGTCACGATATGGCGGAAGGTCAGGTTGATACGTTCACCTTTCGGTTTTGCCGTTTTGGGCACCGCGTGTTTCCAATGATGCTGCAGTTCTCCTGCCATAATTAACAAAGCACCATGGCTAAGTTCATACTCTAGCTGAGTTTTACAATGTAAATTCCGCAGTAAAAAGCGTCGAGTTTCGCCAAGGTTTACAGAAGCGATAACCGGATTTCTTCCAAGCTCTGGCTCATTATCTTGGTGCCATCCCATGGAGTCCTGTCCATGACGATATAGGTTTGCTAAGACCGAGTTGAATTGAACTTTGGCAATGGCTTCACAGCGCGCTTTTAGCTCATTGAGATCCGGTGTCCAAGGGTGTGGCGACATGGTTAACCCTGAATATGTATAGGCAACATCGCCATGCCAAGCTTGTAACCGAGGTTGCAGTACTGAGCGGCCGAACATGGTGATGCGCTCTTGTTGCCATGGGAGAGTAGAGCGAAGGTTAGAGAAATAACGATCAGCTTCTAAGTTACTGAGAAAGTTAGGGTCATAGTAAATTCTGCCCTGTGCTACTTCTTGCCAAAATGAGCTTTTAAATAAATCACCTTGTACTTGCATCTCACTTTACCTTTCTCATTTATAAAAATGGTCGATATTTATTACCTTTACGATAGCTATTGGTTATTCTTAAGGTAAATAAGCATTTTAACAATAATGAATAAGTCTCGTTGTAGTCAGGACGAGATAGTGAGGAACAAATGCGCTATTCACCCAGAAAGCAGGGCTATTTTGCATTGTTCTTTCTCACTTTTTTTGCCTTGTGTATTGGGGTAATTGAGCTGTTACATCGGAACCAGCAAAGCCTCTACCAAGAGCGAGTTCAAGTTGAGGCCAAAGAACAACTTTCTATTCTCCGTTCCAATTTGGAAGCGGAACTTATGGCTGATATCTATAAAGCCAGCACCCTTGCCACACTCATTACTTTGCTGCCTAAAGATGAGGAGCGCAAGCTTAATCTTGCAGCCAATCGAATCCTAAACAAAAGCAAGCACATCACAGTGATTGGCATGGCAGAAAACGACGTGGTCAGCCATATCTTTCCCTTAAAAGGGAATGAAGCCGTGGTTGGCTTGGATTATCGGACTGTGCCAGAACAATGGGTACAAGTTCAAAAAGCTAAGGAAATTGAAGAAATCTTTATCGCTGGCCCTATCGAGCTAGTGCAAGGTGGGAAAGGGTTGATTGTGCGTGTCCCTGTCTTTCGTGATCCACCGATAAACAATGATTATTGGGGCGTGATCAGTACCGTCATCGACTTTGACGGTTTGCTGAGAGATACGGGGGTTATCGAGTTTTCATATCGTTATTACATGACGATTCGTGGCTATGATAGTGGTGGCGAACTTGGCGATGTTTTCTTTGGTCAAACAAGCGAAAACGGCCAAGTGTATGCCAAAGAGCAAGTGCATTTCCCTTATGGCGGTTGGAGTATTACGGTCTATGCCAACGGAGAGTTGGAAAAACAAGTGTCTTGGCACCGACTTCATATTGCACGACTCGTCGGTTATCCCATTGTACTAGCGATGAGCATCGCATTGATAGTGATTTATCGCTTGTACATTGTGGCAGATAGCCGTGCGCTGCATGACGAGCTGACTCAGTTGCCAAATCGACGTTACTTTATGCAGTCGTACAAGCATCAGTTTGAAATCGCAAAGCGTTATAAAAAACGTTATTGCTTCGCTCTTGTGAACATCGATTTAGATCATTTCAAGCACATCAATGACACTCATGGACATGATGCTGGAGACAAAGTACTTGTTGCCTGTGCAGAGCGAATCAAAAGCAGCTTGCGTCGCTCTGATATTGTCGCACGTATGGGCGGGGACGAGTTTTTGGTAGTGGTCCATAACCCGAAAACAGAAGAAAATATCCAAACACTTTTGAAAAAGTTAAGAACGGCATTGTGCTCCACACCAGTTATCTATGACGGAGAACTGATTTATCTGCGCACTAGCATGGGTTACGCGATGTTTGATCCTGTCATGACATCGCCAGAACAAATGATGAAAATTGCAGATGAGCGGATGTATCAGCAAAAGCATTATGGCGGTTAATACTTAAACGTTGATAGTGCTTTAAGCGCAGTCAGTGTCTTCCCGCTTTTGACTGATTTTCATTTTAAAGGGGTGTACTCATCAACGAGCCTATTGCTGATAAAGGGATTAGTAGCAATGCGATCTGTAGCATATTTTGCAGTTCTTTGCATTTTGCAAATGCGATTTGCAAAATGTGTGCTCAATAAATCATCAATATGCATCAAGATCGAAGAAAAAATGGTGTTTTAAAAGTTGGCACGCATCGTGCTTTATACAGATTGACCCTTATTAAGCCGAGGGTCACCTAGCCAACTGACGTTGTTAGTGAATACACATTGTTCACAAGTATATACCGCCAATCACCTTTATTGTGATTGGCGTTTTTTCTTTCTATAGGTCAAGAACTTGCACCTCGTCTCCAGTATCTCCTGAATCACCACACTTGTTATAGCAACTCGGTTGTCTTGGACATACCGCGCCTCTTGAACAAATCAATCTTGCTTGAGTTTGAATTCCTCGTTCAATCCAATTGATATTGAGGATCTTAGCTATCGTCGTCAGATCCTTTTTGATGTGCTGTGGAATCACCGTGCTGCCCCCTGAAGAGACACACAGCGATTTTAGCTCTTCTGCAATTGCAATCGCATCCCCACCCTGTGCAGAAATAGCCGGGTTGAGGTCTATGCCAGCACAAAGCACGCGATTGTTTCCTGCTGGATCAAATACATTGACTGATTCACAACAGTAGATGCGTGGTTCATTACCAACATTGAGAATCGAGATCTGTGCTGAGCTGGTATCTAGCGGCTGTGACAGACGACGGAAGACTGCCCAGTGTTGACAAGGGTCATTCACTTTGCGCATGTTCCCCCAAGGGAGTGGAATACCATTACCACGATAAACCGCTTTGAGCTTACCTGGTCCATAAGCATCAAAGTAATGCCAATGTGGGTACGGCGATACCACCGTCATGCGGCGCATTGCGACAGAAGGGGAGACGCCCGCTTTTTTGTGAACATCGATTTCATAACCTGAGCGATCGAGTAATTGGCGAAATGGCACTTTTGGACAGAGTAATGCACCGGCAAAGAAACTCGACTCAAAATCGCGCCATGCCTGGAGGATATCTTGAGAGTTTAGCTCTGAGTTCGACACCGGGCTGTCTGTCTGTTCCCAATTGTTCTGGTGACCAATAGAGAGCACATTGCTCATACCATCACTGCTGTGTAGCACCCTGTGACCAATATACACAGCCAAGTCGTACTTTAAGCGAGTGGGGTAATCACGCATTCGTTTATTCAGGTAAATCGTGCCAGGGGCTTCCATAAAAGAAGTCACGAGTTGTTTGGCGCTGACCCCCAGTTCATCAACCACATCTTGAGGGGCGCGATCAATCCAACGAATGTCCAATCCCAAGCTTTTGGCAATGTCGATTAAGTCTTCAACCGATAGATTCAAACGTTTTAAGCCGACTTCTTCTGCCGCTCTTTCTAAGTCTGGAAAGTGGTTTTGATGATTTTCTTGGTGAGCACGAATCAAAAGATGAGCAAACTGACGCCCTGTGATCCCCGTTTGGGAGAGCATCTCTGGTATCGCGATTTGCAGGATATCGTTAGAGAACAAGAAGCTGGGTTCGAGCGCCATCCCGTTAATGCCGCCACGGTTGCCTTTATTGGGCGTGATGGCTTCGAGCTCTGGCTCATCGTCCAAAAACCAAGCGGGTTCTTTTTGGAAAACTTCGGCGATCACTTCCAACATATCGATGCTCGGTACGCGTTTTCCACGTTCGATCATCGATAGGTAAGAAACGGAAGGCGCGTACTCTGGATTTATCCTTACACAACGCGCAGACAAATCCTCCATCGTTAAATGGTTGTTTTTCCTTAGGTTGCGAATTTTCGTACCCAAGAAATGAGATTGGCGGATAAGACTTTTTGACACAGACATTTTGTAAAATTCACATTGTAAAATTTTTGTTGTGAAATTGTAGTCAATATTTCGCTAGTCTACATACTGAGCAGGCAAGGAAATTAACCATCAACTTCACAAATTTGCCTGAAACTTAAACAGAGGTTTTAAGTTTTTACTCTAGGAAGAGTGTTTAAGTGAGAGGAAACGACGATGAATATGCTGAACTTCGATAAAAAAGACATCCAAGAACAACAACGACCAATTATCGCTGAAGCCGTATTTGCCGTCGAGGCGGTAAGTGCTGAGCAGCAAAGCGAAAAGCAAATTAAGGCGAAGCAACTACTAGACCGAATGTTTCCACTAGAGAATGGATCACACCAAGATGTATCCAGTTACGTTATCGACTACCGACATGTAATGGCTTACTTCAAAGACGGTACGCACAGTGGCCTTAAAAGTCCAAAGCACTTCGTAGCGTACACTGGTGAGAAAGAAGATCCGAAATCGATTCTGTTTAAAGACGAATCTGGAAGCCACGCTGAAGTGCTGTTTGGTTGTCACAAAGGCACAGGTTGTGTTGAGTTGATGGACATCGACGATATCCAATTGGAGACACGCACCACCTTTAGCCCTGAACTAACCGGCAATGCACCAACAGCCATGCGTCATTGGATCAGCTTGATCAAAGGCGACAAAAAAGGCAAACCAATGGCGTGCAGTGAAGATAAAGAATTTACCGCGAAAAACGGTGAAGATTACTTCTTAAGTTACTGCTACAGCATTGACTGATGCTTTAAGAAGCGAAAAAAATAACGATCCAGCCCAAGAAAGCAAAACCCCAAGCACGTGCTTGGGGTTTTGTTTGAGTGTTTTATTTACCGGGAAATCAGTCTTACAGCGGCATGACACGGTTGCGGCCGAGTTGCTTTGCTTCATAAAGTTGTTTGTCGGCTTTGTTGACCAAGCTTTCTGGCGTGTCGCCGATTTCAAATTCCGCAACTCCAAACGAGGCAGTAATACTGTGCACTTGGCTACCTGAGCGTTTGTCGCGGACACGCAGCTTCTCAATCATTCGTCTCAACGTATCCGCGTATTGACGAGAGATTCTCAATGATTTGTTTGGCACAATCACCGCAAACTCTTCGCCACCAAAACGGTAGGCACTGATGCCATCTCGACAGCTTTGTTGTAAGCGACGCGCAATCGCTTTGATCACCGTATCACCGAATAAGTGACCATAATTGTCGTTAAATGCTTTGAAATGGTCGATATCAAGCATAATCAGTGTCATTGCCTGTTTGCTGTCAATCAGCATACGTAGGTCGTTATCGAAGGCACGACGATTATACAGCTTGGAGAGGCCGTCAAATAAGGCGTCTTTCTGTACTTCAGCAAGCTGATTTTTGAGACGAGAAATTTCTTCGCTCGCATTGGTCAGTTGGCTGTTGAGAAACTTGGTTGAATGGCGAATTTCACGAGACTCAACAACAAGCTGTCGTACAACATTCATGACTTCTTCAATGCTGAGGCTGCTGTCTTCGACTTTCTCTAGCTTATTAAAGCTTTTGTCGACCATGTCAGAAAAGGAGGACGTATCAGTGATGGTGTCTGTCATAGAGCTGGAGACCTCACCCAACAGCACTTCTACGTTGGTTTTAAGATCTTCTATGCTGGTCTCTGCTTTGCTTGCTACATAGTTGTTGTAGAGCAGTTTGTGCATAGCAGGAGGGCATACGTCGTAATTTTCCAGAACCATATCCATTTCTTGGTTCAACTCTGGAATGGTCTTATCTACGTAGGTATACCAAAGCGCGTAGTTGGCTGGTGTTGCCGCTACGTGGTTTTTGATCATTAAGGGCACCGCTTTTTTTAAATTAGCGGTCGATTTTTTAAATTCGTCGGTCATTTCTGCGGTGTTACAAGCAAAATGCAATTGGGCTAAGGGTAACGGATATAAAACAATATCGCTTTAATTTTTGTCATTTTTGTACGGTTTTTTTAAAAAACTTGAGCGAATAATCAAACGGTTTCATGAATTCTTACTTAATCTTTCATAACTTATAAATTTATCCATAACATTTTGTTTACTAAAGAAGTTTGTTTGATGAAGATTTCAGCAATCTAAATGATGCGATGATCGTGACCAATGGTGATGCGTAAAACTTGGCATGCACATAACAGAATAGAGTAGTAAGGAGCGTCACTTGAACAAGACTATAGGATTGTATTGGTTTACCAACGATTTGAGATTGCATGACAATCCGCTCCTGCTCCGAACCTCTGCTGAGGTCGAAGAGCTCATTTGTATATACTGCTATCCAAAAATGTCGTCCTACCTAAAGCAATACGCACAAACTCCGGAATTTGGGTCCGCCAAACAACAGTTTTTGGACGAGTCACTGCATTGCCTCAGCTTGTCGTTGAATGCACTTAATCAACGTCTACAGGTCGTTGACTTACCTCCGTACCAAGCAATCAAATATGTTACTGACAAGCTTGATGTGACCCATCTCTTTGTAGATGCGGTCTCTGGATCAGATGAGCAAGATGTGGTCGATAAGATTCAAGCACAAGCGCCGCATTTGGCTGTTGTCCAATGTGAAGATCGCAGCTTGTTCTGTGTCGAAGATTTACCGTTTGAGCTTGAGGCGCTTCCAGACACCTTCACCAAGTTCCGAAAAAAGGTTGAGAAACTCGCTCTAGCTGAACCTGTAGAAGCAGTAACAACGTTGCCTACGCTGCCAGACGAACTCGCACTGCCGACGTTGAGTTTGACCCGCGATGTCCAGCCAAGCCTGTTTACCGGCGGTGAGCGAGCAGGGCTTGAACATTGTCGTCAGTATTTTGCTTCAACACTAGCAAGCGAATATAAACAAACGCGTAACGGTTTAGATGGCATGGATTACTCCACCAAGTTCTCTCCTTGGTTAGCTCATGGGTGTCTTTCTCCGAAAACCATTTATGCCATGTTGAAACGTTATGAAGCCGCGAATGGCGCAAATGATTCAACCTATTGGATTTACTTCGAACTGCTTTGGCGTGAATACTTTTATTGGTATGCCCGTCGATACAAGCGGCAGCTCTTCCGATTCGGTGGCATCCAAAATCAAGCACCACTCACCAGCTTTTACGCGCACCGTTTTCAACAATGGAAGAAAGGTGAAACGCCATTTCCTATCGTGAACGCGTGTATGCATCAGCTTAATGAAACCGGTTATATGTCGAATCGTGGTAGACAGTTAGTCGCCAGCTGTTTAGTGCATGAGCTTGGCCTTGATTGGCGTTATGGCGCGGCGTACTTTGAGTCACAACTGGTCGATTACGATGTGGCATCAAACTGGGGAAATTGGCAATACCTAGCGGGTGTCGGTGCGGATCCGAGTGGTTCACGACAATTCAACCTCGAAAAGCAAACCGAAATGTACGATCCGCACATGGAGTTCATCGATAGGTGGCAAGGTCGTTGCGCTGGCGCGCATTTGGATAGTGTAGACATGGTCGATTGGCCGATTGTGATGGGCAGCAGTGACAAAGCTTCGTCATCGGAGAAACCGTAATGCAATTTGAAACCGTACGATTGATCTTGGGCGATCAACTCAACAGTGAGCACTCTTGGTTTCAGCAACCGGATGAGCAAGTGCTTTACCTGATTGCGGAGCTCAAGCAAGAGAATACTTACGTCACGCACCATATTCAGAAAGTTTGTGCGTTCTTTTCTGCAATGGAACAGTTTGCGAAAGAGCGTCAGAGCGAGGGGCATCAAGTTTTGCACCTCACGTTGGATGACACACAATCCTTCGACGATCTTGAGCAAGTCTTGCAACACTACGTGAGCGAGGTTGGTGCAAGCAAGTTTGAATATCAGCGCCCCGATGAATACCGTTTACTAGAGCAGTTAGCCAAACTAAAGCTTGATGGGGTTGTGACGCGTTGTGTCGATTCGGAACACTTTTTGTTGCCGTTTGAAGAAATAGAATCACAGTTTCCTCAAGGCAAACACATTATGATGGAGCACTTCTACCGCCGGATGCGAAAGCGCTTCGACATCTTAATGCAAGACGGAAAACCCGTCGGCGGAAAATGGAATTACGATGCCAACAACCGTAATAAGCTCAAAGCCAAAGACATTGAACAACTGCCACAACCTTTGATGTTCAGTACCGACGTCCGCGGCATTCTTGAGCGGTTGGCAGAACATGACATCAAAACCATCGGAAATCTCGAAGGGGACTTGTTGTGGCCGATTAATCGCGCGCAAAGCTTGTCTTTACTCGCGCATTTCTGCCAAGTCTGTCTACCGTTGTTCGGCCGTTTTCAAGACGCCATGACAGGCCAGCACGATGCTAAGTGGAGCTTGTATCACAGCCGTATTTCATTCTCGCTTAACAGCAAATTGCTGCACCCGAGAGAAGTCATTGATGCTTCACTCAAGGCATTTCACTCCAACGCAGATATCGACATTTCTCAAGTCGAAGGGTTTATTCGCCAAATATTGGGATGGCGAGAATACATCCGAGGCGTCTACTGGGCGAATATGCCTCACTACCAGAAAAAGAACGAGTTGGGTGCAGAAAGAAAACTGCCAGACTTCTTTTGGAATGGTGAAACCAAAATGGCCTGTATGCGCAATGCGATTGGTCAGTCCCTCGATTACGCCTACGCACACCACATCCAACGCTTGATGGTCACTGGCAATTTTTGTTTGCTAACCGAAATCGACCCAGACCAAGTGGATGAGTGGTATCTCGGTATCTATGTTGATGCGATTGAATGGGTCGAAATGCCTAACACACGCGGCATGGCATTGTTTGCGGATGGCGGCATTGTTGGCACCAAACCTTACGCGGCGAGTGGTTCTTACATCAACAAAATGAGCGATTACTGTAAGGGCTGCCATTACGACAATAAGGCGAGGTGCGGGGAAAGATCGTGTCCGTTTAACAGCTTGTATTGGCGCTTTATGAACAAGCACGACAAGCGTCTCGCAACCAATCCACGAATCGGGATGATTTTTCGTTCTTGGGACAATATGGAAGAAGAAAAGCGGAATGCGATATTACAAACCGCAGAGCATTATATGAAAAACTTGGAGAGCTTGTGATGGACATCCTGATTGTTGGTGGCAACGGTGGCATTGGTTTGGCGATGGTACAAGAAGCCGCAGTTCGGTTCCCTCAAGCTCGTGTGCATGCCACTTATCGTAAGCTGCAACCAGATTGGCAACACCCAAATGTAATTTGGTATCAAGTGGATGTATCGCAAGACGAGCAGGTAAAAGCGTTCAGCGAGCAGATTGAACACGTCGATTGGTTGGTGAACTGCGTTGGTATGTTGCACACCCAAGAGAAAGGCCCTGAGAAGAATCTTAATTCGCTCGACGCAGACTTTTTTCAGCAAACCATCACGGTTAATACTTTGCCAAGTTTGCTGTTGGCGAAATACTTCACGCCCAAACTAAAACGCAGTACTGCACCTAAATTTGCGACCATTTCGGCCAAAGTTGGCAGCATTAGCGATAACCAGCTCGGTGGTTGGTACAGCTATCGTGCATCGAAAGCCGCATTAAACATGTTCCTCAAAACCATGTCGATCGAATGGCAAAGAATGGTCAAACATGGCACGGTGCTGTCACTTCATCCAGGTACTACGGATACTGCTTTGTCGGCACCTTTTCAAACCAATGTGCCAGAGGGAAAGCTGTTTACACCAGAGCGAGTCGCAAAGGATTTATTAGGCTTGATAGAAAAAGCGACCCCGCAAGATAGCGGGGCATTTTGGGTTTATGATGGCACGTTATTGCCTTGGTAAGAGAACGCGAATCCAAAGAGGGTCGGAGTGACCTACGTTTTCGTTGATTTATTTCTTCGGCAACGCTCAGAACAATAAACGATTTCCTCCCAATTTCGCGCCCACTTTTTTCTCCAAGAAAATGGGCGCTGACAGACCGGACAGACTTTCATGGGAAGGTTGGATTTAAAACCTTTCATTGCGCTGAATGTTCACTCCTAATTTGGTTAAAACTAGCTACTTATCAAATAGGTACAGATAATCGCCGTAGCCTAAACTCGCCATCTTGTTCGCTGGTACAAACTCCATTGCGGCTGAGTTCATGCAATAACGTAATCCTGTTGGCTTAGGACCATCTTTAAATACATGGCCAATATGCGAATCACCAAACTTACTGCGGATCTCTGTGCGTGGATAAACCAGTTTAAAGTCGGTTTTCTCTACGATGTAGCCTGGGTTAATTGGTCTGGTAAAGCTTGGCCAACCTGTACCCGATTTGTACTTATCCGTTGACGAGAACAATGGCTCACCAGTGACGATATCAACGTAAATTCCTGCTTCTTTGTTGTCCCAATACTTGTTGTTGAAAGGGCGCTCTGTACCTTCTTCTTGTGTCACGTAGTATTGAAGCTCAGTCAATTTAGCTTTGATTTCTTTGTCTGAAGGTTTCTCGTATACCTTCACTTTCGTCACCAACTCTTTTTCGTTGATAAGTTCACGCAGTGTTTTTGGGTTGTCTTTACGATCTTCACCAAACACTTCGTCGAGGTACTTATCGCGACCTGATGCGTAGCGGTAGTATTTGTACTTCAGGCTACTCTTCTTGTAGTAATCCTGATGGTACGACTCCGCAGGGTAGAACTTTTCAAACTCGATCAGTTCTGTTTTCAACGGTTTTGGATAGATCATCGCCTTGTCGATTTCCATAATAAACTGCTCAGCTATCTGCTTTTGCTCCGCATTATGATAGAAGATCGCCGGGCGATATTGAGGACCACGGTCGACGAATGAGCCTTTGTCGTCAGTCGGGTCGATATGGCGGAAGAAGTAGTCCAGCACTTGTTCGTAGTTCACGACAGCAGGATCGTACTTCACCTCAATCACTTCAATATGGCCTGATTTACCAGAAGAGACTTGTCGATAAGTTGGGTTTTCTAAATCACCACCTGAGTAACCAGAGACAACGTCTAACACGCCGGGCAATCGTTCTAAATCTGATTCCGTACACCAGAAGCAGCCACCTGCAAGTGTTGCGATGTCAGTTTTACCAGATGCGTTCATCTTATCCATGGTATCAGCCGTACCTGTTTTACTTAGCAAGATGAACAGTACAGGGAGTGTGAATGAGAATCCCACCAATAGCTTAGATACTTTCTTCATAACTTCCTCAAACGTCATTTTTCTCAATGAATGTTACGTAAGAAGACAGAAGTAAGAGCGAAAAAATTGCAGTGATTACGAAAAATTCTTTGCCCTTTCTCACAACAGGGCTACAGTAACGGCACGAAACAAGCGCTCATTGGTAGAAGGTTTCCGATGAGGCAAAAGCAATAATGAGGGAAACCATGCAAGCAGAAGTAAAATGGGTCGAAGACTTTAAATTCCTCGGTCAATCTCAATCTGGTCACTCAGTCGTGATGGATGGCAATGGCGGTGCAACGGCACCAAGCCCAATGGAAATGGTATTGATGGCTGCTGGTGGTTGTAGCTCTGTGGACGTTGTTGATGGTCTAAAAACAGCAGGTCAGAAAGTGGCTTCTGTCAACGCGAAACTCACCACGGAACGCCGTGAAACGGCTCCACGTATCTTCACTCAGGTGAACATTCACTTTGAAGTCTCTGGTGAAGCACTGGACCCAGAAATCGTAGCTAAAGTAGCGGCGGACTCATTAGAAAAATACTGCTCAGTATGTCTGATGTTGGGCGAAGGCGTTGAGATGACTCACAGCTGGGAAATCGTATAACCCCGACGTGATACAACGACAAAATAGGAAAGAGAAAAGCCCGTGCTTTTCTCTTTTTTTATTCCTCTTTTACGCTAATCTATCGTGGTCAAAAGTTGTAGGAATGATCCAGTGACCGAATTAGAAAAAATGATGTCTGGCCAAGTGTTTAACGGTACAGACGAAGAGATCGAAGCGATCCGTACTCACGCAACTCATGCGTTGAAGGCCTTCAATAACAATACCGATGAATCTCAACGTGATGCTTTGCAAAAGGATCTGTTTGGTAAAGTTGGGATGAGTATGATCCGAGCTCCATTCCATTGTGAGTTTGGTAAGACGATTGAAATCGGTGAAGAGACCTTCATCAATATGAATGTCGTCATGCTTGATGGGGCCAAAATCACCATTGGTAGCCACGTACTTATCGGCCCTAGTGTGCAACTTTACACGGCATCACATTCGTTGGATTACCGTAGCCGACTTAAGTGGGAAACGTTTTGTAAACCAATCACCATTGAAGATAGTGTTTGGATTGGTGGCAACTCGGTGATCAACCAAGGGGTAACCATTGGTGCTCGCTCAGTCATTGCCGCTAACTCAGTGGTAAACAGCGATGTTCCACCAGATTGTCTATATGGCGGTACGCCTGCCAAATTGATTCGTCGCTTAAACGAGGACGAGTAATCACACATACTCACGGCGCTTATTCCCATAATCAATAAGCGCTTGTTTACATATCGGTTTCATTAATTTATAAATCTCAAGTGCTTATATCGAAAGCTATGACGTTTTTAACGAGAATGAATTCACCCGTTTGAAGCTTAGGGGTTGATATGTCAAATAAGACGGAAGTTATTATGTGTCCTTCGTGTGGTGTGGAAACGCATCATGTCGTGGTGTTGGTCAGAAAGAAAAGTGCTTTTGAGGGAGATAAGAATCGCAGTAAGAAGGAGTTCATTTCTGGCTTTCTAAAAAGCACAGTATTTGGTGCTTTCCTTGCTTCTATGGATGACTTCTCTCGTCATCTGATCTGCGAAAACTGCGGAAATAAAATCATTCAAGATTGCGCATAGTAAATCTCCTACTAATCAAAAAAATGAGCTCGGGTGTAGAGCTCATTTTTATCGATGTTTTTTAAGAATGGAAGATCACTTGCTCGTCTTCTGTCATTACAAGCGTCGCTTTGTTTTGCTCGATAAGCTGAGCTGCGTAAGAGGGCGTTACGGCTTGAATCTCGCCTTTTGCTTTTAGCGTCAGCGATTCCCACGCTTGGTCACGATATTTACCCGCTTGGGTGTATTGAATCAGTACTTTCATAGCTTCACACTCCGGTGTGGTTGACGTGCTACTTAAGTTAGCGCTCCAATACTGGTTGCGCACCTGTTAAAAATGAAACATTAGATTAACCAAATGTTATTGCATCAAATGTGATGGAGCATTAGAACCTATCAATAGCGATCCCAGTACGGTGTATCGGTGCCGAGCTTTTCGCTGATGAAGTCAATAAACACACGTACTTTCAATGGCATGTGTTTGCGTTCTGGAAACACTGCATAGATGGCATGCTCAGGAAGGGAGAACTCTTCCATTAGCGGTTTTAAGTTGCCGGCTGCAAAGTCTTTCGCGGCGATGAAAGTCGGTAATTGGGCGATGCCAGAGCCTCTTAATAGCAATTGGCGAATTGCTTCGCTGTTGTTGACCACAAAGTTGCCCTTCGGCAGCACCTTATATTCGTTACCGCTGTTGATAAACATCCACTCGACCCCGCCTCGGAAATACGAATAACGCAAACAGTTGTGTGTCACCAAATCGCTTGGTTTGGTTGGTACGCCAAACTCTTCTAAGTATTCTGGAGAGGCGCACAGCACGCTTTTACATGGAGCAAGACGCTTAGCTATAAGGTTAGAAGTCGCAAGTTCGCCAATACGAATTCCGAGGTCAAAACCTTGTTCAACTAAATCCACCATGGCGTCTTCTAGCTGTAAGTCGACCTCAATTTTCGGGTAACGTGCAAGAAATTCGCTGATAAGTGGTGCAACGTGTAAAACGCCAAAAGACATCGGTGCGGTGATTTTGAGCCGACCTTGGGGGGAGCCTTGCAGCTCAGAAACGGCATCGACACCTTGTTGAGCTAAGTTGACTGCCTGTGAAGCGTACTCGAAGTATCGACGTCCAGCTTCGGTTAGGCTGAGCTTTCTTGTGGTGCGATTAAGCAAGCGAATACCGAGGTCATCTTCGAGTTGATTGATGCGTTTACTGATCGCCGATTTGGTGAGGTTTAACTGCTTGGCGGCAAGGGAAAAGCTGCCGCATTCGACGACAGCGACAAATACTGGCAGTGACGCAATGGCATTCACGGCGTGCTCCTAGGTTATTGGGGTTATCTATTGTTGAGAAAAACGATACAATCATTTTCCGATTATAGAGATTATCTTCAAGAAGAAAACAATTAGACTATGCGGCAGAAAACGACCTGGATATTGGAAAGAAGAAAATGAAATACGATTGGATCTTGTTTGACGCTGACGAAACCTTGTTTCACTTTGATGCCTTCAAAGGTTTACAGCTGATGTTTTCTCGCAAAGGCGTAGATTTCACCGAGCAAGATTTTGCCCACTACCAAACAGTCAACAAGCCACTTTGGGTAGATTACCAAGATGGCAAAGTGACGGCAGATGAGCTCAAGCACAAACGCTTTACTGAATGGGCGGAAAAGCTCAACACCACTACAGCGGATCTCAACAGCGCATTCCTAGAAGCAATGGCAGACATCTGTACTTTGTTGCCGGGTGCGAAAGAGTTGATGGAAGCGCTGCAAGGTAAAGCGAAGATGGGCATCATCACCAATGGTTTTACTGAACTGCAAGCGATTCGCCTAGAGCGTACAGGTATGAGCGATTACTTCGAGCACGTGGTGATTTCTGAGCAAGTTGGTATTGCTAAGCCGGATCTGGGTATCTTTGAATACGCGATGACGCAAATGGGCAACCCATGTAAGACGCGCGTCTTGATGGTGGGTGACAACCTGCATTCCGATATCTTGGGCGGTAACAACTTTGGCATTGAAACGTGTTGGTTGAACACCACAGGTGCGAGTGTGGATGAGCGTATTGCACCAAGCTATACGGTGGAATCATTGAACGAGCTTAAGAGCATCCTCGTCGCTTAAGCTTAAGTGAACAAGCAAACGAAAAAAGCGCTGATTTCTCAGCGCTTTTTGTTTCTATCGATGCTGTTTTGTATTCATCGATTTTGCATATTAGCTAGCGTTAGTTTCCGCCAATTCACGTTGTGCTTGTTGTTCTTTCTCACCAAGTTTGAAGTAAATCTTACCGACGATGACTTCTGAAATCAGGATGGTAAACACCACCGCAAAGAAGGCGACGACACCGTTCCAAGGACCACTAAAGTCAACCTTGTCACCGAACAGAATGTTAATGGCTTCTAGCATCACGAACTTCGAACCGACCAAGATAACGTAAGTCGAGATACCACGGTAAATCTTAGGTGCCGTACCCGGCTTCGATTTAAAGTACTCTGCGATTTTGTGTTCCGCTTTGATAGACAGCTTCAAGAGCAACTGAAGCAGCAATGCCGCGGCGAAAGAAATCGTAAATGAATCAATGGTTACGAAATCCCAATATTCGTCATAGAAGTTCAGTACCGTAAGGTCTACCAATACCGCCAAGGTATAACCAACAAACAGACGTTGTGGAGTGTTGAAACCGTAGACTTTATCCGATGCGCTCATAAGAACCCTCAATCAATAATGAACAAGTTTGCAAAGCCATGCCTTGCGTCGATGGGTTAACTATATGAGTTCCTCGAATTGAAAACTTGCCATTTCGCGCCATCCTAATCATTGCGATGAATGATTGTTTTGATTGGATATATTGAATACCAATAAGCGCGTTGATTTTGAAAACCGTCTACAAACTGACACGCAAACAGCGTTAGAATGGCTTCTAATCCAATAACTAATTTCGAAGAATCAAGCAGTAAGGACTCTCATGGCAGACATCAAGCAGCTCGACAGCAAAGTGGTGTATCAAAACAAATGGATGACGGTACGTGAAGATAAAATCCAACGCCCTAGTGGAGCAGAGGGCATCTACGGTGTGGTCGACAAGCCAGACTGTGCAGCGATTCTGGCGATCGATAAGGGTGTGATTCACTTAGTACAGCAGTTTCGTTACACCGTAGGGCAACGTTGTTGGGAAATCCCACAAGGTGCTTGGGAATCCAATCCAGATGCGGATCATCTTGAGCTAGCAAAAGGTGAGCTTCGAGAAGAGACGGGTATGCAAGCCAATAAGATGGAGTACGTTGGTGCGCAGTTCATCGCCTATGGGTTCTTAAACCAGACTTGCCATGTGTATTTCGCGAGTGAGTTGTCTGAAGTAGGCAATCAGCTAGACAGTGAAGAAGAAGACTTGATCACACGCTCTTTCTCAGTCGAAGCGTTCGAGCAAATGATGATAGATGGTGAAATCAAAGACTGCGTGACTATCGCGGCTTATGGTTTGGCGAAATTGAAAGGCTTGGTGTAAGCAAAACAAAGCTTTTAAGTTACCTAAGGTGGTTAACTAAAAGGCTCGCAATGAGCCTTTTGGTGGTTAATATTGAGATGACTTAGCGCCGCTTTTTGTTGCCTCAGATGATTATCGCCACAGATGCTGGCGTGATGCTACTCACCGCCACCATCCCCACCGCCGTCTCCTCCAAAGTCTCCTCCATCTGCATCGAAATCATCCGAATCGGTAGCGGGCTGTTGTTTGTGGCTGTCTTGAATTTCTGCGTAAGTCAGTAAGGCACCGACGCTCACCAGATCCGTCGCTTGGTCAAACAAAGCAAGTGAGACTTCTGATTGAAATTCAGCATGTTCCCCTAGCTCTTGGCTTAGGCCCATCGGCACGTAAGCGGCTTGGCTAATCAACATGCCGTATGCGATCAGGGCAAAGGCATCATCTGTCTTACCATTTTCTTTCAGCGCCCAATCGATCTCTTCCTTCGAGTAATCTGCTTTCTCACCATACTTGAGTGCTAATTTTGGCGTGATGTCCTTTGCGACCTCGCGAATTTGGCGGTTTCGTTTCCAACTTCCAAACATAAAACTTCCTTTTCTATGGGTGGTGAATGTTATGGCTATCGCTTCTCTAACACTTCAATCAGCTCATATCGATACAAGCTCGCATCGGCTGGTGCATTCTCTGGGGTAAATCGCTGAGTGCGTTTGATTTTTAACGTGTACTCGGAACCTGATTCAAATTCAAAACCGTCGATTTGATCATAGAAGTAGTTACCATCGACCACCATGCATTTCATTGGCCCGACGCCCACACAATCCACCAGTTCTGAACCTACATTAACGGTCATGATTTTTGCGGTGTCATCGGATTCGTGTTGAGCACAGCCAAATAGCGCTGCAGCCATCATAGGCAACACAACATAGCGTTTTAGATTCATTCTTTGCTCCTTAAAGGGTTACCAAGTCATCATAGCAAGATTGACGAAAAGTGATGGTAAACCCGCGATAAAAAAGATAAACCCAAGCTGATAGTTTTTGCTTGTGTCTGTCTCGAAATGCTGACGGTCGACCATTGAGTGCACTTTATCCGTGAATTCATCATCGAGGAGCGAATGACGAGAATACATACCGCCCTCCCAAGTCAGTTTTGCTAATACCCAGATGACGACGAGGACAAAAAACAAAAAGTCACTCAATTGGGTCGATTGAAATTGAGGCACAAAGTGAGAAAGTCCAAGTACGATCACTGCCGCGACCGCATTTATCAGTACGACTATTTGTAATAATCTAAGCAAACTGATCCCTAGTTATCATTGTTTTATGAAGCAATACATTGACATGATTTATAAAATCTGTCGCTTTGTATTCTTGTTTTAGAGGGTGTAAATCACAAGCAAAAACGATTAAAAAGATGACCTTGAACTTTGCGTTAAGGTCTTTATAGTATTCCATTCACATATCTTGGCGGAGCAGTAACGTGAAATTATTGGCAGATAAAACGGGCGAGCAATTTTTGCAAATTTTAGATGAGCAAGCTGACGCGTTAACGGTGCAATTTATCTCCAACGAAGGCGAGCCAAAAGGACAACCATTCAAAGACTCTCTCAAAGGGCTGAAGCTAGCTGGGTGGTCTCATCGCACGACATCCACTGCGATTGGTTTATCGCGTTTTAAAAAGGGATATCTTGAAGATGCGCATGTAAGTTTTGCGCTGCATCGTTTGTATCCTTTGGGACGCAAAATAAAACTGCCAAGCGGCGAGATTGTGCAAATCGCCAGTTACGCCAATACCCATGCAGACGGCTATTACATGTTTGTTCGTCGTGATGATGAGCAAGAGTTGGTGCGTATGAAAATGTCACCAGATTGGCTGTTAATGCCATCAGAGAAGTTACTTGCTCTGCCGTATTATCCGCGTCCTCGTACTCAACAAGAGCTGAATGTGATCGATGATTTCGACAAATGGGCTGGTGGCTTTTAATCCCCAGTCTGTCGATAATCAAACCCAAATCGCGCTAAGTAGTGCCAGACTTTTTTCAAATCTTGCTCGTCAAACGCTTTTGCTTTTACTGCTTCACCAATAATGCGTGGCGTTAGCATGCCATTTTCTGCAACCTGATTTGCGATGTCTAAAATGGCTTGTCCTCGATAATCTGGATAAAGATTGATGTCTTCTATTGAGACACAAAAACCACTGTGCCAACGAATTTCAACTGGTAACTCACGAGCGTAACCTTCTACCTCAGTGCCTTTAAATGAAGGATCGAGCACCAAGACTTGAATATCTTCCTCTAAGCGCAAATCGCCGTGGATTTGAGTTTCGATATAGGCGTCCAACCTGTCTGGCGCTTGTGCGTTTAACTCATCCAACAAGGGTTGAATGCGTTCAATGGTGGCAAAGTGCTCTGGCTCGAAGAAGCTATCTGGATAACAGAATGTTGCTCGTTTGCTGATCTCTGGTATCAATAAGAAGTAGCTCGAACCAAATCTTGGTGAAGCGCCAACTTCTGAACCTGAGAAGTTTAACGCGCCATACTTTGGGCGTTGATTTGGTTGGCTATTGTCGTAAACACTATCAAACACGCGTTGCTCCCAACGCCAACGCTCCCCACCTTCGTAAGCCGTCAGTCCGCCATTGCTTGTACCTGTTTCAAATTGGGATTTGAGCTTGCCATCTTGGGCTATTGCTTTAAGCAGCGGTTCGCCCTTAGAAGTGGTTCGATCGGGATGAAAGTTGATGGTCACTGCGAAAGGATGTGACTGCGGTACTCCTGCGGATTTTGAGCGAATCACATTAAGAGCGCGTTGAGTAAATGGATGATCGAGCACGACATTGACCTCTGGTTTTTCTTTCAACTTACCGAGTTCAGCCTGCTAATTCAATCTCAGACTATGAATGTAAAGAGACATTTAGAGGACAGAACCTCTCAACATTTGAGAGGTTCTAATAGACCGCTTAGAAAGGGTGGTTTGATAGCTGATCACTGCTTTCTAACATCTTCTCTGCTACGTAGTGATGCGTGGCCGTGGTTGGGTGAGTCACATCCCAGAATACAAACTTGTCTGAGCCCGAAGAGGCACACTCAGAACGTAGCGAATGTTTGTACAAGTAGTCTGCTGCCGATGAGCGATTGATGTCTTGGCAGGCTTGGCTTGCATTTACAAACCCATGTTGCTCAGGGTTTGCTGTTAGGCCTTCAAACAGTGCATGAGTATCGTGCAATGTGATGTTTAAACCTTGCGCTGAGTAGTAATCAGCTTGTGCTTTGATAAATTCGTTCATCTCAAGAATTTTTGCTCGAATAGTTGCGATCTCTTCTTGAGTGGAATACTTAAACTGAGGCGCATACGTGGCATCGGGTAGCGTCATCAGGAGAAAGTTTTCTGCGCCTGCATCCGTCAGCTTGATCAAAGCTTCAGCGTAGTCTGATTTTACCTCTGGAACGCTGCGGTTATAGTTCATAAAATCATTCAAACCGAATTCAAGGGTAAATAAGGTATTGGCTGGTTTATAGTTTTTTGCCAGTTTCGCATACGCTAAGTAAGAGGAAACTTGTTCACCCACTCCTGTCAGAGCGATGTATTGGTTTTCACCCGCAGCGCCACCTACAGCCCAGTTGTAGAGCGGTAGGTTCTTGGCTTGAGCAATGTACTCTGTCCATACAAACCCGTTAGAGAAATGCCCTAAGAACCAGCTATTTGGATTCGGGAAGCGCCATTGTGATGCGTTAAAGATGTTGCCCGTGTCCGATAAGCTATCGCCCAACGCGACCACTTTGTTGATCTGATCTGGCTGCATTACAGGATCGTTACTCCAGATCGAATGATTGTATGACCAACGATTATCAGCGGCAAAGAAAGTGATATCGGCGTTTTCATTCGCTAGATCGAGCGTTTCTTCACAACGTTGTTTGATAACATTTTGTGGCGTATCGGTATAGAACATGTTTTTGAATGAGAGTGCGTTCCACCAATAACCGTTAATAGTGAAGTAGCTGCCATCTGGGTTTTCTGCCCATTCCCAATCAGTTGCTGGATCATCGTGTGAATAACTAGTTCGATACCAGCAGCGAACGTATGTGTAAGTTTGCTTGTCTTGTGTGCTTCTTACTTGTGAAGCACTGATCATCTCCGGAGACAGTGTTGATTCAGCAGCGTGAGCAAGATTGAGTGGTAGTAATAATGCACTAAGTAACGTAATGGTTTTGTTCATGATTCACTCTCTATAATGATTATCGTCATGATTTAGATGAGAAGTTATCTCATCAACTCTCCTCATTCTGGGTAAATACGCTATTCAGTCAAATATCTAATTATTCAAATTGTCAATTTTGGTACCGCAATCGTATTTCAATAGATTTGGTAAATAGAATAATTTTATAAAATCTAGAATAATTACTCACTAACATTAATTTAACATGCACTTTTCTTGTTAATAAGTAATTGCTTTATAAGTAAATTGGTTGATTTTGAATGTTCACTATTTCTGTTTATTAAATGATCTTTTATTAACAATTATGTATTCATAAAATGAATTGTTTGGATTTTTTAACAAATAATCTATAGCTGAATAACTCATGTTAATGAGGTTTTAATGACTTTTCATGAGCATAAAGTGAATAAAAACAGCTCAAAAAGGAATAGAGCAAATGCATCACACAACAACTAAATTAAATGGCTTGTTTTCATTGTCTGCCGTTGCAGTGGCACTGACATTTTCGATGTCAGCGCATGCGGCTCCTCTGACGGGGTTCGACGAATCTAACTTGCCGACTAAATACATCGTCAAATTTAAAGAAGATACGTCCAGTCCTTCAGCATTAGGTGGAAACTCATTCTGGGGGCCACGCATCGCGCAAGAGTCGGTTTTAGATCAGCTCAAAGCGCGTAAAGTGGAAAAGCTAGGAAACCGCGCAATCTACAGTGTGGAGATGGAAGACTCGGAACTGGGGCAACTGCGCAACCGCAGTGATGTGGAATACGTGGAGATTGACCCACCGCGTTATCTGTTAAGTGAGACTATCCCATGGGGCTACGAGGCGGTTAACGCTCAGCTTCTGGATGACTCAAATGCAGGTAATCGCACCGTGTGTATCATCGACTCGGGTTACGATTTGGCGCACAACGATCTGAGTGGCAACCGAGTGTCGGGTACAAACGATAGCGGTACAGGCTCTTGGAGTGTTCCGGGAAATAACAACGCCCACGGTACACACGTAGCGGGTACGATTGCTGCGATTGCCAACACGGAAGGCATCAAAGGCGTTATGCCAAACCAAAATGTGAATTTGCATATCGTTAAGGTGTTCAATGAAGCGGGTTGGGGTTACTCATCTAGCTTGGTGAAAGCGGTACAAACTTGTGCTGACAACGGCGCGAACGTGGTCAACATGAGTCTTGGTGGTAGCCAATCGAGTGTGACGGAGAAAAACGCGTTGCAAACCATTTACGACCAAGGCGTGCTGCTGATTGCTGCTGCGGGTAACGATGGTAATACTGCGCACAGCTACCCAGCGTCTTACGACTCAGTTATGTCCGTTGCGGCGGTGGATGATAAGCGTGATCACGCGGCGTTCTCTCAAGCGACAGACCAAGTTGAAATTGCAGGTCCGGGTGTCGCGATTCTGTCTACGGTGACCGTGGGCGAGGGTAAGCTTTCAGACATTCGCTTGAACGGTGTTAGCCAGTTCGATCGTGGCATCGTTCCTCACAACCGCTTGATCCAATCGGGTGGCAGTTACGGTCCTGATCCAGTAGCCGGCTCTATCACGGCGACACTAGCAAGCTGTGACGTATCTGGTAGCAGCTTCAGCTGTGGCGATATGTCGGGCAAGATCTGTTTGACTGAGCGTGTGGGCAACCAATCATCAGGCAACTACCCAGAAATCGATGCAGTTCAAGCGTGTTACAACGCAGGCGCAAGTGCGGCGATTGTGTACAGTAACTCTGAGCTTCCGGGTTTGCAGAATCCTTTCCTTGTCGATCAAAACAACGCGGCGCGTATTGTGTCAGTAACAGTTGATCGCGCTTTTGGTCAGGAGCTGTTGGGCTATGTTGGTCAAGACATCACTGTATCGACCACCAAGGGTGAAGACTACGAGTACTACAACGGTACTTCGATGGCGACGCCGCATGTAACGGGTGTTGCGGGTTTGGTTTGGAGCTACCATCCAACCTGTACCGCAGAGCAAGTACGTAACGCACTGATCAAGACAGCTACGGACATCGACGTAACGGGTCGTGATAACCGTACTGGTCACGGTCTGGTGAATGCCGATGCGGCGAAGCAATACCTAGATGCAGGCTGTAACGGTCCTGATGGCGGCGGCTCTGGTAGCGACAATGTTCTAGAAAATGGTGTGGCGAAAACACAGCTTTCTGGCGGCAGTAAATCAAGCAAAGTATTTGTGTTTGACGTCCCTGCAGACGCAACGCAAGCGACATTCAACATGAGTGGCGGCTCTGGTGATGCTGACCTTTATGTACGCTTTAATGGCACACCAAGCAGCAGCACTTACGACTGTCGTTCATGGGCGAGCGGTAATGGTGAAAGCTGTAGCTTGAACGTATCTGGCGCAGGACAATATGAAGTATTGGTTTACGGCTACAGCGCGTACTCTGGTGTTTCTCTTGTCGCGACGCATAACGGTTCGGGTGATTCATCTGGTGGCGGCTCTACACCTTCTAGCTACACCAACTCGGATGCGGTAGCGATTCCTGATAACAAAGCGTCTGGCGTTGTAAGCTCATTAGATGTGGCTCGCTCTGGCGATGCAGGTTCAGTGACTATCGACTTGGATATCACTCACACCTACATTGGTGATCTTTATGTCACATTAACGTCGCCAGATGGTGGTCAAGTGGTACTGCACGACAACGCGGGCGGCAGTGCGAACGACATTAAAACCAGTTTCCAAGCGGATTTCTCTGGTTTTGAATCACAAGGCACATGGGAACTTAAAGCGGTGGACAATGCCAGAAGAGACACGGGCACCATCAACAGTTGGACTCTGACCTTTCAATAAGGAGTGACTATGAAGAAGTTGACCTTACTTTCACTGTCTGCGGTAGGCGCTACCGCACTATTGGCAATCGGACTGAGCTCAAGCAGCTTGGCAAACAATCAAGGATTTCCTCTCGTGGATGAACGCCAAGATCAAGCCGAGCAGCAACCTGCACGTTACTTTGTTAAGTATCATGAAGGAAAGGAGAGCGAAGTGAGAGCGCTTCTTCGTCAGCACAACATTGAAGTCGTCGACGCTCTGGTGAAACAACACGTGTTGGTTGTGGTGGGTGAACAGGCGGAAGTCGAGAAGCTCGCGGATCACGATGCGGTCGAATACACCGAGCAAGAGCCGACAAGAAAGCTGCTATCTAACGGAAGTACGCATCAATAAGCCAAACTTGCTTAAGATAGTGCCAAAAAGAAAAACGCCCCTTACGTGAGGGGCGTTTGTTTTCACTTATTGGTGGAAGATGAAGATTTCGGACGCTCACCTGCTGCTAGGCGACGTTCGATATCTGCCACCACTTCTGGGAAGTCAGCAATGGTGTCGATGAGGTAATGCGGCGAGCTCTTTAGCAATTTTGCACGCGCTTTTTCACGAGCGGCATTAAGTGTTGCTTCGTCCGCAGCTTGGTATTCTTCAAACGTTAGACCCGCTTCGTTACCAGAAAGCAGCAAACCAACGGTCCACATACCGGCGTTGTGACCTTCATCGATGCCCGGTGCTGCGTCATCCACTTTGATACACGCATTAACGTCCGTTACATTCAGTTCAATCACGTTCTTCAGTGCCATAAATGGTGCTGGGCGACCACCTTGAGGCAGGTCATCCGTTGCTACTACGTAATCCGGTTTGTAGCCGTAATCCGCCGCCACTGGAATCAATACGTCCATCACTTCGCGAGGGTAACCAGAACAAGAACCGATCTTGATGCCTTTGTCTTTCAGGCCGTTCACAACTTCAATCGCATTAAGGATTGGGTCTGCATGGTCTGCCACTTTTGCTTTTTGCAGAGGCATGAATGCTGCGTAGATAGTGTCGATGTCTTCGCTGGTCATTGAGCGACCAAACTTCTCATTCCAACGCTTATCAACCGCAGGGATGCGACCCACAGCTTGGATGTGATCCCACTTACCAAGTCCCATTGGCTCGCGCGCTTCCTCAAGATCGATATCGAAATCAAAGCCTTGTTTGAACGCTTCCACAAAGATACTAGTCGGTGCAAAAGAGCCGAAATCGACGATAGTGCCAGCCCAGTCAAAGATCACTGCTTGAATTGGTGAGTTGCTCATGTTCAATCCTTTTTCTTGCTTGCTAGAGCGCTTGCCTACACGTTGGAACCGCGCTCTGAATAAATTGGTTTTTGTTGAGGTCTATTGACCCTAAAAGTAGTTAAAGTCTTTGCACACTTTGGCGATGGCTTCTTCGAAAATTGCCAACGCTTCTGTCAGTTGTTCGCGAGTGATAATCAGCGGTGGGCTGAGCTGAATCACGTTACCTTGCGATACCTTGAAGCTCAAGCCGTTGTTGAGGCATTGGTACAGCACAGCTTCCGCTTCGTCATACGCGCGTGCTTTGCTTTCGTGGTCAGTGACCAGTTCAATGCCCCACAACATGCCGATGCCACGTACATCACCAATTACAGGGTACTTGGCTTTCATCTCTAGCAGCTTTTCACGCATGAACTGGCTGTCGGCTTTGGCTCTATCTAGCAAGCCGTCTTGCTCAATAGCTTCCATGGTTGCTAGTGCTGCAGCACAACCGATAGGGCTTTTCTCATGAGTGTAATGACCCATGGAGATTTGCTCGGCAGTGTTGTATTTGTCTTTAGTTACCATGGCTGCGATAGGCACTAAGCCTCCGCCCAAGCCTTTACCGATACAGAGCATATCTGGCTCGATGTCGTAGGCTTGGTAGGTAAACCATTCACCGCTGCGACCCATGCCGTTAGGGATGTCGTCGATGATCAGCATGACATTGTGTTTGTCACAGATTTCGCGGATGCGTTTCCAGTAGGCTTTACTTGGCACTTGAACATCTGTGTTGCGAACCGCTTCTGCGATAAACGCGCCCACGCCGCCTTCTTTCTCAATCACGTATTCGAGGTAATCGGCGTAATGCACATCGCTGCTGTCCGCAACTGGGAAAGCACCACGGTAAGATACGGCTGGTGGAATGCGTTCAACACCTGCCATTAATGGTCCCATACCTTGGCGGAAACACGCTTCGCCGCCCACTGAGATGGCATCCAACGATGCGCCGTGGAAGGAATCCCACAGAGACACCACCTTGTAGTTGCCTGTGATGTGGCGTGCTAGTTTAAGCGCCATGCCAACCGCAGATGTGCCACCCGGAGCAAACAACACGCGGTTCAATTCACCGCCACAGATTTGGGTGAGCTTTTCAGCACATTCAATCGCGGTCTCGTTGGTAAAACGACGTGGCGAAAACGGCAGTTTGGCAATTTGCTCTTGCACACGTTTAATCACATGTGGATGACCATAGCCTAGCTGGTGGACGTTATTGCCATGAAAGTCCATGTACTTTTTGCCGGTAGCATCTTGGATATAGATGCCTTCTGCTGCTTCCAAGGTATCTAAGCAAGGCGTCGACATGGCTTGATGAAGAAAGACCTGCGAATCACGCTTCAACAAGGCTTGCGTGCGTTCATCGTCCATCGATGCATTCCAAGCTTGGCGCGCTGGTGTCGTGTTGACATCACCTTCGCTGCGGAAATGAGTCGGTTTGATATTCTGAGTCATAATGCGCTCTCAATCAGAAGGCTGCTTTACGCAACTTGCCAGTACATTGCTTTTTCAATCGCACCGATTAAGCGCTCGATATCTGCTGGGTAAACTTCGCCAATGTTGCCGATACGGAAGCAATCTGCATTCGATACCTTACCCGGATAGATCACGAAGCCCTGCTCTTTCAAACGTGTGTAGAACGCTTTGAACTGGTAATCACTGTGCGTCGGAGAGTAGAAAGAAGTGATGATTGGCGAATGAAGGTCATCACTCAGTAGTGGCTCAAACCCCAGAGAACGCATTCCTGCAACCAGTGTTTTCTGGTTAGTTTGGTAACGGTGATGACGCGCTTCAATGCCGCCCTCTTGTTCCAGTTCTAACAAGGCTTGGTAGAAAGCGCGAACCGTGTGCGTTGGAGACGTGAAACGCCATTTGCCGTGGTTCACTTCCATGCACTGCCATTGGTCGTACAGATCAAGGCTTAAAGAACGTGCCTGACCTTGGCACTTTTCAAGCTCAGTTTGTTTTGCAATCACAAAGCCAAAGCCCGGAACGCCTTGAATACATTTGTTTGCAGAGCTGATCATAAAATCGATGCCTAGCTCAGCAATATCGATAGGAATGCCACCAAAGCTCGACATGGCATCGAGAATCACTACTTTACCGTGTGCTTTTGCCGCAGAAGCAAACGCCTCAATTGGGTTGAGCATGCCAGTGGTTGTCTCGCAATGAACAATCGCCACGTGTGTGATCGCAGGATCCGATGCCAATGCAGTTTCCACCTCGTTCAAGTGTGGCTGTGATGTTTCGCCAGGGGAAACTACATGGCATGGAATATTTAGGTAATCAGCGATCTGAGCGATACGCGCACCGTAAGCACCGTTGTCGACAACCAACAATTTTCCATCTTTGCCAATGGCGCTGCCAATCGTCGCTTCTACTGATGCGGTACCGCTACCTTGCATTAGTACGCTGGTGTAGCCGTTTTGCTCCGTCGCCAGTTTTACAAGCTTAGTGCGGATCACTTCTACAATGTCTTTGTTGTATTCATCATCCCAAGTACACCAGTCTTTTAGCATGGCTTCACGTACTGTTTCAGAAGTAGATAGAGGACCTGGAGTCAGTAGTAGGTATTCGTTTTTCATCTCGATTTCCATCAGAATAGGCTAATTGGTCTACACCAAATTTCAAGTTCACTCTAGCGAGGAAGAAAAGGGCAGTAAATAGACGAATCTCCAATTTCATAAAACTTTAATATCCAGAAAATGACGGATCAATTGAACGATTATTCAGCGCAAATTTTCGTAAAACTGCCATTTAATGGTCATGAATTCGTCACAAAGGCTCAGTAGGGTGTATATCGTCAACTGGTACAGACCAAATGAAAACTTGGCCAAATTAACTGGAGAAAATGATGAAAAACCGTTTGATGAAAGGATCGCTGGCTGCACTTGTCTCTCTGCTAGCTACGAATGCAATGGCAGCACAGGAAGTCACGGTTTACACCGCTTTCGAAACTGACATTCTTGCGAAATACAAGTCTGCGTTTGAGAAAGATAACCCAGATATCAAGATTAAGTGGGTTCGCGATTCAACCGGTATCATGACGGCGAAATTGCTGGCAGAAAAGAACAACCCTCAAGCGGAAGTGGTTTGGGGTCTTGCTGGCTCGTCAATGGCACTGCTTAAAGATGAAGGTCTTCTTAAGCCTTACACACCAAAAGGTTTGGAAGAGCTGCACGCGAACCTAAACGACCCTCAATCAAACCAAGCTTGGTTTGGTAACGATGCGTTCTTTAACGCAGTTTGTTTCAACGAAGCGGTAGCGAAACAACTTAACCTGCCTAAACCAACTTCCTGGGAAGACCTAACAAAGCCGGTTTACAAAGGTCACATTGCAATGCCGAACCCAGCTTCTTCAGGCACTGGCTACATGCAGGTTTCTGCTTGGCTACAAAACATGGGTGAAGATCAGGCATGGAACTACATGCGTGACTTAGACAAGAACATTGCACACTACACGCACTCGGGTTCTAAGCCATGTGTTCAAGCGGGCATGGGTGAAGTGGCTATCGGTATCTCGATGGCAAGCCGCGGCGCGAAGCTGAAAACACAAGGTGCACCACTCGCGGTTATCACACCTAAAGGCATCGGCTGGGAATCAGAAGCCGTTGGTCTAGTAAAAGAGTCTGATGCAGCGAAGCGCGTTGTCGACTGGTCCATCTCTAAAGCGGCAAACGAGCTTTACGTAGAAATGTACCCAGTGGTTGCACATAAAGAAGTGAAAGCGACAGTATCTAACTTCCCGAACGTTCAAGAGAACATGGCGAAGATGGACTTCGCGCAAATGGGCAGCAAGCGTGCAGAGATTCTAGCGGCTTGGTCTGAGAAGTTTGACGCGAAATCAGAGCCAAAGTCTTAATTGAATTTGCTTTGAGTTGAATGCTGAAATCCACCTCGGTTGAGGTGGATTTTTTGTTTTTGTAAGAGGCGAAAGTCAAAAGCCTTAAAGCAGCAACCCCACCTAACCTCCCCTTGACTTTAACTTCGAGGGACTGCAACAGTCACGCTGGTAAAGGGGAGGGACTAACTGTACTTGTTGCTTGTGATAGGGAAAGCATCAAAGTCTGTATAACGGGGGGCACTAAGCTCACCACGAAAAAGAAAACCCTCCCCCTTGATAACTACACTCAAATGCTTGGCAAACCGTGTCAAGAAAAGGGGGAGTTGGAGGGGGTTGGAAGCACCGAACCTAGCATTAAACCACCAACCCCACCTAACCTCCCCTTGGCTTTAACTTCGCGGGACTACAACAGTCATGCTGGTAAAGGGGAGGGACTGGTTCTGTATTCGCGGATAATTTAATTCACAATGCAACATCCAACGCGCTTCGAGTAGATTCTGAATACTCGCCTAGGCTCCTTCAGAATGACGTTGGGAAAGCACTGAGCTTACCGCTACAAAGAGCAGCTCTCCCCCTTGATAACCGCATTCAAATGCTTGGCAAACCATGCCGAGAAAAGGGGGAGTTGGAGGGGGTTGTAGGCACCGAACCTAGCATTAAACCACCAACCCCACCTAACCTCCCCTTGGCTTTAACTTCGGGGGACCACAGCAGTCATGCTAGTAAAGGGGAGGGACTGGTTCTACATTCACAGATAATTTAATTCACAATGCAATATCTAGCGCGCTTCAATTAGATTCTGAATACTCGCCTAGGCTCCTTCAGAATGACGTCGGAAAAGCGCTGAGCTTACCGTAGTAAAGAACAGCTCTCCCCCTTGATAATCACATTCAAATGCTTGGCAAACCATGTCGAGAGAAGGGGGAGTTGGAGGGGGGTGTAGGCACCGAACCTAGCGTTAAGCCACCAACCCCATCTAACCTCCCTTTGGTTTTTACTTCGGGGGACTACAGCAATCATGCTGGTAAAGGGGAGGGACTGGTTCTGCATTCGCGGATAATTTAATTCACAATGCAACATCCAACGCGCTTCAAGTAGATTCTGAATACTCGCCCAGGCTCCTTCAGAATGATGTTGGGAAAGCACGGAGCTCACCGTTACAAAGAACAGCTTTCCCCCTTGATAACCGAATTCAAATGCTTGGCAAATCATGTCAAGAAAAGGGGGAGTTGGAGGGGGTTGCAAGCACCTAACTCAACGTAAAACAACCCCACCTAACCTCCCCTTGGCTTTAACTGCGGGGGACTACAACCGTTATGCTGGTAAAGGGGAGGGACTGGTTCTGCATTGGTGGATAATTTAATTCAAAATGCAACATCCAACGCGCTTCAAGTAGATTCTGAATACTGGCCTAGACTCCTTCAGAATGACGTCGGGAAAGCACAGAGCTCACCACAGCAAAGAACAGCTCTCCCCCTGGATAATGACATTCAAATGCTTGGCAAAGCATGTCGAGAAAAGGGGGAGGGACTGGTTCGCATTGGCGGATAATTTAATTCAAAATGCAACATCCAACGCGCTTCAAGTAGATTCTGAATACTGGCCTAGGCTCCTTCAGAATGACGTCGGGAAAGCACAGAGCTCACCACAGCAAAGAACAGCTCTCCCCCTTGATAACCACATTCAAATGCTTGGCAAACCATGCTGATAAAAGGGGGAGTTGGAGGGGGTTGCAAGCGCAGAAACAAACCTCATCTCCCTTCATCTATTTGTCATCTTCTGGCTATAAATTTGTCATTGGAACGTAACACTCCAAAATTAAAGTTGGTATATACCATTTGGAGCGTGTGTTATGTCAACTAACCAACATTACCTAAATATCGAAAATGTAGTGAAGCAATTCGGACAGTTCACTGCATTAAAGAAAATCTCGCTAGCGATTGAGAAGGGCGAGTTTGTTTGTTTTCTTGGTCCTTCTGGCTGCGGTAAAACCACTCTGCTACGTGCCATTGCAGGTTTAGACTTGCCAACGTCTGGTGCAATCTTTCAAAACGGTCAAGAGACCACATTCCTACCACCAGAGAAGCGCGATTTCGGCATCGTGTTCCAATCTTACGCGCTGTTTCCGAACCTAACTGTGCAAGAGAACATTGCGGTGGGTTTGAAGAACCAAGGTATGTCGACCAAAGAAGCGCTAGAGAAAGTAGATCATTGGTTAGAAACCATTGGTCTTCCAACCTCTGGCGAGAAATTCCCTAACCAACTTTCTGGTGGTCAGCAGCAGCGTGTTGCTTTGGCTCGTGCATTGGCGCTATCTCCGGGTCTACTGCTACTTGATGAGCCGCTGTCAGCGCTGGATGCAAAAGTACGTGTTCACTTACGTGATGAGATTTGCAAGCTGCAACGTAAGCTGGGCATCACCACCATCATGGTTACGCACGATCAGGACGAAGCATTATCGATGGCGGATCGTATTGTGGTGATGAACCATGGCGTGATTGAGCAAGTTGGCACACCTCAAGAAATCTACCAACAACCAGCAACGCGCTTTGTCGCTGAGTTTGTCGGCAGCATGAACTTTATTGAAACCTCAGCCGCAACGGACTCCCAAGTACGCATTGCAGAAACCTTGATGCCAGCGCCAAGCTTGACTAATCGTAAGATCCAACGTGGTGACCGCTTCGACCTTGCGGTGCGTCCTGAAAGCATCAAGTTCGTTGAAAACTACACCAATTCTTTACCTGTGCGAGTGACGGCTACCGAGTTTTTGGGGGCGTTTTTCCGCATTGATTGCGTATTGCAAAACGACAGCTCGACGAAAACCATCGTCGTGGATGTGCCCGTGGAAACGGTTCAAAAACTCAATATCAAAGCGGGCGATGTACGTTACATCCAGTTTGCTGAAGAAGGGCTGCATGGTTACGCCGTGCCCTCGGTTGATAAAGCGCTAGCGGCGTAGGTGTAAACATGGATGCGAAGACAATGACGATGAATAGCCTGACTACACAAGACAAAGCAAAATCCTTACTCGGACGTGTTAGCCGCGACAACCTTGTGTTGTTCGGTTTGCTCGCTGGTTTGTCGACCATGATGGTGCTGTTCATCTTAATGCCGCTTTGGGCAATGTTGACCAAGAGTGTGCAAAATGCCAATGGCGAATTCGTTGGTTTGGCCAACTTTGCGACGTACTTTTCTTCTTCAAGCTTGTGGGTGTCGGTGGGAAACACCTTCACTTTGGGCGTGATTGTGACCTCGGTAGTGGGTGTGCTTGCGTTCGGTTATGCCTACGCGCTGACTCGTTCATGCATGCCGTTTAAAGGTTTGTTCCAAATCCTAGGCACTGCGCCAATTCTTGCGCCTTCGCTGTTACCAGCGATCAGTTTGATCTTCCTTTTCGGTAATCAAGGCATTGCCAGAGAGATGCTGTTAGGAAACTCGATTTACGGCGTGATTGGTATCTCGATGGGTTTGATTTTCTGGACCTTCCCTCATGCATTGATGATTTTGACTACTTCGCTGCGCACTTCAGATGCCCGTTTGTATGAAGCTGCCCGCGCACTTAAAACATCGCCCATCAAAACCTTCTTTATGGTGACGCTACCTGCGGCGAAATACGGTTTGATCAGTACGCTTATCGTCGTCTTTACACTGGTTATCACGGACTTTGGTGTGCCGAAAGTGATTGGTGGCAGCTATAACGTTCTGGCGACTGACATCTTCAAGCAAGTGGTGGGACAGCAAAACTTTGCCATGGGTGCGGTAACCAGCATTATGTTGTTATTCCCTGCGGTAATGGCGTTCGGTGCAGACCGCTGGGTACAGAAAAAACAAAAGAGCTTATTCGACACACGTTCAGTGCCTTATCAGCCAGAACCCAACAAAGCGCGCGACAGCATTTGTTTGGTTTACTGCAGCATCATTTCTATCGCAGTGTTGGCGGTTTTGGGTATGGCGGTGTATGGCTCGTTAGTTACATTCTGGCCTTGGAACAAAGCGCTGACGCTAAATAACTACAACTTTGCCGAAATGAGCACTTACGGTTGGAGCCCATTCTTCAACTCACTAACACTGGCTGGTTGGACGGCAGTTATTGGTACAGCCATCATCTTTGTCGGTGCTTACTGCATTGAGAAAGGGCGTGCGTTTGGTCCAATTCGTCAGGTGATGCAAATGCTTAGCGTGGTGCCAATGGCGGTACCGGGTATGGTGCTTGGCTTGGGTTACATCTTTTACTTCAACGATGCGAACAATCCTCTGAATGTGCTTTATGGCACCATGGCGTTCTTGGTGATTAACACGGTAGTGCATTACTACACAGTGGGTCACATGACCGCCCTGACAGCGCTAAAGCAGTTGCCATCGGAGATTGAAGCCACAGCAGCATCGGTGAAGCTTCCTCAATACAAGTTGTTCTTTAAAGTGACATTACCTGTGTGTTTACCTGCGATTTTGGACATTGCGACTTACTTGTTTGTTAATGCATTGACCACCACTTCTGCGGTAGTATTCCTTTACTCAACTGATACGATTCCGGCTTCGGTCTCAATTCTGAATATGGACGATGCAGGTCAAACTGGCGCTGCAGCAGCGATGGCTGTGATGATCATGATTGCTGCCGCAATTGCGAAGATTGTTCAGATGACTTTGGGTAAATTGTTAGAAAATCGCACACAAGCTTGGCGCAAAAGATAAGGACACTTCGTGCAATACGTAAAAATTAAAGATTCGATTGTTGAACAGATTGAAGCGGGCATGCTATCGCCGCGTCAAAAACTGCCAGCAGAGCGTAAGTTGGCGGAGTCGTTCGATACTACACGCGTCACTCTGCGTGAAGCTTTATCACTGCTAGAAGCGGAAGGTCGAATCTATCGCGAAGATCGCCGAGGTTGGTTTATCTCACCTGAGCCATTGCGTTACGACCCAACCCAAACGCTAAACTTCCCGAACATGGCGAAAGCGCAAAATCGTGTGCCAAAAACGGAGTTGGTTGCAGCAAAAGGGACGTTGGCAAACAAACAAGCGGCGCGTTTGCTGGACTTGCAGCCTTTCTCGGATGTGTATCGAGTTGACCGTGTGCGATACCTTGAAGATAGACCTGTGGTGTTCGTAACAAACTACATTCGCCCAGAGCTGTTTCCGAACCTGTTGGACTACGATTTATCAAATTCACTGACGGACATTTACCGCGATCATTATGGCGTGACGTATCAAAAGATTCGCTACCGCATTTCAACCAGCACTTTGTTGGGGGAAATGGCTCAGGCACTGCGCGCGACAGCTGGCACTCCCGCGATGGTGGTGGAGCGCATCAACTATAACCAGCACGGTGAGTTGATTGATTGCGATATCGAGTATTGGCGACACGATGCCATCAGCATTGAATCTCTGGCGGAACTCAATCGCTAAGTGGATTTTCTCATCATCTAAGGCTCCATCTCGGGGCCTTTATTTTATTCAAACAGGAACATTGAAATGGATTTGTTGGCGATTGGTCTCGTCGTTTTTTCTGCTGTTCTCCATGCGGGTTGGAATATCCTTGGCAAAAGCAACTCAGGCTCTGGACTCGCGTTTACTATGGCGTCCAGCTTTTCTGCATGTGCCATTCTTACCCCTTATTTGATTTGGTATTTGGCGACCATTGGCTGGACATCATTACCGAGTGAATTTTGGGGATTGCTGTTCATTAGCGGCATTTCACAAATGGTCTATCTAGTCGGTTTGATTGTCGCTTATAAGCACGCAGACGTGGGTGTGGTTTATCCGATTGCTCGGGCACTGCCTGTGATGATGGTCGGCGCAATCAGTGTGGCTCTGGGGCATGAATTATCTAGTCAGCAGTGGTTTGGATTCTTGTTGATTACCCTTGGTTGTATGCTGGTACCACTGACGAATTTTCGTCAGATGACATTGGGTTCTTATCTGAATGTTGGTGTGTTCTGGGCATTGATTGCCGCAATAGGCACAACGGGTTACTCGGTGGTCGACAAAGAAGCGCTGAGTTTACTCACAGGACAAGCATCAGAGATCTTGAATGATCAGTACAGTGCGATCTTTTACTTGGGTGTACAGTTTTGGGCGATAGGTATTCCAACCCTTGTGTGGTGCTTGGTTACGGGCAAGCCAGATGAGATTAAGACCGCGTGGCAGATCCGCAAAACCGCCAGCATGGCAGGGGTAATGATGGCATCCACCTACGGCTTGGTGCTGTTTGCGATGACCATGACAGACAACGTGAGTTTGGTGGTGGCACTAAGGCAAATCAGCATCGTGTTTGGATTGTTTATGGGGATTTGGTTTCTGTCTGAGAAATGGTATCTCACCCGAGGGCTTGGGGTTACTTCTATCGTGGCGGGGATCATTCTTGCGCTGACGAACTGACTCATATTGATGAAAGAAAAAGGCAGCGACTCAGGCCATCGCTGCCTTTTTGTTTATTTGGATGGTGTTAGAAGCGAACTTGAGCGCCAAACATCACGCCGCCAGAATCAAAATCGCGGTTTTTGGAATACGCGTATTCCGCATTTAAACCAAGGTGTTTGTAACTCCAGCCAATACCAGCCGCGGCTTCTCCGCCGATGCTCGACTCTTCGATATTTCGACTCTGCCCGTTTACTTTATAGGTGTACTCTAGTGTGTAGGCGGTGACGCCAGCTTTGCCGTACAACTCAAACCCTGCCCCAAGTGGATAGCTCGCATAGCCACTTAGCCTAGGCCCAGAAAAGCTGGTATCCGTAACCTCAGAAATTGGGCTGACAAGTATCGAGCCGATACCGTCAAAAGCGCCTTTAAAACCCGCTTCGATACCAATGTTTTGCGTTAGCATGTATCGGTAGTAAACCTCACCGAGGAACATATCGCCGGACTCTTCGCTTGTTGGAGCATCGTAATTGACAACGCCGTAACCTAAATTTGTACCAACAATGTGTTTATTGGTTGTTGCGTGCACTGACAAAGAAAAAGTCGACAACACCAAAGCCGTCACGAGTGAATAACGCATGTGACTTTCTCCTTAGTTCTTTGGCTTTTTAGCCTTTTAGTTTCTTAGTACTTGTTCGAATGTGGCTTTGGTGTTGTCTAGCCATTCATAACGACGACGATACATCGAGCGTTTTGAGCGAGACATATCTTCGATATCACGTCTTGGGGCATTCACCGCAAGGGAGTAGAAGTTCCGGTCGAACTCTATCCCGCCCAACTCTTGCCAGAGTGCGTCATAGTCGGTTTTGATTCGTCCTTTGCTGTAGCGTCGCGCGGCGTAAGTGTGGGAGTCGGTTTTGACCGCCAAAATTGTTTCTACACCCCAGATTTGCGCCAGAATAGTCAGTAAACTCACCATCAGGCTTTTTGGACGTTGACCGTAAAGTTTACGTGTTAGCTTTTTGATTTTTGCGCTGCTGGTTTCATTACTGCGTGGACCTTGTAAGCCGCCAATCATGATGCAACGAGCGCCATTCTCGTGCCCGAGCGTAAAAGAGATAGTGTAAAAGTTTCCGTCTTCTTCGCTATGTAATACCAAGCTCATCTCACCTTCTTTTTGGTAGCGAGCTTCATAAACAAGTCGAACCGTATAGAGGATCTCATCAATCTCAAATGTCATCAGAGTTTGGCCTTTAGCATCGGTATAGATTTGTTCAATCAGCTCTGAAGAGAGCAGCTTCGACACCGTATTGTAGTGATCAACCACAAGTTCAGAGCGATCGATTGCTGGGCTATTTTTGATGATGTAAGGACGAAACGGCTTTTCTAAGAAACGATGCGTACGAGAACAAAGCATCTCTAGAAGTGACGCCTCAATATTGTCCGCCAGATAGTTGAATGACTTGCGATAGAACAGTGCACGCGCGATAAACTTAGCGCGGTATGTCCAAATAGGGTGATAGATCTCAGCGTACTCGTCTGAGTAAATGGTTTTGCTGTGATGAAGGATAGATTTATTCATGTCATTTCACTCCAGACTGGCTTTTCGGCGAGCCTAAGTTCGTTATCTGTGCAGTGCCTTGTTGGTCATGGTCGAAAAACACCAAAAGATAAAGAGGACGCCGAGGCATCAAAAGGTGGTGTTCTGGTGTCAGACGCAGTGCCATTACGATCGTTTTGAACGGTGTTCGTTTTTGCAGGATTCTAAGAGAAAAGGGGCAAGAGGTATTGTATGGCTTGGTAAGGGAGTGTCATGGCTGAGTGGCAAAGTAGCCATAAAGGTTTCTTTATAACTATTTAGTGACTGCTTTTTAAGATATTTTTATTATGAATAATAAATGGCAGTTTTATGCCTTACGTTTAATTAAAAATAACTTGAAAAATAATTGAATGTTTTTTGAAATTAATTTGACGAGCTAAAGGTCTCTATACGTAACCTACATTCATCGAGTATTTGGAACTCGATATTTTAAAAGGTAAGTAAGGAGCATATTATGAAACGTTTAATCTCTCTAGTCAGTCTTATCGTATTAACTGCCACTCCTGTCGCGGCATTCGCTGGTGGTTACCAATGGACGAATAACAGCAAAACGATCCAAGGTAATGTTGTGGATAGTAAGCAAGCTGCCTACGACATGGGCTTTGAAATGATTAAAAACTACCAAAGCAAGTCTTCTAAAGAGCTACGAGATGAGTTTAAGAGTGCATTTGATATGGTAGACCGTCAGTCGTTTTCCATTACTAATGCAAAAGTTACCGTTGATGAGTTTCTTCAAGATAACGGTCAGATTGCCTATCAACCAATATTGAATGTGAAATATGAATACCGCATGCGTGAGCCAGGTAATCGTTAATACATCTACTCGCTAGCAAAATATTTTGTTTTCAATATTATCGTTGCCATATATTTATTCTTATTGAATTTGGGGAGTTTTGCTCCCCTTTTTTATTATTTAAATATACATAATTATGGTGAATGAAATAAATAACTAATTTAGGTTTAATATTTTCTAACGCTCAGCGTCAGTTTTTCTAGCTCGTTGATGATTTGGATCGTTTGTAAAGTGGCAACAAAGCAACATTGTATGCGCACACTTACAAAGGATACGTAATGACTCACCCTTCATATTGGTTTAAGCAAGCGCTTGAAGCCGAGCAACCAGAAACCGCCAAACCACTTCAACAAAATATCCAAGCTGATGTCGCCATTGTTGGTGGTGGATACACTGGGCTCTGGACGGCAATCATGATCAAGCAACAATCGCCGGAGAAACACATAATAGTGGTTGAAAAAGGCTTGTGCGGTAGCGGTGCTTCCGGGGCTAATGGCGGTTGCATGCTGACATGGTCGACTAAGTTCCCTACATTAAAGCGTTTATTTGGTGAAGAACACGCAGCGTGGTTGGTGAAGGAATCGGAGCAAGCGGTATTGGAGATTGACGAATTCTGTCAGCAGTACAATATCGATGCGCAATTGTCGTTAAAAGGCGTCTACTACACGGCAACCAATCAGTCTCAGACGGGGGGAATGCAGCCAGTGGTAGACGAGTTAAAGCGTCTAGATGTGAACAGCTGGCGCCGCTGTCAATCTGAGGAATTGCGTGCCAATGCAGGATCGCCGCGCAATATAGAAGGCTTTCACTCTCCGGTTGCAGCCAGTGTTCAGCCTGCTTTGTTGGCGAGAGGATTAAGACGCGTCGCAGTGGAGTTGGGTGTTGAGATCTATGAGAACACGCCGATGACGCGTTTAGATTATGGAAAACCTGCTACTGTTTCTACACCTAAAGGGAATATTCAAGCGCAGCAGGTGGTGTTGGCATTAAACGCTTGGATGGTGGAGCAGTTTAAGCAATTCAAAAGCAGTATCGTGGTGGTTTCTTCCGACATGGTGATCACCAAACCGCTTGGTGACGCGCTGACTCAATCTGGTTGGCAGTCAGGTTCTAGCGTGTTGGATTCACGTATCTTCGTCCACTATTACCGAGATACGCCAGATGGCCGTTTGATGTTGGGGAAAGGCGGCAATCAGTTCTCTTTCAACAACCAAGTCAACGCGATGTTCAACAAGCCAACGCGCTATCAAGAGCTACTGCGTAAGTCGTTCGATAAGCTGTTCCCGCGTTTGAAAGGATCAGAGTTCGCTTATTCATGGACGGGTGGTTCAGACCGCTCTGCTACTGGCTTTCCATTCTTCGGTGAGTTAGATAACCAAAGCAATATCTTTTATGGCTTTGGTTATTCGGGTAACGGGGTAGCGCAGACTCGAATGGGTGGAAAGATCTTATCTTCATTGGTATTGGGAATCGAGAATGAATGGATGAAAAGCGGTTTAGCCAAAGGGCCGTTGGGGCACTTCCCGCCAGAGCCATTCCGATGGACGGGAGCAATGATGGTACGCAACGCGGTACGTCGAAAAGAGGAAGCAGAAGATAGCGAGAAAACGCCGTTCATCTGGGATAGGTGGCTAGCAAAACTCGCGGGACCAGCAGGCAAAGCGGATAAGCTCGACTAAACTGAATATTTTGATCGCAAACGGATAGGGAAGAAGTGAAAGTGTTAGAGGCACCTCTTCCCTTTGTGTTAGCCTCAGTCTTTCAAGCTCAGATGCAAAAGGTGAGTAATAAAATGAAAGTATTCAGCAACTTTGACAGCGGCAGCATTCACGTAGTGAAAGCGGACGACAAAAACGACATCCAACTCAAAATTCCTAACGACAACATGTCGGAATTCTACCAGTGGTTCCACTTCCGTCTAGAGACAGAAGCCGAGCAATCACACACCATCAAACTTCTCGATCTTGCGAAATCGGCTTACCCAGAAGGCTGGCAGGGTTACGACGTGGTTGCGTCTTACGATCGTGAAGAGTGGTTCCGAGTACCGGCAGAGTTCGATGGCGACACGCTGACTTTCACTGTTATCCCTGAGCGCAGCTCAATTTACTTCGCGTACTTTGCTCCTTACACGTACGACCGTCACCTAGACCTGTTACACATGGCACAAAGCGCGCATCACTGCCAACTAGAGACGCTTGGCCATACGCTAGATGGCAATGACATGAGCTTGCTTACTTTCGGTGAGCCAGAAGAAGGCAAAAAGAAAATCTGGATGATTGCACGTCAGCACCCAGGTGAGACGATGGCAGAATGGTTCATGGAAGGCATGATCCAACGTCTGCTCGATGAGAACGACACGGTTGCGCGCGCACTACTTGAAAAAGCAGTACTCTACGTTGTACCAAACATGAACCCAGACGGCGGTGTGCGTGGGCATCTACGTACTAACGCGGTTGGCGTAAACTTAAACCGTGAATGGCAAACGCCATCAATGGAAAAGAGTCCTGAAGTCTTCTTGGTTCGTGAGCGAATGCTAGAAACAGGCGTGGATATGTTCTTAGATATCCACGGTGATGAAGCTATCCCTTACAACTTCGTGGCGGGCTCTGAAGGTATTCCTTCTTATGACGAAGGCATGGCTGAATTGGAAAGTGCGTTTAAACAAGCACTTCTGACTATTACACCAGAGTTCCAAGACGAGATTGGTTACGATAAAGATGAGCCGGGCAAAGCGAACCTAACCGTTGGTTCTAACTGGGTTGCTGAGCAATTTAAGTGCTTGTCTTACACCATCGAGATGCCATTCAAAGACAATAATAACCATCCCGACCCACTTTACGGCTGGTCTCCGGAACGTAGTGTGCTGTTTGGCCAAGATATATTGGCGGCAACGTTGGCGGTTTCCGACAAGATTTAAAGCAATTAGTTCACAGCCTGCTTTTTGTAGGCTGTGTTTTTTGTGCGTTTTTTCCTACCTCAATGTCTGGTGACTGTAAATTTTTTCGCCAATAAAAACAAAAAACCTTCAGTTTCTGGTGCTTATGTGGCTATCGATAAAAAAAACTAATCGTCACGATAAGAAATCTAATTTATGAAAGCGAAGGTTGTTCTGTTAAAGTCTGTTTTGAGATTTATGTCACAAAAGTTATCTCATCTCAATCATTTAGCAATCTTATGCTTTAGCGCCCTTTGTAGGCACAGTAGCTTAAAATAAAATATAGCTGCTATGTACTATTGCGCCTAGCTTAGGATAATTCGCATTTTGGTGTTCTGTTTTTGGAACGATTTGTCCGTTTTGTTTGTGCTCTGAATCATTCGGAATGCGCCAAACAATCGGAGGTTCGTTTCGGATCTGAGCTCTGAGAAAAATGCTTGAAGATAAGTGCTCATTCCAGATGTCTGATGACGTTTTGATTGAGACCAATGGCATAGTTTTTAATCACTCGAAACAGTGTAGGTTCTGACTTGCGTGATGGCAGCTGTATAGTTGTGGATAGTAGTCGGGTCGCCTTCGCATTAAAGGTAAAATAATGAAAAAAATCGCTCTTGCAGTGGCTACCATTCTAGCTGGTGGCGTAATGTCGAATGTTGCTCTTGCTGATACTTACGTTGGCGGTAAACTAGGTTACAACGCACTAAACGACACTTGTCACCTTGACGCTCCATGTGATGACGATAGCTTCGCAGCTGGCATGCACATCGGTTACAACTTCAACGAATACGTTGCTGCTGAATACGGCGTTGATTACCTAGGTAACTTCACAGCTAACTTCAACAAAGCTGGTCTAAACACAGTAGATGGCGACCTATGGGCAATCACTCTTGCTCCTAAGTTCAACCTACCACTAACAGATTCTTGGAACCTATTTGCTAAAGTAGGTGCTGCATACATGATGGCTGGTGACGAGAAAGATTTCGTACCAACTGGCTCTCTAGGTGCTGAATACCAAATCAACTACAACTGGAGCCTACGTGCTGAGTACCAACGTTACCAAGATATGTCTGACGACATCATCAACGATATGGACGCAGACTTCTTCGGTATTGGCTTCAACTACAAGTTCGGTTCTGAGCCAGTAGTTCAAGAAGAAGTCGTTGAAACTCGTCCAGCGACTCGCATCGTTGAAAACGAGTACCCAGCTCAAACTACAACTCTACAGTTCGGCCTAGAAAGTGCAGAAGTACAAGATGCATCTTCTCTAAACGGCACTGTTGAGCTAATGAACACTTACCCACAAGCTCAAGTTGAAATCACTGGTTACAGTGACACAACAGGTTCTGAAGCTTACAACCAAGAGCTAACTGAGAAGCGTGCACAAGCAGTTGCTGACCAGTTCCAAGCTGAAGGTATCGCAGCAGACCGTATGACTGTTAAAGGTATGGGTGAAGCGAACCCAGTAGAAAGCAATGAAACTCGTCAAGGTCGTGAAGCGAACCGTCGTGTAGAAGTTGTTGTTCCTGCGTTCCAATACCAAACTGAAGAAGCTGCTCAATAATTCTTTATTGAATTAGCTACTTTGAAAGCCAGCGTCTAACGCTGGCTTTTTTGTATCCTTTCATTTATCTGTCACAGCCCCGTCATAGTATTTTCTTACTTGTTCGCGTGGAGCCTGACATGCAAAACTTACCACCTTTAAATTCCCTTAAAGCGTTCGAAGCTACAGCACGCTTGCAAAGCTTTACCAAAGCGGCAGAAGAACTCAATGTCACACGTGCTGCCGTCAGTCAGCAAGTGAAATCCTTGGAAGTTTATCTCGATGCGACCTTGTTTGAGCGCAATGGAGCTAAGCTACTTTTGACACAAGCCGCACACGATTATTTGCCTGTCGTTAGTCATGTATTTCAAAGTCTTTCTGTGGCGACTCTGCACTTGTTCTCACGTCAAAGGCACACTCAATTAACCTTACATGTTGCACACAGTTTTTGTGTCCAGTGGTTGATACCACGCCTAGCCGATTTTCATCGTCAGTACCCTGACATTCGGTTTAAGATTTCGACGACGGCCAATGCTGTACCGAGTAGCAGCGATATTGCTGATGTCGAAATTATCAACGGGTATGGGAACTGGCAATCAAAACAAGCTGTAAAGTTGACGGATGAAAACTGGATTGTGGTAGCCAGTCCTGGCTTCTTACATCTCAACCCAATGTCGAATTTGTCTGAATTGGCACATACTGCCAAGCTGGCGACGAGTGGGTATCAGGAAACATGGCAATCTTGGTTTGCTTATCATGGTTATCAAGGGAGACTGGCTCCAATGGTCGCAGAATTCGAGCACTCTTTATTATCGATTGAAGCGGCGGTGAATCAGTTAGGGGTATTATTGGTCAGAGACTTCTTGGTTGACGAACATCTGCGACAAGGAAGCTTGGTTCGCATAGGAGAGTGGTCCATGCCGAGCCGTGGTGCGCATTATATGATGGTCAAACAAGGAGAAAAACCACATGTTGACGCGTTTACCAAATGGTTATTGAACAGTTTATGATATGGGTTAACTCATTGACCTAAGCCGCTCGAGGTTACTTGGGTATAATGGTATAAAGCGAATACGTTTCAAGTCGTCGTTACTCATGAGCGGTTTGCTCGACTTTTCAAGGAGGGGTCATGGAAACGTTACAAGGTGGCCGAGAAGGGGCTATTTATCGTAAAGGAGACTTGGTCAGTCGACCTGCAAGTCTTTGGACCATAACCATTCATCAATTGCTTCATCATCTTCATGCCAACGGTTTTCATGCTTGTCCTAAAGCGGTGTCAATTGAAGGTGGAAAAGAGTTGCTGACCTTCGTCGATGGAGAAAGCTATAACTATCCTTTGCAGGGAGAGATTGCTTCGCTCTCGGCTCTTACTTCCGCAGCAAAACTGCTCCGACAACTGCATGATGCTTCTCAACACTTCCTTTCCAGACATCAAGATGAAGTTTGCCATTGGATGCTGCCAACTCGCTTGCCACACGAAGTCATCTGCCATGGCGACTTTATGCCCTATAACGTTGCGTTAAAGGATGGCGCTGTCGTGGGCATTTTTGATTTTGATACGGCACACCCAGCTCCAAGAATTTGGGATGTGGCTTTTTCAGTCTATGGTTGGGCGCCATTTAAGACCGATGAAAATGACAAAATGGGCACGCTTGAAGAGCAGATTAAACGAGCAAAGCGTTTCTGTGACGCCTATGGTTGTTCAAGGTTAGAGCGAGAAGAACTGGTGGATACGATGACGCTGCGTTTGACTGCACTGGTAGACTTTATGCGTACGTCTGCTGCCACTGGCGATGCGCAATTTCAAGCGAATATGGATGATTGCCACCATACGGCTTATTTACAAGACATTGAGTATCTTAAGAAACATCACCAAACGATCACACTCGGTGTGTTAGGTGAAGCACCGTTTTAATCGGGTTTTGAATGCTTCGCGATGATCGTTTGGATGACATTGAATAGCCATTGATTTTGCGGGTCATGCTGCTGAGAGCGACGGCAACTCATAACAAAGCTAACACCCAACTCCAACCCGTTTGGTAAATCTATACTACGGCAACTTTCTGGAACATTACCGCTCATGGTGATCCCAAAATGATCGGTTTGCATGATGATGCTATGAATCATTGCGGGGTGCTCCACTTCCACTTTGGGCGTGACATCGAAACCAATGTTCTTTAAACGATCGAGCAATGGGTATTTATGATCATTCCACCCCGGCGTTTTGAACAGTAGTAAGGCGTAGTCACTTAATGATTGGAATTCTCGTGCTGGATGGTCGTTTCGCACAAAGAACACCGCTTTTCCTTTCCCCAATTCTTTCTGAGCGATTGACTGAGGTAAGTCTTCATCAAAGTAGTGAATTGCAATAGCGTTTTCACCATCGATGATTCGATTACGGGCATCTGCTCCCCACCTTAAAAACGCATATCTCGCGTTAGGTGCTTGCTTGATAAGTTCAATGTACAGTTTGTCGCCAAAGCGATCCCAGAACAGGGTATTGGCGTAAATGGATACTTCACCAGTAAAGTGAGTGGGTGAAAACTCTTGTGGTTTGATGGCATCCACGCTTGCTAGAATCTGCTCAAAATGAGGCATGTTGGCTTCGACAAACGAGGTCGGCTCAAAGCCATTTTTGGTTTGAATGAACAAAGGATCGTCCAGTTGCGCTTTCATCTTGGTTAAGTTCTTACTGATGGCACCTGAGGTTTTCCCCATCGATTCTGCCACTAAACGAACATTACGCAGCTCATACATGCGCTTTAATACCAAAACGTTTTGCATATCCAGATTCATTGTCATTCTTTTACTCCAGCCAACGTTGCCACGGCATCATAACTCCGCCTGTCATAAAAAAAGACAGGGGATGGTCAATTCTAAGTTTATGGCAGAAAAGCATTTTTTGACCGAGGATTTCCATTTGGTAAATTCGGGTTTTCCTCGTGCTACTTTGGAACTGTTGCTACAGTTTCTTCATCGAAACGATGTACCACAAATAATCGAGGTGACGTATGAAAAAACTAATCGCACTAGTAGGCTTAATGGCTTGTTCAATGAATGTAGCATTCGCTGGCGATGGCTCATACACGGGTACCATTGATATGGCTACTAGCCAAACAAACCAAGTTAATGTGGAGCGTGCGGATTCTAACCTGACTCTTAAAGGTCGTAATGACGCTACTTACGGTGGTGTGATGATTCAAACAGACGCTTCTAACCAACCGATTCAATTGCGCGGCCGTCGCGACTAAGTAATCGAAACCATCCCCCGCTTTCAATGCCGCGTCTAACGCGGCATTGTTGTTTTTGGTCGATGGCAAGCCAAATTCAACAGAAATCTTTGATAGCTTTTGTTTATCGATAATTAAAAATTAATTGTTGAAATCTTAATTACCGTTTTTGTGTACCTAAATGATATTGATTCTCATTTGAGTGGGCGTATGATTCTTCTCATCGACTAGAGAGGAATATCGTCATGAGTAATGTATCGATAAATAATGCATCCATACATTTAGATGCCGCCACAACATCAAAAGTTTCGGCATTCAACAAAATCAAACGCAAAATGCTGATGTTAGGCCCGGCGTTTATTGCCGCGATTGGTTACATCGACCCAGGCAACTTTGCGACAAATATTGAATCAGGATCTTCATTTGGTTACCAGCTACTTTGGGTAGTGCTATGGGCGAACCTAATGGCGATGTTGATTCAGTATTTATCCGCCAAGCTAGGTATCGTTACAGGCAAAAATCTAGCGGAGCATCTACGTGACCACTTACCAAATAAATGGGCGGTAGGCTTCTACTGGATCCAAGCTGAAATCATCGCGATAGCGACAGACCTTGCCGAGTTTATCGGTGCAGCAGTCGGCTTTCAGTTGGTGTTTGGAATTAGCTTAATGGAAGGAGCGATGATCACTGCGGTAGCAACCGTGATGATTTTGATGCTTAACCAGAAAGGTCAAAAACCGCTAGAAGTCGTGATCGGTTCACTTTTGATGTTGGTGGCGGTTATCTACATTGCTGAACTGTTTTTTGCGCACCCTGCGGGCGGTGAAATGGTGAAAGGTTTGCTGACTCCAACCTTTACGGATTCACATCAAATCTATCTTGCTGCGGGTATTCTAGGCGCGACTGTAATGCCTCACGTGATCTATCTTCATTCTGCACTGTTCAAAAACAGCTATGGCGAAAGCACCAAAACTCGCCTTCGCACCACTCGCTTTGATGTGTTGATTGCGATGGTAATTGCAGGCTTTGTGAATATCGCAATTGTGGCGATGGCTGCTGCCGTGTTCCATTACTCAGGCAACCAACATGTGGCGGAAATTGAAACAGCGTACATGACGCTAACGCCATTGGTAGGTAAAGCCGCATCTGTGTTGTTTGGTGTTTCGTTGATTGCTTCAGGCTTGTCTTCTACCGTTGTTGGCACAATGGCAGGTCAGGTGGTGATGCAAGGCTTTGTCCGCTTCTCTATTCCAATGTGGGTACGACGCTTTATTACTATGGCACCTTCGTTTGTGGTGATTGGTTTAGGTATGAACACCACCGATATCTTGGTGATGAGCCAAGTGGTGTTGAGCTTTGGTATTGCGTTGGCGATTATCCCATTGCTTATCTTTACCAACAGCGAACGCTTGATGGGTGAGTTCAAAAATAACAAATGGGTCTCTTATGTCGGTATGGTTATCGTTACTTTAGTACTCGCACTCAACGGTTATCTGATGGTTACTTTAACCGCTTAATGATTTCTCTATCCTTCTTCTTTGTCGATAAAAAAACGGAAGCCGCTTGGCTTCCGTTTTTCGTTTGCTGCTGAGAGAGAATTAGTTTTGCTCAACCACTTCCAATTCAGCTTCACTTTGTTTTGCTGCTTCAAGCATCTTACGAATGATGAATGACGCGCCCAAGGCAATCGCAACCATCACAACCGCTAGGATAGTCAGCAGTTGGAAGTATTCGCCGTAAACGTGTTGTACGATCTCTTGGGTGATCTCTTGGCCTTTCTCTAGTGCGATAGACGTAGAGAACGCAGCACCAACGATACCACTTAGTGCGATTGCTACAGAGAACAAGCTTACTGAGAAGTTTTCGATGTGCTTAGGTGCCACAGATAGAATGAACGCAACTACCATTGAACCTACGATAACTTCCGCAATTGCTTGGAAGAAGTGAATCGCTAGGAAGATTTCAGGCATGATGATAACGTCTTCGCCAACAGTCGTTACCGCGAACGTTAGGATGCCGAATGCGATAGCGGTTAGCACGAATGCCAATGCAATCTTAGTCGCGGTTGATAGGTGAATATCACGTTTTTCTAGCATGCCAAAGAAGCCAGCAACGATAGGGCCACCAACCATACACCATAGTGGGTTCATCGCCATTGCTGCTTCAGGCTCTAGTGGGATGAAGCCAAATAGAGAACCTTTCAGAGTGTTGATCGCTACCATGTTCATTGAAGTCATCATTTGACCGTAGTAAACGAAGAAACACGTGGTTAGGAAGGTAACGATAAGGATAGTACCCATCTTCAATGATTCTGCTTTGCTTACTTTCAACATCAAAGAAACAAAGTAAAGAATCGCTGCACCGCCGATGGCGTAAACGATGTTTTGACCGATATCCATGTTAGAGAACATGAAGAATACCAGTGCAATCATCGCCGCTGAGATAATCGCGAAGAAAATCCAGTTCTTCATGCTTACGCTTTGACGATCCAGATCAGAAGCAACGCCAACCAAGCCTTTGCGGAACACAAGTAGCATCACCAATGCTGCACCAGCCATCACTGCTGAAATAGTGAAACCACCATTAAAGCCGATGATAAGCACAATCATAGGGAACAAGTATTGGCCTAGGAAAGCGCCCACGTTGTTCACTGAGTAGTTAATTGGGTAGCCTTTCTCGAAGTCTTCTTGTGACTTAAAGGTACGTTTGTACAAGCTAGGGTAAGAAGGAGACATTAAACCACGGCCGTAACTTGCTAGCGCGATACCACACATTGAAAGCGGTACGTTGGTTGCCGAAGCACCAAGAACAAGCAGTACGTAGCCAGATGCGAATGCTAAGAAGGCAATCGATAGAGAGCGGTAAGCACCTAAAAATTTGTCAGCGATAAAGCCGCCAGCAATCGCAAATAGAGGGCCAATCGCCGAAAAGGCACCCACGATCATCATGGTATCAGCTTCGTTGTAATTCAGATCCTCTAAGAAAAAACGCGTCAGACTGACTAACACGCCATAAAATGATAAGCCAAACATCATTTGGCAGAACATCATAGATTTATTTAGTTTATTCCACATAATTAAATACTCACTATTGCGAGAAAGGTAGTTATTATTTCTGTTAAATGTTACTTAAACGCTATGTTACATATTGAAACAATTGTCGCATAAACTGAATTTAATGCACTAAAATTTCTAATGCGAAACGTTTGCCTCACTAATGTGTTGTTCTAGATCAACTAGAAACTATGTGAATAAATGACCCAAAAGTAACAATTTATAAGATGATTGTTCTCATATGGTTTTTAAGGTTTTGAAAAGTCGTTGAAATAATAAACAGACGGGAGAGTTTGAGTAAATAAGGTGGTTTTTGATAAGAAAACAGGCGTTGGCGGAATTTTATCCGCCAACAATGAAAAATATTAATTAGCAAAAACTGATATAAAGTATGCTATTCGCATGGTGGGGCCATATGAATCACCGCGAGTCCACCAAGTGAGGTCTCACGATATTTCTTGTTCATGTCTTTGCCCGTCTGGTACATGGTTTCGATAACTTTATCTAATGAAATAAGGCATTTGCTGGTGCGTTTCAGTGCCATGCGTGATGCGTTAATGGCCTTCATCGCGCCCATCGCGTTTCGCTCAATACACGGCACCTGAACCAAACCACCAATCGGGTCACAAGTCATGCCAAGCGAATGCTCCATGGCGATTTCTGCGGCAATACAGATTTGCTCATTACTGCCTCCACGCAGTGCCGTTAAGCCTGCGGCCGCCATCGAAGACGATACCCCGACTTCGCCTTGGCATCCAACCTCTGCTCCTGAGATGGAAGCGTTGGTTTTGTACAAGATGCCAATCGCCCCCGCCACGGCTAAGAAGTCTTTCAATTGCTTGTTATCGAGCTCCTTAATAAAGCGGTGGTAGTACATAAGCACGGCAGGAATAACACCGGCAGCACCATTGGTTGGTGACGTCACTACTTGACCACCTGCAGCATTCTCTTCACTCACTGCGAAAGCAAACAGGTTAATCCAATCCATGATCTCCATTGGATCGTTCTCTACTGCTGCATTGGCTTCGAGCTTTTTGAGTAGGTTTGGCGCTCGGCGCGTGACGTTCAACCCGCCTTCGAGAATGCCTTCGGTATCAAAGCCTCGTTGCATGCACAGCGACATCACTTTCCAGATCTGTTCGGCTTTTTGATCGATCTCTTCCTGTTCGCGAAAAGCCAATTCGTTTTGTAGGATCATGCCTCCTAGACTGAGGCCATTGAGCTCTGCGTTTTCCAACATTTCGTCGGCAGAAGAAAACGGAAAGCGTACTTCAACTTGAGCATCATTGCTGCCGTGTTCCAGTTCCGCTGCCGTAGCAATAAAGCCACCACCAATAGAGTAGTAAGTTTCAAACGCCACCTGATCACCAGAAGCATCATAAGCCGTGATGGTCATGCCATTTTCATGAAGAGGAAGGTTATCACTGTGGAAGACAATATCGTGATCATAGCTAAACACGATCTCATGAACACCTGCAACCGAGAGTGTGCCATGTTCAATGGTATGCTGTAGCGCCGCTTTTGCACTGGTCATTTTAATGGTATCGGGTTTATTGCCCATTAAACCAAGGACGGTAGCGCGGTCCGTATGGTGGCCTTTGCCAGTCAGCGATAAAGAACCGTAAAGGTCAACTTGCACCTTGTGCACTTTCGCCATAGAGTCGCTAAGTAATTGAGTGAAATGGTAACCTGCGAGCATTGGGCCATTGGTGTGGGAGCTAGATGGACCGACACCGACCTTAAAAATATCGAAAATCGACAGCATAATTGACTTCCTTTCTCTACGGACCTTTATTCAGGTCTCTAAAATGACATTGTTAATTAGATGTTAATACCTGTGAGAGTATTGGCAAAGCAGATTTTTGTATACAAATTGTTCGCTAAAGTATGACTAATTGAGATCTGGGTAATGAAGTTAAACAAGGTAGTGATCATTTTAGGTAAGCGGTTGGTGCACGATCAGTTAAGTGCTGAAGGTCGCTCACGCGTGGAAGCGCTGTTGAATGTTTTAAACGAATTTTGCTTTGAGACGACTGCCTTGGTTTTTTGTGGCGGTGTGACTCAAGGACAAACCGTCTCAGAAGCGGATGCGATGTACCGCTACTTTTACCAGTTAGCTAAGGGTAGGGAAATCGATTTTCCTGAGCAGCAGGTCATCATCGAGAATCGTTCACTCAATACGGTGCAGAACATGCAAAATGCCGCTGCGGAGTTATTAAGAAGTGGCCTTTGCGAGGCAGGGCAAACCATTGACGTCACTTTACTCTCCAATGACTACCATCTAGAGCGCATCATCGAGATTCAAACCTTAATGGATGAACAGGGTTTATTACGCGTATTGAAGTCGCGCTGTGCAGAAATGGGCGTAAAGCTCAACATTTCACTCGACCTCTCACACCATGTGAGTGTGCCTTACCCTAATACAGGCGTTTTAGCGGAAGCATTTTTGTTGTTTGATGAACTCACGACTTACCGCGTGTATCTAGAGGGAGTTAAGCGTGGCGCCTTTGAACGTGATCTCGCTGAGGTACGAGCAAAGCCTTTAGACATTGGCCTTGGTGCGATAGAAAAGCTTCAAGCGCTCGATTTAGAGCCTGAAGTGCGAGGGCAAATTGCAGATATGAAAAAGGCCATCGAAATGACGGCCTTTGATGATTCAGTGGTTGCAGCAGAGCAAGCGTTAGCAGTGTTTCATCCGATATTAACGACGTTGAACCTGCAACTTGACCCCGAAGCGAATGGCTAGTTAAGCCACTTCAACTTACTGACGCTTAAGTTCGCGACGTGTGCGTACGGCACTTAGCGCGATTAGGCTGTAACACAACAGCTCCATGCCTTCTTCTGAGATGTTTTTCACATCGCGTACGTAGTGCTCGGCCATTACGTGTTGCCAGAAGCTACCCATGCCGTACAGGCGAGAGAACACCAACAACAAGATCACTGAGCCGATAAGTAGCTTCATGTAAGGTGATTGTAGAATGGTTGCCATTTCGTTCACGGTGCCTTTACCACCTTGGTAAGCTTTCGCACAAGCCAGTGCCGCTAACGCAAGGGCAGGAAAGACCCAAGAGCCGTGGTGGATCATGTCAAACCAGTAATCCATTTCACGGATCATCAATACCGCAAAAAAGCCTGAAATAAGTATCGCGGCATGTGAGACATGAGTCTCTTGTTTAGACATGCGGAAGAAAGACCAAGATGCAACCGCCAGCATGATCAATTGCAGTGTTTCAGTAATAGAGGTTTCGCCCAATGAAGAACCTAATAAAACGTAGTCCACTCGGATACTTAGGTTGACTAAAATACTGATGGCAACAATGGTGAGTGCACTTAGCATCGACTTATAGATGATGCGTTTTGATTCTTCTGTAATGACGTTCGTTTGTGCCGATTCGGCTTGCTTAACAGTATTTGTTTTCATCCTGACCACCCGCTCCGATAAAAATGTGGAAAAAACGTGAAATTTCGTGATGTGTGCAAGGAATTTTATTGACCACTTGGAAAGTAATGTCAGGGGAATGTCAGAATAAAACGCCGTTCGATATCGTATCGCTATGCGGTAAGACTGGTGGATAAAGGGCTAAGTATCAGAATGTAGGGAAATTTACGGTAAACAAAAAGGAGCTTAACGCTCCTTTGTTGATAAAATTGTAATCTTAGATTGCGTAAATGTTAACTATTAGGGTCTGTTGACCTTTCGAGCTGATTTTTGCAGCGAATTGTTGGATATTTATACAAGGCAGAGACTTTGCTGTGTAGCTAGCCTACATGAGAAGTTGATAACGCAGTAGAAATGGCCAACAAACGCTGCCCAAAGGGTTCGGCTAAAATCGTTTTATGCTTCGTTAAGGAGTATTTGCTTAGAATGACTAGGCAGCATAATCCTTGCCTCGCCTAAAACGATTTTATCTCGAACAAAATTTAACCGCGAAAGATCAACAGACCCTATTACGACTCGCCATCTTCTTTGTGGTTGTTGCGGTAGTATTCCCACTGCTCAAAGCGCTCGTTTTCAGACAGTTGGCAGTAAGTTACGCGTTCACCATTTTCCGTTACTGTATCTAGCTCGCCGCCTTGCTGTACGCAGTATACCGCTGCTGGGTTTGCTGCTGATGTGTATTCATTTGAGCGAGTCGCACCTTCATAAGTTGAACAACCTGCCAACACCATCGCTGCTGCCACTGCCGTTACTAAAGTTGTCTTTTTCATTCTTGATCTCCGCATGGGATTAACGAGTAGTGTGTTGATTATAGGAGAGTTTCAGAAAAATATTGTCTTATGTTTGTTAAAAGCACGACGCTTGTAAGGGAATTCTGTGCAATTTTAGAATTTGCTCACTGTTCGCCTATATTTGTTTCAGACGTGCTCAAATTGAAACTTGGGAATGCGCATGAATTTCGGTAGTATGCGCGCAAAACATTCACAGCGGATTCTGCGATGAGACATTTGAAAACCACCACGCACCCAGATATCGAACATCTGGATGACAAAATCATCTTCCAACGCAATGCGGCGCGCGCCATTGTATTAGACGGTGAAGATGTCCTGCTTCTTTACACAGAGCGTTACCACGATTACACACTGCCTGGCGGTGGCATCGATGACGGTGAGGATGTGATTGCAGGTTTAGTTCGTGAGCTTGAAGAAGAAACCGGTGCGAAGAATATTCACAACATCAAGCCTTACGGTATCTTCGAAGAATTTCGTCCTTGGTACAAAGACGATGCCGATGTGATGCACATGACGTCATACTGCTACACGTGCAAAATTGACCGTGAGCTAGGTGAAACAGCTTATGAAGATTACGAAGTGAAGAACGGCATGCGCCCAGTATGGATGAATGTTCACGACGCGATCGCGCACAATGAAAAGACGATGGCGGAAAGCCCGAAGAAAGGCATGAGCATTGAACGCGAAACCTTCTTGCTACAACTCATCGCAAAAGAGTTGCTGTAACCCTCCTCAGATCAAAATTGTAACTTCCAAGCAATAAAAAAAGTCCGAGCTCCCCCCCGGAACCCGGACTTATTCCAGACGCGCAAGCGAAGCGTCATCTCGATATTCTGTTTTTTTGTATCAATCTGTGAAAACAATAGCGGCTTTATATTTGTTGTGTAAATAATTAATAGGTCTAACTATTGGTTTTCACTTTATTTGCACACGTAATGTGATGGATATCTAGCCAATACACAAGTGCAAGTTGGTAAATTATCAGCAAACCACTGCTCTTTCTTATCTTTGAGATACATTACCGTAACTTTTATGCACGCGTTTGCATCGAGATCACGAGTTTTCAAATTGGCAGAACAGGATCTTGTAATTTTACGTGCTTCTGACATTGGTGGAATTTAGTGAGAGTGTTCACAATTCCACGAGTGGAGGCAATCGACTAAGGTCTATAAGCGGTTCGGCGTAGATGGTGGAATGGTTTGCAAACAAAAGTAATGGTTGGAAAGAATCGGTACGCAATTGCTGTATGTTCACCAAACGTTCCAATGCGTAAAAGCGATTGACGTATTGCTGAGTCTCTTTCGGCAAAGTAAGTGCCGTGAAATCCCGACTGTCTGCTTTTTTGATCGCTCGTGCAACGCGACCTTCACCTGCGTTGTAAGCGGCCAGAGTGAGCGCAATATCTTGATCAAACTTGTTATACAGAAATTCCAAATATCTTATGGCGGCTTGAGTGCTGGCTTTAGTATCAAAGCGCTCATCTTGCTTATCGCTCACTTGCAAGCCAAAGCGCGTCGCTGTAGCAGGAATCAGTTGCCATAAACCGGCGGCATTGGCGTGTGATACTGCTTTCGGGTTGTAAGATGATTCCAGCATGGGCACTAACACCAAGTTGGCGGGTAAAGACTTTTGCTTAAGCTGTTTGAAAATATGATCGAGAAGCGGGCTAACGGAATCGAGACGTTGGCTAATTTGCGTTTGATATGGCGCGAGCACTTGATATTGCTGGTCGATACTGGCTTTATGCGGCTTGGCCATCGTCATTGGAGACAAGCACATCACGCACAAAACAAAAAAGCCCACAGCAATCGACCGGGATGGCGGTAGACTCTGCAGGCAAGGCGAGAATCGTTGTTTAGAACGAGCGCTCTTCATAAGTGTGTTGCACAGGTTGTTTGAGTTGACTGACTAACTCTTGGAACGCTGCAGAGCTTTGGCCATTGCTCTGATTGTCCTGTTGGCATTGTTTCACCAAGGATTCCAACAGCGTCCATTGTTTTCTCGCTTGCGTACCAATCTTGGCGGGCAAGGCATTGAAAATACGATTCACACTGGTCTCATTACAAGGCAATCCGAGCTTACGCATTAACTGGCTTCTTTCGCTTGCGGAGCGACCAAGCTGATTCAAAATCGGCATTTGTTTTTGAATGTTCTCGCTTAGCGCCTCACCATCGAACTTCAAATACAGTGCTTTTTGCTGTTGAATCAGCCCCAGCAATTGCTGGTAGAGTTTGATGTCTTCGGAAATAGAACGAACAAACTGCTGAATATGCTGTGATGCCGCCGTTGCCATGCATGACTCCTAATGCGCTGCGTTACTCGTGACCGGTGTGAAATTGCATTACTGCTTTAGATAGTGCTTTGGTGTCTAGACTCAGTTCACCACGTGCCAACGCATTGCGAATTTGCTCAACCTTTGCCATGTCTACGTCTGGCAGGGATTTCATTTCTGCTTGAGCGCGATCGATCGCAGCTGTGTTCGCTTGGAATGCTGGCTCGTTAATTTTGCTCTGTGCGATGGTGTCGACTGGCTTTTTACTCGCCTGCTGGAATTTAGTTTGTGGGACATGACCGCCCGCGACTTTGTCGATTTTCATGCTGTTGTCCTCAATCATCATGTTCTAAATCGAATAGGCGACTAGGGTGTGATGAACATTAAATATTTATTTTTTGTACTCGAAGTTCACCTGTGCTGACGAGTGCCTAAATCGAAAAATGATAACCTGAGTCCAAAATCAAAACTGGGTATGCACCTGATTGAGCCCCGTTACGACAGCGCGTATCACCTTGCCAGAACTGATGTTTTCTACCTCAATCTGCTGACCTTTCTTACCTTGTTCTAAAGCGACCCCCTTGGTGCTGGCACTAAATCCATCTTTGCTGGCGATGATGATCACTTCGTTGCCTTTCTCGATCAATGGCGGCGAACTTAAGTTGGTTGGGTCAATGATTTGACCAGCTCGAATGCGGCGGGTGGTCTCAAGTCCAATGGCTTGGTTTGTTTTCGTGTAGAAATCGTCTTGGCGTGAAATCGTGCGTGTTTCTGATTTTAAGTTTGAGGCAGAGAGGGTTTCGTTGCGGTCAATTGTGCTGGTGGCGACCAAAACAGAAAGCGTCACCGCTGATTTGATTGTGACATTGATGCGCCATGGAGAGCTCACCGCTTCACAACTGACAGCACGTTTTAAATTGCCAACAGGCAACGGACGATTATCGCGTCCTGTGACTGCCAAAGGTGCATCACAAACCGGTAGATGATTGGCAGAGCCTGGCACCCATATTTGATAATCGAGTTGGTAGTTTCCCCATTGGCGTGAGTGTGCTATTTGCGCCACTTCTTGCTCAAACTGCTCGCCGACAATGGCTTTTAACTCGTCTGCGGTTAGGTTTTTCTCATTCGCTAAAGCACTGACTGAGCTTGCACTCAAAGCCAAACCGCAAAGCAGCATGATTGAGGAAAATTGACCTTTCCCCTTGGTTTGAATGGTTTCCGTAAACCGGAAGCGAGGCTTCCTTCCTTGTTTGTAATTCATTGATATATATAACTAAATTTTATGGCATGTATCTTGTTTTGATCTTGGCGTATTCGAGCCGACTTTAAGGAAAGATGCATGGCGATCACATTCGAAAATGCGTTAGGTGTACATCCAGAGGCACTCAATTTTCGCGTTCAGCGTACCAAAGTCCTCGCCAGTAACCTAGCAAATGTTGATACCCCAGGGTACTTGGCAAAGGACCTAAGTTTCACCACCGTGATGAACCAAATGTCAGCGGGCAGTGTGAACAAACCGGTGCCGAAGTTTCAGGTTGAGGCGCAATATTCGGTGCCTTACCAAAACAGCAAAGACGGCAACACTGTGGAACTGGGCGTTGAACAAGCCAAGTTCACGCAAAACAACATGGACTTTCAAACCAGCCTGACGTTTCTCAACATGAAATTCAGTGGCTTGGCGAAAGTGATTGAGGGACGTTAAACATGTCATTTACTGATATCTATTCGATCACTGGCTCGGCGATGACGGCGCAAACCGTTCGCCTGAACACGGTAGCCAGTAACCTTGCCAACGCCGACGCGGTGTCTGCCAATCCGGATGATGCCTATAAAGCACTCAAACCTGTGTTCGCCACTGTGTATCAGAAAACACAGATGGCGACAGAAAACGGTGTTTATCCGAATGCGGAAGTGCGCATTGTAGATGTGGTGCAAAACGCAGGTCAGGCAGAAAAACGTTTCGAACCTAACAACCCGTTAGCGAACGATGAAGGCTACGTGTACTACCCTGACATTGATGTGGTGTCGGAGATGGCCGACATGATGTCCGCAACGCGCAGCTTTGAAACCAACGTGGAAGTGCTGACGAATGTGAAAAGCATGCAGCAAGGTCTGCTTCGACTAGGGCAGGGTAATTAATGAGTCTCGCACAATACACTGCACTCTCTTCTGATGCACCAGTCGCAACTACCGCTAGTGGTGATACGGGCGGCATTTCAGCGAACCCATCGGATATGAACAGCGCAACGTCACTACAAAACGAGTTTATCTCGCTCATGGTGGCGCAAATTCAAAACCAAGATCCGCTGAACCCGCTTGATGGCACTGAGTATGTCAGCCAGCTAGCCCAATTTTCGCAAGTTCAAAGTACTGAAAACATGTCGATGCTGATGCAAAACAGCATGGTATTGCTCGACAACATGCAGGTGCTTTCAACGGCAGGCTTGGTTGGTCAGACCGTGTACGTCTCTTCGAATGAATTTGAACTTGGTGAAGGCGTGCAAAGTGGCAAGGTCGAGCTAGAACATGGTTCGAACCAAGTGACGTTAGTCGTCAAAGATGAATTCGGCCAATCAACCAAAGTGCCTTTAGGTGCGCACGGTGCGGGTGACGTTGAGTTCTCGATCAATCCCGAAGAGCTTGGTTTGAAACCGGGTAAATACACCGTTGCGGTGGAAGTTCAAGAAGGGCAAAAGAGCCCAAATGTTTTGCTGGCAGGCACGGTTGAGCAGGTACGTATTCCTAGCTCTGGTGGCGCAGCACTGGTCAATGTTCAAGGCGTTGGCAACGTTCCTTTCTATCAAATCACTCAGTTTGGTGCTTAACCAAATAAGGAAATCAGAGGTTATTTATGAGTTTTAACATCGCACTTAGTGGTCTGGACGCGACCAACACAGAGTTAAACACCATCAGCCACAACATTGCCAACGCATCAACGTACGGCTTTAAAGGTGGCCGCACAGAATTTGCAGCGGTTTACAACGGCATGCAGCCTGGCGGCGTAGAAGTGGCGTCGATTTCTCAGAACTTCGATAAGAATGGTTCGGTGACAGGCACGGGTCGTGCAATGGACTTGGCAATCAACGGCAGCGGCTTCTTCGTGACGAAAGATCACATGGGGCAGATGCTTTACACTCGCGCAGGTGTGTTTGGCACTGATAAGAACAACTTTGTGACCGCAAACAACGGTGCCAAGTTGCAAGGTTACAGCGTAGACAACAATGCGAACCTTCAAACTGGCTCTGTTGGTGACATCAAAGTTTCTACGTCTTCACTTAACGCAAAAGCGACCGACAATCTGGACTTTGTGGCGAACTTCGACGCAAGCGCAACGGCAGTTGACCAAGCCATTTACCCATTCGATTCTTCCGATCCAAACTCATTCAATTCTTCTTACACCACTAAGGTGTACGACTCACTTGGTAACTCGCACACGGTAACTCAGTACTTCACGAAGACATCAGATAACGAATGGCAAGTGAACGTGGAAGTCGACGGTGCACCAACGACGCCAGCAACGGCTCAAACGGTTCAATTCAATACTGACGGCACGCTAGCTTCGCCAACGGGTTCTTTTAACGTTGCATTCCCAGCAGCGGGCGCAAACGCAATGAGCATTGATATCAGCTTGAACGGTAGCACTCAGTTTGGCGCTGCGTTTGGCGTGAGCACTAACAACCCGAACGGTTACACCTCAGGTGAGCTTGCGGGCGTTCGAGTGGAAGACAACGGCATGGTTTACGCGACTTACACTAATGGCCAGTCTCAGCTGCAAGGTCAGGTTGTGCTTGCGGATTTCGCTAACACGCAAGGTCTATCGAAAGTGAGCGGCACGGCTTGGACACAAAGCTTTAGCTCTGGCGCGCCAATCATGGGTGTTCCGGGTACAGGCACATTGGGTGACTTAACACCGGGTGCGCTAGAAGGCTCTAACGTTGACTTAACCAGTGAGCTGGTTGCGCTTATGACGGCGCAGCGTAACTACCAAGCGAACGCGAAAACCATTTCGACCAATGACAAGCTGACTCAAGCTCTGTTCAACGCGGTGTAATGGGAGAGTCGCATGGATAGCTTGTTATTTACTGCCACGTCGGGTGCGAGTCGAGTTCTAAAAGCTCAGCACGTACGTTCGAACAACTTATCGAACGCTGACACCGCAGGTTTCCGTGCCGATATGGAACGCGTTCGCAGCGTTGAGCTACAAGGTGCGGGCTTTGATGGCCGTACCATGGTGGTGACCAACTCAGCCGCAACGCGTTTTGATTCTGGCGACATCATGAAAACCGGTCGTCCTTTGGACGTGGCGATCATGGGCGAGGGCTACCTCACCGTAGAAACGCCAATTGGCAATGAAGCTTACACCCGAGCGGGCAACATCAAAGTCGATACCTTTGGCGCAATGAGCATCAATGGTTTCCCTGTTGTCGGTGAAAACGGTCCAATCGTTGTACCTGATTTTCAGAAGATTGAAATCAGTGAACGTGGCCGTGTTTCTGTGATTCCTCCGGGTGGTGGTGCAGAAGTGGAAGTGGGCACTTTGAAGATGGTGAAACCGCCAATTAACCAACTGCAAAAAGAGAGCGACAGCTTGCTGCATAGCGTCGATGGTGTGCCTTTCCCTGCGGATGAAACCGTGCAGCTTTCTCCAGAGCACATTGAGGGCAGTAACGTCTCTGCCATTGATGAACTGCTGAGCGTGATGTCGCTGACACGTAACTTCGAAATGCAAGTCCGCATGATGAAAACCGCAGAAACTTTGGCGCAAGCTGGAAACAAATTGATGGCGGCGAGATAACCCTCTCAACAAGGGGTTCTCGTCCAAAGGAGATAACCAATGCATTCAGCATTATGGGTAAGTAAAACGGGCATGGCAGCTCAAGATACCAAAATGACTGCCATCTCTAACAACCTAGCGAACGTTAACACGGTCGGCTTTAAGCGTGACCGCGTGGTGTTTGAAGACTTGTTTTACAGCATTCAGCGTCAGCCGGGCGCGCAAGTCGACCAAGTGAATGAACTGCCAAGCGGTGTTCAGCTTGGTTCTGGTGTTCGAGTTGTGGGTACGCAGAAAGTCTTCACCCAAGGCAACACACAAAATACCACTCAAGAGTTGGATTTAGCGGTGATGGGGCAAGGCTTCTTCCAAATCGAAAACTCTGACGGTCAGATCATGTACACGCGTAATGGTCAGTTCCACATCAACTCAGAGGGTTTGATGGTCAACAGCCAAGGTTTGCCACTAGAGCCGCAAATCCAAATCCCAGACAACGCGATTTCGTTCTCTGTGGGTGTGGATGGCACGGTAACGACCACCTCGGCTGACGATCCAACGCCGCAGCAACTGGGTCAAATCACGTTGGCGAAGTTCATCAACCCTGCGGGTCTAGAAGCCGTTGGCGGTAACTTGTTCCGTGAAACAGAAGCAAGTGGTCCTGCGGATGAATTGATTGCAGGCGAAGACGGAGCAGGCAGCATCAAACAGGGCGCTTTAGAAGGCTCAAACGTGCAGGTAGTGGAAGAGATGGTCGACATGATCACCACTCAACGCGCGTACGAGATGAACGCCAAAGTAGTTTCTGCCGCAGACGACATGCTGAAGTTTGTCGCGCAATCGATGTAAGTAAGAAATTGGTGATGATGAAGGAAAAAGCAATGAAATGGCTTTCGAAGAGTTGGGCAGTTGCCGTCGTGTTGCTGGTGGGATGTGCAGGGCGTCAGGAGTTTATTCCACCTGAGCCAAACACAGAGGAATACGCGCCGCCAGTGCTGGATTACACCTTGCCAGAAGCCAAATCCGGCAGCCTTTATCGTCACCAATACACCATGACGTTGTTCCAAGATCGCCGCGCCTACCGAGTGGGCGATGTCTTGACTGTGCAGCTTTCTGAAGAGACCGAGTCCAGCAAGAAAGCGGGCACCCAGTTTGGTAAAAGCTCTACCGTTGACTTTGCTACGCCAACTATTGGCACCAAAACCATAGATGAGTTGGGCGTGAGTATTGATGGCAGTCGTAATTTCGATGGCAGCGCATCTAGCTCGCAAGGCAACAAGTTACAAGGCGCGATCACCGTGACTGTGCATGAGGTACTGCCAAATGGTGTACTTCGCATTAGCGGTGAAAAGTGGCTCCGACTCAACCAAGGCGACGAGTTTATTCGCCTAACAGGCATTGTGCGCGTTGATGATATCAACCGCAGCAACCAAGTGTCTTCTCAACGTATTGCGGATGCTCGCATTACCTACGCTGGTCGTGGCGCATTAGCCGACAGCAACGCAGCTGGGTGGCTGACTCAGTTCTTCAACAGCCCATGGGTACCATTCTAATGAAGCCAATCAACGCATTCTTTACCTCTTTCCTATTGGCTCTGACCTTGGGAGTTCCTGCCACTTCACAAGCCGAAGTGGAAATTCCGATCATGGACTTGGTGGATGTACAGGGCATCCGAGAAAACCAATTAGTCGGTTACGGTTTAGTGGTGGGCTTGGCCGGTCAAGGCGACCGTAACCAAGTGAAATTCACCGCCCAATCGATTACCAACATGCTGCGCCAATTTGGTGTTCAGATTGACGACAGCATGAATCCGAAGTTACGTAACGTGGCTTCTGTAAGTGTTACCGCATCCGTTGACCCAATGGCGGGACCGGGGCAAACATTGGACGTAGTGGTTTCCTCTATCGGTGACGCAAAAAGCTTACGTGGCGGCACGTTACTGCTGACGCCGTTGCGCGGTATCGATGGTGAAGTGTACGCCATTGCTCAAGGTAGCGTGGTGGTTGGCGGTTTGTCAGCCGAAGGCAGAAGCGGCTCTAAAGTGGAAGTGAACACGCCAACCGCGGGTCGCATTCCAAACGGGGCAACGCTAGAGCGAGAAATCGAAACCGATTTTAACCAGCGTGACGAAATTACTCTGAACTTGCGCAAGCCTAGCTTTACGACAGCGAAGAATATCGCCCGTGAAATCAACAATACTTTTGGTCCAAACGTAGCGAAAGCCATCAACAAAGCGCGCGTCGAAATGCGTGCACCAATGGACACCCAACAGCGTGTCACCATGATGTCGATGTTGGAAGAGATGAGCGTGGAAGAAGGCCGTAAACCAGCTCGAATCGTCTTCAACTCACGCACGGGTACGGTGGTGATTGGTAAGAACGTGAAGGTTGGTGAAGCGGCAGTAAGCCATGGCAACTTGACTGTTCGAATCTCCGAATCTCAACAAGTCAGCCAACCGAACGCGTTTGCTGATGGTGAAACCAAAGTCGTGGATCAAACCCAAATCGAAGTAAACGAAGAGCAAGCGCAAATGGTGATTTGGCCTCCGGGTACGGAACTGAACACTATCGTCAACGCCGTAAACAGTTTAGGCGCAACGCCAACGGATCTGATGTCGATTCTGCAAGCATTGAACGAAGCGGGCGCGCTGAATGCTGAGCTTGTGGTGATTTAAGGAGTTAGCGATGAAGTTAGATACGAGCGGCGATCAAGCTCAACTCAATACCATGCTGTATCACGACAACAGCGCCCTAGCGAGCATCAAGAAAAGCCGCGATCAAGAAGGCGCTCTTGAAGTGGTTGCGGGTCAATTCGAGGCGATGTTCCTACAAATGGTGCTACGCCAAATGCGCAGCAGCAGTGATGTATTGGCCGACAAAGACAGCCCGTTTGCTAGCCAACAACAAGGAGTGTTTCGCGATATGTACGATGGGCAATTGGCGATGGAGTTGGCGAAAAAACAGAACTCCGGTATCGCCAATATGCTGATCCAGCAACTTAGCCCTTCAATGCGTGAAGTGGCGTTCGACCAAGCACGAAATGTCTCTCCGGCGAACGATGGAAAAGTGGTCAACCTTGAACGCGCATCACAACTTGAAAACGATGAAATCGCGATGAAGACCGATGCAGTTAATCCCACGCTGCAAGCGGTCGCCTCTGTTAAACAAGTGCTCGGTGAAGCCGGAATGACGACCGCATTTACTCAGCCGCTGATCAGGAAAATGGAGCTGTAAATGAACCTTGTTAATATCGCCCTTTCAGGCTTAAACGCGAACCGTGTGGCGTTGGATGTGACCGCGCAAAACGTGGCAAACATCAACACGCCGGGATACAGCCGACAACAAGCATTGATGGCTTCTGTTGGTGACGGTAAGTACAACAAGCTCAGCCCTGGAATGGGTGTTGAAGTGACGAGCATTCGCCGTGTCACAGACCAATTCTTGGTGAAGCAAACGTGGTCGACCAACAGTTTAGCGGCTTATTCGGCAGGTTATACCACCGCCATGAGCCAGCTTGAAAACACTCTTGGTGCGGATGGTTTTAGCGTTTCTGCGGGGTTAGATTCCCTTAATGCTGCGCTGAATGATGCCACAGTAAAACCAGAATCGATCCCATACCGTCAGCAAATCATTAATGAATCGGAAGCGTTGGCGCGTCGATTCAATACGTTAACTGAGTCCCTTCATAATCAGCATAAAGACATGAGTGACCAGCGCACTGCGGCGTTGAGCCATGCCAATAGCTTGATGGCGAACATTGCTCAGGTAAACAAGCAGATTGTCGAAATGCAAGGCACAGGCGGTAACCCAGCACAGTTGATGGACACTCGCGATGTGCTGATTGGCGAGCTTTCTCAAATCGTTGAAATCAAAACTACCGATCAACCAGACGGAAGCATGCAGGTGACACTCGCTTCTGGTCAGCCTTTGGTAATGGGTTCGGATTATGGTCAGTTGACAGCGAAGCCAGACCCAAGCGACCCATACCTTGCGGATTTGAGTGTTGATTTCGCCTCGCAAAGCTTTGTCATTGACCATTCGGTAGGTGGCAAGTTAGGCGCGATTAACGATTATCAAACCGAAGTGCTTAAGCCAAACCAAGTCGCTTTGGATGACATGGCAAAAGCATTGGCGGATGAATACAACGCTGTGCTGGCGACAGGGCAAGATCTCAACGGCAATCCGGGCAAGCCATTGTTTAGCTACGATCCAGCAAACCCAGCGGCAAGCCTCACCATTACTGATATCAGCGCGGAAGAATTAGCGTTCTCCAGTGATGGCACTCCGGGTAATGCAGATGTGTTGAATGACCTGATTCAACTGAGCAATAAGCCGGTTTCAGTTACTGGCTATGGCTCGCTGAGCTTAAACGATGCGTTCACCGCAATGGTCGGTGAAACGGCGATCAAAGCCCGCCAAGCGGAAGCGGATTATGAAGCTAAAGCGGCAATGAACAAACAAGCGCATGCCGCGCGCGACAACGTCAGTGCGGTTAACAGCGATGAAGAAGCGGCGAATCTGATGACATTCGCTAACGCACACAACGCCAACATGAAAGTCATTAGCACTGCTAACCAGCTTTTCGACTCTGTATTGCAGTTATTCTAAAAGGAACCCGAGATGCGAATCAGTGACAGTCAATTTAGCCAAATGATGCTGCAAAGCTTGCAAACCAACAACGCAGGTTTGGGGCATGTTCTTCAACAAATGGCCACGGGTGACCGACTAACCAAGCTTTCTGATGATCCTATGGCGTCGATAAAGCTGCTGAACCTTGAGCGTGAAAACAGCGCAATTGGCCAGTATCAGAGTAATATCGCAAATCTTAAAACCACACTCTCTGCGCAAGAAACCCATTTGGATTCGGTCAACGAGAGCTTGAAGAGTGTGCGTGATTTGGTGCTTTGGGGCGCGAACGGCACATTAACCGATGAAGACCGCAGCGGCATGGTCATCGAGCTAAAAAGCTACCGTGATTCGATAGAATCTTCATTCAATGCGCAAGATGAAGAAGGCCACTACCTATTTTCTGGTACTCAGACGGACACGCCGGCGGTGAGCAATGCAGGTGGTGCGTACCAAGTTGATGGTAACAGCGATAAGCGTGTGGTAACCGTCGCGAAGGGTGTGACCATGGATTCCAACATGACGGCAAAAGAGATTCTGGAGCTTGGCGGTGGCGATAATGTATTGAACCAAATCGACACTTTGATTGCAGAATTTGAGAACCCGAGTCCGAATTTTCAAGCGGAAGTAGACGCTAGCTTATCTGCCATTGATGATACCTTGGCGAACGTACTGGGAGCGATGACAGAAATTGGTGGCCGCCACAACAACCTCGACCTAATGGACAGCGCGCACGGTGAAAACAAGTTGTTCGTTGATAAGGTGACCAGTGACTTATCTGCATTGGATTACGGTGAGGCGTCAGTACGTTTGAGCAACTACATGGCGGCGTTACAAGCAACGCAAGCTAGCTACGTGAAGATCAACGATCTCAACCTGTTTGATCGTATTTAAGGAAGTTTGTATGGTGATGAGCACAGTAGAGGTAAGACCCCATAGCATACGCTTAGGTGGGCAAGAACAAGCCTCTATCATGCCAACCCGCTCAGCGGATTCGAGCAGTGCGATTAAGCCGCGTCCTACGCAAGTTCAGGCTGACACCGCGTCAGCCTATTCCGTTTCAGGTATTCAGCTTACTCAAGGTCAGCAACAAGCAACAGCGGTGCAAATCGCCTCTAAGTCGTTGCAAGTGATTGGTAAAGAGCTGACTCAAATCAAGCGAGGTTTGACCCAGGCTGTCAACCAAGGCGTGCAGAATGTTCCCGGTTTGCAAGAGGGGCTAGTACGTTCTAAAGCGTCGATTCAACAAGTGGTTGAACAGGCGCGCTTTGACGGGCAGAAAGTGCTTGATAACGAACTGCACCTCAAACTGGATAAAGCGGATATTCGCCGTTTCTCCATCCCCGGTTTGAACGTGCATCGTTTGAGTGAGAAAGCCGAGCAAATCCGTTTAGACTTTCCGCAAGGTCAATCGGTGATGATCCAATTTGATGGTCAAGCCGATGGTGCGCGCACTGTGAAAATGCTCGACCGCAGTTTGATTGCGATGGGCATGCGAGCGTCACTGGCAGAAGACGGCACCATTTTGTTTGAAGCGCGCGATACGGCATATCAACAAATGCAGCAAAAGGTGCTAGTGACGGGCGAAGGTCATCGTTTTCCTGCAGGGCAAGCGAATGTTCTGAACCTAAAATCAGAACCGGATGGCATCGCTGAGTTGAGCTTTGATTTAGGCTCTCGTGATGGAATCAAGCAAACCATCGCCAAAGTGAATCAGCACATAAGACAAGTGCAAACCAGCTTGGAAGAAGCCAAAGCGTTTCATGGAGAATTGAACTCCCAAATGCGTACAGTGCAGAGCCAAACCAAGCAGTTAAGTGTTGCTGATGTGAATGCGAAACTCGATGGCTTTATGGCAACTTCCGGTCAGTTTAGTTCGACGTTCCAAGCGCTGAATGCACAAGCGAATGTTCGTCGTCATACGGTTGTGGCGCTGTTGAAATAGCGCTTTAAGAACACTCCAAGATTCCCTTCTCAATTCACCAGTGGTTGCGTAACCCAGAAAAGAGTTGGGAATCACCTTTCTTATCTTGAACTTTATTCCGCTTGCTCGACAGGCTCTGCGACCGAGCGGTGGAGTTTTTGAAATAACCATCCCAATCCAATCAGTGATGCACCTAGGCCCAAGAAACTGATCGCGCGCCAGAAGCCATCCAATGAACGGACATCCCACAAGAACACCTTAAGTGCGACGCACGCCAGCACGGCTAAGCCGATGCGTTGAATCGTCATTGCTTTGCGTGTTGCGCCAACCCAAGTCAGTAAGCCGCCAACAATCAAACCAGCAATCGAGTAAGTAAACAGCTCTGCCATGCCAGTCGGTTGAGAGAGCGTCATCGAGATAGGTTGCCAGAACTGGCGAATCGACATACCTAGCCAAATGGCTGCCAAGATAAGACCAAAGCTGGCGACCACAGGGCGTGGGATCTGCAATGTGTTCCAACGCTTGTAACTAGTTACTAGCAAGGCAATCGCAGGTAGCAACCAGCCAAGAGACAGCATATTGAACACAGGCACGGATTCAGCGGAAACATTATTGACCATCAACGGCGATTCAAGGCTATTGAGCAACATCATCAGCACAACAAAAGCGCCCCAAAGTAGATAGCTGTAAGCTTGATAAACGCGCTCTAGTTGCTGCGCAAACTGGCTGCGATAGCTGTAAACCAAACCCATCACTAACGCTTGGTTAGCAAACACAATCGCCGAAGTGAAATCGATGTAGCCTAGGTAACCGTATTGCCCTGTGAGCCAGTAGTTGGTTTGGGTGAACACCGCCATCAAGAAGACGTGTAAGAACGCCCCTTCAAACCAATTGGCGAGCTCTGTATCTGAGCGATGTAACACAGTGCGAGCGTAAGCAAGAATCGCCAAAGAAGGCAGGTAACTGATCAGCACCCAAGCCCAGTGTCCCGCATTGACAGGCTGCCACTCTGGAATAAACGGTAATAGCGTCAGACGTACGACTAAGATGCCCATTGCGACTTTGACTGCCCAACTCGCTGGGCGGAAAACATTGGCTTGAGTCTGCAACGCCATAACCGCCACTTGAATCGAAATAGCTGTCGTGAGCCATGTGCCATTCAGCCAAACGAAAGCCGTTCCTGCAATGATGGCATGCATGATGGCGGAGCATTCCAGTGCCAACGCTTTGAACCTTTGTCCAAGTAAGGCGTAGTAAACCGCAATCACGGCGGTGAAGAGCGTCCAACCTAAAACATGACGGCTCATGAACTCGTAGGTGTAGAGTAGGGTAATCAAGGTCATTGCCGGGGCGAGCACAAGGAAGAGAATACCCGTTAGTTGAGAGCGATCTCCACCGAGTGTCTGGAATAATGTTCTCAGTGCAATCAACACAATACTAATGCCGAGCGCGAGCAATACTGGCGTTTGTCCTTCAGTCATATAAATAGATTCAAGCGCAATAGAAAGCAGCATGATCGCGGTAGAAGGCACCAATATCGATGGTAGATAGACTCTTAAAGACCAAGTTTTACGAGCGGCGGGTAGCCAAATCATGGCAGTAAAGAAGGCATAGAAGTAAATCATCTCTGCGGTATCAATGCTAGACATGCGAGCTAGTGCCGACAGCACTGATAATGTCATCGCGAGAGCAATACCTGTCGGTGGATGCGTCCATCTGCCTTGGCAATGACGGTAACGCGGTTTGAGTATCCAACCCATTCTTGGCACCGCAAACAGCAGGTACAAACTCAGAGAAAGGAAGATCGCAAGCCATGAGAAAAGTTGTTCTATCGGCATGCTCTCAATCAGCAACAACATCCACAAAATATGCGGCACGGTAATCGATGGTGAAATCCAAGCGTGTCTGATCTTTTGCATCAGTAGCGTTGCGGCAATTGAAATTGCAGTGATGTAGCCCGCGAGTAAGTAATAGTTAGGCTCTGCACCGCCAATCCAAAGTGGTGCTGAATAACCACCGATTAAGCCGAGCACGGCCATCAAAGGCCCTTGGCGCAGAGAAAGCGCTAAGCTCGAAAACGCCGCGCCCGCCAAAATCACCAGTGATGCACCTGGCGATAAGAGCTGATAGAAGACAAACGCAAAGATCACCGTGCAGTAGATGCCAGTTAACCCTGTTCCGGTAATGGCGGCAGGAACGTAAGTAAAGCCTTTCGCTCGTCCTGCTCGGTCTGGAGATTTCTGCTCGCGGCGATGGAACCATTCACCTGCTATCACGGTAGCAAGAGAGATGGAGAATGCGATGGTCACGCGCATGATTGGTGAGAACTCAATGTGACTGCCAATCACTTGTACAAGGTAACCACCACCAATCAACATGGCGAGCGCGCCAACCCAAACCAACCAGTTTTCTTGGATGTTGGTCAGCAGCTTATTGGCTTGTTTCTCAAACACGGATTCACTGCTTTGCGCTAGACCACCGATGTGTACTTCATCGAGTGAAGGGAGGCTCGGCTCGACAATTGGCGGTGGTACTTCTTTGGCTGTTCGAGGCGCAGAGGTAGGCTCTGAAACCAATGTTGGCTCTGGACCTGATTTGAACGTCGGAGCACTAGGTTGTGCGGGCTGCTCCGGCGGCGCTTGGTGTGGTTGAGAAGCGTGTTGCTCGGGGTTTGGAGTCGGTGGTGTCTCTCTCTCAAACCAACGCGCGCGCAGTTCTGCCAGTTCTTTATGAAGCTGAGACACTTCGTCTTCGAGCCTCGATATTCGACCGACTGCTTTCAATGTGATGAGTAAGGCGCAAACCGCCAAGATAACCGCCAATGAGATAAACAACTGCTGCACTCCCTATCCGTTGTTTGAGAATCCTTAACTTTGAGCAACTTAGCTAAGCTTAGTTCACTGTGTGACAAGCTAACGCGATATACAACCGAGAACGATAGTTTTGAGATGGAGTCGCATATTTGGACGAACACTGGCAGCTTGCCTGCTCTACACTATATTCATAATAGATTTCAAAGTCTTAAATTGTGTAGAGCGTGAGCTCACCAAAATGACCATAAATATTAGGTGATAATTGATGCAAGTGGGCAACGAAGCGCTGGTGCTGTCGGCGGTTGGGGTAATAGGTTTAGGTTGTCAGTGGTTAGCGTGGCGAATGCGCTTACCAGCCATTCTGTTCTTACTGTTGGCGGGGATCATTGTTGGGCCGATCCTGCAATGGCTTAATCCAGACGACATTCTCGGGGATTTACTCTTTCCCTTAGTCTCTCTCGCCGTGGCGGTGATTCTGTTTGAGGGCAGTTTAACCCTTAACTTTAAAGAGATTCGTGGCGTGAGCGGTTCGGTGTGGAGCATTGTTTCTGTTGGCGCGATCATCTCGTGGGTGGCTACCAGTGTGGCGACGCACTATTTCCTTGATTTTACTTGGGAGCTTGCGATTTTGTTTGCCAGTTTAACTGTCGTGACTGGTCCAACGGTGATCGTGCCATTGCTGAGAACCGTGCGCCCAAGTTCCAAATTAGCCAATATTCTGCGCTGGGAAGGTATCTTAATTGATCCATTGGGCGCGCTGTTTGTGGTGATGGTGTACGAGTTTATTGTCTCTCACAATGCCGTTAACAGCGTCGAAGTGTTTGGCACCATCATTGCGGTAGGCTTGATCCTCGGTGTTGCTTCTGGTGCTGCGGTGTCTAACGTTTTGCGCAGAGCTTGGCTGCCGGAATACCTTCAGCCCTTTGCGGTATTGATGGTCGTGCTCGGTGTGTTCTCGATTTCTAACCAAATGGAATCGGAAGCAGGTCTACTGACCGTTACTGTGATGGGCATGTGGCTGGCGAACGCCAAGGGCATCAATATTCAGCAAATCCTGCACTTTAAAGAGCACTTAACCATCTTGTTGATCACTGGGTTGTTCATCTTCCTAGCGGCACGCATCAGTCTTGATGATTTCGCGGCGCTTGGTAGCGGTGCGGTATTGCTGTTTGTTTTCATGCAGTTGGTATCGCGTCCACTTTCGATTTTCGCTTCAACTATTCGCAGTAACTTAACCTTCAAGGATAAGCTATTCCTCTCGTGGGTTGCGCCGCGCGGTATTGTGGCAGCGTCCATCTCGTCTCTGTTTGCTATCAAGCTGACAGAATATGGCATTTCAGAAGCCATGCTGTTGGTGCCAATGACCTTTATGGTGATCATCGGTACGGTGGTACTACAAAGTGCCACGGCGCGTCCTATGGCTAAAGCTTTGGGTGTGGCTGAGCCTGCACCAAGAGGCTTCCTATTAATTGGTGCAAACCGAGTAGCGCAAGAGATAGGTAAAGCGCTGGCGAGATACGATCGCAAAGTTCTGCTCACCGATTCGAACTGGGACTACATTAGCCAAGTTCGTATGTTGGGTTTAGACCATTACTACGGAAACCCGATCTCAAGCCATGCTGATGACAACCTGAATCTGATTGGCATTGGGCAAGTGGTGGCGCTAACGCCAGACCAACACTTCAACATTATGGCGTGTATGCAATTTGTCGGCGAGTTCGGCGAAGATAAAGTACATTGCCTGCAGAAAACCAAATCTAACGGCAATGAAAAACACTCGGTTGCGGAAGAGTATCACGGCAAATTATTGATGGGCGGCAATGTCAGTTACACCCAAATGGCGAGTTTGCTAAGCCAAGGTGCAGAAATCAAACACACTAAGTTGAGTGAGAGCTTCACCTACAAAGATTATCTTGAGCACCACAAAGACAATTTGGTGATTCCGCTTTTTCATGTTGAAGAGAAAGGCAAAATTCAATTCTGTGATGATCCGGACCAGTTCACACCACCTATAACCAGCACGGTGGTGGCGCTTATTCAATCCGTCGAAACTCAATAGCCTAAATGACATCTAGAACTGCCACTCTTGGCACATCGGAGTGGCAACATTGTTAATCGTTACCCAAGCTTAATAGAGCAGTGAGGCGCAGTGTTTTAAACGTTGCTCCTTAATATGATTCCTTAGTCATAAGGCCTGAGCCCACAAGGCTCGATTCGGTAAATAAATTGTTCAATTTCCGAATTTTCGCATTGACGGCAATGACAAGGATCGCAATACTGCGCGACTGTTTTACTTTAGGGTGACATTATGGCTCCGCAATCTAATCGAAAAGACTTACATCTAGACGCTGTTTTACATCATGACATGAACATGAAAAGCAAAACGGCGGGCTTTGAGTATGTCGAATTTGAGCATTGCGCATTGCCTGAATGTGACTTTAACACCATCGATCTTTCGAGCGAGTTTCTTGGTCACTCATTGGCGCTGCCGTTTTTGATCAGTTCCATGACGGGTGGCGCAAAAGATGCAGAGATCATCAACTGTCGTTTGGCAGAAGCGGCCAGTGAAATGGGCATTGCGATGGGAGTTGGCTCGCAGCGCGTGAGCCTAGAAGACAGCCTACATTCAGGTTTGGGCAAAACCATTCGTGATCTCGCCAAAGGCGTGCCTTTGTATTCCAACTTGGGTGCCGCTCAACTGAGAGACAAGCAACGCCTGGACAACGCCCAACGTGCGGTCGACTTTATCCAAGCGGACGCTTTATTTGTGCATCTCAACCCTATGCAAGAAGCCTTTCAGCAGAATGGTGACCATGATTGGATTGGCGTTCTCAAATCGATTGAACAGTTAAAACAGCGCATTGATGTCCCGATGATCATCAAAGAGGTCGGCTTTGGTATCAGTGGCGCGGTAGCCAAACAACTTGTTGACGCAGGTGTGGATGCGATTGATGTTGCAGGCGCTGGTGGCACGAGTTGGTCTGCGGTTGAAGGTTATTGTCAGACAGACAACAAGATGCAGCGCGCTGCGGAGCTATTTCGTGACTGGGGCATTCCAACGGCTAAGTGCTTAGAGCAAATCCACGCTCAATACCCTAACTTACCTTTAATTGCTTCTGGTGGCGTACATAATGGCTTAGAAGCGGCAAAAGCGATTCACCTAGGTGCTAACCTTGTTGGCCAAGCTGGTGCGGTATTAAAAGCCGCGACGATCAGCACGCAATCTGTTGTCGAGCACTTTGAGCAAATGGCATTAGAGCTGCGTTTAGCGTGCTTTGGTACAGGCTCTGCGAATCTCCAAGCATTGACCCAAGTTCGTCGTCTTTAGCTTCAACTAGGCTTGAACCCTGTCTAGGTCTCGGAGTGTTTCTAAAACTTGAACCTACAAAAAGTTTTGGGCTACTCGTCCTGATAGCGATAGTTTTGCAAGGTTTTTACTAGAGCTTGTAAAACCGGGCCCATACCTCGGGTTCGAGAGACTAAGCATCCAACTGTCGTGAGCCAGCCATCAAATTCGTGCGCAACGGGTAGGGCAACTAGCTTACCGCTCTCAATCTCATTGCTGACCACTCTTTCTGGCAATAATCCCCAACCAACGTTTTGACATGCTAAGTCGGTTAGCGTCTGATGCGAATTAGCAAACCATAACTGGGTGCTGATGGCGTAACTGAACCACAATTCTTTCCTTTGTGCGCTGCGCAGTACCAGTTGGCGATGGGCTTTGAGCTCCGCATCATGAACCACCGATAGCTGTGCCAATGGGTGAGAAGGCGAAGCCACGGTAAGAAAACGAGTGTGCCCGAGGGTAAAGAAATCCATGTCCATTTTTAGCTCACCATCAGCCAACACGATACCGACTTGCGCTTTACCTTTTCGAATCAACTCTTCAACATCGAATGTCGGTGCGGTAATGATATCGAACTGCGTGATAGGGAATTGATCCGCCAAGCTTGCAAATTGCGCCAGCAACGATTGGTTGATAAGAGATTCATCCACCGCAATCGCTAACTCATGTTCGTAGGCTTGCTCTAAGGACTCGACTTTTTGGTCGAAGAATTTCTGTTGATGCAGAATGGACTGAGCGATAGGCAATAAGGCTCTTCCGCTATCCGTCAGTGTCGGTGTGTTTTTCTCTCGATTGAACAACTCTTGGTTAATTGCGATCTCAAGGTTAGCGACAGATTGGCTTACACCTGATTGCGCGCGCTTTAGCTTTCTTGCGGCTGCGGAGAAGGATCCTGTTTCGCACACGGTGACAAAGATTTTGAGTTGTTCAAAGCTGTACATTTCAATACCTAATGAGGATTTGGATGACACTCATCCGGAAAGTATCGTTGTAAGCTATCACTATTCGTGATGGTTGTTAACTTTCTCTTCGTTATCTAGCTGTCATAATCCCCGCCACTTAACTTGTTCCATGTAAAGTTGTGAGGTTTTTATGGGAGCGTTAGAGCGTGTGTTTCACGCCGTATTATTTGAAGTATTGGCAATCAGTTTATCCATTATTGGTTTGGCACTGTTTACAGATCATGAAGTCAGTGCATTATCAGGAACCATGATAGTCGTCGCGACCATTGCGATGATTTGGAATTTCATCTTTAACTGGATATTTGATCGCTTTGCGACAGGGGCAAAAGAGAAACGCACAATCCGACTTCGAATCGTACACGTGGTGTTGTTTGAAGCGGGTTTGTTATTTGCCACCATTCCGGCGATGGCGTGGATGCTAGAAGTCAGCATGTGGGAAGCGTTTGTCATGGACGTGGGCGTGACAATCTTCATCACCTTGTATGCGTTTGCCTTCAATTACATCTATGATCATGTTCGAGCTTATTTGGTTAAACGCCGAGTAACGACTTCGATGCAGTTAGGTTGAGTTGGCAGAAATTCGTCTCTTTTACGGAGAGAGAGTCGATAAATTGTCGCGGGCTTAACACGAACAGTGATATTTTGGGTATAGTTCATTCATCAATTGAAAGTGGAACCTAAATTTATGAAAAAACTGGTAATGCTACTGTTAGCAGCAACAGCGCTAACAGCATGTTCTGACGAAGTGGGTACAGAAGCTTGGTGTAAAGACATGCGTGAAAAGCCAAAGACAGAATGGACAACAGACAACGCGGTTGATTTCGCGAAGCACTGTGTTCTGCAAGATGGCATCGGTAGCGAGCAGTGGTGTAAAGACTTAAAAGAGAAGCCGAAAGGTGAATGGACGGCAAACGAAGCAACAGGTTTCGCTAAACACTGTGTGTTTTAACGCTTTTCATAATTAAATTCTCGAAGCAAAAAGCAATAAACGAATCCATCGTATTCATTGAATACGGTGGATTTTTTGTAAGTAGCGTTAAGTCGCACTAGGTGAGGATTTTCCTCGCTCTTCTTAGTATTAAGTATCAAAAAAAGCATTTTACTGAAGCATAAGGCACTAATACTGCATCGAGTCTCGTTAAACTTGAATGGCTGGCAATTTCATATCACATGAGCATATGAGGTTGAATATGAGAACAATTTAAGGACGAGCATCTATGCAGTTATTGACGGGTAAATTGAGCCACTTCTCCAATCCTTCCGCGCATTCTGGCCTTACGTATTCAGATGAACAAAAAGAGATTCTTAGTGTAGCGAGCGCTAGGTTAGCGATAGACACGATTTCTCAATGGCCAGGTTATGCGGTTACGCCTCTTCATTCTTTGCATTCCATCGCAGATGGCATCGGAGTGTCATGCCTTTGGTATAAAGATGAATCACAAAGGTTTGGACTCAAGAGTTTCAAAGCGTTAGGTGGTGCGTACGCTGTTGCTCGTCAGTTGCAGAGTGTCATTTTGCAGCGTTATGGCAAACAGCCAACAATAAAAGAGCTGCTCCAAGGTGACTGGAAGTCAGAGGCGGCTGAAATCGTAGTCAGTTGTGCCACAGATGGAAATCATGGACGCTCTGTTGCTTGGGGCGCACAAATGTTTGGTTGTGGGTGTGTGATTTATATTCACAAAGACGTTTCAGAAGGTCGAAAACACGCCATGGAATCTTTTGGTGCGCAAGTGGTTAGAATATCTGGCAACTATGATGAATCAGTGCGCTTAGCCGACAGTGAAGCAAAAGTACACGATCGTGTGATCGTTTCCGACACGTCTTATGAAGGCTATATGGAAATCCCCAAAGATGTTGCTCTTGGCTATACCGTAATGTTGTCTGAAGTTGTTGCGCAGCTTGACGGCGAAATCCCGACTCACGTGTTTGTGCAAGGCGGAGTTGGTGGGTTAGCGTCCGCAGTTTGTGGTTATTTCTGGGATCTTTGGGGGGCGCACCGCCCAAGATTTATTATCGTAGAGCCTGAACAAGCGAATTGCCTTCAAAAAAGTGCGCAAGCAGGGAAACCTATTGTTGTTGAGGGGGACTTAGAGACCTTAATGGCAGGGTTGGCGTGTGGCGAAGTATCAGTATTAGCGTGGGACATTCTTCATAACGGCGCAGATGATTTTATGACGTTAAGCGAAGACGCAATCCCTCAGGCGATGCGATTTTTGGCTCATGGAGAGAATCGTATCGAAGCAGGGGAGTCTGCGGTTCCGGGGTTTGCGGCGGCAGTAATCGCTCGTCAAGATAGTGGCTATTCACAAGCACTTGGTTTGGGGACAGAAAGTAAGGTATTAGTGATAGGTACAGAAGGGGCTACGGACCCTGAACTCTATCGAGAACTGGTGAAATGAGACTCTGAGTCTGTTTAAAGCCATCTGATCAGTTGAAATCGTTAAACGGCGCTTGAAAGGAGGCGCCGTTTTTATGTCTACTAATGATGGACTTTTCTCAATTTTCTCATTGGTCATCGATGGGAATTGTTAAACCCACTTTCACGTTGTCCATTACCACGTTGGTTTGAAAGCTCTTAATATTGGCATTATCGAAGAAAGCTTCTCGCGTAAACTTGTCATAACCTTCCATGTCTGCCGCAGTGACAATAAGAATAAAGTCTGAACTTCCAGTCACATAGTAACACTGTTGTACCGAGCGATTTGTTGTCATCTCTTTCTTAAAGTTATGCATCAAGTCGACTCTTTCTCTTTCCAACGTTACTTGCACAACAAAAGTCATGGTTTGGCCTACAGCCTTGGGATTAACAACAGAGACATCGGCTTGTATTACCCCTTGCGCCCTCATGCGCTTTAATCGACGCTGTACCGCTGCTGGCGATAGCCCTACCTGATCAGCAATAGTGTCTGAAGTCGCTCTATTTGAATGCTGGACAATGTCGAGAATTTTGCGGTCGAAACTATCGACGGAAAGTGGTGGCGTTGACGTCATGACGATCGATTCCTTTCTGCCTGTAATGGATGGAAGCCATATGGTGAGCTAATCATGCTCTGGCTCCGAATTGTGACCTCACTCATGAGCGAATGTCTTGTTTTTACTAATTAAAGGAAAACCACTATAGCTCACCAAAAATGCAGAAAATCCGCACAATATGGGAGTCATTCGATGAAATTCCTTGTTGTCGTCAAGGCATTATTAATCTTGTAAACAAAATGTAAAGCAATAATAAATCGAAACGAAAGGCGAATTGGCATTACCAAAACGTCAGTTTCAGCAAGATATTGATGGATAGGATGCGAGCATGGAAGTGGGATCAATAGCGCTACAGAATGAACTGGATAATCTTGCGAGCGCAGGTCGTGTGGGTGTTATTTCGCTGGCGACAGACTTTAATATCGAGAACGATTTACGCCAACTATTCCCACAAAATGTCGCTTCATTTACCAGTCGAGTGCGTAACTACAACCCGCTAACCATAGATAATCTGCGTCGTATGGAGCCTAGAATCCAAGAGGTTGCGGATACGATTCTTCCTGGGACAACGCTAGATGTGGTTATCTATGCGTGTACATCGGGCACGATTGCGATCGGTGAACAGCGCATTGCCGACCTTATTCAGGCACATCACCCCGATACAAAAGTGACAAACCCAGTCACTGCAGCACTCGCTGCTTTTGAACGATTGAACATAAAGCGTGTATCTATTCTTACGCCCTATACGCAAGCAGTAAACCAAGACGTGGCCGCCTTTTTCTCAACGGTAGGTATCGAAGTACTTAACATCGTAGGCTTTGATTTTGAAGATGACACCGCGATGACGTTCATCTCTCCAAATGATATTACTCATGCGGCAATACAAGCCTGTCATCCCGATGCTGACGCCGTTTTCATTTCTTGTACCGCGCTACGAGCGACCACGGTTATTCACGATATTGAAGCTGCGATAAACAAGCCAGTGTTGTCTAGCAATCAAGTACTGGCTTGGCACACTTTAGCTTTACTCCACTATCCCAAAAACATTAAAGGTTTTGGTCTCCTTTTAGATCAGCACTTACCACTAAATCTTTAATTACCCCGCTTTGAAACTGATTTTAAAGGACTTTTTGTTATGCATTCATCTACGCCTATCGACCCTAATCAGCTCTCCTCTGAATTGATTCAAAACATGATGGAATGGCGACAGCATTTGCATCGATTTCCTGAATGCGGGTTTGATGTTGATATGACGGCTGATTTCATTGCAAGCAAGCTGCAAAGCTTTGGCATCGAAGTGGTTCGTAATATCGGGAAAACTGGCTTAGTTGGGATCCTGCGTCATGGACAAAGTAAAGCCAGCATTGGTCTTCGAGCCGATATGGATGCGCTTCATGTCCATGAGAAAAATACTTTTTCTTACTGCTCTCAGCATGACGGGAAGATGCATGCCTGTGGGCACGATGGGCATTCAGCAATGCTACTCGGTGCGGCTTGCTATCTTGCTAAGCATGGCGGCTTTGATGGAACCGTTTATTTCATATTCCAACCGGATGAGGAACATGGAAAAGGCGCGCAAGCCATGATTGATGATGGGCTCTTTGAACGTTTTTCTATTGATGAAGTTTACGGCATTCACAACTTCCCCGGATTAGCGGAAGGAAAACTGATGGTGAGGCCTGGTTCATTAATGGCGAGTGAGAGCAGCTTTGAAATTGTGATTAAAGGCGTTGGTGGGCATGCGGCTTTACCACATCAAGGGATTGACCCTTTAGTAGTGGGGGCTCAGGTTGTGTTGGGCCTACAAACCATTGTTTCGAGAAGTTTAAGTGCGATTCATGACTCTGCGGTGGTATCCGCAACCGAGTTTATCACCGATGGGACGGTGAATGTGATTCCAACGACAGTGACCATAAAAGGTGATTGTCGCTGTTTTACCGAGCAGAGCCTTGAGATCATCAGAACACGTATGGAGCGAATTGTAGCTGGGATCTGCCAGTCTGCAGGCGCTGATTATACCTTCGAATTCATCAATACATTTTATCCGACGATCAACAGCGATGAGCAAACCGCTTATGCCATCACGACGGCTCAGCAAGTTCTGGGTGACGAAAACGTGAATGGTAAGTGTGACCCGATAACCATCTCAGAAGATTTTTCCAGCATGTTGCGTGTTAAGCCGGGGTGTTATGTGTTGCTTGGAAACGGCATTAACTCTGTAGGTGGGTGTGCACTGCATAATCCGGAATACGATTTTAATGACCGAATCTTGAAGTTCGGGGCAAGTTACTGGATTCAATTGGTAAGCAATCGATTGAATTCATTGTAAGGAGAATAGCTGGCGGAGGTTTTGGAAAGAAGTTGTCCTCTGTGAGTTCAGGATAAGCGTGAAATGAAGGGGTTCATTTTACGTGTCACTTGGAAGGAAAAGGAAAGAAAAGGATGAAAAAATTAAGCGCGGCAATTTTAAGCTTAGGCGTTGTGTTTGGTGTTCATGCCGAAACATGGAAGTTTGCTTCAGAAGAGGACAAAACGGACGTTCAAGATATCTACGCTCAGAAGTTTGCGGAGGTGATTAAGAAAGAATCGGATGGTGATATTCGTGTTCGTATTTACTACTACGGACAACTGGGCACTGAAAACGACATCGTCGAATTAGCAGCAAAAGGAACCATTCAATTCGTATCTGTTGGCGCAGGTCACTTAGGTTCATACGTTCCTGAAGTTCAGGCAGTCAGTTTGCCTTACGTGCTGGGTACGGATGAAAAAGTAACGCATCAGGTCTTAACGGAAAGCCCGACGATTTATAACCAACTCGCCCCTAAGTTTGAGAGTGTAAACCTAAAATTACTGTCCATGATGTCTGAAGGCGAGATGGTATGGGGAGGTAATAAACCGATTCGTACACCAGAAGATTTCGCCAATCAAAAGATCCGCACTTTTACGTCAACGATTCCTGTCGAAACTTACAAAGCATTTGGTGCAACGCCGACACCTTTATCTTGGGGAGAGGTTTATGGCTCTCTTCAACTGAAAACGATTGATAGCATGGTCAACCCAATCTACTTCATATACAACGCTAAATGGCATGAAGTTCAAGACTATTTGATGTTCCCGGGACAGCAGCCTTATGTGAGCACCGTTTCGACCAACAGCAAGTGGTACAACGGTTTGTCTGAGGAAAAGCAAGCCATGGTTGATAAAGCGATCAAAGCCGCAGATCAGGCTGCCTACGATTACCAAATTCGCATCAACAAAGAAAATATGGACAAGATCCTCAAAGAGCGCCCAGATCTTCAAGTCGTCGTACTTTCTGATGATGAAAGAGAGCGCTTCAAAGTGTTGAGTGAAAAGCTTCATGATACTTACTTTGATGTTGTTGCGAACGCTTATCCAGCCGATCAACAGACAGAAGCTCGCCAAGGAGCGAAAGCCATTCTTGAAAATATTCTAGATGAAGTGCGAGTGGCTTCCCAAACGCAATAATGCTCTATGCGCCATCGATTATCCGTTTGATTAGCAAGCGGGTAATCGTCTTTGCTGCTCAACGCGAGTAGCAGAAAAAGGATTGTACTGCTCAAGGAAGTATGGAGCTTAGTGAATGATGAAAGATCTTTTACATAAAATCAGTGTTGCAACAGAAAAGCTAGAACGCTTTCTGATCATGATTGCCATTCTTGTCATGATGACAAATTCTACGGCGAATGCGATTGGTCGTTATGCTTTTAACAAAAGCTTATTTTTTTCTGAAGAGCTCAACCAGTTTTTGATTGTTACGGTGACTTTTGTGGGTTTTGCTTACGCGGTGAGGCAAGGTCGCAACATACGAATGACGGCAGTCTATGACTCGCTAAGTTTTCGTGCTCAAAAAATCCTCACCACAATGATTGCGTTGTGCACTGCGCTTCTTATGTTCTATCTAGCGTACCAAGGTTTACTCTATGTTGAAGAGCTTAAATCTATCAACCGACTTAGTCCTGCATTGCAGTTTCCAGTGTATTGGGTGTACTCAATCATTCCTATCGGATTTGCGATTGCCGGTTTGCAATATTCAATGAGTTTTATCATGAACTTGCTACACCAAGAGATCTACGTGTCCTTCGATGTTATTGAAACGAAAAATAAAACCAAAGGTGAATTCGAATGAGTAGCGTGACACAGTTTATCTCTGACATCATTGCTGGAGAGCCGGATATTTATGTCATGACCTTCACCTTAGTCACGGTGATGGTTATCCTGCTGTTTCTCAGTTTTCCTATGATCGTTCCTCTAGCAGTGGGAGCTTTAATTGGCCTCATCCACTTTTCTCAGGTGGAACCCGGTGTCGTCATTCAGCAGATGGTTACTGGCATTTCGCCAAACGCTTTGATTGCGGTTCCGATGTTCATCTTGGCTGCGGACATCATGACCAGAGGGCACACTGCATACAATTTGCTGGGATTAATTCAGGCTTTTGTTGGGCATCTGCGCGGCGGTCTTCCGATCACAACTTGCATTAGTTGTACCTTGTTTGGCTCAGTCTCAGGCTCGACTCAAGCGACCGTTGTATCTGTTGGACAAATCATGCGACCTAAGCTGTTGCAAGCAGGGTACAAAGACAGCTTCGTGATGGCGCTGATCATCAATGCAAGCGACATTGCGTTCTTAATCCCACCAAGTATTGGTCTGATCCTTTATGGCACCCTCGCCAATGCCAGTGTTGGTGAATTGTTTATCGCCGGTATTGGCCCGGGGCTAGTTTTGGCAGGGCTGTTTTCACTGTATAGCTATGCCTACAGCGTAAAACACAGTGACAGCCTTACCTTGGTAGAGAAAGCCAGCAAAGCGGAAAAGCTGCTCGCGATTAAACAAGCGATTTTGCCTCTTGGTTTCCCTGCGTTGATTATTGGCGGTATCTATTCTGGTATTGTCACGCCAACAGAAGCCGCCTCGTTTGCGGTGCTGTATGCCATTATTGTTGAATGCCTTTTATACCGAAAACTGGGCGTCAAAGACATTTGTGATGCGGCTTTAAATACGGGATTAATTACCGCAGTCGTTTTCGTACTGGTCGGCATTGGGCAAGCCTTTTCATGGTACATCTCATTCGAACAAATACCCCAAGAGTTACTTGCACCTCTTGAACTGGATAATGCTTCACCAGAATACATCCTGTTTATCATCGCGTTAACTTTCTTTGTAGGCTGTATGTTTGTCGATTCGCTTGTGGTGTTACTGATACTCACACCGATATTTATGCCTATCGTCAATGCCGCAGGAATCGATCCCATTTTGGTGGGTGTTATGGTGACGCTACAAATGGCAATTGGCTCAGCTACCCCTCCATTTGGGTGCGATATTTTTACCGCTATTGCCATCTTTGAAAGACCGTACATGGAAGTCATTCGTGGCACATTACCATTCTTCCTCATTCTGATTTTGATGTCTGCGTTGCTGATTTTCTTCCCTGAAATCGCCTTGTTACCAAGAGACATTTTGTTCAACTAACGTTGTGTTTATCGCGCTAAAAGGACTAAAAATGAGCACATTACCTTTGATTGCCCCACCTAGAGGGTTTGAAAACGCGGAGTTTGAACAGCGTACTTATGAGCTGCAAAAGCGCTTGCGAGAACAGAACATTGATGCGGCTTTCTTTACTACGGAACCAGAATTTCGTTACTTCAGTGGTTTCAAATCTCAGTTTTGGGAGAGTCCTACGCGACCATGGTTTCTCGTTGTTCCTAGTACTGGTAAACCTATCGCCGTGGTTCCGGAGATCGGCGTATCAGGCTTTGAAGATACATGGATAGATGATGTAAGAAGTTGGCCGTCACCTCGACCACAAGATGACGGTATTTCATTATTGGCATCAACATTAGCAGAAGTCAGTTTACGAACTCATAAAATCGGCGCAATGATCGGGCCGGAAACACACTTGCGCATGCCCGCACAGAACTTCCAGCAACTTCAAACTCTATTGAGTCGGCATAATGTTGTCGATGTATCACAGATTGTCCGTGATATTCGTAGCGTTAAGTCTAAAGCTGAAATTGACAAGATTCGTTTTGCTTGTCAGGTCACCGCCGCTGGGTTTGAGTTCTTAAAGCAATACCTTGCAGTCGGCATGACAGAGCGCCAAGCTTGTAAAGCCATGCAAATTGAAATGTTACGGTTAGGTGCTGACAGTTGCCCTTATTTGATATCTGGATCGGGAGCTGGCGGTTATGACAGCATCATTATGGGGCCGACCGATAGAGAACTAACAGAAGGCGATGTGCTGATTATTGATACCGGAGCAAACTATGATGGTTACTTTAGTGACTTCGACAGAAACTATGCCTTTGGTCAAATAGATGAAGAGGCTCAGCTGGCGTACGATACGGTCTATCAAGCGACGGAAGCGGGGCTAATAATTGCAGAGCCGGGCAGAAGCACAGGTGATCTTTGGCAGGCAATGTGGTCTGTACTCGAGAAAAACGGCGCGTTAGGGAATGATGTCGGACGTATGGGGCATGGGCTTGGAATGCAACTGACGGAATGGCCATCCCATGTTCCTAACGGTGATGTGATCTTAAAACCCGGCATGGTATTAACGCTTGAACCTGGGATGGCATTCGCACCGAATAAAATGATGGTGCATGAAGAAAATATCGTCATTACTGAGAATGGGTGTGAGCTGCTTCATGAACGAACGTGGAAGACCTTACCTGTCATCGTTTGATGGGTAAAATACTAAGAAAGCCGAGCACTATGCTCGGCTTTCTTGTATCTGAAGGTCATCAACACCGACACTAACATCGATATCTACGTCGGTGACCTTTTGTAGAGTCGGTTCGACGGCATTCTTATAAGTTCTCTTGGTGACGTTCTTTTGTAGCAAGAGGTTGTTTGGGTAAGTCGAAAAGTTGCCGTCTTCATGCTTTATCAAGGTGTGAAACAAACGAATGTCTATGATCATCCCTTCGATTCCTGCGCCATCATCAATACGAATGTTATCGCCTACACGGTAAGGGAAAACGAAGAAGATAAGAAAGCTAGCAGTGATGTTGCTCAGAATGGACCACTGAGCAATAAAGCTCACGCCTAGAACGGTAAACACAGAAGAAAGGAAGATAGAAAAATTCCCGTAGCCAATACCACTCACGAGCAAAAACGTGGCAAATAAGAAGACGAACAACAAAATGTTCACCGTTCTGGTAATGAATAATATTCTTGGTGGTTTGACTTTTTTATTCCGCGCTAACGTAGTGAGTGCTTTCGTCGCGATCTTACTGAAGATTTGATAAGCCAAAATAAAAATCAGACCGAGCAGTATGTCGTAGTCACTCAGGATTTGTAGAAATTGTTCAATTGATGACAGCATCACGTTCTCCTCTTTATAGGGCGAGTGTACGGTCAACCATCCGAAAAAGCGTCAAGTCTCTCTCAGCAAAAAATCATATCTCCCTCATGCCATTTTATAAGCCAAAGAAACCGTTTCTTTTGGTACGAATTTTTCACCTTTTCTGATTTTTATTCTATTTAAGGCTCTGAAATTAAGGTGTTTATTTGTTTTATATTTTCTTTATCTTTTTCTAAGTGCTTTGTGATGTGGTTATGAAACGGGTGAATACAATAGCCTTCCTCTGATTAACCACAACCTTGGAGAAAATGATGACACTTATCGCGATTAAATTGCTTTACGTGTTCTACAAAGCAATGAAAAGACGCTACTCATAATCGCGTCATTAGGGAACAACTCACCCAAAGCACCTAAGAACGGAATACAGACTTCTCCCATGTTAGAGAGGGGATTTGAGCGCAAGGTAGTGCCTGCTTAGGAGAGAGTGGATATTGAATAACTATTCCTTCGCAATTTGCACAGAGAACTTAAATAATGAATCTCGATTACTTTATCGCCTTCGGCACGTTACTCATGTTAGAACTCATTCTGGGTGTCGATAACATCGTCTTTATTACCATCATGACTGAGCGTCTTCCTGCTCATTTGCGCCAACGCGTACGTAATCTCGGTATCGGTTTAGCAGTGTTAAACCGCATTGCGCTGGTATTTTCGGTATCTTGGTTACTGTCTTGGAAAGAACCGTTTATCGAATACCAAGGGGTATCGCTCTCTTGTAATGATCTTATCTTTATTGTCGGTGGCGCATTCTTGCTGTTTAAAGGCATCAAAGAGCTTTGGGCGTGGGTCGTGCCTATTGAAACTCCACCACACCAATTCTTTGCTGGGCAAGTTGGCACGGTAATATTGCAGATTATTGCGGTGGACGCGGTGTTTTCTCTCGATTCGTTGATTATCGCGGCGAGCCTAACGCAGGACATCACCATTCTTGCTGGTGTGATTATCTCTTCAAGCGTGATTCTGATGTTGATGGCGAATAAAGTACAGGCTGTGATTACTCGCCATCCTGGATTGAAAGTGCTCGCGCTGCTATTCCTCATTGTATTAGGTGCGCTGCTGATTGTTGAAGGGTTGGGGCTAAATATCGATAAGCACTACGTTTACAGTGCGCTCGCGTTTGGTTTGCTGCTTGAGCTATGTCATATCTTAATCAGCCGACAACCTTCTTCTCGACGTGTGGCAGGGCAGTACTTCTAAACTTTAATGCGAAGCTAACCACTATGGGTTAGCTTCGCTTTTTACGCTTTGCAATTCTTTAATCATGGTGTCCAAGTTGCTGTCAAAGAACAATGGACCCGCAAGTTTCAGTGCAATTGGCGACGACGTATTTTGTGTCGCTTGCAAATACAGTTCTTTTGCCCCGCTTGTGTGACCGCGAGCTTCTTCCGCTTTCGCTAGTAATAGATAAGTTAATGACGTTTGCTGATTGTACGGAATCGACAACAGTATTTGCGATGCTTTGTCCGGATTGTCTTCTGACAGCGCCAAGATTGCGTTGGCTTCACACACTCTTGGGTTATTCCCTCGCTTCAAAACTTCAGACAAGGAAGAGGAATATTCCTTGTTGAGTGCTTCAATCACTTGCTGCTTATTGGCTTCGTCTTTGGTAAACACCCTTAACACTTCACCGATGTAGCTTACCGAAATGGTGTAGGCATTATCTGGTGCGAGGGCTTTTGCTTGACGAAAATACGCCATCGCATTTTCATAGCCAGCGTTGTTGTACAAAGCGCCCGTCCCAGACATCAAAGCTTTTACTGCTTCTGGATCTTTAGGGAAGACTGACACATTGTGTTCCAACTCTTCTTCCGGCACCTCAATGTACATCGCGCGTAGCATGTCATCGATCATGGATGGGAAAGTTTGATGAAACCGTTCAAAGTTGGTCGAGTAACGACGATTTAAATGAGTCTGCCCTGATACGCGATTGTGATACTGGAACAACAAACGCAACTTTTTACCATCGCTGCTCTTGCTGGTGGAGATGTTGAACTCCACGGCGGCGAGTTTTCTGTGTTCTTTAGATTTGACTACACGAATATTGCTGTAAAACCCAATGTGTTCCATGAACTTAATGACGATGCCGTACAATTCTGGTCGTGCTTTCACATCCTCACTGACATTCAATACTGCATAACGAAATTCGTAATGGCTTAAGTGCCCGGTGTGAGTATCAGGGTTCGGTTTTGAGTCGTTTGCGCTAAACAGTAAAAATGCCGCCTGAATAAGAACAATCAAAGAAAGTGCACCAATTAAGATGGGTTGTTTGCTCTTTTTAGGACGGTGCTCAACGGCCTCTACTGCGGGTTTCGAGGCTTCAGTTTGTGACTCTTCCTCTTCAATGACCTGATCTTCAGGTTTTTGTATCGCGATTTTTTCCAGTTTTACTTCGCCATCAAATCGATACCCACGCTTTGGTACGGTGACGATGTAGCTGCATTCCTGTTGGCTGTGTTTTTTCAGCACTTTTCTGAGTTCAAATACCGCTTGGGTGACCACTTGATCGGTCAATACACTGCCGCCCCACACTTGCTCGATAAGTTCATCTCGCGTGTGAGTCAGCCCTGGGTTCAGACATAAGAACTCAAGCAACTTTGAGATACGGTTATCAATCGTAATGCATGAGTCAGCAAACTGTATTTGCCCCTCATTGGGCACAAAACGCCACTCATCTACGATAAAACTGATGTTTTTGTCAGGCATTCACACTCGCTCTTCTATTTTTTATTCATCTCATTGAGTAAATGTAGTCTCAATTGGATGATTTTGCTGACAATTTAAAGCGCGAGTAACGTGATTTTCTACACATTTCGTTATCGGAACGCCGATTTTTGCTCTCTACCTTTAATGCCTTCCTTTTTACCTAGGAAATCAACACTGAATGGCAGAAAAGTTCCAATTAACTTAGTTGTTTTACCCTCTGTTTTGATATTTAAGTTTCTGTATCTATTGGTTTTATATTTTGTTTATATGCCAGTGATGAAGTTTTATTAACTGCTGAGTTTTACGTTATGTCACCGCAGCGAAAACACAGGATGATGCATCCCACACCGCAAGTGAGGGGCGAGCTTCTTAAAAGAGAAAAGGCGCAACGTTCCCTGAAGTCACTTGCAATAAGGAAATAAAAAATCGATGCATGAGCATCACGTACTGAAGGATTAGGGAATGTTAGTCAACCTTTTATATTGAGAGTTATTAAGAAATGAAACTGAACAAATTTATTCTTCCAATCGCTGCTATCTTCTTTGCTACACAAGCTGCTGCTAACCCATACATTGGTGCTAGCTACCTATATTCTGAATACCAAGTAAAGAACGAGAACACAGACTTCAGTGATCAAAACAGCGGTTACAACCTTTACATCGGTTACCAGTTTAACGACCTACTGTCGATTGAAGGTGGATATGCAGATTTCATCGATACGCACAAAGACTTCGAGCACATCTACTCTGATGCTTGGCTAGCAAGTGCGAAACTAACACTACCAATCACTATTTTCGACGTTTACGGTCGTGTCGGTATGGGTCACTTCCAAACGAACCTTGGTGATTCAAACGACATCTACTACGGCGTAGGTGCAGGTGTGACATTGGGCCCAGCTCGTGTTGCACTTGAGTACACCATGTACGAAGCAAAAGTTGTTGAGAACAGTTACGCGCTAAGTGCAGAGTTCCGCTTCTAAAAAAAGCAACGACTTGTCCTAGTTGTTTTCCACTGCGCTTATGGAAGAGTGCGGTGGTTTTCTTTGTTCCATTTTTGCAAACCTGACTTACTTGTCTTTATTTCGTCGTGTTGGACTGGCATGGTGATTCGGTAACTGACATTCCAATAAAGAGAAGGACTTAACAATGGAAGTACTCAAAGGCTCATGTCTGTGTGGCAAGGTGAAACTCGAAGTCGCGGATGAATTCAAATACATGGGCAATTGTCATTGCTCTGAATGCCGCAAATTTACTGGCTCCGATTACTCGTCAGCGGGTGGCGTTGCACTGGATAAACTGATTGTAATTGAGGGTGCGGAACACATCCAAACCTATCAGAAGAGCGCCAATACCGAACTCTCATTCTGCCGTCACTGCGGCTCTAGCCTTTATTCGAAGAAAAACAACGGTATCGTCAATGTGCGCTTGGGTATTCTTGATGATGTACCTTCCCATAAGCCAAGCTTCCATATTTTTGTCGCATCCAAAGCACCTTGGAATGACATTACTGATGACCTCAAGCAATTCGAAGCTGAACCCAAGCTATAAGCGGGTTTGAGGCTGAGTGCTGTACCAAACCAAAAAGCACTTAAAGTTGTGAGATAGAGCCACTCAAATGAGTGGCTTTTTGCTTTTGAGTGACAGTAATATCCGACACTATACGACTAGTTAGCATCGACAGATTTTGGGAGAACATCAGTGAGCGAAGAATACAACCAAGCCATCTCTAAGCATTACGCGGCTTATCGTCCGCCGCTGCATCAAGTCATCCTACAAGCTAACTTAGGTGCGTTACCCCAGTTCCAGTTGGGATTAGATATTGGGTGCGGTACGGGTGTATCAACACTGGCATTGGCTAAATACTGTCAGCAACTGCATGGTGTGGATCCAAGCACGTCAATGATTGAGCAAACCAAACCATCAGCAGGAATTGAGTATCATGTCGGCGATGGTGAGCATGTGCCATTACCAGACAACAGTGTGGATGTAGTGACGTTTGCAGGCTCACTTTCTTACGCAAAGTCTGCGGCTTTAGTGACTGAGCTTCAACGCGTATGCCAATCTGCAGCGTACGTTGTGGTGTACGATTTTGAAGTGCTGTTAGAAAAGCCCCTCAAGCTATTGGGCATAGAGATGGAGCTGACGGAGTCCAACTATGACCACGCTATCAACTTCAGTGATTGTGACGCTTTCCAAGCGATGAAGGTTTACAAGGAGACCGTAGAGCTAGAAGTCAGCGCTGAAGAGTTGGCGCATGTGCTGTTTTCTTCTTCAAAGCGTTACAACAAGTTGGTTGAGGCATTCGCAGGAGATGACCCATTCGCAAACGCTGTTGAGGCTTTGAAGCAGCTTAGCCAAAAACACGTTATTCAAGCCGATACCTATTTCGCGGTGTACCAGATAAATGCGTGAAACTCACGTCAATTAATGACTCACCAAGGCCGCTATCACAGTGGCCTTTTTGTTCCGTGAAACTGTGAAATACGCTCCGTTTTTCTTTTGTATGTGAATTTGCGGTCAGATTTTTAGTAACTGTTTCATCTGTAAGTAAATCCAAAGGAAAGTGCGGTCAAACTCTAATTTTGGAGGCAGGGGCTTGTGATAGGCTCACTTCAATTATGGGGCAGAACCACCATCAAATTAGCAAGCCTTTCTATTTGAGCACCGGGATGCTGCCTATTTCCAGATCTGCACTGTTACCTTAGGACCCCATTATGGCGAAAGCACTAAAAATCGAATCTGGTCGTTACCTGAATATGGACCAAGTTGTTACGTTCGAACTCAGCCATGATTCCATCAAAATTACGTCGACGGTCGAGTCTTTTGCTCATGTTTATATCGGCATTGATGGTAAAACAGAATACGCCGATTGCTTTGTCTCGGTACAAGACTTTCACCGAATTAAGCGTGAACTGTGTGACTACATGGGCATTGACGAGCCAACGCTATTAATTGACTGATCACTCAAAAATGACAACAAAATTACAAGTACAGTATGCGGTGTTGCAACTTCTAGTCTAACTTTTAACAACCACTGGCTAGGGTGAGCAATAACACGGCGGCGAAGATCGTCCGTTCACCAAATACAATAAGGGACGTTATGTCTGATAAATACATCTCAATGATCCAGGACTTTTTTCATGTGTTCGAAGCACTGAACCAATACGTCTTGGATTCCTACGGTGAATTGGCAGCGTGGGAAACTCAATTGGTGAGGCTTGATATTGACCAAGGTGATAAAGAAAAGTCGTATGACGTTGCGCAAGTCGCGAGCATGCTTAACTTTTCGGAAGACGCAGTAAAATCATTCTTAGTGGTATACAGCTTCTTAAGTAATAACCTTTACGATCTCATTGGTAATCGTGAGTACGAAGATTGGGGTACGGACGGCAACAGCCTGCAAGTCGAGTATTCTGATCTGACGATCGAATCATTTGATGCAGACCAAATTGCTCCGCTGATGGAACGCCGCGTCTACTTCGAATGGACGTTTGATGCATTACAACGTACCTACGATGAAATGATGGCAATCAGCCACGGAAGAATTGCCTGACAGGTTTAATGTTTACTTAAACACCTGAGTAAACATTGAAGCAAATACAAAAGCCGCTCATTCGTAGCGGCTTTGTTTTTGGAGCTTTCAAACGTTTCTGTTTCCTCTTCTTACAACTCTTGAATTAAAATCTACCGGCTAATCACGTATTGTGATGATTAGCGATTTACTTGTTAGAAGAACAAATATGAAAAAGACAATCTCAACAATGGTTTTAGCAATGGCACTTGTCGGCTGTGATGACGCAAGCAAAGCCATTGACCAAGCACAAGAAGCCGCAAACAAAGCGATTGATACGGTTCAAGAGCAGATGGATTCAGTAGAAGAAGCGTTTAACCTGGACCAATTTGGTGATACTGCGGAATCTGCAGAAGAACTTGCGGCGTCGGTTGAAGAAGCAATGAATGTGGATTTCAGTGACCCTGAAGCGCTTATTGAAGCGAAAGAACACATTGCCAATGCGTACGCTTGTTTGGTGGAAGCGTCTTCTGAATCGACAGTGGATAAGGTAATGGACAAAGTGATGTCATCTATCGGCAGCGAAGAAACCAAATCTCTGATTGAAGAAGGCATTGAGAAAGCACAAGCCGCAAAAGAGTGCGTGATGTAATCGCTCTCAGCGAATCAAACCGATGAAAAAGGGGATAGTGATATCCCCTTTGTTGTTTCTATCTATCGTTGTTTTTGCGTGTCGTTGTTTCTACGCTGTGCCAGCTCTACTTGCTTGTCAGCTCTTGCTGGAAGTAATCCATACAAAGCTGCTGAGCTTCCGGTTTAATACTGACTTGCTCGTTCTTTCGCAGCGATAGATACAGCTCTACGATCTTTTCAAATGCAGGAATCAGCGCTTCTCGCTCTGGCATGGCGACGGTTTGTTTTAGTTCCGCCGCAAACGCAGGCATGCGTGATTCAATCTTTCTCACGCCAGAAGGAGTCAACCCTTGTTGTTTCAGGGCTAATGGCGATATCGCAACAGAGCGTAGGAACGATAAAAATTCCGCGGCCTCAAAGTATTCCCCACGAGCAATCTTGGTTGCGCCGTAATGAACCCAAATCCAAAAGCGGTCTTCAATCCATTGTGGATCCGGTTGAGGGTAGTGAGGCTCCGCAGTCTCAAAGACTTGCGATAACTGTCCGTCGCGTTCCCAAAGCACTTTGGTGTCATCAACACGAGTCGCAGCATCGGGCAAAGAGACAAACTTGAAATCGACATGAATCGCATCTGGCGCGTAGATTGCGATCACCAATCTTGGCTCTCCCACGTGTTCGCCAGTGAAAGCTGCGACTTGACCTTCTACTTGGTCGATAAGCGTAAAGCGCTCTGCCATTACTGAATCAAAATCTTCAGGATTGATGGCGATAACCAAATCCAAATCACTGTATTTGTCCATGGAGTCAGAGGCGTAAGAGCCACTTGCACCAATGCCAAGAATGCGTGGGTCAGCAGTAAATACCGCAAGAATTTTACTTAGAAGCTGTTCATGAGTTTGAGGAAGCGTGCTTGAGAATTTCATATTTTACCTATTAATCATGGTTGATATTAGAACCATCAGCAGGATGGTTAGTGCGGTAAAATTAGCGCAGCATTACAATATGGCGTGAAGCATCTTAAGAAGCAACAAAAATCGGTATGCTGACACTTTTCTCTGCGTGTTTTGCCGAATTTCAAGTGCATTTATGTCTATAGCTCTTAAAGCCATGATAGCTTGATTGTTTGCCCCGCGGCGTTTGCAGGAAACAAGACAAGGAGAGTAAGCATGGAAGTCAGTAATCGACTTTTTCCAACTGATGCACAAATGGCACATTTACATACAGATTCTGAAACTGGTCCAATTTATCTCCTTAATCTTTTTAAATACAAGGATAAAGCAGAATACTTAGACGGGAGAGTAACAGAGTTATCGGGCAAACAAGCCTACCAGCTTTATGGTCAGCCGATGATTGATGTTTTGGCAAAGTATGGTGCAGAGGTGGTGTTTTTCTCTCGAGTGACTGGACTGTTAATTGGGCAAATAGATGAGTTGTGGGATGACTTTGTGATTGTGAAATATCCGTCAAGGCAAGCGTTATTAGACATGACCTCATCAGAGGAATTTAAAGTGCTAAGTGTGCATCGAGAAGCAGGACTTGCAGGTCAGTTAAACATTGAAACTCGCATTCCTGAATGATTTAAAAACCGACCTAAAGAGGTCGGTTTTTAAACAATTTAGAAGACGAACATCGAAGAAGAGTTAAAGCCTTGCTTTATAAAGTGTTCACACTCAAAGCGAAAAGAAGTAAGAGCGGTTTTTCCATTTTCAAGCTTTCTATAATGACTTAGAGTCTTACAGTTACTATCACCAAATGTGAGGATTAACTCATTTTGTTTATTGCAATGAATTGTTGAGCCTCCCAAGTCTTGAGAATTCTGATAAACCTTACACTCTTCGAAATCTACACGTATGTTAGATACGTTTCCTTCATTAATTTTGCCTCCAGCAACTTCGTACCCATTAGATGAGTACGCACCAAAGCTAGTAAATAGTGCTGCTAAAACAATGAACCTAACCATAAATAACCCTATATTTGTTTAGTTTATTATTGACGGGATATTATTGACTTTATGTGTTTGGTTTCAATTAAACATTTAAATAGTGACGACTATTAGTGAGGGGAATTGAAGTCGCCTGTGAAGTAAAGAGCATGCAAAATGAGTGAAGTCTCACCACTTAGCATGCTCTCTCTTATTACTTCAGCGAGTTATGGTGCATAAACTGCTCGTCGATGCCTTTCAGTTTTATGTCATCCATGATGAAGTTCACCGTATTCAGTAAGCGCTGTTCGCCTTTAGGGATCAAGTAGCCAAACTGACCTTTGGTGAATGGGTCTTCGCAGCGAACCGCTTCTAAACGCTCGTCCGTGACTTGGTAGAATAACCCTTCCGGAGTTTCTGTCACCATGACATCAACTTTGCCCGCCGCGACGGCTTTCGGTACGTCTAAGTTGTTTTCGTAGCGGGTGAAATGAGCTTGTTGCAGGTTTTTATCCGCAAAGGCTTCATTTGTACCACCGATATTGACGCCGACTCTAACCGAAGGGTCGTTAACTTTTTCGAGCGTATTGAATTGCTCTGCTTTGCCTTTTGCAACCAAGAAACACTTACCAAATGTCATATAACCTTGTGTTTGCTCTGCGTTCAGTTGGCGTTGCATCTTACGTGTGATACCACCCATGGCGATGTCGTATTTGTCTTCATCAAGGTCATTGAGTAGATCTTTCCATGTGGTTCGAACCAGCTTCAATTTGACGCCTAGTTGCTCCGCAATGTGGTTGGCGACATCAATGTCATAACCAGAATAACTTTTGCCGTCATAGTAAGAAAACGGTTTGTAATCGCCCGTTGTTCCAACACGTAAGGTGCCTGATTTTTGTATGTCTTCCAGCTTATCGGCTTGGGCAACACCGGAAAGTGCCAGTGCTACGGAAGCAAGTAAAAGTGTTGTTTTTTTCATTGTCGTTGTTTTATGTGTTGTGTTTGTTTGAACACTCAAAGTAACAGGAAGTATCAGAAAAAGAGATCAAACCAATAAGAAAAAACACCATATTGAAGAAAAAAATAGTGACATTGAATGTGATTGCATTTGCCAATTTATACGTATGAAAATCAAACTTTTTCTTATGAATGGCAGAGTGTTATGAATCGAATTCACCCTAAAAAGTTACTTCGCAGCAAATGGACTGCGACAGAGCCGGAAAACAAAGAGAAGCACTTCATCATTTCAGAAATGGAGTTTGATGAAGAAGGCAACGTCGTGAGATGCGTGATTGAAGCGGTTATGACCAAGCGAGAGCGCGAGCTAGATTGGCATGATTTGAAAGACACGCAACAGTGGCGACAAGGATGGAAATAGGCAGGCGCGATAACAAAAACGAGATGGAGTTAGAAAAGTCATCAAAATCAATAGGCTCGTCTTAGAGACTTTGCTATTAATTGATGAGTGATTTTATTTACATTCTAAGGTAACACCATGATCGATTTCGAAAACTCATCCATATTCAAACTTAAGCCGATTGAAACTTCAAAGGTGCGCGACGATTTCCACAAGTTCTTGATTGAAGGAGAAAGTATTTTTGCTGGCTTCAAGACCGTGCGTGACCAAGTGGTGTTCACCAATAAGCGCGTTATCGCAGCCAACGTGCAAGGGATTACAGGTTCAAAAGTGGACTACACTTCTCTGCCATACAGCAAAATTAACGCTTTCTCGGTTGAAACGTCTGGCACACTTGATCTGGATTGTGAAATTGAATTGTTCCTAAGTGAAGTCGGGCGAGTGCGCTTTGAGATCAGAGGCTCTTTTGACCTCGTATCGTTTAACAAAATGATCAGCGAGCACGTACTCGCTTAGACAATGGTTTAAGCGCTAATTCAGCCAAAGACAAGGAGTCATCATGGCGACACAAAAACAAGGCAAGGAAGCATTAAGTAAACGCAGCAAGTCTCTGATATTTATCCTTGGTTTCTCTGCTGGGGTTATTTTCTATCTAATGATTCGATGAGTGTTAACGATAGATAACACGTTTTAAGGAAGCATTACATGCTTCCTTTTTTCATTCCTTTGATTTGTTATCTGAGCGAAATGTTGAAACCAGCAAGAGAGATAAATAGCCTTCTAAATTCAATTATTGATATGTGTACACTTGCTTAATAATTTGTTGCACGATATTTTCCCTATCAATGGATGAAAAATAGTGTTTTTCTCTAATTTGGAAAATGCGTTAATAATGAACATTATGGTTTTTGGCTGCTAGCGATATGAGGTGAGTTATCGATACCCAAGTTTACGATGTATTCTGTTCTGAACAAGCGCAAGGTAACCCTTGTGGCGTGGTGTTTTTGTCTCATTGGTTAAGTGATTCAGAGATGTTGTCGATTGCACAAAGTGTCGCACAACCTGTCACCTCATTTCTTAGTCATATCGATAACTGTTGGCGCATTCGTTGGTTTTCTTTGACCAGCGAGATCAACCTGTGTGGTCATGGCAGTATGGGGGCTGGTGCGGCCTTGATTGCTCGCCTAAAGCAGCGTTCTGTTAAGTTACACAGTGATTATGGCGACATTACTATCGTTAAGCATGGTTGCCAGTATCAAATGGCACTTCCATCATGGGAAGGTAAGCCAGTGCCGACGAGTTTGGATTTAAGCTTGTTAAATCTGGAGCCATCGGGAGTGCAGGCAGTTGATGTGTTTACTACTCGCGATCTTGTTGTGGTGTTGGAATCAGAACAGCAAGTGAAACGTTACCACCCCGATTTTACTTGCCTAAAACAAATCCGAGATTTCCATGCGGTGATCGTTACCGCTCAACGAGGCCCTAACGATTACGTATTGCGCTATTTTGCACCCAAAATTGGAATTGATGAGGATATTGCAACGGGCTCGGCACAATGCACGTTAGCGCCATATTGGTTTAAGAAGTTGGACGTCGACTCACTGAATGCTTCTCAGCTTTCAGAGAAGGGTGGCTTTTTCCAAATTGCGAAGCTAAGTGCAGATACGATCGTGATTTCTGCGTCGGTGCATTTGAGAGTTCAGTAAAGCTTCTCTTCAAATACATCGGTACGTAAAACACAGTTATGGTGTTTGCGAATCCCCTTGTTGTCGCGAAATGACAAGACAAGCGGTTTTGGTTTCTTTACCTTTCGACATTTAGACAAAGTGAAGGGCAGAGGATGACGGTTGTATTTGAAGGTGTCCCTTTGGTTAGATCGGAGTGGGTGCATTATTTAGCGGAGCTCTATAAGCGGAGTGATGTCGATGTGCATCAGCTTATAAAGGTAACACAGGCGCCAGAAGATATTCAGATTACTGATGTTGAGTTTCTACCTGAAACCACGCTTAAAAATCTTATTTTAGCGTTTGGGAAATCTTGCTCACCAGAAACCTTTATTTACACCATCTTGGGGATGTGTCGTGATTTGTATGTGCCTAAAATTTTAGAACAGTTATCCCTGACTCCATCAATGACGGTAGCGGAAGGCATCGAAGAGTTTTGCCGTGTGATTCCCCTGTTCTCAAATAACACTCGTATTGGTCTTGAGCGTTACCACAATCATCTTTGGTTTGCTCGATACAAAGATGGTGACGCTGAATCATGGTACCAATATGCTGAGTTATTCAGTGTTATCTTCATGGATGAGTTGGTTGATGCGCTCTCGAACTCTAAGCAAAAAACGTTGAATGTGAGTCTAAAGTGCGCAGGGGTGGCACCGTTTTTTAACTGCTCTCAGCTTCAGCATATTCAGTTCTATACTAATCGTGCAGCTACAGGCATTCAGCTCGATGATGGCATCTTAAGCCAAACGGTTTGTATGCCCAGTAAAAGACAATGTGTTGTGAAAGCGCCTCTTAGTGAGATACCAACGTCTTTTCTTCCCTCTTTTCGATTAGCCATTCAACCTTATACTTCTGTGGGACGGCTTTCTATTCTCGACGCGTCGCGTATTTTGGGGATCAATAAACGAACTTTGCAACGGCGCTTGTGTATGGCTGGCGTCACCTATAGCGATGTCATTGAAGAATTACTGTTGGAAAGAAGTTTACGCTTATTAAAAGATTCACATCTATCAATCACAACCATTGCGTCGTCATTGGGGTATACAGATACAGCAAACTTTACTCGATTTATTCGAAGAAAAATGGGAGTAACGCCGTCTGCTTATCGGAAGGCATCGTCTTTTCTTACGTCTTAGCACATAAAGTGACATTTCGGTTAAAGAGAGTGTGCCGACGGAATAGTTCAGTTTGGTGGCACGAGGTGACAATTTATATTTCTCTCAATCCATAAGATTAGGAGTATCGAAACCAAAGAGAGAAGCAAACATGTCACATCGATTTCATGAATACCGTTCACCGCTTACCCAATCCTTTGAACACGCCATTGACTACTTAGAGTCATTAAATGAGCGACCTGTAGACAAGTGCATCACTTCTCAGGAGTTGAGACAAGCGATTGGTGGGCCACTCCCATTGACACCAACGCAGCCGTCAGTCGTTATCAATGAGATGGTTAAAAATGTTGATGCAGGCTTGATCGCAACGGGGGGACCACGTTTCTTTGGCTATGCCATTGGCAGCTCTTTCCCTGCTTCATTGGCGGCAGATTGGCTGGTGAGCGCATGGGACCAAAATGTACCGTATTACGTTGCTAGTCCAGCTTTGTCAGTGGTTGAAGAGACCGCCGCAGAATGGATGACCCAACTACTTGGCTTGGCGCTAAATTCGGGTATCGGCTTTACATCTGGTGCCCAAGAGGCGATTTATACAAGCCTTATTACCGCTCGTAATGCACTTTTAGAACGTGCAGGCTGGGATGTGGCAAGTCAAGGTATGTATGGTGCGCCGCGTATTAATGTTGTTGTGAGCGATCAAATTCATTCAACGATTAAACGTGCTCTTTCCATGATTGGAATCGGTTTGGAAAACATTGTTAAAGTTCCAACGGATGAAAACCTACGCATAATTCCAGATTCCCTGATGGAGACCATTACTGCACTTGAGGGACCAACCCTAGTTTGCGCGCAAGCAGGCTGTATCGACTCAGGAGCTTTCGACCCTTTCCACGCACTTGCTGATGCCGTTGCTGCTCATGGTAATGCATGGTTGCATGTTGATGGCGCTATTGGGCTTTGGGCGGCAGCGAGTGCCAAACATCGTTATCTACTGGATGGTATCGATAGAGTTGATTCAATTGATACTGATGGTCACAAGTGGTTTAACATGCCTTATGACTCGGGAATGGTCATCGTGAAGAACGCAAGTTTGCTGGCTCAAGCGATGGGCGGCAGCAATATGGGTGACTACCTTAATGATGCGATTGATAAGCCAGATCGCAATGCGATCAACTTTGGGATTGGTGCTTCGCGTCGAGCTCGTGGTGTGCCTGTTTATGCTGCGTTTAAGTCATTAGGTAAGCAGGGGATCGAAGACCATGTTGACCGTTGTACTGCGCTTGCACAATGTATGGCAGAAAAACTTTCAACAGTGGATGGCATCACTATCCTCAACGATGTGGTGTCAAATCGTTTTTCAGCACAGTTTGGTGAAGGAGGCGAGGAATATCGCAATGAGCTAACGGCCCGTGTTGTACATCGACTGCAACAAGAGGGAACTCTTTATCCATCGACTTCTGGTTATAAGGGGCTTAAGACCATGCTGTTTTCTGTACTAAGTTGCCATACTTCCAAGGAAGATATCGATTTGTCAGCAGAAAAGATCATCGAAGCTTACCTGACAGAGAAAGAACTAATGAGCACCAAATAACATGTTAATGGTTGACTGTTAGTCGCCGTATCAACGCAAACCCAGCGATAATGCTGGGTTTTTTATTTTGGGTGGATTCTGGTAGGCATGCAATGACAATTAATCCGTCTTTGGTTTCTTTATTCTTTTTAAATGACTTCTTCCATTCAATAAGGATTCCTATATGAAATCAAAACTACTTACTTTTCTCTTTGGATTGGTCGTTCTAAATGGATGCTCAAGTGCCACTCCCGTTGATAGCCACCTTATCAGTGCTTCTGGGGTAGATGTGGCTTTCTTAGTGAGCAAAAATACCGACCTGTTAGGGCAGTTAGAGTATTCAAAAGCCGATACAAAGAGTCATGCTGCTCTCAACCAAACTCAAACCTACATCAAGGTATTCAAAGACGAAGAAAATACCTTAACGCTTACTCAGGTGAGAAGCTGCAATAATTGTAATTACCACTTAGTGCATGAACATAAGAATGAGCTGTCCCCAATTGGCGAGGAGCACCAACATACTTATATCGGTAGAAAAAAGCTGGCGAGCCTTTATTTAGAGCATCCGGTTTATGTGGACAAAATTCGCGCTTTTATCAGTGCCAACCCATCGGTAGCAGAAAATGAGGAAGCGTGTATTGACGTGATTGTGGCTTTTTCAAAAACGAGTCGTATTGATGTTGGAACGCTCACCAACTGTGCAGCGCCATTAGATAGCCACTCAGTTAAAAACGTAAAAATGGTACCATTAAGTTGATGCTTTAATGCGACAGCATCCCAAGATTCACACCAAAAAGAAGAAATACAAAAAGCATACGAATGCCAGTAGCGTTGCAGAGAGTACGGGATAAATGATGTAAGAGTCTTGCTTACTGGTGCGTTGGTAACAAAGCGAAACTAGCAAAATGTTATACACGACCAATAATAAGCTGATCATGGTGCCACTATTCAGATTAAGGCTTGGCAGTTGAGTTAGAAAGAATGCCAGCAACAGATAATCAAAAATGATCAGCCAAAGAAAGGCTTTTTTGAGCGAATCTTTTTGGGTTTTATTGGGCGCGCGTACAGGCATATCGAACTCAACTAAACAGTGATAGCAACAATTATTAGCAATGCAAACAGCAATAGAGATGAAAGGTCACACCATGTATTTGTTGTGACCTTTTTTGATTTTAGAGGTCTTGAATCTTCGCTTTTGGCGTTTCTGAGTCCACCGAATAGCGAATCACTTCTTGTCTGATCACGGGTTGGTTAAATTCTGCTTTTTGCTTGGCTTTCTGTAGTTCACTGTCTTCTTGATTACCGAAGAAGGTCTCTAGCACTTGCGCGGCTGGCGTGGTCAGAATAAATAACTCTATACGACGGTTTTCACTCGAATCGGGTTCGTCAGGATTAAGTAACGCGCGATCCGACATGCCTGTCACTTGCATCACACGCTCATCCGGCATGCCACCCTCGACTAAGGTGTTTCTCGCGACATCCGCTCGTGAAGCCGAAAGCGCCCAGTTAGATTGCTTTCCAAAGCGTTTTTTAAACGGAGTAGAATCGGTGTGCCCACTGATGATGACTGGGTTACTGATGCGCTCAAACACTGGAGCTAAAGCAAGTAATAAGTCTTCAAAGAAAGGCGTCAACTCGGCGCCACCTCGGCTGAACATATGCTGTTTGTAATCATCTTGCAGCACAATACGCAACCCTTGCGGTGTAATGGTGACATTCACGTTACCTTGCGCGCTGATTTGACCTACGACTTCATCAATTACTTTAGCCAGTAGAGCAAGTTGCTCTTGAGTGTCGAAATTGCCTGGGATAAGCGAGTCAATCTCTGGGCCATCGCCATCACCTTGGAAGAAGGAACTGACGACGTGGTTTGAGTTGTGTTTGCTTGGCACAGAAGAGTCCTGTGCCAAGTCGATAGGAGAGATACTTTGTGAGGTATCGAAAGGGTTACCGTAGCTCTTATCAAAAACGCTCGAACTATGAAGGTGCGCGACAATGGCTTTGCGCTCTTCCTTGTCGACCACTTGCATGACCCAAAGGACAAGAAACAGCGCCATCAACGCGATCATGAAGTCGGCAAACGCGACTTTCCACGCGCCACCATGAAACTCATCATGGTTATGTGCTTTCGCGCGTTTGAACACCACATGTTCTTGTTTTTGCATTATCCCTCCTGTTCAGCTAGCCACTTCTCCATTTGGTTGAAAGTTGGTTTGATGTCTAACTGAATGTGTTTACGGCCAGCGTCGATGGCGAGTAATGTTGGCTTCTTCGCGACGTAAGCAACCAAGGTGGCGCGCACGCATTCAAAAGCCGTCATGTTTCGTCTGACTCGCTGAGCCATGGCATTACTGAGTGGATCTAAACAACAGTAACAACCAAAAATACCAATGAACGTACCAACGAGGGCAGCGGCAACGTGATAACCAATCAGCGCAATGGAACCATCAATGGCTTGCATGGTGATGATGATGCCACCGACTGCGGCAAGAATACCGAATCCGGGAAGTGCTTCTGCAGTGCGCTGCATTGAGCGTGAAGGCAGTAACATCTCGGTTTGAATGGCTTCGATTTCTTGTTCTAGCAGTCCCTCTAATTCATGAGGCGACATTTGTCCCATTGCCATTAAACGTAAATTGTCGGTAATGAACGAAATAAGGCGATGATCGTTGCTCACTTTTGGGTACGCGAGGAAGATCGAACTTTGTTCCGGTGATTCAATGTGTGAATCTAGGAATTTAAAACCACGACTGCGTGCGGTTTCTAGCAGGTTATTCAGTAGTGCCATCAGCTCCATGTAGTATTCGTATTCCTGACGCGGGCCAGAAATCGTTGCACGCACTTGCTGACGCATTTCTTTTAACACTTGAGGCGGGTTACCGATGATCAGAGAGCCAGCTGCGGCTCCGATGATGATCAGAAACTCGGCCGGTTGCCAAATCGCACCAAGTTTACCTCCTGCCCACATGTATCCACCAAAGACACACAACAGGACGGTAATGGCTCCAAAAAACTTTTGCATCTTTGACTCCTAAGAGGACATTAATTGATTGAGTTGTTTAAGCGCTTGTTTGTGCAACTGACAGATGCGAGGTGGCGTCAGATCGAGCACGAGCGCGATTTCATGTAGGTTGAGTTCGTGTTGATAAAACAGAGTCAGTAGCAACTGGTCGCGCTTCGACATTTTGCTAAGTGCGCAATCTAAGCTACGACGAATATGTTCATGTTCCATCCCGTCGTATTGACCGCCGAAGTGGCTGTCTCCCCCTGTTTCCATTAATTGATCAAGGCTCTGCATTTCGCCCGCCAGCGCTGCATTTTGGCGGTTGTAGAAGTCTTGCTCATCAGTGCCGAGTGCTTTAATGATCTCGGCATCGGTAGGCATTCTGCCAAGTTCACGGGTTAGGTCACGTGTGACGTCGTTTAGTTCGTGTGCTTGTTGACGGGTCTTACGTGAGCGCCAATCTAAGCGGCGAAGCTCGTCTAAAATAGCGCCACGAACCCGACAAACGGCAAAAGCGGGGAAGTGTGTGTCATCCACATCCCCATAACGACGTCCTGCTTCGACGAGCGCAATTAGGCCAATTTGCTGCATGTCTTCAATGCTGCAATGCGAAGTAGCATGAACGCGGAGTTGGTTTACGACGCGTTTCACCATGATTTGATGGCGTTGCAGCAGTGCGTTTTCGTCAATCTGGCGAGACGGTGTATTCACTTCCTCCGTCGCGGTATAACTTTCCTGTAAGTTCATCTCCAACATAGTCGTGCTCCGTTATTGCACAACGTATTTGGTCAATAGAACATCATCGATATCACGCACGATGTCAGTTTTCGCAAACGCTAAGAGTAAGGTCTCTTTGACTTCGTTTTGCAGAATATCGATAGACCCCGCCTGCTGTAGCTCATCAAAGGTTTTATCGCTGAACAGCTTGAGCAATGAGTTTTGTACCATTGGCATGTAGTTATCGATGTTCTTAATGCGCTCTGGACGACGTGTTTCTACGGCCAGTTCCAGCATCACAAAGTGTGTTTGCTTTTTACCTTTGATAGTCAGTACCACTTTGTCCAATGGGTGAAAACTCGGTCCGTTGCTGGTCGGTTCTTCTGCTGTTAAGAACGCGAGTGGAGAATCTTCCAAAAAAGCGCTGACGCCTGATTCCGATGAGGCGGGCTCTGAACTTTTATTTATGTACCAAATACCGCCAACCACCGTGGCGGCCGAAACGAGGGCACTGGTGATGATCATGGCGATAAACAGGGCGATCATTTGTTGTTTGGTCATAACCTTTTTCCTCGATGATTAATTAGGCTTGAGTGTTCAGCCAATGCTCTGAATAGTTTGTTGTTGTATTTGATTGAAAAGTGCCGGATTCACGAGCCGCAAAAATAGTGGTGCCTTCTTGTGGGCTCTCATGGTCATGACGGTCTTGACCTTGATCCGAACCGACATTGACATCCACATGAACAAAGTTCTGCTCTTGAAGCTCAGCACGTAAACGCTCGGACACTTGCATTAATGCTTCACGCGTAGCGGCTGTGTTGGCGTTAATTTGCACGCTCAAACGATCCCCTTCGACACGAACCAATAAATCCAATTTACCGAGATCTGGTGGGTCTAAGCGGATTTTGGCTTCTTGCAAGTTTTGCTGCGCTTGTAAGGTCACGCGATCGTGTAAAACCTGCATCATTTGCTCACCCCATTTACTAGAGTTGGTATCAACACGTACGGCCGCCCACTCCGCGCCTTGAGCTTGAGTAGCTGCCAGTGGTGAGGTTGGGTTCGAATGCGGCGCTGTTGCTGTTTGCGCTTGTGAGTTGGCCGCTAGCACTTGCCCTTGAGCTGGTTGATTAAGTAGAGTTTGCAAGTCCGAAGCTGATACCTTTAATACGCTCGTTGCACTGGCTTTAGGGGGGCTTTGGTTCTCCTGCACAGTGGTGTTAAGCATTGGGTTTACTTGGTTTCCGACATTTGTGCTTTGAGACGCATTACCTGCCGATACTTGCGCAAGTTGATTTGTTTCGCCTTGCTTAACCGCGGTTTTGCTCATTCCTTGGATTAAGGTTTGCGCTTGAGTGGCGAGATCCATGGTGGCAGGAACCGCAATCAACAATGCTTCAGCTGAGGTCACTTCAGCGTTGAGTTCCGATGTTTCAGCTTTTGGCTGGGTCGCTTGCGTCGGTAAGGCTTGCGCATTTAAACGGAACCCCGCAACAACAAGAGGTGCGTTGGTTTGGTGCTGTTGGTTTACCGCGGTTGAACTGGGGTGCGAAAAGCCTTGCTCTGAACGTGCTTGTGAGATTTTCCCTGCTGACGACTGAGAAGGCCCACTTGCAGGCATTGAATTGGTTACCATCATTGCGTGAGCTCCATCGTCATCGCGAGCTGATAAGCCATCGCTCGTTCTTGTTGATCATTCACCTTGCTCATCTCTTGTTTTAATTCGCTGGTGGCTTTTTCTAGAGCGGTGAAAGCGCACGCATGCACCGCTTTTGCCCGCTGAATTTCAGGAGCGAGTTTTGGATCTTTAAGATACGGCTTATGACTGATCAGCAGTTCACGCAACTGTAGGTCGTAGCGTTTCAGTGCTGGCCAATCGGCCGTTTTTGTGGCGATTTGGATCAGTTTTGATAAGTGGCGAAATCGCTCTGGCGACACTTTATGCTTGCTGTCCAAAATTCACCCATCCTTCTCGAATGTTGCCCATTACTCGCTCGACATTGTCTAAACGGGTTGCGTCGTTTTGTACGCTGGTGTAATACAGCTCAACTTGGCAGAAGTCATACAGTTGGCGTAGGTTCTCTGCAATTTCGCCGCCATTTTCTTCATCTAGGGCACTGCTTAAACCAATTAAGATGTTCATGCATTTGTTGATGCCTGTGCCTTTTTCTGCCAGACGATTGGCCGCGAGATGGCCTCGAACACGTTCAACTTCATCAAGCAGACCATCAATTAACATCACCACCAGTTGGTGTGGGTTGGCGGATGCGGCTTGCGCATCCAGATCGACTTGTTGGTATGAGTCGTAGCCAGAATCCATGAGCATAATTATTTCTCCTAAAGGCTTAACCAAACATCGACATGGTTTGGTTCATTTGCGTCATTAAGGTGTTCATTTGGGTAAATTGGGAGAGGTAGCGGTTGTACGACATCTCGTATTTACGCTCTAGCGTAGTTTGCTTGTCCTCGATGCGGTCTAAGTTGGCTTGCAGGGCGTCTTTACGTGAATTAAAGGTGCCAGATGAGAATTTTAGGAAAGGTTCCGCCATATCATCGAGCGAATCCAATAAGGCTCCGTCGCCATTAAACATCGCCTCTAATCCAGCACTGTTGTTCTTCTGTGCTTCGGTAAACTTATCTTGGTCCACTTTCATTTTGCCGCTGCGGTCAAGGGTGATGCCGATTTCATTCAGTCGCATTCCACCATGTTCTCCGCGCACCAAATTAGTCAACTGGCTTTCAATTGAGCGTAGTGTTGGGTCACTGGCGAGCACGCCACGAGCTTTGTCTTCACCGCCGATTTGAGTGTATTCATCAAGCGTCGAAACCAGAGAGTTGTAGGCTTCAACAAACTTATTGAGTTGTTCTTTTGTGCCTTCGCTGTCAGCGCCAATCCCCAGCCCTACTGCCGCTTCACCTGAGGTTTGTGCTTTCGTGACCGTGATGTCGACGCCATCAATCACGCCTTCAAAGGTGTTACTTGCGTTAGTCAACTGAAGTCCGGTGCCTTCCGCGCCGAGCCAAATCACGGCATCTTGTGGTTTACTGATTTCAGTTGTGTTGGTAAAGGCATCTTCAAACCAAGCTTGCCCCGTGCCAGAGGCGTTTACATTGATGGTGTTCGCAACGCCTGTTTCAGTGCTCGACAACATGAAATGCGTTTGACCGTTTGAGCGCACTAATGTGGCGTTGACACCGGGATTGTCAGCATTGTTATTGATAGCACTGACCAAATCAATCACGGTTGCTTTGCCATCCCCATCGGTATCAACAGTTGATAGATCCAACGTCATGGTTTCGCCATCAATGGTGAATTCCAATGTGCCTGTGGTCGGTATTTCTGTTGTGGCATCCAAATTTGCTGGCATGCCTGTAGAGAGCTGATGTGAGGTCGCGACTTGCTCAACGAAAATTTGGTAGTTGCCCGACATGGCGTTGGCATCGGCGTTAGCCGAGAAGTACCCATCTTGAGAGAGCGTCGCCGTGTTCTTGATGATGCTACTGGTGCTGCTGTTCATCTCATTGACGGCTGTACGGAAATCACGCAGCGCGCTTTCTACTTTTCCTAGTGCTGTCAGTTGAGCTTGGTATTTATCCGCTTGAAACTGGTAGCGTTGTTGAAATGGCTGAACATCTAACGTGGCGAACTGGGTTGCCATGGTGATTGGATCTAATGAACTCATGAGGTCGCTCCCTCTCTCATCTGTATTTGGCGTCTTGTGCCAGTAATAAATGAACAATCGCAAGATGCGTGCCTGTTATTTATTTGTATATATAACAGCATCTTGCAGTGGTTTTTTCTATTTGAGAGGAAGCGCTTTTTCCACCTTGATGGTTCCGCTTTCCCCTTGGTAATTCCCGGGGTTTCCCAAAGAGAAAAGGCGACCAGAATAAGCAAATGATTTAATTAAATAGGAGAGAAATGACTGGCTATGCTGATGTACGCATAGTGAGCAGATTTCGGTGTTTACTGCTAAAGGATTCGGATTTTTCTGACCCTGTCGGAAGGTGAAGTTTTGTTATCTTATGCCCCTGCAATTTTTGTGGTTGCTTACGTCTGGCTATTTCCCCCAATTAAAAATTAAAAGAACGACAGTAATGAATGAATTTGTTTTACGACTGATGAAGTGTGCACGTGCTTACGAGGCATTTATTGGAACCAAACTGCGCAGTAAACAGAACATTAATGCCGAGGAGCTAGCAAGCATCCGTATTGAAGCGGTTTCTCGTTTCCCTGAGTTAAAAAGCTACCAACGTGACCGTGGTGTTGAATCGGCTGAATTGGAGCTGTTTAATAAGGTGCTACATAACACCATGCTCAAAGCGGGCTTTCGTGTCCCAACTGCGAACCAAACTCGTGATGCTAGCGGTATCTATATTCGTCGCTAAGTGTTTGGCATCATCAAGAACAAAAAAACCTCCCAAATACTGGGAGGTTTGACTTTCGGACGGATTAAATCAACAGCCTTATTGGGGGCTACTGAGCTTAATCGTTGATTAACGAAGTAGCGACATTGCCATACCTGGCAATTGGTTCGTTTGAGAAAGAACCGTTGTGCCTGCTTGCATTAGCATTTGGTTCTTCGTCATGTTTGAAGACTCAACGGCAAAATCAGCGTCAGTGATACGGCCTTTCGCAGCCGACGTATTTTCAACCATGTTGCCTAGGTTCGTCATTGTGTGCTCAAGACGGTTGATGTTCGCACCCAATGCTGAACGTGCAGTACCGATTTGACCTAGAAGACCTGCATCACCGGTCGCGCCAGTCAGTGCTGTCATTGCAGTCTGAGCATTTGCTTCAGATGTTAGGTCGCCAACTGCTAGTGCACCAGATGTGCCGATTGAAGCGTTGATTGCTTGCACTTGCGTTGATACGTCAACCTCAAGTTGTTCGCCTGCTTGAGTACCAATTTGGAAGTTAACAGCTGCTGCACCAAATGTACCAGCATCTTGTAGAAGCTTGTTACCACCAAAACTCGTTGAGTCCATGATGTTCGCGAGCTCTTCACCTAGCTGCTGGTATTCCTCGTTTAGTGCCGTGCGGTCGTTTGCCGATACAGAACCGTTCGAAGCCTGTGTTGCTAGGTCGTTCATGCGGTATACGATGTTTGTCATTTCATCCATCGCGCCTTCCGCAGTTTGCATCATTGAAATGCCGTCTTGCGAGTTACGCATTGCAACGCTCATGCCGCGAGTTTGAGACTCAAGACGGGTAGCAATTTGTAGACCTGCTGCATCGTCTGCTGCTGAGTTGATACGGTAACCCGTGCTCAAACGTTCCATAGACGTGTTAAGTAGGTTACTTGTATTGTTCAGCGTGTTCTGAGTTACAAGCGATGCGAAGTTAGTATGCATAGATAAAGCCATCTTGGTCTCCTTAGTTTTTCACTATTCTTTCAGGCTTCGGGATTCTCCCTTGCTCACTAACTAGAGGCGGTCGATTCGTTTTAATGATTAATTGGAAATTTAAAAATTTTATCGAAAAGCGCTAATTTGATGGTTTTTAGTGACTTACATTCCAGAATATTGACTGTTTAAGGTTAATTAGACAGAAAAAAGGGCGAATTCTTGTCTCGGAATTCGCCCTTTTGCTTTTGGGTGGTTTATTCATCATCAAACGATTTAAACGACAATGAGGTGGGAATATCACTGAAATAGCCGAAGTAATAACTCGCACCAAGTAATCGATAGCGGTTGAGTTCACTTTGACTTGCGACTCTCCCGGCAACCCAAGAAATGTGGTTACCCCTTAAAAATCGCGCAATGGGTAGAAATGCATGTTGCTCTTGTTTGTTTTCCATCGTCACGGACAGTTTGATCATATCAGGGGCAAATTCGGTGATGCGCTCGAAGTGTGTTTGATGTGTCGAGACTTCAAACCATAAGGCAAAGGCGTTCTCTTTCAATTGTTCTACCAAAGGAGTCACTCTATCGTGCAGACATAGGGTCTCATCGGCTTGAAGGGAAGGGATAACATGTTGAAAGGCCGCATTATGGAACTGAATCATCTGATTCAAGAAGTGCGCACCAGGCTGCCAGAGCAGGGCATCAATGCGGATGGGAACCACCACATTGCTGATTAAATCAGGGTGAAAGGTTTCGAGTTGGAATTGAGTCTGTCTTAGAGCTAAGTACAAGCTGTACAGATCTAAGCAATATTGCATTTGCTCTGATAACTGAAACTGATAGACACTCTGCTCGCCGCGTAGGCCAAAGCGCAACGTAAGGTGTTGGTATTCCACCTCGCCAGTTTTAGTTTCACGGATGGCCTGACAGGCGTGTTGAATGTCGTTGTGCTTGAGTGCATCAAACACCAGTTGGTCGTCGTCCGTGACAATGTGTTGCAGCGCAAGGCCACATAAATAATCGTACATCGCTTTCGTTGATATGAGATTAACCAAGGTTTCCTACCACGTTGATCTGTTTATTTTCTGGGATTTCATTGTAGGACAATACCGCGAGTCCTTGAGTAAAGGTACGAGCATAACGAGCCAACAATGGGCGTAACTGAGGCATCACTAATAAGATTGGTGGTAAGCCCTGTTGCTTGAGTTGTTGACGAATTAAAGGCAAGTTTTGTTGGAACTGACCAAGAATGTTCGGTTCTATCGGGAAACTGTCTAGCATCACGGTGCCCGCAGCTTGTGCTTGTTGCAGAGAGGTCATCAACATTTGCTCTAACTCGTCTGAAAGCGCATAGACATTGAGCTCGTTCTTTTGTCCTGCGACCAAGTTCACCAAGGTACGTTTTAGTGCGCAGCGTACATCTGCCGCAAGTAAAATTGGGTCTTTAGTGTTCTCAGAAGACTCCAACATGGTGTTAGCAATGGTACGAATGTCCTTTAGAGGCACTTGATCGAGCAGAAGCTGACGGTAAACCTTAAGCTGCTGTGCTGGGGTCAGTGCAGCGGCTAAGGCCTCGGCTAATTTAGGTGCTTGTGCCGTGAGTCGTTGAGTCATAGCTTCAACATCGTCATGGGTAAACAATTCAGCCAAATTGGTTTTCATGATTTTGCTGATGTGCGTGGCGATGACAGTACCATCGTCAACGACCTGATAACCCATATTCAGTGCTTTGGCTTTATCTTGATGTTCAATCCAAACTGCAGGCAGTTGGTAGGCAGGGTCGCTGCCCAAAATACCGTCGACTTCACCGTAGGTTTCCCCCACTGCGATCGCCATTAAACGTTCTGGCTCAATCAAGCCTTGCTCAATTACTTCGCCATTTAGCGCGATGGTGTACTGGTTTGGTTTTAGGCTGAGGTTGTCGCGAATACGAACTTCTGGCAGCAGAAAACCCACTTGCTCAGACAGGTTTCGGCGTACACCGCGAATACGCTGTGCCAAAGGGGCGCCTTGTTCTTTGTTTACCAAGTGCACCAAACGGTAACCGAGCGCCAAAGATAGGGTATGGACGTGTGGAATATCATCCCAAGTCAGTGCGGCTTCTTCTTCCTGCATCGCTTGAGAAAGGGCTTCGACTTGTTCTATTTGTGGGTCTTGAACCGGTTGTTTGCTTTGTCGCCAGCCTGCAAACGCCAATACGGCAGCAAAGGTGAAGAAGGCGAGGTGAGGCATTCCCGGAACTAAACCAATCACGGTCATGATTACCGCAACGGTGAACAGAGTAGCAGGTGTTGCTAGAAGCTGCTTGTGCATGGTTTCCGACATGCCGTTATCGCTGTCGTTAATGCGAGTAACGATAATGGCAGCTGCGGTTGCCAGTAATAGCGATGGGATCTGTGCAACTAAGCCGTCACCGATGGTTAGTAGTGCGTAAGTCTTAAAGGCTTCTGATGCTGGTAAACCGTGTTCGAACACACCAATGCTGATACCACCAATGATGTTGATGAACAAGATCAGCAAACCTGCGACCGCATCACCACGAACAAATTTAGACGCACCATCCATAGAACCGTGGAAGTCGGCTTCGTTTGCCACTTCTTTACGACGTTGACGGGCGGTTTCTTGGTCAATCAAGCCAGCGTTTAAGTCGGCATCGATGGCCATTTGTTTGCCCGGTAGCGCATCCAAGGTAAAGCGGGCTGATACTTCAGAAATACGTTCGCCACCTTTGGTGATCACGACAAAGTTTATGATCATCAAGATGATGAACACCACCATACCGACTACGTAGTTTCCGCCGATCACCACTTCACCGAAGGCTTGGATGACTTTACCTGCTGCATCGCTGCCGTTATGGCCTTCTAACAAGACGATACGGGTAGATGCGACGTTTAACGTAAGGCGAAGTAGCGTGGCGACCAAAAGAATGGTTGGAAAAATCGAAAAGTCGAGCGGTCGCTTCGCCGTGGTGCTGACCAGCAATACCAAGATCGCTAAGACGATATTGAAGGTAAACAGCGCATCCAGCAATAGTGGCGGTAGCGGCAATATGACCATTGCCAACACCATCAACAAGACGATTGGAATACCAATGTAGCCTTTGGTGGAGGATTGAAGTTGTTTTAACCGGTTAAGCATACTTTCGTGTCCTTGGGTAAACGCGGGTTAATCAGTGCTGCAAATGCTTTGGAATTGAAAAATGAGGCAAAGGCGTCGGCGCTTGTCCGTCGCCTTTACGAAAGGCTTTCAATTGCAAAACATACGTAAGAATGTGTGCAACGGCGATAAAGAGCTGGCTCGGAATGGCTTGCTCAATCGCGGTTGTGTGATAAATCGAACGAGTCAGTGGCGGCGAGTTGATGATCTCGACTTTGTTCTCGCGTGCGATGCGTTGGATGTGCATGGCCGTTTCATCGACGCCTTTTGCGACCACAAATGGGGCGTCTGAAAGAGAAGGTTCGTATTTCAATGCGACTGCGTAGTGGGTTGGGTTGGTGATGACCACATCTGCAGTGGGCACCATCTTGTCGATTTTACGTCGCGCGAACTGTTGTTGAATCTGACGAATACGCTGTTTGACCTCTGGGCGGCCTTCGTTATTTTTGAACTCTTCTTTGAGCTCCTGCTTCGTCATGCGCAGTTCTTTTAGGTGCTCCCAACGTTGGTAGGGAATATCAATCACACCAAACAGAAGTAAGGCAAACCCCATCAATAATAAGCCTTCAAATAGTATCGACATGACCATTGAAAAGCCTTGGCTAAGCGGCAAATTTTGCATACCAAGTAAAGGCTGGAGGTGATTATCTAAGTAGCCATAGAGAATGCCAAAGATGACCGCGACCTTGAATGTCGATTTCACCAGTTCTACAACTGAGCGGGTTGAGAAAATACGTTTGATGCCCGAAATAGGATTGAGTTTGGAGAGCTTTGGTAACACATTGGCTGGTCGGAACATCCAACCGCCCAAGATCATGCTGCTGCCAAATGTCACGATAATGATGACTGTGAAGAGGGGCAATAGCATTTCAATGATGACCGCCAAACTCTGCCCAAGTTGCTCTACCATTTGTTTTGGATTGTCTAAATCAGCACGGGTTAAGGCCATGTTGTAACGGAATATACCTGTCATGCTTTCCCAAATACTGCTGAGCTGAGAGTAAAAGTACAAGGCGACCGCTAAGAAAATCACGGCGGTGGTGAATTCTTTTGCACGAGGAATTTGTCCTTCCTGGCGAGCTTTTTTGACTTTCTGGGGGGAGGCTTTTTCGGTTTTGTCTTGTGATGACTGATCGCTCATGCGCCCCCCAACATAAAGTTATTCAAGTGGCGAATGGTGTCATGCACTAATGCGGTGTAACGGCTAGGGACACCGGAAACGGATATCAAGACGCTGAACAAACCTAGCAGCATAGTCATAGGGAAGCCCAGAGCGTAAACGTTTAATGAAGGCGCGGCGCGATTCATCACACCAAAGCTAATGTTTGCAAGCAGCATGGATACAATGGCAGGTAGAGCTAAAGCAAGTGAAGAAGCGAACATCCAGCCGAAAATACTGACCACGCCTTTCAGCGAGAGTGCGGTTAACCCAGAGCCAACGGGCCAGACGACAAAGCTTTGTATGACGATGTCGATAACCAACAAGTGCCCCTCCAGAGCGAGAAATAATAAGGTCGAGAAGATTAAGAACATGCGACCAAGAATCGCCACGGAAAGGCCGTTGACCGGGTCATTCATCATTGCCATGCCTAATCCCATTTGCAAAGAAACGATTTGACCAAGCATGGTAAAAACATTGAATAGCATGTGCAGAATAAGGCCAAACATCAGCCCCCATATCGCTTGTTCGAATGCAAGGAACAGGGAAGTCATAGAAAACAGTTCGACTGCTGGCATGGGTGGCATCAGTGGTGCGGTGATCACCACGATAGAGAAGGCGAGTAAGCTACGGACCCAAACTGGAATCAACGCATCGCCAAAGAATGGCATGGAAATAAAGACCGCACCGATGCGAAAAAACGGCCACCAAAGTTGACCGAGAATCACAGACAGTTCCGCAAACGTGATCGCCATTAGCCGATCATTCCCGGAATGTTATGGAACAAGAAATCAAACAGCTCCATGATTTTTCGTAGCATCCAATGCCCTGCAAAAATCACCATCAACAGGGTGACCAGTAGACGTGGCAAAAAACTTAAGGTTTGTTCGTTGATTTGGGTTGCGGCTTGAAATACCGCAATGCCAAGACCGACGATCAATCCCGGAACGACTAAGACTGCTACCATTAAAATGATCAGCCATACTGCGTCAGAAAACAGTGTAACGGTTAACTCAGGTGTCATATTGCCTCCTGCTAACCGAAACTGGCGGAAAGCGTGCCAACCGTCATTGCCCAGCCATCGACAAGAACAAATATCACCAACTTGAATGGCAATGAAATGATCAGAGGTGAAAGCATCATCATACCCATTGCCATCAATACACTGGCGACCACAAGGTCAATGATCAAAAACGGAATGAACAGCATGAAGCCAATTTGGAAGGCGGTTTTCAGTTCACTGATGACAAACGCAGGGAGTACAACGGCGAAAGAAATATCCTCGACGTTTTGGTCGATGGGTTCATTGGCAATGCGTAGCATCTGCTCTAACGAACTTTGATGCGTTTGCGCCAGCATGAAGTTTCTGACCGGTTTTTCTGCAACGGAGAACGCCTGTATCAAGGTAATTTCACCGTTGTCGTAAGGTTGGAAAGCATTATCGTAAATGTCAGTCCAAACCGGACGCATGATGAGCAGAGTGAGTGTCAATGCAATGCCAACCAGCACGCGGTTCGGTGGGCTTTGTTGCAGGCCCAAGGCTTGGCGTAAGATCGCCAAAACAACAATGATTCGCGTGAAGCTGGTGGCCATCAAAACAAAGGCTGGTAAGAAACTGAGTGCGGTCATGAGCAACAGAATCTGGAGCTTAACGCTGTATTCTTGTTGCGTGTCCCCATCGGACACCGACAAAATGGTCAAGCCGTTATCTGCCGCCATGGCTGGGAAGGCAAACAACAGCACGCCAACCAACCCCAATACTAGTAACGGCAAACGACGCTGCCAAACACTCAGACAATTCATTACGCAACCCACCGGAATTTAGCGTCCAACACCGCTCAACGCTGAGTCGTGTACATCAATAAGACGAAGACCATATTTGTCGTTAATGACCACGACTTCCGCTTGCCCCATCAGAGACCCGTTTACTTTTACATCTAAAGGCTCGCCATTGAGTTTATCCAATTCGATCACGGTTCCTTCACCGGCTTTCATCAAATCCCCCAATGGGATTTCTTTGCTAGCGACTTCCAAGGTCACAGTGACGGGAATGCTTTTGAAAAAGCTTAAATCGCGCTCAGCGGCAGGCTCCGGTTTGAAGGCTTGCTCCGTTTCAAAGTCCTCTAACTGAAAGTCGTCAAAATTTAATTCATCGGCGTCGAATGCTTGGTTCTCTTGCGCTTCGCTCATCGCTGCGATTCCTTATCTGGGTTAAAAATCAATACAAGCTGACCGTCTTGTTCTGCAACACGACCAGTGAAAAGAGGTTGATTACCGATGCTGACTGGTACGGTATTGAGCAGCTCGATAGGCAGAATATCGTTAGGCTGTAAGCCCGCTACATCACTGAGCGCCATGGTCTTTTTGCTCAGTACGACATTGAGGCGAACAGGCGTCGTTTCCAATGAACGACAAAACGGTTGATAGAGATCAGCATCGGTATGAAGCTCAAGCTGCTCAATTAAGGTTTGGATTAATGTGCTATCGAGTTTGAGATGAATGGCACCTTGGTAGTCTTCGAATGTGATCGCAAGCTCCGCCTGCAAACCAATTCCGCGCGGCGTTTCGTACTCGCAGGTTTGCCACATCTCTTGGGGGGCAAGCCAGTTGGTAATGATACGGCTGATACGTTCTTGAAGGCGAAGATCACTGGCCGTCAACGTGGTCGAGGCGCGGTCGTTGCTTGCGCCATAAAAGCGGTCGGCGAGTTTGACTAAGGTATGGGCATCACTGTGGATAAAGACCATGCCACCCTCTTGATGCAGATAGCTCGATGTTTGGTCTTTATCCAACAAGGTTGGTGAGAAGCGATGTAGATCTACCGAAGTTAAGGTCGCCTCAATTTTGTTGGAGCTGAGCCAATTTTGTAACTCGTTGGTCAGGCTAGTACAAGATTCTGAAATTAAAATTTCGAGCTTTTCACGAATGATATGAATTGGCTTGCCTAGCAGTTCTACATCAAGCAATTTGATGTCAGAAATAGGCTCATTAACTCTACTTTCCATTTATATTTTACCGTGCCTTAACAAACGAAACTGTTTTAACTTAATTGCGCACAGCATACACAGACTTTTTTAGATTCTTTTAGTTTCAACTTTAAAGATTGTGACTTTAGTTCATATGTTGATTTGAATCGAAGCATAGGCACTTTTAATAAAAATTAAAAAACGGTAGTTTGAACTAATAAATCAGTTATTAATAATTATAACAAGTAGTGAGCTAATTCGTTGTTATTTCAACCAAGTGCAGTCGGTGGTTGTAGAATAAGTTTTAGAACTTGAGTTTTTTAACTCTTTGTTTTTATGGTATTAAGTTCGATTTTTTAAGCATTTCTCTAAGCTTTCTTGAACGTTTAATGACCATTTTTTATATTTCAGAATAGGGAATTAATATGATTACCTATGCCGAATCTTCTAATTCAATGGCATTTTTAATTAAATCATCTAAGTCAGAGGTATGTAAGATATACCAAGGTGGAAGGTGCTTAATTATATTTTTAAAAATAGTTTTTTTGTTTGGACTATCATCAACTAATTTCACATTGGCTGGTGAGAGTGTCACAATACCTATGGATATTTCCACTTGGTCATATAAGGGTGATAAATTTGAATGCAACTTAGTGCATTCAACTGTTCCGCAGGGGAAGTTTTATTTCCGTGCAGAGCCAAACAACCGAGTTCTCTTTATTGCTGATGTTCAAGATAACAACAATAAATGGGAAAAGGCTGTGTTAGGAAGTCAGAGTGCTCCGTGGCATAAAGAGCTTTATAGGAAGGAAAAGGCATCGCATACGTTTGCGCAGCCTACTCACCGATTTGAGTTCTTAACTGGTGCAGATTCGCTCATTCTTGACATGGCATCAGGTAATTGGGTTACACTGTCACTAAGTGGAAGCAATCCTTCCGCCATAGATAGTGTCACGTTGCCAACCATTCAAATCCAACATGCACTAGCGTCTTTCAATCAATGTCGAGAACAGTTACCTAAGCTGTCGTTTTCTCAAGCTCGAGATCTGATTCTTCCTTTTCAGTTTGGCCAACAGGCACTGAACTCATCTCAAAAAAACACATTAGCTGCTTTGCATAGTTATGTTGTTGTTGATGAGCGCGTCACTAAAATCTTAGTTGACGGTTATACCGACAATGTTGGTGCTCAATTAATTAATCTGAAGATTTCACGCCAACGAGCTCAACAGGTCGCAGATGAGCTCATTGCAAATGGCATTGCTCCTCACTTGATTGAAGTTCGTGCGCACGGAGCTCGCTACCCAATTGCAAGCAATAACACCCAAGCAGGGCAGGCTAAGAACCGCCGCGTGACGTTGCGCTTAGTTCGAGATAACGAGCGTGTGATTGCCAAAAACGAGTTTGCTAACAACAACTCAGAAGTAAAACAACAACCCCAACAAGAGAAGGTAAAGGTTCAATGATAACGAAAACGGATATTTTGTTGGTTGAGCCAAATGAACGTCTTGCTCAACCGGTACTGGATGTACTGGGGAGCGCAGGGTATACCGCTAGGCACAGTCGTACTGGGCGAAGTGCATTGCTGGAAGAACGAGCGAGCATCACCTTGGTGAGCTCAACCTTGCCGGATATGTGTGTACGCGAGTTTGTTGTTTGTCATCAGAAACAGCGTAATCCGGGTGTCGTGATTGCGATTGTAGATCAAGACCAAGGTATTTTGGCCGCAGAGACTATGAAGTCCGGTGCGACTGATTACTTGCTTCGTCCTTTTGAGACCAATCAGCTAATCAATTTGCTCAAGCGTGTTGAGGCTCTGGGTAAACCTTTAGCGAACATTGTTGCAGAGTCATGGCGCAGTAAACAAGTTTTACAACTGGCTCATCGTGCAGCTTGCACCAACGCCAGTGTATTGATCACTGGCGAGTCGGGAACGGGTAAAGAAGTGCTGGCTCGTTATGTCCATGAGCAATCTTCTCGCCTTGATGGGCCTTTTATTGCGGTGAACTGTGCTGCGATTCCGGAATCCATGCTGGAAGCCGTGCTGTTTGGCCACGTTAAAGGGGCGTTTACAGGGGCGACCAATTCGCAAAGTGGTAAGTTTGAAGAGGCTAATGGCGGCACGATTCTGCTCGATGAAATTGGTGAAATGTCACCAGCGGTTCAAGCAAAGTTGTTACGTGTACTTCAAGAGCGCGAAGTAGAACGTGTTGGCAGCCACAAAGCGATTCAGTTGGATATCCGAGTGATCGCCGCGACCAACAAGGACTTGCGTGAAGAAGTGCAAAAAGGCACGTTCCGTGAAGATCTTTACTATCGCCTAGATGTACTGCCATTGCATTGGCCGCCATTGCGTGAGCGCAAAGAAGACATCTTACCTATCAGCCAATTCTTTATTGAAAAATACCAAGATAGCAGCCGTTGTCATCTGTCACAGGATGCCATTGCTGCGCTGAGCCAGTACCACTGGCCGGGTAATATTCGTGAACTCGAAAACGTCATTCAACGCGCTTTGGTCATGCGTCACGGTGATTACATCACTGCGCATGATCTGATGCTACCAATTGAATTGCTGACGCCAGTCCCTTGCACAGAGCCAACCTCAAGTTTTGGTCATGTTGAAGCGAAGAAGCAAGCTGAGTTCCAGTTCATCCTCGATAAATTACGTCAGTTTGGTGGAAACCGAACCAAAACCGCAAATGCCTTGGGTGTGTCTACCCGAGCGTTACGTTACAAGCTTGCAGCAATGCGCGAACACGGTATTGATTTACAGTCGGCGCTTGGCTCGGCTGCCTAAAAGGAGAAATGTAGATGGCAAGTCAACCTACCAATGCGGTCTCAGCAGAGCAATTAATGCTGTCGAAAATGGAGGCGATGCGAACGCATGTTCAGCCGCCAGAATTTGTAGTGAGTGCTAACCCTTTGGATCTGCAATCTTTGAATGCACCATTGTCTTTCTCGCAAGCAATGACCAGCGTTTTGGACACGGTTAACCAACACCAATCGGTCGCCAGTCAAAAAATGACAGCCGTTGAGACGGGTAAAAGTGATGATTTAGTAGGAGCAATGGTCGCCAGTCAGAAGGCGAGTCTCTCTTTCAATGCTTTGATGCAAGTGCGCAACAAAGTAGTGATGTCGTTTGAAGATATAATGAAGATGCCGGTGTAATCCATGTCAGAACTTACCACTCAAGTGGCCGGAAATTCTGCGATGCATTCCGGCACGACACAGACGCTTTCATCGAATAATGGGATGAATGATGTCACAAATAAAATCAAACAGTTGTGGTCTAACAGCCAACGCAATCTGGTGTTGTCTGCGGTTTTAGCCGCGATTGTTGCTGCGATTATCGTGGTTGCGTTATGGAGCTCTTCCCAAAGTTTCCGTCCGCTTTACAGCCAGCAAGAGCGCTTTGATATCGGTGAGATTGTGTCGGTACTGGAAAGCGAAGGCATCAGCTACCGCATGCAAGAGCAAAATGGACAAGTACTAGTGCCAGAAGGTGAAGTCGCTCGTATCCGCATGTTGTTGGCATCAAAAGGTGTTAAAGCGAAATTGCCTACGGGTTTCGATTCGCTAAAAGAAGACAGCTCTCTTGGCACCAGTCAGTTTATGGAAACGGCGCGTTATCGTCATGGTTTGGAAGGTGAGTTAGTACGCACTATCATGTCGCTTAATGCAGTCGCGAATGCGCGTGTGCACTTAGCTATTCCTCGTCAAACCTTGTTTGTCCGCCAGAATACAGAAAACCCTTCTGCATCAGTGATGTTAGAACTGAAACCAGGTGAAGATCTCAAGCCAGAACAAGTGGAAGCCATCATCAATTTGGTGGTGGGTAGTGTGACGGCAATGAAGGCAGAATTTGTTTCGGTGATTGACCAATATGGCCGACTATTGAGTGCAGATGTTGCCTCTGCAGAAGCGGGTAAAGTTAACGCTAAATACCTTGAATACCAAAAGAGTGTCGAGAAGCAAATCATCCAGCGTGCTTCAGACATGCTAACGCCGATTGTTGGCCCAAGTAACTTCCGCGTGCAAGTTGCAGCCGATATGGACTTTAGTCAAGTCGAAGAGACGCAAGAGATCCTCGATAATGCGCCAGTGGTTCGCAATGAACATACCATTCAAAACAACTCAATTGATCAAATTGCTTTGGGCATCCCTGGCTCACTAAGCAATCAACCTCCGGTTACGGGTGAAACGCCAACGAACGATAGCCAAAACACTAACGCGCGCTCAGAGATCAATCGTCAATATGCGGTTGGCAGCAGTGTTCGTCGTACTCAATATCAGCAGGGGCAAATTGACAAGCTAAGTGTGTCAGTCCTCTTGAATTCACAAGCATCACCAGATGGTGTGGCATGGAGCGAAGCGGACAAGTCCCAAATCTCAACAATGATCATGGACGCTGTCGGCATTTCTGCGACTCGTGGCGACAGTTTGAGTTTGATGAGCTTCAACTTCACACCAATCGAGATTGATGCGCCGCCAGCACTGCCTTGGTGGCAAGACCCAACCGTACAGCAACCCTTGCGTTATGTGATTGGCGGGATGTTGGGATTAGCGATGATCTTTTTTGTGCTTCGTCCTTTGATCATGCACTTAACTGGAGCTGATAAACCGTCACAGGAGCTGGAGTTTGCTGAACCACAGGAAGAGCCGCAATACGACAATCTGCAAACGCGTGAAGAGCGTGAACGTGAAGAGGTATTGAATCGCCGACTGTCCGAGAAAGGGATTGCCGTCTCCTCTGGTTTGGACGTCAACAGCGACATGTTACCGCCAGCCGGCTCTCCATTAGAAATCCAATTGAAACACCTACAGCTTATTGCTAATGAAGAGCCTGAGCGTGTAGCCGAAATTCTGAAACAATGGGTAAACATCAATGAACACAGCTCAGTCAACGTCAAAGCAGACGCTTAGTTATGTAGAACAAACCGCGCTCGTGCTGCTGGGCATGGGTGAGGATGCCGCAGCAAAAGTGTTGCAGCACTTCAGCCGTCATGAGACCCAGCGAGTGACACGTGCGATGGCAAAGTTAAATGGCATCAAAAGTGATTCTGCTCGCGGTGTGATTCAGCATTTTTTTGAAGATTTTCGCGAGCACAGCGGCATTCGTGGCGCATCGAAAGAATACTTGTCGAACACTTTACGCAAAGCTTTAGGTAACGATTTGGCAAAAGGTCTGCTGAACAACCTGTATGGCGATGAAATTCGTAACAACATGCAGCGCTTACAATGGGTAGAGGCCGAGACATTAGCGCGATTCATTGTTAACGAACATCCGCAAATGCAGGCGATTTTCTTGGCGTATTTACCAGCAGACAGTTCGTCGGCTGTTTTGAAGCATCTGCCGCAGGACTACCATGATGAAATCGTGTTCCGTATTGCTCAGTTGCAAGATATTGACCATCAGGTTGCGAACGATTTGCACGAATTGGTGGAACGTTGTATCGAGAAAGTGTCTGCAAGTCAAAGCACCCCGTTGTCGGGCGTGAAACAAGCTGCTGACATCATTAACCGATTTGAAGGCGACCGCGCGTCCTTGATGGAAATGCTTAAGTTGCATGACGAAAATGTGGTAAACGAAATCGAAGAGAATATGTTTGATTTCATGGTGCTGGGCCGTCAGCGCGAAGAAACCATGGATGCGTTGGTGCAACAGATCCCATTGGAACTGTGGGCGGTGGCATTGAAAGGTGCCGATATCCTACTGCAACAGGCGATCAAGCGTTCTATGCCGCAACGTATGGTGAAAGCGTTAGAAGACGATATGGAACTGCGTGGAGCCGTCGTGTTGAGCCGAGTACAGCGCGCGCGTCAGGATATTATGCAGATGGTGCGCGAGTTGGATGAAGCGGGTGAAATTCAGCTACTGCTCTACGAAGAGCCAACAGTGGAGTAAGACCATGGCAGAAAAAGCAAATAACACCATGCGATTACCACCAAGTGGATACCGCTTACATCGTTTTCCTCCTTTGGCACAACCTGTGAACATCGAAGACGATTTCGCGATGGAGAACCAAGGCTGGCAAGATACTCAAGCCGACGTTCAACAACAGCTGGAAGCGGGGTTTCAGCAAGGTTTGCAGCAAGGGCATGACGAGGGCATTCGCCAAGGTATTGAGCAAGGCAAGCAACAAGGTCTGCTCGATGGCCAAAAAGAAGGCTTTCAAAAAGGATTTGTGTCCGGAGAGCAATCTGGCAAGCAAGGCTTTGTGGAAGCGGCAAAACCCGTTCATGAGTTGTTCCAAGCATTATCGCGTTGGCAAAGCGAGAAAGAACAACAGCAACGCCATATGATCTGTGAATTGGTACAGAAGGTTGCACAGCAAGTGATTCGTGCTGAGCTGACTCTGATGCCACAACAGATTTTGGCTTTGGTGGATGAAACCTTATCCGCTATGCCGGGCAAAGCAGAAAGCGTGATTGTACATCTGAATCCACAAGACCTAGAGCGAATCACGCAAATCAATGCTGACTTACCAACCGCTTGGAAGCTTGTCGCAAACGCGGAGTTACCCGTTGGTGGGTGTCAGTTAGTGACTGAGGATGCAGAAGCCGATGCGAGCTGTGACTCTCGCTTACAAGCTTGTATGGATAACGTGAAACAACACTTGCTGGATGAAGCCGTATTGCCACAGGTTGATGTTGTACATGAGTAGTACTTCCAGCCACGAGTTGTTGAACGAACGCTTGAGTGATGCACTCGCATCGCTCGATTCGATTCCGGTTGCACGAGTGACAGGGCGACTAATCAAAGTTAACGGCTTAATGCTGCAAGCCGTGGGTTGTCGATTCAAGCTTGAACAACGCTGCTTAGTGGAAACCGCAGAAGGCGACATGATTGAAGCGCAAGTCGTCGGCTTTGATCATACCGTTGCTTACCTGATGCCGATTCGTCGTCTAGGTGGTTTGTTTGCAGGAGCAAAAGTGATCCCGCTGGATGGCGATAGCACCGTTCAACTCAGCTCACAATGGCTTGGTCGAGTAGTGAATGGTCTGGGTGAACCTTTCGATGATGGCGCGCCGCTTAAAGGGGGAGATCGTGTTTCACTTGAACCAAAACCGATTAACCCACTTAAGCGACGCCCTGTCGATACTCCGCTGGATGTTGGTGTTCGTGCCATTAATGGTTTATTAACCGTTGGCAAAGGGCAGCGTATTGGTTTAATGGCGGGCAGTGGTGTCGGTAAAAGTGTCTTGATGGGGATGATCACTCAAAATACCGAAGCTGATGTTATTGTTGTCGGCTTAATTGGCGAACGGGGTCGAGAGGTTCGAGAGTTTATCGAACGTAACTTAACACCAGAGGCCCGTCAGAAAGCGGTCATTATCGCCGCGCCAGCCGATGAATCCCCTTTGATGCGTTTGCGCGCGACTCTGCTTTGTCACCGTGTGGCGGAGTATTTCCGTGACCAAGGTAAAGACGTGTTGTTACTGATGGATTCTTTAACACGTTATGCAATGGCGCAGCGTGAGATAGCGCTGTCTTTAGGGGAGCCTCCAGCGTCACGTGGTTATCCGCCTTCAGTGTTCAGCGTGTTACCACAGCTGTTGGAACGTGCAGGTAACAGTGAAAATCCACATGGTAGTTTGACGGCGATTTATACGGTATTGGCGGAAGGGGATGACCAACAAGATCCTGTTGTGGATTCTGCACGTGCGATTCTTGATGGGCATGTGGTGCTTTCACGTCAACTCGCAGAACAAGGGCATTATCCAGCGATCGACATTAACGCATCGATAAGCCGCTGCATGAACGCCTGTACCCATGAAGCGCACAGCACGATAGCGAACAACTTCCGTCAAATGTACTCCAATTACCTTCAAGTTAAAGAACTCTTGCCACTTGGCGGATATCAACCAGGACAAGATCCGGAACTGGATCAGTCGGTTTCTATGTATCCGCATCTTAGAGCGTACTTACAGCAGTCGGCAAATGAGTCTATTGATTACCCAACCAGTTTGACCGCATTGGCACAAATGTTCCAAAGTGAGCAGCAATGAGGTAGCAAATGGAATCAAAGCTAAAAGCCGTCGGCAAGTTGCGGCAAATGGAAGAAAAGCAACGGGATAGAGTAGGGGAGCAATTAAATTTGATGCGTCAGCGTCACTCTCATCTTGCCGTTCAGTTAGAACAGCTTTCCGCTCTTAAAGTTCATGCGGGACAATCGGCGTTGACAACGCCAGTGCTCAATAGTGCCACCTTGATGAACTTAAATCGTGTCGACCAGATGCTACAAAAGATGTTGCGTCACCATGAGCAAGAACAAGCGGTAATGCAGGCTGAGTGTGCTTCGGTACAAAAGCATCTTGAATACAAACATGCTCGAGTTCAAGGGTTAGACAAAGTCCTCGAACGCTGGCGCAACAAGCAGAACTACGAAAAATTGAAGAAAGAGCAAAAGCTGATTGAAGACATCATTAACTCTCGCTTAAAGCGCAAAATCTTATAGACGAAATCTGATAGCGTGAAGCGTCATAATGTGACCGCTTCCGACCTTGTAAGATGTTGTCTCTGTTCTTCGATTTCAAACAATGTATTCAAATAAGCATTCATAGGTAAGGGCTTCGCGACACCATACCCTTGTGCGAAGTCGATGCCTAAGTCTTGTAGAATCAGGCTGTGTGCGGGAGTTTCGACAAATTCAGCGACGGTTTCTAAGTGCATCTCTTTAGCTACAGTCGCAATCGAACTGACGATCAAACGATCGGTCTCGCTCTCTGTGATTTCACGAACGAATGCCCCCTCGATCTTCAAGATATCCAGCGGTAGACGACGCAAGTAAGCAAAGCTTGCGTAACCGGTGCCAAAGTCATCAATTGCGATTTTACAACCGAGTTTACGTAAAAGATTCAAGGTCTCTATAGCTTGTTGTTCATTGATCAATGCTGACGATTCGGTGATCTCAAAACAAATCTTATCTAAGGGAATATCGAAGCTGTGTGCACTCTCAATGATACGAGAAGCAAGGTTTTCCGCGCTTAGTGTTTTAGCCGTAAGGTTAATAGCACAATGCCCTATCGTATCCCAGTTTTTGACTTTGTCGCTCAGCATACGGAAGGTATTCAGAATCACCCAATGATCGAGTTTGATTTCCAATCCGAATTGATTGATCAAAGGAAAAAATGCGGAAGGTGTCAGTACTTTTCCATCTTGTTCTTTTAGGCGAAGCAGCACTTCAAAACTTTGTTTACTCTCTTCAGGCCCTGAAAGTCGCATGTATGGTTGGCAGAACAGTTCGAACTGTTCTCGTTTAAATACTTGCTGAATGTGGTTCAACTTGTCGACACGGTCCATTTCAAAAGATTGCACGTTGACCCAATGAATGCTGCTGTCGCTCTGTGGTGGTTGATCGCACAGAATTGATACGACTTTTTCAATATCTTGCCCTTGGTTAACGACCGAGCAATAAACGGTTGGTGAGACTAAGGCGACAGACGTTCCACGCCAGTAAAACTGGAAGCTTTCTAAATATTCCACGACTTCTTGAAGTTCTTGTTCTGCAACATCGGAATAGTGAGTGAAACTTAGCAACCCTGTGGAAAAAGGCGGACGATAGCAACGATTGATGCTTTCATTTCGCGAATATAAAAATTCGCTCAATTGCATGATGAGTTGTGATTTCCCCTCATGACCTAAGTCCGTCAGCATCGACAACGTTGGTGTCAGGTCGAGATAAATCAGCAATGAATAAGACTGATGGCTGATGTCTTCTTTTAATTGAGCGATGTTTGACAGGCCGGTGTACGGGTCAATCCTTTCTGAGTGGATTTGTCGTTGAGTCATCTCGAAGAGCTTCACTGAGTAACCGCCTAACAAATACGCGAGCGTGGTCAATACCGCAATGATGACAAGCAGGCCATAAAACTGGTCAGCATAAATTCGGTCGGCATTGTAGTGACTGATGCCGTCATGAATCACCAACAGAATGAATGGAGAGCCCACAAAAAGCGGTCGAATTAATCCGTGTTTGGCTAATCCAATTACGACCAGTAAGACCGCAAAGAAGCTTAACGAGTTGAGCATAAATGAGGATGAAGAAAGAGCGGCGGCAATAAATAAAAGGACGCAGCTTGCCAACCAAGCTAAATACTCCCGGCAGCGAGAGTTGGACACCCTAAGCCTTTTATCGAGTGCGAGATAAGATTGAGTGTCTGTATCGGTAATAAGGCTGACCATTACATACAAAATTGGGGTGACGAGTAATTGGGTCAAGTAATTGCCAAGTGTGGCATAAAACAAAAAATCAGCACTCAAAAAGCGCCCGTCAACGAAGGTATTCACCAGCATCATTTTTATGGTATTTGCGAACGGGAACAAGCAGCCTACGATGACAAAAAATAAGCTGATCCGTTGTGCGGCTGGTTGATGAAGTGAGCGGTTATTGAGGTAGTGGAACAAACTCGAAAAAACAAAAGGCAATAGAGGGACGGTGAGAGCGTAGAGTAAGGCATGTTCTAGACTACGTCCCGTTCCGATATAGTAAGCCAATAAACTCAGAATAATGGCAGGCAATGCACGCCATTGATAGCGCAAGCAGCTGACGATCATCACGGAGCTGACCACAGAGATAAGCTGAAACGCATCTTTCTGGATAACAAACATTTGCGAGAGGGCAAACCCAGCAAAGATGGACAACGTGACGCCGAGAGTCAGGAACAGCATCGCACTCATATGGCGACTCGATGCGGCATTATTCATTAGTTTGATCTGAAAATAGTTGGGTAGCCGATAATAACAGGATTATCGGCATCAAATGAACTGGAATATACGTACTTTTAGAGTTTTTATTCTACAAAGTGTAACTGTGGATGAAGCTACGTGCTACAAGGGCTGGCGGCGACGTAACCATACGAATAAGCTGCCAAGCGTCAGTAGGCCAAAACCGACAGAGCCACCATCACTGCCATTATTACCGAAGTCATTGCTTGTGGTGTCTTCTGGGTCAAACCCAGAGTCGCCTTGACTGTGATAATCTTCCCTTGCCGCTAAAGCAGCGTCGTAATTTGTCTTCGCCCCAGCACTGGTTTGGGCTTCTATCCAAGGGGTGTAATTGAGCACTTCAGTAAACACGCTTGGAATGGCAGGGGACTCACAAACCGATGAGCCGTAACTGACGATACCGATTTGTTGATAATTACCGCTACCATCTTGATACGTTAACGGGCCGCCTGAATCACCACTACATATCCCCGTGTAAGCTTGGTTTGGGAAGCCGTTCGCACACAAACTTTCTTGAGAGTTAAAACCTGAAACCAGTGAAGAACATTGTGAATCTGTAAGAGGTTGGATTTCTGCCCAGCGCAGGTAATTCGGTCCTGTCGCATCGTTGGTAGAGGTTTGACCAAGGCCAAAGATTTGGAACACTGACCGGTTACTGTAGTCACCAAAATCCTGTGGCAATGTGATGGATTGGACGTTGTCTGTGATAGGGCGGGTTAGTTCCAATATCGCGATGTCATTGATCCACAAGTTACTCGCGTTGTAATCGGGATGAATCGTGATAGCGCGTACGTCTTTGAATTCTTCAACAAACACATCATTCATGGTTGGGTTTTTGACTAAAACTCGAAGATCATCGATTGTCCAACCATCGGTAAACACGTCGGATTCGACACAGTGTGCGGCGGTCATGATGTATCTATCATTGACGATGGTACCACCACAGATGTTGGCAAACTGACTCGAGCCAGTACGGTGTAATATCAGGCGAGCAAAGAAAGGAAGTTGATTGGCAGTGGCTTGTTGGCCGCCAATAATAAACGTTTTTAAATCCGAGTCATTTGCACTGACTGCTTGTTCTGCGGAGCTTGTCATTGGCACAATGAGTAAAACGCCACTTATTAAGACATGATACAACCTCATAAAGCCATCCTTGGAGTTCAAAAGTACTTCTTTTACTTTATACCAATTCCGGCATTAATCTATTCACTACAAAAACGAATAAATTTCATAACGCCTATAGACGACGAAACGACGGGCTGCGCTCGAATTAGCTGAACTCTTGCCTCAACCAAGATCTCAACAAATGAAATGCCTCTTGTTTGAGCTTATGGGGTGGGCATACAAAGTAAAACTGTTGATAGGGGTTAGTGATTGGCTCACCCAATTCCACTAATTGTCCATATTTGATGTCGTCTTTCACAAACAAGCGATGTGTTACCAATAAGCCCAGCCGTCGAGTTGTGGCTTGCACAGCTTGAATCGACATGTTGAAGGTCATTGGTTTTTTGTGGGTAGGCCGCAGTAATCCTGTCTCTTCTTCCCAAACTTGCCAGTCGTGCTTTCTGCGATCGTTAGTGACTTCAATAATGGGGTAAGTTGATAGCAGTTGTTGAATGTCTCGATTATCAGGTTGCGCTAGTAACTCGGGGCTGCACACCAACACTAACTCATCTTCGCTCAACTTTTCACAATAGTAATCTTGCCACTCTTGAGGGCTGCCATGCACCACTGCGGCGTCAATGCCTTCCTGCTCTAAACGGAACTGCCCAATCAGATTGGATAGGCGGACATCTAACTGAGGAGCGAAATCTTGCAAGCTCGACATGCGTGGGATCCACCAGTGCAACGCAAGTGAGTTGACCATATTAAGTGTTATCCGTTTGGAATTTTGGTCGTGGATTAAGGCTTCGGTGGCATCAACGATTTGTTCAAGTGCCGGAGCTACTTTTCGGTAGTATTTTTTGCCTTCATTATTGAGGCGAACTTGGCGACCAACACGATCAAATAAAGGCTTGTTGACTTGGTTTTCTAGAGATTTAATGGCTTGGCTAACAGCGGAATGGCTAACAGAGAGCAGTTGAGCCGCTTCTGTCATGCTGCCAGTCTCTGCTACAGCAACAAAGGCATAGATCGACTTCAATGGGACTAATTTGCGCATAGTGTCTTCACTCCTATTACCTTTGTAGTTAGCGGTAGGTTGACTCTTAATATGTAAGTTTTTCTTACATTAGCGTTTAAAATAACTCGCTATTTCTGATTAATTCCTTTGCCTAAAATACTCCATGAATTAAGGAGTATCCAATGAACGTAGAAAACAAACCCATCGTCTTCATGTTGATGTCTACATTAAGCTTATCTGTTACTGGCTTGTTAGCAAAGCAGCTTAGCAATGATTTTTCGGTCACCATGTTCAGTTTTTTACGCTTCTTTACTCCAGCGCTCATTCTGTTAGTGATGCTACGGTTCAAAAGACTGAGGTTACCGACAGCCAGTACGTTTAAACCCATTTTACTTCGAGCTTTTTGTATTGGGCTGTGTCAGCTTTGTTTTATTGCCTCGTTACAAACGCTAACTCTTGTTGAAGGCGTGGTCCTTTTCGCTACTGGACCACTGTTTATGCCAATCGTCGAGAAGCTATTTATGCGCGGTCAGATACGAATATCGACCATAATGGCACTTGTTATGGCATTTACTGGAGTCATCCTGTTGGCAGGCTCTGATGGTGAGTTTACATGGCGAGTCGACCTGTTATTGGGCTTGGCGGGTGGTTTGTTTAACTCGGGTTCGCAGTTGACACTTTATAAAGCCAGTAAGAGCGGCATGTCGCCACTAGAAATCAACTTCTGGACGTTCGGTTGCGCTGCTTTACTGATATTACCGCTGGTGCTCTTCAATGATTCAAATGTTTTATTGCACTCGCTTTCATTACACGAATTTGAAACACCGAATACATTGCTTGTCTTTTTGATGTCTCTTTTGATCATCAATACACAGGTATTTCGTTCAAAAGCGTATCAGTTAGTTAGTAGTGGCTCTCAACTTGCACCGCTTATTTTCACCAATCTACTGTTTACTGCAGTATGGCAATGGGCGTTTTTCGATGACCAAATGAGCCACAGACAAATCATAGGCGTGACTTTGATTGTCCTTGCGACAGTGCTGAACACTTGTTGGGGCCGGTTATTAGTTGCGCATAAGGCTCAAAATCGAACTGTTAATTTGTTTAAACGTATTGATTAACGAACATTAAGTGGAAAATCGTTCTCGACAATATTGTTTAGAGTGACTTCAAAAATTATGTTTTATATTAATAGCTGTTTCGTATTTTATCTTATAATAACTTCCAGTATACATAGGATAATATCTTTAACAAAAATCAACTGTGTTAGCATCGGTTTTTTAGTATCGAAGGAGCTGCTAACCTGACGCCTTATTATCTTAGTGTATGATCCACTCATTACTAAAATCTATTAATCTTAGTCAGTCATAGTTAAATCTCGAAAGGAAAACATGAATGACTGTATGGCTTGTTATTGGCAAAGATACTGGTTAATAGGTTCGCTAATAAATAAAAATACAGTTTTAGTGGTGAGATTATGAGTTACAATTTCGAAAGGGAACTTGCTTCTTGGTTAGAGGAGCGAGAAATTTCTAGAAAAGAGTTGATCGCGATATTACAACAATCATATTACGATGACTTTAAAGGTTTAGACTCAATTACATTAAGTCGGTGGCTAACAGGAAAAGTCGTCCCTCCATTATACAAGCAGTTTCTTATTGCTAAGTCTCTTGAACAGGATCTTTCGGACATCATCGTTACCATTGACGAAAGTGAACAAAAGAGCCCGTCTCGTTACTCGGCAGTCCTGACGAACCTCATAAAAGCGTTTGATTTCTCGCTAACCGCTTTGTCTTATAATCGTATGCCAGACAAAGTGACCAGTGAAATTAAATCTCACACATACTATGAACATATCGAATTATTTCATGACTTCTATGACAATGTGTCTGCGCTACGTGGCTTTATTGACGAATTGTACGCGTTAAAAAATGAGGTTAAATACAAGGGAATCCTATTAAAAAACAGTCAAGGTGACATAGTTGGACATTGGGCTGGCATCTTAAACTTAGAGAAGTTAGATAATCTTCCATCTTTTATTCCTATTCCAGAAAACGAACTAAAGCGCAGTTGTTTGGTCAAGTTGGGCCATGCTATGAATTCAGAACATTTCTTTGAGTTAGTTGTTCAGGCTATTTGTTATTATTTGCTAAGGCAATGTAAGTCTAAAGATTACGTCTATATTTTCATTGCCGGATATCCCATTCTAGAGTTTTCAAAAAAAGTATTTAACGCAGAAGAAATAAAATATTATCCCCCTGTTGATAATAACCAAAGAATGGGATTGTACCTTGTGAAGTTCGATATTATTAGATCAATTTCTAATCCTGTTTTAATTCCAAAAATTAAAAAGAAACTTCGCTGTTTGGAATTGTGTAATTTTGTAGAATGCAATAGATGTAATCTCAAGGACTTCCGTCAGGAGTGATTTTTCTCAAAGGCTCACTGCGATAGTGGTATATAAGAACCCCTGTAAACCCCAGAACTGGACATCACTTTGGGTAATTTGCTTGCGTGCCACTTGCGTTTCAACACGTTCGATGATTAATTTTGTTCGTGTCCTCTTGCTCAGTGCCAGCACTCTGTTGTAGTAATCTGCTTCATCAGAGTGTTCTACTTTCAGGAAGTGATAGAAGCCGGAAAGGAGCTCTTCTTCTCGAAAGTCAGAGTTTAAATCATAGTCGTCAACGGCCAGCAACACTTTTTGTTTTTGCAGAAACTCAAATCCTTTTCTGATCTCGGAACAGCGCTTACATGAATCTCTTTCCGTTATTTCAATCACCAAATTCGCCTTTAGATTTTCTAGGCTGTTCTTGAGAATGACGATATCACACAGCAAATATTTATCGCATAGGTTACTTCGCTCAAGGTTTATGAATAGATGTTTCCCTTTAAAGTCGCATGCATGGCGAGCAATATACCTATCTAAGCGTGCGATTAATGCTCGGCTCATGTGCGGGTATTTGATTTCTCGATCGTACACTTCGGTTGCTGCGCTATCTGTTAAATTAGCGGGGTTAATAAGCACCTCATATCCGAGATTTACTCCGCCTTCATCGACAATTTCTTGCAGTTTGTAATTGATGTCGATGAGGTTGATGCCGTTGTTTTTTTTGTTTAAATAGTCTTCAATCAAAAAACACATGTGTTTGCTATTCCATTTTCTTGAACATGATGGTGATAAACTCCATCTCTTCGTCAGAGATAAGCGGTTTCTCATCGATTAACGCTTTCCTTCTAAATTCAATTACGCCTTTTATTTCGCGTAATTGTTCCGGCTTCATTTCATTAATGCATTGTTTTATATATTGAAATTCACCGTTTTTTAAGCCGTTCATGTTTTGTCCGTTGTTAGTGCTTCACTTTGTTTCTATCTCGATCCATATGGCGAAGTTTAATGAAAAGCACCAAATATTGAGTTGGCAGAGTTGTATTTATTATGCAGCGACTGCTAAATGTCGCCTTCGTGGCTCCTTTGCATGCGAACTTGCCCATTGATGTCGGGCTTCGCAATTCTTCTTCTGGTTACAACCGAATTGTTTGATTTTTAATCAGGATGAACTAGCGTCAAGAAAGTAGCTAAGGGAGAGAACATGCTGACTTTAAATTATCACGTCGAGATTGCAGCCACGCCGCAGCGCGTATGGAGCGTGCTGACGGATATCGAATTGTACAAACGATGGGCACAAGCTTTTTCACCACAATCTCAATTTGATGGCGACTGGGAAGAGGGAGGGGATATTACTTTTTACGACCCAGACATGGGGGGGACTCGGGCAGTAGTGGACACTGTTTTGCCACTGCATAAACTTGAGTTTCATCATGTTGCCATCTTCAACCCAGACAATAGGCAGCAATTAGACGCTGACTTGGCTTCTAAGTGGATCGGATCACGGGAGATCTACCAGATCGATGTGCTGCAAGATCGCTTGTTGCTCAGTATCACCATTTCTACCCATAGTGATTTTGTGTCGATGTTCAATCATGGTTGGGAGAAAGCATTGCCGCTGATTAAAACGATCTGTGAGGAATAAGATTAGATTTCGTCCCAATATTGGGCTGACGATCACTGACATGTGGGTATACAATAGCCGCCAGTTTGTGCGCCAAGAGAGTTGATGATGGAATTTAAGGTTGATACCCACACGCATACGTACGCTAGCGGTCACGCTTACAGTACGTTGATTGAAAACGCTAAATCGGCAAAAGAGAACGGGCTGGATATGTTTTGCACGACCGACCACGCGGAATCAATGCCGGGTGCGCCTCATTACTGGTTCTTCTCTAACCAGAAAATTCTGCCTCGCTTTCTTGAAGGCGTTGCCATTATTCGCGGTGTTGAATCTAACATCATGAACACCAAGGGTGACATCGATATTCCAGATAGCGTTGATCGCAACTTGGATTGGGTGATTGCTAGCTTTCATGAGCCAGTGTTCCGCCCAGCAGATAGTGCTACGCACAGTGAAGCTCTGTTGAACATCATCAAAAACGGTCGCGTTGACGCGCTAGGCCATTTAGGTAACCCCAACTTTGACTTCGATTTTGAAGCTGTACTGAAGTGCGCTAAAGAGCACAATGTCGCGATTGAAATCAATAACACCACTTTGAAAGGTAACAGCCGTGTTGGCAGCGTAGACCGTTGCCATGAGATTGCCCAAATCGGTAAAGAGCTCGGTGTCTTCTTCACCACAGGCAGTGATGCGCACTTCTGCCACGATGTGGGTAACCTGAGCTTGGTGGGTGAGTTAATGGATAGAGTCGGCATCGATAGTGGTAAAGTTATTACGCACTCAGCACAACAATTCTTAGCCTTCTTAGAGCTGCGTGGCCGTACGCCAATTGCAGAGTATGACGAGATTCGCAACGCATAAACTTGATTACATTTTTGGTTATGCAAGTGTTAAGGGATTGCTTTACACTGCTCGCATTAAAAAGCCGGCTCAGAATTCGGCATTCAATGGAGAAGTGAAGATGTTACGTCCTTTAGTGTTGGGGTGTGTCATTGCGTTAGGCTCAACGTACGCAATGGCAGAAGCCGTCGACTTAAAACAAAACATGAAGCAGATGAAGATGGAATTCAAACAGGCGGCAGAAGCGTCTGATGTTGAAACCATGAAATCTGCGATTGATAGTTTGCAAGCGATCGTTGAACAATCTAAGCGTGGTAATTACCCACCAGAGAAGTTCGATATCTACCTAGAAGGTTTTAACAAGCTGACGGTAACGCTAGATAAGATTGAAGCGGATCTTGATGCGGGTAAGCTAGAAGAAGCGAAAGACCAACTGCGTGAAATCGATAGCCTTCGTGAAGAGTACCACGACAAACGCAACCCAAGTATCTGGAGCAAACTGTTTAGCTAACCGTTTATCCAACTTGAAGGAATGACCATTAGCCTGCCACTTCGGCGGGCTTTTTTGGGCCTGTCAATCGAGGTATTCAAGAAAACCTGTGAGGTAGCAGCCACTTATTGATCCTGTTTTTGAGCTACCACTCAGAATTGGTTACGCTGTGTGAAATTTGTTAAGTCACCGTTATGCGTAGATTAATTCCTTTTTACCGCTCGATGTTATTTGCTAGTGCTCTCAGTTGGGTGCTAGTGACGCTGATGCCTGTTATCAATGCTCATGGTAACAGCATGGGCGTATGGGCGACGCTATGTACGCTTAACGGTTTTGAATTGGTTCAAATAGAAGAGGGTGACAACTCTGTCAGCCACAAAGGTAAGCCTTGTCCTTTTAGCCACTTCTCGACTTTTCATCACGATACACTTCCAACGACACCAATACTCTCAAGACTGAGCTTGGTGATTTCTGACAGCTACGCTTATTTGGCTCTAAGTGTGCGATTTGAAACACCAGTTCCTCGAGCGCCGCCAGTTTCCCTTTTCTCATAACAAAAACCATTACAAGTAAAGTCACATAACACTGCCACTTCGAGCAGTCGTACTCCCAAATCTAAGTCAAATAGCGCCGCATACGAATGCGTATGTGCAGGATTCTTTTGGCTGAATTTGGGCGTTTAACTATGAAAAAAGGAAAATACATATGTTGAGAAACTCGGCAAAGCCTCAACTTAAGGAAGCCTCGCGCGCAAAATCCATCTACTTTATGACGTGGCGATGGCACTTCTACGCAGGGTTATTCGTTATCCCGTTCATGCTCATGCTTTCCCTTACAGGGTTGGTGATGCTGTTTGATGATGAAATCGAACTGGCTCGATACGAGAAGACATTGCATGTCATACCACACGAAAAAACCGTTACTGTCTCTACACAATTGGAAGCGGTAAAGCAGGCGTATCCCGATTTTAATGTCACTCAATTTGTACCTGCAAAAACGGCCGATATCGCCAACCGATTCTCGATTCAAAACCAAGAAGGTAGCTCACTGATTGTTGCAGTAAATCCTTACACAGGAGACGTACAAGGCACCATTGATCGTGGTGATAGCATCTATGAACTGATGAACAGCATCCATAGTACGTTGCTTATTGGTGACCTGGGTGACCGTTTAATTGAAATCGCCGCAAGTTTGGGCATTTTACTTTTGGTGTCTGGTTTGTACCTTTGGTTACCTAGAGACAACGCCAGCCGCGCCGGCTTTTTGAAAATTCGCCTTAACAATGGCCCTCGAATTTTGATGCGTGACCTGCATGCGAATTTAGGTGGTGTGCTGTCGATTGTTCTGTTGTTCTTTTTGATTTCAGGTTTGTCGTGGGCAGGGATCTGGGGTGCGAAAATGGTGCAAGCTTGGAATACCTTCCCAACCTATTACACATGGGGTGAGAAACCGGAATCCACACTGACACACAAAGATCTCAACCACGGTGCTTCAGAAGAGATGCCATGGAACTTAGAGCTCGCTGCTGTGCCAGAATCGAAAGATAAGCCCGCTCATGATCATGCCAATATGAAAGAAGAGATGGCATACGCAGGCAGTCATGATGCGCTCTCCATTGATGATATCATCCTCAAGGCCGAAATGATGGGCTTTACGGGCTATAAGCTGTTTTTGCCACGCTCTGAGACGGGTGTTTACACCGTTGCAGCTAACTCTATGGGTGGCGATATCTCCGACCCAAGACAAGATCGCACTAGTCACTTTGACCAATATTCTGGTCGCTTGTTGGTAGATGTAACGTGGCAAGATTACAGCCTATTTGCCAAGTTCATGGCGGCAGGTGTGTCACTGCATCAAGGTGATGTCAGTGTGCTTAACAAAGTGCTCAACGTAGTGTTCTGTTTGGCGTTCATCTTAATCTCAATCACAGGCGTGGTGATGTGGTGGATTCGTCGTCCTAGTCGCAGTGCAGCTCTGGGTGCGCCACCTAAATTTCAGCAAGACGGCATTTGGAAGCTTGGCTTAGTAACGTTGGTAGTATTGTGTCTGGCGTTCCCGATGGGCGGTTTGGCGATTGTTACAGTACTCGCATTGGATTGGTTGTTGTTCAACCGCGTCGAGAAGCTGAAAACGGCGTTGAATTAGTAACAGATAAAGAGTGGAATAGTAAAAGAGCCAGCGACGTGCTGGCTCTTTTTATTTCTGGTAAATCTCTAGCGGCAAGCTATCTGGATCTTGGAAGAAGGTAAATGCTTTACCTGTGAATTCGTCAATACGAATTGGCTCAACTTCAACGCCATTCGATTCTAGGTAGGCTTTCACCTGTTCAACATCATCAACCAAAAACGCGAGATGTCGTAGCCCTTGTGCTTCAGGAAAGCTCGGTCTCTCTGGGGCGCCCGGAAAGCTAAACAATTCAACTTGGCTGCCGTCAGGTAAAGCAAGGTCAAGTTTGTATGAGTCTCTGGTTTCACGATAGTTTTCAGCAATGACTTTCAATCCCAACACTTCAGTGTAAAAGCGTTTTGACCTGAAATAATCGCTGCAAATGATCGCGACGTGATGAATGGCATTAAACATGGTTAGTATCCTCAGAGACTAAATGCTCCTTAACGAAGTCGATAAACACGCGCAGACGAGCAGGCATGTATTTGGTTTGTGCATACTGCATCGCGATAGCGCCGTGGTAGTTACTCTTGATCATCCAATCCGGTAGCACCTCCACCACTTCTCCTTGCTCTAACGCGTCTTTGATCACGAAGTCATGGAAGATCCCAATTCCCAAGCCAGACTTAACCCCATTTAAGCGCATTTGAGAGTGGTTGACGGCGTAGCGTCCACTTACTGCAATCGAATGAAAGGCTTCCTCTTTAAAGAATGACCAGATGTTGTCTTTGTCGTTCTCGGCAAGGTAAATGCAGTCGTGTCGCTCAAGCTCGGTTGGGTGCTCAGGCATACCGTGTTTGGTGAGGTAATCTGGAGAAGCACACAAAACCAGGTTGGTCTTGCTGATTTCTTTGAGGACCAGATTCTCATCGGGTTTGTCGGTGAGCTTAAACGCGACATCAATACCTTGGCGGAAAAGATCAATCTCACCATCTGCTGCACGCAGCTTAAGCTGTATATTTGGATAACGTTCTAGGAATGGCAACACAAACGGTTGAAGCACCGAATTAAGAAATGCTTCAGGGGCTGCCACTGTGAGTGCGCCTGTTGGCTCAGCATGATCTTCCGCAGACAGCTCAACGGCTTGCTGCGCGGCATTCACCATTGCGATGCTTTGGTCGTAAACCTTTTGCCCAGCTTGAGTGATGATCAACTTACGAGTCGTGCGCTCAAACAATTTGACCGAAAGCGCTTGCTCTAATCGCGTGATCAACTTACTTAAAGCCGATGGCGTCACGCCGAGTTGTTTAGCAGCAGCGGTAAAACTGCCTTCGTTTACCACCAAGATAAACGAAGCAAGATCAGGAAGTAGGGCAATGAGTTTTGGATTAACCATAATTGTTCAGTTCTGCGCAGCGGAATAACGATATTGTCTGGTACGGTTTCACGAGGTTCAAGTGTCACCGTCTCGCTTTAACGATATTTTGCCAAAAATGCATTGAGTGCAGGCAAGCCAGATTCACCAGTATGGTATTGCTGCCAACAGTGATAAATGGCCGTTTCGTGGTCTGCAATCAACTCGATAGCTTCTTGCTCAGCGGTTGAATACTGTTGTGAAGCTTTCACTTCTTCATGCCACTCTCGATACTTAACCTCATAAGGCTTCACCCACTTCAAAAGCGTCGCCACCAACTCTTGCCTTGGTAAAGCAATCCACTTGGTTGCATCTGCCACGCCTTTATCCAGCATCTCTTGGTGTCGACTTTCTATATCCATGCCATTTGTCAGCAGTACAGGTTTGAGCTTTTCTGCAGTGAGCTCTTCCACTGCAATCAAGGTTTGCCACAGCGTTTGTTGTTCACTTTGGGCGTAATGGCTCAAGTAGTGGTTGAAAAAAGCGATGCCGTAGATTTCGCCATAGTAGGCAGACAGAACGTTATGAATCATGGTGATAATCGTGATTTAAACAGAGAATATCGCATTGTAGGAGGGGAGCACACGAAGTGTAAATAGCTGATTAAGAGTAAAAATCGCTGCTGAAAAAATCGAACAGAACTTGTGAGAATTTTATGAGAATTCGATGAAGTTGCTGATAGATTTGCTCGTCATTCTTAGAGGCAAGAACGCAAAACGTTCGAAACGTAATGCTTAACCTACTCAAGTCACGAACAAAGAAGTAAAGCCGTACACATGGGCTTGGGTAGTTCAACCCTCATTAAAGGATGGAATCACAATGAAAAAACGTACCCAACTCGGACTCGTCATGACTTCAGTCGCTATGGCACTAGGCTCTGCATCAGTGAATGCGGCGGAATTGGAAATCACCGTGACAAACGCAACCAAAGGCATCTACTTTACGCCACTTATTGTTGCTGCACATGGCTCTGATCTTCAAATGTTCAGAACGGGTCAAGCTGCAACGCCAGAACTAGAAGCCATGGCAGAAGGCGGCGATATCTCTGGTCTTGCTAGTGTGATTGGTAACGCTGGTGGTGCGGTGGTTGAGAACCCTGCTGGTGGTATTTTGAATCCGGGTGTTGCAACCACCTTCACCTTGGACAGTGGTGACCACGGATATCTTTCTCTGAGCGCGATGTTGTTGCCAACCAATGATGGTTTCGTCGGTCTGGATAGCTGGAAGATTCCAACGGAAGCGGGTACATACCGAGCAACGCTTAGAAGTTACGATGCTGGTACAGAAGCGAACGATGAACTTGCGTCTAGCATGCCAAACCCACCTTTCATTACCTTTGGTACTGGCGGCACAGGCGTTGAAACAACGGTAACTAACGACAAAGTTCACGTGCATCCGGGTAACCTTGGTGATAGCGATCCAACCGGCGGCATCAGTGATCTAGACAGCAGCAGCCATCGTTGGCTGAACCCAGTCGCAACCATCACAATCGTTGTGAAGTAAGGGGGGATGTATGAAAGTCAGAATCTTACTAGTAGCAGCTTCAGTCGGCTTGCTTGCTGGTTGTCCAAGCGATGATGATAACGACGTAGTGAAATCGTACCGTTACACCGTCAACGTGGCGAACTTGACTGCGAATCAACCTATGTCTCCGCTTGCGGTACTCACTCACAATGGTGACTACCAACTGTTTGAAATTGGCCAAGCGGCATCTGTTGAACTTGAGCATCTTGCCGAAGGTGGTAGTAACGCCGAGCTGATTGAATTGATGAACAGCAATGACAGTGTCTATCAAGGTATTTCAGGTAATGGATTGGTATTGCCTGGCGCATCGGACGAAGTCACCATCACGGTTGACCCTAGTCGTTACGGTTACTTGTCTGTGGCGTCTATGTTTGTGAATACCAACGATGCCTTTGTTGGCGAAACGGGGCTATCGCTCAAATCGCTCGCAGTGGGTGAAAGCTACGAAATGAGCATGAACGTTTGGGATTCGGGTACAGAGCTAAACGATGAGCTTGCCGAAACCATTCCGGGCCCAGCAGGTGGCGGTGAGGGCTTCAATGCCGCTCGTAATGACAGCAGTGACGTTGTTGCCTTCCATGCGGGTGTTGTTAGCCAAGATGATGGATTAGCAAACTCAGCACTCTCTGCGAACCATCGTTTCTTGAACCCAGGTGCGAAAGTCACCATCACTCGAGTCGAGTAACACAGGCTCCGATGACGTCTCCTTTCCAAAGCGCTTGTAGCTGAGCGCTTTAGCCCTCATGGCGTCATCGGAACCTTTTTTGAAAGAAATGCGTGCTTGTTCCGGTCATCTGCAAAATGAGGATACTCGAAGGCAAGGAAAGGACCATGGAACAACAGGCAATCAATTTAGTCGCGAACATTTTGCTGGTGGAAGATGACGATGATTTGGCAGAACTGGTTCAGATGCATCTCAAGTTTCAAGGACACCAAGTGGCGCGAGCAACAAATGTCGCCGATGCGAAAGCGCAATATCAGCAACAACCCTTTGATTTATTGATCCTTGACCGAGGTTTACCAGATGGTGATGGTCTCGATATCTGCCATTATTTGCGTCAGCAACAAGATTGGAGCCCAGTGCTCATGCTGACAGCCAGAGACGGTGAAATGGACAAGGTTGACGGTTTAGAAGCGGGTGTTGATGACTACATCACTAAGCCATTTAGCGTATTAGAATTCCAAGCACGAGTGCGAAACGTGTTACGCAGAGTCAGCCAAACCGCAGAAGCCAAATTAGTAGATGAAGTCCTCGAAGATGCGATGGATTTTGGTCCGCTGAGAATTATTCCGGAGTTGCACCAAGTATCCCTAAACGACAAAGATGTCACTCTTACCGCGACAGAGTTTACTTTGCTGCAGTTTCTCGCGACTCGTCCGGGTAGAGTCTACAGTAAAGATGAATTGCTCGATCACGTATGGAACACCAGTCATTCTGGTTATCACCACACTGTGTGTAGCACCGTAAATCGCCTACGCAGTAAGTTGTCTTTGTCTGACTCTGAGCATCACTTTATTCAAACGGTCTGGGGCGTGGGGTACAAGTTTCAGCCACGACAATAACTTTTCTCTTCCAGTCATTAGTGCTGTTTAAGGAGGCGATAGGATGAGCTTCAAATCTCGCTTAGTGGTATTTACTAGCTTGTGGTTTTGCCTCGCGGCGGTAGTGATTGCACTGACTTACAATTGGCAAAAAGAAACCATTGAGTTACGCACTAAGCAAAGCCTGCATAAAGAGCTAGCTAGCCACATGCGTGACGACAATCCGCTGATGATCGGGACGGATTACAACCCTAAAGCGCTCAAGTCGATCTTTCATACGCTCATGCTGATCGGCCCTGATTTTGAAATCTACTTCCTCGATAGCCAAGGCAACATCACCACTCATGCAGCACCAGAAGGGGCGGAGATCATGGGAGCGGTGGATCTCAATCCCATTAAGCAATTCTTAAATGACCAACCCTTTCCTATTTTGGGTGAAGACCCACGCAATCGTGGTGAGCACAAAGTCTTTTCTGTCGCGGCGATAGAGGAATTAGGCTCTACGGTCGGTTATCTCTATGTGGTGATTGGCAGTACCCGACATGACGCCATTGCCAATGCTCAAGTCGATACCCCTTACATCGCGCTGGCAGGATTAGTGTTGGTGTCGATTTTGGGTTTTGCATTGGGTGCGTATGTGCTGGTAAAACGCAGCTTACTGAATCCCATTGAGCGCGTAACCAATCAACTTGAACAACAAGCCGAGCATGACTTCCGCCTACAACCTGATTTTACTCGCCAAGTGCCAGAGCTCGTGCCGATTGCGCACTCTTATCAGATGATGGCGAAGCACATTCAGCAGCAGTTTTTACAGTTGGAGTATCAATCGTCTCATCGTCGTCAAAGCTTGTTGCAACTGAGTCATGATCTGAAAACGCCGTTATCGAGCGTGCTTGGTTATTTGGAAACGTGGCGCTTGCAACATCCGGAATCCGATCCTTTGATTGACGTCGCTTTCCGAAATTGTGAGAAGCTCTCTACCCAATTGCATTCGTTACTTGATGCGGCAAGAAAAGAAGCGCCAATGCCGAATTATGAATATTGCCCTGTCGAGCTTAGCGCTTTAATGGCCGAATGTGCTGAGACAATGCAAAGCCAGTTTTCACGAAAAACGGTAGAACTCAAAGTTGAAGTGGAAGATAAGATTAAAACTGTCGGCGATAAAGGGTTGCTAGAGCGTTTAGTGCTTAACTTATTGGAGAATGCACTCCGTCACAGCCCAATTGGTTCAGCAGTGCATTGCCAAGCACATTTGAGTGAAGATAAGACTCGAATTCATTTTACCTTCATTAACCATATCGAAAAGAATGCTGAAGGTGGCTCTTTGGGCATCGGCACGAAGATTGTGCAGTCTATTTTGATGCTGCACCATAGTTACCTAGAAACCAGTGTTACCCCTTCTCAGTACCAACAGCGATTTACCTTGCGAGCCGTATCACTTCCGTCTTCGGGCGCTTAGCTTAAAAGCGCCTTACTTTCATCGACCTTCTTTATCCTGCTATCTTTTGGCGTGGATAGTGGCCTTATTTATTTCTCGGACAATGATTCAATTGATTTGTTATTTGGATGGCACTTTAATAATTGTAATGAATGAACCTGAATTTGTTACAGATTTAACGTATTCAATTTAAATATTAACCTTGGCGCCCAAATTGTGATGAAAATATTACAACGTTTATTTTTGCGCGATTCAAAGATTATAAAATGCGCCATCTTTTATGTTTGTGATAAGTGTTTCAATGAATATTTCATTATGCTTATAGTTGTTTATTGTAAAGGGGTTAAATTGTTGCTTATATCATCATATGAAATGAAAAAGTGGAACTAAAGTCACTTAATGGCAGCTGAAAGATCTAAACTATCGGGTGATGAGGTAATAATGGTTTAGTAACAGATAGTTACGGATTCATAATTAATAATATGGCTAAACTTCCGACAAGGATCGAAAAGATGAGCGACAAGGAATCTATTCAGACTAATCGCAGCCGCCGCAATTTCTTAAAAGGTGCAACTGGTGCAGTTGTGGCTGGCGTCAGTGCTTCCGCATTTTCCGGTACAGTTCAAGCAAAAGAACCGAAAATTGATTGGAGCAACAACGGACTAGGTAGAAAAAACGACAAACGCTTCTGGCGTAAAGTACAAAAGCAGTTCGTATTGGATAAACGAACGACTTACATGAATATCGGCACGACAGGTTCGATGCCAAAACATGTTTTAGAAGGGTACGAAGACAACAATAAAATCGTTGCTAAGTACCCGTGGGACATGAAAGACAAGTTTGGTGCTTGGCCTCATGTTTCTGAAATGGTGACGCAAGTTGCGCCGGGCTTTGGTGCTAACCCAGATGAAATCATTCTAAGCCGCAACACCACCGATGGCTTATGTTCTATCATCAATGGCCTGCATTTTGAGCCAGGTGATGTCATTCTAACGACTCACCATGAACACGTTGCTGCAACGTCACCAATGAACGTGGCAAAACATCGCTTTGGTGTGGACGTGGTAGAAATTCAGCTTCCGGTTTTCACTGGTACAGAAAACGTCACGGAAGAAGATTACATTCAAGCCTTCCGCGATGCGATTGAAACCCACCACAATGTGCGCCTTATTGTGTTCTCTCATATTACCTACAAAACCGGTACGACTCTCCCTGCTAAAGCTATCTGTTCTTTAGCAAAGCAACACCGCATCCCAACGTTAGTTGACGGCGCGCACACTGTTGGTATGTTCGACCTAGATTTTCACGATATGGATTGTGATTTCTATGCAGGATCTGGCCATAAGTGGCAGTGTGGTCCAGGCGCGACAGGTATCTTGTATGTACGTGATAACGGTAACCGTTTAAATGAGTACTGGAGCGATCGTGAAAATCCATTGTGGTTGATCAACTCATCGCTTTCTCATGCTGATTACCTAGGCAAACAGCTACAAATGCAATACATTGGTAACGATAACTATCCGTCAAAACAAGCACTTGCTGATAGTTGTAAAATGTGGGATGAAATTGGTCGTGACCGAATTGAAGCACGCATTTTAGAATTGAGTGACCAATGTAAAACGCTGCTTAGTGAAGCGTTACCTTATGCGAAGATGTACTCACCAAACGTGGAAGGACTAACCAGCGGTCTGACGACCTTTAACCCGTTTGATGATGTGACGGATGAGGAACGACTAACATTGTTCCGTGATCGTCTTCGCGAGGACTATGGTTACATCATTCGCACGACAAGCTTCAAGTTGTACAAAGACGATTCGTTTGAAACGCATGCGCTGCGTATCTCTACTCACTTGTTCCACGATGAGAGAGATGTAGAAGGGTTAATCGAAGCGATTGCAGACCTGTACTACTCGTTCTAACGCTGTTGTTAAGTATCAAAGCGCCCTTAATTGGGCGCTTTGTGAAAGAGAAGGATATTCATCATGTCAGTGAAAACAATTAAGCAAACCATGACCACTCTTGCGATAGGGATGGTCACGCTGCTACCGATTCAGACCTTTGCTGGCGATCTGCAAGACATTAAGGACAGTGGCGTGTTACGCCATATTGGTGTGCCTTATGCCAATTTTGTTTCCTACATCGATCAAGGTGAAATGCAAACATTGACGGGGTTGGATGTCGATATCATCAAGGGATTTGCTAAATCGCTTGGCGTACGTTACCAATACGTCCCAGCCCAATGGAACAATGTGGTTGGTAAACTGACTGGGCAGCAAGTTGAATACAAAGATGCGCAATTGATGGTTGGTGAAAAGATGGCGATTGAAGGCGATTTGATCGCTAACGGCGTCACGATTCTTGATTGGCGAGCACAAATTGTTGATTTCTCGGAGGACTATTTCCCATCCGCAGTCTGGCTAGTAGCACGCACTGACTCTTCATTAACTCCGATTAAGCCAACAGGTTCTATTGATGACGATATTTCAATGGTGAAGTCACTCATTAAAGGCCGTGAAGTCTTAGCGATGGAGCATTCTTGTCTCGACCCGAACTTGTATAACCTCTATGACACCGGCGCAAAAGTGATTTTGCCGGATGGTCAGCGCCGATTGAACGAAATGGTGCCTGCCATAATGAAAAACGATGCGGAAAGTACGTTGCTTGATGTTGCAGATACATTGATTGCACTTGAAAAGTGGCCGGGGGAAATCAAAGTCATTGGCCCAGTATCAGAAAACCAAAAAATGGCGGTTGCCTTCCGTAAGGACTCTCCTGAATTAAAAACCGCGTTTAACCAATACTTAAATTCAATTAAGCAAGATGGGACGTACCAAGCCTTGGTCGAGAAATACTACCCATCTATTTACTATTTTTATAATGACTACTTCTTAGAAGATAGTAAGAAAGATATATGAGAAAGTCTGTAAAAAAAATATCAAGTCAGAAGATCATCACAGTCAGTGCGATATTGGTGTCGCTCTATTTGGCGATGATTATTACGGTCACCAGTTTAGGTCAACATAAACTAAAAGAATCACAGCATCGAGAACTCGATCTAAAGGTGAAAAGTTATGCAGGTACCCTTGATAATTTATTTACGATTGCCAGTGAAGATATAGACCATTTATCGACCGATAAAACGGTACAAACCTTCTTTGCCAACCTCGCTTCAGGCATGTCGATGGAGTATGGTTTAGGCGCAAGTTTGATCAATCTAAAACGTAAACTGCAAGAGAAATCTGAAACCAAAATCGTCAATAATCAATTGATCTACAACCAGTTAACTTTGATAGGTCTTGATGGCTCGACCATTATCACAACAGGTCAAAAGTCCGATCATCGTGTTGATACTTCGCGTTTATTGAATGATCACGACCACAGTGAAGAAGTCAGAGCGGTGCGTGAAGATGGCAAAGTACTTATCCAGGTGATAAAGCAAGTCATGTTCTCAGGCAAACCTGTCGGCTATTTGATTGCGGATATCAACGAGAAGGTAGTCATTTCCCAATTGACTAATCAGGAGCATGAAGACAGTTACAGTCGCATGGTGCTGAAGATCAATAATGTGGAAATGGAAGTATGGGATTCTATCAGCCGTAAGTTGGAACAGGAAAACATCACTGAGCCTGAAGCACTGGCTCAAGAGCTAAAAGAGAAGATCTATTTCGAAGTGCCAATCGAGCACCATCACTTTAAATTGATGGCTTGGTTTGAGTCACTTAGCGAACGCGATATCTACACGTCTCGAATATTTATTTCTGGGTTAAGTATCCTCGCAATTTTGATTGTGTTTGGCTTGTTGTATGCGTTCAACCTTAATAACACACGTGTTGAGCTGAAGATCAAACTGGAAGAAGAGAAGAAGCGCAAAGACTTCTTATCTCAGCAAAACCAACGTTTAACCAGTGAGATAGAGCGTCGTAAATCGTCAGAAATGGAGTTGGCTTACCAAGCCAAGCACGATGCATTAACCGGTTTACCAAATCGAGTTTATGGTTCTGAACGCCTTGGTTTAGAGCTGTCACGCGCTGAACGCACAGGCTCTAGTGTACTGGTGATGTTCATCGACCTTGACCATTTCAAACAAATCAATGATTCGATGGGACACTTTGTTGGTGATGAGATCCTCAAACTGAGTGCTGAGCGGCTTCATCAGGCGGTGCGGAAAACCGATTTGTTGGCACGAATTGGCGGCGATGAGTTCCTATTGGTGATTCCAGACTTAGACAATGCCGACAGTGCTAAGCGCTTTGCCGCAACTGTATTGTCTGTATTTAACGAGCCGTTTGTTTGGCAAAATCATGAATTCTTCTTGTCCGCTAGCGTAGGTATGTCTGTTTATCCAGAAGATGGCGATAATTCAGAGCAGCTACTCGCTTGTGCTGATATGGCGATGTACCGTGTGAAGCAAGACGGCCGTAATGCATTCTGCTTCTATGACCACAACATGAACCAAGATTTACAGCGTTTCTTAGACTTGGAAAGTCGCTTACGTCATGCTATTTCTCACGATTTGTTAGAGCTTTATTATCAACCCATCATTGATCTCGACAGCGGGGCGATTGTTGGAGCAGAAGCCCTGATGCGTTGGAATGACGAGAAGTTTGGTTTTGTGAATCCAGAAGAGTTTATCTCGATTGCTGAGAAGAATGGCTTGATTCATCAACTGGGTGAGTTTGCCATTCGTCAAGCGTGCCAACAAGCGGCAAAATGGCAGGACGTTACACCTCTGTTTGTGTCGGTAAACTTCTCAAGCGTGCAGTTTAGATACTGTGATCGACTTTTCGAACAGATCAAGCAGCACATAGAAGAGTCGGGGTTGTCTCCAGAATTGTTCGATGTAGAGGTGACAGAGAGCTTGTTGTTTAACCACAGCAGTGACCTGATGGAGATGCTAGATAACTTACGAACTCTGGGCGCGAAGCTCACCATTGATGATTTTGGTACCGGTTATTCCGCATTAAGTTACTTGCAGAAGTTCCCGTTTGATCGCCTCAAGATCGATCGCAGTTTCTTGCAGAACATGTTTGAGAACGAATCCGACCGTGAGCTTGTTAACGTGATTATTGCGATGGCGAAAGCGCTCAACCTTAAGATCGTTGCAGAAGGCATCGAAGAACAACGCCATGTGGATTACCTGAAAAACCTAAACTGTGAGTTCGGACAAGGTTTCCACTATAGCCGACCATTACCCGCTAAGGACTTTGAAGCACTTTTAGCTAAGCCGACTTGGCTATAATCCCTTTCATTACAACCTCATAGGAAAGCATTAACTGGATTCGTGCCTCGGATTCATTAATGCTTTTCCACCTCGAGGGATAATCGTTTTTCCTTCCTTGAATTACACTACACTTAATTGATAAGTAATTGCCTGTGATGCCCGTCACATAAAGGCTCAACCTAATTCTAATCGAGTAAAAACTCGACACTATAAACAGGAAGGAATTGCGAATGTCTTCTGCATTTTACCAACAGATTGAACAGCAAATTGAAGAAGTAAAGGCGGAAGGCCTTTACAAAGCAGAGCGTATCATCACGTCTCAACAGCAAGCGGCGGTTAAAATCTCTAGCGGTGAAGAAGTGCTTAACTTCTGTGCGAACAACTACCTTGGCCTAGCTAACCACCCAGCGCTTATCGAGGCAGGTAAAGCAGGCATGGATGACCACGGCTTTGGTATGGCTTCAGTACGTTTCATCTGCGGTACTCAAGACATCCACAAAGAGCTTGAGCAGAAGCTTTCTAAGTTCCTAGGTAAAGAAGACACGATTCTTTACACGTCATGTTTCGACGCAAACGCGGGCCTATTTGAAACTATCCTAGGTAAAGAAGACGCAATCATTTCTGATGCTCTAAACCACGCGTCAATCATCGATGGTGTTCGTCTATGTAAAGCGATGCGTTTCCGCTACTCGAACAACAACATGGAAGAGCTAGAGCAACAACTGATCGCTGCGAAAGAAGCAGGCGCTCGCCACATTCTTATCGTAACGGACGGCGTGTTCTCAATGGACGGTGTAGTAGCAAACCTACCGGCTATCTGTGACCTCGCAGAGAAGTACGGCGCATTGACTATGGTTGATGACTCTCACGCTGTTGGCTTCATGGGGAAAACAGGTGCAGGTACGCACGAGCACCACAACGTGGTTGACCGTATCGACATCATCACTGGTACGCTAGGTAAAGCAATGGGCGGCGCTTCAGGCGGTTACACGTCTGGTAAAGCGGAAGTAATTGATTGGTTACGTCAGCGTTCTCGTCCATACCTATTCTCTAACTCTGTTGCACCTGCAATCGTAAGCGCTTCTATCCGTGTTCTAGACCTACTAGAAGAGAGCGGTGACCTACGTGACCGTCTATGGGAAAACGCAGCACACTTCCGTACTCGTATGGAAGACGCTGGTTTCACAATGGGTGGTGCTGACCACGCAATCATTCCAATCATGCTTGGCGACGCAAAAGTAGCAGCAGAATTCGCAGAGCGCGCTCTAGAGAAAGGCATCTACGTAATTGGCTTCTCATTCCCTGTTGTACCAAAAGGTCAAGCGCGTATCCGTACTCAAATGTCTGCAGCGCACTCTCGTGAGCAACTAGACCGTGCAATCGACGCGTTCATCCAAGTTGGTAAGGACATGGGCATCATCTAAGTTTCGTTTCCTCTTCTTAGCCTCCTTCTAAAACTGAGGTGAGGGGTTAGATTAGAAGAAGAAAAGCGCTTACGTTTAAAGATAAAAAGGCTTTCCCAACTCTTCTGAGTCGGCTCATGGGCAAAGCCTTTATTTCTTCTTTAAACGCATTAGATGAAAGAATTTTTTGTCACGCATAGAGCGGGGCAATGTTTGGTGAATACTATGAAAATTAAAGCATTATCAAAGCTAAAGCCTGAAGAAGGCATCTGGATGACTGAGGTTGATAAACCTGAAGTTGGCCATAACGACATTCTGATCAAAATTAAGAAAACCGCTATCTGTGGTACAGATGTACACATCTACAACTGGGACGAATGGTCACAAAAGACAATTCCAGTACCTATGGTTGTTGGCCACGAATATGTGGGTGAAGTGGTTGCGATTGGTCAGGAAGTTCGTGGCTTTGAAATCGGTGACCGCGTATCTGGCGAAGGTCACATCACGTGTGGTCACTGTCGTAACTGTCGTGGCGGCCGTACTCACCTATGTCGTAATACAATTGGTGTGGGTGTTAACCGCGAAGGTGCCTTCGCAGAATACCTAGTGATCCCAGCGTTCAATGCGTTCAAGATCCCTGAAGGCATCTCTGACGATCTAGCGTCTATCTTTGACCCGTTTGGTAACGCAGTACACACCGCGCTTTCTTTCGACCTAGTAGGCGAAGACGTGCTCATCACAGGTGCTGGCCCAATCGGTATCATGGCAGCGGCGGTAGCAAAACACGTTGGTGCTCGTCACGTAGTGATCACAGACGTGAACGAATACCGTCTAGAGCTTGCTCGTAAGATGGGCGTAACACGTGCAGTAAACGTTGCTGAAGAGAAGCTAGAAGACGTAATGGCTGAGCTAGGCATGACAGAAGGCTTCGACGTTGGTCTAGAAATGTCTGGTAACCCAGCAGCATTCAACTCAATGCTAACCACAATGAACCACGGTGGTCGTATTGCACTACTAGGTATTCCACCATCAGACATGGGTATCGACTGGAACCAAGTTATCTTCAAAGGTTTGGTGATCAAAGGTATCTACGGTCGCGAAATGTTTGAAACATGGTACAAGATGGCTTCACTGATCCAATCTGGTCTGGATCTATCGCCAATCATCACGCACCACTACAAGATTGATGACTTCCAAGAAGGCTTCGACGTAATGTGCAGCGGTATGTCAGGCAAGGTTATTCTTGATTGGGAATAAGGTCGCGATAAAGCAACCTAAAACCTCTTGATATAAGATTAATAAAAACGCCCCAAGTTAACCTTGGGGCGTTTTTGTTTTATCGAGTTGGTTTGAAACTCGCTACTGCTTATTTTCTATTAATTCAGCCTTAGCGGTTTATCGCGATGGTTCCGGTTTCAACTACGCGAGATTCCTTCGAAACCATGACTTTTACAGTGTGCTTTTCTGAGGAGAATAATGTTTTAGCCGAAGTCGCTGGCCGCCCAAGTGCAGGTGCATGCTCTTGCTTTTGATAATGGATTTCCCAATGACGAGCTTGAATGTTGTAGCGCATAAACGCAAAGCCATTCACACTCTTGATGGTGGTGTTCCCTTTTTGGTAGAAACCGTAGTCGCGAAAACTCATATAATTGATTAAACCGTTGCGATGGTCCTTCACGTCATTGTATTGCTTATCTTCTTTGCTGCCTTCCACATGATAAACCCTAATTAGATCATCACTCCAATCATCAACAACAAAAGAGCAGCCGCTGAAGTTTGGTGTGAAAACATACAAATGATCGCGATGAGGGTCAGGGTGTTTAGGTATATCGAGATACTTGCCTTGCGCGACCCAGTAGGCCATCTGTGATGTTTTTTTGTCGGGTTGTTGCCCTGCGAAGGTATCAATGACTTCGATAGTGCCTACTGTTCCATGTGCGTGTTTATATTGCATGCCACTGAAAACAAGCTCACCACTTTCTTCTACTTCTTTCTTTGTCGCTGGGCTTAGATATGTCATCTGGTGAGCAACGATCTCTGCGCTGACGCATTGGTTATTAAAGCTAGAGCCTAGCAGGTCTGACGGTAGCACACGTGTTCCGGCCGCATCGATCATTTCCTTTCTTGATGTCGGCATCGGTGACAGAATTGCATCGGAAAACTCACGTTCTTCGCCTACGTGAATATGGTTGTTCTGCTCTTCTACTTTACGGTCCGCGACTACTTTATCTCGATTATCATTCCAGCGCTTATAGTCGCTTGATGAATAAGTTAATTCAGCTCTGCGTTCTTGCTGCTGTCGCGCAGCTCTTTCTATTGTTGTTTCTTGCGTTTCTTCAGTATTAACAGGTGCTGATTGATATCGCATGGTAGGCATTCCAATAAGAAATAAATAAGAGAATACCAATGATTGTCGATATATCAGTAGGTGACTGTATAAAAGGTGATATTTACTAATAAAACGCTCAAAATGAAATTGTATTTTAAGTTTTACTATGTGATCAGGTTTGTTTTTGATAGGTTAAAACACTAATAATAATATTTTATGTGTCTCTTTTGATTTATTTTAATTATTAATATCTCAATGGGGTATTAAGATAATAAAAGAAATAGCACATGAATATAATCTTGTTATTTATATATCTAGTGGTGTTTTAATGGTTTAATCGCTGTTGTAATTTTATATTCTTACGTATTCTAAACGTAGGTTAGGGTGATCTTCTGCTGTGACATTTTTGTACGTAGCCGTACCTTTACGCTCTCTAATCGTCGACTTATCAATTACATAAAATGTAGAGATCATTTCCAAAATTAGCAGGTAAACATAGATTGCACCGTGCTAGCTAATCCAATTCTGTCATTCCTTTGCTAATACTGCATGCGATGAACGTAGGTATATAAAAACGGTTCATTAATCAATAATCAAAAAAAGGAAATGAAAATGAGAAAGTCACTGACAGCACTTGGTTTAGCATTGGTATTTGCAGGCTCAGCAAACGCGGCAAACTGGGGGTATGAGGGTGAGCACGGCCCTGCAAATTGGGGGGAGTTCGCTTCTGAATGTGCGAAAGGTCAAAATCAAAGTCCGATTAATATTGAATCAGCGACTGAAGCCAAGCTAGAAAAACTGGATTTTGATTACGAAGGTAAGGCGATTTCACTGCTGAATAACGGCCACACTTTACAGACCAGTTTAGAAGGCAAAAACACGCTCACTATTGATGGTAAAGAGTTTACGTTAAAACAATTCCACTTCCATACGCCATCTGAAAACCATGTAGATGGTAAAGAATACCCACTAGAAGCACACTTTGTGCATGCCGATAAAGCAGGCCATCTGGCTGTTGTGGCGGTGTTCTTTAAACTGGGTGACGCGAACCCAGATCTCGCTAAGCTGCTCGCTAACATCCCAACTAAAGATCAGGATGTAGCCATCCAAGTCCCATTTGATGCTGATGCCCTAGTCCCAAGTGATAAAGACTACTACCGCTTCAATGGTTCTCTAACCACGCCACCGTGTTCTGAAGGTGTGCGTTGGTTGGTGATCAAAGAGACACAAACCATCTCCCCAGAACAGGTGAAAGAGTTTGCGAAAGCAATGGGGCAAAACAACCGTCCAATTCAACCGTTGAATGCACGTACGATCCTCGCGCAACAATAACGGTTGATATGACCAACTAGAAAAAGCCCGCTTTTAAAAGAGCGGGCTTTGTGATTTTTAGACTTTGACTTTATAAGTGGTGGTCTTCTTGTGCTTTGGCCATTTGAATTGGGTCGAGCTTGAGTGTTTGTGTTGGGAACGCAATATCTGCTTCGTGCTCTTTAATGATCGTCATGACTTGCAGGAGAACATCTTGCTTCACTTCATGGTAGCGAACCCAGTTCACCGTTTTGGTGAAGGTATAGATGAAAAAGTTGAGTGAAGATGGACCAAACGCATCAAAGTTTACGATCAACGTTTGGCGTGTATCGATGTCTTTGTGGTTTTTGAGCATATCGCGAACCGCATCAATGATTGCGGGTACTTTAGCGGCATCGTCGTAACGTAAGCCAATCGTCTCGAAGATTCGACGGTTTAGCATGCGTGATGGGTTTTCTACCACAATGTTACTGAATACAGAGTTTGGTACGTATAGTGGGCGCTTATCAAAAGTGCGAATGCTGGTCATACGCCAGCCGATACGTTCTACCGTTCCTTCTATTTGACGGTCGGGAGAGCGGATCCAATCCCCAACCTTAAATGGACGGTCGAAGTAAATCATCAAACCACCAAAGAAGTTTGATAGAAGATCTTTGGCTGCCAAACCGACAATCAAACCACCGACACCACCGAAAGTCAGTAAACCCGATAGGCTAAGACCGAACGCCTGCATAACGGTCAATACACCGATGATGATAAAGAACAGGCGAGCGACTTTAGCCACGGCTTGTACGGTTGTCTCGTCACGCGTTTTCTGTTCAAGAACGTAGTCTTCTACATTGGTGATAAGACGCATCACAATCCAAACGAGAATACTAATAACCAGAATAAGTTTCAGCGTACTTAACCAGTTGAATTCATTTCCTAACTCACTTTGTAGCACAATGCCAAGCGAGACGGTTGCTGGCCAGCACCATATTAACGTACTGATTGGTGTCTTAAGTGCTTCCAGTAATAAATCGTCCCAATGAAATGGGGTTTTCTCAAACAGGATTGCTAGGCGAGAATATAAAACGCGCCAAGCGATCCAAGCGAAAAAACTGGCAACAGTGATGAATAATACACTGCTGCTCCAGTCTTGGTGGTTGGCCATGACGTAATTTTGAAGTTCGGTAAACCACTGCGGCATAGTTGAATTTTCTTTTTATATAACAATGAGTGAAAGGTAGCAGAGTTTACATGTTCGCCCTAGAACAAATGATGCATGTTGCATGATGTGTTTTCGTCGATAAGAAAGAGGGAGAAGTCCGTTCGCTGTTTAGAGTTGCATTAATGACTTATATGTAATTACAAGGGTATGAATCCTAATGCTAAATGTGATTAATGTGTTATTCCCTTTATTCGGGTGTGATGAAACTCGAAGTTTGAAAGAGAACCGCTATCATTCGAACCATCAATTGTAGGTTCTTTGACTCATCGCTAACATTTATCAAGCTCAAATATGAGACTTTAGTGTCACTTTGACATACGGAGATAAACCATGGAATTCACAGAGCTAGATAGAAATGCGCTCTACGACATTTGGATGTCGCAAAAAGCAAAAATGCACCTCACCCAAATGGAGATGGCAAAGCGCCTAGGTTTAAGCTTGCATGAGTTCTCTGCTTTGTTACGTGGGAACGCTCCGTTAACACTTGGCTTCGTGAAACAACTTTGCGAACAATTGCATGTTCGTCCTGGTCAAGTGATTCCATCTATGAGCAAACGCGATATTTCTTCTTCGGGCTCCGTGTATCTACAAAACCGTATCACCGTAGATGGTGAAATCCGTAATGTATTCATTGAAGGCAACCAAGTCGTGATCGAATACGAACACACGGTGAACTAACCGAGCCCATCCGTGTATTTTTTGTCGTAGACAATTTATTCACATCTCTACTGATAAAACTAGCAGCCATGATGTCCCTTTGAATGAAAGGAATGGCTGTGAAGACTTTTCTCCGTAATTTCGATAAACAACGTCGTCGTTTGACGCACCAACTTGAGCCTAAACTTGCAGGTTGGTTGAATGACGACTCTCTCACTGTTCACGAACCAATGCCGCACGATCAGGTGAAACGTATTTTGATCGTGAGAAATAACAGTCGTATCGGAAATATGTACTTCCTGCTTCCGTTTGTTCATCAGGTTCTGCGTTTATACCCAAATACGAAAGTTGATCTATTGTTGAATTCGTCTTGGCAGGGGGAAGTATTCAAGAATCTTGGCGTCAATCAGATTCATTACTCTAACTTGTCATTCAAATCGCCAGATAAAGCACTTGCGACCATCCGTCTGTTAAAGCGAGAGAAATATGACTTGTTGTTCGCACCGACTGCGGGCGCGTGTGACACTTTTCTTTCCGCTTTTATTCCCGCGAAGAACAAGATCGCTTTTAAGAAAGTTAAAACAGAGCAAGTATTTACTCACTCCTCGGTCTCCGATTCGCCTTTTCGTCATGGTGCCTACAAGCCACTTTCTATCCTTGAAGCGATGGGACATGAGCTTGATAACGCCTTGGTTCATCATATTGTGCTTGATTCAAAAGAGCTTTCCTCTGGTATTCAGCAAGCACGTAAATTACGCGAAGAAGGCAAGCCAACATTTGCTTTCTTCCGTGGTGCGCGAGGCAAGAAAAAGCTCAGTGACCATGCTTGGCTAACCATTCTGGCTGAATTTGAACGCAAGCAAGGACAGAGCGTTAATTGGGTGGAAGTGCTAAGCCCGGATATTCAGCAACCGCTATTAAAAGGCTCCCGAACTTTGGCGTGCAAAGATCTGCGTCAATTGGGTGCGACGTTGCGCTATCTTGATGGCTTTCTTTGCTGTGATACGGGGCCGCTGCATTTAGCGGATGCCGCAGGTGCAACTTGCTTTGGTTTTTATACGGAAACGTGCCCACAACGATTTGGGTTAATGGGTGAGAAATGCCATGCGATTCGATTGTTTCTTTCGGAGGAACAAGCCGAGTTCGAGCCTGTGTTAAGAATGGCGTAACGCCGGATGAAATGAAAAAGTGACAGCCAATTGTGCTGTCACTTTTTGTATGAACATGGTTTAGGGCGATTTGCCTAAGGAATCTTCACCAAAGAATCACGCGACAGGTCAGAGATAGTTTTCGCTCCTGTAAGCGTCATTGCCACGCGCATTTCCTTGTCGTAAAGGTCGAGCAAGTTCTCAACGCCGGCACCGCCTTGGGCTGCGAGAGCGTAAACAAAAGAACGACCCAGAAGCGTACAGTCTGCACCGAGTGCTAGCATACGCACGACATCCAAACCGGTACGAATACCTGAATCGACGAAAATCTTTAAGTCGCCTTTTACGGCATCTGCAATGCTTGGCAGCGCTTTTGCTGTTGAAAGGACACCATCAAGCTGGCGACCGCCGTGATTCGAGACAACGATACCGTCTGCTCCGAAGCGAACTGCGTCTTTTGCATCTTCTTCATCCAAAATACCTTTGATGACCATCGGGCCATCCCAAAAGTCACGAATCCACTCTAGATCTTTCCACGAAATCGAAGGATCAAAGTTTGCGCCCAGCCAGCCGATGTAGTCTTCAAGCTTTGTTGGTTCGCCACGGTAAGTGGAGATATTACCTAAGTCGTGTGGCTTGCCTAATACACCAACATCAAGAGCCCAGCTTGGATGAAGCATAGATTGGAATACACGGCGCATTGCTGCATTGGGACCACTCATACCAGAGTGCATGTCACGGTAACGCGCACCAGGTACTGGCATATCCACGGTGAAGACCAGCGTTGTTACACCAGCCGCTTTCGCGCGCTCAAGTACGTTCTTCATAAAGCCACGGTCTTTTAGAACATACAGTTGGAACCACATTGGACGTTCAATCGCAGGTGCCACCTCTTCAATTGGACAAACGGATACGGTCGACATGGTAAAAGGAATACCTTTCTTTTCTGCCGCTTTTGCTGCTTGAACCTCACCACGTCGCGCGTACATGCCGGTCAGACCAACAGGCGCTAGCGCGATTGGCATTGCCAACTTCTCGCCGAAGATTTCCGTTTCTAGGCTTAGATCGCTCATATCGCGCAGAACACGTTGACGCAATGCAACGTCACCTAGGTCATCAGTGTTGCGCTTTAGCGTGCGCTCATCGTATGAACCGCCATCAATGTAATGAAAAAGGAATGGAGGTAGCTTGGCTTTCGCAGCAGCGCGATAATCTGTAGAAGCAGAGATAATCATATTCGTGTGTCCTGGCTGTTATTCTAAGATTGCGTCCTGAGTCAATGAGCACCTGCTCTGTCAGTGTTTCACTGGCTGCCATCCTTTCGGCAGTCGACATCAGAATAGAGTATAGATAAGTGATTGAGCTGTGAGACATTCCATACACGGAACAATCAATTATCTGCACTGAAAAAGACTGGCATATCGGTCGGGGGATTGATGCAGCAAGCCACATCAAAAGTGTCGGGGTAGTAGTGCTGACCGCTGTGCCAGAGAAAGTGCAGGGCGGGGAAACCCTGCGTAAGTGTTACTTCATTAAGGCGTCGGTCAGTTGGAATCCGTAAATCAGAATCAAACCGATGATGCCTGTCACAACAAGATAGTAGAATGTTGGGATTATGGTTTTACGCAGTGTTGCGCCTTCACGTCCTAGTAGGCCGACCGTTGCAGAGGCAGCCACTACATTGTGGATAGCAATCATGTTACCGGCAGCAGCGCCAACCGCTTGAAGGGCAACCACAATGGCACTTGAGATAGTCAGTGTCTGTGCCACTTCGAACTGGAACTGGCTGAACATCATGTTCGACACGGTATTAGAGCCGGCGATGAATGCACCAAGGGCACCAACAGTAGCACTCAACGCCGGGAATGCTGAGCCAACGAGGTCTGCTGCAAAGTTCGCCGTCGTTACAGGCATACTTGCTAGCTCGGCGCCGTTGACTCCTGAGTTAATAAAAATACGAACCATAGGGATGGTGAACACAAGAACGAAACCTGCGCCGATTAACGTCTTACTTGATTCGCCAAATGCTTTGCCCAATGACTTAGCGCCGCCACCTTGAAGAAGTACTGCAAGTAATGCTACGAAGACTAAGATGCCACCCGGAAGGTAAAGAGGTTGAATTGCCGTGCTGATACCCGTTTCGCCAAGAATATTACCAAACGATAGGCTTACACTTTTAAGCAGACCTTTGAATTCAGGGCTTACGCGGCTTGCTACTAGGATAACTGCTAGCATCACGTAAGGTGCCCAAGCCTTGGTTAGGCTCATTGGTTTGCCTGGGTTGTCATCAAGATTGATCTTTAGAGAACCTAGCCATTCTGCTGGCCACTTATCTTCGCTTTCGAAGTCCCACTTGGTTTTTGGAACGAGGAAACCTTTCTTCGCCGCAGTCACTACAATCGCCAGACCAACTAGACCACCGATTAGTGACGGGAACTCAGCACCTAGGAACACGCCTGTCAGTGCGTAAGGCACAGTGAAGGCAATGCCTGCGAATAGCGCGAAAGGTAGGATGTCTAGACCTTCGCTCCAGCTCTTATTCTTACCGAAGAAGCGCGTAAGCATCATTGCCATGAGTACAGGAATGAGAGTACCAACCGTTGCGTGAATCATTGCTACGCTTGCGGTGATTTGCTGTAGGTACGCGTCCCATGTTGAGCCATGAGCAACCAGTGCTTCACCGATGTTGTGCGTATCTAAACCTTTGTTCACACCTACGATGATTGGTGTGCCAACCGCACCGAAGGATACTGGCGTAGATTGGATCATCATGCCCATCAGTACTGCTGCAAGAGCGGGGAAGCCAATGGCTACCAATAGAGGAGCGGCGATAGCAGCAGGTGTACCGAAGCCTGATGCGCCTTCAATAAAGGAGCCAAAACACCAAGCAATAATGATGGCTTGAACGCGACGGTCGGCTGAAATATCAGTAAACCCATTGCGAATAGTGGTGATCGCGCCGGTGTGCTTTAAAGTGTTGAGCAAGAAGATGGCACCAAACACGATCCATAGAACAGAGACAGTAATACCTAATCCTTGGAAGACAGACGCCAGTACGCGAGTTGCTGACATATCCCAAAACATTAGGGCGATAGCGACGGTTATTCCGAACGCAACGGGCATGGCTTTTTTCGCAGGCCAGTTGAGACCAACCAATAATATGGCGGCGACAACAATTGGCGAAAACGCCACAAGGGCAAGTAGGGTTTCACTCATTGGTACATCCTCGTACGCTGACTTCTCGAACGGCTTTATGCTGTAGAGATGATTTTTGTTGTAATGGTTTTGTTAATTTGGCGTGAATTTACCCCTTTATTTTTTATAGATATAGGGAAATAATGAAATTAATTTATTCCAAAAGTAACATAATCGATGCGTGCAGATGACCTAATCCTGTTCTCTCAGGTGATAGAAATGGGTAGCTTTAGTAAGGTGGCGGAAGAAAATAACCTTACAAATTCAGTAGTTAGTAAGAGGATTGCTCGGCTAGAAGAAGAAATTGGTGCTCAGCTATTATATCGAACAACACGTAAATTGACCCTGACCGAAGCGGGAAAGGTTTTGTTACACAGTGCTAAAAATGTGAAGCAAGCCACTCAAGAAGCTATGGATGCAGTTTCAGGCTTTGGTGAGAATGTTAGTGGCCATATCAAAATGTCGGTACCGACTATCTCGGGTGATTTGATTTTAGCGGACGCGGTCGCTGAGTTTTGTAATATGCACCCAGGCTTAACGGTCGACATGTCATTGGATAATCGTTTTGTGGATTTGGTGGAGTGTGGATATGACTTAGTGATTCGCACTGGTTATCTCGAAGATTCTAGCCTGATTGCGCGACATATTTTGGACTCACAATGGGTGGTTTGTGCCTCGCCCTCTTACATCGCGAAGAATGGCAAACCGATTGAGCCTATCGACCTAACCGCACACAACTGTTTGCAATACGCCTATCAAACTACCGGTGCTACCGATTGGCAGTTCAAAGGTAAACAAGGGGACTACATCGTCAAAGTGTCGGGTAGCTTTTCTACGGATAACGCTACTGCACTAAGAAAAGCAGCCCTAGGTGGGCATGGTATCGCCTACGTACCACGTTGCTTGGTTTATCACGACATTCGCAGTGGTGAGCTGGTGGATATTTTCCCTGAATTAGTCGGTAAAAAGCTGGGTATCTACGCAGTTTATCCATTTACTCGTCAACCTCCGAACAAAGTAAAACTCTTGATTGAGCACATTCGAGAGCGATACCTCACTATTTCGCATTACTTTTAATTAGTTCATAAATACAAGAAATGTTTCAATCTATTGGTTGAAATTCTATACCTGAGCCCTAAGGTAGGTATTGAGAATAAATCTCAACAAAATAATAAAACAAAACACTTAACTTCAAACGGAGTAACACGGACGTTATGCATTACCCAAAAACTCGTAAAGATTCTGTCGTCGACACTTATTTTGGTCACGATATTGCAGACCCATATCGCTGGTTAGAGGATGACCTTAGCCAAGAAACCGCAGAGTGGGTTTCAGGACAAAACTCAGTGACCTTTGATTACCTAGGTCAGATTCCTTTTCGCCAACAAATTCGCGATTTAGTTGCGAGCAGTCAGAATTACGAAAAGTACTCTCAACCTTTTGTTCATGGTGAATACACTTACTTCTACAAAAACGATGGCTTGCAGAACCAGAGCGTTTTATACCGCCAAAAGGGGGATGAAGAAGCGGAAATCTTCCTAGACCCGAATACCTTTTCAGAAGAAGGAACAACATCACTTGGTGAAGTGAAGTTCTCTAAAGATGATTCTCTTGTCGCGTATTCCATTTCTGAGGGTGGCAGTGATTGGCGCAAGATCTTCGTCATTGATGTGGAAACGAAAGAACAGCTTGAACCTGAAATTGTCGACGCTAAGTTCACGACAATTTCTTGGCTTGGTAACAAGGGCTTTTACTATGCGAGCTATGACAAACCAAAGGGTAGTGAGCTTTCGGCTCGTACTGAGCAGCACAAGCTTTACTACCATGAGTTAGGTACACCACAATCTCAAGACAAAGTGGTCTTTGGCGCGTTGGAGTCACAAAAGCACCGTTATGTAGGGGGAGTGACCACCAAAGACGATCGTTTCTTGATTATCACAGGTGCGGAATCTACATCAGGAAACCGACTGTTTTATGTGGATCTCACTTCGGAAGAACAGGCAGTTATCACGCTTCGAGATACAACCGATGGTGATACGTATTTGATTGATAACCAAGATGATACCCTGATTTTCTACACCAACTTAGATGCGCCTAACGGTAAGGTGGTTGGTTACCACACCCAAACTCAACAATGGGAAGAGATCATTGCCGAGCAGGAACAGCCACTGGATATCAGCAAAGGTGGTGGTTACTTGTTTGCGACTTACATGGTCGATGTTTTGTCTAAAGTTCAGCAGTTTACTTATCAAGGTGAGTTAGTACGTGAAGTTACTCTACCTGACCAAGGCACCGTATATGGCTTGCAGGGCAAAGCAGAAGATAAGACGCTTTATTACACCTTTACTAACTACGTGACACCACCAACCATCTTCTCTTTTGATGTAGAAAGCGGTGAGTCAGTACTTTATAAAGAATCGAAAGCACCGTTCGACCGTAAAGAATACGAATCTCAACAAGTGTTCTACACCTCGAAAGATGGAACAAAGGTGCCGATGATCATCTCATATAAAAAAGGCACCAAACTGGATGGCAGCGCGCCAACCATGCTTTATGGCTATGGTGGCTTTAATATCAGTTTGACTCCTATGTTCTCAGGAAATGTCGCAAACTGGTTAGAACTTGGTGGTATCTACGCAGTCGCTAACATGCGTGGCGGTGGTGAGTACGGCAAAGCTTGGCACAATGCGGGTACTCAGCAACAAAAGCAAAACGTATTTGATGACTTTATTGCAGCGGCGGAATACTTGATTGAGCACGACTACACTAGCTCAGAGCGTCTTGCGATTCGTGGCGGCTCAAATGGCGGCTTGTTGGTCGGTGCGTGTGTGACTCAACGACCAGAGTTGTTTAAAGTGGCGATTCCTGCGGTTGGCGTATTGGATATGCTTCGCTACCACACCTTTACTTCTGGTGAAGGTTGGAAATACGATTTTGGTACCTCTGAGCAAAGTGAGGCGATGTTTAAATACATCCTAGGATATTCACCAGTGCATAACGTGAAAGAGGGTGTCTCGTACCCAGCTACGCTTGTCACGACCGCAGACCACGACGACCGTGTTGTCCCTGCGCACTCATATAAGTTCATTGCAGAGTTGCAAGAGAAGCATCAAGGAGACAACCCGGTACTGATTCGTATCGATGTGAATGCTGGCCATGGGGCTGGGATGCCGCTGAGCAAACAAATCGACCTGACTACCGATGTTTACGCGTTTGCATTACATAACATGGGCATTGAAACGCTCGATATTTAATACAAAGCGCAGGCTCAACATAATAAAAAATGCCGCGACATCCATCGCGGCATTTTTCATGGTTGGGGGAACTCAATATGATCGCTAGGGTGACTAAGCCTAACTTTGAACCAACCAGTCTCGGCGGCCAAACCGAATGGCAGCTATACCATTTTTCGTAGTTATGGCGAAAAATTCGCCATACTTTAATCCTAGTTTATGAATATGAAATTGTGATGAATCTAGGCTGCATCATCTTGATTTTCATTGTTTTCAAGATCAAATGAGGCATCAATCAGTTTTCTTGTGTAATCACTTTGCGGGTTGTGGAAAATTTCTTCTGCCGTTCCTTGCTCCATGACTTCACCCTTTTGCATCACCAGAACACGGTCCGACAGCGCTTTGACTACAGAGAGATCGTGGCTAATAAACAAGAAGCCGATGTTGTGTTTCTTCTGCAGATCTTTCAGAAGATCAATGACGGTCAACTGAACAGAGCGGTCGAGAGCAGAGGTTGGCTCGTCAAGCAAAATGAAAGAAGGCTCAAGAATTAACGCACGTGCAATCGCGATACGTTGACGCTGGCCACCAGAAAACTCATGCGGGTAGCGGTTAATAGATGCTGGATCTAAGCGCACCTCTCGCAGAACATCTCGTGCTTTTTGCATTCGTTCTGCTTTGCCCATTTGAGGTTGATGCACTGTGAGACCTTCAGTGATGATATCACCGACCGTCATGCGAGGAGAAAGCGAACCATAAGGGTCTTGGAACACCATCTGTACATCTTTCTTTAACTGAAAACGCTGTTTGGCAGTAAGTAGGGAAAGATCCTGACCTTTGAATTGAATCTTGCCACTTGATGGCAACAAACCAATCAAAGCTCGTCCTAGTGTTGATTTACCGGAACCCGATTCACCAACAATACCAAGCGTTTCGCCTTGTTTTAACTCTAATGAGATGCCTTTAACTGCCTCAAAATACTCGTTCTTGCTGGCGATGAAGTGCGGCTTAACAAGGAATTTAACTCGGATATCATCGGCTTTAAGAAGTTCAGCGGCGTTTTCTTCAATCGAGTCTTTGCTGCCTTTAGGAATCGAGTTAATCAGCATCTTGGTGTAATCATGCTGCGGTTCGGAGAAGAGTGCTTCTGTGATGCCTTCTTCGACCACTTCACCTTTACACATCACCAATACTCGGTCAGCAAAGTGTTTCACTACGCCTAAGTCGTGAGTGATGAACAAAATTGCCATGCCCATCTTGGCTTGGATCTCTTTGATCAGATAAAGCACTTCTGCCTGAACGGTAACGTCTAGCGCCGTGGTTGGCTCATCGGCAATCAGAATGTCTGGCTCGTTGATTAAAGCCATGGCAATCATGATGCGTTGCAACTGACCACCAGAGAATTCGTGCGGATACTTAGTGTAAGCTTGTTGAGGATTTGGTAAATGCACCAAGTCAAACAACTCAAGCACCTTGTCTTTCGCTTGTTTCTTACTCACTGGACGATGACACATAATGGCTTCCGCCACTTGAATACCGACGCGCATGTATGGGTTTAGAGACGTCATTGGTTCTTGGAAAATCATACCAATGCGATCGCCACGGATGCTTTGCATTTGGCGTTCGGTTTTCTCTAGGATTGATTCGCCTTCAAAGACGATAGAAGCGCCATTATGCAAAATGGCATTATCTGGCAGCAACCTCATCAACGCATTTGTTGAGACAGATTTGCCTGAGCCTGATTCACCAACGATAGACAGTGTTTCTCCTGCTTGTAAGTCGAAGCTCACATTCTTTACTGCATCGACGATACCATCGTTTGTCGTAAAGCTGACAGACAGGTTTTTCACCGAAAGAATGGTTTGTGCGGACATCACGTTTCCTTGTGTATCGAGTTGTTATGTATCGCCTTACTTGCTGTTCATACAGTGAGGCTTTAATTATGCGGTACGGTTTAGTTATATAGCTGAGACGCTCCCGCTTCTGCAGAACTCATCGCTTGTAGATACAAGAACTGCTCATGAGCTCGTGTGACATGGTCTAACTCAATCATCCATTGCGCATTGCGCTGTGCAGAGCAAAATGCGGCCATGTGCGCTAACAAGTCTTCACTTTGTTTACTAAGCAATTGGCTTACACGGCCAATCAGATCATGGCTTTCGAGCTGTAAGAACTGAAATAGAGCATAGGATTGATTGAGTGCAGCGAACGCTTCTTGATGCAAGCCCAGTTTGTTTAGAATCTCTGATTGCGCGACGCTTGCATCACGCAAACCACTTATCAAACAAACGAACTGACACGGTTTGGTTTGTTCATTGTCGAGTGCGGATTGAATATGGTTAGGTAGATGATTGAGCACGTCTTCATATAGACGGTGAGCTTCAGGCCAATGTCCTTGCTCCATCAATTGCTCTGCTTTCAAATAGCGCATCCAGCATTGCTCAATATTCATGTTCATCTCCGCAAAATTCGATTTGAAGAGATATTAAATGAAAATCATTATCAATTGCAAGTGCGACTTGTTTTCATTTTGTTGCTGAGTGACTGCTCGTAAAATGTCCAAACGAACTGGTGTGGAAGATAAATCACTTAATTTTAAACAAATAATCTCTACACTGAGGTAACGACAATAAGAAAAAGGAGGCGAGTATGGCAGTACAAAGATTGGAACCTAAACAGCTGTATTCTGTAGCGGATCTAGAGAATATGCCATGTAAGTCGACCAAGGAATTGCCTCCGATTGATGAAATCGTTGGACAAGAGCGCGCTCAAAAGGCGGTCGAGTTCGCGATGTCAATCAAGGAGAAAGGGTACAACATCTACGCTATTGGTCAGAATGGTCTGGGCAAGCGCACCATGATTCTGCGCTATTTAAATCGTCATCAACATGATGAAGCGGCACTGTTTGATTGGTGCTACGTGGCGAACTTTGAAGACACACGTGTTCCCAAAGTCCTCAAGTTACCTTGCGGTATCGGTAACAAACTGAAAGCTGATATTGAAAAGTTGATGGGGAAGTTGCTGAACGCACTGCCTTTAGCATTCGATAACGAGATGTACTACAGCCGTGCCGATCGCCTAAAAAACCAATTGGCGAACAAGCAACAGCTTGAATTGGACAGCATCAGTAAAGAAGCAAAAGAAAAAGGCATTAGCTTAACGATAACGACTCAAGGTGATTACCAGTTCGTCGCGATGGATGGCGAAGAGTTGCATACCGAAGAGACGTTTGATGCTCTGAGTAAGAAAGAGCAAGAATACTTCTCCAGTAGCATTGATGCACTAGAGGTCAGTCTACGTAACATGATTCGTGAGTTGACCGAGTGGGAAGAGTCGTTCAGTGAAAAGATCAAAAAGCTCAATGATGATGTCACGCTGGATGTAATTACCCACTTCATCAAACAGTTGAAAGTGGATTATGCGGGGTACTCTGAGATCAAAACGTATCTCACTGATCTGCAAAAAGACATCGTTGAAAATGCAGATATTTTCTTGGAGCAGAGTGGAGAGCAAGGTGAGATTGCTACCGCTTCTTTAGATAAGAAGTTACCACGTCGCTACAAAGTGAATGTGTTGGTCAATCGCAGCAAGTGTGAATTTCCAATTGTAGTGGAAGAAAACCCGAACTATCACTCTCTGTTTGGCTCGATTGAAACCGCAACTTTCAAAGGCACAGTATTTACTGATTTCTCGTTAATTCGAGCGGGCAGTCTACATAAAGCCAACGGTGGCGTTCTTTTGATGGATGCACAAAAAGTACTAGAGCAGCCTTACGTCTGGGATGGTCTCAAACGAGCGTTGCGTTCGCGTCAGTTAAGTTTTACCTCGTTAGAGAAAGAGGTAACGCTAACTGGTGCGGTGTCTCTCGATCCAGAACCGATCCCTCTTGATATAAAGATAATCCTGTTTGGTGATTACCGCACTTACCAGTTGCTCCAGCATTATGATCCGGAGTTTGGTGAGTTGTTTAGAGTAACAGCAGACTTTGAAGATGAGATGAAGCGTACACCTGACTCAGAGCTGCAGTACGCGCGTTTTATCTCAAGTGTCGTGAATGACAACAACATGTTGCATTGCGATAAGAAAGCCATTGCACGCATTATCGAATACAGTTCTCGCTTATCAGGTGACCAAACGAAACTGTCACTGCACTCTGCGAATATTGCCAACTTGCTGCGTGAATCTAACTACGTGGCTCGCCAAGCGAACTCGAACATGATTCGCATCGGACACGTGGAAGAGGCGCTGAGCAATCAGGAGATGCGTGTCAGTCGCTTACAAGATAGCGTGATGGAAACCTTCGTCAATGGTACTACCTTGATTCGCACCGAAGGCATGGCTGTGGGCCAAGTGAATGCGCTCTCTGTATTAAGTACCAGTGACCACATGTTTGGTGCGCCAAACCGAATTACGGCAACGACGTGTTTCGGTGACGGTGATGTGATTGATATCGAGCGCAGTGTTGATTTGGGTGGCAGCATCCACTCTAAAGGCGTGATGATTCTGTCGGCTTACTTATCTTCTGTATTTGGCAAAACCGCTCGTGTTCCACTAACGACCACCATCACCTTCGAACAATCGTATGGTGGTGTGGACGGAGACAGTGCGAGTATGGCTGAGTTCTGTGCTGTCGTTTCTGCGTTCTCGAAACAACCAAACCGTCAGGATATTGCGATTACCGGTTCAATGAACCAGTTTGGTGAGTCACAACCTATCGGTGGTGTGAACGAGAAGATCGAAGGCTTCTACGATGTTTGTGTTATCAAAGGCCGTCACGAGGGGCAAGGGGTGATTATTCCGCGTTCAAATGTGCACAACCTTATGCTTCGTCCAGATATAGTGAAAGCAGTAGAGAAGGGGGACTTCCATATTTGGGCTATCGACCACGTAACGGAAGCAATAGAGCTATTCACAGGCAAAGCGGCTGGTGAAGCAACCGACGAAGGTACATACCCAATCGACACCATCTTCGGGTTGGCACAAGCTAAGTTGAATGCGCTTAGAAAATAAGCACTCATTGGCGTAAAAGCTGATAAAAAAGCGTACAAGTTTTCATAATTTGTCATAACGACAATATCCCGTCGCAGTTGACGGGATATTGTCACTAACGTTATGAAATTGATGACTTTTCGCTCTGGACAAAAATGTGATCTACCTCTAGTATTTGCCCCCTTGTCTATTCGTCTGGGAATAATCCCATCGCAAGGAAGCCACACGCAAATACCTGAGGTCACTCATGCAGCTATCCCTGAAAAATTTGTCGGTTCGAACGCAAATTTTGGTTCCAGTTCTATTCACCGCGATCACTTTGTTTATTGCATTGTGGATCACGCAAAACAATCTAGAAGCAGAGCAAGAATTGGTTGCTTCTAACTCCGAATCGCTCGTGTTCTATAAAGACACACTGGCTCAAATTGACGACCAAGTTTACCCACTACGTATTAGCGCGGTTTACGCGATTTATGATGCGTCTCGTCGTGATGCCTTCCTTGTTGATCTTAAAGCAGGCGCGAAAGCCATTGATATGGATATCGACAAGATTGATGCGCGTGGCACTTTTGCATCAGAAGCGGAAAAAGTACGCCAAAGCATCGATACATACATCGACTATTCAACTCGTGCGGTTGAGTTCTTCAATCGTCATGATCGTGGCTTGGTCTCTGATGGCGAATACACTAACTTTATTTCTGGTTACCGTCGTGTAGGTAATGAAATGGTTGCAACGATCAATGCGCTGTCTCAACGCGTAAACCAAATTGCAACACAAGCGACAGAAGCAAGTGCTCGTGAACACGTTCGCGTACAAAACAACGCAATGATGTCAGTGATTGCTGTTTTTGCCTTCTCCTTGCTAGGCGCGTGGTTCTTGTCAGGCATGATTGTTACGCCAATCCAAAAACTACAAGAAGTGATGCGTAAACTCGCGGGTGGTGATCTGTCAGTACGTGCAGACATTGATGGTGACAACGAGATCGCTCAGCTAAGCAAAGACGTTAACCAAACAGCGAAACAGCTTCATGATACGGTTGATCAATTGATGCGTATTAGCGAAGAAGTCGCGTCTGCTTCAACTGAACTTGCGGCGGTAATGACGCAAGCTGAAGCCAATGCGCAGCAAGAACTGGCGGAAATCGAGCAAGTGGCATCGGCGGTTAATGAGCTTGCAAGCACGGCAAACAACGTTAGCGATAATGCTACATCAGCAGATGCGACAGCTCGTGAAGCGGATGGTCTAGCGCAATCTGGCCTAACGATCTTCCAAGAGAGTGCACAAGCAAGCGAGCAAATGTCTCAAGCACTTAACGATGCGGCGCAAGTGGTTCTTCGTCTGAAAGAGCAATCGGTTCAAATCAACGACGTTATTGAAGTGATTCGTGGCGTATCTGAGCAAACTAACCTTCTAGCACTGAATGCGGCGATTGAAGCGGCACGTGCTGGTGAATCTGGTCGTGGTTTTGCTGTTGTAGCAGACGAAGTTCGTATGCTGGCAGCGCGCACTCAAGATTCAACGCAAGAAATCTCTTCTATCATTGAAGAGCTTCAAGCACAGTCTGGCCTTGCAAACGACAGTATGCAGGTGAGCTTAGAAATGCTGAACCGCAACAATGAACTAACGCAGCAAGCGAATGATGCGTTGATTGGTATTACAGAATCTGTTGCCAACATCAACGATTCAAATACGCAAGTGGCAACAGCGGCAGAAGAGCAGTCTCAGGTGACTCAAGACATCAACCGCAACGTGGTAAACATGTCTGAGCTTGTGAACCAAAACGTAGCAGGCATCAGCCAAAGCGCGAGCGCAAGTACAGAGCTTTCTCACCTCGCTGAAAAGCAAAAAGAACAGTTGAGCTTCTTCAAGCTTTAATAAAAAGCGGTAAGTGATAAACATCGACTGATCGAAAAGAATCCCTGAGCGTTGGCTTGGGGATTTTTTTACCTTTAACTCAATATTGATAAAACTAACATCATATAAATCAGATGTTTACATGAGACTATGTGTGATTTATGTCACATTTATAAATCTTTTGAGCGTGTTTTTTGCGTCAAAATTTTTTTGACACACACACATTTTCCTATCTATCCGCTAACTTGATGGTTTTGCTGTATTCATATTGCCATCTCGAATGGTGTTTTCTTCTATATATCCTGTCTATTCAACTTGTTGCGCTATAAGTCGAGGCTGCTACTATGCCGTCCGTTTTCTCGTTGGTACAGAAATGTCCTGTTTTCTGGTGAGGAAACAACTAAAAACAAAGATATGGAAAATTAAAATGAAATTGAAAACATTAGCTGTAGCAGTGGCACTGTTAGCATCTGGATCTCAAGTTGTCGCTTCAGAACTATACAACCAAGACGGTACTTCACTAAACATGGGCGGCCGTGCTGAAGCGCGTCTTTCTATGATGGATGGCAAAGCAGAAGATGCTTCTCGTATCCGTCTTAACTTCCTAGGCAAACAGGAAATCAACGACAGCCTATACGGTGTTGGTTTTTGGGAAGGTGAATTCGAAACTTCTGAAAAAGGCGCTGTCGATGAGAGCAGTGATCTTGAAACTCGCTACGCTTACGCAGGTCTTGGTGGTAAGTACGGTGAAATCACTTACGGTAAAAACGATGGTGCACTAGGTGTAATCACTGATTTTACAGATATCATGGCTTACCACGGCAATACTGCAGCATACAAACTAGCAGTGGCTGATCGTACAGACAACATGGTTTCTTACGCTGGTCAGTTCGAGCAACTAGCATTGCGTGCAAGCTACCGTTTTGCTGACCGTACTGAAGAAGCGAATGGCTTTGGTGATAACGATGAAGATGGCTTCTCTCTATCAGCAATCTACGCATTTGCTGACACTGGTTTCGAAGTTGGTGCTGGCTACGCAGATCAGAACGAAGGTGACGAGTTCATGCTAGCGGCTGCTTACACTGTTGGCAACTTCTACGTTTCTGGTCTTTACACTGGTGGTGATAACCTAGATCAAGATGCTAATGTGGCTCCTGCTTCTGGTGATGTTGACTACAAAGGTTATGAGCTAGCAGTAGCTTACACAATGGGCCAAACAGTGTTCACTTCTACGTACAACAAAGCAGAGCAAGATAACGACGACAGCGTCGATAACCTAGCGGTTGACGTAACTTACTACTTCAAGCCTAACTTCCGTGGTTACGCGTCATACAACTTCGACCTAATGGACAGCAAAGGTACTGAAGAGAAAGACGAGCTAGCACTAGGCCTACGCTACGATTTCTAAGTCGAATATGACTGAAAATATACTGCCTTATTTTTAGTTGTTTAGAACCCCTTGCCAGATGGTAAGGGGTTTTTCCATTGTAACGTTAAAATTCAGAACAGAAGCTTTGCGTTAGCCTTTCAGCTTTAGCTTGGTACCATCAAATTTTAGGTGGCTTAATAAGTTCTTAGCGTTTGCTTTGCCAAAGTCATCAAATTCCACGCCGTAACGCGCGTAATGCACCGATTTTTGCAGATTACAAATTTTCCCTTTTAATGGTGCAAGCAGACGTCCATTTCCTGGCATGGTGATATCTAACGTAATCTGATCTCCGACTTGAAGTGTTCGACTCATTGGTGAAGTTACAAAACGGCAACCACTCTTTGATAGGTCGCGTATTTCACACTCAGCTCGGTACTGTTCAAACTGAAGTCGAGAACGTAAATTTACTTCGTAACGCACTTCTTTTCTTAGTTGATACACTTGCATGGTATTTGGCAAACTCAGCACCAGTAACGGGTATGGATCACCCAAGCGGTGCTGTAATTGTGCTCGGAAAGGGATAACCGCACCTTCGCCGCGATGCGAATACGCTTTTACGTTAATCCAAAAACCTTCTTGGAAATAGAACTTCAAATCTTCATCTGAAATGTTTGGAATTTCTATCAGCGCGGTATTATTTGAATGGCAACCCATGAAGGTGCTCGTGGTGATGAACTTCGTTCCAACAGGTGTCGTCACGTTCAATGTGACTTCACTGCCGTGTTCCACCATTGCCATTGCATCGGTGCTATTTAATGTGCTCGCCTGACGTTCTGGGGCGTTTTTGTTCTGTAGAGACGCTCGACTGTCCCTGGCGCTCGCCATCATATTTCTCATTCTTATTGTCGTACCTGATTCGAGAAGGTGTTCCGCGCTATGATAATTAGTAGGAATTGACTAGATTATTGCGTTGATATCATTCTATGCAGTCATATAGATTGATTCAATAAAACAGAGGCCAAAAGTGGGAGGTAGATAATGCAGAAAGTGACACATGACACAACAAACCAGATTTTCTGGGTCGATTTAGACCAAGACCATAAAGCGAAAGTGGCTTATAAACTCGAGAATGGGGAGATGCATATTACTTCGACGCTTATTCCGGAAGAAGCTCGCGGCAAAGGTTATGGAAGCGTCATGATGGCATCGGTTCTACCTGAGATTGAAGCGCTTGACTACACTATTGTGCCCATTTGCCCATACGTGATTAAATACATGGCAACACACCCAGAATGGTCGCATTTACTCGCTTGATGGAATCAATGAATAACCCACATTATCAAAGCATCGGAGATGAACTGGAACTTGGTTTGCTTCAAGGTGTCGATGTGATCCAGTCTTTATGGGGCGGATACGGAGAGTTGGTCAGACTGACCTTTTCGCAGCGCTCTATTATCGTAAAGCATGTTCAATTACCAAAACCGTCTGAGCATCCGCGAGGCTGGAATACCGACCGCTCCCATAAACGTAAGCTGCATTCTTACCAAGTTGAAGTGAGTTGGTATCAATACTTCAGTCAAACAGTTGATGAGCGTTGCCGCATTCCTCAAGGGCTTAAATGCTTTCAGAATGAGGCGGAATGGTTGATCGTGATGGAAGATCTTACTCTGGCGGGGTACCCAAACGTAATGAAAAGTGCAGGAAAAGCCCAACTAAAAGCGTGTTTAGAATGGCTTGCTAACTTTCATGCGCGATACATTGGCGTTCATCATGATGCTTTATGGAAAACGGGAACGTATTGGCACTTAGATACGCGACCTGATGAATTGGCAGTCCTTCAAGATGCTCGGTTGAAAAAGAGGGCAAGGCTAATCGACCAAACTCTAAAACAAGCGCGATTTCAAACCTTGATTCATGGCGATGCGAAGCTAGCAAACTTCTGCTTCAATTCGCACAACTCGGCGGTTGCCGCGGTCGATTTTCAATACGTCGGTCATGGTTGTGCGATGAAAGATGTCGCGCTATTTATGAGCAGTGCTGTCGATCCTGATAAATGTGCTGAAATGGAACCTTGGGTGCTTGATACCTATTTTGTTGCGTTAAATACAGCACTGAAACATTATCAAACCGAGTTAGAACCATCTGAGGTTGAACAAGAGTGGCGACCTTTATTTGCCGTGGCTTGGGCGGATTTCCAACGCTTTGTAAAAGGATGGAGTCCAGATCATTGGAAGATTAACCCTTATACCGAAGCGCTCACCAAACGTGCCCTGGACTCTTTGGGGTAGAAATAGCGAAGAAAGAAAAATCGGCCCGAAGGTAGATATACCCAAGTATCTCGAGGTTACTTGGGTATATAAAGGCAGTTTTTAGGTCAATAGACGTTAGTTTTTCGGTTTATTGATACGGGCTAGGCTGTAAGTATTAATAAACTCACCGTCTCTAAAAGAGGCATCGACCAATTCTCCTTCTATTTCAAAACCGTGTTTCTTGTATAAGCCAATGGCAGCTTCGTTATCGGTGTTTACTTCGATTTGAATACGTCGAACATTGAGCCAGTTGTCGGCGAGCTCCGTTACGGTGCTGATCAACGCGTTGCCGACCCCTAAACCGTGAAACTCATCGTGCACACCGATTCCAAACGAGGCCGTGTGTGATGTTCTTGGGCGCTGGGAGTGATGAAAGCCAATGTTTCCGACCACCTTACCATCGATTTCTGCGACATAACTGTAAACACCTGTGGGTATGTTGGATAGTCGGTCGACCCACATCGCGAGAGATGGCTTAGGGAGTTGCAGGGTTTCACGTTGTGCTTTCGGTTGTGAATAGATTTCGACTAGTGCAGCAGCGTCTTCAACAGTGGTTGGACGTACGATGATTTCCATGCTTCTCTCCTTTGGTTTATTGGAATTAATTTCAATCTAACCAGAGAAATGCGGTTTGAATAGTGTTTTTTTAGTTTTAGGCACCAAACTACTTTTAATTGAGTATGTTACGTATTTCTAATTTTAAGTTTTCATAGTGGATTATCATTGAAAATACCAATGAGAGTGATTTTGTGTTGAATTTTTATACTGAGTAACTCTCATTTTGTGGAGAATAATGGTGAACTTTGAAATAACGAAATAAAGCCATTTTCACTAAAGTGTGAAGTCGGTATCTGCAACGAGTTGATTTTAATCAAGAGACACTTGAGTTACCTCTTATGGGGTATGGGGAGCACGCCTTTTTAGCGCTATTTATGCTTAACTTATTTAAGAGCAATTAGAGCGTGTTTGAGGAAAATAATAATGAAATCCTCTCAGTCAAAAGTCTCGCAAAGTCGACGTCGATTTTTGCGTGACACTGCCCGTACCGCCGCTGGTGTGGGTGCGGCAGCGTGTGTTCTTGGTTTGCAGTCTTTGCAGAGCCAAGCACGCGAAACTAAAGGTGTGCCTATTCGTCCGCCTGGCGCTTTGCCAGAAGGTGATTTTGAGTCTGCCTGTATTCGTTGTGGGCTGTGTGTTCAGGCGTGCCCTTATGACACTTTGAAGCTTGCGAGTCTGCTATCCCCAGTTGCAACTGGTTCACCGTACTTCACTGCGCGCGATATTCCTTGCGAAATGTGTGAAGACATCCCTTGTGTCGTGGCTTGTCCTAGCGGTGCGTTGGATCATGATCTTACCGATATAGACGATGCGAGAATGGGGACGGCTGTGCTGATCGACCACGAGACCTGTCTGAACTGGCAAGGTTTGCGTTGCGACGTTTGTTACCGTGTCTGCCCGCTAATTGATGAAGCGATAACGCTGGAGAACATTCGTAATGATAGAACGGGCTATCACGCGAAACTGATCCCGACCGTCAATTCTGATGTGTGTACGGGTTGTGGCAAATGCGAACAAGCTTGTGTGCTAGATGTGGCAGCGATCAAAGTAGTACCGACCGATCTCGCCAAAGGTAAGGTTGGTAGCCACTACAATTTTGGCTGGCAAGAAATCGACAAGCCGCTTGAAAATGTCTTACCAGCAGATAATCCAGTACCAAGTGGTGCGCTTGAGTCGCTCAAAGGAGGTCAATAATGGCCAAGAACTTAGCGCAAGATGCTGGCAAAGAAGCCATCGAAAAACTGGGATGGTGGCGTGCGCATCGTTTTCTCATTCTACGTCGATTATGCCAACTGACCATCATTGTTCTGTTTATGGCAGGGCCAACATGGGGCATTCTGCAAGGCAATTTGTCTTCCAGTATGCTGCTTAATACCGTGCCATTAAGCGATCCTTTGATTGTATTACAGTCTCTCGCCACAGGTCATATTCCAGAGTTTAACGCTTTCCTAGGTGTAGCGATTGTGTTGGTGTTTTACGCGATTCTTGCTCCGCGCGCTTTTTGTGCTTGGGTATGCCCACTCAATATCGTGACGGATTTTGCTGCGTGGCTGCGCAGAAAACTCAATCTCAAAGCGAGTTATCGTTGGTCGCCAAATATTCGCTATTGGTTAATTCCTGCATTGATGTTTGGCAGCGCGATTTCGGGCTCAGTGCTTTGGACTTGGTTAGACCCAGTAGCGGCATTGCATCGAGGCCTAGTGTTTGGCATGGGAGCAGGTTGGGTACTTATTTTGCTGGTGTTTGTTCTCGATTTATTGCTCGTAGAACATGGTTGGTGCGGACACTTGTGTCCACTGGGAGCAACGTACAGTGTGATTGGTAGCAAGAGTTTAATGCGAGTCACTGCCGTGCGCCGAGAAGACTGTACTAAGTGCATGGATTGTTTTTATGTTTGCCCCGAGCCGGAGATTTTGCGTCAACCGTTAAAAGAAGGCGACCGTCGCGTGATGGATCAAACCTGTATGAGTTGCGGGCGTTGTTTAGATGTTTGTCCTGAAAAGGTGTTTGAGTTCCAGAATCGACTGAATGTGAAGAACATTGAGTAACAAAACAAAGAGTAAGAGAACAAAGAGCGAGTTTAGCTGGCAGGCAGTCTAGTTTTGCTTAATTTTACGATGCCATCAAAATATTATTGAGCTTAATTAAGATTCATCACTGTTATAGAAATAGCGTATTCTTTTTTATTAACCACCCTTGTATCTGGGTGGTTTTTTTTGACTGTTATGACGTGAATGAAAGACTCTATTGTTATGAAAAGCCTCTTAGTTCCTCTTGTTTTACTTGGCGCTGGTTGTGTTAACCAAGCTCAACCCACTGGTCGTGAAGTTGACATCATCGTTGTTGCTCCTATGAAGTCTCAAGTCAGAGTCACTTATCAAGAGCACAATCTATTGAATACCGTTTACCTTAGTGGCGAAGCATGCCGCTTTGATATTGGGCCTACGACCATTAAAGGCGAGGGGGCTTCGGTTGAGCTAAAACCAAATGGCCAGTGTCGATAAACACTGGCCATTTTAGGAAGGAATGGAAGGTGGCGCTTAGTCCGACTTTTCGTCTTTGATAAGACCTTTTCTTTCTAGTCGCTTCTTAGGGTTAACGCGATGGTCGACGCCTAGCGCTTCTTTCGTAGTATCCGCGATCGTCTCATCAAGCGTACAACGGTTACCTACAACCTTCGTTACACCGTTAGCCAGCTTCTTAGGGCTACATTTCGGGTCGATAGGGCCAGCGTTTGCGACCACAGGAAGCAGTGACAATAACATCACTGAAAATGCGTATTTCATCTCATTAATCCTAATCTCTCAATTCGGTGCTTAATTTAGCATCGGTACTAAAAAGGATTTAGGCATTCCCAAGATTGTTCATCATCCAGATGACTATAGACGTTTAGATAGGAACAGAAAGTTGAAAGCCCTCTCTCTTCCGTGAGAAAAGGGCTTTCGATGAGGCTTTACCTCATTATCACTAGGCGTGCGGTCTGCTTGTTTAATGGAGCAGGTAGTCCATGCTGACTAGCTGACGCCAAAGCATCGAACTGCCGACCACAACCCACAAAATGGTCTTCGCGATTTTAGCGTTTCGCATGGGTACTCTCGATTATCAAAGATGAAATATTGATTGAGCCGTTTATTGGCTGATGTTCAGATGATACCTCAATGAATACTAGCCGAAGTTATCACCTTTAAAAGATATAGGACTGGAATGCCTACACACTGCATTTTTTGAAAAAAAGCCCACCCTAGGAGTGGGTGGGAAAGGCTTATGTGGAGTCACAAACTGCTACTAGCTGGAGTCGGGACAATAAGTAGCAAATCGAGTTCAACAATATCGTGTTGGTTACGGTTGCAAAAGGCATCTTGAATAAAGGGTATTTTAACGATGCTCACCACGAAGGCATTTCACTTGTTCATGGGGTATTTATGGTATTGGGTTGTACTCAACATGACGAATTGAAGGTGATTTTTACCAATATTATCAGCGTCTTATTTGTAAGGGTGGGTTGGGTTAACACCAAGTTTTGATACTGACTTGTCGCTGACAAAGTGATACCGCTCCAAATCATTTATGCAGCGGTTTTTCATCGAGGCATCAGTATGTCTTAAGCTGAGTGAAAAAGGTTATTGCTCACTTTGTTGTGCGGCTTTCAAGCGGTTCTTTTCAATATTAATGATGCCTGGATTACCGACACGCACTATTTGGAGTAGATGCTTAATCCACATAGGAAGCGAAGGGGAAAGACGATAATGGATCCATAAGCCATGGCGTGTATCTTTTAAGAATGTCGTGTCTCGTAGCAATGCTAAGTGACGAGAGACTTTTGGCTGGCTTTCGTTCAAAGCGTTTTTGAGATCGGTGACGGTTAAGTCTTGTTCATCTTCTAGCAGCATCAATATTTTGAGTCGCAACGGATCGCTCATCAGTTTAAAGAAACTACTTGGATCCACTTGTGTACGGTTTTCTTCACTGTTTACTAGTAGAAATAGACTGATGCGCTCGATCAATTCTTTGGCCGTATTTTGGAACGGTTCTGTGCCTTCGAGTGGTTTTGGATCGACTAGGTTCCAATGTAATTGGTCGATGTTTTGTTCGAAGATCACGCATTCATCTTTGGCGTTATCGCACAATGTAACCACAAAGTCATAAGACTTGTTCTCAACGTCGGCATAATCCTTCGAATGCAGTGACTCGCCAGAGATTGAATGTGCATCTAATACTTCAAACACCCTTGGGTCTACTTCGCTAGGGTGAACACCTGCACTATCAGCATGAAAGAGCGTGCCCGCCATATGGTTAAATATCGCTTCAGCAAGTTGAGATCGTGCGGAATTACCAGTGCAAAGAAACAGGACTTGTTTTTTCATAATATCGAGACAAAAAGTGTGGCTGATGCCGAAAAGAAAGACGAATGGCAATAGTATAACTCTGCACGCGTTCAACAAGAAGCTCACAACCTTTTATCTCCAGGCATAAGCTTCAATTGTTGCCGACGAAAACGGGTTTGTTTCAAAGGAAGAGGATGTAAAGAAATGTTTAAAAGTAGCAAGATTGCAATCTTAGTAGTGAGTATTTTTAATGGAATTTGTCGCTAAGTTTAGGATAATGTTAAGAAAGTGGCTGGGTAAATAATTTATAAGGATATTGCGATTTTGTTACATTTGGCGGTATGATGGCGGCTTCATATTCTAAGGACTCATCATGAATACGCCACATAAAAGCTGGAGAACGCCACAGAACTTTCTTCTGCTGATTTCCATTATTGTTCCTATTGCCTTCTCCACTTGGATGGCGCTACTGAACAACTTCGTTATCGAAAAAGCCAACTTTGATGGAGCAGATATCGGCTTACTGCAAAGTGTGCGTGAGATTCCCGGTTTTCTTGCTTTCACTGTTGTCTTTGTTTTGTTGTTTATCCGCGAGCAACGTTTTATGTTGGTCTCGCTCGCCATGCTGACACTGGGCACGGCAATCACAGGTTACTTCCCATCTTTGTTTGGACTTCTTTTTACAACCTTGTTGATGTCGACTGGTTTTCATTACTTTGAAACGTTAAAGCAATCCCTTTCTTTGCAATGGCTAACCAAAGAAGAAGCACCAGAAATGTTAGGCAAATTTATATCGGTTGGTGCACTAGCGTCTTTGATTACTTATGGTGCGATTTGGATTCTGCTTGAGCAGCTCAAATTAGAATTCAAAACGGTTTACTTGCTGGCGGGCGGTATCGGTTTTGTATTGATTCTGGTGATGGCGTTTGCGTTCCCTGAATTCAAAACGGAAGTTCCACAAAACAAAAAGTTGGTGTTGCGTAAGCGTTACTGGCTTTATTATGCATTGACCTTTATGAGTGGTGCTCGCCGTCAAATCTTCACGGTCTTCGCTGGTTTCTTGATGGTGGAGAAGTTTGGCTATTCGGCTGCGGACATCACACTGCTTTTCTTAATCAACTACTTGTTCAACTTCCTGTTTGCTAAACGTATTGGTCGCTTTATCGGAGCCGTTGGCGAGCGCAAAGCATTGATGTTTGAATATGTGGGACTGATTTTTGTCTTCGTCGGTTACGGTTTAGTGCAAACTGCGGAGTGGGCGGCAGCATTGTACGTGATTGACCATTTGTTCTTTGCACTGGCACTTGCAATCAAAACTTACTTCCAGAAGATAGCCGATCCGGCGGACATGGCATCAACCGCTGGTGTAGCGTTTACCATCAACCACATTGCAGCGGTCGTGATTCCGGTAACCTTTGGTGTGATTTGGTTGGTTTCGCCTTCAAGCGTGTTTTACATTGGCGCAGCTATGGCCGCAGTGAGCTTGTTACTGTCCTTGAATATCCCAGCTAAGCCGGAAGAGGGTAACGAAACTCGTGTGTTGAGATGGAACTAAGTTAGTACTTACTACTCAATAAATTACCGAGAAATTGGGTTATAAAAATGGGATGCAGAGGCATCCCATTTTTGTATTCGGTTTTCAACGTGAGACTGGTTCGTTTAGAACGGATACCAAAACAGTTGAGTGTCTATAACGCGTTTGCTAATCGCAGCGGTGACAATCACGACGATGCCTGCCATACACACCATATCGGCTTTGGTCAGCGGCTTTAGGCTGTACCAAGTACGAGACGAATGACGACCAAAACCACGCAATGTCATCGCGTTAGAGATTTGGTCAGCGCGATCTAGGCTAGAGAAAATCAGCGGACCTAAGATCTTAGAAACGTTCTTCATACGGGTAAACAACGGCGCTTTCTTACTCAGTTCAACACCACGAGCTTGTTGAGCGTGCATGATGTTCACGAAGTCTTTCTTCACTTCTGGCAAGTAACGCAAGGTCAAACTGACGGCATAAGCGATTTTGTAAGGCACACCCATGCGGTTCAAACTTGCTGCAAACTCAGTAGGATGCGTGGTAAATACAAACACCAAGGCAATTGGGAACATACTGAAGTACTTCAGTGTCACGGTGACCAGATAGAACAAGGTCTCTTGGGTGAGTGAGTAATTACCCGGTAACGACAACAATACTGTTGTTGATCCCATGTATTCACTGCCTTGTTGCGGCGCTAATGCAAACATAAACAGCGCATTAATCAACAAAACACTGCCTGTACCGATCAGTAAAGGCTTGTACACATGGAAAGGTACCTTGGTCATTTTTAGCAAACCAAGACCTACAACGATCAGTAGAGTAATGATGCGCAAATCAAAGGTTGTAAGTACCACCGTTACCCATGCAATGAACATCAAAAACTTGGTGATGCCATTGAGTTTGTGCAGTGGCGATTGGGTATCGATGTAGTTGATACCAAACTTCATCTTGTTGTCTTTCATGCCACTACTGTCTCAATGTTTTTAGCATCATTATTTTGTGAATCTTGAGCTTTTGAAGCTTGGATATCGGCGTTGTTTTCACGTTCTCGACGCGCTTTTTCAACGTCAATAAAGTGCTGCATAAAGTCGTTCGTGTTCTCAATGCCTAACTCAGTAGCCAGTTCATACAAGCTAGTTGTCGCCAAGTTCGCTTGGTCTAACAGTGCTGGGGAACTAAACACTTCGATCATTGGTGCGTCGGCAATCAACTTGCTATCAGCAATCACGATGGAACGAGTGGTGTATTCCAAGACCAAGTGCATGTCGTGCGAGATGATCATCACCGTAATGCCAAGTTCACGATTAAGCTTCTCGATAAAGCTCAGCATTGATGTGTAGTTACGGTAATCTTGTCCAGCAGTAGGCTCGTCCAGAATCAAAAGCTCAGGCTCTAGGGCAAGAATCGATGCAATTGTCACACGCTTCTTCTGACCGTAGCTTAATGCCTCAATTGGCCAATGGCGGTACTTGCTCAAACCACACAGCTCAAGGACTTCCAATACCTTCGCTTCGACTTGTTTCTCTTCAACGCCACGGTTACGCAGGCCAAAAGCCACTTCGTCGAAAATCATGTGATGCGAAATCATATGATTTGGGTTTTGCATTACCACGCCAACCTTTTGACTGCGCTCAAAAATGCTTAGTTCATTGAGGTCCTGACCATTCAAGATCATCGAGCCGTTATCTGGTTCAATCACGCCCATCACAAGCTTAGTGATGGTGGATTTCCCAGAGCCGTTTTTACCCAATACCGATAAAAACTCACCGCGTTTGACATCAAAACTGACCCCTTCAAGCGCGTTCTTTTCGCCATCGTATGAGTAAGTAAGATCACGAACTTCTAGAAGCGTATCGGTTGGGGTTGCAACCTCTGCTACTTGTGAGGCTTCAAACCATGCGCTGACGGTGGATTGGTATTGCGCCAATGGCAATATGCTTAAGCTCAATGGCTTTGCATCGCCTTCAATCGCGCAGCCTGCTTCTTTCAAAGCAGAAAGATAAAGAGGCTCACGGATACCGTATTCTTCAAGAAGCGGGGACGCTAAGATCTCATCTGGTGTGGTATCTGCGATGATTTCACCACTTTCCATCAGAATAATGCGGTCAACAGAGCGATGCAGCACATCCTCAAGACGGTGCTCGATAATGATGATGGTTTTGCCCGTTTCGCGGTGCAGATCATCGATAATCTCGATGGTCTTCTTACCCGTCTTTGGATCAAGGGCAGCAAGTGGTTCGTCAAACAACAAGATGTCGACGTCATCGACTAAAATACCCGCCAAAGAAACGCGTTGTTTCTGACCGCCTGATAAATCGTGAGGGGAGCGATCTAACATCTGTTCCAAATCGACCATTTTGGCCGTCGCTTTGACCAATGGGTACATGTCGATGTTAGACATCAATTGGTTTTCCAACGCGAATGCGATGTCTTCACCAATGCTCAAACCAACAAATTGGCTGTCCGTATCTTGCAGTACGGTACCAACTTTTTCGGTGAATTGGTGCATGTCAAAAGGGGCAGTGTCTTGACCATTGATGGTCAGCTGGCCACTGGTTTCCCCTTTAATCGCATGTGGGATCAGTCCGTTAAGACATTGGCCAAGGGTAGATTTACCACTACCACTTGGACCGATAATGACGATTTTCTCTCCTTTCTCTATCCTTAGATTGATATTTTTTAGCGTCGGTTTGTCCAGCGACTCATATCTAAAAGAGAAGTTAGAAAATTCGATTGTCATTCGACATTAAGCCTCTGTTAAGTTGCGGCTTTGCTTGTTACGTTTTGCGACAGACTTAAGAATGAAGAAGCCAACAATAGCAATAAGAATGGTGTTACCCAGTGCGATGATCGACAGCTGTGTAAATACCTTAGTGAACGGTTCTGCATACAAGATGGTGTCTAGGAAGGCTGAGCAGCCGTAACCAAATACGTTACCCAATAGAGCAAGCACCACGAACAACGCGAAATCTTTCATATTGAAGTCCCCTGTCTCTAAGCGATTACGTGTTAGAGAAGGGAAAAGACCGATGATCAAACCAACAATACCTGAACCAAGTACCCAAGTTAGCCATACGCCCCAGCCTGCAAATAGGTCAGTAACCCAGTGGCCAATGAAGCCAACCAAGAAGCCTACAAGAGGGCCGAATAACACTGAGAACAATGCCAATACCGCCATTGCTGGTTTCAGCGTCGTGTTTGCAAACACAGGAATGCCAAACATTGGCAAACCGCCGACGCCGTATAGCGCAGCACCGATTGCAATAACCACTACGGTTTTAGCAGAAAGATTCATAGATAACCTCAGTTCAATTGTCGATTTTAAAGAACGTTCACTTGCTTTGTTTTTATAGCGCTGATTGTGTAACAAAGTTTGGAAACAACCAAGCTGCTTATTGTTTGCTCTATCTTTCTTCAAGAAATGTGTGATTGGATTCACGCATCCTTTTGACTGGCTTAGTTTTACAGCAAGCATCAAAAATAAGGCGCGCATTATACAGAATATTGATAAAAGTGGGAATGCTATCTGTCTGGATGGCTAGAATGCAACCAGGGGCTAACTGTCAGCCCCTGATTACACTTTTTAGTACGATTTTTGTTCGTTAAATTAATGATCTAGGTATAGGTAGTTTTGCCAGCTCTTCATTCGGATAAGTACTTTACGCATGATAGAAACGTGGGTGAAACTGTCCGAGTAAACTGCGACTTCTACGGCTGTACCTAGTGGTAGATGATATTCAGTTAGATCGTCAGTGATTTGAAGCGTTACAAATACACGTCCGCTTGTACGGAGGGCCTCTGTACCAAGTAGCGCACCACGAGCTTGGAATTGGCTTTCACCGATTGCCGGCAGTACTTCAATCACTTTGCCTTTGAACACACTACCAGGTAGTGCACGGAACATGAATTCCGCTTCAAATCCGGGTTCTAAACGTTGCAAAGAGTTTTGGCGGAAAGCGGCTGTGTACAGTTTTTGCTCGGTATGCACAAAAGTCATCACCGGTGCTAGCGGTAAAGGCACCGCCATCACTCCCGGGCGCAAAGCAAGCTGCGTTACATAGCCTTCGGTTGGGGCTCTAACAACGGTCTGATCAAGATTGAATTCAGCCTGGCGAAGTTCTGCTAGCAATGAGGCAACTTGCGTATTCTCTCCACCAACTTCCGAGTCAAGTGCGATTTGTGCTTGTTCTCGTTTAGATTGCGACACCTCTAGTGCTGCTTGGGCGGCTTTAAACGCTTGTCGACGAGTATCCAGTTGTTGCTCAGTGAACGCGCCACGATCAAAACCACGTTGATAACGGTCGAATTCGCGTTGCGCTTTATCACGCTCTGCAAGGGCTTTGATGACCGCAGCTTCTGCTTCTTGAACGCCCGACTCTAACCCCAATGCACCTTGGCTTGCTTCTTTCACTTTCGCGCGTAGCTTATCGACTTCTGCTTGGAACGGAATCGGGTCGATACGGAAAAGAACATCGCCTTTTTGCAACGGTTGGTTTGCTTGAACAGGTACTTCAATCACTCGACCACGGACACCTGATACCACCGGTGTGGTTGAGAATACTTGGTTACCAATCTGTGTGAATGGGTGGTTGTAGTTCATCAGTAAGATAAGTGTACCGACCAACACTACGCCACCGAGTACAGCCGTTGGTACTGTCCACTTATTCAATGGGATATTGAAGATTTTAAAAATCGCGATACATAGCGCTGCGTAAGTCAGAACCAGTAGTAAATCCATTATTGTTCCTCCTTACCTTGTTCTTTTTGAACTGAAACGCTTGATACAGGTTGTTTACCTTTCAGCGTTGAGACTTCTTTTTTCAATTCGTTGACTTCATCAATTAGCTCTTCAAGTCGATGATGTATATCATGTGTTTCTTGTTCGAGCTGCTTAAAGCCCCAGCCACGTTCTTTACGCCACAAGGTTGCCCAAATCCACAGAAACGGCCAAAGTGCATGTAATGTGAAAAGGCTAACCCAGCCTGCATAATGAATCGCATCTTGGTGAGGATGCTCGCGCTCTTTCGCTATTTCATAAGGAATATCGTGAATCACAATGATTCCGTAGAAGATAACCAAAGCAACGAAAATGAGTAACCCAAGTGCAAAATAGTCTAGAAACATCTTACTTCCCTGTGCTTGTTGCCAAATAGAAAAACTTACGTAAATTAACTGTTTAAGTATTTGATAGAACAATAAGTGAATCAAGTTATTTATAATTTGATTCACTGTTATTGAGAGATACGGCATGCAATACGAAGGAGTAAGCAGTGCAATATTCTGGTGAGATCGCGGCCATTGGCGCTGCGATAGTATGGGCTTTGGCCACTTGGATATATAGCCAATTTAGCCACCGCTTTTCGGCGATGCAGCTGAACATTGTGAAAGGCATCATTGCATCAATGATGATGCTGGTGGTGATGCCATTACTGCCGCAAGGTTTACCTACCCAGATCGAGCCTCTGCATCTGGCGGTGTTGGCGGTGTCTGGGGTGATTGGTATTGCGATTGGTGATTCTGCCTATTTCGCCGCGCTCAAGCGCATTGGGCCAAACAAAACCTTACTGTTGGAATCTCTAGCTCCGCCGTTGTCTGGTGTGCTTGCGTTGGTTTTTTTAGGTTCGGAGTTAACCTTGCAGAGTTGGCTGGGTGTGGTGGTTACCACCGCAGCGGTGACTTTTGTTGTGTTCCAGCCTTCTTCTTCCGGTGAGGCGACAAATTGGAGTGGCATTGGTTTTGGTTTATTGGCCAGTGTCTGCCAAGCTTCAGGTGTGGTGATTTCTCACTATGCCCTCGTCGCGGGTGATTTGCCGCCGCTCTTAGGCGCATTGATTCGATTGAGCATTGGTGTGCTTGCCGTGTGTCTTGTGATTAAGGTTGTCGAACCTGAACCATTTAAAGGGATTAAACGGCACATCACAACAATGGGGAATAAAGCCATGGGTTGGCTATTGCTGGCGATTTTCGTTGGGACTTTCCTAGCGTTATGGTTACAGCAAGTTGCATTGAAATACGCCAATCCAGCGATTGCACAAACTCTCATTGCAACCAGTCCGTTGTTTATCTTGGTGATCTATGCTGTGCGCGGGGAAAAGGTGGGTGTGAAAAGTGTCATGGGAACCTTGATGGCGTTGGGCGGTATTTCGCTTTTCTTCCTGTAATATTGTTGATTGAATCCAAAGAAAACGCCCCAGTTGATGCTGGGGCGTTTTTTATTGATTGCTTTAAAGCTCCGTACACACTTGGTTCCGGCCGTTGGCCTTGGCTCGGTACAGGGCTTTGTCAGCGCGATAGAAGGTACGTTGTGTGTTCTCACCTTCACGATGAAGTGTGATACCGATGGAAACGGTCAAGCCACGCTCACCTAATATTTCATGCCAACCAAACTGATAGATACGTTCGCGATAGTTTTCTGCGTGCATCTCTGCACGGGCAAGTTCTGTATTTTCCAGAATCACCAAAAATTCTTCACCGCCAAAGCGAACGCAAGATGACCCTCGGAATTTAAAATAGCTAGACAGCTCTTTTGAAACGTTCTGAATTGCTTTATCACCGACTAAATGACTCAGTTCATCGTTAATTGATTTGAAATGGTCAATATCAATCACCATCAATGCAAATGACGTGTCATGCAACAACAAGTCTTTCAGCTTCACTTCTAACCAACGGCGGTTGTGCAGCGAAGTGAGTGGGTCGGTAAATACATCCTGCTGTAGTTGCGCTACGGTATTTTTGTGCTGTTTAGTGGTTTCTTTCAGCTCTTTGTTTTCAATCTCAGAAAGAATCAATTTAAGCTGCAACTCAAAGCGAGTGAGGCGACGTAATTGGGCTGCACCTAGCTCACCGATTGGGATATGTTTGATGAGGTCGGATTCAACACGGAATGCTTTTTTCTCGTAGTTGAGTGCTTCTTTAAATTGGCCTTGAGAAGAGCACACTTGACTCATTGCATTGTAAAAGCGATTGGCGATCAGTGGAGAGGAATACTCATTAATGCGCTTGCCTGTCGAGGATAAAAGCAGGTTTGCCAGAGATTGGTGTCCGATTTCGTTTAAGCAGTAAGCCGTTTCGATTTTCACCATGGTCGACAGCCATTGAGTGTGCTGCTTACCTGTCGAGTATTGAATATGTGAAATCGCAATCAGGGCTTGGTTGCACTCGTTTTGTAGACGCAATAACTTAGCACGGTATAAATGAATTTGGCTGGTGAGGTTTTTGTCACTCACCAAAATACTCAACTCTTCACATTCGCTAAGTAAGTCAGTTGCTGAACCAATGCGCTGTATACTGATATAGCAAGCTAACATGTAAAGCTTGTAACGCAACCTAAGCGAACGACTGCCAATAGCATGGTCTATAGCATCAATCTTTTGGTAGTAGCGTAGCGCCTTGTTATGGTCACCATAAGCGTCACACAAGTTGCCCATGCCAATAATGGCAAGTACGTATTCGTCGATATAACCGTATTCCACCGCAATGTTGGTGGAAGCTATGTATTCCGTTAACGCTGCGTTGTAATCGCCCTTTTCAACCAGACGATCGCTCAGGCTCGCTTTGACGGATAGAATGTCTTCGACATCCTCAGGCAATTTGAGTAAGTCTAAAGCTTGTCTAAGCTCTTCAATGCTGGTACTCAGCTGTTTGATTTTGCTGCGATATTCTGCGCTGATGATGTGGCAATGGGCTTTTTCACGATTTGTTGACGCGATATGAAAGCGGATATGTTCCCAAAGGATCAGCGCTTCTTCGCCAGTAACAGAAGAAGGGTCCATGCCTGCATCGGTCACTTTACTAAGCAGTTGTTCCATTCTTCATTACCTCAATGTGGCTTTCTTCCAATTGCTCCAATGTGAACGGGAAGGTCAGGATATCTTGCAGATAGAGGGTCGGTTTAGCTCCGGCTAAGCCACGTCGTTTCCAAGGGTAGATGTCTAACATGGCACAAACCGTGCGGTACAAGTCTTCTGCCGCTTGATCTTTCTCTGCGATCAACATAGCTAAGCGATCGCTGCTCAAACGAGAGATCAAGTCACTGGATGTCGTTAATGAGTGAACGAGCTCAGTACACACATCAAGGAAAGCTGGCTCAGTATGGCGGATCATAATGATCGCGTGGTTTGATTGCTTAAGCTCTGTTTTGAATAGAACCAGTTGCTCCCACCAATAGGTTTCGGATACAACGTTGGAGAACTGTTTTTCTGGATCGTATTCATGCTGGGCACGAATACGGTTAATGAGCTTTCTCGCGCGTTGCTCTAACTGACGTTTAGATCCTCGCGCTTTATCCATACTTACTCGATGCGTCTGCTCCTTGAGCATTTTAAGCGCATGTTTGCGATATTTTTGGAAGGCTTGGAAAGCGCCTTCATAATCGCCTTGTTCTTCTGCGACGCGCGATTGCTGAAAGCAGATTTGGCTGAGCAGTTCACCATTATCAAAGCTCAGGGCGGACTGCTCTGCAGATTGCAGTAAGGAGGCGGCGTTTTCGGTATTCTTGCGCAGCAATTCGAGTCGGGCTCGGCTGATGAAGGAGTGCGCTTTCATCCAAGTTAGGTCTTGTTCAATCGCGAGTTGATGCGCTTTCTGAGTCGCCTCTTCTGCTGCATCGAGACGTTCTAATCCCAGTAATGCCAATCCCTTAAAATCCCAAATTTCAGCTTGCCATGTGTTGTCGTCATGATCACGAAGTACCTCGGTAGCGCCATCTAGCACCGTCAGCATTTCAACGAAGTTATTCAGCAGATAATAATCCCATGCGAGTAGGATTCGAGCTTTGCCTTCTAACCATGCAATACGGACGTTGTTTGCCACTTTGACGGCTAATTCGTGTGTGGATGCGGCTAGTTTGTGTTCGTTGGTGATGCGCCAAACGTTACCAAGTCCGATAAGGGCCTCAATTTGGATTTCAATGTCATCAACCAATGCGGATTGTTCTAACGCATTTATCCAGTACTGTTGGGCGGAGTAGTATTTAGCTTGTCCCCAGTATTGCAAGGCGAAGAGGTGAAGGATTTCAGGTAAATGATCGTCGGTGTCGAGTTGAATTTGAAGGCTGTAGGCGTCTTTGACGAGTTTGAGCCCGTGTCGGTAGTCCATGCTACACCAACAGGCATGCGCCATGATGATCAATGCTCGAATTTCGCCATCAACAAATAGGATTTGCTCCGCACGAATTCTGCATTGTTCGGCTATTCGAAATGCGCGTTCCGGATCAGATTTTATCTGGCCATCGAGGGCGTTTAGCTCTGCTTCTAGCTGAATTTGGCTTTTATCCAACGTTCACATCCATGACTATCGAACTGGAATTTACACCTAAATATTATGTGGTTAGATGCGACTATCATTTCAGGTGTAGGAAGAATGCTACACCAATAAGGTATTGGGTACCGTAATATATACCGTGGTCAGCATCTATTTACCACATTTAAATGAGTAAAGTGTTAAATAGTCACGACAGCAGTTGTTTGATCGTCAGAGGTGCGTCCGTTACTTTCAGCCTCTGAGCGGCGGTAAGCCCTTGCTTATCTTGATAGCACAAATTATGCCAAGCTCTGAATATATCTAAAAGAGGTAATATGCCAGCAGGTCGTAATTTGCGACGTGGCTCGTTGATGAAGCTCTCAAACAGAAGCTGAAAACGATTTTGATAGAATTGAATGTGGCGTGTTGTCGCAACATTGAACCATGACTCAGGTTCGTTATTGTCGCCAGCTAAGTAACAAATGCCTTTGTTTGCTTCGTATTGACGTGAAATCGCCCAACGATCTCGCCACCAACTCATGTAAGCAATGTCTACTTTGCCAAATGGCGCAGTCATATCCCAGTTTGCATCTTCTTCAACGTACATCAAGTCAACGTTTTTCTCTTGAATACGAGATAAACAAACGCTCAACGCGGCAGAGCGGAGCAGGGGATCTTGAGGCATGTAAATAGAAACCCGTTTCTCTGGGCAGCACATATCCAATACATGTAGGTAGTGAGCGTAAGAGGTGTAAGGCGGGCGAATCAAAGCACCTTTTGAAGGGTAATGGAAAACAGAAAGGTTGCCCAGTGGGTCCTCTACGTTACCACGCGCCAAAATGGTTTGGTACTTCTGGTCGATACGCTCGCGAAGTTTCTTCGAAGGTTCGCCGGGTGCTTCACTTGCTTCTGCGGTGTATTCCTGTGATACAAAACGTGACACTTCATCGTAAGGGTTATGATCCAGTGCTGCGACCGGCTCATCATTAGAAGAATAGTTCACATGCTGACATAGAATATAGCCAGAGTGTGCTTCACCAGAAGCGATCCAGTATACGCCGTTGTTGCTATGTGGTTGCAGGGAAACATAGTTCGACGCCAACTCATAGTGCTCGGCATGGTTTACCCAGCGAGCATCGATCGTCGCCAGTTTGCGGCGGCAGCGGCTAGCAATATGATCAACATGATCGTAAAAGGTTTTTGGATTAATGCTGAGTTTACGGCAGATCTCGCGAACGGAATAACCGGTAAACAACAAGCCCATCAAGTTCTCTTGGAACTGAAGCTTTTTATTGGCACCAGACCATTTATCGACAAAGGTACTTTGACACACTTTGCAGCGGTAACGTTGGCGATCGCCACTGTAACCGAAAGCGTGATAGAGGTGTTTATGAGTATGGACAGAAAGCCCAAAGTTATCGCAGTCATCGTTGCGACAAGCAGGTAATCCGTCACTGTGGACGTGACGCAGACGATGAAGCTCGTTCACTACATCGCGATTATTAAGTAAGGGGGGGAAAGCTCCACACTCACGGCATACCATCGCCGGACGTTTAGGGTTAGCATGTTGCAAAACGTATCGCTTTGCATCACTCAATCCAAAGTTGTCACACGCCAATGTTTTACAAAAGTTGAGTTGTAACCCATCTGCGTCCCTTGGCAGTTCGCCGTTAGACACAATCGCCCCCTCGGGATAATTCTTGCAGCCGGTCAGGCCCCGGCTGCTATTTACTACTTAGGTGTTTCTTAGATGTTGATTGCTGTTTCTAGAGCAACTTTCATCATGTCGTTGAACGACTTTTGACGCTCTTCAGAGCTTAGTTTTTCGCCACGGATGATGTGGTCAGAAACTGTTAGGATAGTTAGAGCTTTCGCGCCTAGGTCAGCAGCAACGCCGTAGATACCAGCCGCTTCCATGTCTACACCTAGGATGCCTAGTTTTTCCATCTTCTCGAACAGGTCTGCCTCTGGTGTGTAGAACAGGTCTGCAGAGAATACGTTACCAACTTTAACTGGTACTTCTTGAGCACGCGCTTGGTTAACCGCTTCTTCTAGAAGACCGTAGTCAGCGATTGCAGCGAAGTCGTGGTTGTTGAAACGGATACGGTTAACTTTTGAGTCTGTAGATGCACCCATACCGATAACAACGTCCATTAGTTTCACGTCGTCACGTACTGCACCACAGCTACCTACACGGATAACGTTTTTCACGCCGTATTCAGCGATGAGTTCGTGTACGTAGATACAGCAAGATGGGATACCCATACCGTGGCCCATTACAGAAACTTTCTTACCTTTGTAAGTGCCAGTGAAGCCGAACATGTTGCGAACATCACAAACTTGTTTCACATCTTCTAGAAATGTTTCTGCAATGTATTTAGCGCGCAACGGGTCGCCTGGCATTAGAACTGTTTCAGCGAAATCACCTGGTTGTGCGTTGATATGTGGGGTTGCCATAAGTGCTCTCCAAAGTTTGGTTCTGGTAAAATGACTCTATTATAGAATGCTATTACCAATTCTGTTGAACTTGTTCGTTATCGTTGAGGCAATAATATCGGGACGTGCAAAGGTGGCTTGAGAGTTAAGTCACAAAACGGTCTGTTCTAGTGTTTAAATATTCTGTTGATAACTAAATATGTTGAAAGCAAAAAGGCAATCGATTTGCTTTTGAGCGATTTGTTGATTGTGTGCACAAAAAACCGTTTCGAAGCACAATATTTTCTGAGATCTCACTGATCGAATTCCTAGATAGCTCAGTAAAACGAATAAATTGTACAATTTATTTTCTTGTACAATTCAAATTCACTTGCTATAAGTTATACAACAAAACATTTTGTATAGGATGTGCCATCATGGAATCTTCAATCAAAGTCGGTATTAGCTCTTGTGTATTAGGTGAACGTGTACGTTTCGACTCAGGACATAAAATAAGTAACTTCGTAACAAAAGAACTCGACGGGTACTTTAGTTTCGTGCCGGTTTGTCCAGAAGTTGGCGTCGGTATGTCTGTGCCTCGTCCTACTATCCGCTTAGTCAGTAACGAAGAGCGAATTGCATTGGTTGAGACGAAAAATCCAGACAATGACCACACCGACAACATGCTCACTTATTCAGAAAATAAAGTGAATGAATTGCAAAGTGAGCAGTTGTGTGGGTACATCGTCTGCGCGAAGTCGCCAACCTGTGGTATGGAGCGAGTCAAGGTTTACAGTAAAAACAACGCTGCAAAAGAGGGGATTGGCTTGTACACCCGTACCTTGATGGAAAAAATGCCGTGGTTACCGGTAGAAGAAGACGGCCGCCTTAACGATCCAGTATTAAAAGAAAACTTCATTACGCGCATTTACTGTTTGAACGACTTCTATGAATCCATGGGTGGAGAACCAACACGCGGTAAAATCATCGCTTTTCACTCTCGTTACAAACTGACGTTGATGGCGCACCACCCAGAATCCTACCGCTCTCTGGGTAGGTTGGTGGCAGATGTCGCGAGCTATGAGATTGACGACTTCTTTAACGAGTATCGTTTGGGCTTAATGAAAGCGCTGCAAAACCGAGCGAGTCGCAAGAACAACACCAATGTTCTGATGCACCTACAAGGTTACTTCAAGCGTTCATTAACTGGTAAAGAAAGAGAAGAACTCGCGACAGTCATCAGTAATTACCGCACAGGATTGTTACCATTACTTGCCCCGTTAACGCTTATTAAGCATTATCTCAACACATACCCAGATGAGTATTTGCAACAGCAAAAATATCTAGAACCATACCCGCAGGAGATGAGATTACGTTATGGATTGTAGCCAAGAAGAAAAACTCTACGCCATTCGAGATGTATCTGAGTTAACGGGTGTTAAGCCCGTTACACTCAGAGCTTGGCAAAGACGCTACAACTTGATCCAACCTCAACGAACCGAAAAAGGTCATCGTTTATACCGCCAACAAGATCTAGATACGATTAAAGAGATACAAGGTTGGTTGTCGAAAGGGGTTGCCATTGGCAAAGTAAAAGGTCTGCTTGGACAAGAAGAAAAAGCTGATATTGCTGTTAGTGTGCAGCCTTTAGAAGAAGTGGAATCTTTGCTCAAAGCTCTTGCCGAACTAAACCGTGGTAAAACGGAGAAGCTTCTAACCAACGTTTTGAAAGAGTATCCATTAACTATTGTCATCGATCAGCTGATCACGCCGGTGGTGGAAGCTCTTGAACTCGTGAAGGTCTCACTACGCTCACTTCAGTCGGGCCTCTTTCAAACTTGCTTAATTACACGCCTTGCCATGGTTGTTGAGTCTGAAAACAAAGCCTCTTCGAAAGGCAAATGTCTGCTTATTAGTTTCGAGCAAGCTCGAGAATTTGAAAGCTGGGTACAAGCGGCAAGATTATGCGAGCAAGGCTTCCATATTAGTTTGATAGACAAAGTCGAAGATGTTTCGGGTCTTATCGATCATGATGTAGTGGCTCTATACCAAAAGCTTCATTTCTTCTCAAACAAGGCCCTGCCAATTAAGCAAGTAGAAGCGTTATCCACGCTGAAAACGCAATGCCCTGAGCAAGTTCAGTTCTCTGAAGTTATTGAGAAGTTGCATTTTGCTAACTAGCTTACCCTCGTAAGGAGACGACATGATTCTGGTTTGGTTTCGACGAGACCTTAGAACGTTAGATCACACTGCATTGAAGGCCGCCCTTGATACTGGGCACCCTGTGGTCGCTTGCTATGTTGCAACGCCAGAGCAATGGAAAAAGCACCATATGGCACCAATGCAGGCAGACCTTATTGCGAGACGTTTAATGCATCTCGAAGAAGAGCTTTCTGATCTTAATATCCCGCTTCTGTATAAAGAGGTGCCTGAATTTACCGACGTGACTGAGGTCATCAAGAGCTGGGCATTATCGTTGAGCGTGAAAAGTGTCATGGCGAATATTCATTATGAGGTCAACGAGCAAGCTTTAGATAGAGACGTAGCGAGAGTTCTGGCTGAAAGCGAAGTTACGTTTGAAGCTTTCCACGACAAATGTGTTCATGCACCAACCACGGTGTTAAACAAGCAGGGGCAGTATTTCAAAGTCTTCACACCATTTAAACGTGCTTGGTTGTTGAAATTCCAACTGCCAATGGTGTTCAAGCCACAACCGCAAGCCGAGCTGCCTAAAGACGTGCTCCAAGAGGTTGAAGCCTATCGCTATCATGCTGATGTGCCTTTTTCTTATCCGCGCGAGTCCAGTGAACGTTGGCATGCCTCAACCACAGACATTGTCCAGCAACTGAGAGAGTTCGCCCGTGAGCGCAGCGATGCGTATCAAGCAGAAAGAGATCTACCTGCTGTCGATGGCACGAGTCAGTTATCTCCGTATCTCGCAATTGGCGCGCTGTCTCCAAGACAATGTATCGCAAGGCTTTATGCAGAAAACCCGCTTCCTGATCTCACTGAAGGGAAAGCTACTTGGTTGAGTGAAATTATCTGGCGAGAGTTTTACCAACATTTATTGGTGTTTGAACCAAAGCTTGTTAGAGGAAAGGGCTTTATTCCGTGGGAAGAGAAGATTCAATGGTCTTATGATGAGCAAGCTTTCGAACGATGGAAAACAGGCACAACAGGGTATCCTATTGTTGACGCCGCTATGCGCCAACTGAATACGACGGGTTGGATGCACAATCGTCTACGCATGGTTGTGGCGAGCTTCTTAACCAAAGACCTGCATATCGACTGGCGTTGGGGAGAGGCATACTTCATGAGTAAGCTGGTGGATGGCGATTTCGCTGCCAACAATGGTGGATGGCAATGGTCGGCGTCCACGGGCTGTGATGGGCAACCTTATTTCCGAATCTTCAACCCTATCAGTCAGGGTGAAAAGTTTGACTCTGACGGCACCTTTGTTCGCCATTGGGTACCGGAAATTAAAGAGGTGCCGAATAAGTTTATTCATAACCCTTGGCTATGGAGTGGTTTTAATTTACTGGATTATCACAAGCCGATGGTTGATCACAAGGTGGAAAGAGAGATAACCTTACGGCTCTTCAAAAACGCCAAGGAATAGAGAGAGATGCCTAGCAAGAAGCGTCCGATGAGTATCGCTAAACGAACCCTGTTGTCTGTATCGCTATCTTTAGTGAGTGGTTTGTCATTCGCAAAGATGTACGAATTGCCGGAGGACGGGGCGCGCGTCATAGGCCGCATGGAAAACCATGTGGTTGAACAAGGCGAAACCATGGCAAACATTGCTAAGCAGTACGATGTTGGCATGCTGGCGTTAATGGCGGCCAACAAAGGCGTGGACCCTTTTCTACCAAAAGAAGGCCACGTTCTGACTATTCCGACTCAGCTTATTCTTCCAGACGTTCCCCACAAAGGCATCGTTATTAACTTAGCGGAGCTGCGTCTTTACTACTTTCCAGCTAAAGAAAATGTGGTTCATGTATTCCCGGTAGGTATTGGCCGTATTGGTCGAGACACGCCAGAGATGACAACGAGTATCAGCCAGAAGCGTCCAAACCCAACCTGGACACCACCTTCATCTATCCGTGCGGAATACAAGGCGAAGGGCATTGACCTACCTGCAGTTGTGCCAGCTGGGCCTGATAACCCACTCGGTATGTTTGCGCTGCGCTTGGCGTATGGTCATGGTGAGTACTTGATCCACGGTACTAACAAGGACTTTGGTATTGGTATGCGTGTAAGTGCGGGTTGTATTCGTATGGACCCTAACGACATCGAGTGGCTATTCGACAAAGTACGTCGTGGCGAAAAAGTGAAGATCATCAATCAGCCGGTTAAAGTAACGCTAGAACCAGACCGCAGTGTATTTGTTGAGGCGCATGAACCATTGACTCGCAGTAACGGCGAGAAAGATCACTTACAAATTCCACAAGAGTTGAATTGGTGGTTGGATGAATATGGGATGACGAATGCGAAAGCTAAAGCAACGATTGCTGCTCAGAATGGTGTTCCAGTAGAAATAACCGCGCCTTAACAAGCGTTAAAGCGCGGAATCACATCTTACTTAGTGTAAGACTGAGCGATGTTGTCGATACGCTCGTTAGCACGTGCAGCTTCTTCTTGAGCTGCCATAGCCGCGTCGTTAGACTTTTGAACGTCAGATTGTAGAGACTGAACGTCTTGGCTTAGTTGGCTAACTTGGTTGCTTAGTTCGTCTAGTTTAGTAGCTGTTGCTGCTTCGTCAGAAGAAGCACAACCTGCTAGTAGAAGTACTGAAGTTGCTGCAGCTGCGATCAACGTTTTGTTCATTTTAGAACTCCTTGCCTATAGTTAAATTCCTACGCTATACGTTTTGTGTCATATAGTCATAGTGGTAAATGTGAATACATTCTATCAGTACATGATGTAGCAAAAGTCAAAAAAATCCAAGGATTTCATAGAGTACCTGATACGGACGCTAACCTTTAGTTTACATAAGTGAGCGTTTACTCACCTTTAACGCCAGTATCGGGTAGTACAGCAGCTCTTTTACCACGTCCCTGATATCAATAATTTAGACGAAATTTACACAAATGAAAGTTTCTTAGATGAATCTTTATTTTTTCTAATGGAATTAGTTTGTGTGATCTCTATCTATACTCCTATGATTTGCGGTATTATATCGAGCTTTTATTTTTTGCTGCGTTAGAGCGGAAACGACACTGAAAAAGCGCTCAAACGATGACTATTTATTGGAGAATACTTTGCAATTTAAAGATCTAGGCCTAGACAACCGATTGTTGAAGAACCTAAAACACTACGATTTCAAAAAAGCGACTGATATTCAGCAGCAGGCGATTCCTGTTGCGATTGCAGGCAAGGATCTATTGGCATCTTCGAAAACGGGCTCTGGCAAGACTTTGGCGTTTGTATTACCAATGCTTCACAAGTCATTAAAGACGAAGTCGTTTTCTGCGAAAGACCCACGTGCGGTCATTCTTGCGCCAACGCGTGAGTTAGCGAAACAGGTATATGGCGAGCTACGCTCAATGTTAGTTGGCTTGTCTTACGATGCTACTTTGATCTTAGGTGGTGAGAACTTTAACGACCAAGTAAAAGCATTGCGTCGTTACCCTAAGTTTATCGTTGCTACACCAGGACGTTTGGCTGACCATCTAGAACACCGTTCATTGTACCTAGATGGATTGGAAACGCTGATTCTTGATGAAGCAGACCGTATGCTCGATCTTGGCTTTGCACCAGAGCTTCGCCGCATCCACAACGCAGCTAAACACCGCCGTCGTCAGACGTTGATGTTCTCTGCAACATTGGACCACGCAGAAGTGAACGGTATTGCATCAGAGATGTTGAATGCACCAAAACGCATTGCTGTAGGTGTTTCAAACGAAGAGCACAAAGACATTACTCAGAAATTCTATTTGTGTGATCACCTTGACCACAAAGAAGCGATTCTTGAGCGTGTGTTAGAAGAAGCTGAATATCGTCAAGTGATCATCTTTACAGCGACTCGTGACGATACTGAACGTTTGACTACTAAGCTTAACGAGAAAAAGCTAAAAGCAGTCGCATTGAGTGGTAATTTGAACCAGACTCAACGTAATACCATCATGAGTCAGTTTGAACGCGCAGTCTTTAAGATCCTCGTTACGACAGACGTAGCGTCACGTGGTCTTGATATCTCAACAGTTACGCACGTTATCAACTTTGATATGCCGAAACACACAGAAGAATACGTGCACCGTGTTGGTCGTACAGGCCGTGCTGGTAATAAAGGTGATGCGATTTCACTGGTTGGCCCTAAAGACTGGGAAAGCTTCAAGCGTGTTGAGCTCTACCTACAACAAGATTTACAATTCTCGGTATTTGATGACCTAAAGGGCAAATTTAAAGGTTTGAAGCCGCGTAAACCTGATTTCCGTGGTAATAAAGCAGCACCGAAGAAGGCTCGCCCTCAAGCGAAGAAAGTGGCGAAGAAACCCGCTCAGCGTGATAAAGGTTTCTATCAAAACGTGGCAGTGGGTGACAATGTGTTTATCCCTAAGAAAAAGCCAGCGGAACCAAAAGCTGAAGATTAATCTTCAACTCAGCGTTAGAGGTTAACTGAATTCAAATCCGAGCTTACGAGCTCGGATTTTTTATATCTGGAATTTGTCTTCTCACGGGCTATTGTTTAGCTGCTCTAAACAAGGGTTAAATAGTCTTTGATTTTTCTGAACGCCAATTTTGCTTAACATAGGTTTCCAGAAGAGGAGACAGAATATGTATCAAGAAAAACAGTGGTTAGAAGACATCGATCTGAGCCTTACAGAACAACAGTGCAAATCGTTAGGTTGGGGAAAGAAAGACGTTTGGGTTGAGATGTTGGCGTTTCTCTGCGTAGCGTTGGTGAGTTGTACCTTAGTACACAATCGCAGAGGCTCACATGATTACTGAAAAGTCTCAAATGGGTGAATTGATTAAATCGGTAGTTTTTTCCTCCCTTTATTTTGTTGGATTTCTTGCTTTACTTTGGGTTGTAACTAGTCATCTTTTCTAGTTTTTCTACCTCTTTTGAGCTACTGACTAAAGTAAAAAAGTTACCCTCGTCACCTTCTTTAGGTGACGTTTTCATTTCTAGATTCTTAATTGCATAGCAATAGATGACTTATCTAACAATAGCTTTGCATCACAGTGCATTCATCCATGATTTAAACGTTTGGCATAATAAAAACCGATAAAAATGTCACGAAAATATGTAAATGATAATTGATCTCATTTTTATTTAAGGGCAGAATACGCGACATAATATTAATCCTATAAATAGTTGTGCCATTTATATGAAATTTAGTCATGTTTTTTTGGGGCTTTTAGTCACCTCTATGCCCAGTGTTGCTTCGGATAACTTTGATTGGCTGAGAGACGATTCCAGACAAGATGAGCGAGTCCTTTCTTACCTCAAGCAACAGAACCAAAAAACAGAACAATTTCAGAAACGCTATGACGAGATTACCCAAAATCTCTTGAGCCAATGGGAAGCCATGGCAGCAGAAAAAGGCGAGAAGCCTTGGGTGATTAAAAACGGCCAAGAATGGAATCTCACTCGTCGACAAGGCAACTTTGTTTTGCTTTCGCGAGCTGATAACAACGCGCAAGAGAAAGTGGTTTACGATTTCTCTTCTCGCCAAGAAGAACGTCAGTATTTCCAAATTGGTCAATGGCGTATTCAAGGCGATTCTTTGTTGTTTACAGAAGATATTGATGGCAGCGAGCAGTACCGTGCTGTGTTGGTTGATCTAAAGAGTGGGGCTGCACGTGAGCTTATCAGCAACATTGATAATGGGGTTCTGCTCTCACCAAATGGCAAGTTTGCTTTCGCCGTCTCAAAAGAAGCGAAAACTCAGCGTCCCTACCAAATCGTTCGAATTAATACTCAAACCAACGAGCAGAAAGTACTTTGGCAAGAGGACAAGACCGATTGGCTCATGTCCTTCTATCCCTCAGCCGACGCGCGTTTCGCACTGGTACAAAGTAACAATGAATCGACCACCGAACAAAAGATCCTAAACCTTGATTCTGGAGAGCTAACGGCCTCGCTACGTAAACCAGAATCCGGTGTGGAGTATTATGCAGATGTTGCTCAAGACAAAGTCTTTATCAACAGCAATCTTAATGGTCAGTTTGGTTTGTTTGAAGCTACGATGCCCGAGAAACATGCGGACACTGCTGAATCTAATTGGAAGTCTTTCTTACGCTCGGAAAATAGCGTAGAGCAATTCTATTTGTATGAAGCGGGACTTGTGGCATTAACCAAGCAAGACAATCAAACGACAATCTCGGTTTACTCTTACGATGGCAAGGCGAAGAAATCTCTGCCGTTAGAGTCGGAAGGGCGTGTAGCTTGGTTGAGCACTCTTGGTGATTACCGCTCTAACAAAATCCGCATTCGTAGTATGTCGATGACGACACCGCCGTTGTGGGAAGAGTTTGATGTTAAAGCACTGACAAAGACAAATCTCTCGCAAGATGTTTATCACGGCTTCTCCAGCCAAGATTATGTTTCTCAACGCATTATGGTAAAAAGTCATGGTGTGGAAGTGCCGGTTTCTCTTGCTTATCGCAAAGATAAGCTCAGCGACAACGCTCCTGTTGTGCTGTACGGCTATGGCGCTTACGGGTTTACCATGAAACCTTACTTCATGCCTCAAACCGTGAGCTTACTGGATCAGGGTGTTATCTACGCGATAGCACATGTTCGTGGCGGCGGTTACTTTGGTGCCGACTGGCACGAGCAAGGCCGAGGCGTTCTTAAAGTTAACTCTATCAATGATTTCACGGCAGCTGCGCAAGCACTTAAACACTTTGATGGTGGTGAGCGTGATGTCTACGCGATTGGATCGAGTGCTGGTGGTACTTTAGTTGCCGGATCGATCAACCAAGCTCCGGACTTGTTTGCTGGCGCGGTGATGAAGGTTCCGTTTGTCGATGTCGTTGCTAGCATGTCCGATACGACGTTACCACTTACCGCACAACAATATGGGGAATGGGGGAATCCGACACTCCCAGAGCAGCTCAAAGCGATCCAAGCTTATGATCCTATTCTCAATATCCACAAAGACGCTTACCCACCCATGTTGGTTCAAGTCGGATTAAACGACCAACGTGTGCCTTATTGGGAAGGCGCGAAGTATCTCGCTCAAATTTCGTCGACCAGTGAATCGACAGGCCCTTATTTGTTGCAAACGGATTTTCACTCTGGCCACCGCATGGATTCAAGGCAGGCAAGAGAGCAACAAGCGAAGGAATACGCATTTCTACTATCACTAATTAAAACATCTAAAGCGGAGCAGTAAATGAAGCTTACCCCAGTGTCAGCGGCAGTACTTTCGGTACTTGCTGCCAGTCAAGTGCACGCCGAATCTAAGGTTTTCTCAATGGAAGAGGTGGTTGTAACCGCCAATAAAATCGATCAGCCATTGTCAAAAGTGGCAGGTAGTGTCGCGGTTATCACAAACGAGCAAATCGAAGAAAGAGGCGAAACCGAGCTTTATGACGTGCTGCGTAACGAACCTGGTGTAAGCGTGACGGGCGGTGCAGGACGTCCGCAAAACATAACCATCCGTGGTATGACAGGTAATCGCATTATGATCGTTCGTGATGGCATTCGTTCTGCGGATGGCTTCGGTGCGAATGACATTAATGATGCAGTTGGGCGAGATACTTTTGATTTATCCAATTTTGAATCGCTGCAAATCATTAAAGGTGCAAGCTCTTCGGTGCATGGCTCTGGCGCGATCGGCGGTGTGGTGATTTTAGAATCCAGTCAGCCGGGTGATTTCTTAAAAGACAAAGACTTCTACACCGATGTTTCTGGTACTTACACCGATATCAGCAACAAGTACAAAGGTACGAGCAACCTAGCTTTCCGCTCCGGTGATACAGAGAGTTTGTTCAACGTTTCATATTGGCAAGGGCAAGAGACGCGTAACTTTGATGAAGATTTGTATAACCGCGATCTAGATGGTTACAGCGGTGCTTATACGATCAACCACTTTTTCAGTGAAGAGGTGATGTTGAAAGCCAAAGCGGAACTCTACACCCAGAATCAAGAGCGTTTGGAGGGTTCACCGTCCATTCAACCTGATGGAATCTGGCATATTGAAGACTTTGCTGAAGATGAAACCTCCGAAGAGTACAGCGCTTACATTGGTGCAGAGGTGACACCAATTAATCCAACTTGGTTCGAAGAGTTGGATACCAAAGTTTACTGGCGTCACACCGAAGTCGTGGAAGACACCAACCGTTTAATGCGCCAAGTGGATCACAATGGTTTGATCACCAAACGTCGCGAACTGGAACACAAAACCTTCATTGACGAGACAATTGGCTTCCGTGGCGACTTCACCAATACGATTTATGCAGAAAATGCTGAGCACCAATTGGCTTACGGTGTTGAGCTTGCTACTGACTATTATGAACGCACAGATAGCGATTCCAAGATTGATTGGAACGGCGTAACGCCTTCGACCAAACAACCTTTCGCTCCTGCTCGTGCTTATAACATTGGTTTGTACGTTCGAGACATGGTGGAACTGGATAAATGGACCATCACAGGCGGCCTGCGCTTTGATGCGCACCGTTTAACGCCGGACGGTGAGGGCGAAGTAGGCGGCTTCCCATTAAAAGACATCGATAGCTCAGAGGTGTCTCCAAGCCTGTCGGTTTCTCGTGAAATGTTTGCCAACAACATCGTTTATGTGTCGTACAACCACGGTTACCGTGCTCCGGAATACGACAAAGCATATGGCTTCGTGAACCATGATTTCGTACCGCTAACGCCTTTTGTTATCGCACCTAACTTAGACCTAGAAGCTGAGACTTCGGACTCATTTGAAATCGGTAACAAGTTCGATAACGGTCGTGCGTATGTCTATGCGTCTGTGTTCTATAACAAGTTTGAAAATTTCATCGATGTTGTGACCACTGGCTTTGATTCAAGCACTGGTAATTACATCAAACAGTACCAAAACCTTGATGGCGTAGAGACTTATGGCGCAGAGCTTTCTGCGGGTTACGCGCTCACCAAACAATGGGACATCAGCACTAAGTTTGGCTACGTAGATGGCAAAGACGCGGAAGGCGAGTACGTTCGAAGCATTACGCCATTCGAAGGTAACGCTCAACTGAAATACGCCAACCAAGACTTCAACGCTTATGTGGCTTGGAACTGGGCTGCGGCCATGGATCGCGTTCCTAAATGCCAGACCACGCTTGGCCTAGCGACAGAGTGCGCGCAGACAAGTGCGTGGAATACGTTTGATATTGGCGCAACTTACCACGTTTCCAAAGACCTTCGTGTTAGCGCAAATATCGTCAACCTGTTCGACAAAGAGTACATCCGATACCAAGACGTAGCGGGTATCGCTGAGGAAAGTAAGCGTTACTCAACTGAGCCTGGGCGCTACTTCACGCTAAATGCAAAATACGAATTCTAGGACGAAATCATGAAGCTAAAACCATTGGCGTTTTCGCTGCTTATTGCTTGTACCCCTGCGGCGCAGGCTGCAGAGTGGGATTATCCCGCAACGGACTCTGTGGTAACGAATGAAGCGCAAGCGAAAACTTATCTAGACAGCCACTACTCAGAAGCGGGCGAGTTTAAGTTCCGTTACAAAACCCAGTCTCAGCTTGGTGAGCATTACAATTTTGATGTTTGGGTAAACGGTGAATATCAAGCACAGCGTGCCCTCGTAGTAACAACCGACAAAAATCATCACGTTGTGCGAGTGTTTAAGAGCCTTGAAGATACGATAATTCGCAACGGTAAACCAACGGTTGCAATGGAATTGGAATCGCCTCGCCAACTGCAAGCGCAAGAGCCGCCAGCTTTGAGCTCTGGAAGTCTGGTTGATGTTGAGGTTTCTTTATTCAACCCAGATCTGCGCACCATGCAACAGCAAGCGGCACCAGAATCGACGTGGTCAGCACTGTCTGATTACCCTCAGCCGATCGAGTATGTCACCAAGTCGATTGAGGTTTTAAAGTCGGGCGGTAAGTTCTATCTCTCTAACCCAAGATTGAAGCAAGTGGATGCGACGGGCTTATTTGCAGCCCCAGCACCTGGTGAAGCGCCTGTGCTTGATACGTTGGACTTTCTCAGCGCAGAAGGGGTTCAAGCGTTTGACAGTGTTGATGAGATGCAAAGCACCGAATTTGGTGACAATGCGTTCCCACAGTTGATGGCTTTTTATCATCTTGATAGCTCGATCCAATATCTGACAAGCCTGACTTACGACTTGTTTGACGAACCGCTTCGTTTTGATGCTCGCGGTTTATCAAAAGATAACTCTACTTACTATCACGGTCCGAAAGCACTCATGCTGGGTGTCGGTGGTGTTTCTCCGGATGCAGTCGATGCTGATGTTGTGATACACGAGCTTGGGCATGGCATTCATTACCAAATCGTACCGGATTGGGCGTACGGTCACACTGGTGCTATCGCAGAAGGTTTTGCTGATTACTGGGCGGGCAGCGCGAGCTACCGCACTCAATATTTGGATGCTTCGCGTCGTGGTCAAGAATTCGAGTTAGATACGGTGTTCAACTGGGACGGTGTGTTCGGAACACGCAAAACAACTCGTAGCTTATGGAACCAAAGAGCGCGTTACTTTGAGGGCTCAGAGTATCCAGCGCACGTTAGTGTGGGCGGTGAACTAGGCGATGAGCTATGGTCAACGCCACTGTTCCAAGCACTTAAAGCATCGGTTGAGCGATACGGTGATGATACCGATAACGTGTTCCGTGAGTTTGACGCCATTGTTCTTGAAGGCATGTATGGCATTGGTCGTGGCGTGAAAATGCATGATCTGGCGGAATCGACCGTGTTTGCCGCAAACACCTTGTTCCCAAATAAAGATTACGCCCAATTCCTGACGGACAGCTTCAACAGACACAACTTACTTAAAGCGCCTCTTCGTGTTCGCTATGACGCTCGATACATCGCACAAGGTCAAGACGTGGGTGTGAACCTAAGTCAAACTGGCCGCGAAGCGAGCATCAAAGGGCAATGGCAGCTAAACAACGCATCCGTTTTCGACTTTGATGAAACGCTTTCTGATTCGACCTCAATGAAGGTGGCGTTACCAAGCGGTCTGACGTGTGGCACGCAGTTCGATTCCTCTATTTCATTGGGTTACCAATTTGCAGAAGGCTTAAAGACTCACCAGTGGAGTGAAAAGGTGATGCTGGTTAATGGTACGCCAGAGCTTGATATCCAGCCTCAATCAGTGAATTCCGCTTTGCCAGAGCAGGGCGACAGACTGTTCTCTCAGACGCTATCGGACAAGTCACTCACGATTGATGATTCGTTTGCGGTTTACCTGAACATCGAACATGACTCACTGCAGGATCTGCAAGTGACGCTAGTGTCTCCACAAGGCAAATCGGTCGTGCTACTTAGCCATCAATCAAGCAATACCAATGGATTTAAAGGTTACTTCACAGCTCAGTATGACGAGGAGTTACAAGCACTTGTCGGTCAACCGAGTTGGGGTACTTGGCGTCTCGAAGTGTCTGACCGCGTGTCAGGGAACTCTGGGGTGTTGAAAGAGTGGGGTGTGAGTCACTTTGCTCAGTATCAGTGTAGTGCTGATACCACTAAAGAAAGCAGTGGTGGTGGTTCAGGTGGCAGTGGCTCGCCTTGGACCTTGTTAGGACTTTTCCTGCTTTCAATGGTGAGAGTGATTCGCTCTCGTTAATTAAAATCAAAAGAAGATAAAATCTATGAAGTTTCAATATTCTTTCGTTGCTATGTCACTAGCCCTAGCTGGCTGTGGCGGTGGTTCTGGTGGTGACACGTCGGCACCGACCTATGATGTAGCTGGCACCATCGTTTCTGCAGGTACACTTCTTGATACGCCAGTGTGCATCGATTTAAACCAAAACTACGTTTGTGATACGACTGAACCGAGTGCTAAAACGGATAATGCTGGTAAATTTAGCCTGACTTCAAGCGACAAAAACGTACTAACCAGCACCATTCTTGCTCAAGTTGATCAAGGTTCAAACCAAACATTGCGTCTTGCGGCTCCGGGCCAAAATTTAGCAACAGGTAACACGGTCAATGGTGTAACAACGTTACTCGCAGGTCTTGTGGTTGACGGTAAAACCGTTGCTCAAGCTGAAGAGATCGTAAAAGCGCAACTCACCGATGCCGGCGTTTCTCTGTCTGGTACGGTAATGTCTAACGCAGAAGCCAGCGAGTTAGACAAGCTAGAGCAAAACACGGTTGCACTATTAGCTGCGATGCAACCACAACAAATGACCAAAGGCGTAGCGTTGCTTGCTCAAAGCCTTAGCTTCCAAGGTAAATCGTTGGCCTCTTCTCTTCTGTCTAAAGCGGAAGTGAGTGCATTTGCTGAAGAAATTGCAGCGGTTGCTGAACAAACGGTTGGCAGCAACGATACGGGCGCCGTTCTTCATTTTGCTGATGGCGCAGCAGACGTTGCTGAGGTCCAAGCTTCTTACCCTGGTCAAGATGCGGAATACGGCTTCGACAAAGAGGACAAGCAAACGTCGACAGGCGCTGGCTTTAAGTTCGTTAAGCTAGATTCACAAGGTGCTGCTTTAGCTGCAGATGCGACTGAGTGGGCTTGTACTATGGACGAGCGTACTGGTCTTGTTTGGGAAAACAAGAGTGCGGATGCGAGCTCGGTTCAATTTAAAGATCGTACATTCGTGTATGAGTCAGCAACATTCAAACCGTATTACGAAGATCTTGAAGTCGTTGGTTGCGTGGATGCTGCTGATGGCATCTGTTCAACAAGCCAATATGTTGAACATATAAACAAGCAATCACTATGTGGCATTACTGATTGGCGCCTACCAACATACCAAGAGTTCTACGATGTCCTCGACTTAGGTGAGACAGAGAAAGATGCCGACGGCAATGTCTATGGTATGACGACAGCTTACTTCCCTCAACAGGGTAAGGGCAGCCCAGATGTTGAATCAGGTGCTATTTGGCTAAGTGATTTCACATTTAACAATTACTCTAGTTTTAACTACGAAGGTGCGCTTCAGTTTGCAGTAGTTGCTGCGAAAGGCGCTGACCGTGGTTACATCAGCTTTGTAGAAATTTATTCTGACAAAGTGGAGCGTGACACTGGCACGTCATTCCAATTCCCAATCCGTCTAGTAGCAGTTAAGGGCCAATAAGATGAAGAAACTAATCACCGCGCTATCTCTTGTCTTGGCTTCTCAAGCAGCCATGGCGGCACAAGAATGTTCAACGGATTTTGGAAAAACAGCGCCTAACTCTCGTTACACTTACTCTGATGTTGGGACGGTCACGGATTTAAAAACGGGCCTAACGTGGATGCGTTGCCCTGTTGGCTCAACGTGGAATGCGGCAAATGAAGCATGTGATGGCGCTGCGACTAAGATGTCATGGCAGTTAGCTTTATCAACCGCTGAGCAAATCCGTAATGAATCTGGTAACCATGCTTTGCATGACTTCGCGGGCAAAAAGAACTGGCGCTTACCAAATATTAAGGAGCTGGTCGCGTTGACGGAGCGTGCTTGTCACAGCCCTGCGATGAACGGCACTGCATTCGAAAGTGGTTACACGATAGAAGCGGGTGACTATGCAGGTTACATCTGGAGTAACACTCCGAACGGTGATGGCTCAAACGTCATGGTGTTTGATTCAGTTAATGGTGAGGTTTACAACTGGAGCCCACTAGAACCGACCTATATATTCTCTCTTCTTCTAGTGACAGACGAAGAGTAATCGTCACCTTAAACAGTTAATAATGTTGTTACCAAAAAGCTCCGCCAGTGCGGAGCTTTTTGTATGTGCCGATGTTCTCATTTTTTCTAATTCAGATAGAAAGGATATGTAAACCGTTATTATGCCTAGAGCTTCATATTGGGTGCGTTGCTAGACTGCCCTTTTACCCTAAAGGATAGGAAGTTGCTTTGAAATACAATGTACCTAAGCCTAATAAGTTAGGTGGAGGCTATGCGCCAGTGCAAGACACAACAGCACTGACGCCGATGCCACTTATGAGTGACGACGACGAAAGCAAGGACGCTGAGTTTGAGTGTCGCATTAAGATACATGCACCCAAAGTAGATTTGGAACAATTACAAACGGGTGTGTTTTCGCTTAGCAAAACCAGTAACGAAGAAGAAATTACTGCTTGGAGTAAAGAAGAAATCAATGAGCCATATCGGCACGTCAATTTAGTTTGTTCCTGTAATGAGCAGGAGGAAAAATCTCTAGTTCACGAACTTTTTTCGATGGTTGGTATGAGTGAGCCGTTCAAGATCAACCCACAAGAAACTGACGAAAAACATATTAATGCCGAATTTGTACCGTTTATCCCAGCAGTAGATGTGGATGGACAGTTAGGTTATCCAACACATGGTTATTTGTATTACTTTGTGGATGGGAAGCTAGTCTATGAAATGGATATTTTAGGGGAGGGGCGCTGGGCTTGGCGTGTCACCCGCTCGACATATGACATTATCAGCGACGACTACGTGAGCGATAAGGTTTATACATCGATCACTGTTCCGGTATCTATCGAAGGGGCTGCGCCTCCAACGCAATATATCTACTACACTCGCGCAAGATTAACCACTGACGGTTTAGGTGAAGTTAATCAATCATGGTTAGACAAGAACGCCACACTGATCGACCCGTGCTTGCTGGTTGATGCAGTAGGGCAACCGACAGAGGAAGGTTCAATAACGACCGTCGAGGTGGGGAAAGCGTGCCCGTTTGGTAGCGTCAGTAAAGAACATGATGATCCGAAGTTGTCCCCGACCGTTAAACATATTTACCCGCAATCAAAATCGTTAGTGAATACTCCGGTAATGAACGTTAAGCAAGTGATTGAGAAGGTGCTGCGCATTGGTGTGTTCTTTGATGGTACGGGACAGAACAACTTAAACGATGCGTACAAAGAACAGCGCGGCGTGAAATCGCGGACCAATGTGGCGCGATTATTTGAGGCGTATCCGATAGGTGAGGGCTACGAAAAGATCTACATATCTGGTGTGGGGACTGTGGACGGTGCATGGCAAAATCCTAAGATGATTGATGATGGCGATGATGAATCAAATGCTGCGCAAGCCTTTGGTGTAGACGTTAACAATGTCAGTGATTCATTATTGTGGGAGATTTCTTTACCGAATCTTATTGCGGATTACACCAGTTCAAAAACAGGTGCGTTCTATAAGTGGCAAACGTGGGCTGATGACTACGCAAGAATCATTGATGCATTAGAAGTGAATGGAGAGTTCGAGAGCATTACTCATATTGAATTTGATGTCTTTGGATTTAGTCGTGGTGCAGCGTTGGCTCGTCACTTTGTTAATGCACTTAAAGATGGATTACCAGACGTAAGCAAACCAAGGGACGGTAAGAAGTTTGGCGTCGTTCACCCCAACTTGCTCGGTAAAGCATCTATTGAGCAATATGATGATAATCAGGGGTATTATCCTGATGAAAGTCGTACAAGTACGGTACGATTTTTAGGTCTATTTGATACGGTTGGCTCGTTCTATATGGCGGGTAATGAGGATGAGGGCAACTTTGAACTGGATCTCGATATGAATTGCGCCGAGCGAGTATTTCAAATCACAGCACATCATGAGTACCGCAAGAACTTCCCGCTTACGTCGATTGAGCCAAAAGGTGTCATGCCCTCAAATTTCTTTGAGGAAGAGTTTGCAGGTTGTCATACCGATATCGGTGGGGGTTATCCATCGAAAGAAAAGTACGCGCAAGAAGGTTTACCAGCACGTTACGGCATGCCTTTATCTGCGACTTACAATCGTGAGTTAAATGATCAAGAGTCTATAGCTGCACAAGTGCGACCTTATGACAATGCTCGCTCCGATCTTGGTACACGAAAACGAATTGCAATCCGCAAGCAAGAGCAAGAGCGATGGTTCGAAATCTGTAAACAGAAAGGTTTGTTCGGTGAGGTGAAGTTAGATCGTGATGTATTGTATTACTATGAATTGCAGCCGATTAGTAACGGGTTATCAGCGCTGGCTCTTGAGCGAATGAAACAGCAAGGTGAGGAAATGGGAATTTCTTGGGATATGACAAAATATGACCCACCTCGAGACTTCACGACTATAACGGGGGGTGATTCCATGTTGGTTGAGTTAAATCAAAAGTTACTTGCACAACCATTAGGTACGGTGACACGCTCTCATTGGCATAGTGAAATTCAAAAGTGTGGATCAATTTGGATTCACCGTCCTCATGATTGCTTAATCAATGTTGGTTATGATTCGGCCTACGAGAAATTGGTAAATGCTGTGACCAAAGAAGGAAACGAATTAAAACGAGTGGTGTATGAAAATGAAGCGTAAAATAATCACAGGACTTACGTTATTGTTGTCGGCTTGCTCTATAGCTCAACCGGACATTGTGGCGACTTCCGGCGGGGCGGGAACAATGAGTGGGCCACATTGGATCTCTAAAATGCTCATCAGCGACGTTCGTGGTAATGGTTCTAGCATTATTGCGGGAGCGGTACAAGGATGTTGTGCGAGGTCACGTATTAACCTCAGTGTACCAAATGGTATTGAAGGTGAATGGGAGAGAGGTTACTACACTGAGCAGCAGAGACAGGATTTATCTCTACCTGATAACTTTTGGAAAGGTCATTTAAAAACTAAAGAACGTTGGCGCTCAAAGTGGCAGGCTGAGTGGGGCGATTTTTACGAAACGAAAACTTACTACCACATCAAAGATACGATAGACAGCGATCTTGCCGCCAAGAAAATTGAGATAATGGATAACTATTTCAATGAGGATGAGTTAGGCCGTGGAGCAATCGAAGTATATGTTGACGGCAGGCGGGTTGTATTAGCCTATGTCAAGCTCTGCAACCCTAAGCGAGGGTATGACTGTAGTATCAGAAAAAATGCCGATCCTCATGGCTGGGTTGTGCCACCTCCTTGGAGTAAGACCGGAAAAGGAACCGCTGTTATTCTCTATGATGGATACGGTGAAGAATCCGATAAGCCATTCAGTGAATCATATTAAATAAAAAGCTCCGCCAGTGCGGAGCTTTTTATTATCTAACCTTTTCACTCACCGTGCTGGGATCACAAGGCATTGTAAGGCTTAGATTTGGAACTGCTTAAGCTGATGCTTTTGGTTCTCCGCTAACCCAGACAGTTCTTGCGCGGCAGCTGCGGATTGAGTAATACCGGTTACGTTCTGGCTCACCAACTCATAGATGGTGCTCAAGTTATTGTTGATATCTGAGGTTACTTGTTTTTGTTCCTCTGATGCGGTCGCTACTTGTGTGTTGATAGCATTCAAATCGGAAATTGCATTATTGATGTCACTAAGTGAACGACTTACTTCGGTAGCAAGCGATTGGTTGTCTTCTAACATGGCTAAACTTGAATGCATGCTTTCGTTTGCGTGACCAGACTGTTGCTGAAGTTCTTCAATAATGGTTTGAATTTCTTTGGTCGATTCTTGAGTTCTTGCTGCCAGCATACGTACTTCGTCAGCAACCACAGCAAAGCCTCGACCACTTTCCCCTGCTCGTGCCGCTTCAATCGCCGCATTCAATGCAAGTAGGTTGGTTTGCTCAGAGATGCTCTCAATAACTTCAATCACTTTACCAATCTGTTCGGACTGATCTTTTAGTGACGTGACCACGTTTGCGGCTTCGTTCAGTTGGTCTGCCATTTTCGCACTCGCACGTGTACTTTCTTCAAACATGCTTAGGCTCTGTGACGTTAGTTTTGTGGCTTCGTTAGATGCGCTGTCGGCTTGCTGTGCATTGGTTGAAACTTCCGCAGCAGTAGATTCAAGCTGGTTAATTGCAGAAGCTACTTGTTCTACTTCTTGTTTCTCTTGGTCTGAGTTGGCACTGCTTTGTGTCATTACTGTTGCCAGTTCAGTCGAAGCCGAGGCGACGTCTTCACTGATTCGAACTAGTGAGTCGACGGTACCGCGGAGTTGGTGGATGGTTTGGTTTACGTCTTGTGCCAGTTGCGACACCTCATTTTTACCTGTTTCTTCTGCTTCTACTAATAAGTTGCCTTTTGCTACTTCGCGCATGGTTTCTTGTAGGTTACGAATAGGCGCCACGATGTAGCTTGCTAACAACCAACTGATCAAAGAGGCGATAGACAAAATAATGACAAGAGAAATGGTGCTGTAAGTGATGGTATCTGAGTGCAGTGCACCATTTTCTGTGACTTCGTCTGTCACGATTTGATTGAGCTTCTTAGACAAGTTGTCAATGGCGCCAATCATTGCTTCACCTGCTAAGCGGTATTGTCCCATTGCTGTTTCATATTCTCTCTCGAAATCTAAGGACACGTTGTTGGATGAATGTTTAGTGTTCAGTAGCGGCGTCATGGTGATTCGAGTGAAATCCACATAGTGGTTCATCGCATCGCGCATGGCGTTGACTTCTGCTTGGATGCCTTCAATTTGGTCGATGGAGCTTAAAAACTCACGGTTGGTTGCCTGACGATGTTGTAACTCTTGGTTCAGTGTTTGGACATCTTCTGCTCTGAACAGGCTGTAGATTGCCTTAATGCGCATGGCATAAGTGTTGTCGACGATAGAACTGAGTTCTTCTTTATGCACGATAAGGCTATTGGTTGAGACCGTGACCTTGCCGAATGCCTGCTCTAACTTTCCGATGCCGATACTCAACCCAATGACGAGAAGTATGACAGTGAATAATACGGGTACGAAAACCTGTGACTTAATAGACAGCGTACTCAGTAATTGACGCATGATTGACCCTCTAAAGATTGGAACTATTATCATTTTTGTAAATAAAGCAAACCGATTCTAATTATTAGGCTTGATATATCAATCATTTAACGATGTTTATTTGTTATGAAATATATTAAAAGCGATGTAGTTGGCATTTTGTTATAACCAAATAGAAGCAATATATTTTGAGCTCGAAAGGAAATAAAGTTTGATTGCTGTTTTATTAAGCAGAAATGACAACGTGTCATAGAGCTTTCAACTAAGTGAAACACAACTGTCATATTTGGATTCTAAAGTGAGCATCGTTCAAGTGAAACACAACGGCAATAAGGCCACTTAAAGGAAATTGTGATGAAAAAGACAGTAATCGGTGCAATCGCACTTCTAGGCGCAATGGCAGTGACTCCTGTTTCTGCTAAAGAAACTATCTCTGCAGTGGGTTCTAGCAGCGTAACTCCACTGATGGAAGTTTTCTCTGAAACATACATGAAGACAAACCCGAACGTATTTGTTGAAGTTCAAGGCCCTGGTTCATCTGCGGGTGTTAAAGCAGCGAAAAACGGTTCTGCTGACCTAGGTATGTCTTCTCGTAACCTAAAAGATTCTGAAAAAGAGCCGGCTCTAAAAGAAGAGACAGTTGCTCTTGACGGTATCGCAGTTGTTGTAAACCCACAAAACAAACTATCGGGTCTTACTGCGGACCAAGTTACTGCAATCTACAAAGGTGAAGTAACAAACTGGAAAGACGTTGGCGGTGCAGACAAGCCAATCGTAGCAATCACTCGCGACACAGCTTCTGGTACTCGTGGCGCGTTCGAAGACATCATGTCTCTAAAAATGAAAATTTCTGGTAAGAAAGTATCGGCAATCTCTCAACGTGCTCAAGTTGCTAACGGTAACGGCGCACTGAAGACAATGGTTGCTTCTAACCCATACGCTATCGGCTACATCTCTCTTGGTACAGTTGATAGCTCTGTAAGTGCACTTCCAATTGACGGTATTCAAGCTTCAGTAGACAACGTGAAAAACGGTTCTTACAAAGTTGCTCGTCCGTTCCTTGTTCTTTACAAAGAAGGCAAGCCATCAGCTGAAACTCAAAAATTCCTAGACTGGATGCTAACTGATGAAGCGCAAGCGCTAGTTGACCAAAAAGGTTACATCTCAGTTAACTAATCCCATCGGGACTCTCAAGTTTGCTCAGCCCACCATTTCGGGCTGAGCCTTTTCTATCCATTGTGTTCAAGGGCATTGCCTAGAACCGTGAGATTTTTATGACCATCGCAACAAATAGTGAAAAGCTTATGACTACTGACGCTAAAGCGATCAGCAAGCCAGGCCTACGCGAGAAACGCCGCGTTGACTGGAGAGAGCGTATCTTCCACGGCTTGTTTTTAACGAGTGCTGTTATCGGCATCGTTTCATTAGCAGTAATCGCATACTTCATCGTTCGAGAAAGTATTCCAGCCTTCCAAGAAGTTGGCGTATCAGGCATCGTGCTCGGCCAAAACTGGCTGCCACCAGCACTTTACGGTGTCGCAACTATGATTGTTGCTTCTATCGTTTCGACAGCTGGTGCAGTATTAGTTGGTGTGCCAATCGGCGTGTTGACTGCGGTCTTTATCGCAGAAATTGCACCGAAACGTTTGGCTGATGTTATCCGCCCAGCGGTTGAGCTCCTTGCCGGTATTCCTTCGGTGGTTTACGGCTTCTTCGGCTTGGTTATTATCGTGCCGCTTATCCAAAACGTATTTGATGTACCAGCGGGTAATACTATTTTGGCAGGTATCATTGTACTGGGTGTGATGATTCTTCCTACTGTCATCACGGTTTCTGAAACGTCTATTCGTGCAGTCCCTCGCACTTACAAAGAAGGCTCTTTGGCTCTTGGCGCTTCTAAAATCTACACCATATTTAAATTGCTCGTTCCAGCGGCTCGCTCAGGCATCATGACAGGTGTGATTCTGGGTATTGGTCGTGCGTTGGGTGAGACTATGGCGATCATCATGGTTATGGGTAACGCGCCGGCAATGCCAGAAGGCATCCTTGATTCGGCTCGTACGCTAACCGCAAACATCGCTATTGAAATGTCTTACGCAAGTGGTGTTCACGCGAACGCTCTATACGCTACAGGTGTGGTACTACTGGTCTTCATCATGTCGTTGAACGCTGTACTACTTTACCTAAACCGAGAAAAAGCGAAGTAATCGTTCGTTAAAGGTGACTATTATGGATCGCGCAAAATTAAAACAGGCACGCCAGTTCAAAGATAATGTATTAAGCGCATTTGTCTGGGTCTCGGCAGCATTAACGGTAGGCTTTTTGTTCTGGATTATCTGGTACATCCTATCTAACGGTCTACAACACGTAGATTGGAACTTCATTACTGATGACTATACGCGCACAGGGGACGAGCACGGCATCTTCCCGATGATTGTGTCGACTATCTACATGGTTATCGCATCTATCGCAGTGGCAGCGCCGCTCGGTATCATGACGGCAATTTACTTAACCGAATATGCAAAAGTAGGTAGCCGTTTAGTGAAAATCATCCGATTCTGTACCGAGTCATTGGCGGGTATTCCGTCGATAATCTTCGGTCTATTTGGTATGACTTTCTTCGTAGCGATTCTTGGCCTTGGCTTCTCGATTCTATCGGGCGCTCTAACGCTAAGTATTCTTATCTTGCCAGTGATCATCCGTACCACGGAAGAAGCATTGATGGCAGTACCGCAAACGTACCGCGAAGGCTCTTATGGTCTTGGCGCATCGAAAATTTACACTATCTGGCGCTTGATTCTTCCGAGCGCAATGCCAGGTATCTTAACCTCGGTCATTCTAAGTATTGGTCGTGTCATTGGTGAATCTGCTCCAGTTTTCCTGACAGCAGGTATGGTTGCTCGTATTCCGGATTCTTTATTGGATTCAGGCCGTACACTAACCGTTCACCTATACAAACTGACTACCGAACTGTTTACCATTGAGGAATGGAATCAGGCTTACGGTACCGCGACAGTTCTGATTGTTGTTGTTCTACTGATCAACATGGTTACAAAACTGATTGCACGACGTTTTAACACAGCAACTTACTAACAACACAAATTAAGAACGCACGTTAAAAGACACGAATTCAAGATTTAAGAGATTAAGAAAATGAACAAGTTTGATATTGAAAACCTAGACCTGTTTTACGGTGATAACCAAGCACTGAAATCAATCAACCTACCTATTCCAGTACGTCAAGTAACCGCACTAATCGGTCCTTCTGGTTGCGGTAAATCTACACTATTACGTTGTTTGAACCGCATGAACGATCTTATCGAAGGCGTTAAGATCACTGGCAAACTGTCCATGGATGGTGAAGACATTTACGGCAACATCGATGTCGCTGATCTTCGCATCAAAGTGGGGATGGTATTCCAAAAGCCAAACCCATTCCCAATGAGCATTTACGAGAACGTGGCATACGGTCTTCGTGCTCAAGGCATTAAAGATAAAAAACACATTGATGAAGTGGTTGAGAGCTCACTTCGTGGTGCAGCACTTTGGGACGAGGTGAAAGATCGTCTTAAGTCACATGCATTTGGACTATCTGGTGGTCAGCAGCAACGTCTATGTATCGCTCGTACAATCGCGATGGAACCTGATGTGATCCTAATGGATGAACCAACATCGGCACTTGACCCAATTGCAACACACAAAATCGAAGAATTGATGGAAGAGCTGAAGAAGAACTACACCATCGTTATCGTGACTCACTCAATGCAACAGGCGCGTCGTATTTCTGACCGCACTGCGTTCTTCCTAATGGGTGAGTTGGTCGAGCACGATGACACACAAGTGATCTTCAGTGACCCGAAAGACGACCGTACTCAAGGCTATGTAAACGGCGACTTTGGTTAATTAACGTATTTATCAGCATATACATGAATAACTATAAGCGATGGTACTCTTGCCCCTCTTGATGAGGGGCCTTTTTCGTTTAGGGTATGTGGAATTTTCTCAATACCAATAATGTTCATGTTGATTCACTTTTGCGCCTAATTTTGCAGTATGTAATTCGGATGAAACACCTGTCTAAAAATGTTGAAAGGTTCTCGATTGTGAAATTAAGTACAAAATTTTTGCGAAAGACTTAACAGCTCAACTTGGATTCCATTGATTGCATATCATGGCCTAAGTAGTTTTTTATCGAGAATAAAAAAGTAGATTAGGTTGGCCAGGTGAGTTTAAAAAGTTTTACAAGAACGGTCTCTTCTACCAGAGACCATAGATTATTGGCGGAAGCCATATTCGAGCATCTAGAACAACGCTTTTCCCCTAGTGCGATAGCGATCTTTGACGATCCGCTCACCAATCCATCAGGTGCGGTGAGGTTTTCTCGTGGTGATTTGACTCCAATCCGTCAGTACCCTGAAGCATTCTGGGATTGGGCGAGCCAATTTGATACTTCAGAAAGTATTATTCCGCTGGCCATCAATACCTGTAATTGGAACCACACCCAAGACCTTGGCGGCGAAAGTTACATCATGATGCTCGATAACACGCCGATCAAACGTACCTACCTACTGATTCAAAACGTCCAAGCTCGCTCCGCCCACAATATCTACGAAGAAAGTTACGATGCAATGCAACTTGCCGCGGCTCGCTGGCAGTGTATTCGCGCAGAAAAAAGCGCATCGCAAGAAATGAAGCATCGTGATGTCCGAGAGGCCCAATACGTCGATGAACTTAGCCAGCGAGAACGCTTCATTGAAAACATGAAGCTCGTACAGCAAGTGGCGTTGGACATCTCTAATCCTGACTCTCTTAAAGATCTCTATTTAAAAGCGGTTGAAGCCTTGCGTGAACGTTTAGGTTTTGACCGTTCTACTTTAATGCTGTTGGACATGAAAAAGCGTAGTTTTAGTGGGACCTATGGCACTAATGAGGATGGCATCACGATTGATGAGTTTCACACTCAATATGATCTTCACCAGTTGAGTGAAGAGTACATCGCAGCACTGTCGAGTACAGAGCGTAATCTCGTCATTGTCGAAGATGCACCGATTTATACCGCCGGTAAAGTCGTAGGGCAGGGCTGGAATGCGATGTTAATCCTACGAGATGGTAATGAGCCTTTTGGTTGGTTCGCACTGGATAACTTTATTCATCGTAAGCCCGTGACGGCTTATCAAAAGCAGATGCTGGAATCTTTTGGCTCACTTTTCTCGCAAATTTATATCCGTAAGCGTCAAGAACAAAATGTGCGCATGTTGCACTCAAGTATGGTGGAGCTTTCTCGATGTACTACGGTCAGTGATGTGTGCAAATCCGCAGTGACCTTTGCCATTAAAAACTTGGGCATCGACCGTATGGCAGTGTTCTTGACCGATGAAAATTGCTCTTATATGCAAGGTACGTGGGGGACCGACATCCAAGGCAATGTGGTGGATGAATCTTATTTTTTTGGGGAGACACAGGACTTCTCTTTGATTAATTTAGCACGATCTATGCTGAATGAGGTTGCGTTTGAAGAGTCGGTTCCCATCTATCACGATTGCAATATTGTTGGTTTCGGCTGGGCGGCCATGACAGTGCTGACTTCCAATAGCAGTGGGCCTATTGCTTTTATCGCCGTTGATAATCTATTAACTCGTGCGCCGCTTACCTCCCAGCTTCGTGAAGTGATTCGGATGTTTGCATCAAGCCTTGCTGAAGTGCTGCAACGTACACAAGCACAAGAGGCGATTCGCGAACTTAATGAAAACCTAGAGCTAGAAGTACAAAATCGGACTAAAGAGCTGGAAGAAGCCAATCGACAATTGGAAGTATTGTCTAAACTCGATCCTTTGACTCGCCTTGGTAATCGACGAATGTTAGAGCACGTCATGCAGAAGTACTGCTCGGTAGAGCATGATGAAGTCATGTCATTTGGATTGATCTTAATTGATATTGACCACTTCGGCTTGTTCAACAACCACTATGGACATCTAGAAGGTGATATCGCGTTAATGCGAATTGGTAACATCCTTGAACACCATACTAAAGATGAAGATGAAGTCTTTTGTCGAATTGGCGGGGAAGAGTTTGTTTTGTTGATGATTGGGTCACACCAAGAAGAGGTCAGGTTGAGAGCCGAATGCATCCGTCGTTGTATTGAGGAGGAGGGGATTAAGCATTGCCATAATCCAGAAGGTGAGTTACTTACTGTTTCTGTTGGTTATTCTTGTTACTTGACACAAGGTAAAGACTTTAACTTCGATCATTTGTATCAACTCTCCGATAAGGCTTTATACCGAGCTAAAAACAGTGGTCGCAACTGTGTTCGGGCGGTTGAAATAGAGAAGCAGAGTGTTGCTTAGCACTAAAAACAAAAATGGCAGCTTGAAGATAAGCTGCCATTTTTATCTAACACTTAATTGTTTGTTAAAGCTTCTCAAGCTGGTGGCTGGTTTTGGTTGTTTTGTCTTTGCTGAGTTGTTTGAGTATTGCCAGCAAAGTATCACTTTTCCATGGTTGCTGAGTGGAGCTAAATCGAGATTGATTCATCACATTCAATTCAGTTCTTACTGCTTGCACCGCCTCTGATTCGATATCAGCGTAGTGAGTGTTTAAGTAGTCGTTAACTGCTTTTTCAATCTTGATACTGTCACCTTGCTTTATGACATCCTCTATATCTCGAATGGAGGCGTTATGAGTACTCACCATCACTTCTGTTGATTGTGGCGTTTTGCGTTTTCTCCATAAGCCAATGGCAATAGCGGAAGAAACCAACCAAAGTACCGCAAAGACGAATGTTAATGTTTGCCAAATCGTATCAACGCCACCTTGTGGAGCGGTTGGAGATGCCGTTTGTGTTGGTTGTGTTGGCAGTACACTTTCTGGCAGGGTTATCAGTCCAGTATCACTTTTCTCGACTTTAAGATTTAATTCAGCGATTTTTGATTCTCTTGCTTGATCACGATTGCTATCCCACCAATTTAGCTTGTAACCGGGTAAGGTAAGGTCACCAGCTTCCGTTGGGATCAGCACTTGCTTCATTGTCATGGTGACGGTGCCATCTCGAGCTGTTTCGAACTGAGGTTGTTCAGGATAAACACGCAGTGTACTTGGGTAGACAATACCAATACGAGGTAGATATTCCGCTTGTGTACCACTAGCTCGAATACGAATCGTACGAGTAATTGAAGATCCTTGTTTCACTGTGCTGACGGCATTTGCTGATAGCGGATTGCCTTGCTCATCTTGCCAGCTTTGCGTTAATTCTAAAGCAGAAGCTGGCAGCCAGTTACCTTTAAAGTCTTTAGGGATAGGCTTTACAGTAATTGGCATTTGCTCAGTTTTAGTATTGATTGGCATGATCTTGGTTGAGCCGGTTAGGCTGTCACCATAGATGTAAGAACCCGTCAATTTAGGGCCATTTAGCGTGTAGGTACCAGGTTGTTCGGCTGTAATGCGGAAAGCTTGTTCTACGACCGTCACTTCTAAGCCATCAATGATGCGTTGTGCCTGCTTCATATCGCTGGCTGGCTCGATTTTCATCCCATCAATGCTTGGCGGCACGACTTGTGGATTATCCAAACGGCGAGGGTCTACTTTGATCGCCAACTGCATACGTAGTGTTGCTGACTGCTGTGGGTACAAAGTGTGGCTATCCACGCTCATGTTGAAGCTAAACAAATCGTCTAGATTCGGCTCACCTTTGTCTTTTGTCACACGAAGCTTAATTGGCTCAGTTTTCATCCCATCTGCAGAAAAGCTCGGTATGGTGACGACGCCTTCTTTCATCGGTGCAATCGAGATGCTCCATTCTGTGCGAACGGTTTTGTGGCCGTTAATGTTATTACTAGAACGGCCGTAGCGAGGTTGTCCTAAAAAGAAGTCCTGTTTCAATGCGTCAAAGTCGATCGCATCGGAGCCAAGCTCGGTATCTGCCATGATCCTTAGGTTGATCACTTCGTTCTTCGCCACCTGAGTTTTGTTTACACTAGCTTGTAGGCTTTGTGCAAAAACCGAAAAGCTAGTCAGTAGGCTGGCCATCAGAACAAAGACCAGTTTTGCGCCTTTTTTCATCATGGACTTACCACTCCTTATTAGATTGTTGTGGACGTTGTTTTTGTTGAGCTTGAAGCTGCATTTGAGCTCGAATCAAGAAACTAGGGTCACGCGCACTTTCTACCGCTTCTAAGCGACGGAACTCAGGATCGTCCTGAGGCGTTTTCTCTGGCTGAGCTTGAGCCTGCATAGGTTCACCTTTTTGCTCGCCTTGTTTCTCTTCTTCTTGTTTGGCTTTTTGTCGCTCAGCTTTCTGATTTTCTTGTTTATTTTCAGGTTCTTGCTGGTTTTGTGACTGTTGCCCTTGCTCTTGTTTAGCATCACTCTGAGACTTTTGTTGCTGGTTTTGTGACTGTTGCCCTTGCTCTTGTTTAGCATCACTCTGAGACTTTTGTTGCTGCTGTTGCTGCTGTTGCTGCTGTTGCTGCTGTTGCTGCTGTTGCTGCTGTTGCTGCTGTTGCTGCTGTTGCTGCTGTTGCTGCTGTTGCTGCTGTTGCTGCTGTTGCTGCTGTTGCTGTTGCTGCTGTTGCTTCAGTTTCTCCTCTACAACCGACAGGTTCTTTTTCGCCGCCTCAAAATCGGGCTTCTCCTCTACCAATTGTTTGTAGAGGTTTGCTGCATCATCAAGTTGACCGTTTTGAGCAAGTGCATTGGCGAAGTTATAACGTCCATCTAAAGTCGAGTTGTTTGAGAAAGCCTCAATGGCACTTTCATAATCACCGGCTTGATAGCTGGCAGCACCTTTCCAGTTTGGGTCGGTAAAGGTGTTTTGTGCCTTTTCGTACTCACCTTGTTGATAAAGCTGCTCGCCTTGCTGGTTTTGATTTAGGAACGCGCTCGCTTCTGCTTTTGGTGTCCAAGTCATTGGTAGTACGGTCGCAACCAGCACCCAAACCATACCTCTACGAAAGAGAAGGACAGCAGGAATCAACAGCAGTGGAAGCAACCAGAAACCGCTATTTAAGCGCGAATCTGTTTTTACATCCTCGCTTTGTTTCGCGGCAAGGTTGTTACCAGCATTATTGGTAAACGCGGCAATGTTCTCTACATCACGGTTATTATGTTGAATCGGAACGAATAATCCGCCAGTTTGCTTCGCCAGCGTCTGTAAATTTTTCAGATTCGTTTTCGCCACAACCGTATTGCCTTGTCGGTTCTTCATCAAAGAACCATCCGGAAGAGCAATTGGTGCACCATTTGATGTTCCGATAGCAAGCACTGACACTCTGACATCTTTACCATTTAACAACGCTAGTGAACGTGATAGTTCGGAGTCATCCAAATCATCTGCCAACACAACGATGTCACCTTGATTGACACCGGCTTGTGTAAATTGACCAAGAGCGGTTTCTATCGCGGATGGTAAATTCGAACCTTGGTAAGGCATCAGTTCTGGCGATAGATTCTCAATAATGCCAGCAAGTGTACTCGAATCGGTTGTGAGTGGGCTTAAGGTATAGGCGTCACCTGCGTAAGCGACTAAACCTGTCGAACCTTCTCTCCACTTCGGTAATAAATCTAACGCTTTATAGCGTGTTTGCGATAGTCGATTTGGCTTCACGTCCGTTGCGTACATAGAGCGTGACATATCCAAGACTAATACTCGGTTCTGGCTCAGTTCGAAACTTGGGCGAGTATTCGATTGCCAGCTCGGCCCTGCCAAAGCGATGCAGGCGGTCGCCCAAGCGAGTCCCCAGATAGCAAAGTAATGTTTGGTCTTGATGGAATGACCGAGCATTTTTGCTAAGTGCGGCGCTATCAAGGAGGACTTCTTGGTTTTGTACTGGCTATTTAGGGCTAAGACGATAGGAATGACGAGCAAACCCAACAGCCAATATGGATATAAGAATATAAACTCAGCCATGTTTTCTCCTTAGAACAAACAGAAACACGGAAAGAACGAGTGCTGCGCTCAGTGGGTAAGGGAACCATTCAGATTGAGGTCGCCAAGTCTGAGTGTCGCTAGAGACGGGTTCTAACTGGTTAATTGTGTCGTAGATTTTTTCAAGTTCTTGCGCATCACGGGCACGGAAATACTGGCCACCTGTCATTTCGGCAATCTTAGTAAGTGTTTGCTCATCGAGGTCAGAAGCGGTGTTCACTTTACGAGACATGAAGAAGTCTTTCACCATCATCTCGCCCGCGCCGACCCCAACAGTGTAAATAGTGGCGTTGTATTTTTTTGCAATGTCTGCGGCTTCAAGTGGATCTAATACGCCTGCTGTATTGCTGCCATCACTAAGTAAAATCATCACACGTTGTGGTGCGTCGCTATCAACAAAGGTTTTGGTACCTAAGCCGATTCCGTCACCAATCGCTGTGCGTTGTCCAACCAAGCCAATCACAGTTTGATTGATTTGTTGCATCACGGTTTTACGGTCCGCCGTTAGCGGTGTTTGTAGGTAAGCATGATCGCCAAACAGAACGGCACCCAAACGGTCCCCGTCGCGCTTTTGAACAAATTCAGACAGGACTTTCTTCACTGCTGTGAGACGGTCAATGTACTCGCCATTGTCGTTCATGTCTTCTTTTTGCATTGAGCCTGACAAGTCAACGACTAGCATCATGTCACGGTACTTCGGTTGGAACTCAACCGGGTCGCCATACCAAACCGGACGAGCACAAGCGATAACCAATAAAGCCCAGATAGCAATAGACAGTGCCTTCTGGGCTAACTGTTTTGGCTTGGTGCTGTGTTCGTTGTCAGGCAGGTAGGCCAGTTTGATTTCAGCTTGCTGAGTCTCTTCAGGGAAGAACTTATAAATCAGCCAAGGTAGGGGCAGTAAAAGAAGAGCCCACCACCAGACCAACTCAATGTTAAACCATTGAGAGAGGCTCGATACGAGATTTGCCTCAGTCACGAGTTTTTGCCTTTTTCTTCGGAGGCAAAGCGCTGTCAATCCAGAAAGCACAATCATCAATCAAATCTTGATGCTGTTCTTGACCAGATTTTTGGTAAAGCGCGGCTTGCCACTGTTGTTGTTTGTCTACGAATCGAGTTTCTTTGGTGTAGCTATCAAGAAACTCATACCAAGCAGAGCCGGTTAATGGTGCGATCTCTTCCCGAGGGAAGTAACTCAAAGCCGCTTGGCGGAGAACCTCTAATGCAGAAGACGGAGTATGTGGTGTGAGCGGGTTGGTCAACAATTTCAAAGCGGTCTTTTTAGCAACAAGACGTTTTGAACGCCATCTTAAGTACAACACGACAATTACGATGGAAAGAATTATCCCGCCCAGAACAGCCCACCATCCCCAAGCAAGTGGGAACCAATCTGGTGCATTCGGTAGGATTAAAGGTTCAAGGTTTAGGCTTTGGTTATTCGTTGTCATTATTACTACTGCTTGAATGTTTTATATGTTGTTACTGTGGTTAGCTTAATTGCTGAATCAGGGGAAACCCACTAGACAGACTATTAAATGGAATCGCCATCGAGTGGCATTGTTGTTTGATGGCTTGCTGATGCCTATCGAAGTATGATTCCAATGCCTTTCGTTGTCCTTTTGAACCAAAGTTGAACCATTGACTTCGATGACCGTCAGACGCTTTCGCTTGACCTCGAAATTTGGTTTCACCTCGCTCTAAAGGGTCATAGAATTGGACTGCACGAACGCTGTTGTGTTGCTTTAGTCGACGCAGTTGAAGCAGCTCTTTCTCTTCCACTTGAGCAAAGTCGCTCAATAGAATGAGCTCACTGCCTTTCGGCGTAAGTTTGTGTAGCGTTTCAATGGCGCTCATGTATGGCAGCGTACGTGTGCTGTCAGCGTGTTGATTCGTAAGCAATTGATTGTGAGTATTCACTATCGCGTCAAGAATTCTTAGCCCTTGCTTTTGAAGAGAAGAAGGGCGGAACTCAATACATTGGGAACCATCATCTATCACCGCGCCGATGCGGTCTTTCTTGGCTAACGTCAGCCAAATCAAGACGCTAGCGAAGTGCGCCATTTGAACCGACTTCAATACATATTGCGAACCAAAGTGCATGCTTGGGCTCAAGTCGATGTATAAGATCACCGCTTGCTCTTTGTCTTCAGCAAACAACTTGGTGTGCGCTTTTCCGGTTCGGGCCGTTACGCGCCAATCGATGCTGCGAATGTCATCACCCGCTTGGTATTGGCGTACTTCCATAAAATCCATACCGCGCCCTTTTTGACGGCTGGTATGGTTACCGCTCATTTGCGACCAAATACTCTGTGCTGGTGGCAACCAACGAACCGATTGAGTGCGATATTGAAGCAGCTCTTCAAGGGTTAATGTCACCCCATTCGCATGAGGTGGCAATGCATATGATGCAGACATGTCACCTACCTACGTTATGCGCTACCTACAAGATTAAGAAGCTTGTCGATAACCTGATTTGCTGTAATGCCTTCTGCCTGAGCGTGGTAGCTAAGCAGTAGACGGTGACGTAGCACAGGGTAAGCCATGGCTTGAACGTCTTCTGGTGAAACGAAGTCACGACCTGCCAGCCACGCATGAGCACGAGCACAACGGTCAAGGGCGATCGTTGCACGCGGGCTTACACCCATTGATAGCCATTTTGCTAACTCAGAATCGTAATCGTTAGGAGTACGAGTCGCCATCACAAGACGGACAATGTATTGCTCAATCGCGTCTGCCATGTGAATGTTGAGCACTTCTTTGCGCGCTGTGAAGATGTCCTCCTGGCTTAAGCTCGGGCGTTCCACCGCTGCTTCGCCTTTCGCTTCACCACGGTTGATGCGTAAGATGGCGAGCTCGTGCTCTGCATCTGGGTAATCCACATCAAGGTGCAACAAGAAACGGTCGAGCTGCGCTTCTGGCAGCGGATAAGTTCCTTCTTGTTCTATCGGGTTTTGCGTCGCCATTACCAAGAAAAGTTCGGGTAGCGCATACGTGTTGCGGCCAGCCGTTACTTGCTTTTCTGCCATGGCTTCGAGCATTGCTGCTTGAACTTTGGCCGGCGCACGGTTGATTTCATCGGCAAGGATCAAAGAATTGAAAATCGGACCAGACTGAAAGGTAAATTCGCCCGTTTCAGGACGGAATATATCTGTACCCGTTAAGTCGGCAGGCAGTAGGTCGGGCGTAAATTGAATGCGGTGGAAATCGCCCTCGACACAATCAGACAGGGACTTTACAGCTCGTGTTTTTGCAAGACCTGGAGGACCTTCAACCAAGATGTGCCCATCGGCAAGTAGAGCGATCAGTAACTGTTTTACCAGATCATGTTGACCAATGATCTGGGACTCTAAATAGCTTTGAAGCGTTTCGAAGTTCGTTTTGTGCATTTTGTGGACTCTCTGGGTATCCATTTGATTCTTATTTTGTGTATTGGTCACTCATTCGTAGGGAAAAGTTCCAGTACGCCCGTGTAATTTATCTTTCCAATATTGGGATCTTGCTATGGTTTACAAGCTGTTGGCGAGAAACTATCAATCAGCAACGCATATTTTGTTATCTATGTTCTCAAAAGGCATGTTTTAGCGTGAGCCAAAAGTTGTCATCTTCATCCGTATTCATCGCCATACTCGAATCTTTGGTGATGTTGTGCCCGACCTGTGTGACAAGTTCAAACAAACGGATCTTTCGCCCTTTTATACTATAGGTATATTGAGGCACTAAGTTAACGAACCAATCGCTAGTGACTTGCCAGCGTATAAACGTATATAAGGTCAAGATTGATGTGTTTGGGAACACAGAGTTTTTTGCTGCTTCATTTTCTGTCCAAGTTTCACCGTACAGAAATGCTGGATTCACTCTCAAATTCTCTAAAACGGGAATAATCTGTATGGCCCCGAGTGAAGCGCGATTGATCGCAATAGAGCCCGTATTATTGCGTTGGGCGTCAAGAAATAACCCACTACCACTAGGTTTGTAGATAGAGAAATGACGTAAATGCACGGTTTCAAAATCGTCCTTGAATTGAAGAAAACTGTTGTGTCCCAAAACACTGTCGGGGCTATTAAACCCGATTTGTCCAATTGCTCCATATCCATTGGTGCCAGTTCGTAAACCTATAAATGAGCTAAGAGCGGTAGGATCGTCGAGATCTTCGAGCGTTTTAGGGGTTGTAGGTGATGCGTAAACACTAGTAATTAAGAGTATTAACAACAGAAACAGCACGAGTTTTAATAACATAGCGACCTCTGGATAAGAATAAATGTGAATCAATGGCAGGATAGAACCTGCCATTCTTAATGAGAGCTTGGGGTTAGTCTTCGCTACATGGGAACATGAGTTCGAAGTTGTTTGTGGTGGTATAGAAGGTTCTCGGGTAATACTCTCTCATCACAGGGGCTATATCTTTGTCCTGCTGAATATTTTGTATGGCGTGAGAAAATGTTGGAGAGGCAAGCATGTGGCGAATTTGAACGATTGACGCGTCTTTATCGATAATGCCATCGCCATCATCGGCCATTGGCAGCCAACCAATACCACATTGAGTAATAGCATTGCGAGGTCTATCTGATTTGCGACTTACGGCAATGGTATAGTAACCGTCTTTGTCGACAGGAATTCGTTCATCATAAAGGCAGTCATTGACTTTGGTAACGGCAAATCCTTTGTTGGAACAAACGGACCAATAGCGAAGTTCACCGTTGCCCATGGTTTTTTCACCGTGGAAAGTTTTAGGAGTGATAGGGGCTTTAGCGCGTAGCACAAACACCGGACCATGCTTGCGGTTGACGACAGTTCGAATATAGTTGTTGTCTAGATTAGGATAAAAGCCACCAGAACTACGCCTTGCCTCTGGGTTTATGTTTCCTGTATAAATTCCTAGCAAACTTTGGCGATCTAACTGGATGTGCCAAGTCGCTGGATTCGTAGCAGGGAAACCGGCAGGTTTGTTGGGCTGAGTCACCAGTTTTCGGTACTTTTCTACTGGTATCCCTAAAGCGTTCAACTTCGCTGCTAATGGTTGAGAGCTGTGCAGGGCGTCGCACGCTTCTGGGCCTCTTAGCTCTTTACCTGACGCAAGTGTCACGACGGGCTCTGGCAGAGCAGCGTTTGCGGTGCCATCACTGTTTTCATCTTTTGCATAGATACGATAAATCAGTACTTGCTGATTGGCGGATGACTTTGGTGTGTGCAGTTCATCAGATTCAACACCTTCACGAGTTTGGCCTGCGGTGTAGTCTTTTGTTGGCTCCGAATCGAGAATTCTAACTTGATAGCTTCTAAATACACTGTCTCGTTGACTCCCGTTTCTAAAGGGATTTACGCTGCTTTGGCTCGGTTTAATCATATAGTCAGGTAAGGATTGAACTGGTCTTCCTCGATCGTCGTAGCTGATTAATGACATATAGCGGGAGTGGGGAAATTGGCCTTCTAATCTCAGTGTTGCGCCTTCTGGAACGGTGAAAGCGGCCCCCCAATATTTTACGGCAGCATCAGGGTAGGCAACGTTGATGTATGGATCGGCTGAGACCGGGCCGTAGCGAAAAAAGCACGTTCTTTCTCCTGGAATTCCCTCAAAATGATCATCGGCGACAGATGCAGTACTCCACGTCGCGCAGGTTAATAGAACGCCTAATATCGAGACGTGACTGAGTAATCGTCGGTGTGTTTTTAAGCATAGCATTAGCATTATTGAATCCTCTTCTCACAGCCTTGTTGCTTTTACTGGCTTTTCTTATCGGATAATTGTTAGTCTTCCGTAACAATTGGTTAACAACATATCGGAGATAGGATGAGAACAATGTCTAAAAACTTACATTCTCATGTTGAGTTTCCACTTGGTCAGTTGGAACAAGATGCTTTGCTTTGTCAGATCTTAAATGAAGACCCAACGCTTCAACGCTTAGAGAAAAGTGCGATTGAAGAAATGATTTTGTCGGCAAAAATTGAGACTTATAAGATGCCGACGTTGCTACATTCAGCTCATAAATCCGTTGACACCATGCGGCTTGTTATATGCGGTCATATTGAGTTAGCGAGTTGCAGTGAAGGTGGTGACGAAGCTTGCATTGCGATGCTGGGGCCGGGCAGTTGGTTGACATGGGTAGGTTGTTTTGAGAATGAACCTACCAACCATGATTTCTATTCATCTTCTGATGCTGTGATCATTGCTATACCAGTCAAGAAAATGAGAGAGATCGCCTCGCGTTATCCTATTTTATATCAGATTGCGATTCACGAAATCAGTTTCCGTTTCCGATTACTTATGGAGTGGACAACCGAATCTGTCCTTTTAAAGAATGAATACCGGGTGGCAAAGTTATTGTATTTGGTGAGTCGATTAAATGCACCCCATGGAGAGCCGAGTCCTATCTTATATACTCAAAACAAACTCGCCCATTTATCTCGATGTACTCGTCAGACACTAAGCCGCTCTCTGCAATGTTTGTCTAAAGAGGGCATTATTCAAATTGGCTATCGACGAATAGACATCATCAATCAAGATAGGTTAAACGCGTTTATTGCACAGGGATTGGCAGATTAGGTCAGAAAAGATTCGTTAAAGAAGAAAGCGTTTCTGTTACATCATTTTTGCAGATTTTTGTGAGATTTTTCTCTAGTTTTGTAGGATTGGGCCGATATAGATTCCGAGCCGTGCATAGCAAATACTTATGCACCAAGTTTACCCTGTTCAGAATGCAGATAACGAGTGATTCTTTTAAAGGTCCAAATATGTTGAAACTTACTTCTCTGAGTATCAAACAAAAGGTGGTACTCGGTATTACTTTTGCTGTTTTAGCCTCGACTATTATTGTCGGTGTCATGGCGCAGCGCCACGCCCGAGAGGTGCTTAGTCACCGTTTGATTGACATTGAATTGCCTGCGATGTTGCAGCAAATCAATGCCGAAATTGACCGTGAAGTTGTCCAAATGCAACAAGCGGCAAAACAGTTAGCAACCAACGAATTTGTGGTTGAAGCCCTATCTACGACCGACCGTAACCCCATAGTTGAAGCGCAACTCGTTCAGCAACTCAATAATGTGAAATCTCAATATGAGTTAAACGATGCGTCTGTAGCAAACCGCCAAACCGCATACTACTGGAACCAGAACGGCTTTCTACGTCAACTCAATCGCTCACAGGATGGGTGGTTTTTTGGGTTCACCTCTTCGGGCCAAGACACGTCAGTGAGCGTGTTCCAAGAGTCCAATGGTGACGTGAAAATGTTTGCTAATTATCAAGATGTGAATGGCATCTCGATGTCTGGTTTGTCAAAATCGATGGATGATATGGTGTCGCTCCTGAATGGCTTCAAGATTGAGAAATCAGGCTATGTTTTCCTAACGAATAGTAAAGGTGACATCCAGATCCATCGCCAGCAAGGCAAAAATAAAACCTCAATTGGCCAACTGTTTGGAAGAGACGCTTCTCAGCTGCTTAACAAAGGTCATTTCAATCTCGTTACTACCGAATTTGAAGGCCAAGATATGTTTGTATCTAGCCTGTATGTGCCATCAATGGATTGGTTTGTGGTTGGTGTCGTGCCAGTGAATGAGGTATTTGCTGACCTTGATGCAACAGCAGAGAAAATGTTGTTTACGACTGCAATCGTGGCGCTAATCTTCATCGCAATGGGTATTTTGCTGGCAAACAGCATTACTAACCCAATTCGCCAAATTGCAGACCGATTCACTGACCTTGGTGAAGGGGAAGGCGATTTGGCTCAGCGTATCGAAATCAAAGGTAACGACGAGATTGCTCAGCTATCAAAAGGCTTTAATGGCTTTATTGAAAAGATTCACGCGACTATGAAAGAAGTGTCGTTAACCAGCGGCGCATTAAGCCAAGCTGCAGACAGTGTATCCAGCAAAGCCACATCAACGCACGATAATAGCCAAGAGCAGCGTGACCAAACAATTCAAGTGGTAACGGCGATTAACCAGATGGGTGCGACCATCAGTGAGATTGCCTCTAACGCTGCAACCGCTGCGGATACAGCAAACCAAGCATCTGATAACACACAGACAGGTCGCCAAGTGGTTACTCAAGCGAAAGAAGTGATCAGTCGCCTTGCCGATGACGTTGAAACGACCAGCATGGTAGTGACGCAACTAGCAACCACTACCAAGGACATTGGATCTATTTTGGATGTGATTCGTGATATCTCTGAGCAAACCAATTTACTTGCGCTGAATGCGGCAATTGAAGCTGCGCGAGCAGGGGAGCAAGGTCGTGGTTTTGCTGTCGTCGCCGACGAGGTTCGAAACCTTGCTTCACGCACTGCTGTCTCTACCGAAGAGATTCAGAAGATGATCAACCAGCTTCAAAGTGACGCTCAAGATGCAGTGACTGCAATGGAAGCGGGTAAAGCGGTAACATTCGAAGGCGTTGCCTCAACTGATGAAGCGGTTGAAGTGTTAATGAACATCTCTGAGCGTATTGCCGATATCTCTGACCGAAACACACAAGTAGCGACGGCAACCGAAGAGCAATCAACGGTTGTACATACCATCAATCAGAACATTGAAGAAATCAATGCGATTAATGAAATGACCACGGCTACAGCTGAAGAGTTGGCAAGTGCAAGCCAAGACCTACAAGAGTTATCCTCTCGTTTGGATAAGATGGTTGGTAGCTTCAAACTCTAGAGTTGGATAGAATAGGCCTAATTTACAAGTTTAACGACTATATATTTAGGTAAGTACTATGAATGACTTCGAAAAAGAACTAGAACAGATTTCACAAGAAGCTGCTCAAGAGCCGGAAGTAAAGCTTCCTTCTTTAGAAGAGCAAAAGCAAATCGCTGTTGAACTGAAGAAGCTAGAAGCTGAAGGAAAGCTGACGCCAGAGGTTCTTGAGCAATACTTTGGTAAGTTCAATCAGAAAAATTCAACACCAGTGCACTAATAAAGGGGGAGTTTACGAACTCCCTTTTTCATACCTACCCATTAACTCACCTTCTTTAACTAGCTTTTAATCAATAAGTTATTCTTTGTTACTACTTTTTTTCATACTTGACAATACTGCTGCTCTATCTAAATCTATTGCTTATTTAAATCAAAATAACTAAAGGGCTGCAAAAGAGATGGAGTGTAAAAGTACAAGGAACGTCATATTAATTACTGAGGACAGTTTGCAGTCGTCTTTGCTTAAAGATGTTCTCGAAACCAAACTCAGTATTAACGTTGTTTTGATTACCCCAGAGAAGCTCAGTGAGCCCTTAAATTGCTACGGCTCAGCTTCGGCAACCTTAATCGATTACAGTGTGGTTTCAGATGAAATCTTTGCTCGTTATGTAGAATTCAAGAAAACTGAGCTAAAAGGCACGATTGAAGTGCTGATCAATTGCGATAAAACCATTTCAACAGAAGAGCTGTTCGTTTGGCAGAATCTTGCCGGAATTTTCTATACATCAGATGATATTAATAATCTTCAAGTTGGAATTGGCAAAGTTTTACAGGGCGATATGTGGTTTAGCCGTAAGTTTTCACAACAGTATATTACGCACTTACGTCGACACAGCAGACCAGTTAATAAGAGCATGTCCGCAATTTTGACGAAAAGAGAACAGCAAATTATTACCTTCTTATCAATGGGGGCTTCGAATCAACAGATTGCTGAGCAACTATTTGTGAGTGAAAATACTGTGAAAACCCATCTCCACAATATTTTTAAGAAGATTGACGTGAAAAATAGAGTTCAAGCATTAATTTGGGCTAAAGAAAATATGTCTGGTTTATCAATAGCAGTATAAATTCAGCTAAGTTAGCGTTTATTTCTTCTAAATTGCGATGTAGATCTATCATTCATTTTTAATATGTAAGGAGTGTTTCTTTTATGAGAAACACTTTTTTTGTTTATGATTTTAACCAAATTGCAATTTAAAAAAGTATCAAATAACTCTACTCTATCGTCTAGCACTTAGATATGAGTTTAGGTGCTCAGCAATAACTATTAAATTCAGAACATTAAGTTAGTGAAAGTATGAGAAACATTATGGAACAGTATAAGGAAAGGCCCGAGATCCTAATGATCACTCAACAAAGTCTGCAGAGTGAAAATTTTAAGGAGATGCTTTCTAAAAATACAGAAACCAAAATAACCATCATCGATAGTAAAAATCCAAGCTACCATGAATTGATTCCTGAAGAGTATTTCCTGTTAGTTGATTTCTCTGTAGAAACACCATCTGATACTTTGGTTTATCTGAAAGATAATGAAAAAGTGCTAGGAACAATTATGTTAAACCTAGGGCATGAGCTTGATACAGAAGAATTAGCGTCATGGCCACATGTTAAAGGTATATTTGGTCCAAGCGATTCGATGGCGAAACTTTGTCAAGGACTTAAAGCGATTATTGATGGTGATAATTGGCTATCAAGACGACTACTTGAACAACTTTTGACTTATTACAAAGGTAAGGAGTCAAACTATGTTATTGAGCCAGCGATAGAAGTTGAACTTACTCGAAGAGAGGTACAAGTTCTTCAGATGTTGAAAGACGGTGGTTCTAATATGGAAATAGCAGATTCACTGTTTATTAGTGAGCATACGATTAAATCTCACCTTTACAACATATTCAGAAAAATTGAGGTTAAAAACCGCACCCAAGCGACAAGTTGGGCGAAGAGAAACCTTTAGTACTACTTTTAACTTTTTGTTTTAGATGTTGTTTATATCTAAAAGTACCACTTTTTGTAGTGTTAAAAATATTGATAGTTTGAAATATCAATCCATATTCAAACTTGTTCCTATGTTTATGTTTATTAGACTTCTCATGTCTGAAGGAAGTTAATCCAGACGTGAAGGTCTATTCAAATATAAAGCCAAGAGGGACATAAAATGAGCACAAATGACACATATTTCGGTGATTCGGGTGAAAATAACCAAGTCGCTGATTTTGATGGCGGCAATGACATCTTCGTCGGCTTTGGTGGCAACGATTCATTCGTTGGTGGCGGTGGTGACGATTTCGTTGTAGGCGGCGCTGGTAATGACCGTCTAACCGGTGGTGCTGGTGACGATATTCTAATGGCTGGTACAGGCAACGACTACCTTGGTGGCGGTACAGGTAGTGATTTATTGCTCGGTTTATTGGGAGATAACAAGCTAAACGGTGGCGTCGGTGATGATGTTTTGGTTGCTGGTTCTGGTGACAACGTTGTTATTGGTGGTAGCGGTGCAGACAAGTTCGTCTTTACGGACAAGTTTGGTGGTCACGGCGAGGCAAAAGTGGTTGATTTTACCATTGGTGAGGACTCCCTTCACATCATCAGTGATTCTGTAACGTCATATTCTGATCTTACTTTTACCTATGATGCGAAAGGTAATGCTGTCTTTACAGACGGCGTCGATCTGACCGTTAAACTTATTGGTGTTACACAAGAAGACATCAACTCATACGGTAGCGACTTGTTCATTATTTAGAATTGAGTCTATTTTAGGCGCTAGTATTTCTAGCGCCTACGCTTGCAAATATGTGGTAGTAATCGTGCAAAAAACGGTTTTCAAAGAAGTCAGACAAAAACTATGCACGCTCACAGGCTTGCTGATTGGTTTTAGTCTATTTATAAACTTATTAGTCCTATCTATTCCGTTGTACATGTTACAAGTGTACAACCGAGTCATCTCTTCATATTCCATTGATACACTGCTCCTTCTGACGGTTATTGTCATTGCGGCTTTATTGACGATGTCTCTGATTGACATTGCTCGAGCTCAAATGAGCAAGACATTTGGGTATTGGATGGATGCGAAACTTTCGGTATTTATGCTGAAACGAAGCATTCAATATCAAGCTCATTCAGGGAAAAGCTACACGTCACAAGTATTAAGAGATATCCAAAACATCAAGAGCTTTTTAAGTAGCCAGGCCCCTTATCCTTTGCTTGACGCCCCTTGGACTCCAGTCTTTATTCTCTTCGTGTATTTGCTCCATCCTATGTTGGGACATATTGCTCTGGGCGGTTCTGTTGTGCTCTTTAGCTTAGGAGTGGTCAATGAATTGGTGACCAGAAAGACGATGCAAGAGAGTGAAGTTCGGGCTATATCGCATATAAATCATGCCGAGATCGCTACCCAAAATGCGAACTCAATTATGGCGATGGGGATGATGAATGCGTTTTTAGAAAAGTGGTATTCAAACGTTAATGAATCGAATCGATTGGAACAGCGAGTTACAGGTAAGTCGATTTACTTGGCCAACTTTTCCAAATTCGTTCGCGGTGCGTTACAAATTTGCTTGCTGGGTGGTGGAGCATTATTGGTTATCCAACACGAAATCACCGCGGGTGCCATGATAGCCAGTTCAATATTAATGAGCAGGGCGCTGTCTCCGATGGAGCAAGCTATCGGTACTTGGAGAAGCGCCATGTCAGCAAGAAATGCTTATCAGCGTTTATTTGAGATTGATCGAGTGGTTACGCAAGAAGAATCTGATATGCCTTTACCAAGGCCAAAAGGGCACTTTGAGTTGACAGGAATGGCTTATCGCCACCCCGGTGCGAGTGAACCTGTTTTATCAGGTATTAGTTTATCTATTCCTCCTGGTGTATCTGTTGGTGTTATTGGCCCTTCAGGTACAGGGAAATCGACTTTTGCTAGGCTTTTACTGGGTAACATCAAGCCGTTAGCCGGCAAGGTAACGTTAGATGGGATGGAGGTCTCGACTTGGGCCTCAGAAGATCGCGGTGCCCACTTTGGTTATTTGGCACAAGAGGTTGAACTCTTCCCTGGTACGATTCGAGATAATATTGCACGTTTTAAAGATGAAGATCCTGCAAAAGTTATTCAAGCTGCTCAGCTTGCAGGTTGCCACGAATTGATTCTGAAAAAGAACAAGGGATATGATTTTGTGATTGGTGAGAACGGGCGTGGGCTTTCAGGCGGTGAACGACAACGTATCGCATTAGCTAGGGCTGCATATGGAGAGCCATCCGTTGTGGTATTTGATGAAGCGAATGCAAACTTGGATGGCGAAGGTGAAGCCGCTTACCAACGCTTGATTGCGCATTTGAAATCACAAGGTTCAACCGTCATTGTTATTGCTCACAACCCGAGTACGTTGAGACAAATGGATCGTCTACTCTATTTAGCGGAAGGCCGAATTAAGCTTTATGGAGCAAAAGACGAAGTGCTGAAGCGTTTGATGGGAGAAGAAAAAACAGACATACCGAGGGTGCGAAATGAGCAATCAACTGCCAACCGTTAATGAAATGGCTGCCGAAAAAGTCTTTCGCTTCAAACCAGATGCAGAGCTTCATTTAAAAGGGCCAATCTTTCTTGCTATTTTAACGCTGACTTTATTTTTGGGCGGGTTGGGTTATTGGGCGGCGACAGCAAAATTGGAGAGCGCAGCCATAGCTTATGGCGACCTTTCTGTCTTGAGCAAACGGCAAGAAATTCAGCATTTAGAAGGTGGAATTATCGATAAGCTGTATGTACAAGAAGGTGATCTTGTGGAAAAAGGCCAGTTACTAATACAGTTGTCTGAACGTCAAGCAACCGCCAAATTGGATGCGCTCGGTGGTCAATATATTCACACCTTAGCAAAAGAAAATCGTTTGAATGCAGAGTTAGATGAACTGCCTGATATCAATTGGTCTCAAGATCTTGAAACGATACAAAGCACCGATGTCGTGACCGAGGCAAAGTCAGTTCAAAACAAAATTTTTGAAGCCAGAAAGCGATTTTTCGACAGTAAATTAAGTATTATAAATCAAAGTATCTCGGGGGCGAACCTAGAGCTTGAAAACTTAAAGCAGACCAAAGTTATTGAAAGAGAAAGACTCAAGTTTATCGAGGAAGAAATCACAAGTAACCAAGCTTTGGTGCAAAAAGGCTTTTCTGGAAAATCGGCTTTGTTGCAGTTAAAGCGCTTGGCAGCAGAGGTGAGAAGCACACTAAGCCAATTAGATAGGCAATCACTGACGGTCAGTAAGCGATTGGATGAGAATCAAGCCAAGATAGAAGAACTTAGGCTAGAGCGACTTAATGAGATTGTTGAGGAGCTAAGAAACACCAAAACTGAGATGGTAACGATTCGAGAAGAATATCGCTCAGCAAAAGATGTGGTTGCGCGCACTGCTATTGTTGCCCCTATTTCAGGGAGAGTGGTTAATATGCAAGTCTTTACCGAAAAGGGCGTCATTGGATCTGGAGAGACCTTATTAGAGCTTGTACCTCAGGACGATAAGTTGCTGGTGGAAGCGAGAGTCAGTCCGCAAGATATCGATTTAATTACGCCAGGGCAGCATGCTCAGATCCGTTTGACAGCATTGAATGCTAGAACACTTGCACCTTTAGATGGAACCGTCTTGACGATTTCTGCGGATAAGTTGTCTGAACAAAATGAAGACGACTTCTATCTTGCTCGTATTGCACTTTCTCAAGAGGATGTAACCAAGCATAGGTTAACGTCAGGTATGAATGCTGAAGTGTTGATTCTCTCAGAACCTAGGACGCCATTGAGTTATCTTGTTAAACCATTAACTGAAAGTATGAATCGTGCATTTCGAGAAGATTAATGGATGGTTTTTGTTTGAATTAACGTCATTGTGCCAACGTAAATTGCGTAAATAAATAATTCATTAGACGGGTCACATTTTGCGGTGTTGTGATGTGTTTTGATTCGTTTTTATTTTGGTGAGATGGTGTGTTCGGTGAAGACAGAAAAACAAAAGATGCTGGCTGGTGAGCCATATGATGCTTGGGATAAGGAGCTTTACCAGGCACGTATTGAGTGCAGAAAAATGCTACAAAAACTCAACAACAGCATTCCAGATACGGACGAATGGCGAAGCGCAATTGATACGCTTATTCCAGACGCTGAAGGTGCATTTTTAGAGCCGCCATTCCGATGTGATTATGGTTCTAACATCAAGTTAGGAAGAAACTTTTACGCGAACTTCAACTGTGTTGTTTTAGACGTCGCAGAAGTACATATTGGTGACAATGTGTTATTTGCACCCAATGTACAAATATACACAGCAGGCCACCCTTTGGATGTGAAAGGTCGTGTCGAAGAAGGTGTTGAGTTTGGTACGCCAATTACGATTGGTGACAACGTATGGCTGGGCGGTGGTGTTATCGTGTGCCCTGGCGTAACGATCGGTGAAAATTCTGTAATTGGTGCGGGAAGTGTGGTGACAAAAGATGTGCCACCAAATGTGGTTGCTGCTGGCAATCCGTGTAAAGTCATTCGTTCAATTGAACAAAAATAAGCGAAGTAAAATATACAGCCCCGACAAGTAATACTTGTGAAATTAGAAAGCCGACATATTGTCGGCTTTATCGTTTTGAATTGGCGCATTAAAGCATACTGGAATGGACTTGCTGCCCCTGTTCCGTGAGCGAGTAAATTCGACCATCTTCTTTGATCACCAACCCACTAATAACGAGTTGTTTGAGGTGGAAGTTGAACTTGGTATGATCTTCTATGCCCACGACTCGGCATAGATCCATAAACTTCATCTTTCGGTGGATTTTGAGTTGTTTAATCACCGAGCGTCGAATTGGGTTTGAGAGAGCGCTGAAGATTTGATCATGTTTACGTTCATCAAGTGGGGATTTTGGAGAGCGTTCTGCATGTACTCGTTTTAGCGTGACGGACAATGCAGCAAGGTTGAATGGTTTAGTAAGAAATTCATCCGCGCCTTTCTTCATGGCATCGACAGCAACATCAACGGTTGCAAATGCTGTCGTGATGATGATTCCTATATTAGGGTGTAAACGTCTTAAGGTCGATAAGGCCTCAATACCTGTCATCCCAGTCATGACAACATCAAACAATGCTAAATCAAAATACTGCTCGGATGCGATATCCAGTGCATCTTCTGCATTGTCGCATGCGATGACGTCAAAAGACTCCAAGGTTAGTGCCTCTACGAGGACTTCTCGCAATTCTACATCATCTTCTGCAAGTAAGAGTTTTAATGTCATTCAATATTCCTTGGTAAGCGGATTTCTACCGTTAAGCCTGTAATATGATCACTCTTTTTCGAGTTCCTCAAGTGTAGCTCGCCGCCGTGTTGTAAGATAATTTGATTACTGATAGCCAATCCCATGCCAGTGCCTTCGCCACGTGGCTTGGTTGTGTAGAAAGGGGTTTTTGCTTTAGCGATCTTATCTTGTGGCATACCTGTCCCCCAATCTGAGATCGAGAGTATCGCGACTAGCTTATCTTGATAGGTTTCAATATACAGTTGTTTATGTTCTTGGCTGGCATCGATAGCGTTGCCGATAATGTTGGTCACCACTTCTTCTAATTGCCCCTCATCGCCCAATACCTGTAAAGATTCGTCTAGTGACTGACTCACTAGGAAGCCTTCTAAGCGGTACTGATTCAGTGACAGTGCATTCTTCAGTACAGTATTGAGACAAACTGCTTTACGCTTTATGGGTTTATGATGAGCGTAATTTAGGACTTCATGGCTGATCTCTGCGGCTCGTTCAAGACCTTGGCGAATTCGTGTTAGGTGGCGATGACTTGCCTCGTTGTCTGGTAAGTGTTTTTCCAACAAATCGCAACTCATCGTTGCACTAGAGAGCGGGGTTTTGATCTCGTGAGCGACCGCAGATGTTAGCTCACCGAGTTCTTTTAATTTTGCGTCTTGTTGTGACTGCTGAATATTACTTTCTAGTTGCTTGTTCTTTTCATCGTCAAAAACTCTGAGAGCAATCCACAATGTACAAAGGATGCAGATCGCACAGATCGTGCGAACCACTAAAACCCACAGTCCCAAATCTGAGGTAAGTACGCCTGCACAGATTCCATATGCAAATAACGAGAGGCCTGTTAACTGGAATGGTAAAGATGCACCGTGTCCTTCTTTCTCGAGGATGTTGGCATAACTCATCATGGCTACACCTGATATCGCACCAGATCCTAAGCCGAATATCCAACGAACTTGGTTTGCTGTGTTGTGAATGTAAATCGCGTATTCATTACTTCCGAACCGAACAATTAAGCTGATAACAAATAAGGTAAGGACGGTGAGTGCGCCATATTTGATGGCTTTTACGTACTTCCAACCCGTTAGATCCAGCATTTTCCATGCGAAAGCGCCAAGCGCAATAAATGAGAACCAGAGTTTGAATACCTTAAAAGTCTCTATCCCCTTGGTAAGCGCGAACTCATGCTCATACATAACTAGATAAAGTTCAGACCATTCGTGAAAGCCATGGATGAAACCGAACATGGCAAGAATAGGTAATGCAGAAGCGATAGCGATACGGCTTTTGCGTAAATCTCGAAAAAGAATGGCAAAAAAGATGGCGAAGAAAGCTAAGCCATAGAAGAGGTAGATCTTGAAGATGAGTAACATGTCCATCATCTGAGTCTAAATGAGTCCTTATCCTTCATCAATATTTAATATTTGCAATCTTATTATGGCGCATTGCATACATATCCTTTTACATCTTCACTTACTTTATAAAAGTCTTGTGAAGTTTTCTTATCATAATTAATTCTGCCGAGATAATTGTTATTCACATTGTGTGGTTTAGTCTCGGTGTTTAATAAAACTGTCATATTGAATTTCTAATCTGCACCCGTCGATTGGTGAGCACCGATTGATTGTTGGATTTATTTCAATACCTAGTTTTACTTGAACACTAAAACTAATCTGGGCTAATTAAATGTTGCTTTTTTATTAGCCCAACTTAATCGCTAAATTATATCGGAGATATATTGTGAAATTCATGAAATCAGCTCTAGTGTCTTCAGTTCTGGTTGCAGCATCATTTGGCGTTGCTGCCAAAACAACGATCAATGGTGCTGGTGCGACATTCCCTCATCCAATTTATGCGAAGTGGGCTGAGCAATACCAAAAGGAAACGGGCGTTCAGATTAACTACCAAGCGATTGGTTCTGGCGGTGGTATCCGTCAGATCACAGCAAACACAGTAGACTTTGGTGCGACAGATGCGCCGTTGACCATTGAAGAGTTGAACAAAGAGGGCATGATTCAGTTCCCAATGGTGATGGGTGCAATTGTTCCTGTAGTAAACATCCCTGGCATCGATGCTGGTGAAGTCAAGCTAACAGGTAAAGTGCTTGCTGACATCTACCTAGGCAACATCAAGAATTGGAATGACCCGGCGATTGCAGCGCTAAACGAAGGCGTGGAGTTACCAAATCAACCTATCTACGTAGTGCACCGTTCGGACGGTTCTGGTACGACTTACAACTTTACTGATTACCTAGACCGCGTAAGCCCTGAATGGCATGAATCTATTGGTGTTGGTAAAGACATCACATGGTCAAAGAAAGCAACAACAATTGGCGGGAACGGTAACGCAGGTGTCGCAAACTTCGTAAACCGAACTCGCGGAGCGATCGGTTATGTGGAATACGCATTTGCTAAGCAAAACGACCTTGCTTACACACAAATGCAATCTAAAGAAGGCAAGTTCCTAAATCCAAGCATGGACACTTTCCAATCAGCTGCAGCTAACGCTGATTGGGAAAATGCGCCAGGTTACCACCTGCTACTGAACGACCAGCCAGGTGCTGATTCTTGGCCAATGACGGCTGCTACGTTCATCCTAATGCACACAGACCAATCGGATGCGAACAAAGCAAAAGAAATCGTGAAGTTCTTCGAGTGGAGCTATGAGCAAGGTGAGCTTGCGGAAGAGTTAGATTACATCCCAATGCCAAGCAAGGTAGTTAACATGGTTAACGAAACTTGGAAAAATGGTTTGAAATCAGACGGCCAAGCGATTATTCAATAATTAATTAAGTTGTCTGGGGAATATATTCTTCAGACAACTGAATAAAATATTATGACTACATTAGCTATTAAAAATAAAGTAAATGGTGATTCGGTTTTTAATAAATTGAGTTTCGCGAGTGCTTTATTAATTTTTGTGACTCTAACTGGTATTTTATTATCATTAATTGAAGGTGGATGGCCTGCTTTTAAAGAATTTGGCCCTGGCTTTGTATTTAGAGATATTTGGGATCCTATTAATGGTCAATTTGGTGCTGCCTCGGCAATTTACGGCACACTTGTTACTTCTTTCATCGCTATTGTTATTGCTGCACCTATCGCGTTAGGTACGGCAGTGTTCCTCGCTGAACTAGCACCTAAATGGTTAAGTCAGCCAGTGAGTAAGGCTATTGAGCTACTCGCTGCCGTACCAAGCATTATCTATGGTATGTGGGGATTGTTTGTCTTTGTTCCATGGTTCTCTGAAGGGTTCCAAATGTGGGCAGGCATGCATTTAGTTGATATTCCTTTGATCGGTCGCTGGTTTAATGGGCCACCGATTGGCATCGGTTTGTTAGCGGCGGGCATTATCCTTTCATTTATGATTCTGCCAATCATGACGTCATTGACGCGTGACGCACTTAAATCGGTTCCTGATGTTCTTCGTGAAGCGGCGTATGGAACAGGTGCGACACCATTTGAGGTGATCACCAAAGTTCTTATCCCAAAAGTGAAAAATGCAACGGTGAGTGCTGGCATCCTTGGCCTAGGGCGAGCACTTGGCGAAACAATGGCGGTGGCTTTTGTTATCGGTGGTGCGAGTCGTATTGAGTTCTCATTCTTTATGCCATCGAGCTCAATTTCATCGACGATTGCTCAGCAATTTAACGAAGCGACAGACCCAATTCATATCGCTTCACTTATTGGGCTTGGCGTCGTGCTCTTTATTATCACTTTCTTCGTGATGGGCTTTGCTCGACGTTTACTAAGGAAGTCATCATGAATACTAGAAAATTTAAGAACTTTAGTTTCTTAGCGTTTTGTTCTTTGTCAGCTGCATTCGGTGTCTTTGTTCTTGCCAGTATTTTGTACACGCTTGTCGGTGAAGGTGTGAAGGGCTTGAGTTTGGCTACCTTCACTGAACTGACGCCAGGTCCTGGCAGCCAAGGTGGTTTGAAAAACGCACTAATTGGTAGCTTGATGCTGACTGGTTTGGGCATTTTAATCGCAGCACCGATTGGTGTTCTGGCTGGAACTTGGCTTGCTGAGGCAGGTAAAGACAACAAGATTGCTGAGTCTTTGCGCTTCCTTAACGGCATGCTAATGAGCGCACCATCGATTCTCGTCGGTCTGTTTGTTTACGCTTTGATTGTGGTTCCAACTGGTGGTTACTCGGGTTGGGCGGGGGCAATTGCACTCGCGGTACTTGCATTGCCAGTGATTGTTGCTTCAACAGAAGAGATGCTTCGTCTTGTTCCACCAACACTCAAAGAAGCGGGCAGTGGCGTAGGTGCCCCTAAATGGCGCGTGATAACTCAACTGAGCTACCGAGCTGCGGCACCGGGTATTATTACCGCGATTCTATTGTCTATCGCACGTATCTCGGGTGAAACAGCACCCTTGTTGTTTACCGCGCTAAACAGCAGTTTTATGACCACGGACATGAGCCAACCGATGGCAAACTTGCCAGTAACGATTTACCAGTTTGCGATGAGTCCATACACATCGTGGCAGGAGCTAGCATGGGCTGGTGCACTGATTATCACGACCTTTATTTTGATTGTTAACGTACTGGCGACTTCGTTGCCGCAGCTATTTAAAGCGAGAAGAGCATGAACACGGCAACTTTAAACCCAGTCACTACAAACAACATGAACGGACCTACTATGAGCACTTTGGTAGACAGCATTAATACCAACGATGTGACAGCAAATCTGATTCATCGTATGGATATTCAAAATTTAGATTTTTACTACAACAAAGGCGCAGATGCAGCTCTGAAATCGGTATCCATGCCGATTTACAAAAACCGAGTGACGGCACTTATTGGCCCATCTGGTTGTGGTAAATCCACGCTTCTTCGTACCTTGAACCGAATTTACGATTTGTATGGTCATCAGTATGCAGAAGGTGAAATCCTGTTGGATGGCGAAAGCATCTTTAACAACACCGATGTTAACGAGTTGCGCTCTAAAGTCGGTATGGTTTTCCAAAAACCGACACCATTCCCAATGTCGATTTACGATAACATGGCGTTTGGTCTCAAAATCCAAGGTACGTTTAGCAAAGCAGAAATCAAAGATCGTGTTGAGTCTGCATTAAAACGTGCGCATTTGTGGGAAGAGGTGAAAGACAAGCTGGATGCAGACGCAAATGGCTTGTCGGGTGGTCAGCAGCAGCGTTTATGTATCGCTCGTACGATCGCTCTAGAGCCGGAAGTAATCTTGATGGATGAACCCACTTCTGCGCTTGACCCAATTGCGACTGCAGCGATTGAAACCTTGATTACTGAACTGCGTGATAAATACACCATTGTTATCGTTACGCATAACATGCAGCAAGCGATGCGTATCTCTGATTACACCGGTTTTATGTACCTCGGTAAGTTAGAAGAATATGGCACGACCGATAAAATTTTCCACCGCCCAGATAATGATCGTACTAAGCGATACATCTCTGGTGATTTTGGATAAAGAATAACAACAATAGCGGTTGTTGACTCAGCACTCTTTAGGCATGATTTTGCGAGAATAGTGCCTATTTTTTTATGCGTTGGGGCTCTAAAATTGGGGTTATTAAAAACAATTAAGAACTCTGTATGTATAAAGATAAAGTGGTCGTGATTACTGGCGGTAGCCAAGGTATCGGTCAACACCTTGCTCTTGCCTACCTTGAGCAACAAGCAAAAGTTATCGTGCTAGACATTGCACCCAATAAGAATCCAGATATGGATTTTCACCTCGTTGATTTAGGGCGACCAGAGCAGATTGAACAGGCTTTTGATGAGATTCAAAGAAAGTACGGCAAAGTCGATGTTCTCATCAACAATGGTGCGATCGCCAACTTCAACAAACCCATTCAGCAGCTGACTTTTGAAGAGTTTTCACGTGTGATTGATGTCAACCTCAAAGGCGCGTTTGCTTGTTCCCGACGATTTATCGCATTGAATCATGCTCAGCCTTATGGACGAATCATCAACATTGCCTCTACGCGCTGGAATCAAAATGAATCTGGTTGGGATGCTTACGGCGCATCTAAAGGTGGTGTGGTCTCTATGACACAATCGATGGCCATTTCGTTATCAGATACGCCAATTACCGTCAACGCGGTTAGCCCCGGTTGGATTCAGGTTGAAGGGTATGGTGAGCTTGATAGCTTTGACCATCAACAGCACCCATCAGGTCGAGTCGGGAAAGTAAAAGATATTGTTAATGCGTGTCTTTTTTTAACGCACCCAGAGAATGACTTCATTAATGGCCATAACTTGGTCGTTGATGGTGGAATGAGTAAAAAAATGATTTATCAAGACAGCTTACTAGATTAAGAAGAGCTCCATTTCTATCGACTAGGAATGCTCTGAAATAGCGCGTTCCTAGTCTTTCATGTCAACAAAAATTTCCCTTTCCGATTTTAAATTGATTGCTTATTGACCGATTTTATAAGTTTTTATCAACTAAAGAGTTATAAAATCATTGGTTCTGATTTGGCGAGTTGTAGCGATATATCAATGCTTTGAATGCTACCCCCCTTAAACCCTGCCTTACATATTGTTTTTCTTCATGGTCGTAATAGGCATTTAAAAAACTCTTCGCTCGAAAGATGCCGACTGTAATCACATTCGCTTCGCTAAACTTTTCTGCTGATTAATTCGCCTTGATTAATCCTGGTTTTCTTAACTAGCTGATTTGGAAAGTAGAAGTAAGTATGTCGAAAGATTTTAGTCGTTTGATTCGCTCCTTAGGTGGTGCGTTTTTGTCGTTCCTAATGGTATTGATTGCTATGCCTGCGAAAGCGGATATAGCCGGGCTTGATGTCCAATTGTCACCGGTAAGTGGCCAATACGATAACGGCAGCCAGATTGAATATACATTGACCTTAACCAACACCTCTGGTTCCACACTTTCCGGGTTAGAGGTCAATGATGAGATCATGAACATCATGACTTCCGGTGATTCTGGCGGTTCAGTGAATGCATTTGAAAGCGCAGAGATCTCCGCGTCCGCTTCTTTTCTATCTTCTGCTGGTGACTACGACAGAAATGGCAACCTAACTGCCACTGATGTTCGAATTCGCAACAACGGCACGGTGTCCTACACCATCAAAGCAACCGTTTCTGAGCAGGCGGCGGGTGATATCAACAACGTTGCCAATGTTCGCTCTGGTGCGCTTTCACGAGAAGACTCAAACACTACTACCCACCAGAGAGTGGTGTATGAGCACAGCATCGATCTTTCTGCGTCGGTTGATAAATATGGCGCAGGGCAGGCTCTGGTTTACACCCTAAAAGTATCGAACACAGGCTCTGCAAAAATCCAAGGTATGACGGTTACCGACCTTGTAGCAGATATTGAGGCCGAAGACATTAATGGTGCAATGATTCCAGCCTTTACGTCAGTCTCGAACAGTTCTTCTACCTCGGGAAGGGGGAGTGATGCGGGGACGTTCTCAACAAGCGGCAACCTGGATGCGAAGGATGTATCTATCGCCGTTGGTGGTTCGGTCACCTATACCATTCGAGGTCAAGTCGATTCAACGTTGGTCGGCGACATCATCAATGATAGCGCTGAAGCAAAAACACGTGACGATAACCAATCAGCTGGTGGCATCACAACGCCGCCAAAAGACGCTGATGTCACACTCTCGCACTCGCTCAACAAAACGGACGATTATCTCGTTAGCGAAGATTTCTCATACACCATCACAGTGCGTAACGCTTCTGGTGCAGGTATCGCTCACAACTACACTGTTCAGCAGTTGATGGACTCGTTGAAGTCGGATCTAGGCAACGACATCAGTAACGACAAAAATGCCGACGACACAACGGGTAACCCGTACTCGACTTGGACCAATGAAGTAGTATCGATTGGCTCGAACAGCCTTTCTGAGCTACAAGCATCGGGCAAGCAAACCGACAAATCACTCGACGATAAAGTGTCTATCTACCCTAGTGAAGAGATCGTTTATTCCATTGTGGTGCATGCAAGTCCCGTTTCTATCGGTAAGGTCCCTCAGTTGGAGGCGAAAGTTCTTAACGATGAAGGCGGCGCTGATTCAGCTGGCGTGCTTGCAAATACGCTAAACACGGAAGATGTTCTCGATTCATCATCGAGCCAAATTAAACGCAACAAGCGAACCAAAGACACGACGTATGTGCCAGGTGTTTCTGGTGAGAATGAAGTGGTTTACGACATCGAAATCTCGAACGCGGATTCAAAATACTTTGCCAATGATGTCATCGTGTTAGATAAGTTTGCGTGTAACGTCACTGAGCAAGTTGATGGTTCGTCTGGATCTGCTTTTTCTGAATGGAAACTTGAAGTCGCGGATAGCCGTGGCGAAGGCTCTAACTACGGCTCTTTTGATTATGGCGCTTGGACCACCGACGATATTGACCTAAAAGTCGATTTGGCTCCTGAAGGTTATGTTCGTTACAAGTTGACTGCAAGAGTGGCGGACGACAGTGTAGGTCAGGTTGTTGATGATGGCACAGATGCGGGACTTTGTTTGGGGGATAACCTAGGCGAAATTGGTTCTGGTGTTCAAATGCCAAACTCAAACTTAAAAGTTCAAAAAGAAGTAGACTCTCGCTACTACTCGTCGGGTAGCACCCTAAACTACACCATCACAGTAGAAAACAGCGGTGGAGGATTCGCGATCGATGTACCTGTTTATGATGATCTGGCTTCTGTAACCACGACTTCTATCAACGGTACATCAACCAAAGCTTACGTAAGTTGGGTGGTAACGGCGACCTCTTATGATGAGGGGGGCAATGTTTCCACAAACAGTAAGCCGGGCTTTACGGGCGAAATTGCTGGTAATCAGAGCAATAAGAACATCTTAGATGTAAATGCGACCGTTGCCCCTAAAGAAACCATCATTTATTCGATTGCTGCAGTAGTTAATCCAATTGCGGATGATGAAATCCGAAACGAAGTTGAAGTGGATGGCAAGCTTTATTCGGATCGAGGCTCTTACCCTCGTGATTACTACCTAGTGTTGGATAAGCGCGTAGATGGGAATGATGAAGAAAGCTGGTACACCAATACGGCCAATGAAGTGACTTACACCATCAGTGTGACTAACCCTGAAGGCAATGGTTTTGCTTCTAATATCGAAATTAAAGATGACATCAGTACCATTGAGGCAGAACTGCTGGAGCCTGCTGATGCGATGAAGAAAGTCTTCACCTCGTGGACTATTTCAGCAGACATTGAGGCAGATTCGCCTTGGTTAAAAGTGGCTGCTGATGCTGGAGACTTTTCTGATAACAATGATCTTGATGTTATCGCTCAAATCCCACCGGGTGTAACCATCACATATACCATTGTTGGTTCTCTTGATCGCAGTGTTGATACTGAGATCCTGTGGGGATCTTTCTCTAACACAGCAACCGTCAAGTCGACTGACGCAGAAGACAACATCAATCTAGCGGATTCAGTCACGACGCATCCAAACGAGCCAAACCTTGTTGTGGCGAAAACCGCTCAAAACACCGATTTTATTGTTGGTGAGCGTGCAACGTTTGATATCTATATCTACAACCGTGGAGTGGGTTACGCCAATGATGCAACCGTCAAGGATGACATCGAAGCGCTGAACTTCTTCTCCAGCTGGTCTATAACAGGTTCAACAAATACCGATGAGCCAGGTTCACGTTATGGTGATGTGTCAGACAACGAAAACATCGATACCGACGTCGATATCACTCCGGGAGGGTGGGTGCATTATGAAGTGTCCGGTATCGTCAAAAATGATTATCCACACGATCAGGTTTCTAACCGTGTTGATGTTTATGACCCATTAACGGACCGCGACCACAGTTCATCCGCGCAAATCGACAACAAAGACAGCGCGTTTGATATCAATGTCTCAATTACAAAGACGACAGATGTCGTTCGTTATACGCCTGGTGAGTACCTTGAATATACGATTTTGGTTAAGAACAGTGATGAAGAAAATGTGGCAGAGGTGGAGCTTAGAGATGAACTCTCTAAGGTTTTTACAACGCTTGCTAATGACAAAGATGGTTATGTCGAAGATGTTGCAACTCAACAAGCCTTTGAACACTGGTTAGTTGATACTGGCAGCGGTTATGGAAGTGAATCGACTAATGATGTAAGAATTCCTTTATCTCTTGCCCCTACTGAGTTGAAGACGATAAAGATCAAGGCTCTCGTCAAAGATAATGCGGTCTCTAATGGCGTGGAAGCTGGCAATCTAAATGTTATTCGAAATGAAGCTTTACTGCTCGATATGCGAGATTCTGGTTGTACGACCGATTGTGAGTATTTCAAACGTGCCGTTGCTGAAAACCATCAGGTTTACAACAATGGTGATGTTTTCCGTACCACTAATATCAACCGTTACTCTCCAGGTGATGAGCTGATCTATACCTTCAAGTACACCTCACAAGATGGTAAAGGCTACCGCAATAATGTTGATGTGAATGAATTGATTAATGGTATTTCAGTTCAATTGCAAGATGGCTCAACGGGCAACCCGTTCTATGATCCTACGACAAATACCAATCAGTTCAGCGTAAGCGTCGAAAAAAGTGATCTTGCGAATGCGGGCACTACAGATGGTACTAAAGACGGTACGGTCGCCAACAACAGTGACATTGTGACTACGATTGATATTGATGAAGGAGAAGATGTTACGTACACCGTGAAAGGGATGATTCGTCCCGATGCGGTTGGTGATATCAGCTATCGTGACACCATTGTTATTCCGAATGATTATCACCTGAATTTTGACAAAATCACTGATGAAACGGTTTACGAGCCGGGTAAAACGGTTACGTATCGTTTGATCATCGAGAATGACGGTAAAGCCAATGCCGATGACATTCCTATTGTCGATAATCTTGAGGATATCACGGTAGATCTCGTTGATGGCAGTACAGATGATGCATACGTTACTTGGGACATTACCTCAAAGGCGACCGGTGACAATAAAGAGTACGTCGACGCAGGCGCAGGTGCTGGCAATGTTTATACCTCCAACGACAGTAACCTAGACGTATTGGCTGATATTCCAATGGGGGCAACCTTGGAATATGAAGTGGTTGCGACTGTTAATGACAAAGCGCAAGGCGAAATCGTCAACTTGTTAAAGGTTGATGGCGACAGTATTGCTCACAGTATTAAGCAGACTGTAAACAAAGTTGAGTACGAGAAAAATATTCTAGCTTTCTATGATGTAGATGGAAACAAGCTGACTGGTGCAACTCACTACATGCCAGGTGGCTACGTTGAGTATGAAATCCTGATCGAAAACGTTGCAGAAGCACACGTTGATGACATTAGTATTCGCGATGATATTGATGAAATTAAGACAGATTACTATGACGGTAGTCGAGGCCCTGCATTTGTTGAGTGGACCATTACGACAGACACCGATCGTTCTGGTATCTCTGATCCAGATGTAGATGGTGCCATTGTCACAGGCACACCTATTACAGATCCAATCAATACCCACTTTGATATTGCAGCCAAAGACTTCGGTGGTTTCTTAACCACGCCGTATGTTCGCTACGTGATTCTTGCGAAGATCAGTCCGAAAGCAGTGGGCACGTTTACTAACAGAGCGTTTATTGACGAGGATAATGGAAACAAATTTATTGCTGTATCTCCTCCAGCGTCAATGGCGGATCCATCCATTAACTTTAATAAAAGAGCGTATTACGATGCTGGGTTTACTCGAGATAAAACGATTTACTCTCAGGAGCTCGGTGAAAGTGAGGTTTATTACCTGATTCGTATTAAAAACAGTGGCTATGGCACCGAGTATGGCTCTCGTCTAAAAGACACCATCTCAGCAATTCAAACTCGAATTGCGGAGGATAATTCGACGGCGGGTGGCGATCCGGTCGGTCAACCATTTAATGCGGGTTGGGAAGTGAGTTTGGCTAAAGATGCAGCACCAGACTCGATTACCGAGGCAGTTGGTTTTGTCGATGGTTCTCGTATTGATATCGACAATGACATTGTTATCGCACCTCAGGAGTCATTGACGTTCACCGTCCATGGCACCATCCGTGAAGATGCGTTGGGTGATATTAAAAACACCGCGAACTACGATGGCGAAAACCGAACAGCCACATTGCTGCCTTTGGCGAATAATATCAATGTCGAAAAACGCGTCGTGTCTATTAATGGTGCACCTTTCACCTCAGGAGATACTTACATCCCTGGTGATGAAGTGGAGTACGAGTTCGTGGTTACTAACCCAGAAAATGGGTGGGCGAACGATGTGCGTATTCAAGATACTGTGACCGATATTGGTGTTGAAGTTATTGGCGGAACAATCAAACCGGCGTATGCCTCTGGTGATATCAGTCATACGGTGAGTAATGGTATCGACGCGAACATTGATACCTATGTTCCGGGTTACAGCGTAGCCGGCAATCTCGATATCGAAGTGGATATTGCAGCTGGAGAAGCGTTGACCTTTAACCTGACAGGTACAGTAAGAGACGACGCTCTGGGTGAGATTGAAGCGAACCGAGTGACTGCTGACGGTAAGTCGGATTCGTCGGAGCCTATTCCACCTAAGCCTTCAGAAATCAACTACTTCAAGACGTTAGAGTATACCGATGGCGATTCCGCGACTTGTTCGGTTCCTTCTAGTGATGGCGGTGGCTGTACTTATGCACCTCGTGGTGATGTGGAATATCAAGTCACCCTAGAAAACACGGGCGATAGTATTGCGCATGGCGTTCGTGTTATCGATGCGATCAATAACATAAAAACATCAGATGGCACGTATGCATTTAAACAGTGGGCAACGTCGATCGCGGTTGAGCCTGTCGGGTCTTATTCTGTAACAGGTAACTACAGCGGCAACGTCCCACTAAATGCCACGGTAGATCTTCGACCAGGAGAGCACATAGTCTTTGATGTGAAAGGCACGGTAGCTGCTTCTGCGACGGGAACGATAACCAATACAGCTCAAGTGACGCACAATGGTGTTAGTAACACTACAAATGACATTATTCTTGATGCGGGTCGATCTCAATATTTGCTCAATAAATGGACGGATACTCCTCAATATGTACCGGGCGGAACGGTTAACTACTACATCGACATCACTAATGATGATGTGAGTACAGGTTATTTTGGATTACTAGATGACATCGCGAGCTTTGAGGTTGAAACCGTCGATGGCTCAATGAAGCCCGCTTTAGAAGAATGGACTCTGGATTATGAAGTGCTGTTAGACTCCGCGCCGTCTGACCCTGCAGCAAATGATTTCTCTGAGCTAGATAAACTCGTTGGTGTAACCAATCCGGATATCAATATTCCTGCGGGCTCAATAAAAATGGCAGGACGCGATGATGCAGGTACTGGTGGTGATAAATACACCGTCATTCGTATCCACATCCAAGGTAAAGTTCGTGATGATGCCGTAGGTCGTTTTACCAATACCGCTTTCCTTCTTTATGGTCTGGGTAGTAAACGAGCGAAGCTAACACAAGGCTACATCACACCAAAACCGGGCCAATTGGAACTGAAAAAAGAGACGACACCTATTGCGGAGCCGGATGCGAAATACCAACCGGGTCAGCCTGTTGCATACAAAATTACGTTAACTAACGTCGGTGAAGGTTACTTGGTCGACCAAGTGCTGGCGGATCGCATCGATACCATTATGACGGATGTGGCGAATAGTACTGACAAAGAACAAGCCTTTGCGGGTAAATGGGTGATCAGTGATGAAGTACTGGGTGGTAGTGGCGATCCTTTGCTGAACGCTCGTAAAAACGTGATCGATACCGATCAGGGTTATAGCGCGACTTACAGTATCCATCCTGGTGATAGTTACTCTTTCGTTGTGACGAATACCGTTAATGACAAGGCCAAAGGCAACATCACTAACCTAGTTAAAGTGAACAGTGATGGCACAGACTACACAGCGGAAGCGACGTATTTGCCTGAAGACGCACAAGTCACGTTGGCGAAAGAAGTCGACAAGCTTGAATACCTACCGGGTGATACGCTGACTTATACCGTGACGGTTAAGAACAACGGCTTAGGTTGGGCAGAAGCCGTTGAAATTGAAGACACATTGAAGTCGATTGAAACAACGCTTGCTGGTGGTACCACAGGAAAAGCGTTTGACCCAAGTTCAATTCAGATTTCAGCGGTTTCAACAACGGGTGAAACGCCAGTACCAGCACCAACAACAGGTGAAGATCTGAAAGAGACGCTGGATATCGCTCCAGAAGATACGATCGTTTATACCATTCAAGCGACAACCGTAGCCAATGCGACGGGTGACATCACCAATACCGCGAGTACAACGTTTGAAGGGAATACAACAGAAAAAAGCGCAATCAGTACACCCATCCTCGCGACGGTATCCATCGACAAATCGGTAGACACTCCAACTTATGAAGTGACGAAGCTGATCAACTATGACATTACCGTGAGTAACACATCATTGGCGTTTGCTTCTGGTGTTGAACTGAAAGACATCATCAGCGACATCGATGTTGACACCACCAGTGGTAATAAAGAATCGGCGTTTATGTTGTGGGAAGTGACATACGAAGCATCGGATGAACGTACGGTTGTGACACCAAAAACGTTCGAGCTGAGCGATGATATTAATGCAACCATGGATATTGCGCCTGAGAGTACCGTGACCTTCCGTGTGAAAGCACTGATCCGTACCACAGCGATTGGTGAGATTAGCAACACTGCAACCGTCACTTACAACGGTGTTTCTCAAGATTCAACGGCGATTATGCTGCCGATGGATTCCGATTTTGTTGCCACCAAAACAAACGTTCAAACCGAATACGAGCCTGGTGAAGAGTTGGAGTTCTTGATCACTATCGAGAACACCTCGAATAACTACATCACCGATTTGAGCGTGGTGGATGACATGTCGTCTATCCAAGTTGGTTATTACGATGGTACGACAGGCCCTGCGTTTGTCGATGGTTCAACATCGCTTGAGGTTGAATCACAAACCATAGGCAGCAATGTCGAATCAGTTAGCCCAACAGAATACAGCGTGGATATCGCACCAAAAGGTAAGGTGGTATTCCGCGCGAAAGGGACGGTTGTGGATTCAGCGACTGGGGCCATTGTGAACACCGCGCAAGTCGATGGTGGGGATGTGATCAGCCCTCCTGTTCAGAGTGTGAGTGCGGTTGTACAAGCTGAGCTTTATACCGACGCACCACATTACGTGCCGGGTGAAAAAGTGGAATATCACCTAGTGATTGAAAACATTGGACGCGGTATTGCGAAGAACGTTGCTATCTATACCCAGTTCAGTGAATCCATGGGTGATTACATCGATGGTTCTCGTGACAAAGCCTTTGATGATTGGACGCTAACGGCCGATTGGCAGGGGGCTGAAACTCAACCGGGCGATTATGAAGACGATAAAGATCTGTTCACCATCGTTGATATCGCACCGGGCGGTAAGATTGATTACACCTTCACGTTGACCGTCAATGAAGACATGCTGACCAACATTGATGTACTCGGTTACTACTTAGATCTGACGTGGAATCCGGCTGCAATGGCGCGCTCAAAAGGCATGATGCCGTCGCCAACCTCAGTGCAGGGTTCTGCAGACCAAGTCGCAGCGTTGGATTTACCGCCTGTTCCTGCTGAGCTTGTGGTCGAGAAGCGTTCTGATAAGCCGGAATACACTCCGGATGATGATTCCGTGACTTACTACTTAGCCGTGACAAACCAAGGTGATGGTAACGCAGCTAACGTTCGTCTAACCGATGAAATCAGTGAGCTGCAAAATGAAGCGGGCAACAAAGTCTTCACCGACTGGACCATCGAAGGTGTCGAAGTAGACGACAGTGGCAGCGTGATTGACCGCCATACCTTCCCAACAAGCGAAGATTTGGATTTAACGGTCAACCTTAAGTCGAAAAAACGTAATGCGTTTGCCTTTGAAGTTGTGGGCACACTAGGTAAAGGTTTGGATGACGACATCACCAACACCTTTACTGCGACAGAAACCGACGGTACACAAACCAGTGACAGCGTGACCACGCACATCAAGAAGATCCCAGATAACAGTGGTGAACTTCTGCTAACAAAAGCGGCGTTGCAAGACACCGCACAAGTGGGCGATGCCGTGGAATACGAAGTCATTGTAGAAAACAACAACGAATCGTACTTCAAAAACGTCACCGTGGAAGACCGTTACCCTGGCGGCTTCAAGTACATCCTTGATACATCGGAAGTGGTGTTGAGTGGTCCAGATGGTGAGTTTGGTAATGAAGACGACCGAGTGTTGACGATTGAACCATCAGACACGGGCAAGCTGCTGTTTACCTCATTGAACTTCGACCCGGGCGAGAAACTGCGTATTCGTTATCTACTGCGAGTTTCCGTGGGCGCGACGTTTGGTGACTACATCAACACCGCGGTATCGAAAGTCGATGGCCTTGCGGTATCGAACGAAGACAGTGCCAAAGTGACCGTAAAGCCGGACAAGGTATTTGATACCTCATCCATCATCGGTAAGGTGTTTGAAGACCACAACAAAGACGGTTTCCAAGCAGACGCGACGGCATTTGATGTGGAATTGATTGCCAACTTGCCTACACAGGACTACATCGCTGGCTCTACAATCGTCGTCCGCGATGGGAAAGAGCTGTCGGTTGAGGATGAGCAAGACAATGGTCAAGTGATTTCAGCCATGCAAGAAGGTGTTGAATTGGGTGACCTTTGGGGCCACTCGATAAACCGCACCATCTCTGAAACAAAATCTGTCGCGATTCAATTCAAAACACGTACTCGTGAGAGTTTTGATTTTACCGTCACATCGGACGGTGGTTCACGCATCGAATTTGATGCGCAAGGCCAAATCAAGTTTGCGCATGAATCGGACAAAAAGAACGGCCTAAGTGCAGAGAATCTTAACGTCACAAGAAACCTCTATCGACATGGCGATGCCTACTTGTGGGAAATCGTGATTGAGAACAAAGGGGTTTATGAAGACGGGATACCAGGTGTCAAGCTGATGACGGTGGAAGGCATCGTCATTCATACAGACCAGTACGGACGCTACCACGTGCCCGACCAATGGGTGCTGAATAAGAAAGGGAAAAACTTCCTTGTGAAGTTAGACACTGACTCGTTACCGACTTCGATGGAAGTGGTGAGCGAAAACCCGAAAGTGTTGCGAATTACCCCGAATAAGCTCACGAAGTTTAACTTCAGTGTTCATCGCAAAGCGAAAGACACCGAGCAAGAGTAGTGAGTCATTGGAGCAGTATCTGGAATTTGTATGAAAGTATTTAGTAAGTCTCGTTTAGCTACCTGTGTTATGTCTGCCGTGCCGATGATGGGCATGGCCGCCGATACCAGCAAACTAGAGAAACTCGAGTCAGAAACCACTGACATCACGGTCGAAACACCAAAACAAGAAGACGACGCATCGCGTATTTATTTAGACCAAGGCGCAATTTGGGCGAGTCGTGATATCACGCGATTTGATCCAGTGCTGGATGTGAGCGTCAGTGATGAGCTGGAGGTGGAAGAGGGTACGCTGCGCGATAGCGTTGGTTTCACCATTACCACTAACTACAGCTACTACATCAAAAAATACCAACTTGAAGTTTATCGCGTGGGCGACTTTGGTTTGTCCGAGCCGATTGCTGTGCTGGAAGGCGATAAGTTGGCCAACGATTTTGATATCAACTGGGACGGTGCTACAGATGTAGACTACCAGTTTGACGTTGGTGGCCAGCTGTTGTTCCGACTAAAAGCATGGGACAAAGACGGCAATATGGATGTCACTACGGTTGGTGTGACGGATCTCGTTCGTCCGGATGCAGAAGTGGACATCGACCGAAACGACAACGAGGACGAAGAAGGCAAAGGCCGCAGCTATGGCCAAGCTAAGTTGATGCGTCACAACATTCCGACTGACGCAGGTCTGGCGAAGTTTATTGGTACCGGCCTTAAAGGCGTTGATAAAGTCATCATTGGTGAAGACGAATTCAACGTTGAAGATGGCAACTTATACGCTGAGCAGTACCTACCTACCGACGCGTACGTATTTCCAACCAAAGTCGTGTTTGATAATGGCGATGAGCGCCGTTACCAACTCTACGTGCGTATCCCAGACACTTACTATGCTCAAACTGGTTTGGCGGATTTGTACATCGGTAAGAACAACGTATCAGGCAACAGTGCAGCGCTTGGCGTTGATGAACAATACCAAAACGACATCTACAACCAAGGTCGTTTGGCGTACTTTGGCCAAGGTAAGTTTGGTGACAAGCTGCGTATTACTACCCACTTTGACACCAAAGAAAGTGAACTGAAAGACATGTTTAAGCATCCGTTTGCATCGGAAGATTCAGACGTGTTTGATATTCTGGAAGACGATGACGAGTTGTACTACGGCAATTATGGCGACAGCTCAAACATCGAGAAAGTGGTCAATACCAAGGGCAAAGTCTACCTAAATGTAGAATACGACAAGTCTCAGTACTTGTGGGGTAACTACAACACGGGTGTCACAGGCACAGAAACCAGCGATTACAACCGCAGCTTATATGGCTTCAAAGCAGACTACCGCACTCGTGATACCACTCAATACGGTGAAGACCGATTAAACATCGTTGGCTTTGCAGCAGAAGCGGATTCTCTTTACGCACACGATGAATTTTTGGGCACAGGCGGCTCGCTTTACTTCTTGCGTCATGGTGAAGCCGTACCAGGAAGTGATAAGGTTTACGTTAAGGTTGTCGATGAAAATAACCTCACGCAAAACGAAGTGCCACTAGAGCCGGGGCGTGACTATGAATTCGACCCATACCAAGGTCGAATTATCCTGACGAAGCCACTAGACAACATCATGTCTGACAGCTTTGGCAGCGTGATTGAAGGCAACGACGATTACGAAAACTATCTGGTTGTGGACTACGAATACGTACCACAAGGCTCTGACTCACTGGATGCGATGTCTTACGGCGGCCGTGTGAAAGGCTGGGTGAATGACTACATCGGTCTTGGCGTCACCTACGCGACGGAAGAGAAAGATAATCAAAACTACCAAGTTTACAGCTCTGATTTAACGCTTCGTGCAACGGAAGGAACGTTCATCAAAGCGGAATTCGCTCACAGTGAAGGTCGACAAACCGAGTCGAACTTTGTCTCGTACGATGGTGGTTTAACCTTTACGCCGATTGGTGACAGTCTAGAAGACCGCGAAGGTGACAGCATTCAAGTTACAGCAGTTGCGAACTTGTATGACTTGGCACCAAGCATCTTCGGTGCGGTCGGTAACGACGTCAAACTTTGGTATAAAGACAAAGATGCCGGTTACAGCTATGCAAGCAGCAGCGACGATCTTGAGCAAGAAGCGTATGGAGCGGAATTGCGTCTGCAAGCCACTGACCGTATTGCGGTGTTATCGCGTTTTTCTGCTAACGAAGAGCGTGACATGGATGGCAATCTGAAAACAGATTCCGAGACCATTGAGCTAGAAACCCAATTCAAACTGACTCAGCACATCAAGCTATCGGCAGCAGGCCAACAGGTAGATGAGCTCAACCAAGCCGATGAGCAAAGTAATGCAACCTTGGCGGGTTTACGTTTGGATTACATGTGGGATAGTGATAACAGCGTGTATGTCAAAGGCCAAACCACCATGAACCAATCGGATGACTACGACGATAATGACAGCGTTTCTGTGGGGGCTGAGTTCCGCGTGTTGGAAGACTTATCACTGGGCGGTGAGTACACCACTGGTGACCGTGGTGAAATTGCCGAAGCGACCGTGACCTATGATGTCTCTGACGACCATTCTACTTATGTCACTTACGTAGATGATAACTACGAAGGTGAAAACAACGTGATTGTCGGCCAACGTGCTGATCTGACTTCAAGTGTGGATTTCTACCAAGAGAACCAATTTGTCGATGAAAACGATGGCCACGGCCGTATCGACTCCTACGGATTTGGTTACGACGTGACGGACGATGTCGAAATGGGCATTGGTTATCAACAAGGTGAAATCGAAGACGATGAAAACCAAATCACTGAACGACAATCTGTCAGCTTGAATGCGTCAATCGATTTGGATGACATCAACTTGAGTCACAAACTGGAATACCGTGTCGACAAGAACGAAGACGATCCTGATGTCGCACAGCGAGAGCTGGAGCAGATCGTGACGACCAACAGTTACACGCATCGCTTAACGGAAGAGCACACCTTGTTTGGTAAGTACAACTACTCGATTACTGAGAGTCAAACCACAGGTGAGACCATGGCGCGCTTTGTCGAGGCAACAGGTGGCTTAGCATACCGTCCAATCTACAACGACCGTCTGAACTTATTGAGCCGTTATACCTACATTGCGGATTATGACCAACTAGACCGTGATGTGGATTACCAAGATGAAACCAGCCAAATCATCGAAGTCGAAGCGATTTACAGCATCGATGAAAACTGGGATGTCGGCGCGAAATACGCACATAAAGACAAAGAAGAAGTCTTTGCGCGTGAATCCAGTAAGAACGAAATCGTCAAAAGCGACATTGACCTGTATGGCTTAAGTGCTTCTTATCGAGTGATGAAAGAGTGGGACGTCACCGGTGAATACCACTGGAAAACGGATACCTTAAATGATGAGTTGGAACATGGTGCCTTGGTGTCAGTGAATAAGCACATTGGTAACAACTTCAAAGTCGGTATTGGTTACAACTTCTCTGCCTTTGATAGCGACTTAACCAACGATGATGACTACGACGCACAAGGCGTATTCATCAACTTGGTTGGTAAGTTATAACCCCATCCGTGAATGAGTGAGAGGAATTTATGAAAACAACCCTTCGTCTTCTTGGTGGGGTAGTGGGCACGCTGCTTATCTCTGGTTGCGCCACCGATACTTACGTAAGCCAAGAGAACCGAGACAAGTTTACCGACTTGGACGTATCGAAATTCTTAATCAGCGAATGTTTAGCGCCAGAGCGAGAAATTCACATTGCTGTGGCAGAGCACTTTGCTTTTGATAAGTACAACATTCGAGACGTAGATGCGACGAGTTTGAATGCCTTCTTGCATGAAATCGAAGGCTTAAGCGGTCGAATTACCATTGTTGGTCATACCGATTATAAAGGCTCACTGGAATACAACGAAGCCTTGTCACTGCGTCGCGCTCAATCAGTGGAGAGCTTCCTTAAAGAAAAACTTAATCCAGACCATTATGACTGGGAAGTGAAGTATTTTGGTGAAACGCAACCATTAGCGCTGGGTAAAACCGATCAGGATCGTGCTGAAAACCGCCGTGCTTTTGTGGTGTTCGAGGAAGCGCAAAAATATGAAGAAATGCCATTTTGTGAGCCACCAAAACCGGAACGCAAAATCTACATGGCGATGACACCGCACTTCGATTTCGACAAGTCACAGCTGAAGCCGGAAGATTTAGCCAAATTAGACAGCTTCACTGATAAGTTGCAAGGCTTGCAGGGCAGTATTCTTGTTGCGGGTCATACTGACCAAATTGGTTCGCTGTCATACAACGAGAAGTTGGCACAGCGCCGAGCATCTGAAGTTGTGAAGTATCTGAAAACCAAAATCGACCCATCGCAATTCTTATGGGAAGTGAAATCGTTTGGTGAGCTACAACCGGCAATTAATAAGCGCTCCAAAGAGGCCAATGCCCTTAACCGCCGAGCCTTCATCGTATTCAAAGAAGGTTTGATAGAGCAACCAACCATCCAACCTAAACAATAATCAATAAAGCCAGCCGAGGATGAAAGTACTAAGGCTGGCTTTTTACCTTTCTTCCGTATTCAACTCCATTTCTGGTTATCCCTCTGCTTTTTCAAATGCAGGTAAATCTACGTTCACCGAAAGAAAACCACTCTTCCATAACACCAATTTTTTCATTTATATTTCCATTAGTTGCGTTTGTTTAAATGATGAATATTCAATTTAAGCATCACGAGGCGCAATATAATAATCAGATTTGTGACCTTCACCTGAAAAATATATAGGAAATCTCTGAGTTTTGGTTAATACCCTGATTTAGCGAACTTTATAGACTAAATTTATCGATGACGTCGTATTAGCTAAAGCTAGGTATATAACTATGAAATGGATTTTGTTGCTTGTAAGCCACACTTTATGTGTTTTGGCTGGTTTTGCCGCCGGTATTTACGCGCTGCCTATTCTTATACAACCCACTTCTCCTGATGTCTCAGTGATCTCTCATTCTTCTGAGGGGCTGCTCTATCGTGGAGTCTTTGAACGAGATCGCATCGACAGTGACTTTTTGCATTGGGGGCAAGGAGATATCTGGCTAACAGAAGACACCTTGGCTTTTGAAGGTGAGCTTGCTCCGGGCCCAGATTATAAAGTGTACCTCTCTCCTAAATTTGTTGAAACGGAAGCTGACTTCAATCGATTGAAGCCGCAAATGATTAATGTGGGTGACGTGAAAACATTTGACCGTTTTATGGTCACTCTTCCTCAAGATTTGCCTTTAGACAACTACACGACCGTTATTATTTGGTGTGAAACATTTGGTGAATTTATTACCTCTGCGCAGCTTGAATCTGTCGCAAATCTGAACCAGAGCTGATAGCCAAGTAGTTTTAACCAATGCCGAATAAAAAATGACAGAAACGTGACAATGTAAATTCTTCTGTCGACAATATCTCGGCGCCTAGTTTTTGACGCTATTGCTAGCTTAGTCATAAATATCTGAATAATTAATATTTTATATGAGTCGGAAAAGTATTGTGCCAATTGTTCAACGTTATCTAGCCTTGTTTTTGCTTATGTTTTTGCTTCCTTTCAAAGCATTAGCAGCAGGGGAAATTGAAATATCTTTTAGCCCAACATTCGGTCTGCCTTATGAAAATGGACAGGTCATTACATACTCGATTGAAGTTCGAAATACGACGATCAGCACGATCAGTGATGTGTCAGTGACGAATGCCATTTGGGATGTGATGTCTGGATCGAGCAGGGCGTTCAGCAGTGTCAAGATTACCGATACTCACACCTTGGGAACGAATGCAGGTAGTTATTCCTCCAGCAATAGTAATTTGAACGTGACCGGCGCTAACTTATTACCGCTAGGGCGCATTACTTATCAAATTGAAGCAACAGTTGCTGATGATGCCGCTGAAGATATCGTTCTCGGCAACACAGAAGTAAAAGGGACGGTTTCCGGCACAGAAACGACTTTTACAAACACGGACACGATTACTTTCCCCCCAGCTGAATACGATTATCTTCTGGAAGAATATGTTAATCCCGAGGAATATGAGGTTGGCGGCACATTGACTTACTCTTTGACGGCAACCAATAACGGTGCTTATGCGGTTAAAGGATTAGATATTGAGCAAGAATTTGCATCTTTAACGGGGCAGAAGTTAGACGGTTCAACGGGGGATGCATTTAGCAGTGTTACCATTAGTGCCGTTGCTTCATCGGGGAGCGATGCGGGTACCTTTGCAACAACAGGAGATTTGTCAGTCACCGATGCGGAGATCTCTGTTGGTGGTTACATTACTTACACCATCAAAGCAACGGTTGCTGCGGATTTAGTCTCTGATATTGATACCCAAGCAAGCTCCACGACTCGTGCTGGCACGGTCGACGGCAACCCACTATCAACGCCTCCATCTGACCCTAAAATTGAACTGGAACATACGCTCAATTCAACATCGCCATACCTGATTAACGGTGAGGTGGATTTTGAATTGAAGGTGAGTAACAACGGTGGTGCGATTGCTCATAATTATCATGTAAAACAAAACATTAAATACCTAGTTAGCCGCAATGGTTTAGCTAACAATTTATCCCCTTCTTACAACAACACCGATGTGGATGGTAACCCCTTTACGACTTGGGATATCACGGTTTCAAGTATTGGCAGTAACTCACTTTCTGACTACGAAGGCAGCGTGCAGACGGATGTCGATTTTGACGATACCGTTTCTATCTATCCGGGTGAGTCGATCACTTACCAAATTAAAGCAACTCTTACCCCAATCACGATTAGCACCTTGCAAGGCTTTACTGCTTCAGTAACGGATGACTCAGGCTCTTTGGTCGAGAGCTCTAGTATTTCTGATACGGTTGATGCTGAAAAAGTGCTGAGTGTGACGGATTCTGATATCTCTATTTCTAAAACCACTTCTGCATCCGAATATGTACCAGGTGGTGAAATTGAGTACGAAATTACCGTTACAAATGGCTCATCAAAATACTTTGCCAACAACCTGTTAGTTCAAGATAACCTAACGTGTGTGAAGACCGAGCAAGCGGGTGGAGCAGGGGATGGTCAAGCTTTTGAGCAGTGGAAAGTTGAGGTTATTTCGGGTGAAGATTCGATTGGTTCAGACCCAGGCACCTTTAGCTACGGCACTTGGACGTCGAGTCCACTCTCACTGACGCCGGACATCGCTCCGGGTAAAACCATCAAGTACAAGCTGACTGCGAAAACCAATGATACCAGTACTGGCCTCATTCTTGATGACGATCCAAGTTGTTCTAACGATAACGTCACTGAAGAAGGATCAGGTGTTCAAACACCAGATGACAACTTGCGCGCAAGTAAAGATGTAGACAGTCGTTTTTACTCTTCAGGCCAGACTCTTACTTACACCATTACCGTTACGAACGACGGTGATGGTTTTGCAAACCAAGTTCAGGTGCTCGATGACCTGAACTCAGTAAAAACAACCGATATCAACGGCAAAGAAATCAATGCTTATTCGGATTGGACGATCACCGCTGAAGCGTTTAAAGACGATGGTACACCAGCAACTGCTTCAAATACGGGGATGACCGGAGAAGTTAAACACCCTGATAACTTAAATGTCATCGCAACGCTTCAACCTCACTCCTACATCGAATACACCATCGTTGCTGACACTAACCCAATTGCAAATGGTCATATCTCGAACGAAGTCACGGTGGATGGTTCTGTCTATGCAGACCGTGGTTCTGACCCTCGTGATTTTGCGATTGAGCTAAACAAACGCGTTAAGACCAATACTGACTCAGGTTTTCATGGTGAGCAGACGGCTTACTCTAAGCTGGATACCGAGGTCACTTACCAAATCAGTCTGAAGAACGATAAAGAAAACGGTTATGCGACAAATGTGGCAGTAAAAGACGCCTTATCTTCGATCGCCGCGAAGATATTGGAACCAGACACGACGTCAAAACAAGTCTTCAAGTCTTGGAAGATCAGTGCTGAGATCATCTCGGATGATCCTCAACTTGATGGCAACCCTGCTTATACAGATGTCGGTACTTTTAGCGATAACACAGATCTAGACACCACAGCGCAGATCCCGCCAAACGTTGAAGTGCTTTACACCATCGTGGCACAAATCGATCGCTCAAATGAAAACGAGATCATTTACTCTCGATTTGAGAACACGGCAGAAATTAAAACGCCTGATTCAAGCATTCAAAACTCAGCTTCGGACACGGTGGTGGTTTATCCTCATGACCCGAAAGTTATTGTTGCCAAAACAACGCCAGATGATGATTTCAAGCCCGGCGATAAAGTGACGTTTAAAGTCACAATCGTCAATACCGGTCCAGGCTATGCCAATGAAGTGCATGTTACGGATGATATCCTCGGCCTAAATGCGTTCTCTGATTGGACAATTACAGCGTCGACTGACTCCAATAATTCACCATTTAAAACAGGCAGTTATGAAGGTGAAAAGTCAGGTTTCCCAAACAACGGCAACATCAATAGCTACATCGATATTGACCCTAAGATCAATGGCTCAGAAGGTTATGTCGTCTATACCATTAACGCTACAGTTAAAAATGACTACGTAGAAGATGAGATCTCTAATACCGCAGAGATCTATGACCCATCGACGAACTTAAACCAATCTTCTTCTGCTGAAATTGGTGGTACATCAGGGGATTCTCTTAACGTTTCTATTCTGAAAACGGCGGACAAAGTTCGTTTCATTCCTGACGATGACGTCACTTATGAAATTCGTGTCTTGAACAACGGCGCGAATGTCGAAAATGGTCTTAAGGTCGTTGATTTACTGACAGATATTCGCTCTGTGTTGGCGAATGACAAAGACAACCAATATGAAAACTACCCAGATCAATCGCCATTCGAATACTGGCAGTTTGATTTCGATGACGGTGGCGGTTTTCAATCTCAAACTACCGAAGATTTTATCTACCCACCAGGTGATGCATCGAACACGATGACACTTGCTGCGGGCGAATTGCGTACTTTCCGAATTAAAGCTCGTGTTAAAGACAATGTCATTGGTTCTCAGGATTCAATGGGTAACTTAAATGACAAAATTGAGAATGACGCCTACGTCTACCGTGACTTTGGCCAAGTGACTGAAGAATCGCACCTCTCTCATCACGAGATGGAGCGCGCATACAATGGTGGTGATGTAGTCAGAAAGCTATTGGTTAATGGCGTGGAATCAAAATTCTACTCTCCAGGCGATACACTTACCTATCAAGTGACGGTTTCTTCTCAAACTGGTTATGTCAATGACCACGCAGTAAGCGAAAACATTACCGGTGTGACGACTCAGCTTTTGGATGGATCTTTAGCGACGCCATTTGATAAAGGTTTCACAGTAGATGTTTCGAAGGACGATTCTAATGGTGGCGACGGTACAACAGATGGCACGTTAGATGGCACCGTTGCGGATAATCAAGACATCAACACAACGATCGATGTTGCAGGAAAAGATTCTGTTACCTTTGAAGTTGTTGGTGTGGTGCGCGAAGACGCGACTGGAACAATCACCATTGGTGGCATCACGGTCATTCCGAACAGTTACCATCTAGCATTCTCCAAGACGGTAGATCAATCAAGCTATGAACCGGGACAACCTTTGGTTTACCGCTTAACGATCGAAAACGATGGTAAGGGCAACGCATACAACATTCCTGTTATCGACCGACTGTCCAATATCATGGTCGATCTTGTCGATGGTACAAGCGGTAAAGCGTTTGACTCGGGTTGGACGGTCGTTCCAAGGATCGTCAGTGGTAGCTCCTCGGCTATTCTCGATCTGGATGGCAAGATTGCTGATAACGCAGACATCGATACTCATGCATCCATCCCTAAAGGCACAACCATTGAATACGTTGTCACAGCTAAGGTGAACAACAACGCCGTCGGTGAGATCTTGAACTTGCTTACTGTCGATGGTGATACCGTGAGTGCGGAGACCAAAGCGTCTGCTGAGAAATACGACTTCTCTAAACATGTCACCAAAATCTACGATCAGGATGGCACTACCGAGTTAAGCGGTGGCTACACGCCAGGTGGTTACATCGAGTATGAAATCTCACTGAAGAACCTGAACAACGTTCACATCAATGAGATGCCAATCAAGGATGAAATCAGCAAAATCCAGACTGATTACTTCGATGGAAGCGGTAAAGGTCGTGCGTTTGACTCATGGACTATCGTGACCAGTACCGATTCGAGTGGCATCAGTGATGCAGGCTCTGTCAGCAATAATAGCGATATCGACACTAAGTTCAACTTAGCCGCAAACGGATTCGCGACAGGTGGAACCTTTGTTACTTACACCATCAAAGCGAAGATCAGTGAGAAAGCCGTTGGCCAAATTCTTAACGTTGCAGTGGTCGACAAGAGCCATAACTTACCGTCAGAACCGGTGAACATGCTGCCGGTGAACATTGTTAAGTCGCATAAAGCGTACACTGATACATCATTGGCAACACACAAGACCACATACAACCATACGACAGACGGCGAAAAGATCGTTTACCACTTGCGTATTGAGAACAATGGTAAAGGTTTGGAGTACAACAAATCACTGAAAGAGTTGTTCTCAAATGTCAAAGTACGTGTTGCTCAGAATGCAGCTGGTGAATCTGACTCACAAACGCTACCTGCATTTGATCAATATGGTTGGACAGTCACCGCTACCGCATCCGGTGAAGCGACGACACTAATTGATGGCTACACTGGTGGTGCGAATGCAGATATCGATATTTCAGTACTTTCGATCGCGCCGGGTGGTTGGATTGACTTTGTCATGGAGTCACAGATCCGCCAAGATGCGCTCGACCAGATTGTTGCGACACCGAAATACAACGGCAGTAACTTCAATTCCGCGAAAGTTACGCCTGAGGGCAGTAATCTGTCGGTGAGCAAAGAAATTGTCTCAATCGATGGCAAATCTTATGTATCCGGTGACACCTACAAACCTGAAGATGAGGTCATCTACAAATTCACGGTGATCAACACCGAGCCCGTGTGGCGTGACCAAACCGTGATCCAAGATATTGTCTCTAACGTTCGCGTTGAAGTGATCGGTGGGACGACGAAATCAGCGTTCTCAGATACGGATATATCTCATACTTTCACTTCAACAGGTACAACGGGAACCCAAGACACTTACATCGAGTCTTATGATGCGACTGATGATCTTGACCTACTAGTCGATATCGCTCCGGAAGAAGTCATTGAGTTTACGGTTAAAGGAAAAGTTCGCCCGGACGCTCTTGGTGATATCGATGGCAACACGGGTAAGGCTGGGAACCAAAGTGATACCACGGACGTAATTCCACCAGTTGTGCCTGTACTGAACTTCGAGAAGTCAGTTCTGAGTACAACTGCAGACAGTGGTACATGTACTTTCCCATCAACGACTGGCACAGGCTGTCACTACAACCCGAACGGTCAAGTTCAATATCAAGTTAGCGTGACCAACGTGGGTGACAGCATTACCAATGGCGCGACTATCGTTGATGAACTAAACACCATTGATACATCTGATGGTAAGGCAGCATTCCAAGACTACAGTGTGGCAATCGTGAGTGCGCCTGATGCAGACCGATTCTCAATTACGGGTAACTTCCAAGGAACTGTACCACTGAATGCAGCGTTCGACTTGATGCCAGGCGACACCGTTGTGTTTGAGATTGACGGCACGGTAGCGGCAGACGCCACAGGGACAATTACCAATGTGGCCAAAGTCAACGGCGTTGATAGTAATACCGTTGTTCTAGATCCTGGTACGTCGAGCCTGATTGCTCAAAAATCAACGGACACACCAACTTATACTCCAGGTTCAGAAGTTCGGTATCAAATGCGTGTTCGCAACGAGACTGCAAATAACGAGTTGATTGACATTCGTGACATTATTAGCAATTACAAAGTTGAAGTCGCTGATGGTACAGAGCAAGTTGCTTTAAAGGATTGGACGGTAAGTGCTCAAATTATCACTGATGGTAATCCGGCTTACACAGACATTAGTAACCTTAACTCTGTAGCTCCAAACACGGATATTGATGTGACGGTTCAGATGGGTGGTAAAGCGGCCGATGATACTTATACTGAAATCCTAATCGAAGTCGTTGGTCATGCTCGCGATGATGCAGTTGGTGAGTTTACTAACCAACTACAAGGCAAACTAAATTCAGGAACCAATTACTTCACCTACAACCTGAAAGAAAAAGTTATCATCCCTGAACCGGGAACACTTACCGTTTCGAAAGTCACTTCAATTACCCCCGCGATTTACCATCCGGGCGATACCATTGGCTACGATATCGAGGTGAAAAACACAGGTACAGGTTATGCGACCGATGTCCTGATTTCTGACCTTTGGAAGACGATTCGTGCTGAAAAAGCGGGTGCGACCTTACCAGTTCGTGCATTTGATTCTTGGTCAGCGACGTCAGTGAGTGTTGACGGTACTGATCCAACATTGACTCAGCCCATTGCAGGCTCTGAGGTGACTGGCGACAATGGTTATCAGATTCGCTACAACATTCACCCAGATCACACAGTGAAACTTCATGTTGAAGGTGTTGTAAAAGCGGACCTTGTTGGCGATATCACCAACGTAGTGGAAGTGAGCGATTCAAGCGGTTCTCAAACTGCGGATGCGACTTATGTGGCGGCAACGGCTGATCTCACGGTCGATAAAACGGTTGATAAGAGCCAATACGAATCTGGTGACAAGCTGACTTATACCATCACAATTGAAAACACCACAGCCAACTGGGCAAGTGATGTTTCCATTAAGGATCTAGTCAACGACATTACTTCGACCAGTATTACTGGCGCGACAGTAAAAGCGTTTGAGTCTGGCACCATCTTCTTCAATGCGTCTTCACAGACGGGTGACACTAAGTTCCCATCGTCTACGGGTGAGTTTTTAGATGGCAGCTTGGACATCAGTCCAAATGATGTCGTGACTATTATGGCGGAAGGGGAGCTTGACCCAGAAGTAGTGGGCGATGTCACTAACCAAGTTGAAGTGACCTACAATGGTTCGACTAAAACTGCAGAAGCAACCAGCACAGCGACGATCCCAGATTTAACCTTTACGAAAGAGCCAATGGTGGAGTTTTATAGCCCTAACCAAGCGGCAGGCTACATCCTGAAAATTGTCAACGAAGGTAACAGCTACGCGAATGACATCAACCTGAAAGATGAAATTGGTGCGCTTACCGTGAATACCATTGATGGTTCGGCCAACCAAGCTTTCCTACAATGGGCGGTTCAATATGTTACGGGCAGTTCACTGACTACCGTCGATGCGAACTCACTTGTGGTTGACAAGGATATTGATTACAACATCGACCTCGCACCGAACGACACCATCACTCTTTACGTTATTGGCTTAGTGAACCCGGAAGCAACGGGCGACATTGTTAACACCGCAACGTTGAATCACAACAGTAAAGACGTGACGGAAACAGCAACGTTGAAACCACGTCCGGGTGATATCGTTCTGGAGAAAACTACCGATGAGCGTTACTACCAACCAGGTGAGTTCTCCACATTCCGCGTCAAAGTGACCAATAATGGTTCCGGCTTTGCGGCAGATGTAAAAGTCGAGGACATCATTTCTTCACTTGAAGTTGAAACTTCTGGTGGAGCGATAGAACCTGCGTTTAACGATTGGACGATCGTGACCACTAAAGGGGACCCACGTACCAACATAGATACGGTTCCGGGACCAAACGGTGATATTTCTACCAACCTTGATATTGCACCTGGTGACACGGTGGAATTTGCTATTACAGGTACAGTCAACAGCAGTGCAGTGGCCAATATCGTTAACACCGCGACGGCTGAGTTCGGTGGTGCGACTACCGATGCAACGGCTACGCTTGAGACGTTACCTGAAGAAGTTTGGATTGAGAAAACGGCTGAATCGCCAATTTATATCCCGGGTGAAGAAGTGGTATTCCATGTTCGTGTCTACAACGGGACCGATGGCTTTGATAATGATATTGAGCTAGACGACATTCTGTCAGGCATTAAAGCGATCAACATCTACGGTGTAAATGAACGTGCTTTTGAGAGTTGGACTATCGAAACGACTAAGAGTGACAGTCGTACGACTATCACGCCAATGCCAGTCGATAACCAAGATATTCGCTCAGTTATTGATATTGCCCCACATGATATTGTCGAGTTCACCATTACGGTGAAAACCAATCCATTGGCAGCGAGCGAAATTACCAATACGGCCACTGCGGATCTGAATGGCACCACGCAACAATCAAGTGCGACCATCCAACCTCAATCTCAAGGTATCTCAATCGAGAAAACCGCAGACACGGAATACTATGTTCCCGGCACGGAAGCGACATTCCGCGTTAAGGTGAAGAATGAAGGCACTGTGCCAGCAACGGATGTTGGTGTGAAAGATGCTATCAGCAATATTGAAGTTGTTCGACTTGATGGGACGACCGTGAAAGCGTTTGATTCATGGCGTATTGATATCAACAAAGGTAACCCAGAAACAGACATCACCAATATTCCAAGTGTGAATGCTGACATTGATTCGACGCTGACCATTGCGGCAAATGATGAGGTGGAGTTTGTGATTACTGGTCTCGTAAACCAATACGCCATTGGTGAGATTGAAAACACGGCAAGCGCCACGTTCCGGGGGGATACTCAAGACGCAACAGCGACGCTCTTAGCGATGCCAGAGTCAGTCAAACTTGAGAAAACCGTGGATGACGAGTATTACCGTCCGGGTGAAAACGTCACTTACCACGTGGTGTTAAGTAATGAATCTGGCTCGTTTACCGAAGAGATAGTGCTTAGGGATCTTATCTCTGAGTTGAAGGTGAATACGATTCACGACACCGAAGCGCCAGCGTTTACCAGTTGGAGTATGACAAGCTCATATAATGACGACCGCACCATCGTGTTGCCACAAATTCAGGGCGACAACCTAGATGTGAATAGCCGTGTGATTATTGCGCCAAACGATCAGTTGGACATTGAAATCACGGGTGTCGTAAACGCGGATGCGATGGGAGAAATCACCAACCACGCGTATGCCTATGACAAGTCAGAAAGTGATGTCCTTGCTGATGATTTCGCAACCATCAAACCACTGCCGATCATTTTGTCGGTGACCAAGGTGGCGGATAAAGCGGAATACACCAACGACGACGATGAAATTACCTTCACAATGACCGCGACCAACCGAGGTTCTGCCGATGCAGAAAGCGTCAACTTGTTGGATGAAATCGATAAGCTCATTGGTAACAACGGCAATCCATTGTTCACCACATGGAAAGCGACCATCACCGAGCTCAAGTCTGGTGTTGTGGTTTCTGTTGATTCAGATAGCAATGTCGATTCAAACCACGCCATGAAGGCGTATCAAGGTAATGAATACGAAATCGTGGTGAAGGGTGAAATCAACCGAGGTATCGATGACAACTTCACAAACGTATTCACTGCCGCAGCATCGACAGGTGAAACCGCTTCCGCCAATGTGACCATTAAGGTCAAGAAGCAAGCGTACAACGAAGGCATGTTGAAAGTGACTAAGGTTGCTAGCAAGTCAGAAGCGAGCGTCGGTGAAGTTGTGGAATATGAAGTGACGATCACCAACGAAAACGACAACCCATTCACAGGGGTTCGCTTGGTTGACCGCTACCCAGGAGGCTTCGCTTACATCCCTGACTCTACCGAGATGGTGAACAGTGGACCAGATGGTGTGTTCGATACCGCAGACGACATCCAAATTACCGTAGAGCCAACTAAGACCAATCAGTTGTTCTTCGAAGTTGGAGATATGAATATCTATGGCAACGGTGACTCGCAAACTGCAGACGCAATTCGAATTCGTTACCTAATGCGTGTGAGTGTTGGTGCTACCTTTGGCGTTTATACCAACACCGCATGGGCGGAAGCGCCACCGGCAGAAAGCTTCTCCGCACAAAACACCACGACCAACTACGTTGTGAAGTCAAACCTTGCCAGCGCAACGGTCGAAGTTATGCCAGACAAGGTGTTCGATACTGCATCTATCATCGGTAAGGTGTTTGAAGATCATAACGGTGATGGCTTCCAAGCTGATGCCACTGCCGATGATATCTACATCGATGTTGACCTTGCAGAGGGGGATTACATTCCGAATTCCACGTTCATTACTCAAGATGGCGTAGAGACTCAGTTGAAAGACGCTAACGTGAAATTGAAAGGGCAAGACGTTGTGATGTCGAGTGTGGATAAAGGATATGAAGTCGATGAATTGTACGGCTTATCTCGCAACCGAACCATTGAAGGTAGCAACAAAGTGGCTTTCCAATTTAAGACGCGGACCCGCCAAGGCTTCCCATTCAAGGTGACGACCGATAATGGCACTTACATCGAATTTGACATGCAAGGTAACGCTACGACTAAGCACAAAGGAGATAAGAAGAAAGGATTGTCGGCAGAAAATATCGATGTGATACGAAACCTCTACCGAGATGGTGACGATTACCTTTGGGAGATCGTCGTAGAGAACAAAGGGATCTACGAAGACGGTATTCCAGGGGTTCGCTTATTGACTGTCGAAGGCATCATCATCGAGACAGACCAGTATGGTCGATACCATGTACCAGATCAGTGGGTGTTGAATAAAAAAGGTAAGCAGTTCTTGGTCAAAGTCGACACTGACTCGCTACCAACAGGCATGAAGGTAATCAGTGAAAACCCGAAAGTGCGCCGAATCACACCAAACAAACTGACGAAATTTAACTTCAGCATCAAAAGCAGTGGGGATGATTAACCGTTAGCAGCACAGATGCAGGCTGGGTGCGCCCAGCCGACCACTTAAGCGGTTAAGCAGGATTATTTTATGATTAGATTGAGACCATCAAAACTGACAATGTGTATCGCGGCTGGGTTGCCGATACTTTCGTTCGCGAAAGACACCAGTCAATTGGAGAAACTTGACAGTGACTCACTGGGTATTGAAGTTAAAGCGCATGAGCAAATCGATAATTCGCGTATTTATTTAGAACAAGGTGCGATCTGGGCAAGCCGTGACATTATGCGTTTTGACCCGGTACTTGACCTGAGCATTAGCAGCGATGTTGAAGTGAAAGATGGTAAGCCACTGCAAGAGATGAGCTTTGCTATCACAACTAACTTCAGCTACTACGTTGACCATTACCAACTGGAAGTATTCCGTGGTGGTGACCTTGGCTTGGTTGATCCTTTAACAGTGGTTGAAGGTCAGCAATTTGCGAACGACTTCAATATAGTTTGGGATGGTCAAACCGAACAAGATTACCAATTCGAATCAAATGAACAGTTGTTGTTTCGCTTAAAGGCGTTCGATAAAGACGGCAATATGGACGTGACGACGGTCGGCGTGATTAACCTAGTTGAGCCAGATTCTGAAGTCGACATCGACAAGAACGATGGCGAAGAAGAACAAAGCCGTAAACTTGGTAAAGCACAGTTGATGCGCCATAACATTCCGACCTCAGCGGGGCTGGCACGTTTCATCGGTACGGGACTAAAAGGCGTTGATAAGGTCATTATCGGCGAAGACGAATTTGATGTTGAAGAGGGTGAGTTGTACGCAGAACAATATCTACCCGCGGATGCGTACTTGTTCCCGACGCGCGTAGTATTCGACAATGGAGAAGAGCGTCGCTACCAATTGTATGTACGTATTCCAGATGAATACTGGGTACAAGCCGGTCTTGCCGATTTCTATATCGGTAAAAATAAGGTGACGGGCAACTCCGCAGCATTGGCAGTCGATGACCAATACCAAGATGATATCTACAATCAGGGTCGCCTAGCGTACTTTGGCCAAGGTAAGTTTGGTGACAAACTCAGAATTACTACCCACTTTGATACCAAAGAAAGCGACGTGCGAGACATGTTTAAGCACCCGTTTGCCTCTGACTCATCCAGTGTGTTCGACATTCTGGAAGACGACGATGAGATGTATTATGGCAACTATGGTGACAGCTCCAACATCTACAAAGTGGTGAATACCAAAGGTAAAGTTTACCTCAACGTTGAGTACGATAAATCAAATGTTTTGTGGGGTAACTACAACACTGGTATTACTGGCACCGACAACAACGACTACAACCGTAGCTTGTATGGCTTCAAAGGCGATTACCGTACCCGTTCAACTACTAAGTTTGGTGAAGACCGTTTGAACATTGTTGGTTTTGCTGCTGAATCTGATTCACTCTTTGCTCACGATGAATTCCTAGGGACTGGCGGTTCGCTGTACTTCTTGCGTCATGGTGAAGTGGTTCCAGGCAGCGACAAGGTGATGGTGAAAGTTGTTGACCCTGACAGCAGCATCACGGTCCAGGAAATGCCACTGCAATCGGGACGAGACTATGAAATTGACCCGTATCAAGGTCGTATTATTCTGACCAGACCGCTGAACAACATCATTTCAGATAACTTCGGCACCGTCATCAATGACCAACCATCGTCTGGTTATGACAACTATCTAGCGGTGGACTATGAATATGTACCTCAGGGCAGTGACGCTTTGGATGCATTGACTGCTGGTGGTCGTGTTAAAGGATGGGTGAATGATTACATTGGTGTTGGTGCCAATTATCAAACCGAAGAAAAAGACAACCAAGATTACGAAGCGTACGGAACAGATCTGACATTACGCGCTTCTGAAGGTACGTATTTGAAGGCGGAATTTGGCCATAGTAAAGGCCGTCAAACCGATTCAAACTTTGTCTCATTAGACGGTGGTTTAACTTTTGAGCCGATTGGTACTGTCGGTGAAGATAGAGAAGGTGACATCTATCAGGTGAAAGGCGTGATGAACCTTTATGATATTGCGCCGAATATCTTCTCTGCGGTGGGTAACGATGTTAAGGGCTGGTATAAATCTAAAGATGCGGGATACAGTTACGCAAACCAAGATGACGATTTAGAACAAGAATCTTACGGCACTGAAATTCGCTTCCAAGCGACCGATCGTGTTGCTGTGAAAACACGCTTTACCTCGATTGAAGAGCGCGAATCCGATGGCGATCTAAGAACAGATACCCAACAAGCGGAACTGGAAGCACAGGTTAAAGTTACCAAAAACATTAAGATCTCCGCGGCAGGTAAGCAAGTTGATGAACTGAATAACGAAAATGAAAAAGGCCAAGGCACCTTAGCGGGTCTTCGTGCCGATTACATTTGGGACAGCGACAATAATGTTTATGTTAAAGGCCAAAAAACCGTCGGTAAGACAGATGAATACGATGAGAACGACAGCGTTACTCTGGGTGGTGAAACCCGTATTTTAGAAGACTTCGTGGTTGGCGCAGAATACACCACTGGTGATCGCGGTGATGCTGCTGAAGCGAGTGTGACTTACGACGTAACCGAAGATTACAGCACGTACTTAACTTACGTAGATGATACTTACGAAGGCAAAAACAATGTGATTGTCGGTCAACGTGCAGATCTGACTTCAACGGTCGACTTCTACCAAGAAAACCAATTTGTTGATGAAAACAACGGTAAAGGGCGTATTGACTCATTTGGTTTCGGCTATGACATGAACGATGACGTCGACATGGGCATTGGCTACCAAAAAGGGGAAATTGAAGACGACCAGAAAATCACAACCGAGCGCCAAGCCGTGAGTGTGAGCACTTCGATTGATCTAGATGACGTGGTCTTCAAGAACAAAGTTGAATACCGTGTCGACAAAACCGATGAAACGACAGACCCAGATAAAAAACGTGTTGATCAATGGGTCACCACCAACCGTTACACACATCACCTAACGGAGGAGTACACCCTATTTGGTAAGTTCAACTATTCACTTTCTGAAAGTAAATCGAGTGACAAAGTGTTAGCACGCTTCATTGAGTCGACAGCAGGTTTGGCATATCGCCCTATCTACAACGATCGCTTGAACGTGTTATCGCGTTACACCTACTTGGTGGATTTCGATCAACTTAATCGAGATGTTGATTACAAAGATGAAGAAAGCCACATCATCGAAATCGAAGGTATCTACTCGTTGGATGCAAACTGGGATTTAGGTGCGAAATACGCATTCAAAAATAAGAGTGAAATTTTTACTCGTCAATCAGGCGAAGACATTCCAGTCGACAGTAAAATTTCTCTCTATGGCTTGAGTGCCTCTTACCGCGTCATGAAAGATTGGGATGTAACGGGTGAGTACCATTGGAAGACCGACAGCACCTACGACGAGCTAGAGCAGGGTGCATTGGTTTCGGTGAACAAACACTTAAGCGATAACTTTAAAGTTGGGGTGGGTTACAACTTCTCAAGCTTTGACGGTAACCTAGCGAATGATGATGATTACGATGCATCAGGCGTGTTCATTAACCTAGTTGGTAAGTTATAAGAGGGTCACATGAAAACGACGATGCGTTTAGTTAGCGGAATTATGGCCGCAGCATTATTAGGTGGCTGTGCAGCAGATGCTTATGTTAGCCAAGAGAACCGAGATAAATTTGCAGACTTGAATGTCTCCAAATTTTTAATCAGTGAGTGTTTAGCACCGCAGCGTGAAATTCATATCGCTGTTGCTGAACATTTCGATTTCGATAAATCCATCATTCGTGAAGCTGATGCTGCAAGCCTAGACGCGTTCATCCGTGATATTCGAGGCTTGAGTGGACGCATTACGATTGTCGGTCATACCGATTTTAAAGGTTCTGACGAATACAATGAGAAGCTGTCTATGCGCCGCGCTGAATCGGTAGAAGCGTATCTACAGCAACAACTCGACCCAGAGCAATATGATTGGGAAGTGAAACACTTTGGTGAGTCGCAGCCACTGGCGCTGGGTAAATCGGATCAAGCGCGGGCAGAAAACCGTCGCGCTTACGTGATGTTTGAAGAGGCGAAGAAATATGAAGAAATGCCTTTCTGTGAGCCGCCAAAACCAGAGCGTAAGGTTTACATGGCGATGACACCGCACTTCGATTTCGATAAGTCGGAATTAAAACCGGAAGACCTTTCACAATTAGATGACTTCATCGCAAAACTGCAAGGTTTAGAGGGTAGCATTATGGTCGCTGGTCATACTGACCAAGTCGGTGCTCGTTCATACAATGAAGCACTTGCAGAGCGTCGTGCTCAGGCTGTAGTGGAATACCTGAAGACGAAACTTGACCCATCACAGTTTGTTTGGGAAGTAAAAGCCTTTGGTGAACTTCAACCTGTGATCAATGAAGAATCTCCGGAAGCCAATGCTTTAAACCGCCGAGCGTTTATCGTATTTAAAGAAAGCGAATTGGGACAACCGGCTGAATAATTTGGTAAGGTTGTCCTTTCGCAAGCTCTCTATCTGTTTTCTTAGTGATAGCTAGCATGAAAGGTCAACCTTCTAAACCAAACAGGGAGTCGGGTAATGGAGAAAGTGCAGTTAGTCGTCGATTTTCTTCTCACTCATAAAATTTTATTTTCCGCATTAATTCTGTTGTTCATCATTCTTTTACGTCGTTTGATTCTGTCTCGAATCCGTGGCGACGATGCCTTTATTACAGAAGAACAACGCAGTTGGATGTCGAGAACCAAAAACGGCACATTTGCTATCACCTTGATTCTGTTGTTCATCTTATGGCAATCAGAAATCAGCGAGTTCGCTCTAAGTGTTACGGCGATTGCTGTCGCGATTGTGGTGGCATCCAAAGAGATCATCTTGTGTTTTACGGGGTCAATCCAGCGTGCAAGTTCTCGTTCGTTTCGCATTGGTGACTGGATTGAAGTCGGAAAGCTATGTGGTGAGGTCATTGAACACAACATGATGGCGACAGTGATTCAAGAAATCGATCTGCATCATGGTCAATACCACTTCACGGGGAAAACTGCGACGCTGCCTAACAGTATGTTTTTCACCTACCCAGTGAAGAACCTCAATTTCATGAAGCGTTACGTGTACCATGACTTTTCTGTTGTGGTGAAAGATTTCGTCAATCTCTACCCACTTTTGCCTTTGTTGACCGATAAGATTGATGAGCATTGCAGTTACTTCGCCGACGTCGCTCACCGTTACAACGCGATGATTGAGAAGCACGCTGGTGTTGATCTACCGGGCGCTGAGCCGCACATCCACATCTCAAGTAACATTAATGGTGAGCAAATTCTGCATATCATGATTTTCTGCCCGACAGATAAAGCAAACCACTTAGAGCATCTGATTCGTAAAGACTTTATGGAGCTTTATGAGCAGCGATTTCCAATGAATCCTGAGCATTAAGTTCTCGCTCAATAATCATCTAGCAAATATTAACCCTCATTAGTCAACACTGAGGGTTATATTTGTATATTTCTTATCGTCACGATAAATAATCTTAATGGATCGGAGCGCATATAATCGATAAATTACGCCCGCAAGGTAACTTCGTTTGTTGATGGATTTACAAATAAAACACCCACTAAGACTACACAGATAGTCGATTTCTTTAGCTGCGCTTGCACTCACGACTGTTTACACAGCAGTTGCCCCCCGTTTTACTATAAGATGCTCCATGCAAACTGGCTTAAATTTTACTTTTGCGCCTTTTCAACGTTTATCGGCGCTCACAGGGCAATGGCGTGCAGGTTCCAAATCCTACCTAACAGATTTGGCCTCTATTGCACTCTTGTTGTTACCCCTGACTCTATCAAATGCACTTGCCGTTTTTTTAGGCCACGCGTTCCGTCTCTCAGGATGGGTAGAATTATCACAGATGTTATTTCATCTGTCAGATATCCTCATCAATCTGTACCCAAGCGCATTTTGTGTAGTGGCGGGTTATTACCTGTCACATAAAACCAATGTGTCGAGTGCCGTCTTCATCATTTACTCGTTGATCATGTTCTACTTGATCTCGATAGAAAACGGCAGTTTGTCTGCGACTTATATGCTGCCAAACAACCCACTACTGGCATTGTTTAGTGCGATGATGACGTATGTCTATTGCTGCGTTTTCAAAATACGCTTGCTAGAGCCACAAGCGCTGGATTTCTCATCTCGTCTGCTTAAGCATGTTGTTCACTTCTTTCTGTTTGTGTTGATTGCTTTGGCAGTATCGCGACTAACCGCATCCATTATGGCTCTATTTGGTGGGATGATTCGCGGACTGGGTGTGGACCCTCTCACGCTAAAAGGCGGGATTATTTACCAAACGGTACTAGGCCTCTTAGGCTCAATCGGCATCAATGGGCATAACTTATTGTTTGCCATTAAGCAGCAAATCTACGCCGCTACAGAAGCAAATTTTTTCGCGTGGCAAGCCGGTGACGCTCCTCTAAATGTAATTAGCCAAGGTTTTTACGACGCGTTTATGTCGATGGGTGGTTCTGGTAATTGCATCAGCCTATTGTTGTGCGTGTTGCTGTTTGCCAAAGAACGTAACCACCAGATGCTTGCATTAGCAGCAACCCCGCTGGTGATCTTCAACATCAATGAAGTCTTGCTGTTTGGGTTGCCGATTATTTTCAACCCATTGTTGATTGTGCCTTTTGTGCTGGTACCGCTATTGAGCTTTCTCATCACTTACGGGTCAATTGCATCAGGGCTTGTTCCTCCGGTTGAAAATATTGTTAACTGGATGACGCCGCCTTTGTTCAGTGGTTATGTCGCGATGGGGAATCAGATTGAAGGCTCATTATTGCAATTATTGATCATCGTCCTTGGTGTCTTTATTTATCGGCCATTTTATTTGGCTTACGCCGGCAAGTATTCTGCGCAGTTTCGTGCGAATACGGCTTACACAGGCATTGAGAGTTCGCTGTTCAAAACCTTGCTTAACAACGTTCGTGATTCGAATAACTCAAGCATTAGTAAATCGACAGCACAAAAGCGACTGACTTCGATTTTGAGGGAAGGGGAGTTGGTCATGTTTTATCAAAAGCTCCAGTCGACCAGTGACGTCAATATCTTCTCTTATGAAGCCTTGCTTAGATACATTGATAAAGAAGGGAAACTGCACCCTCCGGCATTTGTGAGTGACTTCCAAATGCTTAACTCAATGCCATTACTGGACAAGCTCGTGATTGAGAAAGTTCTGGCAGACATGCAGAAAATGACGTTATCAAAAGATCGTCGAATTGCCATCAACATTGCAGTCGCTACGATCGAGCAAGAAGAATTTGTCCCGCACTTACTATCGCGACTAACTCATTATGGTATCTCGCCGCAGTGGTTGGAAATTGAAATCACAGAAGAGGCGATTCTTAGTAATAAGGTGTTCTTAATTAAAACTATGGAAGCGCTGCAAGCTCAGGGCATTCGTATCGCTATGGATGACTTTGGCACCGGCTATGCGTCGTTCCCGCACTTACTAAAGTACCCGTTTGATAAGATCAAGCTGGATCGTTCGCTACTGCTGGATGCCAATGATCAAAAAGGCAGAGACTTATATGAATTGGTAGCGAAACTGGGCCATATTACGCATTGCGAAGTGGTCGCAGAAGGGGTGGAAACCCAACAAGAGTACGATTTTGTGAAAGGTTGTGGTGTCGATAAAGCGCAAGGTTACTTCTTTACTCGTCCACTTCCTCTTACGGATATTTTACGCGAGCAATAACAGTGCTGTTTTTTATCGTCACAATTAAAAAGTCGAGTGGAAAGAGGGGCTTGTTGGCGATAATGTGCGCCTCCTTGCTTAATTAGCATGCAAAAATACAAACCACGCTGACCTAAGAAACAGCGGGTTGTATCTAAACGAAGAGAGTGTCGGTCGTCCTAGTCCGCGCTCTTTTGGTTTGGTAGATAACAACAAGTTGGCCATGGCTACCTTTGTTGAGTGACTATTCGCAACGTTGAACGATCAACGCTTTGTTACTCGAATGATACCGTCATCGACTGTCTGTCGAAACTCTCCCTCATTGCGATACAAATTAAACGGACCTTAATTGCGGCGAACTTCCTGAGCGGCTCATCGAGTCGTTTACTAATGGATAAAATTAGCCAAATGAACAATCGATACGTAAATCGGCTTTTTACTTTAATTTCCTCCAACTCGTACATAAATGGCTTATGTAATGTACTGGTCATGTTGCTCCCAGTGTCATTGATTTCCGCATTCAGCACTTTGTTGAGCAATTTTTTTATGATGGCGGGTTACGAGCAAGTGGGTACCACGGTTGGAGCCGCGAGTTCTATCATCTGGAAACTGTTCCCAATCTTGTTATTGGTTTACTTCTCGCAGTTTCTTTCTTCTCTGTTAAAAGTCTCACGGGTTAATGTTATTACGCCTTCGTTGATGATCTATTTCATCGTGTGTAATGAGTGGGGGCTGCTGCAAGAAGGAACGGTCGTACCGAGCAATTACCCACTGGCAATCATCATTCCTATTTTGGTGGGATGGTCTGTCCGTGCAATGCAAAACCGCAAATGGTTTATGCGGTCGGAGCTGCCTAATATTGTCGACCAGTCTTACAACTTGATCATGGCAACGACGGTGTTGGTTGTTGGTTATACCTTATTAGGCTATGTGCTAGGACGCGTTTTCTGTGCTGCTGATATTGCTGGCTTTTTATTGCCAAATCTGGACCCATACTCTCTTTTCGATGGTGTTATTTACGAGCTGGTACGTAATCTATTTTGGTCCATTGGTATTAATGGGCACATTATTTTTGCACCATATAAAGCGGAGTTGTATGAAGCGACACGTGTAGCGATAGAAAACCATGAGTTGCTCGGAACGCCATTGCCAATACTGACGACCAACTTCTTCGATTTTTATGCGGGTTTGGGTGGCGCAGGAAACACCATTTCTTTGGTGCTTTGTATGTTATTTCTCACTAAAAACCGCAGCTACAAAGCGTTGGCAACCGCAGCTTTAATTTTAAGTTTTTTCAACATTAATGAGCCGATTATTTTTGGGCTGCCAATTATGTTTAACCCTTTGTTGATCGTACCGTTCTTGATTGCACCTGTTGTTGGTCTTGTCATTGCTTATGTGGCAACGGCGCTTGGCTTGGTGGCACCAATGACGGAAATCATGAGTTGGATGACGCCACCTTTGATGAGTGGATATGTTGGCACGGGCTCTACGTGGACAGGCGCGGTGCTACAGCTGATCATCATCTTAGTCGGTGTCATAATCTATTATCCCTTCTTTAAACAGATGGACAATATCGGGAATGCTAATGCATCATTTGCTAAGTCACTTTCTGATGATTTCTTTAATTATGAAGGTGTTGAAAGTGGTAAATCGGCAGGGGCTTTTTTCCCCGAGATTACGAGTAAATTTGCGGCACAAAAGCGAATTACTGACCTAAAAAATAATGGTGAGTTTATCTTGTATTACCAACCTCAAGTAAACACGCGGACAGGTGAGATTCGTTCTCTTGAAGTGTTGATTAGGCACCGTTCTGAATCGGGTGAGATCTCGCCTCCTACTTTCTTAGATGACTTTGCCAAAGTGGGGTTAATGAGTGAGTTGGATTTGTGGGTGGTTGAAACAGCTTTAAAAGAGAGCGCTCCTTTAGCAGACTCGCCTAACTTTAAGGTTTCAATTAATATGTCACCAGAGACCTGTCTTGTCCCCGATTTTACGGAAAAAGTGCTGAGTATGATTAACCAAAGTGCTTTGTCTTACTCTCAAGTGGAATTCGAAATCACGGAAGACATGCTGATTCAAGATGAACACAGTACCCACCGAGTCTTGACTTCTCTCCGTGAGGCTGGAGTGAAGATTGCGTTAGATGATTTTGGTTCTGGGTACTCTTCAATTGGGTACTTGTCTAAGTACGATTTCGATAAAGTTAAAATTGACCGCTCTTTAGTTTTGAATCTCAACAATAAAAATGGTCGCGAACTGTTTAGGCTAACGGCTAAGTTGGTCAAAATTACGGGGGCAGAAACCGTTGCTGAAGGGATAGAAACCGAAGCAGAGTTGGAGTTTATGGCGGAACAAAACATTCATTTGATTCAAGGTTTCTACTTTTATAAGCCGATGCCTTTTGAAGACGTGCTTACCCTAAATTTTTCAACTTTAGAAGAGCACAGCGATTACGACCATTATTCTTCCTAATTAAGAAGGGAAGCCACTTATCTTGGCTTCCCTTTTCTTTTTCAGAGGCTTGAGTTTGAGCGTAAACGCTTATTTGAACTCAAACTTACCCTGCATAATTGCCCAGTGACCAGGGAAAGAACAGAAGAACGAGTAATCACCTCCCGGAGTCATTTTCTCTGTGCTGAACGTGATAGAGGTGCTTTCACCGCCGCCGATCACTTTAGTAAATGCGTAAACACGGTCGTCGTTAGGTTTCACGTAGTTGTTTTCAAGACCTGCTGACATGCCTTCTGTACCTACTGCTTGTAGGTTCGCCGTGTCTGCAATGACCACGTTGTGACCCATTGACTGCGCTGGCATCTTACCTGTGTGGTTCAGCGTCAGTTTTACTTCTTTACACGTTGCTGGAACACTCAACGTTTTGGTCGAAAACTGCATCATATCGTTAGCATCGATAGACACTTCACACTCTGCGCTTGCTTGTGCGCCAAAGCTCATTCCAACTAGTGCAAAGGTTGCTGCTACTAAACGTAAAGACATATAACACTCTCCATATTTTATTTTTGGGCTGACTTGGATTCAAACCGATCCAATGCATCTCATTATCATCGAATAGTCAATCTGAAACCGTGCTTCAATCCGGATATTGACGTTTTGTTGCAAAGTTATACTTATCGTTTTTACTGGATGATCATTCATATACCTTATTTTTAGCGCTTCAGTTAAGAAGTGTGAAGACGATCTTTATAACCGCTTCAGGCGCTTCTTTTGTGCTCTCATATCGCTCTAGCTTTGGCGTTTTTTTCGCTAACATGTAACTAAGTATTTCAACTGTATTTATTCTGTAACTTATTGATTTTCAGTTGCATAAAGGCGTAAAAAACACAAATCACACTATTTGTAGAAACGGATAAATTGATTTGTTTTATCTCGCGCACACTTTCAGAAAATTGAACTAGAGTCCCAGATTTATGTTTGCTTATCGATTGCGCGCGAAATGTCGTCAAATTGACGTAAAAAGACGCTTTATTTTTGGCACTTTTACACCTGTAAGTTGAGTTACATTTGGTTACATCTGGCCGCTGCGGCGCGAAAAAAGTCCCCCTCTATAATGCTGTTCCTTTTTATTGTTGTTTGTATAAGTCCTTAATTATGAGAAAGAATACGCTAGCGATCATGCCAAGTGTTTTAGCACTGGCGATCGGTATGGGGTTGCCTGCTGCACACGCAGGAGTGATCACAGACGCAACTATCGTCGGCTCAGAAAGCCAGTGGTGGAACACTTACAAAGTGATCCTAACGAACGACGGTTCAAAGCCAGTTGAACTGCGTGATGCGAAAGTGACGTTTGATTCAAACCTATCAATGTCGACACCATCTTGGGCTGCGACTGGCATCAGCTACCCGGGAATGAAGTTCACCAGCGACGCGCAAGGTAACGTGTTCAAGAACACACTTGCGCTCGCTTTTGATAGCGGTAGCTGGGTGAAATCCCAACTTCCGGCAGGTGAACGCATTGAGCTAACGCTCGGTGTGAGCGGCGTGTTGGATCTGACTCTTCTTCAAAATACCATTCGTCTGATTGCTGACGATGAAGGTGAAGTAGGGGAACCAGAAATATCTCTTCAATTGGCATCGCCAGTGAACGGCTCTGAGTTTGAAGAAGGTCAAGCGGTTGCCATGCTAGCAAACGTAACGGCGACTAATACCAGCGTTAAAGCGGTGACTTTCTTTGTCGACAACAAACAAGTAGCTCGCGTAACACATGCTCCATTCCAAGCGAGTTGGACTTCTGTTGGCTCAGGTGCTCACACGATCAAAGCTGTAGTGGAAGACATCTCAGGTCTTACACAGCAACAAGCGGTCAGCATTTCAGTAAAAGAGAAGCCAGTTGAACCACCTGTGACACCAGAAGTGCATGAGCTGACATTCGTCTCGCCTACACAAGGTCAAACATTGGTGGTGGGTCAGGCAACGACGATCAAAGCGCGTGTTGAGGGTGAATTGATCTCTAAATTGGAGTTCTGGGGGAATGACCGTAAGTTAGGTCAACGTAACATCGCTGCAGGTCAAACGACGTATTCTCAATCTTGGACACCAAATGAAGTGGGCAATGCGACACTTAAAGTGGTGGTTCTCGATCAGAACAACAAAATGGTTGAACAACGCAGTATCGCTGTTGCTATTGAAGCAGCTCCGAGCTTTGTTAAGCCGGAAGTGAGCTTCTCTTCGCCTTCAAATGGTTCGAAGTTTGAAAAAGGCGAAGCGGTTTCGATTTCTGTTCGTGCAACGGATGCTGATGACGATTTGTCTCGCGTTGTCGTGAAAGCAAACAACAAGCAAATCTGTGATTTTAATGCATCAACCACAAACCAGTTCTCTTGTAACTGGACGGCGTCAGAAGTTGGTGCAGTTAAGCTAGAAGCGATTGCGACGGATGCTGAGAACCTAACGGCGACAGCACGTGTAAACATCACAGTTGAAAAAGTAGAAACACCGACACCTCCGCCAACAGGTGGACTGTGTGCTGACTTTAGTGTGTACCCAGACTGGACTCGTGGTGATCACGCGACAGGTGGTGACATTATGGTTCACAAGAACATTGCTTACTCAGCGGTGTACTGGACGCAATCTGTTCCTGGCAGCGATAGCTCATGGTCATTACATCTAAACTGTGATGGTACTGAGCCGGGTACAGCGCCAGCGCTATCATTGCGTAACCCAATGGATCCAGTGCGTCTAGAAGTAGCAGGTTGGCCAAACACATTCGTAGTGGCGAGCCCTTCCACTCAAGCGCCAAGCACGCTAACTATCGCAGCAAGCAGCAGTGATGCGCTCACAGACCTAGAGCAGCTTACACGTTCGTTTGTGTCGGCTATCGAACAAGCAGAGAGTGCGGGTACAGCATCTATCGTGATTCGATCGGATGTTCTGGATCTCGCTACGCAAGACAAAGGTGCGTTGTTTGGTGCCGTAGCGGTTAAACAAGCACTGACGAATGCTATTGATATCACGGGTAGCCGTATTGATATCGATGCGATCAACGCACTGAGCGACGACGTGAAAGGGTGGGCACATGCTTACAACTTGATTTTCACAACCCTTGCGCCACAAGCGACATTTGGTTGGTCGCTAAGCATTGGCGAGTTTGCTTACGATACCCACTCTGGTCGCCAGTCTGTATGGGATGAAGCGTCCGTTTTCACAGCCGATCTACTTGATAGCTTCGAGCTTTACAAAGCAGATGTTGCGAACAAAGCTGACTTTGTAGCGTTTACTAAATCGAACGCAACCGGTGCGCTAACCAGTGAGCAGTGGCATCACGCACTTGAGTACGTAAAACAGGTAACAGATTACGTTGAAGCGCCTGCAATGCTAGCGAATATGCCGACGGATCAAACCGCAAACTACTTCATGGGTAACACGCAAACCGATCAGCAAATCCGCAAAGCAGCGTACAGCAACGTATTTGCACTGATGTTTGATCAAGACTCTCAAGCTCTAACCAGCAAAATTGAGCTTTACCAAACGGCGAAAGTGCCACTGTACTACGTAGGTGAAGAGTTAGAGAAAGGTTCATTGACTCGCATTGAAGCGCTAAACCAAGAGTTAGCAAATGCTGAAAGCGTGATGGATAACGAAGCCTTCCTATACGAAACACCACAATCTCAGTGGGTTCCGTCAACGGTTTACAAGTGGAACGACTTCCTAGATGGCTTGAACGCAATGCACAACATTGGTGTCGCGGGCAACAAGTTCTGGCTAATGAACGATGAAGTTGATGACGCAACCAACATCAAATACGCGAAAGTCGCGATTGCTGCGTTCCTTGCGCAAAGTATGCAAGAGACCATCCGCTACAACGCGTGTGATGAAAACAACTGGTCTGAAGTGAAATACGGCGCGCCTGCGGATTATCCAATGACAGCAAGTTGTGGTCAATTGGGTCAGAAATACGCAGATTACGGTGTAAACCCAGTTTCAGGTTTAGATCATGCGTACTCTTGTCCTCGTGATGACAAAATGGAAGTTAGTGCGTTGACTCATGCGAAATGGTATGGCGCTCCAGCTCCAGTCTTTGCAGCACCTGATGCAGTACTTGAAGAGCGTGGTCTATTGGTGAACGGTGCAGTAGGTCGTTGGACAAACAACGGTCACTGTAACGATGTTCCAGAAAGCGTAGATACGTCTAAGCAAGTGTGGGAACGCGACGAGTGTAAGACTTACGTTGGTCAGAAAGCAGGTAAGTTCATTTGGGACGGCAGCAGCCAAGAAAGCGTTGAAGGCTGTGGCTGGTGGGGTCGTGGTGTTATCCAAACCACAGGTCGTCAGAACTTCGGTACGCTTAACCACTACCTAGGTCGTTCGCACGTTGATCCATCAACCATTGGTAAGACAATTGATGGCGTAACGGTAGAATCGCCACCGGCGAACCCACTTTATGCTGAGCTAGATTTCTGTTCTAACCCAGGTCTGATTTGTAGCTCGGAAGAGAACAAAGAGATCAAGTGGATCGCAGGTCTGTTCTACTGGGTAACGTCAGTTCAGGCATACAACGATGAAGGCGGTCAGTACGCGGATTGGAACTACCACAACGAGCTGAAGAAGTATGTGGATAGTGGTCTGCAAGGTTCTCAATTTATCGATGATGTTTCAGGCATCGTTAACCGTGGCTGTCCGGATCTGACGTGTTCGACAGGTGATGTTCACAACGTGAAAGAGCGCCGCGAGAACTTCAAACTGGTACTACAAAAGCTAGGTCTTGATCCTCGCTAATTAAGACAAAGCAATATCGATGAAGCAAAGCCATCACTGAAAAGTGGTGGCTTTTTTGTTTTTTATCAGGGCTTTCTCGTGTTTGTTAGCAAGCTAATGAGTAATGTGCTTTTAGTGCTAAACAATGAATCGCTTAAAAAATGATAATCGGTAAATATGCATCCAAAGCCTTGGCGTGTGTTGGTGGTTTTATTGGTGGTGTGCGGTTTAGCTCAAATTCAAATTCTACGAGTATTGGGAAAGCACTTTTATCTAGCTCTGTTTCTTTCCCAAATAAAGCTAACCTTCCGTCTAATGAGCCCACTCGCGCAGATTTAAGAGGCGATTACTTAAGTGTGAGTTCTATGCCGATACAAAAAGTAAATAGTTTAAAGAAATGGGTACGTACACTTCTACCTCTAAGTTTACTTCCTATCTTAGTTGCGTGCGGTGGCGAATCTGAATCAGGAAATTCAAGCGAAATATGGCCTGAAAACCAAGTTGACCAGTATGTTTCTGTTCATGCGGAAGACTTTTATAGTGTCGTTCAAAGTACTGACTCGGAAGAAGTCCGAGTTAATGTAGTCGATAAAGTTGCGCGTTCGGGAGGAGAGCGTATCTCCCTTGCTGAAGTTGAAGTTTTATCATCAGATCCAAGCTGTCAACTTGTTGATAGTGATAATGAAAGCTTCCAAATTATCTCTGATCACGCAATGGTTTGTGACTACCAATACACGGTGGGACTTGATGGATATTCAAGTGGTTACCAAATGATTGGTAAACGAAGTGGCGTAAGTCGTGTCGTGGTTGCAAACAATGCGCAACAAGCAGAATTGGTTCCATTTGGTGTTGCTGGTTATCAAGGTGAGACCCTGGAAATCAACATCGAAAACGAGCTCACAAAAGTTGGTGATAACACGTCTTTGTCTGGTTTCTCTTTGACTGATGATGTCATCTTAATGCCAAAAGGCAGTTCATCAACGGTCTCTCTCGATAAAACAAATAACAAGATTTCATATACACCTGCAGCAACGTTCAAAGGCAATGAGCGTATTTTATACACGCTAGAAAACAGTAGCGGTAACGTGTTGGTTGGTTCTGCTGTGGTTACAGTTTCTGAACGCAGCTCTGTTGGTATAGACATTCCTGACAAAATTGAAATCCTCGATACCGTAGAAGTTGGCAAAACGGCAACTATCGATATTTCACCATACGTTATTGATAAGCAGGACGACAACTTCCAATTAATCCAAGTTGTTGCGTTTGATTCAGCAGTTGCTTTGTCGGATGCCTCAGATACAAAGAACAAAACATTCACCTTCAGAGTTGAGCACGCAGGGCAGTATTATGTAAATGCCATTGTTACCGATCATCGTGGTGGTTTTGATGTCGCATTGATGAAGATCGTTGCGATTAACCCAACTCAAACAGGATTGTGGGACGATTACTACCACAACAACCAAGTCTACAGTGCCCCTCTAACTAAGAGTGAAGCCGACAGTAGCGGTATCCGTAATGACGGCACCTACTTTGACTCTTCACATTCAGTGAAGCCCGCTGTGGCAACCTTTAGACCGGAAAGCGCTAGTTTGTATTGTGGTAGCTTTGGTCGACTACCTACTTCTACAGAACTAAAGGCTATTTGGAGTCACGACAAAGGAAATACAAAAGATTGGCCATTATCTCGTGGTTATCTTTCTTTGGATGGATCTACTTATAAAGTAGTAAGTCTATCTAGTGGAAGTACATTGACTGATGATGGACAAGGTTATTATGTTACTTGCGTGAGCAATGGTTCATTATCGATTATTGCAATCGATGGCACCGCAGTTGCAAACGATGTTGATAAAGCGGTTGTTGAAGTAACATTTTTGATAAACGGAGAAGCTGCGAAAGGTGTAAGTATTAACGCGTCAACAACAGGGGATGCAAGTTTCGTTGAGGAGCCTTTAACTACAAATAGTGAAGGTAAAGTTAAATTTGAACTGACAAACAAAAAAGCTGAGGATATTGATGTATCCGTTAATGTAGCTAACAACTTTACAGTATCTCAACGAATAACTTTTGTCGCAGATGCAACTACCGCTCGCTTACTACAAATATCGACATTTAAAAACAACGCGGCAGCTAATGGTAGTTCAGCAAACCAAGTTATTGCACATGTAGCTGATGCAAACTTAAATCCTGTGGAAGGTATTGAAGTTGAATTCTCTTCAGACAGTTCAACAGCCAAGTTGAATACCTCTAAAGTTAAAACTGATGCTGATGGCAATGCACGAGTTAATATAACTAACACTCGAGTTGAGAGTGTTACTGTGACAGGGAAATATAAGGAAATTGGGATATACTCGGTAGTTAGATTTGTTACTCCCGAGGATCCTTACGTAGACTCTTATAATCTTATATTTAATTTTAGGCCTGCAGATGGGATCAACTACAACCGAATTCGTGTACTTATTAAAGACAGAAAAACAGGTCGGCCTTTACAGGGGAAAAGAGTCGGTAACCTTCGAACCGATACGGGTTATTTCCACGCTATTAGTGACTCTAATGGTTATGCGTACATAAATTTTACCTCACGAATTGTTGGGACTAGAACTTTTAGTTTTACCGCTGGCTTTGAAAGTCGATCATTTACTTTTACTGCGGGTTTTTCGGCGCCTTCTTCTAGCAGCAGTGGTTATCTGAAAAGTTCAGGTAACTATGATGGATTTATTGATCGAACTCTAGAAACGGGATATCAGGCAAAGAATGCATCAAAAACCTTAATGAAAAGTGTTGAATTAGTTAAAACAAATGCGCGTTCTGATGGAGTTGATATTAATAAGGTCAGTGTCGTTTTTGTAGATGAAAGAGGGAATCCGAAAGAAAATCAGAATGTTGCTGTTGATGTATCGGGTAGTGCTCAGATAACTCGTACTACTAAAACTAATGAAGAAGGTGTAGCATATGTTTATATTGTGGACCATGTTTCTGAGGTTGTGGCTTTAAGTTTTATGAACGAAGAACAGTTGAAAGAAATTGATATCGAATTCCTTAATCATTAAAAAAATTCGATAATAGAAAGGAAAGGCTTCACATCATAGTTTGATGTGAAGCCTTTTTATTTTTCTAACCTTAGGCTACATCGTTAAAAATAGTTAACGTTTTTAATATTTTACATAAATATGTATATGGTGGATTTTTCATTTTTTACCCCCAAGTTCCGTCTTCAAAATCATCAAGAGTACGATTAGGTGATAAGGCTTTATCGAAGTGTATATACATAAATATGAATGATCGCAAAGTATGTTCAAATGGAGCACTATTATTAGTTATGAATCTTCCGCTAAATTTGGTTGTTTCGAAATATATCGTGTCCATCAAGCGAGTAATAGCGATTAGGTTGTAGATTTAATTTCATTATTAACGTAAGTAAAGGTTTAGGGAAAATACAATTTGGTAACGTGGATAGTTTGTTAGTTCAGTAAGAATGAGCAAGGCAGATACGATAGGGGTTAGATAGTTAATGATCGAACCCTCGTAGGGGAACATTTGAATTAACCTGCTTTGCTGACGGAGTTTTACCTCTAATCGCTAATTCGAGGTGATTATAATATATTTCTTGGATTCATCTTAAATTGCATGATTAAAGTTAGAAAAGATATTTCAACGTAAGTTTATCTATCTTTGATAGATGCTTACTCTTCGAGTGATAATAATAAAAAAACAACGTAGGAATAGCGGTTGTGTTTTGTGGGAATAATCTTATCTAATTTTTTTGTTTATCTTTCTCTCTTTGCAAGTTATTGAAATTAAGTGTTTTTATTTTAGTCTTTATTTGTGAATTAGATTGTGGGTTAAGGTGTCTTTCACGTATGTTGGCATGAGAGACTAATAATCAAATGTGATGCTAATTCCGAAATAAATGAAACCATTAATATATGCATTGTGGGGTGAGGGAGGAAATCAATTTTTCAACATTGCCACAATTAATATTTTTAACAGGACAGTAAGAGTAATAATATGAAAAAGACAATGTTATCTGTAGCAGTACTAAGTGGACTATTTGCTTTTGGCGCATCTGCTGCTGACCCAGCTGCAGGCGATATCGATACAACAAGCGCAACACTAACTTGGGAAGCAAAAGTACCAACAGTAGTAAATGGTGAGTGGGTCACGATTACTGGTCAAAATGGCGGAGCACTTGCTGATGCTGGCCTGACTATTAATCCAGATGGTAGCTTCACTTCTGAAAATGTACTAGTTGAGGTTCGTTACTACAATTCTGATACTAATGAAGTAGGTTTACCGGTCGTTGTTGGTACAGAAAGTGCGGCGAGCTCCGGTGTAGCGCCGGAAAGCATTACTTACCGCGTAGATGTTCCAACATTTACATCGGAGAAAGGTGTAGATCTATCTAACGTAGATGTAAGTGTGTTTAAAGATGACTCACCTGTAGCAACCAATGCGGCATTAAAATCAACGGCTAGTGACGCTTGGAAAACCCAGTGGAAAATTTCTAACGCGCCGGGTACTGGTATCGGAAATGTGGTCGCTGGTGATGTAGTTACTGCAACAACTGTTCTACGTGCAGACGTAGAATTTGCAACTTACACGCCATAAAGTGGAAAGCGCGGCTTATAACTTAGGCCGCGCAAATTAAGTCTATGAAGAAAATTATCATCTTATTTCTGCTTTATCCTTCTATCGCTCTGTCTTCTAATTCAGTGACTAAAGTGTTGCCGTTATCGGCAGAGATCCAAAATGAAAAATTTTTCTCATACAGAATTAAAGAATTCAAGTTCAAAGAACCTAGCTTAAAAGTTGATGTAAATAGAACGACAGGTGAGCTGAAAACTATTGATACCAAGCTTATCGTGACGACTGATGTTCCAAGCAGTTTTTCTGCTGGTTATAAAATATCGACCAACGTTCTTCTAAGTGAATGTTTTGACCATAGAGGCAACCCAACTAAATCCAACTTTGCTGAGCATACGCTGGATGGTGAAGTATTGAGCGTGGGAAAAGAGATCAGGTTGGACGATTTCTTTACTGATAGAGACACATTATGGGTAGAGAAGGATTTTCGAATCGACTTTGATAACAACGTTCAAGTTGATGTTGAGGATGAGCGATGTAGTGGAAAAATCACGCTCTCCATTGGATTAGATTTTTAATAAGTGGCCCGTTTACTTAGCACTACGAGTGTTCATGTGCTGAGGTTTGGAGGTATTTGGTTTGTTGTTTTTCTGCATGGATTCTAAAATAAAAAATAGAAATGAATTACAAGGAATAGGCGTTTGCTCGACTAAAACTGCAATCTTGGTTCTTAGTGCTACGTCTGCGCTTTCAGCGTATGCCAATTCAAAGCTTATTCCTCCAGGTTTTGAGCACTTTTATGAGTATCAATCAAACCAAATAGTATTTGTCCTACCAAATGAGACGCGTACATCTGTTTCAGTTGTCTCCAATTTTGATGGTATTAAGACCATTGAAGAACCAGAGAAGTTAAAACAAGCACTCAGAAGGTCGGGTGTTGCTAACGATCATATTGATGCTGTTTTACAAACGGTTGTAGAAGAGCAAAAAAGTGACGAGAACATTCTTTACGTTTACGACCATTCACAGAAACAAGTCTTAATTGAAGTACCTGCAAACTACCTTTCAGAAGGTATGACAGATCTAGGCTTTACTCAATTGAGTGAAGATCGTCGCGCTCTAATCTCAACCAATCGTCTTTTCACTACTCATTATCAAAGCTCAACAAGTGCGACACTCACTAATAACTCAACAATTGGTTTTGGTCGTTCACACGTTGATCTAGAAGCATCACTCTATGTTGTCGACAATAGTTCTAGTCAGTTCGATGTTGATGAATTGGCTTACACCTATGATTTAGAAGGTAGCTCGATAAAAGCGTATGAGACTCATCGCGGAAACACAGCAGAAAACTCGACCTCTATTTTCAACTTTAATAGAGAAGAAGAAACGGTAGGGATCAGTTATTTCTCGAATGACAACCTACTGGTTAAAGATATTGGTAACACTAAAAAGCTGTTTTTCGATATGAAAGCTAGAGGCTCGATTGAAGTGTTGAGGGGCGGCCAAATCATTTATACGAACTCGGTGTCAAAAGGGCAACACAGCGTAAGCTACCGTGACCTTCCGCGAGGAAACTACGAGGTATCGATCGTCTTGAAACCGGTTGGCTATCCAGAAGAAGTTTCAAAGAAAATCATACACAATAATAACTCCGAAACATCTCTAAGAGGCTACGATTATTCTGCCTCGGTCATGAAATCAAGCAATACGTTCAACCGACGTGACTATGAGGAAACTTATCTCGATTTAGCGGCAACCTATTCGTTGTTAAGTGACCGATTGTTAATTGGTAGTAATACTCAATTTACCAATCAAGAGGCTTCGTTTGGCGTAGGCGCAAACTATACAGACTCAAATTTAGCAGTGGCTGGTTATATCAATAAGTTTCAGGGCGGCTACCTGTTCAATACAAACTTTCGGGTCGCTGATGTTAATTTCGATTATGAAATGTTAGATGCGAATAAAGCGCCTTCAGAATCATCCCAGTTGGGGAGCATCCGATACGGAAGCAATGACTATACACAAGCGACCGTTTCTTATTCGTCTCGAATTTATGAGGGGACGCTTAGTTTTTATGCTAATAGATACCGAGAGACATATGAGGACTCTGGTTTAGAGGTAAGCAATTTAAATTTATCGACAAATTACAATAAGAACATTTTTAATAATGTGTACGTCGATTTAGGTTATAGCTATCAAAAAGACTTTAACAACTCTAGATTAAACGAGCATATATTCTCACTTAACGTTAACTTCGATCTAGATGATAGTTTTTCATATATTTCTGGTGTTGATTATTCGACACGAAGTAAAACACGGTTTAGTAATACTTTACAATATTCTGCACCTCAAGTTGAAGCGGGTGGAGTGATGTTGTCCGGAGGCGCGGATTTATCCCAGTATGTTGATGGCAATGACTCACAATCTGTCTACGGTGTAAATGCAAATATCCGCAACGATAAATTTAATGCAAATTTATATGCGAATGGCACTACTGAAGATTATCGGAATTTTACCGCTAACATTGAATCAACAACCATCGTTACATCCGATGATATATACGCATCTAGAGAGCGAGCACAATCCTATCTAGTCATAAAAAACGCGAAAACGAGCACCCAAGATCAGAATGATCTGGGGCTAGTTAAGATCCGACGAAACGGGCAAAACAACCTACGAGAAACGATTCAGGGTAAATATACCTTGATTGAGTTGGAAGAATACAATGAGTATGGATTCAACTTGGATACTGAACTAAGTGGCTATAAACACGAACAAATAGAAAATAGCGACATGTTTAGTTACCCAGGAACACTGAAAGAGATCACCACCGAGTTTGAAGAAGTGGTCTCCGTTTTGACTTACTTTGAAGATTTCAATAGTCGCCCAATTAATAATGTAGAGTGCAAAGGATGTTCGTCTATCGCGAAAGTTGGAGATGGTGTCTATAACATTTCAGTGCAAAGGGGTGAAAAGTTTCTGTTAACGGCAAATGAACAGATTTGTGCGTTACGTGAAGGGTATCTAGATAGTACTTATGGTAAGAGTAATTGTTTCCCACAAATAGAAGAAGACGAACTAGGATTGCAAATTGTTGTAAATGGCTTGGGTGATAAAGATGAACACATTTATTACCTAGGTGCTTTTGATGACAATAGTATTATTGAAAAGTATAAAAAATTAATGTCGGATATGGAGGTAATACAAATATCCTTTAATGGGAACCGTCATTATTTTGCTAAGTTATACGCGAAACCTACATTATCAATAGCAAAAAATAAACAAGTTATTCTTGAATTACAAAACTACGCGTTATCAACATCCGATTCCAATAAATTTACTAAAAATAGGTAGTAGTCATGAGAACATTATTATTATTAATTACTTCATTAACGAGTTTCTTTACCCATGCTGTAGCAGTAAGCAGTCTGTTTGAGGTGGCGAACGATGAACATTATGCTGACTTTTCTATTACGAATAATGATGGTAAGGATATGTTCATTAACTTAGAAATTGCAAAAGTCGCTTATGTTAATGGAGAGAAAGTCGTCACTAAAGTAAACAAAGATAATTTATCAACTTGGACGTTCTCAGTTTCACCAAGTCAGATCATATTAAAAGATGGTGAAACCAGAACGGTTAGGATGCGAAATGATTGCGCGAAGCAAACATGTGATTTTGATGAAGATCAGGTTTATGCGGTTGATGTAAACCCTTATCCCTATGTCGGTGAAGGTGAAGACTCTGCGGTTTCCGTTGCTTTTGGATACAGAATTTATTTCATGGACCCTGCGTCTGAAGTGAAACTAAATTACGAAATTAAGCGCGTAAATAACAAAGAGTTTAGATTCTCCAACAAAAGTAACACCATGTTAAATGCTGTAATTAATACCTGTGAAAAGGGCTTCTCTAGTAACTGTATTTACCAATACAAGTTATTAGCAGGATCTGAAAAGGTGTTTAAATTGCCTGAAAGCCATGTCGGGAAGAAAAATATAAATATCACGGTGATAAATGCAAATGAAAGTATCAATGAACAAGTATCTATGTAGCCTATCACTTGCTGTTTTAGCTGCTGGATTAAACTCAGAAACAGTATATGCATCCAATAACATTACGGCAAAAGTTGTTGGGAGTGAGGTTACTTGGATGAATGCAAATGTTGTTGGCGGAGAAGTGGTGCAACAGATTTGGCAACCAAGCAGTTCTTTCAACTTATTGCCCGTTCATAGTTGGAACCCGAGCTTTCAAAAGAGCCCAACGTCAACGCTCACTTTTAGCTCAACGACTGGAGTCCAAGTAACTACGGCTTTTCAGCATACTGGGATTCAATTTAGTACGGCAAGTCCTTTTAGTGTAGCGAACAATTCAAACGCCGATACTTGCGGCTATGAAAGCTCGGCTGGAAGCCAATACATTCTTCGAGATAATAACACTTGTCGTGCAAGTTATGATCTGAACGCGACTAGAAAGTATAAGCCATTTGATTTTTATAGAAGTGCTTACAAGCTGGATAATCTCGTTGATGCATTTAAAGCTGCCAACGCTCCTACAGGTATTTATTATGCAACGGTGAGCTTGCCTGTTACTTATTACATGAAGTACGGAACAGCGACAACTTACCAAACTTACAATGACACGACGGTATTTACCATTGACTATAAACCGTCGTTCATCTCAGCTGTTGACGTGACAGGTGATGGTATTTTTTCTCTTTCGTATGATACGGCTAATCACAGTGTTGAGGGGACTACAACTTATGAAGTTAGTATCTCTGGGCATATAGAGCCAGGGATAAAGATGCAGTTTTTCTCTTCTGGGACTGTGGATAAGTTTGAGTTAGAACACTCTACGTCAAATGATGTTATTCCTTATAGCTTAGTTTGTTCGAAGTGTGAAAAGAGTAATATTGTCGAAGCTGGAGAGCTCAAGCAGGCAACCTCGAAGATTCCTTTTGTTGGAAAAACGCTAGATTTTGATTTGGCCTTTTCTTTTAAAGAGCTTTATTTTGGTGATGTGGATGAGGGAGATTACAGGGATGCGGTTACCGTTCGGTTTGAATTGGACTTATAGCTTATTTCTATTGGCTTTTCTTTCTATTCAACCAGTATTTGGGTATGAAAAGTCTGCGAGTGTTGGTGTTTCAACTGGCTTTTATGATGTAAAGGACAATCAAAACGCTGACGAAAATCATAATTATTACAGCTACTTTTTAGAGTATAAGGTAGATAATTACTTACTCAAGGGGCAAATGCATCACTCTTCCAATGGTGACTTTCAGCGTTACTTTGGTTTGGAAGCTGGCTATCAGTACGAGTTTAATGATATCTACTCTGTTTATCCAATACTTGGCGTAGACTTTATTGATAGTGGAGTCGACAGCAAGTTGGGATTGGGATTTTCAGTATCAGTATCAGATTACTTCGATATTTTTATTGAAAACAAGTTCAGTCGCTCGAACCCTTATGGAGACTACTTTGTTGAAGCGGGTTTGACGTTTAATCTATCCGGCTTTGATGAGTCTCGTGTCACCCCAAACAACACTGAGGTTGAAGAAGTGATGCCTCAAAGCGTTGTGCTTAATGATAGTGACTCATTATTGGAAGATGACATGACAGACGTCTCGCCTCTGAGAGTATGCACAGAGCCTTATGTGATTGTTTATGGGGATACACTATCTAAAATTGCTCGTGAGTGTCAGGTGTATTTGAAAGAACTACTATTTTGGAACCCTAAGTTTCAGAGTAACCCAGATCTTATTTATCCTAATCAAGTCGTTACATTCAAATGATTAATATTTCGTAACTAATTTTTATTTGTAAACAGTTAGCTCGGGGAAAATCAAACAAAAGTGGCTCTTTAATATATAACGTTAGACAAGATAGTAGGTTCATTCCTGTAGTCGACGTTTTATTTTCTTACGTTAATTGTAGGAATGTTCCTTTTGTTATGTTTTTCTCCGCCTTTTCTGGTATTCATTCTTTTGCTTGTTGATAATCATGGTTTCCGATATGTCATGAACTCTGAAGGGCATTTTAATGTTAAAGTTTCACGAATTCTTAAAAGAAGTGGTTTTTAAAAAAATTCCTAGGAAGGAATTGATGATTAAACTTCACTTAGAATATGACGAATTCCAAGGATTGGATAATATTACGATGAGTCGTTGGACAAATGGTGTAACGAAACCATCATCTTGTCGTCAATTACTTATTGCCAATGCGGCTAGTTGTTTAAATATTTTTTTAAATCAATGTTCAGCACCGAAAGTTCCGGTTTCTTTAGAGTCGCAATATCGAAAATTTCTAAACCAATTTAATAGTTATTATCATGCTATTATTCTCAATCCAGAACGTGATTCTAGGGTATGCCACTTCAAAGGTAGTAATTACGAAGCTCATGAAATATATGGTGATTACACTTCTAAAATCAATCTAATATCTACTAAAGAAAGTAGTTTTGATGACTATAGTAAAAGATATAATGTTGACGTTTTTTATAAAGGGAATATAAAAAGTAAAATTCCAGAATCATATATGTACTTCCATCAAGAAGTTGGCATTCTGTTTGAAATTTTGGGTTTGTCTATTGACTGTTATACAAGTAATCCAAATAAAGATACTTTATTTTTTGGGTTGTCTTTCTTCAAGAATTCGGATGATTATGAGCTTCTATTTGGTCTGGTTCTAAACTATATTATCCGCCATCATTTCAATGTAAAAAATGCTTTTTTTACTGCGAGAGGCAGGGAAGATATGTCTTTGTATGAGACGTTGGGAGCTGAGCAGATAGCATTGATTGATTGTTCGAAGGATTACGGCAACGTTTATCTTTATCATATTGATTTACAAAAAATTCTTAGCCACCCTATCTTTCTTGGATTGATAATTAAGTATCACCCTATTTACGAAAAAGAGTATGAGCAAATGCGAAGTCATGGCGTGGATGCTAATGTATTTTTTAATGATACCTATGATGCAATTGCTGTTTGATTTGAAATAGCATGAATGCATACATTTTTCAAACGTATTAAACGCCATGTCAGTGTTTTATCGCGGTATTATACGACTTAGAACAGTATAAATGAGGATGCTGACAATTAGCATGGGTATTAACATTTATGCGTATATGCCAACTACAAGCAATAGGCTTCGATAGTATTCATCTTGTTTAATAACAAAGGAGAGTTACTAATGGATGGTACAAATCGAAGAGTATTTTTAAAATCTTGTGTTGCTACCTCGGTTGCTGCTGGTATGAGTGTCACCTCTCCAAAGGCTCAGGCTTTCTTCTTTCGCCCAGAAAATGAAAAACCGATTGATAAGTTTAAAGGTTTACCTGTTTTAGAAAGTTATCTACCAGAGCTTTTTGAACGCCCTCCTCAAATAAATGGCCATTTGCCGGTCGTTATCATTGGGAGCGGCTTTGGTGGTGCAATTAGCGCTTATCGACTTGGTCTTGCTGGCATCAAAACGGCGGTAATTGAAAGAGGAAACCGCTGGCCTAATGACCCAAAGCGAGCGGTATTTGCACATGATATGTTGGCTGACAAGCGCATGTTTTGGCAAAGAACAAAGACCACGTTTCCTGCACTCACGTTTGATCTTCCATTCCTTCAAACTATTACTCCACGTAGTATCGAAAAATTTGGTGGTGTTCTTGATATTGTCGATAAGCCGGGAGAAAACAACCAAGATGGTTCTGACCTATTATTAGGAACTGCGGTAGGTGGAGGCTCGGTGATTTATACCGGTGTTATGGTTGTTCCAAAGGAAGAGCATTTCAAGAAACTTTACCCTAACGAGCTTTCTTACAAAGAAATGGTGGACGTTTATTATCCAAGAGTGAAATCCATCTTAAACTACAGCAATATGCCTAAAGATGTTTTTGCCAGTGCGCCGTTTAAGCATTGTCGAGATTGGAATAGAGAAGTTTCAAAAGCAGGCTACTCTCCTTATCTTATCGAAGGTAACTGGAATTGGGATGTTATCAGGCAAGAACTCAAAGGGAAAAGCTTACCTTCAGCAACTATTGGCCTAACTAATTTCGGTAATAGCAACGGTTGTAAGAATGACCTTGGGCAAAACTATATTCCATTAGCAGAGGCAACAGGGAATGTCACTTTCCACCACAAGCATGAACTGATCAACATTCGAATGAATGGTGATATTTATGAATTAGACATTCAAGAGCTCGATGCTCACGGCAATGTTGTTCAACAAAAAACGATTACGTGCGACAAGCTTATTCTATCGGCTGGTTCTTACCACACAACACGTATGCTTGTTAGAGCAAAAGAGAGAGGAGACTTGCCGGAGTTAAATGAATATGTCGGCAAGAACTGGGGCGATAATGGCAACCGAATGGCATTTAGACAGTCGTTATTTGGATTACCTGCTGGTGTTGCTCAAGCTTCTCCTTCTCCTACAGCAATTTATGTTGATGAAGCCAGAAGAAGCCCGGTCGCAGCAGAAAATTGGGCAAATGCTGGTATTGCCGACGTAGGGATTTCTATGATGCTATCCGTGACTGCGGACTTTAAGAATCGAGGTCATTTTTATTATGATGCCTCTATCGATGATGCGGTTCTTCATTATCCGAAAGAGAACGAGAAAGATGCAACGGATGCCTTAAGAGCAGTAAACAACAAAGTTGCACGAGCTAACTGGCAACGAATAGGAGCTCAGGGTTTCTCCGACGTTATTTTTACTGGTGCGCACCCAGTTGGAGGAATGGAAATGGGGAAAGCGACAGACCTATTTGGGCGTGTAGATGGATACAATGGTCTTTATGTTATTGATGGGGCGCTTATTCCTGGAAACAATGGATGTGCAAACCCTGCGTTGACTATTGCTGCACTAGCAGAAAGAAATATTGAAAACATTATCTCAAAAGATTTTTCATAACCAATTATGTATCGATAAGAGCCATCACTGAAAAGTGGTGGCTTTTTTGTTTTTTCAAAAGGCTCAGATGCTTAGTTTTTATTATTACAAATCCGTAATAGTCATTTTCTTTTTCAGCTTATTATCATTTATTTGCAACTCAATATAATGCCCGTCATTCCAAACGTATTTGCTGCGTTTTTGATTTTTATCTTTCGATGGATGGTTTCCGGGAGGGGAGTATGTCGAATTTTGTTGTTGTCGGTGGTGGTGCTGCGGGTCTAGAAATGGTCACGCGTTTAGCGAGCAGTTTTGCTGGCAAATCTGACCATACCGTTACTTTGGTTGAGCCATCTTCTCATCACTTATGGAAACCAAGACTGCATGAGATTGCGGCGGGCACGTTTGATAATGAGCTCGATTCGGTTGCGTTTCGCCTTCATGCTGCTTGTCACGGTTACCAATATGTTCAAGCTCGTATGTCAGGCTTAGACCGAGCAAATAAAACCATTACGGTGAGCGCTGAGTTCTCTCCAGAGCAAACATTGAAATACGATTACCTCGTGATTGCCGTTGGCGCGATCAGTAACGATTTCAAAATTCCGGGTGTAAGCGATCATTGTTTGTTCTTAGATTCGGCTTCTCAAGCAGAAAAAGCTTGGGAGCAGATGAAGCAAATGCTAGCGAACGGCGGCTCACATCGTGTTTCTATCGTGGGTGCAGGCGCGACTGGCGTTGAGTTGGCGGCCGAATGGGCGAAAGTCAGCAAGCAATTAAACCGCTATCAAGATGATACTCAGCTTTCGATTACACTCATCGAAGCGGCAGATCGTGTGTTACCTGCAAGTTCTGAGTGCATGTCTACAAAAGTATTGAAGAAGCTACAAAAGCAAGGTGTTAACGTTCGCTTAAACACTAAAGTTCTGCGTGCAGAAGCAGACCGTATCGTGACGGAAAATGAAGTCATTTCTGCGGATCTACAAATTTGGGCGGCAGGGATTCGATGTCCGGATTGGTTAGCGAATCTTGATGGTCTTGAAAGCAACCGCATTAACCAACTTAAAGTGTTGCCAACACTGCAAACCACTCTTGATGAAAGCGTGTTTGTTATTGGTGATAGCGCTGAATGCCCACAAGAAGATGGAAGCATCGTGCCACCACGAGCTCAAGCTGCCAACCAAGCAGCGGCGCATTTGGCGAAGCAATTTAAACGCTTGGTGAAAGGCAAAGAGTTAAAACCGTTTGTATTCAAAGACGGCGGAATGGTGGTGGCTCTTGGACATGACTACGCGGTTGGCGCATTGATGAATGATAAAGTCGTATTGCGTGGACGCTACGTTCGCCGATTGTATGACACGATCTTTAGGCTGCATCAGCGTGTTATTTTCGGTTGGTTCCGCGTATCGGCTTTGGTAGTACTCAAACGCGTAAAAGGTTTATTGAACCCATATTACAAAGGCTCTTGGTCTTAATCCAAGCCGTGACTCTTTACTTCCATTTTTTCATTTTTATCGAGCGCCCAAATTATCAGGATTTGTGGCGCTAGGTGTTTCTTATGCGTCATTTGCAACTCTCTCTGCCCGTTCAACTTCTTATTTCTGCCCTACTTGCGTGGGGTGGGGCTCAAGCCATCCTTCTTTTAGTCGACCATGGGTTGGCAGACAAATCGCTTTTACTGTCGAGTGATTACTACCAAATTTTAATGTTGGGCAAAACGGTCTATCTCGGCTTACTAAAAATGGTGGTGGGCTTGATGGTGCTGTTTTCTCTTGTCGAAGGCATCACCAATATTGGCTCAACCGTTCGCCTTAAAGCGCTGGGTGGGCGAACACTGCTCTTCTACAGTTTCACCACCTTAATTGCCATTAGTTTAGGGCTTGGTGCGTCGTTAGCCTTACCTGCATGGGAGCCACTTAGCCAAAGCGTTTCTGTGGGTAGTGATGTTCATTTGATTGACGAGCAAGGCGCTGGTGGTGCCGCCATACTCACTAATCTCGTTAAGATGGCGATGGTGAATCCGTTTGCTGCACTGGCGAATGGTAACTTACTGGCGATCGTGGTTTTCTCCTTTATGGCTGGCGTTGCGATTTTGCTTTCTGTTCCGTCAGGTCATCCGTTGCTAGCGGTGATTTCGGGGCTGAACAAAAGCGTCAACACCATGATTCGAGGCATCGTTAAGCTGTCTCCGATTGCTATTTTTGCGATCGTGTTTGATATCACGCTGACTTCAAGTGGGAATCTGATTCAGCAACTCGCGTTGTTTGCGTTACTGGTGTTTTCCCTCACTATGGTGCACGGGTTAGTCGTGTTACCAACGATTGCCAAGGTAATGACGGGTATCTCTCCAGCTGCGCTGTTTAAAGCGATTTCAGCACCATTGGCTATGGCGTTTGCAACGTCATCAAGTGCTGCAGCGCTGCCTTTGGCAAAGCAAAGTGCGGAAGACAATTTAGATGTCGCGCCAGAAGTCAGTAGCATGGTGTTGCCGCTCGGCTCTGTAATGAACATGGACGGTACTGCGTTATTTGAAGGTGTCGCTGCGATTTTCCTAGCACAGTTGTTTGGTGTGGATTTGAGTACCACTGGATTGGTGATGATCTTCATCATGGCAATGGTTTCTTCCGTTGGTGCGCCGGGCATGCCTTCGGGCTCCATGTCGGGGATGCAGTTAGTGCTGTTAGCAGCGGGTATTCCACTGGAAGCGATTGCGATTTTATTGGTGATAGAAAGACCGTTGGATACGTTCCGCACCGCTGTTAATGTGGAAGGGGATTTGATTGCGACGCTTGTGATCGACCGCTGGCAGAAAAAGCAGGCGGTAGCTCCTCAATCGCTCGATTCTTCAGAGATGTTGATGAGCTAAAAGTGAAACGCACTCCCAATTGAGAGTGCGTTTTTTGTATCTATATCGATTCTACGAGCGACCAAGCATTCGAGAAATGGTGCCATCTTTGTCGACCACTTGGTGTTTGATAGCGCCAGCAACGTGAAGAACAAACACAGCAATCAGAATTTCCACTGCAGAGTGATGAATGGTTGAGCCGAGTTCTTGAAGCCAAGGGGTTTCTGGACCTTCAGCGATAATAACCCAACCGAAGATATCGACCGCTCGGCCACCACCAGCGCTCATTGCGATGCCAGAGATAGGCATTGCCAAAGTAGCGAGAAGAAGGATGCCGTGTACTGCTTTGGCCGCTTTATCTTGCCATGCAGGCATTTCTGAAGCGGGTGGCAGAGCACCTTCTTTTAAGCGCCACACTAGACGGATAAGAGCGACAACTAAAATGATAGCGCCTAGTGATTTGTGGATGCCATACCACTCAAACTTTTCTGGGCTACGTGGCAAATCGACCATGTAAAGCCCTAGAGCGAACACCCCGATAAAAGCAAGTCCAGTTACCCAGTGTAAAGCGATAGTTTGCCAAGTTAATGGCTTTTTGTTGAGCATAATATAATCCTCGTTTTATGTATGGTTATGCGAGTGATTATCTATTAATGTTGTGAATATAACTACACAGTTATGTGTAAAGTTGGGTAAATATTATCCACTAAAAACGCCCCAAAAGATGGAGCGTTTTTAGTCAGTTAGATGAGAGGAAACGGGTTATTCCTGTTTTAAATCAGCTAATGCGTGATTCAAGGAAGGAACAATCGCATGGCCAAAGGCACGAACTTCTTCGCAAGGTTCAACAAGATCTGGGATTTGGAAAGTAACCATGTGCGCCGCTACCGCAGAACGTACGCCATTGTTGGAATCTTCAAACGCGATACATTTGGTTGGATCTACGTTTAGACGATTTGCTGCAAGCAGGTAGATCTCTGGATCTGGTTTGCCGTGTGACACTTCACAACCTGTCGTTAAGTTGTCGAAATACTTGCTTAGGCCCGCCAGTTCCAACTTCTTCTGTGCTACTTCTTTCGCTGTTGATGTTGCCACTGCGGTAGGAATGCCTTTTTCCTTCAACCACTCTAGCAATTCAACTACGCCATCTTTCACTGGTATCGCTTGATGTTTTACCACTGCATCGTATCGGTCACGCCACTCTTTGTGCAATCGGTCAAGATCATCCCCATAAGCTTTGCGGAAAATCACTTCAATGCCTGCTGCATTGCGACCAATGATTGAAAGGTAAACGTCTTTATAGAATGGGAGGTTTTGTGCTTCACACGCTTCTTGGAAAATGCGCATGCAGACACGTTCCGTATCGAGGAGCAAACCATCCATGTCAAAAATAGCAGCTTGATAATTCATTACTTTATGACTTGTCGATTGAGATGGCGCATTTTGACACAAGCAAGATCGATTTTCCTGCGTAATTCCACCATCTCACACGCTTTTTACCCAATCCCTATTTTATCCCTAGGCGTTTCGCTAATCGGTGTAAATTGCCGTTATCTATTTCAAGCTGGCGTGCCGTTGCTGCCCAGTTGCCTTGATTCTCTTCCAGAGCTCGAACAATCATCGCTTTTTGGAAGGCATCTGTAGCAGGCTTTAATCCGCCTTCTGGTAGCTCAAGCCGAGAGTTTTGTTCCGTTTCTTCAACGTTATTAATGTTCTGATTCGGCGTTCGGATATCAAAATCTTGTTCAACTAACTCGATGTCCATAGCGTGGGTACGCGCTTTTGCCAAAACACCAGCACGTTTAATGACATGTTCAAGTTCCCGCACATTGCCTGGCCATGAATAGTCTTTGAGTGCTTGCACCAAAGTGGGAGACAAACGAATGCTGTTTAATCCCAATTTGCTTCTCAAGCGTTCGGCAAAAAAGCCCGCTAATAACAACACATCGTCTTCACGTTCACGAAGAGGCGGAACATGAAGGGGGAAGACGCTTAGGCGGTGATATAAGTCGGCTCGGAAGCGACCAGCAGTCACTTCTTCATGCAATATACGGTTGGTGGCAGCGACGATGCGTGTATTGACTCGAATATGGCGGTCATCACCCACACGTTGAATGTCGCCGTATTGTAGGGCTCGAAGTAACTTAGCTTGCAGTTCCAATGACAGTTCGCCGACTTCATCCAAAAACAGTGTGCCGCCGTCGGCTTGTTCGAACTTACCTTTACGATTGCTGATCGCGCCTGTGAATGCGCCTTTGATATGGCCGAACAACTCGCTTTCCGCGACTGATTCCGGCAGCGCCGCACAGTTGAGGTAAACCAAAGTATTGCTAGAGCGGCTAGAGCGATGGTGAATAGCGCTGGCAACTAACTCTTTACCTACGCCCGTTTCTCCCATAACCAATACTGATAACTCCGTATCGGCGACTGCATCAATCTGCTCTTGAAGATTCTTCATACCCTGAGAGTTGCCAATGATTTCATTACTTAAGGTGCGTTTCTCAGCGTAAGAATCACGTGGCAGGCTCGCTTGTGTCTCTAGTTGTTCTAGTAGGAGTGCAGTGTGTAGGCCACCTGCTGCCAACGCGCTGACAAAACGTAACTCTTGGTTGCGTAGCCCATCAAATTGGTTGGGGTCGAAGGCGTCAATCGTAATGGCACCAATCAGTTGATCGTCGATCAGCAGAGGTAAACCAATGCAGGAATGGACATGCAGTTTGTCATCGTGGTTTGGAATCAAGCCATCGTATGGATCAGGTAAGTCGCTGTCAGAGGGAAAGCGCACGATATCGCCTGCTCGGGCAATGGCTTCTAACCTTGGGTGCTGCTCAATGGAGAAACGGCGTCCAAGGACCTCCTTCGCCAATCCATTGATCGCTAAAGGTTTAAAGTGCTGGTCTTCATACAAAAGAAGGGCAGAAGAGTCACACTTCAATACCTCTCGAATCGTGGTTAATAACGTGTCGAAGCGAGCTTGTTGAGTGAGCGCCGAGTTAAGGTCTTGCGTGATGTGTAGCCATTGCGCGATTAAAGAAGTCATAGCCAATACCGATTGTGTCAATATGACTATTGTAGTGTCTAAATGACAATTTTCAACCGTGTCTAAATGACAGTCATTAAAGTTGAGTTTCAATTAAGATATTGAAATATATAGCAATTAAAAGTTGGCACGCCCAGTGCAATACAAGAAGAAATTATTTTTGTTTATCCCGTCATTCAAGGTAGTAATTATGACAATTCACGTAAAAAACAACATCCACTGGGTAGGTCAACGCGATTGGGAAGTTCAAGACTTCCACGGTACAGAATACAAAATGACAAAAGGTACCAGCTACAACAGTTATCTAATTCGTGAAGAGAAAACCGTATTGATTGATACAGTCGATCATCGATTCAGTCAACAATTCATCCAAAATTTAGAAATGGAAATCGACCTTAAGTCTATCGACTTTATCGTGGTAAACCATGCAGAAGAAGATCACTCAGGCGCATTGTCGGCATTAATGGAGAAGATTCCGAACACGCCAATTTACTGTACAGAAGCGGCGATTGATTCGATTGTGGGTCATCATCACCACCCTGAGTGGAACTTCAAAACCGTAAAAACGGGCGACAGCATCGATATCGGTAATGGCAAGCAACTAGTGTTCGTGGAAGCGCCGATGCTGCATTGGCCAGACAGCATGATGACTTACCTAACTGGCGATGCAGTGTTATTCAGCAATGATGCATTTGGTCAGCACTACTGCGATGAACGCTTATTCAATGATGAAGTGGATCAAAATGAGTTGATGGAACAGTGTTTGCGTTACTACTCAAACATCCTAACGCCATTCAGCAGCTTGGTAACCGCTAAAATCAAAGAAGTGCTGAGTTTCAATCTGCCTGTCGACATGATCGCTACGTCACACGGTATTGTATGGCGCGATAATCCAGTTCAAATCATCGAGCAATACTTAGCATGGGCAGACAATTATCAAGAAGATCGCATTACGATTTTCTACGATTCTATGTCAAACAACACTCGAATGATGGCTGATGCCATTGCGCAAGGCATTCACGATGTCGACCCTGGCGTGGCGGTCAAAGTCTTTAATGTCTCTAAGCATGATAAGAATGAAATTCTCGCCAATGTATTCCGCTCAAAAGGCATCTTGGTTGGTTCGTCTACCATGAATAACGTCATGATGCCGAAGATCGCAGGCATGCTAGAAGAAATTACCGGTCTGCGCTTTAAAGCGAAAAAGGCCGCTGCATTCGGTAGCTACGGGTGGAATGGTGGCGCGGTGGATCGTATCCATGCTCGATTGACCGACGCAGGTTTTGAAACCGCAGTGAGCGTGAAAACCAAATGGCGACCAGATGGTAAAGCGATGCGTGAATGTCGCGAACATGGTCAGAACATCGCGAAATTGTGGGCAAAGCATGATCTGAAAAGTTCTGTTATATCTCCGGCGATTGCTGCGTCTGCACCACAAGTTCAATCACAACCCGCTGCACAAGTAGCAACACAAGCTGTGTTAGATACCGCTCCTAGTAACCCTAGTACCGAGGCGCACCCTGCAGATTGTCAATGCATGGTTTGCACCGTTTGTAATTGGGTATACGACCCAGCTAAAGGCGAGCCCAACCAAGGCGTTGAGCCGGGCACGGCATGGTCTGAAGTGCCAGATTACTTCTTGTGCCCAGAATGCCACTTGGGTAAAGACGTCTTTGTCGAATACAACGGGTAAGGGGGCGAATATGCAAGCACCTATTGTGATTATTGGTAGCGGTTTTGCGGCTTACCAATTGGTGAAAACAGTGCGTCGAATGGACGCACACATTCCGCTGCAAGTGTTTACTGCTGATGATGGCACGGAATACAACAAGCCCGATTTGAGTCATGTATTCAGTAACAAGCAAACGGCCCAAGACTTAGTGGTTAAAAGTGGTGAAGCGTTCGCACAGGAACACAACATCGAACTGTTCGCCCATACCATGATTGAGCATGTCGACGTGCAAGCTCAGCAAGTGGTCGCCAACGGCCAAACCTATCTTTATTCCAAACTGGTGTTTGCGACAGGCGCGAAAGCCTTTGTTCCGCCAATATCTGGCGATGCAGCACCTGAAGTGATAACGCTAAACTCGCTACAAGAATATCAATTAGCGGAAGAGCAAATCAGTCGTGCGAAACGAATTCTAGTAATGGGTGGTGGTTTGATCGGCGTCGAGATCGCCATGGATCTCGCAACCAGTGGTAAAGCGGTTACAGTGGTTGAACCAAATTCCCGTTTGCTCGCTAACCTGATTCCTGAATTCGTCGCATTGCCGCTTGAAAACCAACTTAAGCAGCAAGGCATTCAACTTGCGTTGGAGACTGGGGTTGTTGCGATCAATCACTCAGACGACTCGCTGGTGGCAAGCTTGAGCAAAGGTAAAGCAATCGAAGCCGATGTAGTGATTTCAGCAGCGGGTTTACGTGCTAACACTTGGTTAGCGAAGGCTTGTGAGTTGAGCGTGAACAAAGGCATCGAGGTGGATGCTCGATTACAGACATCAGCAGCCAATGTGTTCGCATTAGGCGATTGTGCCGAGATCCAAGGTCGAATGATGCCGTACCTCCAACCGATCGTGCTAAGTGCCAATGCTTTGGGCAAACAGCTACTGGGGCAAGATGCAGAGTTGAAACTACCGCCTATGATGGTAAAGGTGAAAACGCCGAGTTATCCAATTCAACTGGCGGGCGATTTTAGTTCGGTGACGAACTGGAGCGTGCAGATTTCTCAAACTGGCATTGCCGCGAAAGCAGAAGATGAAAATAGCCGACTCATGGGCTTCGTCGTGACGGGAGAACAAGTTACGCAGGCATTTCCATTACTTCGAGAGTTGTCTCAAGCCGCGCAGGCCTAACCGATTTAAACGAAAAGAATTGTAATTAGAGAGGGTATTATTATGTCGCATCTACGAATTCCTAAAGACTGGACTGTTCAACGTTCAACGCCTTTCTTCACCAAAGACAATGTGCCACCAGCGCTACTGACTCATCACAATACTGCTGAGGGAGTGTTTGGACAGCTGTGTGTCATGGAAGGACAAGTGATTTACTACGGCTTTGCTGATGAAAATGCCACAGAAGCAGAAGTAGTGGTGGTGATTAATGCAGGCCAGTTTGCTACCAGCCCACCGCAGTACTGGCACCGTATTGAGATGAGCGATGATGCTCAGTTCAACATCAATTTCTGGTCGAATAAAGACAAGAGTGGGCAAGCGATGTTCCACGCGAAGAAATAACGCATACAGAAGTTAATACAGCGCTAATTTGTCGGGAAGAAGCGTTTTCTATCAAGCTTAATTATTAAGCGTAGGTAAAGGGCAGAGATTCGTCTCTGCTCTTTTTATATGTATGCTTTGGGGCACTTTAAATTCTTCACGGGTTTGTTCTGTGACTCTTATCACTAAGCAATAACTGTCAGTTAATTGAATAAATGTTATGTTATAACGTAATTTCAATTCCATTTTGAACAGTAAAAGAATAAAAGTGATTTTAGGTTTGTTGCTTGTGCCGGGTTATTAATACCCGTTTAGAGAGATGGAGGGGTCCAATCGATTTTTTCGGAATATTTACTGGTCTTGCAACCTTATCCAAAGCGATATCAATATTGGTATCGCTTTTTTTCTATCTGTAGAAAGCGAGATTCGATCCTGTTCTGTTTATTCTGAAACTATTCAGAACTTGAATGGGTATGGAGGTCTAACTTGATGATTTTATGGACAATTAAATATCACTAAACTGTCATTTAAACAGGAATCAATAGTCCTGATGTAAGCCTCATCCTACTATTTCTTCATTGCGACGGAGCGACAAGCTTAAGGAAAGTCATCACTCAGTTACGTTTTAGCAGTGTTTAGCGCGTCTTAAACGTCTAGAACGTCTTAAACTAGGAGCTTCCACAATGAATTTAACTCTGGACTACGCCTCTCTGGCGATCTTATTTGTGGTGCTGTTGATTCTGATTTTTGGATTGATTGCCCTGCACGATATTCCCTACGAAATTGCGAAAAAACGTAACCACCCTCATGCCGATGCGATTCATGTTGCGGGATGGGTGAGCTTGTTCTTTCTCCATGTGATTTGGCCGTTCCTTTGGATCTGGGCAACCATGTACGACGGAGAGATGAAAAACTGGTTAGGTGCTAAGCCTTCGATATCTCAACAAGATTACGAGCAACTGTTGGTTCGCATCAATCAACTTGAGCAAGCGAAAGGGGAAGAATAATGGAAACACTCATCATCCTAAGTTACGTAGCGTTGTGCGTTATCGTATTTCGAGTATTTCGTGTGCCTAAAACCAAGTGGACACTCACAACGGCGTCGGTCATTGGCATGTTCATCGTTGGTTGGATTTTTCTCTACATGGCGATGTATCAACCGGTTTCTCGTATGGCGCGTTTGTATAGCGTGACGACGCCAATCACTTCTCAGGTAGAAGGCATGGTTACCCAAGTGTATGTGCAAGGAAACCAGCAAGTGAAAGCGGGTGATCCACTTTATCAAATTGACGACACGCCATTTAAAGACAAAGTGAACCGTATTCAAGGTGACATCAAACGCACGGAATCAGCGATTGATTTTTACCAATCTGAATTAGCGAGATACAAAAAGTTGGGCAGCAAAGGTTATTCTTCTCAAGAGAAAATTGACAACATTGAGAACCAATTACTTGAGCAAAAAGCCAATCAAAGCAAATACCAATCAGAGCTCGAGGTTGCGCAGTTTAATCTGTGCAAAACCACCGTTACCGCACCAACGGATGGCTATGTCACGCAAGTGGCGCTGCGTCCGGGTATGAAGAGTCGTATTGTGCCGTTTCAAGGCAACCTGACCTTCGTCCATAAAGAAGACAAACAGTTGTTTGCTGCATTTAAACAAGCGCCAGCACGATATGTGAAAGTCGGTTATCCGGCGGAAGTGACCTTCAATACCATTCCCGGTCATGCATACAAGGCGCATGTGACACAAGTGAATGACATTTTTGCGCAGGGCGCGATATCACCATCAGGTAACATGAAGTATCCAGAGCAAATTCCTGCGGGTGGACGAATCTTAGTGAAAGTGGAATTGGATAATCCAGGCTTAGTCAAAGACATGCCATTGCCATCCGGCACTGATGCACACGTCGCGGTGTACTCACCGAAATGGGAAATGTTCAGTATCGTACGTAAAGTGATTCTTAGAATGCAGAGTTGGCAAAACTGGTTATTCGAAGGCTAATGACATCAAGGGCAAGGCAGTAGGCTTTGCCCTTTTTCTATGGGTGTACTGCTATTGCTCGTCTGTTACTCGATGGATTGAGTGACCGCTTGTTTAATCGCATTCCTTAGCCATTCATGCCCTTTGTCGTTCTTTTGTGATTGGTGCCAAGTCATATAAATAGGCACCTTATTGGCTTCAAAGGGCAAAGGGAACGCGTTCAATCCGAGCTGGCTTGCCAAGTTGTCAGAGAACCAACGCGAGGTAACGCATATCCAATCGGTTTGTGACACTAACTGAAGCGCTGTCATGGTCGAGCCGGTGGAGTAAGCCACTTGCCTCGGGGGCAGCGTATCTTCGATGATCAAAGAGTCTAAAGCGTTGGTGTTAAGTCGCTGCGTTCGCCAAGTTACATGAGATTCACGCATGAAGTCGTCGTACGTGAGTGCGTCCTGAATACGAGGATGATCTTGGCTTACTGTCACCATAAGTTCTTGTTCAAAAAGTAATTCATTGTGATAACCATGATCCGTCAAAGGCACGGTAGCAAGGATCACATCCACGCGTCGGCGTCTTAAATCGTCTTGGCGGTCTTGTTCGTTTAAGTGTTCCACATCCGCTTCAATAGATACCAATGGCGCATGCTGGGATTTGTATTTCGCCAAGGCTGGCACGAGCATTAAATCGATATCTTTATGGCTAGATATTCGAAACGTGCGTTGGCTGGTTTCTGGAGTGAATTCTTGACGAGATTTCGAACCGTTGATCAGCAGGCTTAAAGGCTCTTTAATTTCTGCGTGTAACTCAATCGCGAAATTCGTCGGCACGATACCTCTGCCTTGACGAACAAAGAGGGGATCTTGGTATTGATCTCTTAACTTGTTGAGTGCGTGACTCACGGCGGGCGCAGTGATGTTTAACGCGGTAGCGGCATCGTTGACGCTTTTTGACTTCATGACCGCATCAAACGTTTTTAACAAGTTAAGGTCCATACATGCTCTCTCAGTTGGTTATCTTTCATTGTAAGCAGACTATGAAAGTAAAATAAAGTTTAAGCACATTTGGCAAGCGTTCGTTCTAGAAGGGAGAATAAAACAGGCTTTTACTGAGTTGATTTGCTGTTAATTATATGAATAAAAAGGGTTTTATATGATTTTGTGGTAATTTTAGTCCTGATATATGGATCTAATATCACAAATTTCTATATTAAAGTTGTTTCATATTTGTTTGGTGAGTTAGTTTCCCTCTCGAATCTAATGAGGAGAATAGAACATTACTATGAAAAATATAAAAGTTGCAGTCGTCTTCATCGCTGGTATTAGCCTACAAGCTCATGCCAACAACTCAGTTGATATCACCAGTAGCACGCCTGAGGGAGTACATACAAAGTTTGAATCTGCTCATCAAGTCCATGATCGTATGGCGTCTTCTGGTTTTACGCTGCATCGTTGTGGTATCCAGTCTATCAAGAGAGGCCACATGGCTGATCAAGATATGGAAACCCCACATAGCCAGATTACTTGTATGTACTCAAAACCTGGTGCGCAAGTTACGGATGAATCCGAAATTGCTTATTGGCACTTAAACGTCGTTTACGATATGGGCAGCCAAATGTACAAAGCGGGCCACGAGTTTACCGATATCTATCAGACTCATATCTACACGCTAACACCAAGCTACCTTTTAGATGCTGCTCCTAACTTTCATCAGCAAAGAGGAAGTCTTCAGTCATCTGGTAAGAGCGTAGGTGAGTGTGAGTTGCAGCAAATTTACTACTTTATGAAGCCGACAGAGGCAACGTACCTTTCGCATGTTGCAACTTGCCCAGTTTATGCCGCAGAAGGTGAACTATCAGGTCACTTGAATGTTGCTATCGACTACAACTCAGAAAGAAAAGGCTATACGGAAGCTAGTGTTGGCTTTGAATCTCTATAGTCTTTTAGATTAGTCAGTATTCAACCTTTCGCTTTATGCACCAGTTAATGACTGGTGCATTTTTGACTTTGCTGAGACTCTCTGACAGCTTTACTTGTCTGTGCGAACCCTAAAAAAATACCCTAGCCTGCATTGGCTCAGGCTAGAGCGAAGCTCAGTCAGAGCGTTAAGGATTGCTAAAGAATTATATATGCTGTTGGTTTTATATGTGTTGCCAGCCATCACACTACTACGCCGTTAAGGTGATGGAGTGGTTAGTACATGTGATTTATGAAGGATAAACTCCATTTAGAACGATTTACTGCGCTCAACTTGGATCGCACACTTTATAGCTTTCTAAAACCACAAATAAAACAATGACATTGCCATGTGTCTTTTTTGTGGAGTAAATTTTCTCTAATTAAGGCTTTTGTAGAATAAATTTCCATATCTATTTAAATAGTGTTTGTAAATGGTAAAACATTTCTAGATGGAAGTTTTTAAAATGTGGCACGTCAATCTGGTGAAACAAGCCAGTGAATATTAAATGTTTTAAGTAAGTCGTCGTCATGAATTCAAAATCTTTTACTGCTGTACTCTTTCTATCCGTGTGTTTGATCTGGGGAACCACTTGGTTCGCAATGGAAGTCGCATTGCACTCTATTCCCCCTGTTCTTGCCACAGGTATGCGTTTTTTCCTTGCTGCGCCTTTGCTGTTTGTGATGGCAAAAGCATTCAAACAACCTTTGATGTTCCCAAAGGGTAAACGTCATTGGATTTTTATCGTGGCTGTTTTCTACTTTGCGATGCCGTTTACTCTGATGATTTACGGAGAGCAATACATCTCATCGGGTCTTGCATCGATTATTTTTGCCAACATGCCGGTTGCGGTGATGCTAATGTCTGGCCTGTTTTTAGGGCTGCGTTTAGCGCGTCACCAAGTGTTTGGCTTGTTGACGGCAGTGGTAAGTCTTTGTCTGATTTTGGGCAACGAGATGCAACTGGGTGGGGAAGATTACTTACTGGGTACGATGTCATTAGCTCTCGCGGTGGCAATGCATGCAGTGATGTATGTGCTAGTTCAAAAATACTGTAAGGACATCCAGGTGCTGACTTATAATGCACTGCCTTGTTTTATTGCTTCTCTTCTACTATTTGCTTTATCAGCAGTCTTTGAGCAAATTGATGTATTGGCGTTTACTTACGACTCAGTTCTAGCGGTGGTTTATCTTGGCTTTGTGGCAAGTGTTGGCGGTATTGTGGCTTACTTTAAACTGGGTCAGGTTTCGACACCGTTTCAAGCTTCGATTTGTTTTCTGATTTTCCCTTTGGTCGCGTTATTCCTATCCGCGTTTATTAATGGAGAAATGCTTTCAGAGCAGTCGATTATTTTAATGCTACCTCTTATGTTTGGCATTTTGTTAACCAAAGCTCCTAAAAAGCTTTTCAAGTTCCGCTCAGTGGCAGTACCCGCCGAGTAACGCATAGCAAGAGGCTCTCATGGGCCTCTTTTTTTGCCCTGAATCCGCAACATCCCCTTCTTTTATAAACACTGCAGTAAACGGCGAGGTAGTGCGGTTTTATCCATCCAGTGATTTGGAATCGACATTGGTGTGTCGTAGTAACTTGCCCCAAGAATGGCACCAAGCGGAATAGCTCGTCCACTTGAATCGCCGCCACAGTAAATGTTCTCACGCATGGTGGTTTCGTAGCTTTCTGAGTTCATCAACAAATGACAAATCACCACAAATGAAGCGTCTAAACCGCAATGCATCCCAACGGACTCCGCAACGCTGGTGGCGGTTCTGCCGCTCATCGCTTCTGCACGTTGAATATTGTTAGCAATCTTTGGAGAAACCGTCTGAGCTGCCATCACACACGCTTTGGGCGCAGCGCCTTGCAACGCCATCTGAATCATCACTGCGATAGCTTGGGCATACATAACTGCGGTGTCGTTGTTATTGGTAACCCGCACTGCGGAATCGACCAGTTTAGCGAGTTTGTCATCATCGGAATGAAAAGCCACCAACGGCGGAAGCTTAGATAGTGCTGGGTTTTGCGTGTCGTCAGCCCCACATAAGGTCACACGCAGTTCTTTGTCTTCTAATGCATGAATGTTGAGCAGTGTTTGCTTTGTCGGTTTGTCTGTATAGCCTTGCCATTTACCACCAAAATCAAACCATTCTCGAAAGGAGCGAATGTAACGCGCCTCGTCGTAGTGTCCGGTTTGAACCAGAGCGTCTAACATGGCAACAAGCTGTGCACCGTAGTGGGTGAGATCACCGACTTGCTTACTACCGTGGGCAAAATAACCTTTGTCATGGTATTCAGTCCGGTTAGGTTGGTGAAATTCCGGATGCGGAGAACCAAACTGCCTGATGAGTTCTTGATCGTAAAGCCAATGAAATCCGAGAGATGCTGCATCACCGACGAGTGCGCCGATAATGGCATGAAGAGAGCGAGCGTTTCTATGAGTCATCTTGCCACCTTTATCAACAGGGCTACTCAATAAGTCTTACACAGTTTCTTGGTTTTGTAGGGAAATTTTTCTGTTTTGGATCAAGACTATAGTGCTTAATTAACCATTACTTTACTAGGGTTAAAAAGCAAAACGCCCCGCGAGTGGCGAGGCGTTGGTTTTAGTGGCGTACTATTAACAATAACGATTAACTGTAAGCGCGTGCGACGCGACCTTCACAATCCAAAGTAACCTGTTTTGCGTAAGCCGGAATGAAAACAGATTGTCCTTTTTCAACTTCGCATGTTTCGCCGTTTGCGTGAGTCAGCACAAGTTTGCTATCCAGAGGCATAAGGATCTCAGCGGTTTGAACTTCAAGAGTGCGCTGGTGAGCTTGTTTAACGATGGCGAATTTGAAATCGTCCACAGGAATTGGGTATTCCAACATATCGTCGATTTCATTCGGTGCAAGCAATAGGCTATCGAATGGCTTCTCGTTGAAGCGTGTACACGCAACAAGCTCTTTCACGTCCATGTATTTTGGTGTCAGACCCGCGCGCAGTACGTTGTCTGAGTTCGCCATGATCTCAAGACCTGTACCTTTCAAGTAAGCGTGTGGCGTTTCTGCATCCAAGAACATGGCATCCCCCGGTTGTAGGGTAATGACATTGAGCATCAATGGTGCAAATAAACCAATATCGCCAGGGTATTGCTTCTCTAGTTCAAGAATGAGGTTGAACAGAGGTAAGTCGGTGATGCGAGCTTGAGCCAATAGCACCGTCAGCGCCATCTCTTTCTGTTCGCCTTCTAGTGACAATAGACCCGAGAAGAAAGTCGCCAAGCCCGTTGGCGTTTGGTTTGCGATTAGATCATCCACCAAACCTTGTAGCTCAGGAATCGCCAGTTCAGAGAAGAAGCTGATGATTTCACTTGTTGGGCGGAAGCCATTCATCGCTTGGTATTCGGTTAGCGCGTAAACCAACTCAGGTTTGTGGTTTGGATCTTTGTAGTTACGGTTTGCAGCGGTTAGGGGGATGCCTTGCTTTTCTTCCAGTGCAAAACCCAATTCTGCTTGTTGTTTGTTTGGGTGAACCTGAATTGACAGCGCTTTCTCAGCAGCAAGCACTTTAAACAGGTATGGAAGTTCACCAAAACGGTTTGTGACTTCTTCACTCAAAAAGGCATTCATGTCTTGAGCAATCAGTGAAGACAGTTTGATCTCTTCACCGTTTACCATCACCAATGAGCAACCGTTTGGATGCGCGCCCATCCATACTTCTGCTTGTGGTTCGCCCGTTGGGTTTTCAATGCCAAACAGTTGGTTAACAGAAGTAGTACTGCCCCAAGCGTAGTTTTGAATCACGTTGTTCATCAGGAAAAACATCGGATGCTTAGCTTGAGTTTGAATCGTTTGTGTATCGGACATCGTTAAATCAGACATAGAGTGTCACCATGAGAGAAAATCATGGCTTGGGCGACATTGCCCAAGCCATAGGAGCTATTTGGGGGTAGGGGTGATTAAGCGGCCGCTTGCATCATTTTTGCTTTGCGAACTTTCTTCAGAGTTACACACGTTACTGCGGTAACTACTGCGCCAGCTGCCATACAAATCAGAGCAAGTACTGGGTGGTTCATCGCGCCAAGTAGAGCGACAACTGGACCGCCGTGAGCAACACTGTTAGTAATGCCGAATGAGAACGCCATTACTGCCGCCACCATTGAGCCAAGTACGTTTGCAGGAATCACTGACATTGGATCTTGCGCTGCGAACGGAATTGCACCCTCAGAGATACCAACCAGACCCATTGCACCAGCTGCTTTACCCGCTTCGGTTTCTGATTCTTCGAACAGGTCGAACTTACGACCAAGAGCCGTTGCCAGTGCCATGCCTAGAGGTGCAACAGGAATTGCACACGCCATCGCACCCATAAATTGAGTTTGACCACTCGCAATCATGCCCACAGAGAATAGGAACGCGACCTTGTTGAATGGACCACCCATATCGAAGCCAGCCATACCACCAAGTACGATGCCTAGTAGAACGACGTTACCTGTACTCATGCTCGTTAGTAGCGCAGTCAGGCCGTCCATTAGACTTGCGATTGGCGCGCCGATAACGAAGATGAAAAGACCAGCGATGAATAGCGAACCTGTGATTGGTGCAATCATGATTGGCACTAAAGGTTGAATGAATTTGTGGTAGTTAATCGACGTAATCCACTTCACGAAGTAACCCACAAGCAGACCAGCGATGATGGCACCGATAAAGCCTGTACCTGCGTCTGCGCCGTAGAAAGAACCGTTGTTTGCAATCCAACCACCGATCAAGCCAGGAGCTAGGGCAGGACGGTCAGCAATCGCGTAAGCAATGTAACCGGCTAGGATTGGGATCATCAGTGTAAAGGCAACCACACCTACGTTGAGGATTTGGTTCCACATGCTGCCTTCAGGAATTGCCATGCCCGCTTCACTTGGCTGCCCACCGACTGCAAGAGCAAGTGCAATCAACAGACCACCCGTTACAACGAATGGGATCATGTGTGATACGCCGTTCATCAAGTAGCGGTACAGGTCAGAGCGAGCCTGAGAGGCTTTGTTTGCAACAGAAGTTTGCGCATTGCTGCTTGCTTCTGCTTGGTATTCTGGAGCGCTTAACGCTTCGTTAATCAGACCTTGAGCATCGCGGATAGGGGCTTTTACGTTGGTTTTAACCACGCGTTTGCCCGCAAAGCGGTTCATGTCGACTTGTTTGTCACATGCCACGATGATTGCGTCTGCACGTTCGATTTCTTCTGCGGTTGGGCTGTTTTTCACACCGATTGAGCCATTCGTTTCAACCTTGATTTCGTAACCCATCGCCGCAGCACCTTTCTCTAGCGCTTCTGCCGCGAGGTAAGTGTGCGCAACGCCCGCAGGACAACCAGTAACACCAATGATGAAGCCTTGGTTTGCTGGTGCGTCTGTCACTGCTTGAGGCTCTTCTTTAGCAAGTAGAAGTGCCAGTGCGTCTTGGCTGTTTGCTGCACCTAAGAACGCATCAATGAAACCATCTTCGATCAGTTTTGAAGACAGCTCTGCAAGTACTTCGATATGGTGGTTATCGCCACCGTCTGGAGAAGCGATCATGAAGAACAGTTTTGAAGGCAAACCGTCTTCAGCGCCGTATTCGATACCTGATTTGCTTACGCCGATCACAACCGCTGGTTCAAGAACCGCAGCACTTTTCGCGTGTGGGATAGCAACGCCATCCTCAAATCCGGTATTACCTAATTCTTCACGTGCTTTTATATCTGCAAGAAATTGCTCTTGGTCTGAAATACGACCTTGGGCGTGTAGAACCGCAACCAGTTCTTTAAATACGTCTTCTTTTGAAGTCGCTTGAAGATCAAGCTTAATCAAGTCTTCATTTATTAGTTTGGTGATCATTGTCGAACCCCTATAAATATAATTTTTATTTCAGGGGTATTTTGAAATTAACCAAGCGGAGACAGTAGTGAAGAAAAAATGCATTTACTGGACGATTGTAACCGCCCGACTAGAGTGTGATGTAGATCGTCTACTGGATAAACTTACTGCATATCTGTGACATTATGTGGAAGTCGATGAACCATAAGTGAAATGTGTTATTGCTCCCATATATAAGGCTTTAAGGGCTTCGTTGATGATTTACTAGACTGGATAATTGATGCGTTAACTGGATTTTTGTAACCTTGAAATGGAAGTGTGATTTTGCTCAATAGCACAAAAATCCAGTAGGGTGTATATCTATAGGTATAGCATCATGGATGCGTGTTTAAGAGTACGTAAAATGATTTTTCATGATTTGATTTCATCAGTATTAAACGAGCGAGAACCATTCCACAATATATGGTTTGCTGGTGATTTTCATACACCACCTGAATTTAGCTATCAGGTTAACTTCCCTCGATTAGAATTGGTCTTGTCTGGTGAATATATTAATGAAATGGAAAGTCATGATCGCAAAGTGACGCATATCGTGGCGAAAACCGGTGATGCCATATTTATTCCGCCTAACTGTTGGAATAAACCTGACTGGGATACAGATTGCTCGGTATTAAGTATTCTCTTCGGTCGCCGTCAATTGGGTTTGAGTCTCGTGTCCAAACGTAAAGGGGAAGCGAGCTTTTACGATATTCAAAAACACAGTATTCAAACTCGTTCTGGATTTGCCATTGATAATATCTTGGAAGCGCTGAGTTCATTGGCTCGTGAGTGCAATAAAAAGCCAATGGATGAGTTGTTGCTGCAAGCCTTGTTGCAATACGCTAAGTCGATGTTAGATGCGCCTATTGAGACGCAGGCGCACAGCCGAGTGCAAGATCTATATCAGGGCATTTGTATCTACATCCAAGAGAACTTCCACCGCCCAATCACACGTGACAGTATTGCGTCGAGATTCAGCATCTCTTCTAACCATTTGTCGCGTTTGTTCCGTCAGCAAGGTCACATGACGTTAGCCGATTACATTACGTGGGTACGGGTAGACCGCGCGAAGTTTATGCTCAAGAAATACAACTTTAAGTTGAATGAGGTATCGGTGCGCTGTGGATTCAAAGATGTGAACTACTTCTGCCGAGTATTTAAGAACCGAACGGGCAGAACGCCGACGGAATATCGCGGTTCAATCTAGAACAGTAAAGACTAAGCAAGCAGCCTCGACATGGCGTACATCAGAAGCGCCTGCAAGTCGACGCTGCTTTTTGTTAGCAGTAAACGCTCAGCCATTTGGTCGGTCAGCAGGTTACGGGTTAAGTTAGTTGCCGCAATGATGTGTTCGCGAGTCGGTTTCGCTGGCATTACTAATGCGATAGCAAGATGCACTTCACCCATTTTTGATGCCCAATCCATCGGAATCTCGTTAGCGATAACCGCAACAGAGATGTGGTCCACACCTTCGAACATGACATGTGGTAGAGCAATGCCCGGTGTTACTGCGGTTGAGGATCGTTCTTCGCGTTTGATAAAGGCGAGAATGAGTTCGTCTGGGTGAATCGGATGAATAAGCTGCGCTAGCCCTTTCAGGCACTCAAATTTGGTGAGTTCAGTGTGCGCTTTGGCGTAATGCCATTTAATTTCACAAGGCGGGCAGATTTGCGGAAGACGCTCAGCAAGTTGGCTTGAGAACTCGTAGTTGATGTGAGAACCCACAACGGTAAAGTTCTCAGCAATCATATCTTTGATAACGAAACAGGCAAGCTCGGCATCAATACCAATAGCCGTGATTTGACACAAGTCGCCTTGCTGCAAGCCAACTTGTAAAACCGCGATTGACTTAGTGAGCTCAGCAACGCGATTTTGGGTTATGTTGATGATGTGTAATGTGCTTTTGAACTTTTTGGCGACGCGATTAAGGGGCTGCGCTACGTGAGCACTGGCATTGATATCGTCGACAAAAAAGGTGATCTGGTATTCGTTCATCAGCACAGCGTATCATCGACAGTGTACAAGGAACACTTTATCGACATTGAGTAACACGTCTTCAATAGGGATTTGGACTTTGTTGGTGCCTTCAAAGCGAGCTGGTTGTTCAATCTCAATATCGGACACAATTAAGACACGATCCGCTTGTGCAATATCGTGGGGAGTGAGCTGATTCTCAATACCCATCGCGCCTTGCGTCTCAACCTTAATTTGTACGTTATGCTTAGGCGCAGCTTTCATTAGTGCATCTGCCGCCATATAAGTATGAGCGATGCCTGTAGGGCACGCTGTCACCGCTACGATCTTCATGTTCTATCCACTTTATTTTTTTGTGGATTTTAGCATAGTGACCGTCGGAAGGATGGATTTAAAGCAGATAATCGCAAGAGCTCTATCACAGTTTAAATCTCATGTTACATTAATCCAGTTAATGCACTTTTTGTCCTGTATTGGAAAGGACGAGTGTTGGTTACTCTGTACACAGTCATAGATGGAACAAATAACTCATGACTCTCGAGCGTGAACATTGCAAGGTACAAACAATGGACATATTAAACCTTATTGGGCCGGAAACCATTTGCTTGGATTTGCAGGCTCAAACCAAAGATGAAGCGCTCAAAGAGCTCGTCGAATTGTTGGACGCGGCGGGCAAGCTCACTAGCAAAAGTCAGTTCTTGGCGGACATTTGGAAACGAGAAGAGATTGGCAATACCGGCTTTGACGAGGGTATTGCCATTCCTCACGCCAAAAGTAATGCGGTCGCTAAACCCGCAGTCGCAGTGGGCATCAGCCGAAAAGGGATTGATTACGGTGCCGATGACGGCGAACTGTCTGACGTATTTTTTATGCTGGCTTCTCCGGATGGGGATGACCATCACCACATCGAAGTCTTGGCACAAATTTCCACCAAAATCATTGAAGATGGTTTCGTTAACAAGTTAAAAGCGGCGGAGTCGGTGGAGGAAGCGCGCGAGCTACTTACTGATATTCAATCGAACACGAATGACTCTGGTATCGATCCTTTAGAGTTTGCATCTGAGCCTCTCAGCCCTTGGGCGCAAAAGCTCGGCAGAATGAAGGAACACTTGCTGTTTGGCACCTCTCATATGATTCCGTTTATTGTCGCGGGCGGCGTGCTGTTGTCTCTGTCTGTGATGATTTCAGGCCATGGCGGCGTTCCGGAAGAGGGGATTCTGGCAGATATCGCTGAGATGGGTATCGCAGGCTTGACGCTGTTTACCGCGGTATTGGGTGGTTACATTGCCTATTCGATTGCGGATAAGCCGGGTCTGGCTCCGGGTATGATTGGCTCATGGATTGCGGTTAGTCACTACAACACCGGCTTCTTGGGCGCGATTGTGGTCGGATTTTTCGCCGGCTTTGTGGTTTGGCTGCTGAAGAAGATTCAATTGCCGGACAGCATGAGTTCGCTCGGCTCGATCTTTATCTACCCACTGGTTGGTACGTTTGTCACCTGTGGCGCAGTGATGTGGGTGATTGGTTCACCTATTGCCAGCGCAATGACGACCATGAATGATGTGCTCACGGGTATGGCGGGCTCTGGTAAAGTGATGTTGGGCACTGTACTGGGTGCAATGACCGCATTTGACATGGGTGGTCCTATCAACAAAGTGGCGACTTTGTTTGCTCAGACTCAAGTGAACACTCAGCCGTGGCTAATGGGTGGTGTCGGTATTGCGATCTGTACTCCGCCGTTGGGTATGGCGTTAGCGACTTTCCTATCGCCAAGTAAATTTAAACGTGATGAACGTGAGGCGGGTAAAGCCGCGGGCATCATGGGTATGATTGGCATCAGCGAAGGGGCGATTCCGTTTGCTGCCGGAGACCCAGCTCGCGTCCTGCCTGCGATTGTCGCTGGTGGCATTGTCGGTAACGTGATTGGTTTTATGTTCCATGTCATTAACCACGCTCCGTGGGGCGGCTGGATTGTACTGCCTGTTGTGGATGGCAAGATTGGCTACATAGTTGGCACAATCGCAGGCTCGTTTACCACAGCATTGATTGTTATTGCGCTTAAGAAGACGGTCACAGAAGACGACAGTCCGGTTGGTCAATCTCAAGCTTATACGTCTGTGCAAGGTGAGGGTGAGGCAGATATTCTTGCCGTGACATCTTGTCCATCAGGTGTGGCACATACCTTCTTAGCAGCGAAGTCATTAGAGAAAGCTGCCTGTGCGTTAGGCATTAAGATCAAGGTCGAAACGCAAGGTGCGAACGGCATCATTAACCGAATCACTGACAAAGATATCGCCAAGGCGAGGTTTGTTATCTTCGCTCACGATGTCGCCATCAAAGAGCCGGAGCGATTTAGAAAAATGAAGGTGCTGGATGTCAGCACTAAAGACGCGATGCTCAATGCTGCAGCACTGTTGCAGGCGAAAAGAATCCCTTAAGTACATATCCCCAAGTAACCTCGATATGCATGGTTCAGCGAGAATGATTTAGTTTTCAGACGAGGCAACGATTTGAAGTTCTAGTGGTGCTAAATCAAAAATCGTTAACAAAGTATGCAAACCAAATCAACTCGCCCTTCGGGAGCTTGTCACTGAAGCGATTTCTTTGTCAAACACCTTGGAAATAGCTCACTATTACGCTGCGATGTTTTCCTCGAACTCGAGTCAGTGACCAAGCTCTGAATACTGCATATTGAAGTCACTTGGGGATAATCCCAATTAAGGCTATCTGCTAGTTAGCTCCATCATTTTTGATGGAGCTTTTTTTATCCCTGAGAAAAGTGCTGCACTAAGAAATCAATAAAAGTGCGAATGCGCTGAGGTTGGTACTCACTATCTTTGTAAACCATGTACATTGGTAGCTTAACTGATTGATATTGCGTTAATACTTGAATTAACTCACCATTGTTAAGCTCTTGTTCTACCATCCATTTTGGCATTGCAGCGATACCTTGCCCTAGCTTCGCCATTTGCAGCAGCATCTCAGGGCTATCACTTCGAACCTGTTCTTTCACTTTGACTTTAATGGTTTCATTTCCATCGCTAAAACGCCACAAGTTAGACGGATTGGAGAGTGAGTAGGTTAAGCAAAGATGTTTGCTCAAATCGTTAGCGGTATGAATAGGTTTGTGCTTGTCGAGGTAACTGGGAGACGCGAAGTAAACCAATTCGTTATCCATCAGCCAACGAGCTTTTAAACCCGAGTCTTTTAGGTAGGCGGCACGAATCGCGATATCAACATTGCCTTCAACTAAATCGACAAACTTGTCCGAAACCGACACATCAACGCTAAGCTCTGGATGTTGGTTGAGAAACTCATTCAGTGGCGCAGATAACAAGCGAACGCTAAATGCACTCGGCACTGAAAGCTTGAGCTCGCCAGAGACCGACGCTTGCTCTTGTCTAAGTTGCGACTCGAAGGAATCCATTTGCTCTGTGAGTGTTTGTGCCAGTTCGAGATACTGCTTTCCACCAGAAGTTAAGCTAATAGCGCGTGCATGACGGTGAAACAAGGTGATACCAATTTCTCTCTCAAGCCACGCGATCTTCTTACTCACTGCGCTCTGAGTGGTATTGAGCTCGTTGGAGGCCAAGGTAAATGAACCTAACTGAGCGACACGAGAAAAGACTTTCAAACAATCAAATTTATCCATAACGCATTCCTGTTTGGAATGATAAGTAGCTAAATACTACTCTCCTTAAGTTTTAGGTGGAATGCTTTAATGCTTCCATCATCTGTTCGGGAGTTAAAATTATGGTGTTTATTCAAGGGTTGTTAATCGCGTTTTTCTTGTTTGCCAGTTCTATCAAAATCATCGGTTGGGTGAAGCCGATTTTTGAGCCTCAGCTCGCTTTCTTTCATAAATATGGACTGAACCGTGCCGCTATGTTTTTGGTTGGACTGGTTGAGGTAACGGGTGCAATTTTGATGTTAATTGGCTTGTTATCGGCGAACAACTTGTTAAGTGCTATAGGTGCAAGTTTTATTGTTTTCACCTCAGTTGGTGCGATGTTTTTCCATTTTCGTTTTGATACTTGGAAAGATGCGATTCCGTCCATTGTGACGCTTTTATTATCACTTTTGGTGGCTTCGCCTTTGATTGAGTTTGTTGCGCTTATTTAAGACGAAATTATTGCAAGTAATGTTCTGAAATCTTTAGTAACATGTTTCAAATATTAACTGTTTTAAATAGTAATAGTTTCAAAACGTCACTTATTTCGAATTCAAGGAGGCTTGCAATGGAAAAACTAAGAGTAGCATTTATTGGTCTGGGTGTGATGGGATACCCAATGGCTGGTTACCTAAGTAAAGCGGGCTTTGAAACCAAAGTATACAACCGCACAAAAGCGAAAGCCGACAAATGGGCTGAAGAATACCAAGGTGTGGCTTGTGAAACACCACGTGAAGCGGCAGAAGGCTGTGACATCGTTTTTACCTGTGTGGGTAATGATGATGACGTTCGTAGTGTTGTTTACGGTGAAGAAGGCATTCTGGTTGGCTTGAAAGCGGATGCAGTGTTAGTGGATCACACGACGACTTCTGCAGACCTAGCGGTTGAGTTGGCTGAAGCGTGTGTTAAATACGGCAATCACTTCATTGATGCGCCTGTTTCTGGCGGTCAAGCGGGTGCAGAAAACGGTGTACTAACCATCATGTGTGGTGGTGAAGAAAGCATTTTTGATCGTGTTTCTTCAGCGATGGATGTGTACGCGAAGCAGATGACACTACTGGGTGAAAACGGTCAGGGTCAACGCTGTAAGATGGTAAACCAAATCTGTATTGGTGGCGTTTTACAAGGTCTGAGTGAAGCTTTGCTGCTGGCACAAAAATCAGGCTTGGACATCGCTCAAGTTGTAGAAACGTTGAAGCATGGCGCTGCAGGTTCATGGCAGATGGAAAACCGCGCAAATACCATGGCGGAAGATAAGTTCGATTTTGGCTTCGCTATTGATTGGATGCGCAAGGACTTGGGTTTTTGTCTGCAAGAAGCAGAGCGAGTGGGTCTAGAGCTTCCACTGACTAAGAAAGTGGATGAGCAATACGCAGACCTTCAACGAGATGGTTTAGGTCGCATGGATACATCAGTACTGATCAAAGCGGTCGCTAAAAATCAGTAGTTGATGAATCAGTAATAGATAAACAGTTCTTTGGTATCAAAGAGCTTAAAGAAATCTAAGTTAATCATAATGAATCTCCTTGAGCATGGTTTGTGACTAGTGATTAAGGATTAGTGATTTGAAATCAGGAGGTGCTGTAGGGCACCTCCTTTTTTATGTCTTTTAATCACACAGTGTGATGATTACCGCGTTCGCTTACTTGTTTAAGCCTAGTGCAATCTCAAGACCTTTGCCGTACGCTTCGTCCGCTTGGTATGCGTGTTGAACGTGGCGTTGTTGGATGAACTCTGGCACACCGTCCATTGCGCGAGCTGTGTTATCGAACAGAGTTTGACGTTGCTCTTCGCTCATTAGACGGAATAGGTCACCCGCTTGGCTGAAGTAGTCTTCGTCTACACGGTGATCGTAGTGATCAGCGTTGCCGTTGATGCGTAGAGGTGGCTCAGAGTAATCTGGTTGCTCTGCCCATTCTTGTTTGTAGTTTGGCTCGTAACCTAGTGTTGAACCAAAGTTGCCATCAACGCGCATCGCGCCATCGCGGTGGTAGCTGTGAACAGGGCAACGAGGGGCGTTCACTGGGATTTGATGATGGTTCACACCTAGACGGTAACGCTGAGCATCGCCGTAAGCGAACAGACGACCTTGTAGCATCTTATCTGGTGAGAAGCCGATACCAGGTACGACTGCTGCTGGGTTGAACGCTGACTGCTCAACTTCTGCGTAGAAGTTTTCTGGGTTACGGTTCAGTTCGAACTCACCAACTGGGATCAGTGGGTAGTCTTTTTGAGACCATACACGTGTTAGGTCGAATGGGTTGAAGTTGACTTCGTCCGCTTCTAGCTCAGGCATGATCTGTACGTACATCTTCCATTTAGGGAAGTCTTGACGCTCAATCGCTTCGTAAAGGTCACGGTGATGGCTTTCGCGGTCTTTACCTACGATCGCTTCTGCTTCTTGGTCAGTTAGGTTTTTGATGCCTTGCTGAGTTTTGAAGTGGAATTTCACCCAGTAACGCTCGTTTTCTGCGTTGATGAAGCTGAACGTGTGGCTACCAAAACCATGCATATGACGGTAAGAAGCTGGGATACCACGGTCACTCATGACGATAGTCACTTGGTGGAATGCTTCTGGTAGTGATGTCCAGAAATCCCAGTTGTTGGTAGAGCTACGCATGTTAGTGCGAGGGTCGCGTTTTACTGCGTGGTTTAGGTCTGGGAATTTTAGTGGGTCACGTAGGAAGAATACTGGTGTGTTGTTACCAACCAAGTCCCAGTTACCTTCTTCAGTGTAGAATTTTAGTGCGAAACCACGGATGTCGCGTTCTGCGTCTGCTGCACCGCGCTCACCAGCTACAGTAGTGAAGCGAGCGAATAGTTCTGTTTTTTTGCCGATGTCAGAGAAGATTTTAGCGCGAGTGTATTTTGTGATGTCGTGCGTTACTGTGAACGTACCGTAAGCACCAGAACCTTTTGCGTGCATACGACGCTCAGGGATCACTTCGCGGTCAAAGTGTGCCAATTTTTCAAGGAACCAAACGTCTTGTAATAGTTGAGGGCCACGAGGACCTGCAGTCATAACGTTTTGGTTATGTGCGACAGGGCAACCTGCTGCTGTAGTCAATTTCTTGCTCATTTGAATTTCCTTGCAATAGTGATAATAAATCTTGTCTTTTGGATGAATCCGAAAGTTATGCGAGGAGAATAACGCTGCAATTGAGAAGAAAAAAACTGTTATTAGCAATCAGTGTGATAGGTATCACCTATGCTTTAAGTGGTTGTTAATTAATGGCTTTGTGTCAATTAACATTATTTGTCGTGTGGATTATAAATGGTATTCAGGCATGTTTAGTGTGAATGGTTTCTGCCTATTTCAAAGATTCCCGAAATAGACAGAAATTCTCAACGGTTTGAGAAGGTCTCAACTCGATTAACCGAACTTCACTTCAAGTTCTTCTGCTTTAGCAAACGCAGAATGAGTCGCGAGCTGTGCACCATAACGTTGGATGTTTGGGAAGCGCTCAATGACGCCAAACTTGTTTAGGATATCGACGACAAAAGACATCATGAAATCCGCGCCTGTTAGTCGCTCTTCTACAAAGTAGGTTTTCCCTTCTAGGCTTTGATCAACGTAGCCCATGACTTTCATGGTTTCCGCATCGGCGTAGTCCGCAAGGAAATTGGTCTGTGCGCCATCTTTAGCAACAAACATCTTGAGCAGCAGGGGAACCATGGCTGAGCTCTCTGCAAAATGCAGCCATTGAATGTACTGCGTGTAAGCTTTGCTGCCACGCTCTGGTGCAAAACGTCCATCTGCATACTTTTCAATTAAGTATTCAGTGATAGCACCAGACTCTGTAACGATCTCGTCGCCATCTTCCAATACAGGTGACTTGCCGAGTGGGTGAATGCTCTTGAGCTCAGGTGGTGCAAGAAATGTGACGCTGTCACGAAAGTAAGGCACGATCTCATAATCCACCCCCAATTCTTCTAACAACCAAATGATGCGTTTCGAGCGAGACTGGTTTAAATGATGCAGTTTAATCATAGAAGAATCCTTTCTTATACAGGTTGATTGGTTTGAATAACAAGCTTGCCGAAGTTTTTGCCTTCCAGTAGACCGATGAATGCCTCTGGCGCATTTTCTAAACCTTCTACTAGATGTTCGCGATAATGGATTTTACCTTCTGCTAGCCATTGGCTTACATCTTTAACGAAGTTTGTGTAGCTTTGCTCGTAGTGGTCAAAAATGATGAAGCCTTGCATCTTGATGCGTTTAACCAGAATGTTACCCATCAGCATCGACATACGATCTGGACCTTCAGGTAACGCTGTCGCGTTGTATTGAGAAATCAAACCACAAAGTGGCACGCGAGCGCCGACATTTAACAGAGGTAATACCGCGTCAAAGACTTTACCGCCTACGTTTTCAAAGTAGACATCGATACCTTTGTCGCATGTTGCTGCTAGCTGCTCTGCAAAGTCATCTGCGGTATGATCAAGACATTCATCAAAGCCTAGGGTCTCTTTTGCGTACTGACACTTCTCTGAGCCGCCTGCGACACCGATGACACGGCAACCTTTTAGCTTACCGATTTGACCAACCATAGAGCCCACCGCACCAGTTGCAGCTGCGACAACTAAGGTATCGCCAGCTTTAGGCTGACCAATTTCCAATAAACCCACATAAGCGGTAAAGCCAGGCATACCAAGCACACCAAGGGCATAAGAAGGATGCGTCGGCTCACTGCCTAATTTAAACAGACCTTCGCCGTCAGATAGCGCGTAATCTTGCCAGCCTGTGTAAGCCACCACCCATTCGCCAGTTTGGAAATCAGGGTTCTTCGATTCCACCACCTGACAAACGGTTCCGCCAACCATTACATCGTTTAGCTCTACAGGATCAGCGTAGGATTTGCCTTCATTCATACGGCCGCGCATATATGGGTCAAGAGACAGGTACACGCTACGTAAAAGCACTTCACCTTCACTCGGACTAGGGATGGCAGTTTGTTCTAAACGGAAGTTCTCTGGGACAGGTGAACCTTTTGGACGGTTAGCCAATACGATTTGACGGTTGAGCGTTTGGGTCATGGTAAGTTCCTATATTAATTATTAGACCAGTCGTCTAGTTTTGATTCCTAAAAAATCCGCCGTACTTTTTGGGTAAAGATAAGGCGGATTAAGTGTGGTTCGTTATTTGCCTTTTAGCATACTTTGAGTGCTCTCAAAGCTACGCATTAAACCGGAACGATCCTGATACAGTTTGTTGAGTAAGCTTGCGCCAATCCATTGATGGTAAATCAAGTGGGCGGTTTGTTCTGCTGACTCAACTTGGATTGAGCCGTCTTCAATGCCCGCTTGGACACAATCTTCGATGGCTTTCACCACTTGAGTCGCACCCGAAGCCAGTTTTACGCGCATTGCTTCTGAAAGATCAGAGACTTCAGCACTCAACTTCACGACCAAGCATTTGTTGGCGTTACATTGGCCATTTTCAATCGCCATCCAGCGTTCGAAATAGCTCAAAAGGCGGTCGCAACCAGAGCCTTCACTTTCAGTAAAGTGGGCTGTGATCATCTTAAGGTAGCGAGAGAAGTAATCTTCAATCAATGCCTCACCAAATTGCTCTTTCGACTTAAAGTAATGGTAGAAAGAGCCTTTCGGCACATCCGCTGCCTTTAAAAGTTCTGAGAGCCCAACGCTCGTAAAACCTTTGGTCACTACCAATTGGTAGCCGACATCGAGAATGTGTTGGCGTGTATCGTTCGTTTTTGCGTTCATGAGCAATACTATAAAAGCGATTAGACCAGTCGTCTAGTAAATTGTGGTTCTTACTTGATCAGTTCGTATTCAATCACATACAGCTCATCGATATTCGGATAGATCTCGCGAATAAGCTCTTTCAGTTTTGGCAGTTCAATCGCTTCTTGTTCTGCGTGGAACTCGTTGATGTCATCAAACTTCAGTGGTGCCACTGATAGGATTTTGATGTCACACACCTTGCGGTCTGTTTCTAGGGTGAACACTTCCACTTCAGTGTTTGGCACGTAGTGGCTTTCTGATTCATCACGAATCGTGATTGTCTTTTTACCCGCAGTGATAAGTGGTGTTAGGAATTCAAAGAAGGTGATTTTAGTTGGATGTGAAGGCATAACCGATGCTCATATTAATGTAATAGGGCGAGAGTATATCTCGCCCTCTAAGAAAAATATCCAAAAAAGTGCTAACCGAGGAAACCTGCGATGAGTCGCTATTTCGAGGAGCGCAGTCGGTAGTAGGTCTCAGTATGATTGCCACTTTTCGCTTTAACGTTATTGGTCTTTCCCTGTTCATTTTTGACAGGGCTGAAGGTTAAAATGATGCCGAAAGCTTTGTTCTCGAACGTGTTTTCCGTCATTGGAATAAAAGTAAATGAAGGTTGACCTACCATCTGAGCTTTTAATGCTCCATCATCAATGAACACCTCTACTACCTTTTTGTAATCCAAGGCTTTGTATGTTCCAGTGAAGGCCTTAAGTTGCCCTTCATTCATTGTCATGTTTGGGCGGTCATAATCTGGCTGTTCAACCTTCTCGTCAAAGTATAAACCGATAATATTTCTCACAATGTCGTCATAAGTTTCATGAAGTCCGTTGATTGAGATGACTATCGCAACATCTTGTTTGGGGAAGTACAACATTGACGAGCGATAACCTTCCAAGATGCCATCGTGTCCATAGCGTTCCAGTTGCGAGTATTCAGGGCTGTAAATACCAAAATACTCCTTCGTCATCATTTGCACTGCTTCTTTCGGGAGCAACTCACCTTGGAACAGTGCCCGAATAAACCGAGAAACATCGAGTGTTGTTGACGTAATGCTCGCCGCTGCACCTGCTACGGTTGGCGACCAGTGCGGTGTGACTGCAACCCATGCGTTGTTCCAGTAATAGAACGACGTAATGTGAATATCGCACGCCTTGAGATCAAGGCAATACTGAGTGTGCGTTAAGTTCAATGGTTGCGTGATTTGAGCGCGGAGTACCTCGTCAAAGCTCTTTCCCGTCACTTTTTCAATGATATAGCCTAGCAAAAGGTAATTTGCGTTTGAGTATTCATATTGACTACCTGGTGGAAAGTTAGAGGGTAGCGCTGCCAATCTCGCAATCATTTGTGCTTGCGTTTGAGGCTTTGCGTAGTAACTCAGAAAGTCGGGTTCATCAATAAAGTTCACCAACCCAGAGCGGTGTTGGAGCAAATCTCTGATGCTGATGTTCTCAACGTTGCTAATCTCAGGAAAGAAGTCGTTCAGTTTGGTGTTCAAACTAAGCTTATTTGCTTCAATTAACTGCATCACCATGGTCGCCGTCATGGTTTTGGAGATAGATGCCACTTTGTATGGGCTTGAGCTGTCTGCAGAAACATAACCACGGCTGGCTAATAAACCAACTTTACGGTTTGAGTAACCAGTTTGTTTGTCCAACACCACGTTACCTTTATCCAAAATAGTGAAGCTGCCCATGGCTTTGTTGTATGTGAAGAGATCGTCGATATAACTGTTGATGACGGTGAGTTTGTCTTCCTGTGCTTGTACTTGTGTTAGGCACAAGAGCGCAGCAACTAAGGCAATAGCGGATTTGAATGCAATTCGAGAAAGTGTTCTTTTTAAAATCAAGGCGCTGTACAGAATGGAGAAAGGATAGAGAGAGTATAACGCCTGTGGAGGACAGGCGTGTAGTTTGTCATTTTAGAGTGATGAATAGGCCTAAAAAGCTAATGATTAGCAAAGAGCTTTATAAACTTGGCACAGAAATAGCCCAAGATAATACCTATCCAGTTAGTACTAAGATCTTCAAAACCGAATGAACGAGTGGCGATAAACAACTGGCTGAGCTCTTCTAACGATACAATGCAAAGCAATAATATAAGAAGGCGGATGCCAAACATGTCCGCTTTTGTTGCGCTTACCCATTTAGGGAAATTAAATACGGCGAGAAATCCGATTAAAAGACTGAACGTAAAGTGTAATGTACTGGAGCCGCCCACATAGCTCTCCAGTTCTTGATAAACGCTGTGGTCTATATCTGAGCTTTTCCAAAGTGATAAAGACACCGTCAGCAACAGTACCGCAGCTAAGCTTAGTCGAGCAATTGTATTGGTCATATTTACCCCACAGGAAAGAAGCCTAGGTGACGTTTAACAAAATAAAGAGCCGCCAAGTTTTGAATGGCTAACCCTATCGCCATAGCCCATGCAGCCCCCAGAACGCCGTAACCGTTTGAAAGCAAAATCAGTAGCGCAATGGAAATAACACCAGAGACAATGGTGATGTATTTCATGGTCTTTTCATGGCCGCTCATTAACAGTAAGAAACCAACGGAACCCGTCGCGACATTAATCAATTGCCCCAGAGATAAGGCCAATAATAGAGGTGCAGCAGCAATAAACTCTTTACCAAACAGTTGCATGATGAATTCAGGGAATAACACACAAATGATGACGGGGAGAATCGCAGCCCCAATGTTTGCTCGACATGCAAGGCGGCTTAGATTGCGTAGTCTGTCCATTTTGCCCTCTTTGTAGAGTGAGGCAAACATAGGCGCAACAACAAAGTTGATGGTGACAAGAACAAAGCCAATCAACAATGAGGTTCTTTGTGCTGCTGCAAGTAAACCGAGATCTGACGTCGAAATAAAAAAGCCCGCAATGACGAGGCTTCCCCACTGAACGAGGTTAGTGAAAATACTGCCAACCCAAACCTGATTTGCTGAATAGGTAAGTTCCTGATTATGTTTGGTACTTCCGTGTTGGTATTCACCTGAGCGAAGCCATTTTAATGTTGAATGGATAGCGACTACGGTGGTAGCGACTAAAAACAACACCATTAGCACGTCGGTACTGATTGGATAAACGTCTTTGGCAAAGATAATCAAAGCCACCATTAGAAAGCTTACGCCAAGCTGCAATGCAATCAGAGAAGTAATGACTTTTCTTGATGCTTGTAGGACGCGACTGTTGGTTTGGCCAATAACGAGAAGAGGAATCGCAATAATGGCAAGCGCTAAAGAGAAATTCGAGGCTTGAGTCGTATTGAGTTGTTCAGGAAATGTTGTAAAGGCTAGATATAGCAAAGAACAAACGGCGACACAAAAGAGCAAGCTGCGGGCAAGTGCGATTCGGTAATTGTTACTCTGCTCGTGACGGTTTTGATTTTTAAATGCGATTGCGTTGAATTTTACTAACGAAATATTAAAACCGAGCTGAGCAATGATTGCGACTAATGAGACAAGGTTAAACAGATAAAAAAACTGACCAGCTGTGGTCGTGTTTGAATATCTTGAAACCACGAGGGTCAACAAGAAAGCGAAGAAAGCGGCGAGGGCTTTCACTATCGCCGTTGCAGCACCAAGTGAGAAAAATTGCTTTTTGTCACTTGGCAAGTTTTGAAGTTTTTGATTAATCGATTGAAGCATAAAAAACCTTAGCTGTAGATACTGTTTAGCGCTAAGCGTTGCTTCTCTTCACTGAACGCTTCATTTAAACCGACCGTGTACCGGTTGAAGTCAATGTCATGGTAATGATTAATGCAGTGTGTCAGCTGCTTCGCCATGTCTTGAGGGGTTTGTGCTAAGAATGGATAATTAAGATCTTTAGTAGCACCGATTGATCGAATGACCATAGGTAGGTGTAATTTTGCCGCTTCCAAAATGGTCAAAGGCATGCCTTCCCAAGCAGCGGTATGCAGATACATATCTGAACTTTTCAGCAAGTTGACCACTTCATTTCGTGGAATCATTCCAGTGACCGTTATCCCTATCTCACGTAGTTGATCTTCGAGCTCAATATCACCACCACCAATCCAAGTGATGTCGAACTCTCGGTTTAGGTGGTTTGGTTCTAGGGAGGCGAGAGTTTCAATCAAAAACTGAGGGTCTTTTTGAGGTGCAACACGACCGAGCACAACAAGTTTTAGCTTGTCTTTTTGTGGGCTTCTAGCGCGTGTTTCACTGTTATAAGTGACGTAGTTATTCAGTAGTTCCGCACGTTTAGCTCCGATACTTACTGCGAGGTCGCATTCTCTTTGACTGCAACCTGCTACAACATCGATCTTATTGAGTGATATTTTTTCTAACGTTTTGTAGAGGTTGCGGGAAAAATTTGAAATATCTTCACGTTCAAATGCATAGCAATGTGGCGTGTAGACTAGACGAGAACGACCAAGTTTCAAGAATCGTCCGAGGAAGCCGGCTTTGCTTGAATGCAAATGAACAATGTCTGGCTTTAATTCAGCAATAAGCGCATTGGCGTCTTTCATAAACTGCCATAAGCCACCTTCAACCCACTTTGTTTGCTTGAATACGTGATTACTGGATTCATTAGTCATGTCGTTTGAGCGTGCACGAGCAAGTAAGGAGTGTTCGTAAGGCTCGGTGCGGGAGGAATGTACATAACTGTATAGCGCTGTTTGAACCCCACCACCGAACGCTTCGGTAATATGTAGTACTTTTTTCATTATGACTTTGTCCCTGGTGTTTGCTTCCATTTATTTTTGAATGCTTCGCGCTCTTGCTCAGAGTAAACGTGGCGGTATAAAGGGAGGTCATACATATAGAAAAGCTTTGAGAAATCGTAACGTTCTTTAAAGTATTGGTGGATATTGGAGTACCATTTGTTTTTTGCTTCGTTGCTGTTTTTAAGCACGAATTTGTCAAGCTGAAGAAACTCACCGATTTCTTGGTCTAGAGAGCTAAGTTGCTCACATTTGATCAGAATGACACTCGCTTTCTCATTGTCGAATGTATAGAACGGTTTCGTGTTATCAATATCTTGACGTAAAACATCAATATTGAAATTGCGCTTCAGTTCGTTATCAAACCAGTTAGCAAAGTAGTTAAGATTGATGTAGTTATCGAAACAATGTTCGATGTGCTTATACGTAACATCCATATCACGATGGATGGCATCATTTTTCTTCCCTTCAATAAATTGGAGGTGTAAGTCTTGGAAAAAACGAGAAAATACTGTCGCGATAGGATCTCGAACTAGCGTAACGATCTTAATATGTTCACGCTTTTGTAGAATGCGCTTACGCTTGTTGAGTACTAGGCGGTACATGGTGCGGTTCTTAAAATCAAAGAACTTACTTACGTCCTTTTTGTTGTGATACATGTGGAATTCTTCATGATCATCAAAAGTATGAATGTGGTAACTCGGGATTTTTCGTTCACCTAACGTGTGTTCAATTGAGGACGAACCTACTTTGCCCATTTGATAAACCAACACAAAATTGTCTGCTTGAAGTTCTCGGTTTTTTTCAAATTGTCGAGAGATTGAATATTTCATTTATCCTATCCTTGATAACTTTAAATTCGTTTTTCCGCGGTGTGATTAGTTGTTAGTTATAGGCGGAATCGGTAATTCAGTTTGATCGTTATGATCAGGTTGTTTAAGAGGTTCTATCTGACGACTATAATGCCGTTTTTTGCTGATCATGACGGGTAGTAAAAGTATTAAAATGATGGTGGTATTCACCGCGACGAAAAAAACCATCACCAGAGCGTAAATAGAAAGTAATAAGCTTTTTCTGTTTACTTTCAATGTCTTGAAGCATTGCTTCATAAAGTGGAAGTAACCGCCAAATAGTAAGACAATGCCGAGTAAGCCATACTCTATTGAAGTGTCGAGAATGAAATTGTGGGTATAAATAGCCAACTCGTCGTAGTTGAAATAATGAATCATATAATGAGGCAGCATCTTTGCTCCGACGCCCAAAATAGGATGCTCAAGTAAGATGTCGAGGCCGTTTGCCAACAGTAATTTACGGTGTAAATTGGAAACCCAGCGAGCCTCACTTTGGTTGGCGAACAGAATGTCCTCTTGGGTTATTTCAAGCTTATCCGCCAATTGTTCAAACCCAAAATAGAGTGCGGCGGATATCGTCGCTAAGATAATCAAAGTGCTAACGAGTAACACCGTCCATGCATATGTTTCGTTGAGGGTTTGACGGATTAATCGTTTAATAAAAAGCTGGTCGATGAAGACTAACAAACAGAAACCTAGCAGTGCTTTCCTTTCTTGCGACATGAGCAGTAGAGCAAACGCAAGCAGCATTAAAACAGGGAAAGCTTTGATTCGTGCTCGATATAAATAGAGAAGGGAGCAAAGAACACCAAAGGCGTATTTACTGACGCCAAGAAGTTTAAAACCGCTGTGGTAACCTTGCGCAAAGTGCCACGCTGCGACGAGAGCGCAAATGATCAGCAAGCAATAGGTGAAGTAGACCATCACTCGTTCATCGCTAAATACACCATAGGCGTATAACACCCCCAATAAACTGAGTATTGCAACCCATTGAACGGTCTCTGTGATTAAGGAGAAGATAGGTACGCGATTCAGCATGCCATTAACAAACACGTAGCCGGTAAACAACAGCAAGAATCCAATTTCAGGGTGGAACAACTTATGCGCTTTTCCTTCAAGGACAACCAGTGCAGCAAATCCCAGCGACAGCAAGCTCGCAATATCTGATGGTGCTAAAGTAACCCCTCCTAATCCAACCTTTATCGGCACGAAGAATAGAGCTAAGGTAATCGCAGCAAGCAGCGACACACGGTTACTTGCTGGTGCAGAGTTGCTGGTAAAGACCATAGTAACCATCTCGGAATTTATCGATTGTGTATAGCTTGGCACGATTCACGGAATATTCACTGGCGTGGTCGTAGAGTCCGGTCGTGTTGCATAGTTGAGCGATCTTTTCTGCTAACTGCTCTGACGCACCGACAGTGAACAAATATTCCTTGTTACCCATGACCTCATCCAGCCCGGGTACATCAGAAGAAAGTACAGGCAAACCTGCCGCCATCGCTTCGACCGCAGCAAGACCAAAGCCTTCAACATGTGATGACTGGACATAAACGTCCATATTAGAAAGAAAGGCGGGGATATCAGAAACTACGCCATGAAAATGAACACGCTCTACAATATTGAGTTGTTGGCACAACGACTCTAATTCATGTCGCTTTGCTCCATCGCCAGCAAGGTGTAGCTCATAATTGTGAGGCAATAGTGCAACAGAACGGATAAGCGTTTCATGATCCTTATGTTCATGCAGTCGGCCAACCATACCAATGTTAATCACGCTTTTCTGAGCAAGTTGGCTCTCAGTTTTCACCTTCATCGGGAAGCGTTCAAGGTCTACTCCGTTGTGAACCACACGATATTTGTGTTGATAATGAGGCATAAACTTAACCAACTCTTCTTGCACTTTTTCACTGATGCTGACAGTCAGGTCATGGCCTCTATAAAGGATGTATTCTAAGAATTTAAATAGTGGGTAGTCGCGACGACGATTGTAAGAGCAGTGTTCGGTTTGAATACGTTTTTTTCCAAACGCCAATAAAGCAAGGTAGATTGAGGGGTAAAGATGGCCGTGCACTAAATCTGGCCAACGCAATACCGACCACCTTTCTTTAAGGGAGAGTGCTTGCCAGTTGAAGCAAACGACTCCTTGTGCGGAAAGTTGATCCAAATAGTCGTTGTCATCGCATAATACTAGGACTTTGATTTCATACTCTGGCCCGTGTTCCATGACGAGATCGACGAGAAACTTTTGTGCACCACCATTCTTGGATAGGTCATTGATAATGTGTAGTATTTTTGTTGTCATGGTTAAGCCGTTAAGTATTTTTTCTTCAACGTTTCGATTTCTGGTGCGGTAAAGAAATGTTGTGTTAACTTGGAGGACAGCATTTCTTCGACGAATTCAGGTTTGGGTTGGTATGAGCTTTTAAACTCTTTAATCAACGGCGAATACCATTTATTGTCGGCCTGATTTTCATGCACAACTTCTACATCTTGTTGCAAAAACTCGCTGATCGCTTGTTGCGATTGATCCAGCTTGTCGATGCGAACCACCATGAGTGAAAAATTACGATTTTGATAAGTCTGGTAACCAAGTTGGTGATCAAATGGTTGAACAAAAACATCAATGCCTGTCAGTGCTTTGATTTCATTATCGAACCACTCAAGAGGATATTGGTGATTAACATGCTCTTCGAATGCTTCATGAAGTAACTGAGGACGCTCAGAGCGTACCGCGCTGTCATCTTTGAGGTACTTGTCTGCCATCCAAAACGGTAACGACTGAAAAAACATCGAGACGTTTCGTCCAACAGGTTCACGAACTAAGGAAATAATACGGACTTGTTCCTTACGTTTGAGCATATTGCACATGACAGCTCGTTTTAATGTGCGTTTAACAAGGTTAGTGACGGGCTTATGGAGTTGTGCCCGCACGGGTGAAATCTGCTTTCCTGCTTCAATTGACATCAAATCATGCAAATGAAGCGAGTTTGGAATGGATTTTTCTAGTGCGCTCGAACCTACTTTGCCCATCTGATAAATAAGGATCGGTTTTTCTTGGCTTTTAAGAATCTGAAACCACTGCATAGAATGATTAGTAGGCGTATTTTTGGACATAAAGCGCTTCTCCTTCCTTAGATTTCGCCTGAGTGATAAGAACACCAAGAGATGGTATCGAGTGTTGAATTTGTTTGGATAACGCTATGTTAACCAGTGATGCTTTAGTGGATTCTGAACGGATAACCGTGATCAGACCGTTAGCTTGTTGACCTAGGATTAAGGCGTCACTAACAGACAGCAATGGTGGCGTATCAATAATGATGCGATCGTATTTGTCCTTTAGATGGCTCAACAATTTATCGAAGCGGTCTGATGCCAGTAACTCCTGTGGGTTAGGTGGAATGATCCCTGCCGGCAGTACATCTAAATTCGCTTCTTCATTACGTACAATGCAATCTCTCAAAGGGGCGTCCATCGTCAGGATGTTTGTGAGGCCGGGATTTGACTCTGGAATATTGAATCGTTTTGCTAGTGATGGTCTGCGCAAGTCACAATCGATAAGTAGTACTCTCTCCATCGTTGAAAAGGATACGGCCATATTGATGCTGGTGGATGTCTTACCCTCTTCTGGTATTGCAGAGGTGAAAGGCAGTACTTTCTGATTGGTATTCGTAAGCCTTAACAACAAGGATGTTCTTACCGAGCGGCAAGCTTCACTAAACAGTTTTTCATCTTGGTCTAAATAAGCCGAGTAGGTAACGCCTCCTTGTCTGAGGTTACGTTTTTTGACCTTTGGAATGGTACCAAGGCACGTGACGCCAAGTTTATCTTGAGCATCAGATGAAGTTCGAATGACTTCGCGAAGTGTTTCTAAAAGAATCACAAGCGCGCAAGCAATTGCAAACCCGAAGAAAGTAGCGATTAGAACCAACTTCATGCGCTGTGGGGCGATAGGGAAGAGTGGCACAATCGCTGGGTCAGTAAATCGCGCAGTGACATTTTTGTAATCGCTTGTCGCGTTCGTTTCTTTTTCACGATTCAAAAACGCTTCGTAAAGATCTTTGTTGGATTCCACTTCTCGCTTGAGTTGCTCGTAACGTGCTTTTTGAGATCCAAGCATTTGGAAGTCTGACTTTTTACGATCCAATTCAGCTCGTAAAAGATCTTCTTGTGACTTTGCTGCGAGCAAGTCTTGCTGCTTACTAAAAGAAATTTCACGTATCAGTCGCTGCGTTCTTGCTTGGATAGATGTCAGCTGCGCCTGAGCTTGAATCATACGATCATGTTTCGGGCCGTAGCGTTGTGATAATTCCGATACGCTTTTCGCCGCTTGTGCTTCAGATAGTTTTAAATCGCGTATTTGCGCTTGGTTGGCAAACTCATCAATAGATAACAAGCTATCCAAATCTTGTGAGGACTTTCGCTTAAGGAGCTCAATTAATGTTTGTGCTTCTATTCGGTTGTTGACAGCAGTGTTGAGTTTTCGGTTGAGTTCTTCCAGTTCGTTAGCATAGATGTCATCGATGCCATTAATGTCGATTAGCCCTTCTTGCATCAAGAATTCTTGCAGAGCCTGCTCTGAGGTTCTAAGGCGTTCTTCTAACTTCTGCGAGTTATTGGTTAACCATGTTGCCGCATTTTGCGTGACAACCAGTTTAGCTTCGAAATTTGCATCGATGTAAGCCTGACCGACAGCGTTTGCAACGGTGGTTGCAAGTTGAGGGTCGGTGGAGCGAAAACGAATCTTCACCAATTGGGTATTGCGAACGGGCTCAATCTCAAGCTTTCTTTTAAAAGTTTGTAGCGCTTGATAGTACGGTTTGCTGTGTTGGGATGTTTCCTTGGGGTTTGGTGCGACGTGCAGTAAATCCTGTACAAAAGGAATCGCTTTTATTTCATCAATTTTCTGCTTGATACCGCTAGCACTGGTGAATTCTGGGTGCTTAGTTAGGTTGAGTTGAGTGATGACTTTATCGGCGATGTGGTTGGATTTCAGTATCGCGATTTGAGTTTGGAAGTACTCTTTCTTTGTGGTATCAACCCCATACACTTCTTCGATCGAGAGGGCGCTTTTTTGTTCTTCTTGGATGAGTAGGGTTGCCGTTGCTTGGTATACCGAATTCTTTGAATAGATATACCAAGTGCAGGTGAGAGAAAAGATAATGGTAAAAGCAAGAATACTTAACCAGTTCTTTTTCAGGGTTCTGAAGTGGTGCCCGAACCGAATTAGCTCAACGTGATTCGAAGGGATATGATTTGCTTGAGTTCCGTTCATTGAATTGCCTGTCATTTAGAAGAAGCTCTGATCGATAAATACAATGTCACCAGGTTCAACAGAACGTTGCATGCTGACACTTTCCACGGTTTTACCCGTAATGTGTTGAGTAAGGTTGATGCCTTTACGGGAGGCTCTATCCGTTAACCCACCTGCGAGTGCTATCGCTTTTTCGATGGTCAATCCTGGTTGATATTCAAAGCCCCCAGGTTTTCTCACTTCACCGTTGACATAAAACAATCGGAAACTGTTGATGGTGACCATCACCTTTGGATTAATGAGGTAATCTCCCTTTAACCCAGTCTCGATTTCATACTTCAGTTGTTTTGGTGTTTTGTTGATTGCTTTAATACGCCCAAGGTATGGGTAATCAAAGTAGCCATCTGACGTGATAAGGATATTTTTAATGGTGAGGTCTTCTTCGCCATACACTTGGACTGAAATCGTGTCGCCAGTATCTAATTGGTAATCCTGTTCGTTAGCAGCCGAAAACGTCGGAGCACTGAACAAGGTGAGTACGAAACTCAACAAAGTGGTTAAAAGTTTCATTAACGTTCCTTGTTATAAAGAAAATCGAGCGCTAAGAGCCCAAATGTTTTGATCAAAGCTATAATTCTGCCAATTGGAATTCTTGTCCTGATATCGCCAGTCAGCTTGAAGTAAAACCCACCGCTTTATGTGGTAATCGAGTCCCGCAGAGAGGGCGTAGCGATCTTCATTTCGAGTGATACCGGTATAGTCATCTTGTTGGTACAAAGCCCCCAATCGTGTTGTTAGGTAACTGTTCCAGTCGTGTTTTATATCTAATATGTAGCGTGTTTGAAGGTTGTAATCGCCGTCTTGGTCAGGGCTAACTGCCGCTTGGTTGGTTTTGACCGTAAACAGGGTTTGCTCTTGTGGGAGCCACTCCAAACCAATGTCCCAACTCAATCCGTCAAAGGTTTCTCGCTCATCGCTGTCGAAGCTCTTCACCTGATAGCCCAAGCGGGCTATGCCCTTAGTTTTACCTGTTACTTCCCACTGAGCTCCGGTGTAATAGAAGCCGGAATAGTTGTCTTTTGAAGGTGAGGAAGGGTTGTCTGACAGGTAGTCTGTGTTCGCTTGCTGAGTGCCCACTAGCCAATAAGTTCGCGGTGTTGCACGTAGATAAAATTCTAAATGGGCATTTGGTGAACGAAAGTCGTTGTACTTCGTCTTTGAGCTTCGCTTTCCGGGTAAGCCTTCACGGTAGTTTTGGTAAGTTTTGTCTCGATATCCAATGCCAGCTTCGAACCTTCCTTTTGAACCCTCAGAGCCAAATACATAGTTTGTTCTCAGGTCATTGCGATGAAATTCAACAGGATCAATCAGTAAGGAGCCTTGACCCTCAGTGAAGTCCTCACCTTTTTCTTCATGTTGAGCTCGAAATTGATAATCGATAACAAGATGATTGCGACGATTGAATTCAAAGAAATTAGTAAACTGAAAGGTGTGGTCATCGTAGTCATTCTGATCATCAGAAGAAAACCCAGCACTCAGCTTATAGAGTAGGTTTGCTCGGTATTGATTACGCTCTATTTTGGCCAGCAAAGCAGGTTCTACGCCCCATATGTTGACTGATTCTATGTTCTCACCACTATCGGCTTTGTTGATGTTGTCATTACCTTCGTAAAACAAACCAACGGTAGGAATAAGCTCAATGCCGGAGTCTGTTTTGTAGGCCATCGGTTCAGCCGATGCAGCTGCCGAAATGAGGGTAACAGCTGCGATGACAGGAGCTTTCTTTATTGGGATGAATTTAATACGCATTGGAACCTGTAAACCCTTTGAAAATGGTTAAGAAAATGATTTTGAGATCCATCCATACTGACCAGTGGTGGATGTAGTCCAAATCGAATTCAACGCGCTTTTCCATTTTATCTAGAGTGTCTGTTTCACCTCGATAACCATTAATTTGAGCCCAGCCGGTAATACCAGGCTTTACCTTATGTCTCAGCATGTAGCGATCGACAATCTGGCGATACTCTTCGTTGTGTGACACCGCGTGTGGACGAGGTCCGACAATTGACATCGTACCTTGAAGAACATTGATAAATTGAGGAAGTTCGTCGAGAGAAGTTCGACGAAGGAATCCACCGAAAGGCGTAATACGAGGGTCGTTTTTAGTGGCTTGTTTTACATCGTTGCCTTGTTCCATCGTTGTCATTGAACGGAACTTCCAAACTGCAATCTTTCGACCATCCAACCCGTAACGGAACTGTTTAAAGATGATTGGGCCTTTTGAAGTCAGCTTAATCCCGACTGAAATGGCGAGCAGTACTGGAGAAATTAGAAGCAATATAATGCTAGAGAGAACAATATCTTCTAGGCGTTTAATCCAAGATGAAATCCCTGCGAAGGGGGTATCAAAAACGCTTAGAGTTTGTACTTGGCCGATTTGATCCCAACGTGAGTGCAACAGGTTATAAGTGAAGAAATCAGGGATGAGATAAGTATTAGCAGTCGTATCAGAAAACTGATTGAGGAATAGCGCGATACGCTCGTTTGCATGCATTGGCATTGCGATATAGACGTAATCGACCTCACCACGTTTCGCTCGTTCCAGCGCTAAACTTACGTTGCCTTTGATTGGGTAGTCTGACGTAGGTAAGCGGTCCTTTGAGCGTTCGTCGTAGAAACCATCGAACAGCACACCATGTTCAGAGTGGTTTTCTAGTTCATTCGCCAAAGTTAAACCATGTTGGGTTTGTCCAATGATGATTGCTGTTCTGGTGTTGTAGCCTAGTTTACGCATGTAGGCTAAAGCGACGCGAAACACGCTTCGCCAAGATAAAAGGAGGATGGGTGTAAGCAGGAACCAAACGACTAATAGGTTTTTATCAAATAGTTGATGAACTTGAGAGAAGTACAAAACCATAAAGAGGAAGGTACAGGTAACGAGCCAAGATATGCACGTGATAGAGATTTGCTCTTTGAACGAGCTTGTACGCCATGAGCGATATAACTTGCCGCTTTCAGCCATGATCAGAAATGAGATGCTACCGACGAATGATAAGATTACGTAGTCTTTCTCAATAGAGGTGTTAACGTCATTCATTACGAGTAGCAGCATAAATGACACAATGACAACGAGATCAATCAGGCGGTATAGAAAAGCAAACTCCACCTCATGCGAACGAATAAGTCCTTTGTGTTTCATAACTTAAGTTTCCCTTTAGACACGCTACCGCCATTGAGTGTCGTTCTCAATATCCGTGTCGTTAACGCTTTATATTGTTAAGGCTTGTGTAATAGATTGGGCTAGAGCCCTTATATATCCGAAACAAGTTTAAAAATTTGCACTGTTTGGGTAAGTGGAAATAAGAATGAAATTTAGACCTTAGGCTAATATTTACAGGTTAGGAAAAACGTAATACTTACTGGGGGTTGGTGGGTAAAAGTACTAATCATGGAGTAAGATAAGGTAACTAATGTTTGACGATGAACATTGTCTATTGGATTAATTTTTAAGGTGAGAAATTAATACGATAGTTTTGAAATAAAAAAATCCCTCTCGAATGAGAGGGATTGTTAGCAAGCAAAGGTGAAAGAGATTTTATTCTACGTCTACGCCATTTTCTTTATGTAGGCGACGACACGCGCGACCATCACTGTGGAACAAGTGGCATCGATGCGCTGGGATACCGATTTCAAGCTTGTCACCCGTATCAACTGGTAACGTGTCTGGCTGGCGGTAGATAACATCTGCGTCAGCACCTTCAAGGTTCAAGTAAACTTGAGTCTCATTACCAAGTTTTTCAACAATCATCACTTCGCCGTGAATTGCTGCGTCAGCTTCTGTTGCTTCAATGAGGTGCTCTGGACGAATACCTAGTGACATACGGTCACCGCGGTTAACTGTTGTGCCGTCGACTGGAATCCAGAACGACACACCATTAGAAAGTTGTACTTTTACGCGCTCTGCTTCGGCTTCTTCAATGAATACACTCATGAAGTTCATTTTTGGTGAGCCGATGAAGCCTGCGACAAAGCGGTTTTGCGGGTAGTGGTAAAGCTCCAGAGGTTTACCAACCTGAGAAACGTAACCGCCATCAAGAACCACGATTTTATCTGCCATTGTCATTGCTTCTACCTGATCGTGTGTTACGTAGATCATGGTACAGCCTAGTTGGCGTTGTAGCTTAGTGATTTGCGCACGCATGTTTACACGAAGCGCGGCGTCTAGGTTTGATAGTGGCTCATCAAGAAGGAATACGTTTGGCTGAGAAACAAGCGTACGGCCGATGGCGACACGTTGACGTTGACCACCAGATAGTGCTTTTGGTTGACGCTCCAACAAGTGACCCAGCTGAAGAATTTCCGCTGCGTGCTCAACACGCTTATCGATTTCCGCTTTGTCTGCTTTTGCCAGCTTAAGACCAAACGACATGTTGTCGTATAGATTTAGGTGTGGGTAAAGAGCGTAAGACTGGAATACCATACCAACACCACGTTTGGATGGTTCTACGTCGTTCATGCGCTCGTCACCAATATACAAATCACCTGATGTAATGTCTTCAAGACCGGCAATACAACGTAGAAGGGTAGATTTACCACACCCTGATGGACCAACGAAAACCACGAATTCGCCTTCGTGGATTTCTAGATCTACGTTTTTAGAAATCAGTACGTCGCCATACGCTTTACAAACATTTTTTAACGTGACACTCGCCATGTAGCTCGTCCTCGATCAATTTTTATTTTTCACCGCTCATCATTATATGAATTTTCTAGCGAGCAGTAACAGTAGGAATCGGTAAGTTATTGGGATTGGTAAGAAAAACAGGGTAACGCTCCAAAATGTCCTGAACAGGAGCGTTACCCACCATAGCCAAATACGAGTTTCTCTCCCCCACATTATTCGTGTTGTCTCCCCCGTGAAATAATTACCACAAACAACACCAATAATGACAATTCCGCTCGTATGGCAATGCAAAACCAGCAAATCTTTTAACCTATAGGGTAGGTACTGCTGGGAAAGGGTTCTTACCATCCACTCTTGGATGACTGCAGTTTCTAAGATTGTGCTCATTGCTACATCCTCCTAGTGGAAATAATTGTAGGGGGAGTAGGCGGGGAGGAGGCAAAAAGGAGGAGTAGAGGGAGAGTTGGGCGGAAATCACATTATTGCGTGACCTAAAGTTGAAACCGATCACAGGAAGTATTCATTTTGTGATTTGAGTCTCTAACCCTTGGCGATTCAGATCACGAAAATACGTCATAATTGCAAGGGCGTAGGGATTAGGAGGATGAGACATATAGGATTATTTCAGATGATATATGTCGAAATACGGCTGAACCTCAATGGACTAGCCCTACATCAAAAATATAAAAAGGATACGAACATGAAAAAATTAAGCGCTGCAGCACTAGGTACTCTTGTTGCTCTGGGCTCTTTCGGTGCAAACGCTGCCATCGAAGAAGGACAACTTACTATCTGGATCAACGGTGATAAAGGCTACAACGGCCTTGCAGAGGTTGGTAAGAAGTTTGAAGAAGACACTGGTATCAAAGTTACAGTGGCTCACCCAGACGGCCTACAAGACAAGTTTCCTCAAACTGCAGCGACAGGTGATGGTCCTGATATCGTATTCTGGGCTCACGACCGTTTCGGTGGTTATGCAGAAGCTGGTCTACTTGCTGAAATCAAACCTTCTCAAGAGGTTCAAGAAGGCATCGTTGATTTCGCATGGGATGCAGTTCGTTACGACGGCAAACTGATCGGCTACCCTGTAGCGGTTGAGTCTCTATCTCTTATCTACAACAAAGATCTTGTTCCAAACCCACCTAAAACATGGGAAGAGGTTGCAGCATTAGATGCGAAACTTAAGAAAGACGGCAAGTCTGCAATCATGTGGAACCTAAAAGAACCGTACTTCACATGGCCACTAATGGCGGCTGATGGCGGTTACGCATTCAAGTACACTTCAACTGGCTACGATGTTAAAGATGCTGGTATTGCGAACGAAGGCGTGAAAGACGCAATGAACTTCGTGAAAGGTCTTGTAGACAAAGGCGTTATCTCTGCAGATATGGATTACTCAGTATCTGAGTCTGCGTTCAACCAAGGCACTGCGGCAATGACTATCAATGGCCCATGGTCATGGGGCAACATCGAGAAGTCTGGTGTGAACTACGGCGTAACAACACTACCTAAATTCCAAGGTCAATCTTCTAAGCCATTCGTTGGTGTTTTAACTGCTGGTATCAGCACTGCATCACCTAACAAAGACCTAGCAGTAGAGTTCATCGAGAACTACCTGCTGACTAACGACGGTCTACGTATGGTTAACAACGATAAGCCACTTGGCGCGGTTGCTCTAAACTCATTCCAAAAAGAGCTAGATTCAGATACTCGTATCGCTGCAACAATGGACAATGCGATGAACGGCGAAATCATGCCAAACATCCCACAAATGAACGCATTCTGGGGTGCTGCTAAGAACGCTATCATCAACGTTGTTGACGGTCGTCAAACTGTAGATGCTGCTCTAGCAGATGCAGAAAAACAAATGACTAAATAATTCAGTAATACCCTTTTTAAGGAGGGGGCAACCTCTCCTTACTTTTCTACTTTTATCCTATATTCGCTAGCAGGTTCCCTATGCAGTCAGTTCAAGGTACAAATGCTATGACAGCACCAGAAGCCAGCCTTCCGAGCAGCAAAAAAGTGTTTATCAAGTGGGCACTATTAGGCACAGTCGGCATTATCAATGGCTACGCAACAATCCTTATGTATTCTCGTGGTGAGATTGCGTTTGCACTCCTTACGCTCATTCTTACCGGTTTAGCGCTATTTATTTTTGGTAGTAAAAAGACCTACGCTCATCGTTATATCTACCCAGGTATTGCGGGGATGATCTTATTCATCCTTTTCCCTTTGGCTTATACCATAGGTCTCGCATTCACTAACTACAGCGCAAAAAACCAACTCTCTTTTGACCGTGCGCAGACCGTTTTAATGGACAGAACGTACCAAAGTGGTGATAGCTACCCGTTCACTCTGTACAAAACTGAGCAGGGTCATCAAATTGTAGTGAAGAAAGGTGAGGCGCTTTTAGCAACACCAACCTTTGAATTGAAAGGCTTCTCTGCGACAGACTTAGATTTAGCGCCAATCACAGAAGCGACGGGCGATAAAGAACCGATTAAAACGATCGTTAAAAACCGCAGTGCTTTGAGTGGAGTTGATTTACACCTGCCAAACGGCGATGACATCCGTATGAGCGGTCTTCGTAAGTTTGCGGCTGTTGTTCCGCTTTACACGCTGCAAGACGATGGTGAGACGCTATACAACAATCGTACTCAAGAGACACTACGTCCAAATATGGATGTGGGTTACTACCAACCAGTAGATGAAAATGGCCAGTTTGTTGGTAATACGGTTTCTCCAGGTTTCGTGGTAAACATCGGTACGCACAACTTTGAACGCGTTTGGAAAGATGATGGTATCAAAGAGCCTTTCATCAGCATCTTTATCTGGACGATTGTTTTCTCTGCGTTGACCGTTGTTTGTACACTGGTTATCGGTCTAGTACTTGCAAGTGTCGTTCAGTGGGAAGCCTTGAAAGGCCGCTCTGCATACCGATTACTGCTTATTCTTCCGTATGCGGTACCAGCGTTTATCTCTATCTTGATCTTTAAAGGTCTCTTCAACCAGAGCTTTGGTGAGATCAACATGTTGTTAGAAGGGTTGTTTGGTATTAGCCCTGCGTGGTTCTCTGACCCATTCATGGCGAAAACCATGATCCTAGTGGTTAACACATGGTTAGGTTTCCCTTACATGATGATTCTTTGCATGGGTCTACTAAAAGCCATTCCTGAAGACCTCTATGAAGCATCAGCTATTGATGGCGCAAACTTCATCACCAACTTTACTCGAATCACGCTACCGATGATGCTTAAGCCACTAACGCCATTGCTGATCGCTAGCTTCGCGTTTAACTTCAACAACTTTGTACTTATCCAGCTATTGACGGGTGGTGGTCCTAACATGATTGGCACATCAGAGCCAGCAGGTTACACGGACTTACTTGTAAGCTACACGTACCGCATTGCATTTGAAGGCGCTGGCGGTCAAGACTTCGGTCTAGCAAGTGCGGTTGCAACGCTTATCTTCCTATTGGTTGGCGCGCTAGCACTATTGAACCTACGTGTTACTAAAGTAGCTCAGGATTAAGGAGACAGAACAATGGCAATGGTACAAGGTAAGTCATTAAAATATCGTGTTTGGGCTACGCATATCGCAATGTGGGCGTTCTTAGCGCTGATTATCTTCCCTCTACTGATGATCATCGCGATCTCATTCCGTGAAGGTAACTTTGCAACGGGTAGCCTTATCCCAGACAACCCGACGCTAGACCACTGGAAATTAGCGCTAGGCATATCAGTTACAAACGCAGATGGGTCGGTTACACCGCCTCCATTCCCAGTCATGACTTGGCTGTGGAACTCAGTAAAAGTTGGTGGTATTTCAGCTATCTTGATTGTGGCTCTGTCGACCACTTCAGCGTACGCGTTTGCTCGTATGAAGTTCAAAGGTAAGAACACTATCCTGAAAGCGATGATGATCTTCCAAATGTTCCCTGCAGTATTGGCATTGGTTGCACTATACGCATTGTTTGACAAACTAGGTCAGTACATCCCGTTCCTAGGCTTGAACACGCATGGTGGTTTGATCTTCGCTTACTTAGGCGGTATCGCTCTTCACGTATGGACAATCAAAGGCTACTTTGAAAGCATCGATTCTTCATTAGAAGAAGCTGCAGCGCTCGATGGTGCAACGCCTTGGCAGGCATTCCGTCTGGTACTACTTCCACTGTCAGTGCCAATTCTTGCGGTAGTGTTTATCTTGTCATTTATCATGGTGATAGGCGAAGTTCCGGTAGCATCACTACTGCTATCTGATGTAAACTCGTACACTCTTGCGGTTGGTATGCAGCAGTACTTGTACCCTCAGAACTACTTATGGGGCGACTTTGCAGCAGCAGCAGTGCTTTCAGCTGTACCAATCACTGCGGTATTCTTACTGGCGCAACGCTGGCTTGTTGGTGGTCTAACGGCTGGTGGTGTGAAAGGTTAATCTTGGTTGGTCACTAAGATACAAAAGAATAACTAGAAAAGGGCGACCATTAGGTCGCCCTTATATTTAGCAATCGATATTACGCTTTTGGTTTGGCCGCCGATCAGTAATATCTCGCTTTAATTGGCGTTACGCATAGCTGGCTGTTAGCTTAGTTCCTTACGCTTTAATCACTAACAGTTTCTTGTAACCATAACCTGAGTCTTGACTCAGGTTTTTTTATGCCCGTCGTTCACGAGGTTTATTTTCTTAATGCAGGTAGAGATTAGCGGCTTTGCAATGGATTACACAGTTGAGCCGGAATGCCATGCGTATCACTTCACATAAATAATCTGTGGGTATTTTCGAAAGGGCGATCAGGGAGTTGGGAGAGATTAAAACTCTCGGCTTGAAGGAGCGCAACCTACGTACTGAAGCAAGGTATATAAGCTCTCTTGTTGCAGCGCAACGCGACGAAATAAATCAGCAAAAGTAGAATCACCACCAAAGCAAGCTTGAATGTAATGATTAATCTCTGTTTTGTTATATCCTTCGACATACATCGTTCTTACCCACTGGTATTCAACGGCTTTCAAATTAGTGAGTGTGTCTTCGCTTAATGTGGTCTCTTTCAATCTCAAGATCCAAACTCTATCCAATAGCAAAATTGTGCTTGGATTTAAGCAAATCAAAGTGAAAGATTTATGACAATTTGACGCTTGTGTGAAGCGAATGACACAACCATGACATTGCTTCACACAGCAAGGGGGCAAACGCTTACTTTTGTTGAGCGACGTGAGTTATTTGAGATACTTAACGTGCGCTTCCATCTCTTCGCCAATTTGCTTACGCATGTTCATCAAGCGAATGGCTGATTGTTCTAGTGCTTTGTCTTCATCCGACTCAGGAATCCACTTTGGTACATCGGTTGGTTTTCCGTCTTCATCAACTGCAACCATGATAACGATACAATGTGTCGTAAGGCGGTTTTTTAACTCTTTGGGATCGCAGGCTTGTACGTCGATAGCAATGTGCATTGAACTGCGTCCTGTGTAGATAACTTTGGCACTGACTTCGACTAAGTTACCGACATGAATCGGCGCGACAAATCGAATACCACCCGCATACGCTGTGATGCAGTACTTGCCACTCCAAGCCGCGCTGCACGCGTAAGCGGCCAAGTCGATCCATTTCATTACGGCGCCACCGTGCACTTTACCACCGAAGTTTACGTCTCCGGGTTCAGCAAGAAAACGAAGGGTAATATCTCTTTGACCACTGCTCATCTGTCATTCCTTTATTGTTGTCGTTGTTATTAGACTCAATGTATCAGCAAGGAATTCATTCTGGAATAGGAGACGCAACAAAATATTAACTTTTCTGTCAGCCTGAGCAGTAAAAGGTGGGAGCACAAAAAAGCCACGGAAGATACCGTGGCTTGAGGGATCGAATTACGATGTCGCAGGCGGTAAATCTGGGCTTGGTGATTGCACCTTCTTTCGAATCTTAACCTGCGACAAGATAACGCCAGAGATAACCAGCATGCCACCAATGATATGGTAAACATGGACTTCTTCGCCGAGCATAGTCGAAGCCAAAGCTACCGAGACCACAGGCATCAGGTTCATGAACATGGCACTAGAATCCGCGCCAATCAAATCGATGGCTTTCACCCACATTAAAGGTGCGAAGATAGAGGCAGCAATACCCGCATAAGCAATTAAGGGTAGAGCGCTTTGGCTTGGAAGTAACTGGTCGCTGCTAAGCCAAAGTGGGGTAAGCATTATCAGCGTAAAAAAGCCCTGCATGTAAACCAGAGTCATACTGTTGAATGGCATTTTCCAACGCTTAAGTAACACGCAGTAAATCGCGTAACAAAGGGCAGCAAGAAGCATCAAGCTGTCACCTTGTGTCATATTTTGATGTAGGAAGTAGGTAATATCACCATGTCCGAGCATAAACGCTAAGCCAGCTAGAGAAATGACACCACCTGCGACGCTCAACATCGAGATAGATTTACCAAGTAAAGGTACGCTCAAAAATACGCTTATAAGTGGCACCAAAGATGTGATTAGCGCCATATTGGAAGCCGTGGTAGTCAAGCCTGCGTAGTAGCCTAACGATTGGTTTAACACCATTCCGAGCAGAGCAAGGCAAGCGAGTTTTGGCAGGTAAGGACGAATGACATGACGTTGGCGGATTACGGCAGGTAGGCAAAATGGCGTCAGAAGCACCATAGCGACAAACCAACGATAGAAACTCATTGCACTCGGTTCGATGGCACTTGCTGCCATTTTATTTACGATGGAATTCCCACCCCAAATCATGACAGTAAAAAACGGAAGCAAATAAACCATGAGAACCTCATCGCAGAATAATTAATGGCGCTAGTCTGACAGGTCTTTATAATGAAAAGTATCTCTGGAAAGACATCGTAAGCGATAGGAAGACAATTTTGAAAAAGAGCACGAGGAATCTTCATCCTTCATTATCAATTGAGCAAGCACCATCAGATGTGTTTATGAATTTTGAAGCCTTTCTGTCGAACACTGAAACTCGGATTCATAGTCACCCTTGGGGACAAGTACAGTTGATAAGTGGTGGCATTCTAGAAATGGATGCAGAAGACACACGCTTTTTAGCACCACCACATCTGGCTATTTGGGTGCCTGCCGGAATTCGTCATACCAGCTATAACCGTAAACCATTGGAATACTGCTCTTTAAATATCGCACCAGAGCTAACGCAGCACTTCCCGTCTAAAACCAGTCTGATCAAGGTAACGCCAATAGTGTCTGCAATTGTGGAAGACTTTCGTCAGCGCGACATTAACGTGGCAAAGAGTGAAGAAGACAAACGCATCGTACAGGTACTGCTTGATCAGTTAGCGAAGCAAGAGGTTGAGCATCACTTCTTGCCAACCACAGATAACAAATACCTGGAACCCATTCTTAAAGCCGTTGAAGAAGCGCCAACGGATGAAATTAGTTTGGGGGAGTGGGCGGAAAAGGTGCATACCACTGAACGAACGCTAGCTCGTCATTGCCAAAGTGAGTTAGGGATGAGTTTTACTGAATGGCGATTGCGAGTTCGTTATCTGCACTCAATGGAGCTATTAAGAAAAGGGCAAACGGTAAAAGAGGTGGCGTTGACGTTGGGCTATAACCAAGCCAGTCCATTTATTGCCATGTTCAAGAAATACTCCGGCATTACACCGGAGCAATATAAGAACCGCTTGTTATAGCTGAGCGAGCACGTAGTCTAAACCGCCTACAACTGCTGCAACTTGAGCATCGTTACACTCCTCATCAGTCACTTTCGGGCTGTCTGGATAAACTTCGGTTGTGGTGCCGTAAGTGCAGTTGGTTACGCCGCCACACAAACCCAGTTTCACCATTGGGTAATTAATGACGCCAAATTGCACCACTGGCGAGCCAATGATTTCGCCTTTATCGTCAGCAGGTGCAATGTGCGTTACCTTAGCTACTGACTCGATGACCGCTTTTTGGAACTCAGGTTGCGGGTTTTCTGTATCACCGACCGTGTAGAAACCGTCTGGGATCATGCCTTCGATGTATTCAAGGCCATCACGCGCCGCAAGTGCAGGGCGGAATTCAGTTTCATCAGAATCGGTGGTTTCGTGCAGGTCGATGTGCATTAGAACATCACCCAAGGTCGCAACCAGCTTCATCAAGTTTGCTGATTCTTCCGCAGGGCTATCTGCATAGAAAGAGCGGTTTGGGTCGATCGCATTTGGGTTCCAGCGGTTAATCACTTCGTAACCCCAAGGGCTAACACATGGCGCAACGACAATGTTGAAGTGTTCTGCATAACGTTCTGCTTGTGTATCAACAAACTTCAGTGCGCCATGAACGCCACTTGTTTCGTAGCCGTGCACGCCGCCGGTGACTAAAACAACAGGTTTTGCTGCATCCCAGTTACGAGTCTTGATACAAAATAGAGGGAAGCGTGCCTCGTCGTAAGAAAGTGCGCCGTATTGCTCAACATCAAAACGCTCGCGAAGGGCATCAATTTTTGTCTCGACTTCTTCTTGGTAGCTACGTTTTACATCACGTTGCTCACACCAAGCTTTGCGTTCTGCTTCGCCCCATGGCTGACCTGGGGTACCGATTGGGTAAGTGTATCCGCTTTTCATCTATACTTTTCTTTTGTGTGCTTGAAAGGTAAGACAAGACTAGTCCTGTCTCAAAGCCACATCAACACAAAACACAATTTGTGACCTTATTCTTTGCAGAATCATAACTTTGCTGAGTGATTTAATGGTGTTACATTTTGTTACTTATTCAATTCCATAAAAGAGATAAATAAATGGCTGGAGCAAGTTTACTGACACTGTTGGATGACATTGCAGCTGTATTGGATGATGTCGCATTGATGTCAAAGGTAGCGGCGAAAAAGACCGCTGGTGTATTGGGCGACGATTTGGCGCTAAACGCGCAGCAAGTATCGGGTGTTGCTGCCGAACGAGAAATTCCAGTGGTATGGGCGGTCGCGAAAGGTTCATTTAAAAACAAGTTGATACTTGTGCCTGCGGCGTTGCTCATTAGTGCGTTTATTCCTTGGTTGATCATGCCATTACTCTTGATTGGTGGTTTGTTTCTCTGTTTTGAAGGCGCAGAGAAGATCTTAGAGAAACTATTCCCTCACACTCATCAGCATGAAGATAACGCGGAAGAGTCCTCTGATACGGGGGAATCCGTGGAAGAGTATGAGAAGAGAAAAGTGGCGGGTGCAATCCGTACTGATTTTATTTTGTCTGCTGAAATCATCGTGATTGCGTTAGGTACGGTCACAGGAACAAGTATCGTGACGCAGATTCTGGTAGTAAGCCTGATTGCGATCTTGATGACCATTGGTGTCTACGGTTTAGTGGCTGGCATTGTTAAGCTCGATGATTTGGGCTTCTATCTAGAGCGTAAATCAAATGGCGAAGGTCTGAAAGCCAAACTCGGTGGTGCGCTAGTGGCGTTCGCCCCGAAACTGATGAAGATGCTTGCGATTGTTGGCACTGCTGCGATGTTCTTGGTTGGCGGTGGTATTGTTGTTCATAACGTCCCTGCAATTCATCATCTGATTGAACCTATCATTATGGACTTCCGTGGTCACACGATTGCAACGGCGATCGTACCGACACTGCTTAACGGTGTGATTGGTGTTATTGCTGGCTTGATTGTGGTTGCTGCTTGGACGGTTGTTGAAAAGGTTCGCGGTAAATAAGCGCGATGAGGCTATATTGAAGCCCAAAGAAAAGGGTCATGCCTTTCCATATCGAATATGGGGCATGACCCTTTTTCATTTCTTGAGGGTGATTACTTCACTTCCCACTCAATTTTTTCATTTGCGCGGATTGGCACAACGATGTCGCTGCCGAATGGCATCGTTTCTGGTACATCCCACGCTGCTTTTTCTAGCGTGACGGTATCTGTGTTACGAGCGATGCCGTAAAAATCAGGGCCGTTCAAGCTTGCGAATGCTTCTAGGTTTTCTAGCTTGCCTTCGTTCTCAAAGACTTCAGCGTAAAGCTCTAGCGCTGCGTGTGCAGTATAAGACCCAGCACAACCACAAGCCGACTCTTTTGCGCCTTTTGCGTGTGGTGCTGAATCTGTACCTAGGAAGAATTTCTTACTGCCGCTTGTTGCTGCTTCGATAAGCGCTTGTTGGTGGGTATTGCGCTTAAGAATTGGCAGACAGTAGAAGTGTGGCTTAATGCCGCCGACTAGCATGTGGTTACGGTTGAACAGCAGGTGGTGAGCGGTGATAGTTGCTGCAACGTTATCAGAAGCCTTGTTGACGAAATTAGCCGCATCCGCAGTCGTGATGTGCTCAAGAACGATCTTTAGGTTAGGGAAGTCGTTGACGATAGGAGCAAGAACCGTATCAAGGAATTCCTTCTCACGGTCGAAGATATCAACGTGATTGTGTGTTACTTCTCCATGAACCAAAAGAAGCATGCCTACTTCTTCCATCGCTTCGAATACATGGTAGATATTTTTCGCGTCTGTTACACCTGAGTCTGAGTTTGTTGTTGCACCTGCTGGGTATAGCTTAGCAGCAACGATGTGACCGCTTGCTTTTGCTTTACGGATTTCATCAGGTGTTGTGTTGTCTGTCAGGTAAAGCGCCATAAGAGGTTCAAATTGCTCACCGTGTTGTTCAGCAAGGATACGATCACGGTAGGCTAGCGCCATGTCAGTATTGGTAACAGGTGGGACGGTGTTTGGCATGATCAGTGCGCGGCCGTTGTAACGGCTAATATCACGAACGGTATCTTTTAAAACGTCACCATCGCGTAAGTGAACGTGCCAGTCGTCAGGACGAGTAATAGTCAGTGTTGTCATTAATTGCTCCCACCATTAATAAAGTTGTGATTGGAGCCTAAACGCTGCATTTACCTCAAGAGCAAACGCTTGCGCTTAGGCGACAGGATGATAGTGGAATTGCACTTTCATTTCATCCCATTTTTCACATTTCTTTACGATAGGAGCTCAGGTGGTTACTTCATCGTCAACCAAAGTGCGTGAATCGTACCTGGTAGGAAGAAGAAGAACGTCAGGATAAGGTTGATGAAGAAGTCTTTCTCTAGACCTTTTTCCATGTAAACCGCCACTGGTGGAAGGAAGATACAAAGTAGAATTAGAATCAGTTTATTAGTATCCATGGTCTATGCTCCGGATAGGTTATTTAAAGGTGTCAAAAAGTTGGCGAATTATGTGCGCTATATCACTTTTTGGCAATCCTGTTTCGTCAGGAATATGCAAATTTATGGGACTCTGTTCATAAAATGAGACGCATAAGTCGGTATTCCAACGATGTTGATTGCCGCGCACTGAAGATACCTTAAACAAATTGATGTTTTATAGGCACTTGGGTCATCAAACGTATGAGGATATGATAGTCCAATAATTAAAAAGTATCGTTAGGAAGAAAGCCATGTCGCAGTCATTTTTGTCCCAAATTAATGTTTTTCCAGTCAAATCAGTCGGAGGTGTCGCCTTATCTTCCGCTTGGGTAGAAAAACAAGGATTGAGTTTTGATCGTCGATTTATGATTGCGACATCAGATGGCTCAATGGTGACAGCTCGAAAGTTCCCGCAAATGGTGACCATTAAGTCAGCGTTATTGCCCGATGGTGTGGTGTTTACTAGCCTTGGTGAAGAGCCACTAAAGATTCGCTATCAAGATTTCAAAATGCAGGAAGCACCTGCAACGGTTTGGAAAGACAGTTTTACTGCATACACCACCACTGACGAAGCGGATGATTGGTTTAGTAAAGTGTTAGGTCTTCGTGTTGAGTTGCTTTTTACTGGTGAGCAATCCAATCGTGTAAGAGAGAAGTTGGGTCACAACGTTAGCTTTGCCGATGGTTATCCAGTGCTTGTTATCAGTGAAGCGTCACTGGAAGAGTTAAATCGCAGAAGCTCTGAGCAGCACTCAATGGATCAATTCCGAACCAACCTAGTGGTATCTGACACCAAGCCATTTGAAGAAGACTCATGGAAACGTATTCGTATTGGTGAAGTCGAATTTGAATCTGTAAAACCTTGTGAGCGTTGCATCCTAACCACCGTTAACACTCAACGCGGTACATTCCGAGAAAGCAAAGAGCCACTTAAAACACTGCAAGAGTTCCGTGCGAATGAGCGTGGCGGTGTGTTCTTTGGCCAAAACCTTGTTGCTCTTAATGAAGGCATTATTCGTTCTGGTGACAAAGTCGAAGTGCTCGAATACAAAGAGCCAGAGTTCTATCCGGATAACTCTCCTCATCGAATGACGCTCACTTGTGTTGAACGAGAAGAGATTGCGCGCGACTTCGTAACCTTATGGCTTGAGCCAAGTAAAGGTCAGTTACCAACGTACTTACCAGGTCAGCATTTACCTATCGAAGTGGATATAGAAGGTAAGAAAGTAGGGCGTCGTTATACGTTGTCATCGAGCCCTTCTCGCCCGGGGCGCTACGCAATTTCGGTCAAGCGTGTTTCTGGTGGTCGCGTTTCTAATGCACTTCTCGACAACTTACAAGTGGGTGACGTGCTTGAAGCTGAAACGCCAGATGGCCAATTCCACCTAAAAGAGCATTCAGTTCAACCTCTACTCTTGTTGTCTGCTGGTAGCGGCGTAACACCTATGCTGTCGATGGTTCGTTACTTGGCTGATCACAACCAACTCGATGATGTGGTTTTCTACCATCAGTGCAGCAGCGAGGTTGATATTCCATGCAAAGAGGAGCTCGATGAACTAAAACGTCAGCATCCGGGATTAAATGTGAAGATTTGCTTAACTCAGCCAGCAGTGGATTGGTTTGGCCTGAAAGGACGCATTAGCCTGTCTCATATCAAGCAGATCAAAGACGTTGAGCAGCGACAGGTGTTTGTTTGTGGTCCTGATGGTTTTATGCAAAAGGCGAAAAACCTCCTATTCAAGAAAGGGCTAACGGAAGATAACTATCATCAAGAAGCATTCGGCGTTGCGGCTATCACAGCCAAGCCAGAGAAAAGTGTTGAGATTGAATTCAACGGCTTTAAGTTGATGGGTAACAACCAACAAACGCTACTTGAGCAAGTAGAGAATGCAGGCAAAAACATTAGCAACAGCTGTCGAGCAGGCTTGTGTGGCGCCTGCAAGGTTCAAATGGAATCAGGGCAGGTCGATCATCCGGATGTCCCTGCGATAAGTGCTGAGGAGCGTGCGATGGGTAAAGTGCTCGCATGCTGCGCTATTCCGCAGACGGACGTGACACTCACAGACTAATTGCCATAAAGACGGATCGCAACCAGTAAAAAAACGCCGCTAACGTAGCGGCGTTTTTTATCTATCTCAGAGCGGTTTCAGAAACGAGTCGCTCAGAAATAAAATTGCAATTTAGTCGTAGATCGTTGGGATCGGCTGACGTTTGTGCTGGGTGGCCTTGTAAATTGACACCAGACGGTCACTCACTTGTTCCGAAACAGGTTTGCCTTCTAAGAAGTCGTCAATCTGTTCGTAAGAGAGGTTCAGTGCGTCTTCATCTGCTTTTTGAGGATCAAGTTCTTCTAAATCTGCAGTCGGTACTTTCTTTACTAGTTGTTCCGGTGCACTCAGCGTTGCCGCGACTTCGCGAACTTGACGTTTGCTCAAGCCGAATAGTGGTGCCATATCACAAGCGCCATCACCAAATTTAGTGTAAAAACCGGTAATGTTCTCAGCCGAGTGGTCAGTGCCTAAAACTAGGCCGCCTACGTAACCTGCGATTTCATATTGAGCAGCCATGCGGGCACGTGCTTTTACGTTACCTTTTACAAAGTCGACTTTTGCAGCGTCAGTTGGCAGAAGGCCAGTACCTTCCAATGCAACATGAGATGCAGAGTGAAGACCATCTACGCCCGCTTTTATGTTTACAGATACAGAATGAGTTGGTTGGATAAAGGCAAGAGCAAGTTGTGCTTCGTCTTCATCCTTTTGCTCACCGTAAGGTAAACGAACGGCGATAAACTGGTAGCTATTGTCGCCAGCTTCTTCGTTCAGTTGGTCCACAGCCAGTTGAGCCAAACGACCACATGTCGTTGAGTCAACGCCACCGCTGATGCCAAGAACAAGAGACTTACAGCCTGCTTCTTGCAATTTACGCTTGATAAAAGCGACACGGCGCTCGATTTCGAAATGCGGGTCGATTGATGGGAGAACTCGCATTTCATCGCGGATGGATTGTTCCATTTCGGGTTCCTTTTCCTGCAAATACATCAGACACTAAATTAGTCGGAATGTGTTCATACTTAGGCCTACGTTTATTGTTCACAATTGGCGGGAAAGCGTTCAATTGATGTTCATAAACGTCGCATTAGTGTCAAAAAACTCTAAAGATTAGTAGTATCATACCGAATTCATCGGATTAGAAAACTCTCTTCAACCAGGTAATCACCGGATATGAAAAAAATCGCCGTTTTTGGTAGCGCATTTAACCCACCAAGCTTAGGGCATAAAAGCGTGATCGAATCCTTAAGTCACTTCGACCTCGTGCTTCTGGAGCCTAGCATTGCACATGCTTGGGGCAAAAATATGTTGGACTATCCAATCCGGTGCAAGTTGGTCGATGCCTTTATTAAAGACATGGGGCTTTCCAACGTTCAACGTTCAGACTTAGAGCAAAGTTTGTACCAACCTGGACAAAGTGTGACGACTTTTGCGTTATTAGAAAAAATTCAAGAAATCCACACGCAAGCCGATATAACTTTTGTCATTGGTCCTGACAATTTCTTCAAATTTGCTAAATTTTACAAAGCAGAAGAAATTACGGAACGTTGGACTGTGATGGCGTGCCCTGAGAAAGTTAAAATCAGAAGCACAGACATACGAGATGCTTTACTCGCTGATAAAGACATCAGTGCATTTACAACATCAACAGTCCGTGACATTTTACAAAGCGAACGCTTATACAAAGAAACGTTATCTGGTAACTAAGAGGTCAGATTTTCATGGTCAGAATAGTGGTATTTAGTGCATGCACGTTGCTTGTTGTTACACAAGCCAGCTTCGCGTGTAACTATTTGTCTGATCGTTCTGTTGTATTCGCTGATAACACCATGCCCATTTGTGAAGACATTTTTGATAGTGTCGGTGTGCTCAGTGTGGATACGCTCAATTGGTATGAGGCGGAAGAAAGACCGCTTGATGAGCCCACAGAAAACTACTGGGATGAGTGGGCGATTAAGTCGGAAGACACGCCATTGCTGACTCAAAGCTTGGAAAGTAACTATTTTGGCTTGGGTGTCTGGATGCCAGAAGAGTTGAGAGACGATGAAAGCAAAATGACAACCGAAGAATGGCTGAAGAGTCATGGGTTAATGTTCAGTATCGGTTTTGGGGACAAAAGTGATGGTGAACCAAGAATGCGCTTCGATTATCGTTGGCACGAATACTACGATGCTGACTGGATGATGCAGATAGAAGTCCCGTTCTAAATAACACTTCTTAATCAAAAAGGGCGTACATCATGTACGCCCTTTTTGATTCTAAGTTGGTAGTTGGTTACAGTGCTTCCCCAAACACTAAAAAGCACAACTGTTCGTATTCTTCTTCATTACCTGCAAACAAACGCTCGACGATGTCCATTTGCTTTTTGCCAGACAGTTTCATTTTACGAGCTTCTCTTAGTGTTAGCACCAAACACAACTCGATTGAAATTGGTGATTCGCAACCAGGTTTCCATTGATTGATCAAGCTTGTGAGGTGTGAGCCCGTCAGTTTTGGCTTCAGTTCCAACACCTCATATTTGGCGACTGTCAACAAATCCAGTTGTTTTTCACTGCGTGGTTCGGTGGTTACCAGTTTATCCATTAGCGCTTTTAATAGAGCGGAAGGTTTTACAAAGCCGGCTTGTTGAGCAAACTCATCGTTCAAACGCACAGAAAAATCACAACGAGTAGTGCGAGTATTTGGTAAAAAGGTGAGGGAGCTCAAACATCCCTGAGGAATCCAAAAATACTGACCTGGTTCGATGGCATACTCTTGTTTACCCAATTTTATGATCGCCAAACCCTCGACTACAAACAGTAGCGTGTGTTTTAGCGCTTTCTTACGCGCAGCAACATTGAGAAAAGGGTAATTTGCGTCGTGAAATTCAATTGCGTAGTTCATTGTGAATACCAGAGTTCTTGGGGCGCTAAGGTTAACGTTAAACCCTTAGAATGCCAACCGAATAACAGAATTTTTTGCGAATAGAAATTGTAATACGACTGGTATGACCATGTTAAAAGTATGGATTGAAATGCTGCTACTTGGCAAAACAATGCGTAAAATGTGCCAGCTTTTTTTGAAATGAATTGAATAATGACAGCCAATACCGATCCTTATATTGAAATTCGTCCATACAATGACGAAGAGATTCCAGCTGCGCTGGACCGCCTTATCCAAGACGATGAGTTTATCAGCGCGATTTTAGAGCACCGTTTCGCAAATAAAGCGAACTGGTTCAAAACACTCATGAGCCCGATTATCCGCGTCTACTTAAAAGCGAAGTGGAGCAAGCTGGACTCCGTAGAAGCGATTCAACTTGAAGTTAAGAAGTACCTTCAAGATACGTTGAATACGACGACGGATGGTGTGACCTTTTCCGGCTTGGACAAGCTAGATAAAGAAACTTCTTATTTATTTGTGTCTAACCACCGCGATATCGCTATGGATCCTGCGCTTGTTAATTACGGTTTGCATCAGACCGATCATCGCACTGTGCGCATTGCTATTGGTGACAACTTGCTTAAGAAGCCTTGTGCGACAGAGCTCATGAAGCTTAACAAGAGTTTCATTGTAAAACGTTCGGCAAAAGGCCCGAGAGAGATGATGAAAACGCTGGGTCAATTATCTGGCTATATCAAGCACTCTCTTGATACGGGTAACTCAATTTGGATTGCCCAAAAAGAGGGGCGAGCAAAGGATGGGAATGATTTTACCGATCCTGCAATCCTTAAGATGTTCCACGTAGAAGGGCGCAAGCAAAAAATCAGCTTTGGCGAATACACTCGCTCGCTGAAAATCGTTCCAGTTTCTATTTCTTATCAGAATGACCCATGTGACCTTGCTAAGGCAAAAGAGCTGTACGAGAAAGCAGAAAACGGTAGCTACGAGAAGGGTGAGTTTGAAGATATCGAGAGTATTATCCAAGGTATCGTAGGCTACAAAGGCAAAGTTCATGTTGCGTTTGGTGATGTGGTTGATCAAGAGTTCGAAACACCTGAAGAACTTGCAAATGAAATTGATCGTCAAATCCATAACAATTACCGAGTGTTCCCGATGAACTTGCTTGCAGCGGGTCGAGAAGATGACACGATCACCGAATTGGTTAAGTCTCAGTTAGCAGAAAAGCTTGAGCAACTGCCAGCTGGCGCACATAGCTATTTAGTCGCAAGCTATGCAAATCCAGTCAATAACCAAGAATAGTCGTGCTTTAGAGGTATGATTGCTCAGCGTTAACATTGTGAGGAGCGGGTAGGATCTTTAGCCGATGTGTTATTTGATTTTTCGCTCGTTCTTCTCATTCTGTTCTAAGGTGCAACGGCGCCACCTAAGGTCAAGTTCGTTGGCCACTTTGATATACGATTCCCACCTAAGAAAATGTTGCCATTGACCGTCATGGTCTCTGGGAATTCGGTGAGTTTTGAACCACTGATATACAAATTCCCCTCTACGACAAGGCCTTCAGGTAATTGAGTTAGCGGCGTTCTAATAACACTCAAGTCCCCCTTCACTCGCAGTCGAGTCGGTAAGCTTTGCAAAGGGGTATCTGTCAAATTTAGGTAACCCCCAAGCTTCACTCCTCGTGGCCAACGTTCGATTTTGCTTCCCAATAGATTTGCATACCCTTTGATCTTAGTCCCTGACCTAATGGTTTTAAGCGAGCTGTTGGTGGCCTCCAAGCTACCCCCTACGTCAAGCCCTCTAGGAAGTTTGGTAATCGGGGTTTGCGAGATATTCAAATTACCTTTAACGATGAACCCGTCGGGCAACTGAGAATAAGGTTTGTTGCGTAGGTCAACATTGCCGTAGTTGTCTGTATGGCCAAATTTGGAGTAGTAATCGAGCTCGTATGCAGCAGGGTTCGTACTTATGGCCATTAAGGTAAGAAAGAGAGGGAATACACGCATTATTGCTACTTCAACAAAAATTCAAGAGAAAAGAATAACGTAAAGCGAGTAGGGCTTCTAGAGCGAGAGATATAAAGAATATGAGATGCTGCCAAGAACCGAAAATGGCTTCTTGTTAGTATGTTATCAAGATAAAGGGGAGAGCCATGGATAAAAAACCGATAGCTTGCATCACCATAAGTATTGTCAGCGTATTACTTTCTGGCTCGGTGATGGCGAAATCTTACAGTACGCCTGAGGCCAAAGCATTGGTTGTGGCAGACGGTAAATTAGGGCAACGAGTTTGTTACTACGATGATAAAGCCTACACGACTGGAGCGGTACTAAGTGTTGACGGTGTTTTATTGGTCTGTACTGATGAAAATGACTTTGAAACGAATGGCGCGTTAAAGTGGGTGGTATTTAAGCAAGAAAAGTAATGTCACTTATTACAAGAGCGCTAAAAACACAAAAGCGAGCAGAGTGCTCGCTTTTTTACTCTTATAACTTTGATTTTTAACGCGCTAGAGAGCGAGTTTTCAGTTCAAAGATTAGCTTTTCAGCGCTAACTTCAAACTTGAAGCGAGCTGTGAGCTCTTTTGATTCTTCAGTGAGTTCAGAAACGTTGTATTCAACGCCGGCACACACTGTTGTCGCCATTTCGATGTATTTCGCCAACTCAGCTTCTAGTGCTGCTTTAGTTTCTGCGAAAATCGTTACGTCAGCAACATCGTCGCCTTCTTTGATGATAAAACCCATTTCACCAGCGCAACCGCAAGCTTCACAAACTTGGCTTTCTTCTAATTCGACACTCATAACGAATCCTCTTGTAAATACTGTGGGTATTCTATCAGGTATTTGATCTCTATCTACAAAAATGAATGATTTTGGATAAAAAAGGCACGGTATGTTATGTTGTTAACAAGGGGTTAATTAAATTCATTAGAACTTCCTTAATAAAATTAATGTGATATGTATCAATATTTAAAATCAATTAACCTAGATATTCGTGAGATTTTTGTCAGGTGAGTTGAACTGGGGTTCAATTTATAAGACTATTTCCGGATTAATTATTTTTACATAATTATCATTCTTAGCCTGAGAATAGTTTCGATGAATGATTTGGTGCAAGGTTTTGATGGAGTGGACTTTTCGCCATATTTTGAGTCACATGTATTGACAGAAATATCACTGTAAATTGCACGTTACGCAGTGCATTTTAGTTATGATTGACCCTCTAATTTGATGTTAGGGGCGTACAGTACATAATGCTGAGGATGATTTTCATTCTGGCCCTCATTTAATTGTGAGTTAGATGGATTTACAAAGAGAAGAGCTTAAAATATGCCAAAGCGTAGTAAAGAAGATACCGAAATCACTATCCAGAAAATCATGGATGCCGTTGTTGATCAGCTTCTAAGACTTGGTTATGACAAAATGTCTTACACCACGTTAAGTCAACAGACAGGTGTATCGCGTACAGGTATTAGCCACCATTTCCCTAAGAAAACGGATTTTACCGCCGCGTTAGACGGTCGTATTTTCAAAATGTTCGTAGAGCATCTAGAATTTGATAAAGGTCTAGAAGCGTTTTCGAAGAGCTGGATTAAAGCTCTAGAAGATACTGAATTCTTAGCGATCTTGCGTCTATTGTTCCACCATATCGTCACTTCAGAAAGTGCACATGAGTTTGCAGCAAACGGTATTGACCGTTTGTACAAAATGGCTGAGAGCCAGTTCGGTGCTGGTAGCGACAAAGAGTTAGAGTGGTTAATTGGTCGTTCGTTGATTCAGATGAGCAAATAAAACCAGAATAAAGAAAGCCCCGCATTATGCGGGGCTTTTTCTTATTTAATATATTGAACTGGACAATCTGTCCGTTAAGGCTGCTATTTAAGCTGCGGCATGGACTTGTGGGAAATCCAAGGTCGGATGCTTAGTGACGATAGAGCGATAGCCATAGACTTGTTCAATGCGTTCTGGTGTCAAAGCGTTCCACGGGTTGTCATCACAAACCAGTTTGCCATCATGAAGTAAAACCAATCTATCAGCGTACTGTGACGCTAGATTTAAATCATGTAATACAACCACAACGGCCGCATTGTTTGCTTTGGCTGCTTCACGTGCGATCTTGAGCGTGTTGTGCTGGTGGGCAAGATCGAGTGCTGAAGTCGGCTCATCCAGCATCAGTATTTTTTTGTCGCCAGCTTGATGAAGCTGAGTTAATACTCGCGCAAGATGTAAGCGCTGCTTTTCACCACCAGAAAGAGCAGGGTAGAGGCTATCTGCAAGGTGAGATACGTCAGTCTGCTCCATGTACTGCAAAGCTAATTGTGTGGTTTCTTTGTTAGTTATCGACAACGGAATTGCGCCTAACTCTACAACTTCTCGAGCTAAGAACGGAAAAGTTAACGTGCTGTGTTGTGGTAACATCGCAATGTGTTTTGCGCTTTCAGCGGACTCCCAATCGTTTTTTTGTTTGCCAAAGTACTCAATGTCATGTTGAGAAGGGATCTCGCCGCATAGGAGTTTTAACAACGTGCTTTTACCAGCGCCATTTGGTCCAAGCAAGGCGGTAACTTCTCCTGCTCGAATATCAATACTGATGTCATCAAGTACGATTCGGCTGCCATACCTCATGGAGATATTTCTGCCTGACATAACCGTTGGATTCATTACAGGATCTTCCCTTTTTGTTGGAACAATAAGTAGATAAAGAACGGCGCACCAATAAGTGCAGTTACGATACCTACCGGCAGTTCAGCTGGAGTAACAACAACTCGTGCGAACATGTCCGCAGCGGTTAATAGCAAGGCTCCCATTAGTGCTGAGATTGGTAGTAAGGTTCTATGGTCAGGCCCAGCTAACATTCTTCCTAAATGAGGAATGACGAGGCCGATAAAGCCGATGGCACCACAAATACTCACCGTAATACCAACGCCGACAGCAGAAAGTAATATCAACTGACGCTTAAGCTTTTGCACGGGTACACCCAAGTGCCTTGCTTCGGATTCACCTAATAGCAGCGCGTTAAGTGACATTGCTTTTTTCTGGAACCAAAAAAGAAGAATCACGAGCGTCACTGCTGCTAGACCAATACCAGACCAGTTTGCTCCTGCTAAAGATCCCATCGACCAAAGCGTAAGGTCGCGAAGCATTTGGTCATCGGCGATAAAGTTCATAAAACCAATAGCGGCACCAGAAAGGGCACTGATTGCAACACCAGCCAAGAGCATAATGGTCACGGAAGTGCCGAATTTGTTCGTTCCTAGCCAATAAACCAATACGGTTGTAATTGCACCACCAAGAAAAGTAAAGAAAGGCAGCGCGGCTAAGTTCATTAGCTGAGGGTGGTTTTGGCTAAAATCCGCAAAGACTACAATAGCGAAAGCCCCGCCAAGAGCGGCTCCTGCAGAAACACCAATGATGCCTGGTTCAGCGAGAGGGTTTCGGAAAAGTCCTTGCATAACCACACCACAAATCGCAAGGATGGCACCAATGAACATGCATAGGATAGTGCGTGGTAAGCGTATTTCGTTAATGACTAGTTGGATGTGAGGAGCAAGGTCAGACCCTGCTCCGCTCAGGCTTCGTAGGCTGTCTGCGAAGCTGATATTCATGGGACCTACTGTGATTGAAGCTACAGCTATAAAGGCTAATATACCGGATAAAGCAAGTAGAATAGTAGATAAAGGGATACGTCTTAACAGCATTGAATCTCTCTACGGGTATAGTAACTCGTTTAGGCGTTTAGCTTCAGATAGGCTTTTTAGACCCAAACCACCGACTAATGCGTGACCATCAATCGTAACGATGTTCTTAGTCATACCTGCTGGCGTTGCAGCAAGTAGTGGCATCGCTTTTAAAATTGCATCAGCGCCACCCATAGTCTGGTAACTACGGCCACTCACTAAGATAACGTCTGGTTGCATTTCAACCATAGCTTCTGTTGATAGCGGCTTGTATGAAGACAGTTTACTTGCCGCTGGGTTCTCACCGCCGGCGAGAGTAATAATGGCATCTGGTGTCGTTTCTGAACCTGCAACGTTTGCGGCACGACCTTCATGAATCAGCAAGAAAAGGACTTTCTTTTTCTCCGCTTTTTCTGGTTGGTTGCCTTCTAGGGCTTGAACTTGCGCTTCAACTTCTTTCTTTAGTGTTGTGGCTTCAGTTTCACGATGCATGATGCCAGCAATTTGGTCGATACGATGAATCAAACCATCAACGTTTGCTTCTGTGTTTACGACCTCAACGTCGACACCTGCTGATTTTAACTGGTCAAGCGTTGTATTTGGGCCCATTTCATCAGAACCAATCACTTTTGTTGGGCTTAGAGCTAATAAGCCTTCCGCGGATAGACGACGGTGATAACCTACTTTAGGTAACTCCATTTCTTTAGGAAGCTGACTCGTCACGTCAACTGCGACTAGGCTTTCTTTTGCATCAAGGGCGATGAGGAGTTCAGTTACCGCACTACCTGCACTGACAACTCGTTCCGTTGACGGGGCTTCGTTAGCAAATAGGTTCGCACTTGCAAGCATAGTCACTGCTACGGTTAAGGCGGTACGAACTGGCAATAGTGTGTTGTTCATGAGTTTATTCTCTGTCTTATGTTCTTTTTATTGCGACTCTTCAGTTAACAACTGAGTCGCCTGAATTCCGTTTTCTTGTAAAAAGCCAAGAAGCTTAACGAGGGATTGAATATCAGCGGTTTTTTCTGCGCCAATCACAATAGGTTTGTCGGTTGATTTGCTCTCTTCGAGTAAGGCAAGAGTAAAGTTTTCCCAGTCGATATACGTTTTCCCATTGATAGCCCAAAAAGGTTCTTCTTTGAGGATGTTGACCGTAATGGATTGTTTATCAACTTCGGCAACGGCTTGAGAATCAGTGCTTGGAAGGTTGACATCCAAAGAGTCGAGCTTGACTGCTGCAGTCAACATCAAGAACACCATTACAATAAAGATAATATCCAGTAACGGGGTTAGGTCCGGAGTTAAACCATGGCTGTTATTGTCTTGAGGTGCTTTAATCATGAGCTTCTCGCTTCAACATGATCAGCAACCGTTGCGATTTCTTTGTTGTTTTCTGGAGAAACGTGTTGCAAAGAAATGCCTTCTAACCAGAGGTTTACATAGTTCAGTGTGTGCTCAAGCTTAGCGATAACGCGATCAGCCCAAAGACCAATCAGTTGTGCGCCTGAAATTGCGGGCAATGCAATGATCAAACCCGCTGCGGTCGTGCGCATTGCCAGACCTAGGCCATCAGCCAGATCGTTTGGCGTGATGTTACCTGTAGAAGACGCAATGCCTTTAAACATATCGATCAGGCCAAGAACGGTACCTAACAGCCCGATTAGAGGACTGATCACACCAATGAGTGTCAAAAGACGCAGACCGGAATGTAATTGATGACGCTTTTCTTGCAACCAGATTCCTGCCGCGTCTTCACGAAGTGACTTAGAGAAAGAATGGTGAGCAAGTAACATCGCGACACCACGATAAAGAAGAGGTCGCTTGCCAGAAAGATTGTCTGCAAGTGCTTCGATATCTTTGCTGTTTGTTGGGTCTAGGGTTTTGAGCTTTTGACGAATTGCTCTTTTGCCTACTCCAAGACTAACAAATACTTGGAAAAGTCTTTCCGCAATGATCATGACTGTTAAAGCAGAACAAATAATTAAAGGCCAAGTCATAAGACCAAATTGGGTTTGTAAATGTTGTAGCTGTTCCATTATCCATCCAACTTAAAACGAACTGGGATTTGAACGCGGTGAGCAACTTGTTGCCCGCCAGAAATATGTGGTGAGAATTCCCATTGCTTTATCGCACGTAGCGCTGAAGCATCGAGCATTTCTGCACCGGAAGATTCAATAAGAACTTGTTTAACTTGATTGCCATTTGCATCAAGCCAAATTTCGTATAGTGCAACACCTTGAATGCCACGCTTACGAGCTGAACGAGGGTAGCGAGGCTGAACTGGTTGGGAGACAAAAGTTGGCTTATCGACTAGTACTGGCTCTGAAGTCGCACCTTTTGATTTATTTGTTGGTGCGGCTTTTTGCTCTTGTACTGGTTCTTTTGCGACTTTCTTCTCTACTTTTTCTTTTGGTTCCGGATCTTTTTTAGCCACTGGTTTCGTTGGTTGTGGCTTTTTAGGTGGCTTGATTGGTTCAGGTTTCTTTTTTACCGGTGGTTTTTTCTTTATAGCTTCTTTTTTAACGACGGGTTTTTCGATCGGCTTTTTAACTGGTTCTGGCTTAGGTTCCGGTTGCTTCTTGGTTTCAGTTTGCTTCTTCTCGACTTTCTCTTGAGGAGCCGCTTGCGCTTTAACAGGTTTAGGAGCCGAGACCAAATTCAGGCTTACTGTGCTTGCCGGATTTCCTGCAGGCATCGCAAAAACTTTTGTCTCTTGAGAGACAAAAAGAAGCGCTGCATGAATCGCAAGTGAGGCGCCTCCGGCAATGACATATCTTTGTAGGTTCACGGGTAAATCTCGGTGTTGCTAATAATTATCAAGTTGGGACTGATTATCACTTACAAAGGAAATAAGATCAATTATCAATTGCATTATCATTACGCGCAAATTATGATCTTTGCAGTTTTTTTGAAATGAGCCTCAATCCTTTGTGTGGTGGGCTTTAAGTGAGTAAATATGAGCGTCGATATTTATAAATTTGACGAATCAATCCTTGGGAGTGATAGCCCGGATCCATTGCGCTTTGCTTTTGTGAAAAAGCACTCTGCGCATGCAGGTGGTAGTAGCATGCCAGTGCCGCCGCCACAACAAGGAGATATTCTTTCAAGGATTACGTCTGAAACGACGGTAAAGAACAATAAGCGTTGCTTGTACATTCACGTTCCATTTTGTCGTGTGCGTTGTACTTTCTGTAACTTCTTCCAAAATGCTGCCAGCCGTAAGTTAGTCGATGAATACTTTGATGCTCTGATGAAAGAGCTAAAAGAGAAAGCGGCGATGCCGTGGACGCAAAGTGGCATCTTCCATGCGGTTTACATCGGCGGTGGTACGCCTACTGACTTATCTGCAGACCAAGTTCGTATTCTAGGCCAGGCCATTCACGACTATTTCCCTCTCGCAGCTGACTGCGAAATTACACTTGAAGGTCGTATCAACCGATTCTCAGACGAGTTATATCAAGGTGCGCTAGACGGTGGATTCAACCGTTTCTCATTTGGCATCCAGAGCTTTAATACCAAAGTTCGTCGTAGCGCTAAACGTCTAGATGACCGTGAAGATGTACTTCAGCGAGTAAGTGAGTTGGCGAAAGAAGACAAGATCCCTGTCATCATCGATTTGCTTTACGGCCTGCCTTATCAAACGAAAGAAGTTTTAGAGCAAGATCTTAAGGACTTTTTGTCTACAGGCGCTCATGGCTTGGACCTTTATCAGTTAGTGGTTGGTGGTACAGCGCCAATGCTCAATTTAGTTGAAAAAGGCAAAATGCCGCCACCAGCAACGACACCGGAAAAAGCGGGCATGTACGAGCTTGGTGCTAAGTTTATGGCGGAGCACCACATGAAGCAGCTTAGTGTTAACCATTGGGCAATTGATAACCGTGAACGCAGCTTATACAACAGCTTAGCGAAGACCTATGCAGAAGTACTGCCTATTGGTTGTGGCGCGGGCGGTAATATCGGCGGTTACGGCATGATGCAGCACCGCACGCTAGACACTTACGTCAAAGCTATAAATGAAGGGCAGAGCACCATCGCAATGATGATGAAGCAAAGTCCACTTGAGCCGCTATTCGCAGCGCTGAAGTCTGGCTTTGATCGAGGCATTGTTCAGGCGAGCAAGTTGCCAACATTTATGGGTGAAGACACCTTTAATTTCCTGATGCCACTATTCAAAGTTTGGCATGACAAGGGCTTAGTTGAGCTACAAGAGCGCAGTTTAGTACTGACGTTAGCAGGTAGCTTCTGGGCTGTGTCTCTGGCTCAGGCATGTATTCAAGTACTGACTTCTGAAATGAACGAAAACGTACCAAAAGTATCTAACAATTAATCTGAAAGAAATGGAAAAAACAATGGAATCAATTAAGCAACAGGTCGAAGCCCTACTAGAACAAGAGCCGCAACTACTTCCAGCAGCAATGGCTGAGCGCCTTGGTGTATCAGAGTTTGATGTGGTAGCTGCACTTCCCCAAGAGATGGTTGCAGTAGCTCCTGGTGAGCAAGCACAAAGCATTTTAGAAGGTCTTGTTGGTTTTGGCCCAGTAACAACTATCGTTCATTCTTTTGGTTCTATCTTTGAAGTAAAAGCGCCGTTCCCGAAAGGTAAAGTGGCTCGTGGTTACTACAACCTTATGGGTAAAGAAGGTGAACTTCATGGTCACCTAAAACTTGATAACGTGAAAAACATCGCGCTAGTCAGCAAACGTTTCATGGGGCGAGAGAGCCATTATTTTGGTTTCTTCTCTGAGTGTGGCAGCAACATCTTTAAGATTTACCTAGGCCGTAACGAGAAGCGTGAGCTTATCGAAGAACAAGTAACAGCATTCCGTGCAATGCAAGCAGAGTTCAACAAGTAGTCTCGAATGAGCATGACACTGCACTAATTCGTTAGCGCAGTGTCATTTTATTAAAGAATAACCGAGTTAAAACTTGGAACAACAAACAAGTAAAGTTAGGTATCAAAATGGATCAGCAAGTTAAACAAGAGCGTTTACAAGGTCGTCTAGGACCAGAAATCAAGGAATTTCGTCAGGAGCGCCGTACAATTCAATTAGCAACCGTTGATGCGGAAGGCCGTCCAAACGTAAGTTACGCACCATACGTTCAAAACCAGGAAGGTTACTTCGTTCTTATTTCTCAGATTGCTCGTCACGCACGCAACCTACTAGAGAATCCAAACGTATCTTTGATGATGATTGAAGACGAAGATTCGTCGAAGCAGTTGTTCGCTCGTAAGCGTCTAACGTTTGATGCGGTTGCAACCGTTGTTGAGCGTGATACTGAAATGTGGCAACAAGTTGTTGGCCAAATGAAAGACCGTTTTGGTGAGATCATTGATGGTCTGAGCCAACTAGAAGACTTCGTTCTGTTCAACCTAAAAGCAGAACAAGGTCTATTCGTGAAAGGCTTTGGTCAAGCTTACCAAGTATCAGGCGATGATCTGGTTGATTTCGTTCACCTTCAAGAAGGTCACAAGAAAATCGAAAACGCCTAAGCCGATTTTCTAACTTATGATCGTCTAAATGGATGTGAATGCCCAAAGGGAGTTAGGTTATACTGACTCCCTTTTTTATTAGAACAAAAGCACAGAGAAAGAGCATGAGACCAGTAAGCAAGGAACTTGGCGAGATTTGTTACCCATTCATCTATGAAGACAGCCCAGTATGTGACTTTGAAATCACTGCTGATGAGTTGTGTAGCCGAATTGGGCTGGTTCTATCGATGGAACTCGATGACTTTAGCCGGGACATACTGACTCGAATGCAGCCAAACGTATACCATGTGAATGGCTCTATCCGCGGAAAACTCGCGATTACAGAAGCGGAAGTGGATGAGCTAAAAGCCGATTACGATGCAATCAAGGCTCGTATCGATGGCGGCTTTAAAGGGTTTGTGCTTCCTGGCGGCCACCCAACGTCAAGCCAATTGCATCTGTGTCGTTGCCAAGCAAAGAAGGTGGTTCGTGCATTGGTTGCCGTTGAACATTCAGGTAAGAAACAACCCGCTCCGATTTTGTTCCGCTATTCAAACCTGCTCGCGAATGTGCTCTACAGTTTGGCGTCTTACATCAACCACACTTATCAAGTCGAAGAAACTGAGTTTGTGTCTCGCAGCTACACAATGCCAAGTAAATAGGAAAAATATCACCTAATAGTCTGAATTTAATGACTTTAAGCTAGCCGTCGCAGAGTTCTCATTCGAGTGCTGTAATTGCCTTTACCCATCTTTCTGTCTTTGTTTGAATAACGATTAAAATTGATTCAGAGGAAGGAAGCGATGGGTTTAGTTGTTGGGGGGCCTTTATTGATTTGGCTATTTTGCGCGCTATTGTCTATCAGAGCGGGGTTTGTGTTGTTTGCAGGGCAGCATTTTTCGAGTGTTCTGATTGCTATAGCGTTAGCGGTGGGTGTGACAGCTTCTATAGTTTTCTACAACTGGTATTCGATTGCGAAAAGGGAGGAGGTTTACTTTTTCTCCCTTTCAATGGAATTGTTGTGTCGACCCGCATTGATTATGCCGGCGGTTATCGCGATAGGACTGTATTTCTTCGGCGGAGGGTTATTGCTCAATAGTCACATCAAAATGTTCGTCTTTGTTGCACTGTTTTCATGTTCGGTAGCAAGTATCACGAGTTTGTTGACTGCCGAAAAAGTTATTGATGTATACCAGATCAAGCAAACTTATTAGATATGATTAAGAAGCTATCGCTTTGGCTTCCAGCTCTTTTGCACCGCGCAGCATCGCTTCAATCAATTCCCCAGCGTTGAATTTCTCTAATGCCTCGTGAGCGCCAACTTGGTGAGCTCGATCAACACAAATCTCGCTTGATAGAGACGTGTGAAGAATGCGGTAAGAGTTATTCAGCGCAGAATCATTTTGAACTTCAAACGCAAGTTCATAACCATCCAGCCCTGGCATTTCAATGTCACTCACTAAAAGGTCAATTGGGCGGTTCGCTTCTGCATCTCGCTTCATCAAGTCAAGTGCGTCTGAGCCGTTTTTACAGATTTGATACGGGATGTTGATGCGGTCTAGCGCGTCGCTCAATTGCTTGCGAGCGATAGAAGAGTCGTCCACCAAAAGGATATTCAAGGCTTTCAAACGCTCGCGCTCGATGTCTGTAAGCATTGGAATCTTGGTATTCTCGTATTGCGGGTAGATCTTCGATAGTAGAAGTTCCACATCCAACATTTGGACGATCTTCTCTTCATAGCGAGTAATACCCGTTACAAAGATATTATGACCCGCACTTGATGGCGGTGTTTCGATAGATTTCCAATCACATTCAATGATTTTCTCGATACTTCGCACCATAAATGCCACCACGGTACGCAGACAGTCCGTCACGATCAAATAGCAATTATTGTATTCTTCTTCTTGGATAGGACGGAATCCAATCGCTGCCGCCATATCAATGACTGGCACCGTCAAATCACGAATGGTCACAGTGCCAATTACATGATGGTGTGAATAAGGAATTTTGGTGGTCGGCATATAAGGTACAATTTCACGGACTTTAAGTGTGCCAATTGCGAAGTTCTGTTGCAGGGTGAGTTTAAACACCAACATGCCTTGAGATTGGTTCGCTTTACTTGCGACTTTTGCCATGAAAATAACCTTATCAATATAACTGATTTATCGAACTAATCTAATCTTATAAGGCGACAGCTTCAACCATAGAGCATAGAAAAGTGAGCTTTTTAGGAAATAGAGCAAGTTAAGTGAGAAATCGAGCAGAAGAACGAATAAGTTTTCATCAATTTGTAAGGTGGTGCTTGTCATCTTTAGATGAAGATAGCGTCTGATTAACAGAAATAATTGGCGATGATGGGACGTTTCGGTAAACTTGCGCCACCCGAACAGTGAGAGACAGACACATGGCAAATACAGCAGCCGCTTTACACATTCTTGTAAAGCATAAAGAACAAGCTGAAGACATCATCCAGCAGCTTAAAAAAGGTGCTAAATTCCAGACATTGGCAAAGAAATACTCGACTTGTCCATCTGGTAAACGTGGTGGCGACCTAGGTGAGTTTCGCCGCGGTCAAATGGTGCCACAGTTCGATAAAGTTTGTTTTTCTGGTGAGGTTCTTACTCCACACCTAGTCAAAACCAAATTTGGTTGGCACGTTGTGAAGGTGTTATACCGCACGTAGGGTTGAACGTATTTAAGAAGCACCTTGTTAGGTGCTTTTTTTGTGTCCTTAACAACGCGTTTTGTTATCTAACTAGCAATTAACCGTCTTGCGTGTTGAATGTTAATACTTTAATGAGCTATTAAATATGCAAATGGTTGTTTACTTTGGTGAGAGGCATGACGGTAAAAGATACGAAGCGTTTGGACATCGACGCGCAGCCACACAACATTGCTTTTAATTACAAGAGAAATAAAGCAAAGGCAATTTTGACGTTAAAAGGAATTCTTGATGGAATCCATGCAGATGAGCATTTAAACCAGGTTGAAGAGGTATACCTGAGAGCTTGGAAAGACAATGATATCTTCAACTTCAAAGATGGTGATTTCATTGATATTCACGAGCAAATTGAAGATATTTTAGAAGATGGAGTAATCTCGACTTCTGAGCTAAAGGATATACAGCAAATGTTGCAAGACATCCTCGATTATGGTGATTTAGAGGACGGTGGATACGAGAGCACTGTCAATCACCTCTTGGGATTTCTGAGTGGCATCAGTGCAGATGGTATGCTTTGCGATATGGAAATTGAGCGTCTTTCTAGCTTGCTTCAACAAGATAAGGCTTTAACACGCATGTGGCCTGCTAGTGCAATTAAAAAAAGGTTAGACGCCATCTTAGCGGATGACATTGTTGATGACGAAGAGAGAAAAGAGCTGTTAGATTTGATCAAGGCTATTTCTGGTCAATCAATGCTTGATACTGGCCTCGCTTATGGAATGTCTGCTGATTTCTCTACGACACAAGATGGTCGTATGTGTGTCGATGGAAAGCGCATCTGTTTTACCGGAAAGTTCTTGAGTGGTACTCGTAAAGTTCAAGAACAAAGGGCATTGGCTTTAGGGGCTGAAGTTAAAGGTTCTGTCTCAAAAAGTGTAGATATCCTTGTGCTAGGTGCTATCGCCAGCAGGGATTGGCGTTTTACAAGTTACGGACGAAAGATAGAGTCTGCTCTTTCATTCCGAGATGAAGGTATTAAGTTGGAAATTATTAACGAAGAGCTTTGGAATGCATTGGTTGGCTATTCAAGTTAAGCGTTTATTTCTTCTTATTGATAGCGCGTTTTTCGCGCTATTTTTGTATCTAGTGTTCTTTATTAGTGCTCCTCTCGTCATCATTTCGAGTCTTTCTCTCCTTTCCTGTCAATTTATAAACCGCACCAACTGTGACGTGAACGGCAGTTTCGCTTTCTTAAATATTTGTTACATATCGAATTATTGCCCCATGTTCAGATTCTTACTGAGAAAAGGCGTAATAGTGAGAGTAGGCGCGATCAGATTGGTTTATCTGCAAAATGCTTATAAAACAGGTGTTTAAATCGGTATCCTTGCGATCTTTGTTTTGGCTTGGGCGTTTGAATACTTTTAAACGGACGTTTAAACCTTAACTGGGGATGAGCTACGCCTTGTTTTTCCACCTAGCAGAAACGCAAAAGGGGTGAGGGAGGTTCGCTAATAGTTCTTATAATTTTGGCTATTGGATTCGCTCACGAAGAATACGAGTAACAATGGGTGAGCGAACGCGACTAGGAGATAGACATGAGTAGCTTACAGAAAACACAATTAACAGGTGCAAATGTTATCTTGCATGCTTTTGATTGGAAGTATGCTGACGTTGCCTTAAGTGCAAAGGAGATCGGCGAGCTTGGTTATGGCTCAGTATTGGTTTCTCCGCCGATGAAAAGCGCACAAGACGAACGCTGGTGGCAGCGTTACCAACCTCAAGATTATCGTGTTATCGACAATGCGCTCGGCAATACCACAGATTTTAAAAACATGGTTGAAGCGCTCGACCGTGTAGGTGTATTGGTTTATGCCGACGTCGTCTTTAATCACATGGCGAACGAAGCCCATTTACGCTCGGATTTACAATATCCGCGCCAAGCCGTGATGGACGATTACCAGCAGAACGCTGAAAAGTATCAAGACCTTATTCTATTCGGTGACTTGTCAGAACCGCTGTTTGATGAAAATGACTTCGTTGAAGCATTTGGCATAAAAGATTGGAAAGACAAGTGGGAAGTGCAGAACGGTCGTATTACGGGGGGCCCAACGGACCCTGGATTGCCGACATTACGAGTATGTCACCATGTGGCTGCGCAGCAGAAAGCTTACTTGATGTCACTTAAGTCACTAGGCGTAAAGGGCTTCCGTATTGATGCCGCAAAGCACATGACTCTTGAGCATTTAAAGCAAGTGTGGACTGATGACATTACTCAAGACGTTCATATCTTTGGTGAAATCATCACAGATGGTGGCGCGACAGAAGAAGAATATGAATTGTTCCTTGAACCGTACTTAAAAGAAACGCGTTTGGGGGCCTACGACTTCCCGTTGTTCTCAACCATTTTTAAGGCATTTTCGAAGAAAGGCAGTTTTAAGTCTTTGATCGACCCGTACTGTTTTGGTCAGGCTTTATCTAACCGTCGAGCTATTACTTTCGCGATTACTCATGATATTCCAAACAATGATGTGTTCTTGGATTTAGTCATGGATGAAGAGAACGAATGGCTAGCGTATGCCTACATTCTGGGACGCGATGGTGGTGTTCCGCTTATCTACACGGATCTGGATACCAGTGGCATCAAGGGCGTGGACGGTAAACCAAGATGGCAGAATGCGTGGAAGGACGCACGTATGGCAAAGATGGTGGCATTCCATAATCTTGTTCATGGCGAACCAATGACGGTACTGGAAGGTAACGACGATATGTTGGTACTTCAGCGCGGCGAGAAGGGCATCTTGGTACTCAACAAATCTGCGCGAGCGCAATCACTGCAACTGACAGTGAACAAGGCTCTGGTTGATATGATGACCGGAGAACAAGTGCCTAACGGTGAAGAGGTTAAAGTGGCGGCGAAATCAGCAATGTTGTTGGTGACAAACTAAGTGTTGGATAGGAAGCGCAAGCTATTTTTCAAGCTTGCGCTTCATCATTATGCTGTCGCTTAAGCACTAATTGGTTATTGTCGCGACAACTTTTCCAACCGTACGTTGCTGACGAATTGCTATTAATGCTTGAGGGACGTCTTTTAGCTCCACCAATTCCAACTTAGGTATTGTGATCTCACCGCGTTCTAGCATGTGAGAAAACTCACTCCCGGCTTTTACCAAAGAATGAAAACCTATCTCACCGTGAACATGGCCAGATCCTAAGCTTAACTGATGGAAAGTAAGCCCTTGCAGGAAAGCGCCTGGGTATTCGGTTGCTCGGGTTGTTCTTACTAGCTCTACCATTTCGCCTTCAAACCCCAGCACAGAGGCACACAAGATGTCGTTGTCGCCACCAACGCAATCCAAAGATACTTCTACGCCTAAGCCTTCAGTGATAGACATGACTTGTTCTCGAACATCTTCTAGTTTGTAGTCAATGACATGTGTTGCGCCTAACGATCGAACAAATTCATGGTTGAGCGCTGAACTGGTTGTGATGATGGTTTTTACGCCAAAGAAGCGTGCCAGCTGAATAGCAAAACAGCCAACGCCTCCCGACCCTCCGGCAATAAAGATGCTTTTACGAGTTGAGATGTTTAGCTTGTCGACAAGAGCTCGATAAGCCGTCCAGCCAGCACAAGGTGTTGCGGCTGCGATTTCTGGTTCAACATTTGGGTGAGCAACCAACGTGCGTGAGTCGTGAATCGCGTATTCGGCGAAACCACCGCTCATTCGACGCATGTTGCCATGATAGAGAACGCGATCACCTACCTGCCAACCCGATACCTTGTCACCGATGGCAACGATTTCCCCCGAAACATCGAGGCCACCAACGAAAGTATCGTCCATGCCATCGACCATCTCGTGCCAAAGGTTGACCTTTGCATCGACAGGGTTGAGCCCAATAGCATGAACTTTCACTAACACATCTAATCCACTCGCAAGCGCTGGAGTGTCGATGTCGGTATAGGTAAAGGTATCTTGATCTTTTTGGTAAGTGATCGCTTTCATTCTTTTCCTCTAAGGGCATAAAGCACGAGTTATATGGCTTAATAACGTTAGAATAGTTGGAAATCTTCATTTTGTTCCACGTATATTAGCCTTAAGACAATGCTTTCAAAAATTATCATTTGTTCTCATATTCATAAACTTATGTAATCCAAATTGAGTTATTGTCTTATTTATGTGCTGTGAGGATAAAAAAAGCGCCGAGTAAGTCGGCGCCTTTGGTAGATGTTTGTCCAAACACCTTTCAAGTTCTGCTGTTTAAGCTATTTCACTAAGTGCTGACCCATGACGCCATCGCCTTTTTCTAAGCGAGATGAAATGTCACCAAACAGATCCGGTAAATCGGCTTTGATGGTGTAGTTATGTCCGTCATTCAACTTGTTAAAGTCCACTGAGTACTGCGTGTAACTGTCGTCATACTGGTAACGCATGTTCATCACTTTTTGGTCTAGGTTGTACACCAAACCATAGATGGTTGCGTAGCCACGCATTTCGCCATTCACTGGGCGGTTTGCCGCGTCCAATGGGATTTTGTAGGTCACACTATCCAGTTTCGCAATGCCATTGGTGTAGCTGCTAGGCTCTTTAAGCTGATCCTTCATGTAGCTGTTCCAGATAAAGCGTTGAGCAGAATTAATGTTGCCCGGGATCGGGAACTCACCATTCACATCACTCTTCGCTTTTGGTTGCGCTTCTTGCCAGTTTTTCAAGTGTTGCGCGTACTCTGGGCTGTTAGTCATCACGTCATATTGTTTGCCATGATGAACTTGCCAAGCGCCGTCGATGTATTCCAACACAGCAGAGTCACCACTTGCGTCTTCTAATGAATAATGTCCCTTCATTTCGATGCCATTGTGGCTGAACTGTTGGATTTGGATTGAATCTAGATGCTTCAATGCTTCATCAACGGATGCAAAGCTATCAATCAAATAGGCGACAAAGCGTGAGTTTTCAATTTGTTGTTTGCCAGCTTGTGGTTCGCCTGGGTTTTCTTCATCCAAGAACAGAGCATTCGCTGCAAAGCCTTTTTCGTTAAAGCCATCAATAATGCCAACGCCGTAAATACTTACACCGATAGAAGCGTATTTCGATGTCCACGTAAGCGCATCGTCTTTATCGTAGCCGCGGTAGGTTTGGCCTGCGTGACGAACATCAATAGTTGGCTGATTGGCTTCCATCCAATCCATAGTACGAGAGACAAATACACCGTGGTCTTGAGTCTCCCAAACCAAACGTGAACACGCATTTGCTGCGGTAGAGATGCTGCCAACTGCCATTGCAACAGATGCTGCTAGAAGTACTTTTTTGCTAAAACCTTTCATTGAATTGCCCTCGTAACGTTTCAATACGAGGTCATTATTACGCTTAAAATTCACCATGTAATCTCAGTTATGTTGCAAACTTTGCAACAAAAGAATATAGGTTGAGCTAAGATAAACGAGTTTATTGTTTGAGGATCTTTCAATGCCCAGAGCCAGTCTTGAGCAACTTACTGCATTTGTCGCTGTCGCGGAGCATGGATCATTTAGCCAAGCCGCAAGAGTAATCGGGAAAGACAGGGCGACGCTGCATCACCAAGTCAGCGATCTCGAAATTGATTGGGATGTGATCTTGTTTGAACGCAAGGGAAGAACGCCAGTTTTGACGGAAGTAGGAGTGACGTTACTGACCCAAGCCAAGCATATTCTTTACCAAATGCAGTCTTTAGAGCTTTCTTGCGACAGCTACTCTCAAGGGGATGTTCCGGAGATAACGATTTGTCACGACATGTCGGTACCGTGTGATGCCATAGCGGACATCGACCTGTCGTTACGTAAGCAATACAAGAGTACAGCGATTCATTGGTTACATCGCAGCCGAGATGAAGCGTTAGAAATGCTTATGGCGAAACAAGCGGATTTCGCGGTGGTACTCAACAGTGGTAAAGCGTTCCCAACAGAAGGGATGTCTTTTATTAACTTGGGTTATCCAAGGTTTACCTTCTATGCGCATCAGAAAAGTCCGATAGCGCAGAAACCTGTGGTGACTCTGCAGGATCTTGCTTCACATCATCAGTACATTGCAGAAAATTTCAGTACCAGTGCACTTGGTAATCAACAGGTTATGTCACCGAACATCTCGCGAATCAGTAACATCGATGTGTTGATGCGATTATTGAAAAATGATGGCTTTGCCTTGCTTCCTCATCATTTAGTGCAAGCTCATGATGAGAAAGGCGAGTTTGTCCCGTTAAATATCGATTTTATGGCAAACGAAGGTCGTGCAGGCTATGTGTTACTAAAGCGAGGCAATACGTTAAGTCCTGTCCATCAAAAGCTGGTGGCGTTGGTGACCGAATGGTTTGATAAACAGGTGTAAAAGCCAGAACTCTCCATTTTGGATTCGTACTGAATTAACAAAGCACTAATCGTAGTGATATGTCACCATCATCGAGTACGCCATCCTCTTGAAATCCGAACGTACGATAAAGCTTACCTGCCTGCTGATTGGAGGGTTTATGCATCGTGAGTAAGGTTTTCCCGCCGAGTTGTTTCACTTCTTCAACTAACAAGTTAAGTACTTGCTTTCCATATCCTTTGTTCTGATGATCTTTGTCGATCATAAAGCGGAACAGCCAGTAAATGGAGTAATCAAGCGGCTCGTCTTCATGGCAAAACGCAAGCAAACCGATCACCGTCTCTTGTTCATAAATCACTTTCAATCGGTAGTCGGTTTCAAAGCGTGACTGAGCAATCGTAATCGCGTTGGAGGCAAGGTTTTCTTCTTGTTCCGGGTAAAGATTGAGACGAATACAATCTAGATAGTTTTCTTTGGTGAGTTCTCTTAATGAGATCATAAATATAAGTTTCCTTCTTCCTTAAAGCAGAAGAAGTAAAGCTTACTATTCAGCAAGATAGCAAATGAGAGAGCGGACGATGAGATAAAGCTGTGATTGAGTTCATGGATAGGCGACTCGATGACTAGCCGCCAAGCTATCGGTATTCATTGTGAGGTGGGCATTCAGCGAGGGATTAACATTTATCGCAAGAAGCACCGTTTTGGTTGCAATCTGTCATACGACCTTGTTTGTCGAACGAGAAACTGCAACATTCTTCAAATAGCTTTTTCAATTCGACACGTCCTCTCTGTACGCGCGATTTAAGGGTTGAGTAGCTGATACCTTGCTCTTCGGCCAACTTCTTCTGGCTCATGCCTTCAAGCTCAATAGAAGAGAGCAGTTGCGATTGCTCATCTGGTAATGCTTGCACAAACGGCGCAATGCACTTTGACAGTTCTTGTTTCAGGTTTGATTCTTGCTCTTCAAACCAAAGATCGTCAGCAACGAGGTCATTATCACGCTGATTTCGAGCGCGTTTACGGTAGAAATCGATGATGACGTTATTCGCGATTTGGAAGAGCCAAGATTTGACGCTTGATACATCACGAATATCCGCAAGGTTTTGATAAGTCTTAAGTAAAATCTCTTGCTTTAAGTCGTCTACATCATCTTCATTGCTGACTTTAGAGCGCAAGAACGCATGAATAGCGTGTTCGTATTCGCTCCAAATTGATTCGAGGTTAGCAGTTTTCATTGATGCAACACTCGTCACGCAAGAAACCAATAACCGTATCTAAACATTCATACTCAGCAACACAATACAAAGTGCGACCTTCACGACGCTGACTAATTAAGCCTGCTGAGGCTAGGCTCGAAATGTGATGAGAAAGGGTAGAGGCTGGAATACCAAGTTTATCTTGTACGCCACCAACCGCGATTCCTTCATAGCCTGCTTTGACCACCTCTTTATAGATACATAAACGGGTAGGGTGTCCTAGCTCTTTGAGCGCTTTTGCTACAGCTTCGAGTTCCATACTGACCTCTTGGAATGACAGACGATAAATACATTTCGATGATAGTGAAAGTGTGGGTGAATAGCAAACAAGAAAAAATACCTAGTTAATTAATTGATTATTAAGACTTTAAATTATATTTCGATATTTGTCGAAATATAATGGTTGACGCGTCGATTTTTAATTCTATAATTCGAGAAAAATAGAAGTGAAGAGTTCAGCTTCATTAGGAAATTTACAGTTACTGATGTGACATCAGTAGGAGAATCAATATGAATCCAGAAATCATGACCATGGCTAAGGAAGCGCTTGATATGTTTGCGTTTCTAGCAACCGAACTTATCATCCTATTCCTAGCAATTAGCTACATAGTGGGTGTGTTGCAAGATTTTCTAACGCCAGAAAAAATTCAATCTATCCTGAGCTCAAAAAAGGGTAAAGGTTACTTTATTGCTGCGCTATTAGGTTCGATTACGCCTTTCTGTTCGTGTTCGACCATTCCTTTCTTGAAAGGTCTATTGCGTGCAAGAGCAGGTTTTGGACCTATGATGGTGTTCCTATTTGCCAGTCCACTACTTAACCCTGTAATCATTGGTTTGTTTGTAGTGACCTTTGGTTGGAAAGTCGCGGTATTCTACTTTGCTATCGCGATGACAGTGTCTGTGGTTGCAGGCTATGTACTTGAAAAGCTAGGCTTTGAACGTTACGTAAAACCAGAAGCGTACGAAGCAGCAGGCACCTCTTCATGTGGTACATCTTGCGGTGATTCAAGCAAGAAAAAAGAACAAGCGAAACCTGCATCAAGCTGTGGTACCAGCGCTTGTGGCGAACCTGCACCAGTTGCAACAAAAACATCTTGTTGTGGTGATAGCGCGCCAAAAGCGGAGCCTAAAGTAGAAGTGTCTTGCTGTTCATCAGACGGTAGTGCAACAGCGACCATCGTGGAAGAAAAAGAGCCTAGCCGCTGGGTACGTATTTGGCACTCAACTTGGAAAGACTTTAAACAAGTATTCCCTTACCTAATGATGGGTATTGCGATTGGTTCATTCATCTACGGCTTCATCCCAACGGATCTTATTGCGGAGTACGCAGGTGAAGCGAAGTGGTACGCGATTCCAGTAGCAGCAATTATTGGTATTCCATTGTACATCCGTGCAGAGGCAGTTATTCCACTAAGTGCGGCGCTAGTACAAAAAGGTATGGCACTGGGTTCAGTAATGGCACTTATCATTGGTAGCGCAGGCGCAAGTCTTACAGAAGTGATTTTGTTGAAATCAATCTTTAAGAACCAAATGATTGCAGCCTTCCTATTCGTTATCTTAACGATGGCAATGGGCGCAGGTTACCTATACACCTTCATCTTTGCTTAATGTAATTAAGTAAACTGAAAAACAAAAATCCCCAAGTTTCGGCTTGGGGATTTTTTTATTCTGAAAGACTTAAAGCTTATCGTTCACCAAGCACTTCAAACTCATCGTACGTTAGGCGAGACAAACCATCTTCTTGAATTTCCCATAACTCTTTGTGTACGACACCAAACGCCTTGTTCATCGTCCAATCTGAAGAAAGAATGTAGCCATTTTCGCTGTCTTGTTCCCACTTAGTGTTGGTGTAGTCCACGCTGTTAAAACCTTGGTCCATGATGTTTTGCCAGAATGCTTGGATTGCTTCGCGCCCTTCAAAAGTGCCAAATGGCTTAGCTACCATAATGCAGTCTTCTGCGTATTGTGCTGCACAGCCCGCAGCGTCTTGATTGTTGAAAGCGATTTGCCATGCTGAGATGCCTGCTTGAGCGCGTTCTAAAACTGATTGAGTCATCCTGAATATCCTGTGATTGGTGTTTGTTTATGTAATCATCATAGGGTTAGAATTGAGGTGGAAAAACAAAGTAATAAGAATTGAATGTTCTGTAAAAAAGAACAATAAGGAAGGGCGATGAATAAGCTGCGTTTAATGTCTCTGTTCGTTCATATTGTCGAGTGTGGTTCAATCTCCAAAGCTGCCGATAAGTTAGAGCTTTCTAAGTCAGTGTTGAGCTCTGCTTTGAAGCAACTTGAACTAGAGCTGGATACTTGCTTACTCAAACGTACTACCAGAAAGCAAACTCTAACCTCGACGGGCGAACGCTTTTACGAGCAGTGCGCGCAAATGACAAAACAAGCAGAAGCTGCGTGGTTAGAAGCCACAGAGTTAAAGCAAGTGCCAACGGGAAGGCTTACTGTCACTGCGCCACATGCACTAATGCGTTCAATAGTGTTGCCTGCTTTAACGAGTGCTTTTGCTGATTACTCTGATGTGCAGTTGAATTTGATCAGTGATGATAAGCATGTAGATATCGTTCAACAGGATATCGATCTTGCCGTACGAGTAGGGGCTTCTGGTGATTCAAACGTTAAGCAGCGCAAAGTAGGGCAGTTTTGTGACGTCTTGTGTCGTGCGAAAGGCGCGCATACTGATTTTGAAAGTGCGCCTTATATTGCTCAACATTGGCAGCTTGAACCTGTGGTCCATGCGTTTGCTTCCAAGGAGCTGGAACATCAAATTCAATATCCAGTGAAGCACCGAGCGAATACCGTCTTTGATGTGGCCAGTCTTTTAGAAATGGGGTTAGGCGTTGGGCTCTTGCCTGATTTTATGTTGGAGTCGAACTCGTTTCTTGAACCGGTTCCCGGTGTGAAAGCGTCAAAGGTGAACCCAATTTATGTATTGCATCCTTACCAAGCTCATGTGCCGATGGCAGTGACATTAGCAATAAAGGCGATTGAATCGCGCATTGACGAAGTAATTTTATGTAAAAACTGACGGTTATCGAGTCGAACATTCAGAGTTGGTTTGGAATTAAAATTGATGAATTTTTATTCAGGATCAATCTTCATTATTATTTCACCCCACGTTCAAAATGCCTCGTCTACACTATTTGATGAGTTGTCAGTTGGCAGACCAAGGAGGCAGCCATGATTGCAGTTCATCGAGAGTATTGTTTATCGAATAGCCCAGATTTACACGCCCATGTTGAAGTCAATCCCGTCGGTAAATTGGAAGTTGAAATTGTCGAGCTTCAAGAACGCCACACCACCGAGTTTGATGATCTTTCTTTTGAAAGTAGTGGCGCTCAAACTTGTATTTGCGGGAAAGAAGACACCATTTCGTGGCAGTTCAACTTAGCGAAAACCGACGCATTAGAACTGTCGCATTTAGTTGATGAAGCGAATGAAGAGTATGAGACATTGATGAGTGATCTGACGTAGGTAATTATTCTCCCTTTCTCCCTTTCTCCCTTTCTCGCATTAAAAAAACCTCCCAGCGTGGGAGGTTTTCGCGTTTATTAAGGTTGTTCTTTGCAAGGGTTCAGCTCTTGGACGTTTTCTTCGTTGAAGTCATCCGCATACCCTTTCGGCGGAGGTGTCCAACCACGCTCAGAACGGGAGAGCTTATCGTGACGATCCTTTTGCATCTCTTCTGCCATCTTTTCTTCAAGATGGATAAACAGTTGACGGAAGTTGTTATCGTAACGCTCTCCTTCAGAATCGTCTGCCCATGCTTCGTATAACATGTCAGACTTTCGGTCTTCCACGCGTTTATAGGTTGCTTTCTGTTGCTCTACATAGAACGGGTGAATGCCCAGTGATTTCATAACATGACCGCCCATCTCCAAAGCTGAATGATAGGTTTCAGATTCAATAATATCTGCGCCTGCTTGACGAAGTAAGTAACTATGTCCACGGTCAAAGGCGCGCGCAATGATTTTCACCTTCGGATACGTGTGCTTGACGTATTTGACCAGTTCAACACTCGCTTCTTGATTGTCGATGGCTACGACAATGGCGGCAGCGTGCTCAATGCCAGCGGTATGTAGCATATCCGGGCGCATAGCGTCCCCGAAGTAGGCACGAGTGCCTATTTGTCGCATGTTGTCGACTTGGCTTGCTTGGTGGTCGAGTACAACCGTTTCCACGCCATTAGATACCAATAAGCGATTTACGATCTGACCAAAGCGACCAATGCCTGCAATGATGACGGTGCCTTGCTCTTCAATGGTGTCACTTTCGCGCTCATTCGATTCACTTTCAAAGCGAGGAAGAATCACTTTATCAAATAGAATGAATAGACCAGGCGTTAGGAACATAGAGATCGCAACAACCAATGCCAGTGTTTGTGAAAGCTCGAATGGGATTACGTGGTTTTGTACCGAGAAGCTTAATAGCACAAAGCCGAATTCACCCGCTTGCGCCAAGCTCAAAGTAAACAACCAACGGTTACTGCCTTTGATACGGAAGATAAACGCAAGTGCGAATAGAATCGCTGCTTTCAGAATCATCACGCCAAGCGTTAGACCGATGATCAAACCAAAGTCGCTGAACAGCACTGAGAAGTCGATGCCAGCACCTACCGTGATAAAGAACAGGCCAAGCAGCAAGCCTTTAAACGGCTCAATATTTGATTCCAGCTCATGGCGGAACTCACTGTTCGCCAGTACTACGCCTGCTAAGAACGTACCCAGCGCAGGGGACAGACCCACTAGGCTCATCAAAGCTGCAATGCCGATCACCAGCATCAATGCCGTTGCAGTAAAAATTTCACGCAGACCAGAGCTTGCTACGTAGCGGAACAGTGGACGACTTAGGAAATGTCCGCCAACAACGACGATAGCAATAGAAGCCGTAATCACTAGACCGTAAGCCCAGCCAGGAAGTCCAGCCACTAGGCTAAGTTCCTCATGGTGTTCTGCAGCTGCTTGCGCTGCCGATTGCGCTTGTTCTACCAACTCTGGTAGTGCCAATAGCGGAATAAACGCCAACATTGGAATTACGGCGATATCTTGGAAAAGCAGCACCGAGAACGCGTTCTGACCACCTTCTGTTTTGGTCAGTCCTTTCTCGCTAAAGGTTTGCAGAACAATCGCTGTTGATGATAGAGCGAAAATCAGACCAATGGCCAATGCAACGGTCCAAGTTTGTCCAAAATAAAGCGCGATGGCCATGATCAGAGCAGCGGTTCCACCGACTTGTAAGCCACCTAAGCCCATCAAGCGGTTACGCATTGCCCACAGCATTTTAGGTTCAAGCTCCAAACCAACGAGGAACAACATCATGACCACACCAAATTCAGCAAAGTGTTGAATTGTTGTGGTTTCTTCACCTACGAGGCCGATAATAGGACCAATGACCACACCCGCAATCAAGTAACCTAATACCGAGCCTAAGCCTAGACGTTTTGCTAAAGGAACGGCGACGACAGCGGCAATAAGGTAAACAAAGGCTTGTAAGAATATCCCTGTCATGACGCTTCCTTAATCAGTTGTGGTAATGCACTGTTGAGTTTGATGAGCGATGCCGCTGCTTCAAGATCAAGTGTGTCATTGACCAACGCATTGAGCAGCGTTTTGTAGCGTTCGACATGCTGTGGAATTCGATCTTCTTCTTGAGCGGTACGGGAACCAAACAATGCAAGTGGAGCAATGTAGTTCATCCCAGTCAGTGCCGACATTTGCTCTATAGGAGCTAATAGCTCACGGATGGTGAAGTGGTTGTAGCCTTCGGCTTTATAGGCCTCTTCTTTACCACCTGCGGATAAGACACAAAGCATGGTTTTGCCATGAAGCTCTGTACCTTCCGAACCATAAGCAAAGCCGTATTCTAAAACCAGATCTTGCCACTCTTTTAAAATGGCTGGCGTGGAATACCAGTACAGCGGAAATTGAAAAATCACCACATCGTGGTCGCGTAAACGCTGTTGTTCTCGGTCAATATTGATATTGAAGTGCGGGTACTCGGCATAGAGATCGACACAAGTGACACCTTCAATTGTATTAGCTGCTTTAAAAAGGGGAGTATTCACCTCTGAGCGATGCTGGGAAGGATGCGCAAAGAGAATCAATACTTTTTTATTTATCATAGGAATCCTTGCTATGCGTCTAAACCATTTTTGGTATAAGAATGAAAGACTTTTGGTTGCTGTATCAAACTGTAACCCATAAACCTTAACCTATCTACATTACTGATTGAACATTGAAAAGCTAAAATCACTTTCAATGAGATATAAAAAATCTTCAAAGTTCACTGCTTTTTATCTTCCTTAATAAACGCTTGAGCAGCTCCTTTATTAGAGAAAGATGGATGCACTTAACAGAAGTTCTCAATCTACAAATTTGGTGTGGGTTATCTCGTTTAATGTACTAGGTTTTTTACTCTATTTTTTGAGAATCAACGCATAAAAGCGAACACTTGATACCCTCACACCTGCATCAAAGAAGTTATCTAGAAACCTGCATCCGAGTTGATACAGGGATGAGCAAAACGACTTATTTCAAAGCCATGTAAAATGATAAATTTGACGAATGTGATAAGCGAAGAATGCCGCAGATTAACGTTTACTGAGAGCAGGGTGTTCATCGGAACGGCGTATTTCTAATTTTATAAACGCCAACTAGATCTCAATCTTTGTTATTTTTTCGTCATAGAGGCGTAGAGAGTGCAAATAATTCATAGGTTGAGATTGGAAAGTGTACAAATCTGTTCTTATGCTGAATAATAACCTCAAGTTATTATCGATGTGGAATATGGCCAAAGATCTTTTCTCTAATCTCGACCTCAATTTGTTGAGGACGTTTATTATCCTCCATCAAGAACGCAATATGCGCAGAGCCGCTGAGCGTTTGTTTGTCTCGCAGCCGGCTGTAAGTAAAGCACTGCAGCGATTAAGAGACCATTTCGAAGATGAGCTGTTCGTGAAAACCCATCATGGCTTGCGAGCTACCGAGTACGCGAATGATTTAGCGGAAAGCTTAGCGCCGTTACTTGATGAGATATCGATGACGTTAAATGGCTCAAAAGACTTTAACCCATTAGAGATGAACGGGACGGTCAAGATTGCGTTAGCTCCTTTTATCCTTAGTTCCTATGCAAGCGAAATATTTCAAGCAATCAGACAGGCGGCACCCAATGTGCAAATTCATTTACTGAACTGGTCACGCTCTACCATGGATGAAATTATTAAGGATGAAGTTCTGCTTGGTGTGAACTACGAAATCAACCACGCTCCCAAAGAGCTCTTGACGAAAGAAATCGTAAAAGATGCGTTTTGTGCTTATGTTCGAAAAGACCACCCCTTGCAAGGTGATTGCCTACGAGTGTCAGATTGCCAGCATCTTGAGTTTGCGACCGTGATTGCCGCTGACTGGAACTCTAATATCTCATTTTCAGAAAAAATAATGAAGATCAAAGGGGTAGAGCCAAACATTGCGTTTCGCTCGGAACTCCCGTCAGCAATTATTGATGTGGTCGCAAATTCAGATATGGTGTTTCCGGCGTCTAAAACCGTGAATGTCGATAAGTTGTATAAGCTCCGTAGGCTTGATATTGAGCTCGATGGTATGGTGATCGAACCGTCTCTGCTGGCTTACTACCACCACAAGAATCGACATAATGAGATGGTGCACTGGTTGCGCAATATTGTAACGGAGATTATTACCGGACACCTAGAGCGAGAGTCGTAACAATAATAACCCTCAGTTATCACGCCTTATACCTCTGTTTATTAATAACCCGCCGTTAAGTGCGGGTTTCTTTTAAGCAATTAGTACCAAAAAACACTGTTCAATATACTTCTCTTCATCGGGCAGGGAGTCCACATAACCTGCAAGAGGCAGCCCTGAATTTCGACAAATTAAGAGAGTAAATCATGAAAGTTAAATTACTGAGTGCAGTTATCGCAGCATCTTTTCTAGCTGGTTGTTCATCATCAAGTTCTTCGGACTCCCCTAGTGAGCCAGCAGGTGTGGCATCGGTACAAACCTTCGAAGGTGAACATTTCGATGGAATGGCAATTCAAGGCGACAATGGTGAGTACAACACAGTCGCAATCCGTGGCGTAGAAGGTAACACCGTATTTAATGTCGGTGGTGAACTGTACTTCACCGACGGTGATGTCGTGAAAGATGCTTCAGGTAATGTGGTTGGTAACATCGAAGTTCGCAATAACGAGTTGGTGTTTGTGAATGACAAGGGTTTCGTGCACTTGAGTGTAGAAGATGGTCGATTGGTGGTGGAAGAAGTGAAACCTAAGATTGAACATCCTATTGAAGAAGATGTAGATCCTGACTTTGGAGGCGGTGTTGTTCCGACATATGGTGACATCATTGAACTTGAAGGTGCGGCAGTAATCGTTGGTGACAATGGGAATCATGTATTCATCAGTAAAGATGAAACAGACACTGTAAACATTGTTGTTGGTGATTCAGGTGCTTTTTACACCGTTAATGATAGCGAGATTAGAAATGAAGACGGTGACATTGTAGGTCATACATCAAAAGAAGGGGATAACTACATCGTGCGCTTAGAAGATGGCACAGAGGTGGTATTCCGCAACGAGGATGGGCGTTTATTTGCCGGAGTCACGAACCGTCCAGATATTAGCCACCCAATTGAAGGGGTTCCAATGCATCCGATTGAACTGCCGTTGCCAATTAACCCAATCGAACCAGAAATTAGTCACCCAATCGAAGATGTCACTAATTTGCCTACAAACCAATTAACCAAAGAACAGCGTGCAGAGCTGAAGCAAAAGGTTCAATCCCTATCACAAGAGCAACGTCAGGAAATAAAAAGAGCGATTCGCGACCGCGTTGAGCGCTCGTAAACCAAATCGCATAAGGGTAAGTAGCAAGGAGCCGCTTGATTTAAGTGGCTCCTTTTTTCTTTTCGAGTCTTTCTGATAGGTATTCCAATGAATAAATCTCTGACGCTGCTTTGCGCGCTGTTTGCCGTGCCGTGTTTTTCTGCTGACTACAAAATGCCAGAGTTTGGTTTAGATGTGTCCAATGCAGATGATGAATGGATTGTGACTGCTTCAGGGTACTTACAAGCAACAGAAGAGTGGAACATTTCTGCTGAGGTCGATTCTACGGGGTATTTAGAATTGGGGACGGGATATGGCGTTATGCTCGGGCAATTCTACACAGAAGCATTTATGAGCTATGGCCGCGCAGATCTGTTCGACGTTTATGATGCGGGCGTGTTTACCGGAACCGCGTTAGGGGATGACTGGATGGTTTTCGCCAATAGCTCTCATGAGTGGAGAACCAGCTCAATCGGTAAGTCATTCCCATCATTGGAAAAGACAGAAAGGGAGTGGAAAAACACCGTTGGAGCAAGCTATACACCGATTGATTTTATCCGACTTGGTTATTCGTATAACTACGATAAAAAACTCACTGAGGGTGGTCATCGAACCAATCACGAAGTACGTATTACTTTAAAACCGAAATGGGTAGAGCCTTATGTGAAGTACACATTTGGTGAGCATCGAGTTTCACCGGGGTCGACCAAGATAAGTGAAGAGAACAGCGTAGAACTAGGTATTAATTTTAACTTTTAACTAAGGTGGGAGTATGAACTTTCAATCCATTATTCTTGAGTATGCAGTGGCAATTATGGGCTTACTTTTGACAGGAATAACCCTCTAAGCAGGATGCTCAGAGGGCGACAAAATTAACGGTTGATGTTGTAGCGAGCCATTGCCGCTTCTTCTGTTGTCACGACTGTTTTACCAATCGGAGCCAGAGAGATAACCGCCAGTTTCAGGTGTTGAAGTGCGAACGGAATACCAATGATGGTTACGAAGCATGCTACGGCAGAAAGTATATGACCGATTGCCAACCAAATACCTGCAAATACAAACCAAATCACGTTACCAATCACGCCAAGCGGGCTAGTACCGATGTCCATTTCATTGGTCAGTTCATCTCGTGAAACCGCTTCTTTGCCGAATGGGAAGAACGAGAAGTTACCCATCACGAAACAAGCGCGTCCCCATGGAATGCCGATGATGCTGATGAAAGCCAGTAGTCCGAAGAACCACCATAGCAAACCCATGAATACGCCACCGAATACAAACCAGATGATGTTGCCGAGTGTTCTCATTTAAAACCCTTTTTGATTTATAGCGTTGTGTTAAGTATGTCACACGAATCTTAACAGAGGATGAATGGACGCACTTTATCTTAAATAAGCAATCATTGATGAGAATGCCTATTCGATTGAGGGAAAACAGAAAGCGTGTTGCGGGGAGAAAAGAGAAAAGGCTCCCAACTATAACGTTAAGAGCCTTCTTTGATTACGCGGTTGCCAAGTTCAAACGTGGTACCGGTTTGTCATTGATCGGCAGGTGAATAAGAGCCGCGATAAATGCTAACACGACTGTTGACCACCAGATTGGATCGTAAGAGCCGTAGTAATCGTAAATGCGACCACCAACCCAAGCCCCCAAGAAGCTGCCTACTTGGTGAGTGAAGAACACCAAGCCGTACAAGGTTGAAAGGTAACGAGCACCAAAAATCTGGCGGACCAAGCCGGAAGTCAGTGGAACCGTACCTAACCAACAGAAGCCGATAGCACCGCCAAAAATGGCAGCAGTGTGTTCGGTGACAGGTAAAGTCACAAAAGCACCGATTACGACTGTACGCATCAAATACAAAGCAGACATTACATGGCGTTTGCTGTAACGGTCTGCCATCACGCCCCAGAAGTAAGAGCCAAAGATGTTGAAGATGCCAACATACGCCAGTGCCATCGCCGCTGTCGAAGCCGGTAAATCTTTATCTGCCAAGTAACTTGGCAAATGAGTAGCGATAAACATGACATGGAAGCCACACACGAAGAAACCAGCGTGGATCAACCAGTAACCTTTGTGTGCGAAAGCTTCTTTTAACGCTTCTTTCAGAGTTTGCGTATCTTCTTGAGCACTTGCGGCGTTGTTAGTTTGTGGTTTTGCCGTTCTCATGAACAACGCAAACATCACCATAAAGCTACACAATACGGCAAACACCTGAAGTGCGCCTTGCCAACCAAAGTCACTTAATAGAGCTTGTGCGCCGGGGATCATCGCAAACATGCCGAATGAGCCCGCAGCAGTTGTCAAACCAAATGCTTTTGCAGCGTGTTGTGCAGGGACAACTTTCGCCACTGCGCCTAGCACGATCACATAACTGGTCGCGCTTAAGCCGAAGCCAACCAGCACACCCAGCGACAAATACATCATGGTTGGTTCAACTGCGATAGAAGTCAGGTAAAGACCCAAAGCGTAAGAAATGGCACCTAAAATGATTATACGCTTCGCGCCCCAACGGTCTGACGCCATACCAACAAACGGTTGGAATACACCAAACAACAGGTTTTGTAAGGCAATAGCAAAGCTAAAGAACTCACGGCCCGTTTGGAAGTGGTCTGAAATTGGCATCATGAAAATGCCGAACGATTGTCTGATCCCTAGACAGATAATCAAAATCCCTATTCCAAGCCAAACAAGAATTGGAAATCGGAAAATACTCATAATTTGCTCTTATTAATGGTGATGGTGGTGATGAGAGTGATCCTGGTGTTCGCCGTCGCCAGTGGTTTGATGGCAACCGCTGTTGATGGCTTGCTCTGCCAATATTTCCAATAACTTAGGTGAGTTATGGACGATGATTAACGACAGGCCCAACATGACGGACATTCTCAGCACCTGAGCGAAAATGGTTTGAGAAAAAAGCATGCATTGTGCGCTCAAGTAGAAAAAAGAGCGCGAAGTGTAGAGATAAGTCTGTGATGACACAAATGATAAAAAGTGAAGTGAGGTATGCGTTTTATGCATACCTTATTGAGTGTCCAAAATACCAACAATTGGCTTAAAAAACAGGGTCTAAAACAGACAGCACTCGACAGTTTCCCAATGGATCAAATATCACCATGATGGCTCTGGTTTCGGTAGAAACATTGCACGTGTCTATCACCGTTGTAGTGCCTGTTTCTCTGATTTCAATCGGAACATTTGCGGTATTCGCACCCACAATGATCTGGCTCGACAGGGTTCTTTTGCTCAGATTAAAGATTCGTTGGGACCCATCCACCCAAACATCACTATTAATACCGCCTTGGAGTTGGCTAGCGTCCATAACGAATACAGAGACTTGAGTATTGGTTGTACTGCTCGTGTCGGGCTTGTCTTGGAAGACGAGGTCATAAAAACCTGTGCTAGCGTCACCAAAAGCAAAGACCACTTGAGGATTAGAGACAGCAATTGAACGTGTCTCACTGACTAATGTTTGCTGGCTATTGGTTTCAATCAAATCAAACGTGATATCAAAAGTACTGGCGTTTTCTTGAATCAACAGCAAGCCTGTTTCTGTCGCACCATAAAGTGGCAGATTGGAATAAATATCTTCTTGCAGGCTGCCATAATTGGCTTGAACACTGATATCTGAAACACCGCTCGGGTTTTGGTTGACGAAGTTAACGGTCTGAAAGTTGAGAGCTCTTACCGCAATCTCTGGAGCTGAGGAGTCGCTCCCTCCACAACCGGTGAGTGCGCTCGATAAGGTGATAATTGATAAAACTGACATCCACTTCATTGTGCTGTCCCTATAGAGTTAATGAGAGTCAGTGCCAACCAACAGAACCCGACGCGTGGCGCATCGGGTCATTCTAATTAAGACAGTATAGTGGATGCTCGCTGGCTTACAGTTTTTGTTCTGCCGTTACTAGTGGGACGCGAGTTGATACAGCGTGCAGTGCGATGTTGTGGATCATTTCATCGACCGTTGTACAGCAGTCCATAAGAATTGATACGTCGTATTTTTCTGCCGCTTTAGAAATCGCAGTATGAGTGACACAGTTTTGCGTCATCATGCCACTTACTAATAGCTCTGTTACCCCATGTTTTTGTAGTACTTCTTCAAGGTTTGTTTGTTCAAAGCTGTCTGCAAAGTGTTTGATAACCACATCGGCATTTGGCGCTAGCGCGAAGATCTCAGGGTGAATGTCTGCGCCTTCAGAACCTTCATTAAAGAAAGGCGCAATGCCCATTGCTGGGTCGGCGATGTGCTGAATATTAATGACAGGAATATTTTTCTCATTCGCTTTAGCAATTGCGCTCTTGATGTTGTTTAGTGTTGCTTCTGTATTCCATAGAGGGAATTTACCGTTAGGGAAGTAGTCGTTTTGTAGATCGATAACAAGAAGTGCTGCTTGGCTCATGGTGTTTTCCTTTTGTTTTCAGTGGATGGGCTGCTTTGGTACGGGAGCTATTATGCGTGCTTTCTTTTGTCTTGCTTAGTGTCTAAAATGACAAAAAACAGGTCAAAAACGACAATTGGAATGAACAAGATAAACATTGCTATTGTGAACTATCCGGGGGCTTCAAAAGCGTCAGTCTATGGCTTGCAGGAGCTTTTTGAGATGGCAAACCGCGCTTCGATTGAGCTGGATGTTGAATGCCGCTTTCATGTAGATATCATTGATTGGAAAGAAGGCGTTATTCGAGCCGATGAGTTCACGGTCGTCATACTGCCGCCAAGCGGTGCGGAGCAATATTACCTTTCGCCAAGTGAGGCGTTAACGTCTTGGTTGTTTGAGCAGCACAAAGCCGGTGCGGTTGTGGCGTCTGCATGTGCAGGGGCGTTTGTTCTCGCTCACGCGGATTTATTGAATAACAAAGCGTGCACAACACACTGGGGGCTGGCAGGGTTATTCCGAGATAGGTTTCCTAACGTGACGCTTAAGCCCGAGTCCATCCTTATCAACGAGGGCAGCATCATTACCGCTGGTGGCATGATGTCTTGGCTTGATTTGGGGTTGGAGCTGGTTTCTCAGCTAAGTACACCAGCAGTGATGCGTTTGTTGGGAAAGATGCTGGTGGTCGATACTGGTGCCAGAGAGCAACGTTTTTATCAGCAATTCACACCTAACTTTCAACATGGTGATAGTGCCGTTCTTAGTGCTCAGCACTACATGGCTGATCATTTCTCACATGTGATTTCAAACCAAGCTCTATCGGAGATCAGCTGTTTAACTGAGCGCACGCTTCAGAGACGTTTTCAAAAAGCGATAGGTTTGAATTTGAATCAGTATCTGCAGCATCTTCGTGTGCAAAAGGCGTGTGATTTATTAGAGTCGAGCAACTTAGCTTTTGAAGTCATCGCTTATCAAGTTGGGTATCAAGACGCGAGCGCGTTTCGCAAAGTGTTCATCAAAACCATGGGATTGGCTCCCAAAGCGTTCCGCGCTCGTTTTAGTGCTTAATTATCGACGCACTGACTGTTCAATGTGCTGACAAATCGCTTCGGCAAGTTGGTGGCTAGCGATATTGCGCGCTACGATTTCAGAAGCGATTTTGCCTGACTGAATGACTTCAAACCAATCCAACAACATTGAGTGGAAACCTTTACTGGTCAGCATCGGCGTCCAGTCTTTTAAGCTCAACTTTTGCTCCTGATTGTCTTGCCACAGTTTCCCTTCAACAAACGAATCAAACTCCATCGCTTTGTTTGAATAGCACGCTTGGACACGCTCTGTGGTGATCCCAAAATGGCGGTTCATGGATGCGTGAAGCAGTGTCTCACCATGCTGCCATTGGATATCCAAACGAGCCAGTTGGTCACCATCCATTTGATGTGTAATGTAAGCGTCTTTCAGATCTGCTCTGGCCGTGATGTTCACACTATCAAGAGGGTGGATAAAATCATCAAAAATGAAGGTGCGGATATCCCCCGGTAATTGATGACGGTTTTTCTCCCAACGCAGAGATTTCAAGCCTGAAAGTTCACCTTTCTGGATGCTCGGCATATGTTGATTGTAGAGCGGAATATGACGGCGATTGAAACCAACATACAGAGGCTGTTTCACGCGTTCTGCCAGTTCATATAGGTTTTCTACTTCAGCAGCGCTGTCTGCCAAAGGCTTATCAACGAATGTCGGGATGCCTTGTTCTAAAAAGAAAGACGCGATTTGAGGGTGAACGCTAGTAGCGGCGTGAATCATTACTGCATCTACGCCCATGCCAACCAGTTGCTGATAGTCTTGGCAGGTTTCTGCGATTCGATACTGTTGAGCGAGTGAATTGAGTGTGTTTGCATTGCGGGTACAAAATACCAACTCAACATTTGGAAGCTGAGTGATAACAGGAAGGTAAGCTTTTTGAGCAATGTCGCCCAAGCCAATGATGCCAATTTTCATCTGGTTCTACTTTGTTTGTTAGCAAGACCAATATTATAACTGGAACAAGAATGATTTTTGGGAGTGAAATGCCATAAAAAAGCCTGACTCACGTTAATGTGTCAGGCTTTTAGGTATTTGTTTTCGACTAAGACGTTCTGCAAGTCTTAAAGATATCTAAGGCGCCGTCGTAAGCATTGGTTTCTACATCCATAATGCCCAACAACGAATGGAAGACATTATCGTGTGAGTGCGTTGCGGTTTGCTGCGCTTCTTGTTCCAAGCAATCAGTGTTGACATGTTTGGCTTGTTTAAAGCCTGGTGACATCCAAAGCATCATAGGAACACGCTTTTGGAAATTCGGTGCTAAACCATAAGGCATACCATGTAAGAACAACCCGTTTTCGCCCAGAGACTCGCCGTGGTCAGAGACGTAGACCATCGCCGTGTTGTATTTATCTTCCAACGTTTTCAGTTTCGCAATGGTTTGATCCAAGACGAAGTCTGTATAGCGGATCGTGTTGTCATAAGAGTTAACAATTTGCTCCACACTGCAGTTTTCAATATCTGCGCGAGGGCAGTCTGGTTGGAAAAACGCTTTGTCTTTTGGGTAGCGCTGAAAGTAAGTCGGACCATGGCTGCCAATCAGGTGAAGCGCCACAACTCGGTTACCTTTCATGCTCGCGATTTGGTCGTCCAAATTGTCTAGCAGCGCCATGTCGTAGCAGGTATTGCCGTTGCAAAGTGTGTTTTGTTTGCCGCGTGCAACATCCATCTTATTGATCTTATGAGCAACACCCTTGTCACCACCGTCGTTGTCTTTCCACATCAAATCAATGCCAGCGCGCTGCATGATGTCCAATGCGTTATCTTGGTTGTCTGCTTTACTGCGATCGAAGTCGTGGCGTGGTAATTGAGAGAACATACAGGGCACAGAAACCGCCGTTGCGGTACCACAGGAAGAAACGTCTTGGAACGAGATGACATCTAACTTGCTGGTGTATGGGTTGGTCTGTCGTTCATAGCCGTTGATTTGATAATTCTGAGTTCGTGCCGTTTCACCTAATACAAAGACAAGCAGCGTCGGCTTCTCTTTTGCTTGCTCTAGTGCAAGGTGGGATTGTTTCGCATCCGTACCAATCTCACGATAGGGCTCTGGCGTCGTTAAGTAGTTTTCTTTTACATAGCTAGAGATCGCGTACACGTATTGAGTCGGGATGATGACTTTTTTTAGGTAACTATTGTTGCGACCAACCGACGCATAGTCTTGATAATAAAGCCCTGCGATGATTGCGATAACAACCAGCGATGCCAGCATAGATACTATTTTGGTTAGCGCAAAGCGAAGCCATTGATCTTTGAGTGGTTTGAACTTCAGTTTGAAAACAAGTAAAGCGGGGATGACACCCATGATGACAGTCCAAATGACCGAATAGGTACTCAGGTAAGAGCTGGCTTCACTGGTGTCTGTCTCTACGATATTGGTGATCATGTCTGTGTCAAACAAGGTGCCGTAGTTGTAGCTTGCGTAACTCACCATGCCCGACGTGATAAGCAGGAAAATGAAGAATGGCTTGCCGATCCAGGGCCAACTGAATAGGTTAAATAAGAAGTTCAGCGCAGCAAAGAAGAAGATAGGAATCGTTATGATGAAACCTATTTTAACTTGATCCAATCCTGAAAAAATATGAACGAGCTCTTTGTAGATAGGAATATTCACTACGAGAGCGAAATACAATGCAAGCAAAAGCGTGAAGGTAATATAAGAGATACCTTTAGCTGGGGATTCAATTGTCTTCATAAGTGACATTCTTCGGTTGGTCTAAAGTAAAATCGACGCCCAAACAAAAAGGGCGAGAAAAAGCGCAACAAAAACTGCTGCGGAGCCAATGTCTTTGGCTCTTCCACTGAGTTCATGCCAGTCATCGCTGACACGATCGACAACCGCTTCGATGGCGGAATTAATCAATTCAACAATCACGACCAACAGAAGGCTGCTGATCATCATGATGCGTTCTAAGGTGGTGACAGGAAGCAAGAATGCGCATATAGAAAGTACGAGAGTGAGTATTAGTTCCTGTCTGAAAGCGGCTTCATGAGTCCATGCTGCTTTCAATCCTTGAAGTGAATAGCCGGTTGCGTCCAATATCCGGCGAATGCCTGTTTTACCTGGTTTCAAAATGAGGGCCTTATACGACTAAGCCAAAAAAAAGAGAGGGCAATGAGGGATCAAGCCCCCTAAAGAAAAGGCATCTAATTACGCTTGGAGAGTAGAATAGTGATCGTGAAACATTTGTGAAATTCACAGCTATAAACTCAATTATTTATGCAATTGATGAGAATTTATACTTTATGATTCAAGGTCGTATACTGTGTAGCCTTTGTTAGCTAGGCATTTACGAAGAACCAATGCTTGAGTTTTGGTTGAATCACTAGCACCACCAACAGCACCGGCGCCTGCTCCGACAGCGGTGCCCGCAACCGCACCCACAGCAGCCCCGCCGATGCCATCTTCTAATGCTCCAGCAACGGCACCGACCAATGCTCCAGTAACCGCTCCATTTTGTGCTTCCGTTTTAGCGGCTTCACCTTTATCTACTTTTTCTGCGTAACCTTGGCAGTAAGTAAAATCTTGTTCGTATTGGGCTTGGTCAACATTGGTCATATCGACAACAGGTTCTTGGTTGTAAGCACAAGCAGCAAGTGTGGAAGAAAGGGTGACGAGAAGAAGAGGTTTATACATTGCGTTGATCCATTATTGCTGTGAATTTATGGATTAAATGTACACTGTTTTATTGTGGTGCTCTGTCGGCCAATTGTATTGAAGTGTCGCCTTTTGTAATGGTGTTTACGGGAGTATTGATAAGTTTATGAATTTACTTGGGAAAGCAGATTGTAAAACACGCACCGCCGTACGGGCTGTGTGAGACATAGACTTCGCCGTTCTGTAATTCAACGATCTGTTTGACGATGGCAAGCCCCAAACCGAAGCCACTGGTGCTCTTGTTACGTGATTTGTCAGCACTATAAAACGCGTCAAACAAATGAGGCCACTCTTTCTCTTCGACACCACAGCCGTCGTCGTGTATGCGAATACAAGACTTCTCAGGCGTCTCTACAATCTCTAGCACGATTTGGCTTTGTGCATAACGCATTGCATTGCGAAGTAGGTTATCTAAGGCACGTTTAAGCAGTTTCGGGTCAGCATCAATGACCGTCTGCTGAGAACTTGTGTCGTCAATCGAGATTGAAAGTTGGGTGTCACGTTGCCACTTGGGTAAAAACGATTTAGCAAAGCTTGATAAGGTGACAGAGGAAGTTTGAATCTCGGCATTTGGTCGCTCCATTTTTGCATAGTAGAGCAGCTCTTCGACCATATTTTCCATTTCATCAATGTCTTCTACGATGCTCTTTATGTATTTCTCTTGTTGTTTGTTAAGTGTCGAGTCAGCTAAGAGATCCGCTTGCCATTGTAGCCGAAAGATCGGTGTACGTAGTTCATGCGCGACAGCATTGGTAAGCATCTTGTTGGTCGTGATCAGGCGAGACACTTTCTCTGCCATATGGTTAAAGCTTTTGTTCAGAGTACCCACGGATTTGGCACTAGACGTATCGGCTCGAGCATTAAAATCACCAGAGGCAAAATCTACAGTGACCTTCTCAAGTGCTCGAACACGGCGGCTAAGGAACCAAATCAATAAGACACAGTAAAGCGCGAAACCAGCTAGAAAGAAAAGCCAAACAATGTTGTCATCAAAGTTAATGGCTTGAATGATAGGGCTGTTGGGGTTTTCGCTCAGTTTAAAAATTGGGGATCCAGGTTCAAAGCGAAACCATAAATCTCTCTCATCATCGAAGGCCGTATTAACGAAAGGATCTTCATCAAAAACTTTCTCAACTTCAGGAGGGAGGCTCGTCATCTCTTGCGCTATCAGCAACATGTGGCTTGATGTCGCAAACTTCTCTAGCTGCTGAATGGTGTAATCTTCTCCTTTATCTTGGTAAATAGGGTAGATCAATTCATGGAAAGCTTGTGCCTCGTGTTCTTCAAGTAAGTAGTCATAGTCCGTATTTAATTGATAAACAATGACTTCATATCCAACCAAACTGGCGACGAAAAGAATGATCAGACCTAAAAAACTTTCCAGATAAATTCGTTTCATTACGCGTTCCAAGCATCAGGCATAAAGAGGTAGCCTTTACCACGGACAGTAATGATTTTTTGTGGGGGAGTTGTGCTATCGCTAAGCTTTTTCCTTAACGTTACAATTCGGTTGTCAATCGTACGGTCAGTGCCATCGTATTCGATTCCACGCAACGTTTTGGTAAGCCACTCGCGAGAAAGGGTTTGTTCAGGATGGCTAGCGAGTACCCAAAGTAAATCGAATTCACCATCGGTGAGTGCAATCGGCTCATGATTTAGATTACAAGCTTTGCGTAATCGGTTTAGGCATAACACACCGATTTCAAGGCAGGTATCGGAGTCTGAAGCTGTGGTTTCCTTGCGGCGTAACAACATACGAATACGAGCAAGCAGAACACGCGGTTTAATCGGCTTAGTTACGAAATCATCGGCACCAATTTCAAGCGCAGCAACATGGTCAAAATCATCATCACTTGCGGTAAGCATCAGCACTTTGCCTTTGTAGCATTCGCGGATCTGGCGGCAAACACTCAATCCATCTTGCCCCGGCAGCATCAAATCTAAAAGAACGAGATCTGGCTGGCTTTCAAGAATTGCCTCGGGTGCATCGGTCCCATTGTCGAAACAACTGACTTCAAAGCCCTGCTCTGCAAAGTATTCGCTCAGCATAGCCTGCAGTTTGGGATCGTCTTCCACGATGATAAGGGATTGCTTAGTGTCTTGTACGTTCATAGCAGTGATGCATCTTGTAGGAATTATCCCTGAAACTTAAACAAATTTGTCAGGGATTTCAATAAACGCATTTGCATTGATGACTTGTTATCCTAAAAGTTTTTTACCTTGTTAGTATGGTGACTTCTACGTTTAAGGCTAAACACATTCTTAAAAACGTATCTAGCCTAGGAACAACTCTAAGGTTTTCGATCTTGCTGATATGGCTCGCTGATGTATCACAAAATGACGCTAAGTCTTCTTGGCTCATATTAATTCTATTTCTTTTACTTCTTAGTTCGTTGATCAATTGGCAAGTTGAGCTTGATGTAAGATCACTTGAAGAGGGAAGCGCATTTACGTTATTAGGCTGCATGGGATTGTGATCAGAAAGTATTTAATGTAATTAGTAAAAATGGTACTGAGATTTTCGTCCATTTATATGTAATTTATGACAAGCTATTGTGTGAATGAATGACATAAAATTAAAAATAATTAGCTCTCTTATCAAATAGTATAAGAAGAATTATGAGGTGGGAACTTTTAAATTATAAAATAATGATGAATATTTCCTATTTCCATTGGTTACATGAGATTTAGTAAATGCATTTATTATTTAGAGAAAAATTCAAACATAAGTATAGTGTCCCAGTTTTATTCTTAGCTTCTTTTTTACCACTGAAAAGTAATGCATCAGTTGAAAAAATTGAAATACCGACTTTGCATCAAAGTGGAGTTGTTAACGTTGGGCAAAGTATTACGGGAAGCGTTAATGGAAGCATGGGATTGAACCTTTATTCTGCAAAGGGGGAGAGGAACAATTACTATTGGATTGACGCTACAAGTAACGAACGATTGATGGATGGTATCTTGTATACACCGAAACAAGTTGATGCTGGGAGAAGCATTTCTCTATGTTTAGACTCGTTGTGTTCTGCTTCCGTTTATGTGAACTCTCCTGATCGGTTAAAAACTGCTAATGATTTTATTGATTATCGAGACTGGTGGTCTGTGAGTCAAACAGTTCAAGATAATGTTGTACTGAGTGCAGATAGCGATATCGGCATTACAGTGGATTTTTCATATATCGGACCTACTGGGGATGACGAAGAAGGTTCAAAAGTTGGTATTGGCTTATGGTTGAGTCTGATACAAGATAAAGTTGATAAAAAAGTTATAGCAACTCAGGTAAGTGAGGGCACCAATACTCCGGATCTAAGTGGGAAAAAGGTAGACGTTCAAGCATATTACGAATTGAAGAGCCTTAATTTGGCTCCAGTAAATGTGGTAGAGATATGTGAGGATGTTTACTTTGATGTAGGTAGCACAACTTGGAATGCGTGTACTACTAGGATTGTTGCTGAATCTGATTGTGATCCGTACTGCCGTCCACCTACTAAACAACAGTTTGATGTTCTTTTCCCTTCGACATCGTTCAAACATGAAGAGGATGTTTGGAATGCAGATAAAACTGCGAAAAAAACTTACACAGCAGCCCCGTCTTTTGAAGGAGATGAGCATCTTCTAAATTCATATTGTAAAGCACTAGGTGGCAAGATAAGTGCACTTTCTGCGGCCGATATGCAAACCCTTGTCAATGAAGATATGGATGAGATTGATGCGACTTGGCCTGGAGAAACAGGGTACTGGTCAAGCAATCACATCGAATCCGGTTTCGCTGTCACTGGTGGGTGGGGAGAAGTCACTATGCTAAGTGATGATCTTTCCGTTCAAAAAGCACCTCGCTCTTTCTATAAAGGATATTATATCTGTAAGAAAAATACGGATTAATATTTATTGTTAGCACTATTGCTTTATTTTTACAAGAAATGCTAGCAATAGTTTGTTCTATTTAATAAGTGTTGGTTAGCGAGATGTTTTACTTTTTAAATTCTTGCTAACCAATTTTAATCTGTTTCATTTTACATAGGAAACTGAGCTTCTTAATTATAGCTCATCAGAAGATTTAAAAACCTATTACTTAATGAAATAAGGTAACGAACAAACGGAAAGGTATTATGAAAAAGTTTTCATTTATTTTGTTTTATATATTAGTGGGTTCAATACCCCAGAAAGCACTATCCGGAACGTCAGCATCAGCGCTAGACAATTTAGGTAATCTAGAAATAGTCTCCGAAAGCTTCTCTATAACGCGACAAAGCATGGGTACATCTGGGCAGTATGTACTTTTTTCCTATGTTGATGGTGAGTTGGCGACGAACTTTGATAAACAAGGGAACTCTCAAGATATCTACTGGCAAGCTGAGAATGGTGTCAAACTGAGTAGCAAAGTTTACTTAACCAGTAACACTATTGAAACCAATAAAGTACGATTTTGTATTGATAACAACTTGAAGGTTCAGTGTTCTGAGTATGTGAGCAGTCCTGTAAGTACTAGACAGATCATTGAGAATACAGGCGGTATTGAAATCGATTTTGTTGACAGTGATAACCTTATGGTGGGTGTACAACCAGAGTCCTACTCTCAGTCTATTGATGGGGCGGGAGTGTTTTCGTTCATTTACCAAGAGCACTTGGATCAAAATGAACGCGTACTGGACAATACGATTAGTTATTTTGTCAATGAACAAACATTGATAGGCAAAGCTGTTACTAACGAAACAAGCTCTATTAAAGCTTGTGCTGTGGGTGGTTTTTCAATTGGTAATCCGACTCTTGTAAGTGATTGTTCTCCTTCGTATCAAGTTGATGATGGGGTAGGTGAGACAGCCTTGTGTCTTTACGAGCATGCACACTATAAAGGGCGAAGTCTTTGCTACTCCACCAAAGATATAAACAAACCTTTGAAACTTCCTGCTGACTTTAACGACATCACGTCATCTTTCACTATTCGTAATGGGTATCGTGTGACTTTAGTTTCTGACTATGAATTTGGTCGAAAAACTAAATATAGGACTTATTACAAGGATGAAAGGTTTGTTAAGTATCTGAATGATAAGACATCTATGATATTGATTGAACCTGATGATAGTCTTGCCTGTTTTTACGAAAATGATGACTTTACAGGTAAGCGTTTATGTGTTGCACCAAAGAAAGCGGTATACGACTTGAGTGATAATTACATCTACACGTTTTCCGCGATGACAATATCTCCACGTCTAACTCGTGGCTACAAAATCAAGTTGGGTAAAAAACGCGGTAAACACCATTACTATGGTTGTTACCGATGGACACGAATCTGGCACTCTTCAAGTCACTACAATGATAAAGCTGCAAGGATCTGGGTGAAGTAGTTGTAATTCGTCACACAATGTGAAGACACATTTCAGGACGGGTCAGTCAAAACAAAAAAGCTCCGAGATTAATCGGAGCTTTTTTAATTGCCTAAAGGTGACTAACTAGCCTGTGGAGCAGGTTGCTGGTTGGTAACCTCGGTTTGTTCTTGTTGTACTTCCTTGGCAAGGATTTCATCTTGTTTGCGTTGATGCTCCATAATTTGTTCGTAGTTTTGCTTAAGGTATTGGAGTGTTTTAACCGCCGCGATGAAGAACACTGGCACGATCAATACGATGATCAGTACAGGGAACGCTTTAAGGATATTCAAGTCAGCATTAATCAGTAAGAAGATGATTGGTAGTGCTGTTAGCAATAAGCACCAGAACAGACGAAACATTGGGTTTACGTTTGCTTCTTCATCTAGCTGTTTAGTTGCGATGCCTGCTAGTGAATACGAGGTGCCATCTAGTGTTGTTACTGTAAACAGAATCATCGTGACTAGGTAGATAGCAGTTAGCAACATTGGAATAGATGTTGAGTCAAATACTTGCTTCACCAACTCAGTTGGCTGACCTTCTCCAATCAGTTTGACACCATCAACGACGCCGTTGTTTACAAGATCCATTGAGAAGGTGCCACATACACCGAAGATAACCGCAGAGCCCATTGTGCCGCCAATCACTAGGATTAGAACCACGTCTTTTAGCTTCTGACCTTGGATGATCTTAGTGATGAAGACACCTACACCCGGTGAGTAAGAAATCCAGTTCGCTAGGAAAAATACCGTCCAGTATTGAGGGAACAACGTTGTGCCATATGGATCTGTGTTGGTGCTCATGCGGATGTATTCAGTCAACATGATACCAATGCCATTGGTTAAGTTGTTCATGATCAGAGCTGATGGCCCGATGATGAAGATGATACCAACAAACGCTGCACAGATATAAATGGTTGCACTAGATAGGCGGGCCATGCCTTTCTCAATGCCGATGTAAGAGCTGAGAGAGAAGATCACTGACAATCCAAGGATAACGCCAATACCCAACATTAAATTGTCTGGAATGCCTGTTAAGCTCGCTAGGTTAGAGGAAATCATCGGGATGCCCAAACCTAATGTTAATGCGGTTGCGGCAAGCGTGGTGATGATGAACAGTAGGTCAATAAACTTCTGAGCCCAAACTGGAAGGCGATCATTAAAAAGTGAGTTGATAACACCACTTAGGCTCATGCGTCGGCTTTTCTTTAGGTAGAATACGACGGCGAATGGGATGGCTACAATGAGGTAGATAAACCAGCCTGCAGCGCCCCAGTGGAACATGTTGTAAGCCGTAGCGTATTCCATTGCCATGGCTTTATCTGTAATACCGAACTGAGGGTCCATGAAGTAGTATACCGCTTCAATAAAGCCCCAGTACATGGTGCTTGCGCCCATGCCCGCAGACAATGCCATTGCGAACAGTTGGAATTTCGTAAACTTAGGTTTGGTGTCGCCCATACGAATATCGCCATATTTAGAAAAGGCGAGGAACAATAGGGCACCTGTTGCGAAAAGTGTGTACCAAAGGAAACCAGAACCGAAGTTAATGACGGTAAAATCTAGCATGCCGCTCATGGTGCTTTTTACGGCTTCTGGGTATACCACTGCAAGAATACCTAGAAGCAGTACAAATCCAAAACTGCCAAAAGTAAGTTTCCAGTCGATTTCTGAAGTATTCAATTTCATTGTGACTTTCCAATATTGTCTATTAATGAGAATACTCGGACGGCCTTGTTTATTGTCACTGACACTCAGGGCGTCTGCCTTTCTCCCGTTCCCATACGAGTAATTAGAAAGGCAGACAGTGTAGGGTTAGAGGGATGTCAGTCTTTTGCTGTCTCTGTATTAATTGTTTTTGTCTTGAAGCTGCGGTTTATTCGAACACGTACGATGCCACAGACATTTCTTTCACTTTGTCCCAATCCATTTCAACACCTAAGCCGTTGCCTTCAGGAGCACGGACATAACCTTCTTTGTCGGTGCGGATAACGGTTTTCGACGCTAGCTCAAAGTCTTCGTAAGGGTAGAATTGTTCAAAGAATTTACAGTTGTTATGCGCAAGAGCGACGTGCAGGTTTGCGGCTTGCGTTAGCGTGTAACCCATTGATTGGATCTCTAGGTTCTTAGAGAAGCCCTCTGCAATGTGGAAGCATTTGTTTAGAGGCGTAATACCACCACAAACCGTCGCGTCTTGGCGAATGTCAGACCACATCTCTTGTGATAAGGCATAGGTCACTTCTTGCAGTGTTAACAAGCAGTTACCATGGCTAGAAATCTCAAGGTCGGTATTTTTAACTAGGCGTTTATAAGTGTTGTAGTCGTAATCAGAAACCGGTGCTTCTAACCACTCCCAGTGGTAGCTTTCTAGACGTTTTGCCATTGCCATTGCTTGTTCTGGCGTGTAGAAGGTTGCCGTATCAAGCATGAATCGAATGCCAGTTTTCCCGTAACGAGCCTGAACTGCGTCAACAAGGGCAACGTCCTTTTCGTACACGCAGTAGCAGTGAAGCTTGATTGCTTTAAAGCCGTGTGCAATACAGTCGTCTAGGTACGGGAAGTACTCATCTACGGTGTCGAACATTGGCGTCGATGCATAAGACAACATTTTGTTTCGAGCGCCACCTAAAAGCATGTAAAGAGGCATGCCCGCTTTTTTGCCTTTGATGTCCCATGCTGCGATATCAATTGGCGCTTTAGCTGGCAGACCACCCCAAGTACAACGCGCCATTAACCAGTTGTAGAGCTCTTGAGTTGCCAATGGATTTTTACCCAGTAAACCTGGAACTATGGTGCGTTGAGATTCGATAATGCAACGGTCAAAATCATTCTCTGTATAGCTGATTGTTGCGCCTAACCCCTCTGTACCATCGTTACAAATTAGACGGACGATGTTATTGGTGTATAACAAAGGTTCTTGGTTATCTGCCCATGGTACAGGTGCTGCATCGCGGTCTGCTACAGCGTAAAGTTCTACACGTTCAATTTTTAGATCGGTCATTTTTCAGTCCTTACAGGCGTGAGCCATTTTTAATCATGGTGGCGCGAATCTCCGCGACATTTAGGTCACGAATCGCCGTATTTGTATCAATCGCTTGTGCAGCAGCAATGCCCGCTGCATGACCAAGCTCAAAGCATTGCGCGGTGACGCGAGCAGAAGCAAGGGCTTCGTGTTCGGCGCTCAAGCATCGACCAGCAACAATGATATTTTCACCAACCACTGGCACTAGCGTGTGGAATGGGATGTCGTAGTAATCGTTAATTAGCCAGTGCAGTTTTGGTTTGTCGCCGGAGTGCAATTCAATAGGCCAAGGGGTACGGCAAATACCGTCTTCACGCTTGCGACAGTTAACAACGTCTTCATTAGTTAGCGTTTCGACACCAACAATAGAGCGCGTTTGACGAATGCCGACTTCTACACCGGTGTCGACAACGAATGCTTGTTCACAACCTGGAACAAAGTTGTTCAAGAAACGGGCGTACTCACGAACTTGGCGACGACCAAACACTTCAGCTTCTGTGAAATCTTCAGGATCAATAACGTTCAGCATGCGTCCATCTTGACCTGCAAGTCGTGTCGCATTGACCATCAATTCATTCGCTCGCGTGGTCGGAAAAATCCAAATCTTATGACGTGGCAACTGGTATTCGCCGCTTTCGTTGGCTGCGAGAATGTTTTCGGTGACTTTCGAAGGGCAGATCGTGTCGTTGCCGTAGTAGTCAAGGTAAGTGTCCATATCGACACCGCCAAAACGGAAGAACATGGTTGGGTTTTGAATACGACCATTGTCGCCAAAGTAATAATCCATACCCGCACGAGCTACCACAGCAGCATCACCAGAAGCATCGATGATCTGTTGACTTAAGATGATACTTTGACCTGCGTTTGATTCGATGACCACGCCTTTAAATGCATCGCCTTCCATGATCACGCCAGTGACTGACGTATGGAATAGAGTTTTGACATTTGCTTGCTCTAGGAAATCATCAGCAACTTCACGCCACATCAAAGGATCGTGCGTCACTGTGTACGTTTTACCGTAGCGCTGTGGAGCAGTGACACCACCTTTGTTTTCTAATGCTTGACGAAAACGTTCTGTAAAACCGAATACTACTTGTTCTGGTTGTGCATTTTCATCGTCCGATGCCATGTACATACCGCAAATAGTGCCAGATAAGCCCGCGACGGCAGCACCACCGCAAAAACCGTATTTCTCAATTAGCCAAGTGTTCTTACCTAGACGACCAGCCGTTTCAGCTGCGGCAACACCAGCAGGACCTCCGCCAATGACTAACACTTCTACTTCAGCCAAAACAGGTAGGTCAGGAGTGTGTTCATAACGACGGATAATGTTCCAAGATTTCATTCTTACCTCACTAATAGATTACTGATGTTCATCTGATATATCAGTTGTATGTTTTTAATATATTCGGATTTCTTTTTTTGGTACAATGGCAAAACTTCTTATCGTGAGATTGCTCACTAAAAGATTGATCAATGGAATAGGAACGAGAATGACCGTAAATTCAGTCAATAAGACAGAAGTTGCATACAGCAAACTTGAAAAAATGATCATCTTCCGCGAATTAGAACCAGGGAGTATGGTCAGTGAAAAACAGTTGGCAGAAGAATTAGAACTTGGGCGAACGCCAGTTCGAGAAGCGTTACAAAGATTGGCTTATGAATGTATGGTTGAGATCCACCCGCGACGTGGAATTCAAATCCCAGCAATCTCTGTCGAGAGCCAACTAAAGATCTTAGAAGTCCGTCGCGACATTGAAGCCTTATGTGTCAACTACGCTGCCTCGCGAGCAAGTGTTGAAGAGAAACAGCAGATGTTAATGTTGGCTGAGCAGTTAGAAGCTTGTGCAGAAAACAAAGATGATCTGCTTTACGCGTCTTTACTTAAAGAAATCCATACCTTGCTCGTCAAAGCTGCATGTAATGAGTATCTGCAGCTAGCAATGGCACCACTACAAGGCTTATCCCGCCGCTTTTGGTTTGCATTTAAAAACCAAGACTCAGATTTGGTTGAAGCGTCTTCTCTTCATGCTGCCGTTTTACGTGCTGTCAGCCATACTGATGCCGAGGAAGCGGTCGCGGCATCACATCGTCTCAATGACTACCTAACTGATGTGGCTTATCGAACGATTAAACCGAGGAAGTAATGCCGTTTTAGGTCCGTTTGATTACAGCAACAAAAAAGCGGCATTGAGCCGCTTTTTTGATTTCTTCGTCTTAGAATCGCAGGGATTAAGGCTGTTGCTTAGTTGGTGCTAGAGCGATCTCACGGATACAAACGTTTTGTGGTTGCTGATAAGCAAACAGAACCGCACGTGCGATGTCATCAGCAGCTAGCACGCCGCCCATATCTTCTTTCCACGCACCGTAACCATCTTTGATTTCTTGCGATGTAGTGTGAGAAAGCAGTTCAGTTTCTACTGCGCCTGGTGCGATTGTTGTTACGCGAACGTTTGATGCTGCTACTTCTTCACGAACGTTTTCAGAAATTGCGTGAACCGCGAATTTAGTACCACAGTAAGCCGCATGGTCTGGGAACGTCTTTTTACCTGCGATTGAGCTGATGTTGATGATAGTACCGCTGTTACGCGCTTTCATTGGTGCTAGCACAGACTGCATGCCGTTTAGCAAACCAAGTACGTTCACGTCGAACATACGTTTCCACTCTGATGCATCTTGTGTATCGATTTGACCTAGTAGCATCACGCCTGCGTTGTTTACTAGTGCATCAGCAGGGCCAAATTTCTCTTCTGCTTTAGCAATTGCCGCTTCAAACGAAGCTTTTTCAGTAACGTCTACTTTTTCACATAGCGTGTTTGGCAGGTTTAGTGCTTCTAAGCGCTCTACACGACGAGCAAGAAGAAGAAGTGGGTGACCTTCATCGCTTAGACGGCGTGCGATAGCTTCACCAATACCAGAACTTGCACCTGTGATTACAATCAGTTTTTTCATCTTTTGTTTCCTTCATCTCTTCTTTTGAGAATAGTTTTTGTATGAGAGCAGCTTTTAGTCAAGAACACCTGTTTTGCTGCGATGTGGGTATATTAAGGAAATGGTGTTTGTTGATATATATCGCTTTAGGTAAAACACTGTTGCTATATAACAACAATTCGCGGTAACTTTATGAAAATTAGGCAATAAAAAAGGCGCACTAGTGCACCTTAGTTTGTGTATTTAGTGATTAAGCTGGCTGCTCTTGGGTACAAACGACGCTATTGTCGCTACCAAATCCATTAGGCACGTATGCGTCTGCTTGCGGATCGTTCTCCCATTCAGCTTCGTCAAATAGGTAACGGAACTGGATATTTTGTTCCTTCGGCAAGCGCGTTTTAAATTTAAATTGTCCACTTTTTTTCACGAGCTTCATTGGTTCCGGTTGCCAGTTGTTAAAATCGCCTGCAATTTGAATCGACTCCCACTGGTTTTTGTCTAGCTCGAACGTGACTTCGACTTCATCTTTTGTTTTAAAGAATCTCTTTTTAAGCATTAATCTTTCCTTGTTTGTACAAAAACTGATCTAACTATTACTCAGGTTTCATAGTGATTTCAAGTGTTATCGGCATTGCAGTCGGTATCGAGTGTCAGAATCGTCTTGTTTGTGAACCTAGCATTAAGTGATTGGCTTGTATGAAAAGAAGGATTCTGTATGATGAAGATTCACCGTATTTTGAAGAAGTTATATGCTGAGTTTTAACCGTACATTTATGACGACAATGCTCTGTCTATTAGCCATGTTGCTAACGGGCGTTGCGTCAAGTGTACGTGCGGCTACGGCACCGATTGAACATCATACGTTACAAACGGCTTCTGATGGCTTTCATCATCCATTAGGTACTGAACGAACGGATTGTGTTGAGTCTCATCAAGATGTGCATGTCTTAGAGAAAGGACAGCAACCACATACCAGTTGTACCTCTTCATGCCTCGTTAAAATTCCCACGAACCTTTTGCAAGATGAACAGATACAACTCCCTCATCGTCTTGCTTTGATCGACAAAGCGCTCACTCCGAAAGCGGTGCTCGTTATTTATAAGCCTTACCGTCCTCCAATTGTCTGATTCCCGCCTCAATCATTGACCAGCCCAACTGGCGTTTTATTTATTAATGAGAATGGCACAGGTGTGCCTAAAGGAATCAAACATGAAAAAGCTACTCGCGCTATGCAGCACCCTTTTATTGGCATTTACTGCCCACGCAGCACAATTTGAAGAAGGTAAGCACTACAAGGTCTTAGATGTAGACAAGGCCAGCAAACCGACAGTGACGGAATTCTTCTCTTTTTATTGCCCCCATTGTTACAAGTTTGAAGCTGTGATTGACAACATGAAGCCAGCATTACCGAAAGGTGCAAGTTTTGAGAAAGTTCATGTTGCTTTTATGGGCAGCGATATGGCCGTTCCAATGGCTAAGTCATACGCAACAATGGTGTCTTTGGGCGTAGAGAAGAAGATGGTACCGGCGATGTTTGCTCAAATTCATCAAAAGCGCCAAGCGCCAAAAGATGAATCTGAACTCAAGCAGATTTTCGTTGATAACGGTGTCGATGCGAAGAAGTTTGATGCGGCTTACAACAGCTTTGCCGTTAACTCAATGCAGAAGGGCTTTGATAAGCAGTTCAAACAAAGCACATTAACGGGTGTTCCAGGTGTATTGGTCAACGATAAGTACATCGTTATCCCTAATGAGATTCGTACTTATGATGAATACAACGAGTTAGTGAATTACCTACTGACACTATAGTTTTTGAGAAAAATAAAAATGGCGACCATCGAGGTCGCCATTTTTTATGTTCATTTTGCGTTAGCGGAGAACAGCCGTACAAGCTGCGGTTGGCATATCAGTCATAAAGATCGCATTTGGATAAAACAAGCTGGCAACAGTGACGGCAACGTTACAAGGCTGAGCGATGGTGGTTTTCACTACGTTGTTAAGAACCACTCCAGTGGTATTCACCGTATTGACCGCAGCCTGTTGTGCTTGATAAGACACGCAACCCGCTGTTGCATTGATAACTGCGGTACTAAAAAGAAGTTTACGAAAAAACATATTCATATCCTTTGTGAATGCTTTTGAGATATTTATATGACCATTCATTCATAATTAAAACAAAACGGTGTTCAAAATTACGCCCACTTCACGAAATGAACATTGTTTTATATAACTTGGTGAGTTTTGTGATCTGGTAGGTGGACAGACCAGTTTAAGCAATTAAAACCAACCCATGTATTAGTACCACACCTGTCGTGAGCTTGCCTCGCATCATCTGATACCCTTTTGGCTCCGCCTCTTTTTCTACTCTTCGAATCAGCTTTTCCGCGTACCAAACGGCAATGTAGCCAGCTGCCAATAACAGAGTCGCGGTGACATAATGCTTGTTACCTTGCAGCAATGCTCCCCAAGCAAGCAATACGAATAAGTTACTTAGCACCAAGGCATTTCGACTCAATCGATGGTAGAAATGATCAATGGCGTTGCCCCAAAGTACCCCGGAAAGAAAACTCAGAATCACCGCACTGTAAGCAATAAAAAACTGCTCCCCAGATAAGTTAAACAAAGTCCTTTCTGTAACGATGAGAACTAAGCTGAACAGAAAGGGCAGCAGTCCTAAATAACCCAATTGCAGCATTGTCGTACGTGTGGTCGTCATAGCAGCCTTCCTTACAGTTGCTGTTCAATCATGTTAGTAAGCGTAGTACTTGTTGGAGAGGTTGAACTTGGGAAGGTCGCAACGACTTTACCTTCTTTGTCGATCAAGAACTTGTAGAAGTTCCATTTCGGAGTAATGCCCGCTTGAGTACTGATCTCGGCAAATACTGGGTTTGCACCCTCGCCAAGAACAGAGGTTCGCGCCATCATAGGGAAGGTAACACCGTAGTCGAGATAGCAAATTTTAGCGGTTTTTTCTTCACTGCCACGGTCTTGACGAAAGTCGTTACTTGGAAAGCCCACAACGGCAAAGTTTTGGTCTTTGTAAGTTTGATGCAACTGCTCTAATTGCTCGAATTGAGGGGTAAAGCCACACTGGCTTGCGGTGTTCACGACCAGTAGCGTTTTGCCTTTGAAGGCGTCACAAAGCTCTATTTCTTCCGTTGAATTGAGAAGCCTTTGCTTTCCTTGCAAGATATCTGGACAGCTCGATGCAAAAGCCAAACAGCTAGTGGAGAGTAGTGTTGCGGTAAGTGCGCTGCGAGTGATTCCCTTCATGGTGTTGATTCCTTTTGTTTTTACTAAGTATAACTACTCGCAAAGGAATCAAATCGATCAAAAAAGCCGCTGAGTTCAGCGGCTTTTGACTAGGGCAAATACGTGTTGATTACGCTAGCTTCAAATCAAATTGATTACGGTAAGCAACCATGTCTTCGATGGTCAGCACTGGCATGTTGTGTAAACGACCAAACGCGACAATCTCAGGTGCTTTTGCCATGGTGCCATCTGGGTTTGTCACCTCGCATAGTACACCTGCGGGCTGCAAACCGGCCATTTGCATCAGATCGATAGTGCCTTCTGTGTGACCACGACGAGTCATGACGCCACCAGGGCGAGCACGCAAAGGGAATACATGACCAGGACGAGCTAAGTCATCTGGTTTTGCATTTGGGTTTGCTGCTGTTTTGATGGTTGTTACACGGTCAGCGGCAGAAACGCCAGTTGTTACGCCTTGCTTTGCTTCAATAGAAACCGTGAAAGCCGTTTGGTTTGCGCTGTTGTTGTTCACAACCATTGGTGGCAGTTCCAATTTGTCTGCTTGAGCGTCTGTCAGGCATAGGCACACAATGCCGCTGCACTCGCGGATCATCAGAGCCATTTGCTCATTAGTCAGGTGCTCTACGGAATAAATGATGTCGCCTTCGTTTTCACGATCTTCATCGTCAAGAAGAAGCACGCCACGGCCTTCTTTTAATGCGATAAGTGCGTTTTCAACGCGAGTAATTGGGTCGCCAAATTCGGCAAGTAGTGATGACTGATTCATGGTTAACTCCTAAATATCACCAGAATCAGGGCGGTATGAGGGATCGTCACATTCTATGCATGCAATGAGTCACCAACAGTAAGATGACACAAACCCACGCAATAAAAAATGCGATCCAAAAAGAAGTGCACCAGTGTTCATCAACACAGAACGTTGAGGAAACCGCTGATGTTTTCTTATTCTCTTTCATCCGGACTATAACCGTCGGCTCTGGCATCTCACCAGATCTGCTGACCTCGACGAATCGAGCGCTCGCGGGCTCACTCAAAAGAGTATACCGCCGGTGGGGAATTTCGCCCCGCCCTGAGAACATTGAATCCAACCAATATGGTTAGAAGTAAAAAACTCCGACACTCAAATGAGTGGTCGGAGTAGAGATAGTACTGCGAACGCCTTGGCTTGAAAAGTAGATTGCAACTACTTGATGGAAAAGTGCGCTATCTGCTGAAGTGATCAGTTTTGATAAAGTGATCAATCTGACCAGGTACATAGGTGTTGTAGATAAGACTAGTGTGAGTCTGTTTCGTCTCTATATGATCTTGCATGCCTTCTAAACGTGTTTCATCTACGGTCACTGTGCCATCAGACATTGTGTTGTCTTTGTGCATGAGAATCGGCCTTGCGCCAATGCCCATTGTGCCTGCGATGCTGCCGAGTTTTTGTGGGAAAGTCCAAACATCTTCGTGCTTGTTAAGGCCGTGATACGGTGAGTTACCAAGCATCGCACCGAATCCCAAATCTTGAATGCGAGTGACGATAGATGCGCCTTTCAGTGGCGAGCCAATTGCGATAACGTGGGACACCAGACTTGTCGATGGCTTTCTGTTCGCGAGGTATCGTTTAATCATCAAACCACCTAGGCTATGACCCACCAACACATTTACAGTGAGTGGGTTGAGCGCCTTGTCGATCGAATCAAACAGCGATTCTTCGTTAATTGAAACCGTGTTGTAACTCAACACTTGGGTCTCGTAGCCCAGTTTTCTCAGCTTTTGGCTAAGAGGCTGCATGACCAGCCCATGCATATAAAGACCATGTAAGATGATGATTTTCATAATACCTCCTAGATTTATGACGTTGATTTTATCCTACTAGATTCTCCACGAGACTACTGTCAGCGAATTAGCAAATCTTGCACTTCTTTTTGTAACAAATGGCGATCTAACGTGGTTGGTTGCAATAGCTCACCAATATTGACTTCGATACGAGACCAGAAGCGAGTAGGGCGCTTCGTTAACGCGTGTCCATTTTTGTGGCTGAAGAAAGAGCCCCATAAGCCTTTTAGCGCCATCGGAATCACAGGTACAGGTGTACGCTTTAAAATCTTCTCAACACCCGGTCGGAACTCGCCCAGTTCGCCATTTGAGGTCAAGCGACCCTCTGGGAAGATACAAACTACTTCATCGTTATTAAGCGCCTGCTCAATCTGTTCGAAAGCTCTTTTGTAAGTCTCTGCGCATTTGCGTGGCGAGCAGATTGGGATAACGCCGGCATGACGAAAAACATATTTAAGAATAGGCAGTTCACTGATTGACTTGTCCATCACAAATCGAACTGGGCGGGTTGATGTACCCATTAGAATCAAAGCGTCCACATAGCTCACATGGTTTACCACAATCAGGGCTGCGCCTTGTTCTGGGATATGCTGACGACCGGTTACCGAAACTCGGTACAGACAGTGGCTTAGCAAGTAGCTAATAAAGCGCTGAGTAAACTCAGGTACTTGACGGTAAACGTAGATAGCCACGATGAAGTTACCGACGGCCAAAATGGCAAATAACTCAACAATAGAGAACTCTAAAACACTTAATACCAAGATTGAAACAGCAGCGGAAGCGACCATAAACAGTGCGTTCATGATGTTGTTTGCTGCAATAGATTGAGCGCATTCGTCTTCTTCTGAGCGCGATTGGATAAACGCATAAAGGGGAACAATAAACACGCCTCCGCTCACACCAACCAAGAACAAGTCGATCATTACTCTAATATGCGAAGGCTGAGCAACAAAGCTTTGTACGTCGTAATAGTGACTTGGGAAAGATTCGATTGCAGGAACTGCCCATAGTAGGTCGGCACTGAAAATCGTTAAGCCCAAAATACCAAATGGCAGAATACCCAGTTCAACTTGATTGAAAGACAGCTTTTCACATAACCATGAGCCTGTCGCGATACCAACTGAGAACAGAGCCAGCAACAGAGAAACCACTGTGCTGTCTGCAAATAGGTGTTCACGAGCAAAATTTGGGAATTGAGTCAGGTAAGTCGCACCCATAAACCAGAACCAACTGATCGCTAGAATCGACATCCAAATACCGCGTTGTTTTTGTGCCAGTTTGAGTGTTTTTTTCAAGCCAGTGATGGGTTCGAATGTAACCTTATTGTTTTTCTTACTCGGTAGAGAAGGGATGTTAGCGCTGCTCAAGAAGCCCAGTAGTGACAGCGTAATCACAATGCAAGAGGCGATAAGCATACCATTTGGAATCGCAAGCAATAGACCTGCGCTTAATGTACCAATCAGGATAGAAAGGAAAGTCCCCATCTCAACCCAAGCATTACCTTTCACTAGCTCATCAGATTTTAGCGCTTGAGGAAGTAGAGCGTATTTCACTGGGCCGAAGTAAGCCGATTGAGTACCAGTCATGAAGAGTAGAACCAGCATTAGAATGGCACTCTGCGTCATGATAGCCGTCGCTGCACAGCTCATGATCACTAACTCAACAAGTTTTAAGCGGCGGATTAACTTGGCTTTGTCCATGTTGTCGGCAATCGCACCGGCGTGGGCAGAAAACAGAAAGAAGGGAAGAATAAATAAGCCAGCCGCAAGGTTAACAAAAAGATCGACCGACATCGGTAGTGAGTCAATTTGGCTGTAGGTCACCATCAACAAGAGAACATTCTTGTAGATATTGTCGTTCAGTGCACCAAGGCACTGAGTCACGAAATAGGGAAAGAATCGTTTAGTGAGAAACATGCTGGCTCCGTAATTGCAAAATCGCGTTGAGATGGGAGCACTTTAAAGGTTGCGTTTTAGGAAACCAGTGTGAAGAAAAGAGTTACGTTATGAGAAACCAAAAGTAACACTTTGCGATACTTTTTGTTTCATTAATTTGTGATATTGCACGGGTTGGTGCTTCTATACGTTACGAGATGAGCTTAGTGTCGGAACCAGACGCTGAGCATTCTCAATGTAACGAACAAGATAAAGCCAGACAGCCCAATAAAGCCTAATGTCACCAAATAAAAGAACAGACGCACCAAGCGAGCTTTCATTCGTTTGAAAAAACCGAGGCTTGGCGTAAGTTCAGGAACATGCTGAAAGCTCGAGATCATCACCCAAGCGGCAAGCGCCCACAACGCGGTTACGCCACTCGGAATAAGATAAGACTCCTTAACCACATCAGAAAGTTGCAAGAGTGTGGCAATGAACACCGCAAAACCAGCAAACGCAATGAGTACGAACAAAGGGAGAATAGGTCTTGTCTTGATAGATAGGCTTTTGAGTTTATCGAGCATCAGGTAGTACCTATTTGCGTTCCCAAGGGTTAAACAGCGGGAATGTCCAACGACGCATCGCAATCACCAGAGAGGTTCCGTGCTTCTCGTCCATATCCAGTGAATCGTCGCTCTGACAGATCTGATAAAACTCATCAATGACCTTTTGTAGCTTTTGCTGCATCTTTTTGTTGGTTGGCAAGCTCATTAAGCCCGTTGCCATCACTAGCTTTTCATCTTCAGCAGAGAAATAGCTCTGGAAGAAAGCTTCTTGAACTTGTTGCTGGAAGAAACGCTGAATAGGGCCACCTGTGTGCCACTTGAAAGTCGGGGAGATACGCAGACGAATCTTGTTACCTGGCAGCAAGTCGATGATATTGAGACGATCGAGTTGGGCGAGCTTTTGTATCAGCTCTAACTCATCAAAGGTGTATTGCTCGATGATTTGTTCGAAGCGATAACCATTGACCACACAAACCGCAACCAACAATAAGCCTTTATCTTCAACCAGTTGTTTTTCTTGTCCTAGCGTGAGCGACTCCAGCCCTTTGTTGTGTGCTGCTGCCAGTTTAAATAGCTCTGCCATTTCTAACCCAATCAGCTGACAGATACGCTCCAAGCGGTCGAGGCTGATTTGACTGCCTTCTGCCAATAAGCGCTTTACCGAGCCCTCGCTCAGTTCCAAGTGCTGCGCGACATCGACATAGTGCAAGCCAGATTGCTTGAGTTGGCGTTTGAGCTCTTTAATTAGGTCGTGACTTTCCGACATATTAACCTTCTACTTCTTGGCGCAACTGCTCTAGGTAAGACTGCATAAACGCTTTACGCTTCAAACCTTCTTCATATGCTGCTTTGGTGTTCATCGTCTCGACAATTTTAAACAATTTGGTTTGGAAATGATCGATGGTGAATCGTTTATCTTCCAATTCTCGATGCTCTGCAAACATGTCCTGTTCGTTATATAAGGCAGCATCAAATAACGTGCTCACTTGAATACAGCGTGTCACACCAATTGCGCCAAGCGCGTCTAAGCGGTCTGCGTCTTGGACGATCTGAGCTTCCAAAGTATTAGGTGTAATGTTGGCGCTAAAGCTGTGAGATTCGATCGCGTGGGCGATAGCGTCATGGTATTGAGCAGGATAGTCGATGCTTTCTAGAAACGAAATCGCTTTGGTTGCGGCAATCGTTGAGCTTTGTTTGCGGTTCGGGTGATCTTTTGGGTAAGTAAAGCAATCGTGCAGATACGCAGCTGGTAATACAACGGCTAAATCTGCGCCTTCTTGTTCTGCTAGTTGACGAGCGGTTTTGACTACGCGTTGTACGTGACTGAGGTCGTGAGCGGCATCAGTTTGCATCTCTTGCTGCATAAAGTGTAGGAACTGAGGCTCAAATTGGCTGAGCTCTGCTAGGTTGAGTTGAGACATGGATTTCTTCTAAAAAATAAAGGCTTAGACAGAGTATGCCTAAGCCTTTATTAAATTGCCAAATGAGACGTTGTTATTGAGATGTTGCGAAGAAAGCCTGGTTGTTTTATTGGGTGCGAGTGAATCGGAACGTTTGTACTTTTTGCTCTGCTCCGTCGATGTAAGCGTAGCTATCGATGGTCCAAACGTTTGGACCTGCAAAACCTAGCTCGACACGCACATCACCCGTCGGAATACCTTGGTAAATGACGTCGTTAATGTTCATCGGGTAGAAGTTGTAGCGATGGTTTTGTGATTGTTGTTCACCAGCAAAAGCAACCGATACATCTTTTGCTTCATTGGTCAGCGTCAATTGGTAGCCTGCTTGTGGATCGAACGTGAACGCGGCATTAAGGTCAACGCCTTGCGAGTTGGTCACCTTAACATTTGCTTCTGTTGTTTTTGCTAGCGAGCCGTGTGCAGATAGACCTTCTAAACCTTTAAAGTCACGATTATGGTTCTGGATATTTACGTTCCAATCGCCTACAAAGTTATCGATCTCTTGCCACTGCTGCGAGGCATTGGTTGCAGCTGTGTTCTGACCACCGTTAATACCACTAATCGCGTCATTGCGGCTGTCGTGGCGAATGTTGTCACGGTTATTGTGAATATCCGCGCCAGCACCTGCGACACCACCGGCGACACCACCCGCAACTGCGCCTTTCACGGCAAGCTCAGCATCACCCGTCAAAGCGCCCATCGTCAGACCTAAAAGTGCACCACCTGCAGCGCCTTGTTTTGTTAATGCGTTTGGATCATCTTCTCCCGGAGTCACGCATCCTGCAAGTAGGGGAAGAGACAGCGCCGCGACCAATGTAGTTTTGTTGAAAATGTTCATGTATTTCACTCCGAGATGTTTGGTTCGAAGCTATTATTGAACGCTGTTTGATTAGGAATCCACTTATCTCGCTGATAACCGACAGTTATCACGCAAAAGTTTTGTTTACTATAAGGCTCAAGATTTTTCTGTTTGGCTCGATTTGAGGGAGGCAAAGAAAAGGGTCAACATTGCTGCTGACCCTAGGTTTTATTTTATTCTTTATTTTATAAGCACTAATTTTGACGTTGTTAGTGTTAAATCTGTGTTTGGGCGATTTGTGGTTTTTTAGTATAAAGCTCAACTAACTCCCTAACTTTAGTGTTTGTTACGAAGGAGTGCAAATGTTTATTACGCAAATTGTCTATATTATGAAATTTAATTTGAATGCAATTCACAAAATTTCACATTCAAAAACACATTCAAACCATGAAGTGTCTCAAGTTTGAGCCCACCATAATTAGGATCTATCTTTCATGATCCAGATCAGTATTGATATCTCTTTAGAGGGATAGCATTCACGCGAAAATTGATAATTATAAATTGAGTCCGAGATATGCAGGATTTATATGAGCTAGAACGTAAGTTGGTGGAATACGGCGCAGATATGAAAGGCTTAAAGGTTGTACCTGCCATTGTTGATGAAGATGGCAAGGTTGTTTATTTAGGGAATACGCCTTCGTTGCTAAGGAATGTCATTAGTTGCCGTAGACACCTAACACAGCGCGTGAAGAAATAAAAGAAGGGTCTGATTCAATCAGACCCTTCTTTTATTTAAAAGCTCAGTGATTAGCGTTTGTAAGTCACTTGCTCTTGCTCACCAAGGTGAATGTGTGTTGTCGCAGGCTGTGTTTCTGCAATCACTTTACCGTGACGAACAGAGTAACGAACTGGCACTTGACGACGTACTGCGTCAAAACCATTTTCTGCAGGAAGAATCAGTAAACTACCTGGCTTACCTGTTTCAATGCCGTGCTTGTCTTGAATGTTCAGTGTACGTGCTGAATTCGTGCTGATCAGATCCAGTGAGTTGTTGATTTGGTCGTAACCCATCACCTGACACACGTGCAGACCCATATGCAGCACTTGTAGCATGTTTGCAGTGCCTAGTGGGTACCAAGGATCGAAGACATCATCGTGACCAAAACACACGTTGATGTTCGCATTCAGCATTTCTTTCACACGAGTCACACCACGACGTTTCGGGTAATCATCGAAGCGGCCTTGAAGGTGGATGTTCACCAATGGGTTTGCAACGAAGTTGATGCCAGACATGCGTAGCAGACGGAACAGGCGAGATGCGTAAGCACCATTGTAAGAGCCCATAGCGGTCGTATGGCTTGCGGTTACCTTGTGACCCATGTTGAATTTGTGCGCTAGCGCTGCAAGCGTTTCAACAAAACGTGATTGCTCGTCATCGATCTCGTCACAGTGTACGTCGATCAAACGGTCGTATTTCTGTGCCAGTTCGAAAACGTAGTGCAGAGACTCGATGCCGTACTCACGAGTGAATTCAAAGTGAGGGATTGCACCAATAACATCAGCACCCATCTGAATCGCTTCTTCTAGCAATTCTTTACCATTCGGGTAAGAGAGAATGCCTTCTTGTGGAAACGCAACGATTTGGATGTCTACCCACTCTTTCATTTCTTCACGAACTTCTACCATCGCTTTTAGGGCAATTAGGGTAGGGTCAGAAACGTCAACGTGAGTACGAACGTACTGCACACCGTTTGCAATTTGCCACTTAAGCGTCTGCTTTGCGCGTGATTTCACGTCTTCAATCGACAGCGTCTCTTTACGCTCAGCCCAACGCTCGATACCTTCGAAAAGCGTGCCAGAGATGTTCCAGCTTGGCTCACCGGCGGTTTGCGTGGTGTCTAGGTGAATGTGCGGCTCACAGAAAGGAGCGACAGCCATGCCGCCCTCCGCATCAAGAACATCACCTGTGTAATTTAGTTCTACATTATTGTCTTCAATACGCTTGAATTGACCATCCTCAATCAAAATTTGCTGGAGACCTTCCTGTCCCTTTAGCGTTGCGTTCTTGATCAATAGTGTCGTCATGATGGTTCCTTACGCTGGCTGTTGTGCCAGTGTCTTTTTATTAAGAATAGGATTTAGAATCAGGTAGCTGATTGTGCCGCCTAGTACCGCATTCACAGGCACGATACCCGGAAGGAAGTGACCTGCTGCAACACCAATCGCCACAGCGATAATGCCAGCCCAGTTAACCGTTTGGAACTCTGCTGCTGCGAAATTTGTGTAACGTTTACGGTTCATGAAAAAATCCGCAATGATTACGCCACCAATTGGTGGAATTGCAACCGATAGGAAGGTTAACCAGCCTACAAAGTTATTGTACAACCATAGTGCACACAATGTACCTACTAAACCGTTCGCCATTGAGATGTATTTACTTGGCAGACCAGTGATGTTGGAGAAGCCCAGACCCGATGCGTAAAGCGCGTTGTCGTTGGTTGTCCAGATGTTCAGGCCAAGTACGATGATGGCTGGGATAAGAAGGCCTTGTGCAATCATTACTTCCGAAATGTCTGATTGACCCGTTACCGCTGCACCAGCTGCGCCAAAGATGAACATCAGTGAGTTACCGATAAAGAACGCCACCATGGTGACCATCACTGCGCCTTTTGGCTTTTTGCCGAATCGTACGAAGTCTGCGGTTAACGTACCCGCACTGACAAATGAGCCTACGACCATAGCAAGAGCGACAGAGAAATCGATTGGCTGCGAAGGTTGTACTTTTTGAAGTTCTGCTACGCCACCAACGCTATTTACTGCTTCCACTACCGAGTAACCGCCTAGTAGGGCAATTGCTGGTACTGCAATCGCCGATAACACCATAAGTGCAGAGATACCAAAGTAAACCGTTGCGGTCATGAGTAGACCAGAAATGATGATAAGCGTGTTTGTATCGATGCCTGTTGCCTTGTTCACTGGAATCGCAAACATCGCTACGCCAACACCAAACCAACCAACTTGTGTGCCGCCAAGAAGTGCGGAAGGAAGCCAAGAGCCTTTAGAGCCAAAAGAGAAACGAGCAAGGAGGTGAGTGGAGAGACCAGTAGAAGCGCCGATGTAACCGAGGAAAGAAGTGTAGATACCGAGGATTAGGTTACCAATGAGAACAGCGAGGAAGAAATCATCAAAAGAAAGGCCAGTACCGAGCGAGCCGCCCGTCCACATACTTGCGGAGAAGAAAGTGAGTCCCAACATAACCATGGTTAATGATGCCACGCCTTTTCTGGCAGTGTTAGGAACCGGTCCGAGACTGTAGTTATTGTCTGCAGCCATTTTTACCTCCGCAAAAAATTAAAACTAATTATAGATCCCAATTTCTGGGCAAACGGCGCGTATTATCGTGATGTAAATCTCATAGTCAATGAGTTTTTTGTCATTTAAACGTTTACTCAAGCCTTTGTGTTTTTTTATTTCATTAAAAACATAAGGTTATATTTTATTTGAAGAGCAAAAAAGTTTGTTAATTGATTGCTTCATGCAAGAGTAATTTGTCATGAAATCGGTATCATTGGGCACTTTCTTATATCACCTTTGCTTTACACGCTTTCTTTATAAACTCAACCATTCTTGTCTCTTATGCTTTTAAAGCAAACGTTTTCTTTCTAATTGGGTGTTGTGTTGCGCATAAATTAAACATAATTAAGTTTAATCACTGATGTTTATGTGGCTTAAATAAGGAATGTAGCCTCAAGTGGCTATTTTTGGTGGTTAACTTGGCGAAATATGGAGTGAAATCGTTTGTAAGTTTTTGGGCTTTTGACTTTGATACTGGGATTTTGCTGCAGCTTGAATAGAGAGTACTGAGTGCGAGAAGGAGGAAGGCGAAGAAAGGAATCAGAAAAACACAGATAAAAAAATAGCCAACCGCAAAGAGTGCGATTGGCTTATATACTTGTGAACAAATTCAAGTTCACTAACAACGTCAGTTGGCTAGGTGACCCTCGGCTTAAGAAGGGTCAGCCATACTAATGCAGTTAGTGTGCCAACTTTATAATCGCCTAAAAATCGCGGTTTCTGTGACATAGGTTGCCTAAAATTCCTCACTTATTGCAAAATGCAATTTCGTTTTGCAATTTGTAATTATAATGCTAATGATGAATTAATTAACTAGAGCAATCGTTTTTACAACATTACTAGGCTTGCTGTTCCTAAAAAAGCGAAGAAGCCGACCACATCTGTCACGGTAGTCAAAATGACGGAACCAGCTAAAGCAGGATCGAGTTTCAATTTATCAAGTACGATAGGGATCAAAACACCAAATAGGGCTGCCGTTATGATATTTACGATGATGGCTAATGCGATGGTGCCGCCCAGTACGGTTGATTGGAACCATAAACCCGCCAGCCCACCGATGATCAGCGCCCAAAGTAAGCCGTTCAAAGAGCCAATACCAAGCTCGTTTTTCAAGAGTGCAAAACGGTTACCCGGAGTGATCTGGTTTAACGCCATAGCGCGAATCATAAGAGTAAGTGTCTGACTGCCCGCGATACCACCCATAGAGGCAACGATTGGCATGAGAACGGCGAGAGCAACCACTTGTGAAATTACGTCTTCAAACAACCCGATAGTGACAGAGGCTAAAATAGCGGTTAGCAAGTTGATGCCCAGCCAAACCCCACGCTTTTGAGAGCTTTTTAATACCGGAGCAAATAAGTCATCGCCTTCATCCATACCCGTACCAGCCATTAAACGCGCTTCGTATATTTCACGCTGCGTGCTTAATGCGAATTGCCAATCCACTTCACCGATTAAGGTTTGGTCGGTATCCGTTACTGGCAACGCTGGCAGGGGGCTATGCTCCAACGCTTCTACGGCCTCAGACAATTCCATTTTACTGTCGAGTACTGTGACGGTTTCTATCGCTAAGGTTTTAAGGCGAACGTCTTCCTCACTACGCAAGATTTCATAGTAGTTCACCGCGCCACGAAACTGTTTCTTACGGTTGATGAGATACACCTGCTGCGGTGTGTCGTAACTGTAACGCTCCATTAGGCGTCGAGCTTTACCAACCGTGATATTAAAAGGGAGAGTGATGATCTTACGCTCAGCCCAGCGGCCAAGTTCTTCGTCTTCGTATTCGTTGGCTTGATCGTAGAGGTCGAGTTCATCTTTCTCAATCAACTCTAACGCTTCATTGATAAACTCTTCAGGCAGAGAGTCTGCCCATTCGATCAGAGACAAGTTATCTAGCTTGGCTAAGGTAAGCTTTAGCTCAACTTCAGAAAGTGCTTCGATGATCGAAAGACGTACTTCTGCACGCATTTCTGTTAGTACATCGATGTGCAACTCCATGGGCAATGCGCGCCACAATCTCACACGATCATCGATCGGAAAGGCTTCGAGAATCAGCGCAACCGCACCGGGTTCGAGGCCGCATTCGATAGAATCATTGAGAGCGGTGATTTGCTCCGCTTCTTCTGCTTGGACAATTTGTTCAATTAGAGTAGAAAGGTCTTGAAACTTACTCAACGAGCACCCCGACAGTCAGATTATTCTTATAGGCAGCGGATCAAGGTACTCGAAAGTAGCAGAAAAACAATAGCCTATTCGTCAATAATCTGTAGGTAAGGTGAGACCAGTTGGCGAATGTTTACTTTTGCGCCAATACGAGCGGCGAGCAAGTACATACCGCCGATTTTTCTGTGCAGGAATAGTGCATCCGCTGGTGGGGTGTGCCAGTACTCTTGCTCCATGCTTAGAATGGTACCGGCTTCTCGGAGTTTCTGAGCTAGGCCACTGGCTTTGAAGTCGTAAGGTTCATCAACCAACATGGGTTCACACGCCATTTTAACTAAGTCGAGAATTGCTTGGCGCTGTGCTGGCAGGATGGTTTGGCTGAAGAAGCCAATCTGTTCAAGCGCGTCATTCAAGCCTTGTTCGTCATTATTCACGACAGATGCAAAGGCTTGGCGGTAGCCAGTACTAAATTGTTCGCTGTATTCGCGAGTCGCCCCAAAGTCTAGCAAGCCGATTTGACGAGTGTTTTCGATATATAAGTAGTTAGCAAAGTTTGGGTCGGTTTGTACCATCTTGAATTCGAACAGTTCTCTGAACAGTAATTCGAGTAGGCTATGCATGACAAAATCTCGCGTACTCTGATCATAATGTTCGATTTGCTCAATTGGGCTACCATCAATGAATTCCATCGCGAGAACGGAATCGGAGCAACTTTCAGTATGGATCTTTGGTACAACAAAATGAGGGTGCTCTTTCAAAGCGTCATGATAACGAATGGCAAATTGCGCTTCTCGTGCGTAATCGGCTTCATCATGCAGTTGCTTTTTCGCTTCTTCGAGCAGTCCTTTGTAGTCGACGGACTCCGGAATCAACCCAACGACTTTGAGTAGTGTGCCGACATTATCGACGTCGCTATCGATACTTTTTCTTATGCCCGGATATTGCACTTTGACGGCTAGATTATCACCTGCATCGCTATAAGCCTGATGCACTTGTCCTATTGAGGCGCTGGCAATAGGCTTAAAGTTAAAGGAGAGGAACTCGGCTTTCCAGTTAGCACCAAGCGAACCTTCCATGACGCCGTTCAGTTGCTTTGCTGGCATTGGGTCTGCGTTGGAGCGAAGACGGGAGAGAATATCGGCGAGTTCAGGTTCTAAAACATCACCAGCATCCATTGACAGCATTTGACCGAGCTTCATTGCAGCACCACGTAAGTGCGCTAGTTGGTCGGTTAAGCGCGCGATGTTCTGCGGCGTCAGCAATAGGTCTTTCGCTTTTGGTTTGTTGCCTTTGGCGATCTGCTTCGTGCCTTCTGCAATCACATTGCCTGCGACACGGGTAGCAAGTGAAGCGAACTTACTGAATCTTGAGATGCGATGGGTGGGTAGGCTTCTTTCCTTTGCCGACATGAATCTTCTCCGTTGTTTACTAACCAATTGTTATACGGGAAAAGTACGTGCTTGGATACAAATGAAAAGAAAACCGCCAGCGGAACTGGCGGTTTGTGAGTTTAGATAGAGTAGAAGAAGTACAGTTGAGACTTCATTCGGATGATGATCCCGCGGATCACATCTAAGAAGGCCATGAAGCCTATCGGTTTTTCACCGCTGACCCATGCGAGGCCAACAGAGCCCACAGGGATGTCGTAGCCTTCTGGCTCATCAATCTTAAGGCGAACAAAGTGGTGTTTGTTCTGCAAGTTTTTACCAGTTGTCACGCGAACAGAGTCATCGAAACCCATTAAGTTACCTTGTGATTCACCTGTTGCCTCAACAATACCTTCAACGGTTGCTGAGAAGATCTTACCTGGATAAACCGAAGAGGAGAATTCCGCAGGTTGACCCGGTTTGACGTTACGAATCGCTTGGTGATTTACTCGCATCAGTACGTACTTCTCGTTGGTGTACATATTGATACGTGGCATCGCCGATACACGCTGACCCTCACGGAGGATAAAGTTTGTCACAAAGCCATCGCTTGGTGCGTGCACTTTGGTGCTGTTTAAGTCCCATTGTGCTTTTGCAATTTGCTCATTGGCTTGGCGTAATTCTGCTTGCTTAGTCTCAACCGCTAACTCCGCTTTATGAATCGCCAACTTTGCACGTGAGATATCGACTTGTTTCTTCTTTATTTGAGATTCAAGCGTCAACACGTTATGGCGAGCCATATCGACAGTGCTCGATTGTTTATCAATGTCGCTTTCCGTGATGGTGTTTTGCACCACTCGGTTTTGCTCAACATAACGATCGAGCATCTTTTTCTGCAATTTGTGGTCAACTTTCGCTGCTTCCAACTGACTCTTTGATGTTTCTAAATCTTGAACAAGCGCTTCATGGTTCGCTTCTTCTATGGCGATGTCACCTTTCGCTGTTGCCAGAGCCACTTTGGCAGAGTCCGCCGATACACGTGCTTGATTCAGTGCGATTTCATATTGCGTTGGGTCGAGTTCGTAAATGAGCTGACCTTTCTCAACTTGTTGATTTGGCTTGATGTATATGTGGTCAACTTTGCCCTTCACGCTAGTTGAATCTGGGCGCAATTGAACATGAGGAGATTGCACCACTGAACCGCCGGACAAATCCATCGGAGTGAAGTTAATCAAGCCCACCCATACGAACATCAGCCAACCCAAACCGCCAAGGTAAGCGAACGATTTGGTCGCTTTGTTCCAAGGCATACCGACTAAACGGAGCAGATAGATGAAGAGTGCCCATACCGCTAAACCTTCTAACATTATGCCTCCTCTTGTGGCTGTGTTTCTGTTTGCGGTTTACTTTTCCATGTATCACGCAGATTGATGATGGCTTTTTCCATATCAACGAATGCAAAGATCACGGCTAGCACCCATACCCAGTGCCAGACAAATCCTATCCAGGTGAGGGCAGTGATAAGCCCTATCTGATGATGGTCCTTGCTGTGCGCCTTATTAATAGGCAACTCATGGATTTTCCAAAAGCCGTAACACGCGCCTGCAACACTCGCGATTAAAACGACGGCAGCGACAACATGTAACGCAGTATCTGCGCCTGTTCCGACAAATGGGACACTCAGTAAACTCATTAAACACTCCTCTATCAAACTGTTGGCTTATTTTGAGCAGGAATTGAAATGGATGAGTCTTTGTGACACATTCAATCACTACAAGATGAATTTTGATGTGATTGGTTATGAAAACAGTTCGATTCATTCGCGCGATGGGCATTTTAAACATGCATAACCTTGCGTTATCTAAATACAATTTGACGTCTGATGAGCTTGGGATTCCGTCTTCAGTCTTCCATAACCCTATGACCTTGATTCCGTTGAAAGCGGTCAGTGAATGGTATCAACGGATTGAAAGGATGAGTGGTGATCCAGACGTAATATTGAATGTCAGCCGAGATATCGATTTGCAAAAACTTGGACCTGTTGGGCGTTGGTTGTTTTCTGGTAATGATCTAGCCAGCACGATTCGACGTGTGAACTATGGCGTGAGTAACCTTCAGTCTGGGGCGTTCTTTGCTGGAGCACAATCGGGCAAGATCATTAAGTGGACGTACGACAATCCCTTTATTGATACCAATATAAAGGTTCACGATAGTATTCGTAGCGCCATTTTTATGATTAAAATTCTTCGAGAATTTCTAGGTAAAGATTATAAACCGCTTCGCGTATTGGTTTCTGGTTCAAGGAAGAATCATGATTTGTATAAAGATTATTTCGGGTGCGATATCGATTGGAGCCAACCCAAGACAGAAATATGGATTAACGGTGATGACCGTCTTGCTTCTCGGCAGGTAACTCATCGTGAAGACAACCGTTTAGCGATGAGCTTTTCCGACTTGGATGATTTGCTCAATATGCCCGATCCAGAAGATGAACTGAAAGTGATATATGAAGTGGTGCACTACAGCAGTCATTACGGGTTACCAACGTTAGAGCGAGTATCTTCTCTGCTTGGTTTATCTGATCAGCAGTTTCAACGCCGTTTGCACAAATTAGGGCTCAACTTCTCGACGGTATCAGGCTATGTATTGAGTAATGTTGCGGCAGGGTTATTGAGCAAACGCGTGAGTATTGATGATATTTCTGTACGCCTTGGTTATACCAATGTGGCGAGTTTCAATCGCATGTTCAAAAAACATCGTGGTTTGACTCCAAAGCAGTACGCGGCGCGCCTAGAAAAATAGCGTGACAAATCATGTATTAACAAAAAGCCCTCTAGGTTGAGGGCTTTGGTTCTTCTATGTTGTTAAGCGCTTATTCTTCGGGACGCCAGCTCAGTGCGCTCGCAACGGCACCAATAGCCACCACGTCTTTTTGTTGATCGCTAAGCTCGGGAAGCATTTGCACTGCGATTGTACCGTTGGTTTGTACCGCAGCGATTTCTTGTGTGCCTTGCTTGAAGCTGTAACCCAATGGAATATCTACCGCCATCATTGAATCAGGGCTTGTGTGCACGGTTTCTACGTTGAAATGCGTGTTGCCAACGCGAACGCTGCCAGTCTCTTTCTTTTCTAGACTGATATCGATCAGTGCCGATTTTGGCTTCATTGCAAACTCACCGACTTTGACACCGTCTTGGGTGATTTGGCACGTGTAAGGGTCGTTTCCACCAAAATCAACACCCATGTAGTTCACTGACATACCACCACCTGTGCAGCTTAGTAACCAGGTTTCGCCGCTGTCTACGCGAGTCACCTCTGCACCCATTGCGCCTTCTTTGAACGAGATGCGATTGAACCAGCTTGAGTTCGAAGCACTGCGCGAGTATTTACCTTTGTACTTACCGGCAAAATCAAATCGACCATCGGCTCCGAATCCCCAAAAATCGCCGTCGGTTTTTACCAACATTTCTGGTTGCGCTTTTACTGCATCAGTACGATCCATGACGGCAAGGCCACCACAGCCAACAAGGAATAGGGGAGCAAGTAGAGTAAGTTTCTTCATGTTTTTCATCGTTTATAGCTTCGTTACGTCTAAAGTTTTGTCGGTGAATTTGATATTTTGGATGTCGTACAACTCATCAGAGCCTGTGCTAGGGCACTCAACAGTTACATTCTTCGCTTTGATAACGATACATTCCGCCAGTTTGTGTGGCACGATGTAGGTGTTGATGCCTCCTTCACCGTAAATACTGTTATCTTTGTTGTTGCCTTCGAAGGTGTTGTCTTGATCGTTACCGATGACATTGATTGCTTGGTCGCCAACGATCTTTACCCTTGTGAGCCACTGAGATTTGTAGGTGTATGCTTCTACCAAATCGTCTTTGTTTGGTGCCATACGGAAGGTAGGCACTGTGCCTGGATTCGTCTTCTCCGTGTAGAGTTTGACGCCAGCAGAGTCGATGTTCGCGGTGTATTGCAAATATCCGTGGAATAAGCCGCTAATCCAATCAACCGCTTGCGGGTCTTGGCTTTGCATTTCCTCACGCGTTAAAGCTTGGTAGCCGTCTAGGCCTTGCCCGTTTGCTTTTGCTACACCCATGTAAGCTTCAAAAGCAGCAGCAAAATATTCATGAGAGTAAGAAGGGCCGGTTTTCTTAACACGCTCCGGGTCGAAGTCGTCCGACTCCCAATCTTCCCAGTCTCTTTGTGTAGGACGCCACACGGTGGGCTTGCCAGCTTGCATATCGGAATAGATACTCAGTGCATGTGCTTGAATGCCGTTTTGCAGTGACGTAGTCGACGCGTTAGGCGCAATGCCTTGCGCTTGAACCAAATGTAGAATCTCTTCAAAAGCAGCGTCTCGGTCAGCATGCTCACCCAGATTAGCGCAGTAATCGGCAAAGTTGCTCATGTAATGGCAATCGCCTTCAACGGTCAATTCGCGATACATTAAAGATTGACTGTTCATCAACCAGTTTGGTGTGTCTGCGCTGTTCATTAAGGTTGTTGCAATCGAATCGACAAGTGAATCTAAGTCCTCTTCGCTAAGTGCCATCATGTCTTCCACAAACTTTTCTAAAGAACTGGTATCAAAAGTGTGCGTTAGACCTGAATCAGCAATTGCGTGGTTCAACTTGCCTTGACGAATAAGCTCACTGACGAAAATTTTTGTCAGCATCTCATCATTTTGATCGTCGTTTTTAGTCAACATCAATGTCGCGTCACGTGCTGCTAGTGTCTTAGCGATGCGAGATTTGTCGGTACCGTATTTAGAATTCGGTTGGGTTGTGAGTAGGTGCTGGATAATTTTTGCGGCACGAAAGATTTTTTCATTGTTCACACCATCGTCAACCGCAACAATATGAAATGCATCATCATTGTTGGCTTCAGAAAGCGAGATTTTTACATAGTGGGTGAAGCCAGCATCAGCAGCTACCTTCAACTCAGTAGGAAACGCTGTAGAAACGACATTAGGGATGATAACGGTGCTCAATACTGGGGCTGGTGGCGTAGTCGTTTTCGATGTTTTCGAGCTGGAGTCACTACCACCGCAAGCCGTAAGGCTTACCGCGCACAATATTGCCAAAGGGGATAATTGAGCGAATTTCATTTTTTGTATTACTCACTGACTGAAGGTTCGCCCGAGAATCTATGAGTAACAGGAATTTCTGTCTATATGGGCAAATGAAGTCATAACTGTTAGGAATGAATTCTTGTAAGGTTTTTAATTCGACTAATCTAAAACAATAATGGATTTATGTGTTAAATTTGTATTAAGTTCTAGCTTAAAAAACTTTTTAATTCTAATTATGTGGTTGGTAATTCCATTTCTGGTTTTATTAGCTGTGCGTGTTTTTATAAATGTATGGTTTGTAAGTGTTTGTAAGGCATTTCTTGTAGGAAAAAGTGTCAATAGAGTGGGTTGCACCCTACAAATCGGACGATATACTTCTTCTGTTTTATAGATGGAGTGAATAAATCATGGTTAGCAATAAAATCTTGCTCGTAGAGGATGACTCTGAGATCGCTCGACTAACCAAGATGTATCTAGAAGCAGAAGGCTATCTTGTCACTATTGTTGATGATGGCTTGAATGCGTTAGACAGCATCAAAGCGTTTAAACCTGATTTAGTCTTACTCGATCTTATGCTTCCCGGTAAAGACGGCGCGATGATTTGCCAAGAAGCGCGCGGTTTTTATCAGGGCGTTATTATTGTGTTGACGGCAACTGATGATGAAATGAGTGAAGTTAGCCTGCTCAAATTCGGTGCTGACGATTACTTAACCAAGCCGATTAAAGGCAATATCCTTCTCGCTCGCATTGAAGCTGCTCTGCGTCGGTATCGTCGTCAAGTGGACATGGTTGAAACCGTGGAATTAAGCCGTTACGGAATTGACTTGTGTACTCGCCGTTCTAAAGCTTTCTATTTGGAACAAGATATAGACTTAACTGACTCTGAGTTTGAAATACTCGAACTGTTAATGCTTAACGTTGATAAACCTGTCTCGCGGGAATCTTGTTGTCGATTAGCAAGAGGCATCGAGTATTGCATTACTGATCGTTCGATTGATATGCGAATCTCTTCCTTAAGAAAGAAGTTTTCCAAAGCCCATATTCATACTGCTACCATTAAAACTGTCCGTAACCGAGGTTACATGCTGACGGGTAAATAACGATGTTCTCGACGTTTACTCGTTTATACGTAGGTATCATTTCTGGGTTAGCTCTGACGATCACTTTGTTTATTTTTATGGGCGAAGAGTTCATGCGTAAAACGGAAGTGGGGATATTCCTTGAAGACGGCGCTTACTTTGTTGATCAGTACATAGAGCAACGTGGGACAGAAGACTCGCTTTACAAAAACCTCACCGAAAAAGGAAAACAAGATTTCTTTATCTTCGACCTGACTTTGCTTCATGATTGGGATGGCTCAGCACCGTGCCACCATTGCGAATTGTTGTATCACTTACAAGGTATTCCCGTTTATTTGGTTGATGATACGTTGTACGCCGCCGTTTTTCCTCTGCCCAACACATCAGAAAGCTTAGTCTTTAAAGAGAAAGGTGATTTTTTCAGTCCCGATATAGATTGGGACGAGGATTCAGAGATCATCTTCGTCGTAACATTGATTATCGCCGTGATTCTTAGCTTAGGCGTGATGGTTTATATTCCGGTTCGAAAGTTGGAAAATCAGATTCGTCATTTAACTGCGACTCAACAACAGTTTGGTGCGGGAGAACTGAGTAAGCGCGTTGAGCTAAAGGATTTCTCCGCTCCAATACGCGAATTGGCTTGTGGTTTTAATACCATGGCGGAAGACATTGAAAGACAGGTTCGACAGAGTGTGATTTTCACTCAAGCTATTCCTCATGAAGTGCGTACACCATTAAGCCGTATTCAGCTCGCGACCGATCTAGCACGACGTTGTGAGGGGGCGCAGCAAGCTGAATTGCATGATGATATTGAACGGTATGTCGACGTAGTCAACCATCTCACCTCCGATATTGTGATGTTATCTCGATTGAATTCGAATAATCATTTGATGAACGAAACGTATGAGTTGGTGCACTTACCTCAATGGTTAAAACATCGACTGCACTATCATAATTTAGGGGCAGTGCTGTTGTTGGCTGAAGAAGCAAAAGAAGACCCTATGATTGGTTTGCAACCGACGCTAGGAAATTTGGTTATTGATAACTTACTGCAAAACGCCAAGCGATATGGTGACGGTAAAGTGACTGTGACGTTGAGACAGGTTGAGCATTTTTGGATAGTTGATATTGAAGATGATGGACCTGGTATACCAGAAGAGAAAAGAGAGGAAATATTTTTGCCGTTTTCTCGATTGGATAAAAGCCGTAACGCTGATATCAAAGGATTCGGGTTGGGCCTCGCGATAACAACCAGCGCCGCGAGGCTGCTCCACTGGGATCTTTCTGTTGGAGAAAGTCATTTAGGTGGCGCGCGATTTACCGTGCTTATTCCGACCAGCGATTAGGGTAGGCTTGGCGGTAATCGGGCGATTGAATACCCTCATATAAATCGTTACACGGTTCAAGTGGGCCTACAACCGTTCGGTACGGTAATACGCCAGCCCAAACGGGAATATCCATGTCTTCTGAATCGTCGTTGACGCCAAAATTGCTTATTTTTACCGATGCTTCGGTCAGTGGAATACGCAGTAGCATGGTGGCTTTGAGTTCTTTCTCATTACTCAAACGAACTTCTTCGGTTCTCCCCGGAGCGATCTGTTCGATAAAGTGATTCAGTAACCTGTCTTTCTCTTGGTTATTCTCCACCATCTCAAATTGCCCAAAGACCACGGCACTACGATAATGCGCGCTATGGTGAAACGCACTGCGAGCCAATACCCAACCATCAAACAAAGTAAAGGTAAGGCACGTTTGCACTCCTTGTTTGAGTGAGCGTAACAATCGACTGTTGTTGGCACCATGGATATACACGTAATCATCGACACGCCATGCCAACATGGGGATGACTACAGGGCCAGACTCGTTTGTTATTGCAATATGAGCAATCAGGCTTTCATCTATGATGGCGTGCAGTTTGCTAACATCAGAGACGGCTTTATGTACGCCTTTCTTAATTTCCGTTCTATTAGTATTGGATAACATTTTCTCTCCTTATTTGCTCCTCAATCTTTGATTGCAATGTAGCGTTTAACTGGTAGCTTAAAGAGAGCCAGTTTTAACTAATGGATGGATCCAGTTTGTCTTTGATTGATATCGGTGACCTGCATTTAAAAGAAAGTGATGGAACGCGTCAGCAAGCGTTGTTTTTTGCTATCCGCGAGAAGATTGTTCAAGGATTGTGGGCGAAGAATGGCAAGCTACCCTCTACACGAAAACTATCACAAGAGCTTCATCTCAGCAGGAATACCGTGATTTCTGCCTACGAGCAGCTAGTGGCGGAAGGGTATTTGAATAGTCAAAAAGGTTCAGGCTTTTATGTTGCCGTAGAACTGCCGGAGCAGTATTTACCTGAGCCTAGTTCAATCAAGACGGACTCTTCACCGAAAAGCAACTTTGACATCAACCGCGCATTTGCACCGGGTGTGCCTGATTTGGAAGCGTTTCCGATGGCGCAATGGCAAAAGTTACTTGCTCGCCATCTCTCCCGTTCCTGTTTGCTCGGCAATCAAGATATCCAGGGCAGTTGGACATTACGCTGTGCTTTAGCTGACTACCTTGCATCAAGCCGCTCTGTGAATTGCTCCCCAGAGCGCATCATTATTACTTCTGGGGCGCAGCAGGCGTTGTCGATTGCGACGATGGTTGTTCTCAAGCAAGGTGATAAGGTTCTGATGGAGCAACCGGGCTACGCACAAATGCGTAAGTTGATTCAATTTCAGCAGTATCAATTTGAGCCTTTGTTCGTACGAGAGAAACTAGGTTTTGATGTGGAAGCGGTGACCACAAGTGATGCCGATGCGCTGTATATCACCCCAAGTAATCAATATCCGATGGGCACCACACTCAATACCGAGCAAAGAGGAAAGATCATCAACTGGGCAGTTGAGCAATCACGTTGGATCATCGAGGACGATTATGACAGCGAATTCCAGTTTGCTCATCGCCCCTATACCAGCCTACAAGGGCTAGCGGCTCAAATGGGTCGAGATGATCGCGTGTTGTATGTGGGTTCTTTCAGTAAAGTCATGTTTAACGGATTGCGGCTTGGCTACCTTGTGGTTCCTGAACGTTTAGTGGAACAATGTTTGGTGGTTAAAGATGCGTTAAGTGGTGATTCACCTACGCACGCACAAGAAGCGTTGGCAGATTTTATCACTGAAGGTGGGTTATTGCGTCATATCCGAAAAATGCGCCGACTGTACAAAATTAAGCATGAACAAATGTGTTTGGCGGTTGAAAAGCACTTTGGCGATAGAGTTGCGGTGATCAGTCAGGCTGCTGGTCTCCATATTACTTTAAAGTGGCAGCAGGGAATTGATGAACATGAATGGACGCAGCGCGCTCAGTCAAAAGGTATTGTGCTGCGTCCGATGAGTTTTTATGAGCATTCAGGTTTTAGAACGCGAGATTGGCAAGGCGCTGTACTAGGCTATGGCAATGTCGCGTTAGTAGATATTGATGCGTTGGTTGAGCAACTCTCTCAGTTGTTTGAATAAGGAGTAGGGTCTTATTCAGTTATCCGTCTAATGTGCTTTTTTCGCCATTGCCTCCACGGTAAAGAGAGCACGACAAAAATAGTAACGGCGTAAAGCATAGACCAACCTAAACAAATGAATACCGCGGTGCACAACACAAGAGAAATGCCCGCGAGGATCTTTCCCCAACCTTGTAGCAATTTGTAAGCAGCAAGCATTGCCAATAGATAGACCAGAACAAAAATACCATTCGCGAGTTTGAGGAAAAACTCCAGCTCTAAACCAGATAGTGACCCAATAACGCACGAAACTAGCAAAATAACACCAACAACGAGAGTGGCATTTGCGGGTACACCGCGCACAGATACTCTTGCAATCGCACTATTTGGTTTATGTTCTCTTGCTTGCGCCCATACCATTCGAGAAAGGCTTTGCGTATAAAGGTTTACGCTGGCAAAGCATGCAGAAAAGCCAACCACGCTGATTATCCATTTAGCGTTTTCACCAAATAGGTGGGCGCTCAGCCAAGGGATCGATGCACTATCGAATTGGGCATTGCCGTAAGCACCAAATTTTAGAATGACGACCGAACATGCCCAGTAAGTGATTCCTGCAACAAAACAACCAACGATGATGGCAATCGGGAAGTCCCGTTGTGGGTTCTTAAACTCTTCGCCCATATGAGCAAAAGCTTCTATTCCCACAAAACACCAGAACATCACGCCCAAAGCCGCTGCAATCGACCAAGTTGAATCCATCGTAATGACAGGCATGGTTAAATCGGCAGAACCAACATCGCCTTTCCACAGAAATGCACCGACCAGAGCAAAAATGCTCAGTGCGATAATGGTTTGTAAGCGACCAGAAGATTTTGTGCCGAGCAAGTTGACCACCATTAACAGAGCGACCGTGAGAATTTGAGCGAAAAGGTGATTACTAATGGACTCTGGTAACAGTTGTTGTAAAAAGCCTGCAGCAAGTGCGACAGCAGCAGGCACACCAACAGGAATAACGCTAACGAACAACCACGCCACGCTGCTTTCTAGCTTACTATTAAAGGCTTTACGGACGAAAAATGCTGTACCACCAGCACTTGGATAGCGTTTGCCTAACTGAGCGAAGGTAAGCGCGATAGGGCAAATGGCAATGAATAAAATAATCCAAGCCCAAAGTGAGAAGTGACCTGCAATGCCAGCGGCAATCGCTGGGATCATAAATAGACCCGTGCCCATTAAGGTAGTTGAGAGCTGACCGATTCCGGATATCAGCGTAATGTCTTTTTTGAGTTGTTCCATAACGACCTCTGAACGTCTAGGTAATGCGAGCCACAAGCATATCTAAATTCTGCACAGCAAAATGATGTTGTCGACCGTCAAAATGACGGTTGTTTTGCCGATAAACCGCAAATTGTCGGTTTTCAATAAGTTGTAATTGAGTAGAATGGCAAAATTAAGGAAAGCTTGGTGATGTTATGGACAAATTTGATCATCAGATCATAGACCTATTACGGCAGAACGCCCGTCTCTCTATTACTGAAATCTCAGAGCAAGTTAGCCTGTCACGTTCAGCTGTGACAGCTCGGATCAAAAAGCTTGAAAATGACCAAGTCATCCTTGGCTATCATGCCGATATTGCGATATCTAAAGAGTCGACGATTTGTGCTTACATGGCACTCAAATTTGATACCTCCGCTTCTAGCCATCATTGCGATAATTACGCTAATGACCTGTATAAAATCGATGGTGTTAAATGGTGTCACGCTATTAGTGGTGAAACCGATATGATGCTGTTTGTCGAAGTGCCTAATATCGCGCGTCTCAACGAGATTCGAGATTATATCCAAAGCTATCCAGAGCTTCGTAACGTGATGACACATACCGTGTTAACGGAGTTTTTCAATACCACAGGGAGTAAGTTTGTAAAATGAACGAAAAAGACATCGTCCTCAATTTTTGGAACGTAATGGCAAGCAATGACTTCTATGCGGCGGCAGAGTGTTTGTCAGCTGACTGCGCCGTGATTTGGCCATTAACTAAAGAAGTGATTCGAGGTAGAAAAAACTTTGCAGAGCTCAATTCAGCTTATCCTGCGGACGGGAAATGGACCTTTACTATCGAACGCATCGTGGCTGATGCTGATCAAGTCGTTACCGATGTGATCGTTAGCGATGGTGTACGTTCGGATAGGGTAATTACTTTTCATACTGTCCGTGATGGCCTGATTTGCAAACAAGTGGAATACTGGCCGGAAGATTACGCCGCGGCAGATTGGCGTGCTCAATGGGTTGAGCGTGCTGAATAACATCAACCTGAATCTACTGCGCTCTTTACATGTCCTACTTGAAGAGTGCCATGTGAGCAGAACTGCTGAGCGTTTGCACATCACCCAATCGGCGGTAAGCCGTCAATTAGCGCAGTTACGTGAATTGTGCGGCGACCCTTTATTGGTTCGACAGGGTAACCAACTGATTCCAACACCAAGAGCGCTACTTCTTAAAGAGAAGTTGGATGACTTGTTAGCAGAATTCGATCACCTTCTTGATGACAAGCCTTTTGAACCTGAGGATTGGAAAGCGGAGTTAGTATTTGCATCGAGTGATTATGTCGCCCAATACGTCCTCCCTGATATTGCCTCTCATCTGAGTGGCTTTGCTCCTCATTTAGATATGGCGTACCGACTGTGGCAGCCAGATTTTCTAGATAAGCTTCATGAGACTGGCATCCATATCGCATCTTCCATGTATCCAGAGAAGCCTCAGGGCGTATCCAGTGTGAAGATTGGTGAAGACTCATCAGTTTGTTTGATGAAAGCTTCTCATCCGTTAGCAAAGCAAGACAGTATCAGTGTTGAAGATTTAATTTCTTACTCTCACATTAAAGTTACGGGTGGTGGGGACAAAGATTCGTACACCGACTTAGCATTAAGAGAACTAGGGCAAACACGTCATATTACGTTCAAAGTGCCTTTTTTCTCTGCTGCCATCAATCGCTTAGTTTCTAGTGAACATCTGATGGTGGTTCCAGAGCATATTGCGGTCAATCTTGCGAAGCATTGGGACTTGGCCCATAAAGCACTGCCTCTCGAAACGCCTATTCATCAGTATTGGTTAATGTGGCATCCAAAATACGATACGGATCCGGCGCATAGATGGGTGCGGGAAGAGATTCGTTCGGTCATGCAGATTTCAGAATATTCCATTCGATAATAAATGCATTATTTAGTTATGATTTGAAATCATGGTTAGTATGAAAAACTTTGATTTCTAATTATACCTGTTCCGTTGATAGATTAGCGTCAAAGAGGGGAGATTCTTATGACACTAACAGTTTGGTTATCACTTTTTACCGTGTGTTTATTAGGGGCAATGTCGCCAGGTCCAAGTTTAGCGATTGTTGCTAAGCACTCGTTAGCTGGTGGCCGCGTGAATGGTTTGGCTACCGCATGGGCGCACGCGTTTGGTATTGGTATTTATGCGTTCATTACCTTGATAGGTTTGGCAGTGGTACTTCAACAAAGCCCGTTGCTATTTAAGACGATCAGTTTGGCAGGTGCAGCTTACTTGGCGTATCTCGGTTTCAATGCTTTACGTTCAAAAGGTGGTGTAGCAGCGAAGCTAGAATCTGGTGAAGAGACGACGGTTTTACAATCGGCGCGAGAAGGTTTTCTTATTTCGATTCTAAGCCCGAAAATCGCACTGTTCTTTATTGCATTGTTCAGCCAATTTGTTGCACTTGGTAACGATCTAAGCAACCAAATGATCATCGTCGCGACGCCATTTGTTGTCGATGGTTTGTGGTACACCTTTATTACCTTGGTGCTGTCTAACTCGCATGTTGTTGACCGTATTCGCTCAAAGGCAGTGCTGATTGACCGACTATCCGGCATCGTTTTGATGCTATTAGCTGTGCGAGTGGTTGTGACGATTTAATTAAGCTGAACGCATTGTTTAAAAAGCAGAAAGGCTACCGCGATGGTAGCCTTTCTTGTATATGGCAGACAAAAAAACATCCTAACTCTTAACGAGATAGGATGTCAGCAAAGAAGGTTGCTCAGGAACATAGGGGGAGTGTGGAACCTTCAGAAACGCTAGCGACGAACTTCTTCAAACTCGCCTTCAATCGCGTTGGATTTGCCCGTATTGAATTCATATTCTTCATGCATTTCTTGCTGCATTTGCTTCACGCGCTTTTCAATACGTTTACCAGTGATCAGGGCTGCGATGGTCAAAGGAATCGCCATGATTAGGCTAAATACCAAAGTAAAAAAGCCAGTAATCAGTGCTAGTGCAGTAACGATAATTCGATTCATAATCATGACCTCTCTTTCAATCTATGGGTTCATATTAGTGCTCTGAACATGAACGAAACATGAATATAGCGTTCAAGTTGGTTAATTAATGTCTGAGGAATGTCAAAGAGTCTTAAAAACGAAAAAACGCCTGAGGTCATCAGGCGTATAAACGGGGAAGAGCTATTAGTAATGCGCGGGGCGCTTATTATTAAAAACAAATGCTGAGGTGCTACTCGTTACCTATTGTGGTTAACGTTGTGGAGCAAGGTTTCACCTTATCGAGGGAATGTTTGGTAACGAACACCCATCATTTGTTCCATACAGTGCACAACTTGGCAGCTGTAACCGAATTCGTTGTCGTACCAGATGTACAATACACAACGCTTGTCTTGTGCGATGGTCGCTTGTCCGTCCACCACTCCTGCGTGACGAGATCCAACTAGGTCGCTTGATACGATTTCTGTCGAATCTGTGTAATCTATTTGAGCAGAAAGCTCTGAGTTTAACGCCATTTCACGTAGGTAGTCGTTCAGCGAATCACGGTCTACATCTTCACCTAAGTTTAGGTTTGCAACAGCCATTGATACATTTGGAGTAGGGACACGAATCGAGTTTCCAGATAACTTACCAGCTAGTTCAGGCAGTGCTTTTGCGACGGCTTTCGCAGCACCTGTTGAAGTGAGAACCATGTTCAAAGAGGCACTGCGACCACGACGATCGCCAGAGTGGAAGTTGTCGATGAGGTTTTGGTCGTTGGTATAAGAGTGTACCGTTTCAATATGACCCGAAAGAACACCATACTTGTCATTTAACGCTTTAAGGACCGGTGTAATGGCGTTGGTTGTACAACTCGCCGCAGAGATGATGGTGTCATCTTCTTGAATCACAGATTCATTCACACCAAATACGACGTTCTTGATTTCACCTTTACCTGGCGCAGTAAGCAGCACCTTTTCTGCCCCGCTACATGCTAGGTGTTGGCTTAGTCCCTCTGCATCACGCCAAACACCGGTGTTATCAACAACAAGTGCATCGTTAATACCGTAAACCGAGTAGTCCACATCACTTGGGTTGTTTGCGTATATGATTTGAATGTAGTTGCCGTTGATGATGAGGGCTTTGCGCTCTTCATCGATAACGATGCTGCCATTGAATTGACCGTGTACAGAGTCACGGCGCAATAGGCTCGCACGTTTTTCAAGGTCGCCTTTTTTACCGCCACGAACCACAATCGCACGCAAACGAAGTGGGTAACCTGGGCCGCTCTTTTCAATCAATAGGCGAGTCAATAGGCGACCAATGCGACCGAAACCATAAAGAACCACATCACGAGCCGCTAAAGAAGAATCAGCATCACGGGCACCGTGCAAAGCTGTGTGCAAGAAGTCGTTTAGGGCAGAGGTGTCTTCGTGATCTTTCCAGTACATACCAGCAAGCTGACCAACATCGACGCGGCAAGATGAAATGCTCATTTCGCACAACGCTTGAATGATTGGCATGGTTTGTTCAAGAGATAGAGGACTTCCAGTGTAACGTCTTGCAATGCGGTGAGTTTTGAGAATGTCGATGGTGGTGGCGTTGATAAGTGTCTTACCAAAAAGAACTACTTCAATTCCTTTTTGACGATATAGCTTACCAATAAGAGGGGAAATAGATTCAGCAATCGTTTGGCTTGTTTGCCAGTCTTGGAGATATTTCTCTGGACTCATTGTTGTTTCGGACCTTTCACGTTTTGGGGGCTGACCTTACTTTCAGCTGTTACCTCAACGGTAGAGCGTGAAGTGAGGGTGTTATGTAATTGGGTTGTAATAATTATGTGTGCGGATTGTACGGGCGGAGGTCTTATTCTGCTAGGAAAAATAAATCCAGCTTAAAGTGTGGCAAATCGTCTTTTGATTAGTTGATTAATGTGACTAAGGCAGGGTTTTATGGGGATTGACTTTTTACAAATATAAAACTTAATTCGTGACTATAAAGGATCATCTCAAATAGAAAGGTTGCAACAATGATAGTTACCATTTGGAGTTTGTGATGTTTGTATCCTTTAACACGAAAATGGTAAACGTCTTATCAACTTTTTAATGACCGTCTAGGGTTCACCAATGGTCTATGTCGATTTAACCAAATCTGTTTAAAAATGATGCTGCAAAATTTTGCAAGCAGTCACACTTTTTGTTCGGTTAACCTTGGTGCAACAAAGGGCGCTAAGTGTTGTTTTTGCCTATTTGAGCAGATAAGCGAAGCAAAAGCGCCAATAAAACCCTTCGCATAAGTTCATATTCAATCTATGAAAGTAGTCTAGTATTAATTCGAGGGCCTTTTCTTAACTCGGGCGAACGGATGATAAAACTTTCTATAAAATTACGTTTAGCTCTACTCGCACTGTTACCTGCGGTGGTTATTTCTGTGTTCGCCGTTCACCAATTTTCTATTAACTCTCAACGAGTCGCCAGACTCAACCAAACCGTCAGTAATATTCAAGGCTTGAAGTTGATTTCTGAAGCATCCCACTTTGTGTATGAGATGGAGAAAGAACGTCATCAATATGGAGAAGAGCAACCTCTTCCGATCGAAGTCAAAGTTCAACGAGACAAAGCCCTCGCGATTTACGACAAGTTCATGCAAAACAGTCACACAGTGGAATATTCCAATGATTTAAAGCAAGCCATGCTAGATGTGATCTCCGGCGACATAAAGGACAGTGTGGATGCAGGAGATCGGTCATTTCGACTCTTACAGGAGATGTCTGAGGCATTGGTTCAGCATTACCATCTATTTGACAGTGACGAAGCGCATTGGATGCAAGACTTCATTGCTTACCTCGCACAGCTTTCTTATTGGACGCAAAAAGAGGCGTGGCTGACCTATCGCTTGGTGTTAGAGCCGGAGAGTAAGCCCAATCAAGGCATGTTTTTCCAATCAATTGAGCGGCAGCAGCAAAGTTTGGAAGGGTTCATAAAGCTGGGGGCTTCAAATGAGCAAGTTGAGAAACTACTGGGCCTGTACACATCGCCGCGCTACCTTTCTAGCATTGAAGCTCGTGGGCGTTTGATGGTAGGTGAGTTATCGCAATCGGACTATGTAACTTACCTTAGAGACCTTGACCACCGCGTACAACGCTTACAAGTAATGACGGCAGGGTTCACTCAACAAGTCGAGAGTGCATTGTTAGTACAAGTCAGTTCGCAAAAACAAAGCATCACGCTGATGACGTCGGGAGTCATGGTCATCATCGTCTTATTGTGTTGGCTGGGGTTTGGTACTTGGTATCGAGTGCACAGCAAACTGGACTCTATCATTCACTCTCTCAACACGCTCATCCATGAACACGTTAAAGGGGAGAAAGTGGCCGTTGATGGTAATGATGAGTTCACCATTTTCGCGCAGCAAGTCAATCGTATGATGGAAGAGCAAAACCGACAGACAGAAGAGATTCTAAAAACCAAAGAGTCAGCTATCTCGGCTAACAGAGCAAAGTCAGTTTTCCTTGCCAGCATGTCCCATGAAATACGAACCCCATTGAATGGCATTATTGGGATGACGGAGATTCTGTCCCAAAGTGCCCTTTCAGTTCATCAGAAAGAAGTCTTAACCGATATCGATACTTCGTCTCATACGTTGCTGACTCTTCTGAACGACATTCTCGATTTATCGAAAATTGAATCTGGTCACTTACAGCTTTCCTTAATCGAGACTGACATTCGCGAGGTCGTTTATCAGTCAATGATTTTGTTTCAATCTAAAGCAACGTCCAAGCAACTGGAACTAAACATTAACCTAGATGAACGTATTCCTCCACGCATTATGGTCGACGATCACCGCATCAAACAGATCATCATGAACCTAGTCTTGAATGCGGTGAAGTTTACTCATGAAGGGCACATTTCTGTCGACGTTGATTACCAAGAATCGACGACGCAAAAGAGCGTTTTCTTAACGTTTAGAGTGACAGATACAGGGATAGGCATTGAGCGAGACAAACTGAATACCATCTTCGAACCTTTTACCCAAGAAGATGAAGGCATCTCGCGTCAGTTTGGTGGTACTGGATTAGGCTTAGCGATTTGTCGTCAATTGGTTGCCATGATGGGCGGCAAATTAACCGCGACATCATCGAAAGGGATAGGAACCCATTTCGAATTCTCAATCGAGGTAGAAGTGCTACCAATAGTTGGTTGGCGTTCAGAATTAATTCGAACGGGCATACTCATCACAGACCAATACCGTTACACCGACCAAATCGTTAAAGAATGCCGTTTAGCAGGAATACAACTTTCAGAGGTTAAGCGCATTGATGATTTGACCTTTTCTTCAAGAGAAGCTGAAGTCATTTTTTACTGCCATGATGGTAAAAGTACGTTGGACTCGGCCATCGATGAACTAGAGAAATATGTCGATGTGAGTCGAATCATTGTTTGTCAGCATCATCTCACTACGACCTATACCAACTCAGAGCGCATTCATGCGGTGTTGACTCAACCCTTCCTTGGTAATCGCTTCAGACATGCCATTGATGAGCTTGCTCAAGTCGAACAGAATAATAAAAGTTACGATGTCACGGCGTCGGCTGTCATTCATAACATTAACCAATCTCGAACTCATCGCCGGATTTTGATTGCAGAAGACAATTTGATGAACCAAAAGATTGCCAGTTTCTTTCTTGATAAAGCGGGCTACGATTATTTAATTGCCAGTAATGGACAAGAAGCATTAGAAGCCATTACAAAAGGAGAGCAATTTGATGCGATTCTGATGGATTGCATGATGCCTGTGATGGATGGCTTAACCGCCACAAAAGAGATACGTCGTTGGGAAAAAGAAGTGGGCAGCGATAAGATCACCATTATCGCTTTGACCGCGAGCGTACTAGAGGAAGACATTCAGAACTGCTTTGCGGCGGGGATGGATGCATACTTACCGAAACCTTACAAATCGAACCAACTATTTGAGTTGTTTAATGAACTAAAGCTTGCTTAAATCGCTCTGATGGGCCCTATGGCTACCGAACGATAATGAAAAGGAAGTAACATGTTCAAACTTGCTGTTATTGGAACTAACTGGATCTCCCAACAATTTGTTGAAGCGGCCATTCAAAGTAAAGAATTTTGCCTACAAGCGGTGTATTCACGTGATATTGATAAGGCACGTTCGTTTGGTGAACCTTATAACGCAGCGTCTTATTACGATAGTTTAGAATCCTTAAGTAAAGACTCAGATATCGATGCGGTCTACATTGCTAGTCCTAACTCTTTTCATGCGCCTCAAGCTATTCAAATGCTAAACGCTGGTAAGCATGTCATTTGTGAAAAGCCCATGGCGTCTAACTATCCTTTGGCACAAGCCATGTTTAAGGCTGCAGAAGCAAATGGCGTGGTGCTGTTCGAGGCCTTCATGTCGCCATACACACCAAACTTCCAAGTGTTGAAAGACAGCTTACCGACAATTGCCCCTATTCGTCATGCAACGATTAGCTACTGCCAATACTCCTCTCGTTACCAGAAATACCTAAACGGTGAAAACCCAAATACCTTCAACCCAGAGTTCTCTAATGGCTCAATCATGGACATTGGTTATTACTGTGTTGGTTCTGCGATTGAACTGTTTGGTGAGCCGAATAGTGTTCAAGCAAGTGCTCACATCTTATCATCAGGCGTAGATGGTTGTGGCAGCGTAACACTGGCGTACGATGGCTTTAATGTGAACCTACTACACTCTAAGGTGAGTGATTCACTCATTCCAAGTGAATTTCAAGGTGAGCGGGGTAGTGTGATTGTCGATATGATTGCGACAGGTCGTGGTGTTGAACGCATTCCGCGCGGTGAAGATAAAGAAGTCCTAACGCTGCCGCAAGAAGAGAACCACATGTTCTATGAAGCTCAAGCCTTTGCTAAACAACTTAAACTGGGTGTGATGGATGATCAAATGAAGCAGCGTTCATTGACCGTTGCAAAAGTACTGACCGAAGTAAGAAGGCAAACTGGTGTGGTTTTCCCTGCTGATAAAATGTCTTTACTTAGTTGAGGTTAGTTCGTTCAACTTCTCGTTTTTAAAACAACAAAGCCCTCGCCGTTGAAGTGAGGGCTTTGTTTTTCAGCGTTACTCGAAAGCGTTGTTACATTGAGACTTGTTGAGCTGAGAGCTTATTAATGGTTTTTTGGTACGTAATATAAGCCGCGATTCCAGCCATGAGGTTACCAATACAAGCGCCAATCAGTAGACCTTGAATGCCTCCCACCTGAGCCCCTACCCATAGACACGGTAGGAAGAACAAAAACAGGCGCAGGGCTGAGATGGTTAGTGCGGTATAAGATTTCCCCAGTGCGTTACAAATCGACACCATCAACATGCACACCCCAAGTGAACCTAAACTGATTGGGACAATCATCAAGTGCATGTGCAAGACTTGTTCTACTTGAGTATCACTTGTCATAAGTAAGGCGAGTGGGTTAGCTGCGGTAAAGGTTACTAGCGCAATCAACAACTGGAAACCAAGGATGAACTTAACGGCAATAGACACCAATGCACGAATGTCGGTGTAGTTTTTCGCTCCTAATAAGCGTCCGACCATCGGCGGCATTGACATGGTTAACGCCAATACCGATACAATCGCAAAAAATTCATAGCGCGAGCCCAAAGCCCAAGATGCAACTGCCGCCGTACCAAAGCCAGCAAGCAGCTTGGTCGCTAGCATAGAGGAGAGAGGCGGCAATAACTGGCTGATCATCGCTGGGCCCATGATATTACCGATGGACGTGATGCTCTTAACCACATTCAAATCCTGCCACTGGAAGGTTGCCCAATGGTTTTTTTGAACACGAGGAGCGACGACCAATATACCGAAACCAAAGGCGACGACGGTGGCAATTGCTGCGCCGTTAATCCCCAAATCAAACGTGAAGATAAACAACGGATCGAGCACTAAGTTCACGCCGCTGGTGACCATCATCATGGTGCCAGGTAGCATGGTGTTGCCATTTGCGCGGCAGATACTGTAGTAGAAATACAGCACCGCACCTACCCAAGAGCTCAATAGCCACCAAGGCCAGTAACTGTCGATAATTGACATCACGGTATCAGGTGCGCTCAAAAGCGAGAGAATAGGGTAGCGCAATAGCCAGATGAGCAAGCCGAATACTGCTACGCCTACCGATCCGATCATTAAAACCAGACCGCCTAATTGCTTTGCATAGCGGGTATCGTTTGCGCCTAATGCTTTTGAAATTACCGCGGTTGTTGCAATGCCAAGGCCGACTTGAATACCGATAACCACCATTTGAAGTGGTAGAGTAAAGCCCTGTGCAGCGAGAGGCAGCACACCTAGTTGGCCTATGAAGGCGCTGTCGACTAGCTGAAAGCTCATCAACGACAACACACCAAAGAGCATTGGCCATGTCATCGTAAACAGTTGCTTTGCTAACGTTGGTTGTGCGGTAGAAGAAGTTAAAGGCATAGGAACGTTGAATGTTTTTGGAACTGAAGTTGATTTTATTGTACACAGTGTACAACAAAGAGACAAAAAGAAACCCCGAGCAAGTTATCCCTGCTCGGGGTTGAATTCTGAAACTAATTCGACTTATTTTTTGCCGCTAGTTTGCTTGTCTTCTTCAGTCAGTTCGCGGATACGACGGCTGATGTCACGACGTGCTTTAGAGATTTCTGCACTCTTGATGATGTGATCGTCAACGCGGTCTTCGTAATCAGCTTTCATGTTTTTGATGATCGCTACGATTTCGTCGTGAGTCATTTCAGGTTTGATGTAGTCTAGTAGGTTCTCTAGAAGGTCTACACGCTTACGGTTATCACGAACTTTTTTCTCGTTATCAAGCAGCTCACGTTTTAGTTTGTTTTTACGACGAGCTTGGTTCACGATTTCAAATACGCTACTCATGGTTCCCTTTCCTAATTTGTGAATATCTGACTCGATTAAAGCACAACATCTCGTGGCATAACAGTCTTTAGATCAAACGTGGCGTAGGGTTGAACATTTATCCACCAATTCTGATGTGTTGTTAACACTCGTTACTGAAAAGCTTGGATTATCGTTCACTGAAATGCCCCAACTCGTTGTCATAGGAGTTTTGACGCTATATTATCAGCTTCATTAAAGACAATATGATGAAGCTCGAAATGAACTCTGGTAATACTGCGGAGCAAGTCGAAAGCCAAGAAATGGAATCAACCACCGACTCATTGGCAGATAAACTTAAAGCGGCTTACGTTACAGCAAGAACACAACTCGAAATCACAGAAGTCGAACTCAACCGTTCGAAGATAATGATGGTTGATGAGAATGGAAAGATGACCAAAGTGTCGATCTTATCAGAGCATTAAGACCTACCCCGAATCGCAAAGGGTGTCAGGTCCATGCGCTATGCTTTAGCCTGATACCCAAATTCAAATGCAAAAATAATAAGGAAATGCATTATGAAAGTTGAGCTAACGGCAATTGAAGCACGAGTAATTGGTTGCTTGATCGAAAAAGAAGTGACTACCCCCGACCAATACCCTCTCAGCCTTAACGCGCTAACGAATGCGTGCAATCAAAAAAGTAACCGTGAGCCGGTTATGTCTTTATCTGAAGCTGACGTTTTAGATGCAGTGGATGCGCTCATTGAGCGTCGACTTGTAAGTGATGAAAGCAGTTTTAACAGCCGAGTGAGTAAGTATCAGCATCGATTCTGTAATACAGAGTTCGGCGATTTACAGCTTAGCGTACAAGAGAAAGGCATCGTGTGTTGCATGCTGCTACGCGGTGCTCAAACGCCGGGTGAGCTCCGTACGCGAACAAACCGCCTTGCTACTTTCAATGATGTTAAAGAAGTTGAAAACGCACTTGAGCTTTTAGCTGGTGAAGAAAGAGGCCCGCTTGTTGTAAAACTTCCTCGTGAGGCAGGTAAACGTGAGTCTCGTTACATGCACCTATTCTGTGGTGAAGTTGACATGAGCGAACTGGCCGTAGCGTCATCTGCTCCTTCTTCTGCCGGTGCCGAGCGCGTTGCTCAGCTAGAACAAGAAGTAGTGCAACTTCGTGAAGAATTAGAAGCACTAAAAGAACAGGTCGCGTCGCTGCTTTCATGAGTGATATTGCCGAGCAAAGCTGGAGTGTGTATCTGATCCGAAACAACCGCGATGCACTGTATTGTGGTGTGACGAATGATGTACAGCGACGCTTTAAACAGCATCAAACGGGAAAAGGTGCGAAAGCACTGAAAGGGAAGGGGCCACTGACTTTGGAGTGGTCATCTTGTTTTGAAAGTAAAAGTGTTGCGATGAAAGCGGAATATTTCATCAAACAACTGACCAAAACAAAGAAAGAGCAATTGGTAGAAGAAGTCGCGAAGATCAACGTCGATGACAATCAAGTGCTTTCTTTTCAAATGCGGTAAGTCAAACGTGCACGGAAAAACAAGAGCAAAAATGACGCCATTCAAACGCGATGGTGAATGAGTCAGAAAATGCAAAACTGTGCTGCTAATCCAAGGTTTGATACCTCAAGCAAACACTTCTTTTTCAAAAAGACAAACCGCCTTCAAATGGCGGTTTATTTTTGACGGGGGTGGGTATCATTTCCGTCGGTAGTAACACATAATACGGTAATGCCCCGCAAGGCTTAATAGAAACATTTATAGAGACCCAAGCATCTGAAGTTACTTGGGTATACAAGCGGGCTTTTATGGATATGTGCAAATAGGGTAAAGGATGACTCGGCTAGGTAATAAAATAGAGCAGCGACATGCTCCATAAAAAACTATAAGAGCAACACATGAAAAAAGCGGTACTACTTTCTCTGATTTCTATGATCGGTTTTTCACCGATTTCACATGCGACACAAGTGCTTAATGGCTATTGGGCATACCAAGATTTTCTTGAGGAGTTTCCTGAGCAAAGAAAGCTGACCAATGCCTTAGCAGAAGCCGTTCGCGAACGCCCTGTGCCATTCTCTAAAACCAGAACACGTCCACTTAAAATATCCGTCGTATATCCGGGTCAACAAGTGTCAGATTACTGGGTACGAAACATTGCTGCTTTTGAAAAGCGTTTAGATAAGTTGAATATTAACTATCAAATTAACCAAGTGTTTACGCGTCCGAATGCCGATATAAAGCAACAGAGTTTGTCTTTAATGGAAGCATTAAAAAGTAAATCTGATTACTTAATCTTCACTCTGGATACAACCAGACATCGTAAATTTGTTGAACATGTATTGGATTCAACAAATACCAAGCTGATTTTACAAAATATCACTACGCCAGTACGAGAGTGGGACAAACATCAGCCGTTTTTATATGTTGGATTTGACCATGCAGAAGGCAGTCGAGAATTAGCAACGGAATTCGGAAAGTACTTCCCAAAACACACTTATTACAGCGTGCTTTATTTTTCTGAGGGTTACATTAGTGACGTAAGAGGTGATACTTTTATTCACCAAGTTAACCGTGATAATAACTTTGAGCTACAATCAGCCTACTATACAAAAGCAACAAAGCAGTCTGGTTATGATGCTGCGAAAGCGAGTTTAGCCAAATACCCAGATGTTGATTTTATTTATGCTTGCTCTACTGATGTGGCGTTGGGTGCGGTTGATGCACTTTCTGAATTGGGAAGAGAAGACATTATGATTAACGGATGGGGTGGGGGCTCTGCCGAGTTAGACGCCATCCAAAAAGGCGATCTCGACATTACTGTCATGCGTATGAATGACGACACCGGGATTGCGATGGCAGAAGCCATTAAGTGGGACTTGGAAGGAAAGCCAGTACCTACCGTGTATTCCGGTGATTTTGAAATTGTCACGAAAGCGGATTCACCGGAAAGAATCGAAGCGCTTAAGAAGCGTGCATTTAGATACTCAGATAATTGATGACAATACGTTCAAACGCCAAAAAGCGTCGCTCTCTTGCGACGCTCATTACAAAGATCATCATTCTTGTTCTCGCTCCGATCATTCTCGGGATTTTTATTCAGAGCTATTACTTCTCTAAACAGATCATTTGGCAAGAAGTAGACAGGACCAAGCAACAAACTTCTGCTCTGATACACAACATTTTCGATAGCCATTTCGCGGCGATTCAAATCCATCACGATAGCAATACAAAAAGTGAAGTGATTCGTAATTTTTACGTCGACAGAAATACAGATGCGTTGAATTACTTCTTCCTCAGTATTGACCAAAGCGATCCTGCTCATACACCAGAATTTCGTTTTCTGACTGACCATAAAGGCATCATTTGGGATGATGGCAATGCACACTTTTATGGCGTGAACGATCTTATCCTTGATAGTCTCGCCAATCGCGTCACGTTCAGTAACAACTGGTATTACGTTAATGTGATGACCTCGATTGGTTCTCGACATATGTTGCTTCGCCGTGTACCCGTAATAGCCCCGCCGACCGGAGAGGTCTTGGGTTTTTCCTTTAATGTGGTTGTGTTAGATAACAATTTCGCACTAATGGAAAAACTTAAAAGCGAGAGTAACGTAGATAACGTCGTAATGGTTGCCAACAATGTCCCGCTAGCAAACTCTCTCATAGGGGATGAAGCATACAGTGTTGCAGACGTATTGCAGCGTAAAGGATCACAAAAAAAACTCGATAAGCTGCTCGTCATAGAAACTCCGATTGAAGTTAATGCTGTGACGACAGAATTGTATTTGCTCACGGTGCAAGATAATCACAGTGTCGTGACGCTGCAAATCCAGCACCTTTTAGCCATGCTGGCTTCGATTGTCGGCATGATTATGATTGCGTTGCTGACCAAGGAGTGGATTGAGAGTAAAGTCTCGGCTCAACTGGAATCATTGATGTCTTACACGCGTTCCGCGCGTGAGGAAAAAGGGTTTGAACGATTTAACGGTTCAAATATTGAAGAGTTTGATCATATAGGTTCAACGCTGGAAAGCACCTTTGAAGAGCTAGAAGCGCAGAAGAAGTCTTTCCGAGATCTGTTTAATTTTGCGTTGTCGCCAATCATGGTTTGGTCGGAAGAAAGTATCTTGATTCAGATGAACCCAGCAGCACGTAAAGAGTTGGTGATAGATGACGATCATGAAACCATGCACCCGGTCTTCCAAGGTTTCAAAGAGAAACTGACCCCACACCTGAAAATGGCAGCTCAAGGAGCGACATTGACAGGGGTTAACGTACCTATTGGCAACAAGATATACCGTTGGAATTTATCGCCAATTCGTGTTGATGGTGATATCAGCGGTATTATCGTTCAGGGTCAAGATATCACAACCCTCATCGAAGCCGAAAAGCAGAGTAACATTGCACGGCGTGAGGCAGAAAAGTCTGCGCAAGCTCGTGCTGATTTTCTCGCAAAGATGAGCCATGAAATTCGAACGCCAATTAACGGTATTTTGGGTGTCGCACAGTTATTAAAAGACACGGTGGAAACCGAAGAACAGAAGAATCAAATCGATGTGCTTTGCCATAGTGGTGAGCATTTATTGGCAGTTTTGAATGATATCTTAGACTTTTCCAAGATTGAGCAAGGTAAGTTCAATATTCAAAAGCACCCGTTTTCGTTTAATGACACCATTCGCACGCTAGACAACATTTATCGTCCAATTTGCAATAACAAGAGCGTTGAACTCATCATTGAGAACAAGCTCGATCAAGATGTCGAAATCTTTACTGATCAAGTTCGACTCAATCAGATTTTGTTTAACTTAGTCAGCAATGCGGTGAAGTTCACGCCATCCGGAAGCGTTCATCTAAAAGCAGAGTTAGAGCAATTTTATGGCGCAGAGAACAGTGTCTTGGTTGTTGAGATCATCGATACAGGGATTGGTATTGAATCGGATAAGCTTGACCAAATGTTCGAACCTTTCGTTCAAGAAGAGGCAACAACCACTCGTGAATACGGCGGCAGTGGCCTAGGTTTGACCATCGTGAAGAACCTTGTCGACATGCTAGAAGGTGACGTTCAAGTTCGTAGTAGTAAAGGGCATGGCACCACATTTGTCGTCACGCTACCTGTCAAAGACCGAGCGCGTGTACTTCGTCCTTTGGATGCCAGTCAGCGTGTGAAACCAGAAGCCTTGTTTGATGAAAGCTTAAAAGTCTTGCTGGTGGAAGACAATCATACCAATGCCTTTATCCTTCAAGCATTTTGTAAGAAATACAAAATGCAGGTGGATTGGTCGAAAGACGGTTTAGAGGCAATGGAATATCTGTCTGACAATAATTACGATTTGATATTGATGGATAATCAACTGCCGCACCTTGGTGGTATCGAAACGACGCACGAGATACGCCAGAATTTACGACTGGGCACGCCTATTTACGCTTGTACTGCAGATACTGCAAAAGAAACCAGTGATGCATTTATGGCAGCAGGGGCGAACTATGTGCTGCTCAAACCGATCAAAGAGAACGCATTGCACGAGGCATTTGTCGATTTCAAGCAGCGATTCTTAGTAGAAAGAACGTAATTAAAAACCGAAACAGAGGGGCGTAGTGGCCCCTCTTATCGTTGACACTATTGATTCGTTATATTGTCGCTGCAGAAAAGGATTGTTCAAGCAACTCTGTTTTGAGTTCTTCCGTCATATTCAAAGGCTCCGCAAATTGCACTCCAATAATCCAACCCTTGGCAAGTTTCTTAATGTTTGCAACGGAGCAGCGATTGTCATCATCAATATAACCACTTAGAGGTGAGTCTATCGTGATCCTATCACCTATTAAGAACTCTGGTTCTATCATGGTTGAGATCCCACAACCGGATAACGAGAAATCAATCAAGCAGCCTTCGTATTTATTGTTCATATGGTCGATAGCGCAACCCAGCTGTAGCTTGTAGCGTTCATGTTCTCGCACGGGCTTGGTCGCGAATGTGGCGGGAATACGAATAAATAACAACGGAGATGGACGTAGAATATTCATCAGAACGCTGGTTTTAAAAGCAATCACGTGTCCCAAATCCGTATCTGAAACGCCTCGGATGACCACATCGACATTATTGAGCTTACGGAGTGCTTGTTCTTCCAGTAGCCGTGTCGGAATATCGAGAATGATATAAGCGTTTTCTTTCAATCCAATATAAGTCGCAGCGTAACTGTATTTTTCTTCCGAGCTGAACTCGAAGTTAACCCAGAGGCGCATTCCTGTTTTTAAAAATCGATGTAATTCGTCTTTGCTGTGAGTTGAAGGCATAACATCTGACGTTGTAATTTATTATGCCCAACAGGTTATCAAAACGCCGTTTTGGCTTTCAATAGTCGGAGACAAAAGTCGTGCAATTTTATTCTTATCTGTGAACGGGGGGCTGATATTTTTGGCCAGGGTCTTGTTTCATTAAAACATTGCTTGCCACGATGCTGCCACACGTAACCAAAAAGAGTGCGCACCAAGTTAAGATATCTGGTCTTTCATTGAAAACCGGTATCGCCAGCAAGGTCGCGAGCACCGGGGTTAAGGAACCGAAGGCTGCACTCGCTTCTGCCCCAATGTTTTTTACGGCATAGAGGAAGGTGAAAGAGGCAACTAACCCAGCGCCAACACCTTGCAGTAAGATATGTCCAAAGAGTTCACTCCATGGCCATTTGTTTAAGGGAGTGATGGCGAGGTAACTGTCTGTCCAACCAAAACCGATGGCAACGATAAGCATCGCAAACGAGATGACCGATACAAACCCAGCGCAAACCTGTGCACTCAAATTTGCTACACGAGCACTGATAGTAAACGTGGCCCACATCAAACTACCCAGCAAAAACAAAAAATGCCCTTTAAGTTGGGGCCAATTGTATTCATTTGCCAAGTTGGACAATAAAAAAACAGCTATACCAAACAACACCGCCGAGAGACCAATAATTCGATGCCGGCTGAGTGGTTGTTGAAAGCAAATTACCGCGATAGCAGATACAAATAGAGGCAAGGTTCCTGGGACGAGAGCACTGCCATGCGCGACAGGGGCAAACTGCATTGCAGTGCCAACAATCAACAAGTAAGGCAAGCCACTGCCAAGAAGGATACCGAGGAGGTATTTGTTGGGGACCGCGCGCACGTGATCCATCGATTTGATGACGAATGGAAATAAGACTAAGGCCGGGATGAGAAATCGGGTGAGAGCAATGTCTGCTGGCTCAAGGTTAGAAATCGCCCCGCCTTTGAGGGACAGAAAAAAACCAGCCCAAAGAAAAAGGGTGGTGAGCATCGCGGCGTATCCTAAAGCCATCATGTGTCCAATACTTTGTGAATAATGTGTTAATTATCGGATGAAAGTGACGATTAATGGTGGCAAACTATAGCGCTATATCGCTCGACATTGATGATTTTAATCTAAATGAAAGCTTTTGTTAGTGAAATTTGGCATGGATGATGAAATGGATAAAATAGATCGCCAATTACTTCATTTGATTCAACAAGACGCGACGATGACGACGAGTGAGCTTGCAGATAAAGTCGGACTCTCTGCTTCACCTTGTGCAAGAAGGATCAAACGGCTAGAGCAGGAGGGGGTCATTAGCGGTTATAGGGCAATGATTTCACGTGATAAAGCGGGCATCGCGATGACGGTGTTTGTTGAGGTCAGTTTAAATAATCACCAAGCAACCTCTATTGATGACTTTGAACAAGCCATCGGTGATATGGAAGAGGTCATCTCCTGTCATGTTGTTTCTGGGGCATACGACTATCTGCTCGAAGTAGTAAGCAAAGATCTGACGGGTTATGAGTCGTTTACTCGAAAATTACAGCGATTGGAAAATGTAAAAGACATCCACACGCACTTAGCCATTCGACAAGTGAAGGGTAATGGTAATCTTCCTATTTATACTCAGACTTAAGTTGATGCTAAATCATAAAGTGGTTTCGAAAGGTAAGTAAACATGAAGTGGTTAGATAGGCTGCGTATCGCTCATTATCACCGTAAACGATATAAGCAATTTGGTGACGACAAGGCAAAAACATTAGGTTGGCAGGACAAGTTTAGCCAAGTAAGTCGCTTTGAAGTCTTGTGTCATGATTTGCCGCTTGATGGTGCGAGCCTTGTAGATATCGGATGTGGTTATGCTGATTTACTTGAATATTTAGAGCAAAAAGATATCTGCTTATCTGGCTATATCGGAATTGACCAGCAGAAGCAGTTCATTTCTGTGGCTAGGCAAAGAGCCTTTAAAACACACGCGGATTACATACGAGGAGACTTTTCCAAACTTGTGCTGCCGAGTGCGGACTATGTCTTGGCTTCTGGCTCTTTGAATTATCAATCAGCTAATCCAAATCATACTGTCGAGATGATTGAGAAGATGTATCGGGCGGCGAAGATAGCCTGTGCGTTTAACTTATTGGATGAGGCAAAGTTACCGAGTATGAAGATGCTTGAATCGCACAACAAAGAGGGAATACTGCGTTATTGCCGACTGTTATGTAAGGACAGTTATTTGGTTGAAGGGTATTCCGAGCACGATTTCACTATTGTGATGCCAAAACATTAAATCGCCTTTCGTTTAGCGAGCAATAAAAAACGGAGTCAGTTGCCTGACTCCGCTTGGTGATTCTTTTAAGCCTTATTGGTATTTGTATTTTGAGATCTCACAGTTACCTGTGTGTCTATCAACCTTAAATGAGAACGCGGCTGAATGGTATTCCCTCCCATCGCTCCAAATTGTCTCTCCGAAGATTTTACAAAGGTCCAAGTCACTGATTGAACCGAACTGTTTAACGTGCCTAACTACTGACAAAAACTTGGCTTTGGTAGCATTAGGACAATCCCTGTTACTTAATCGATTGATAACCATTTTTATAGCATCATCTCCAGCCAAATGTGACTTTATATTAAATTTTGTTAATGGGTAAATTACCCAAAAACTGGTCGTAAGTAAAGCGTTATTGTGACGGATGTCTCTATAAAATGACCTGTTTGATTATTATTTGCTCAATTTGAAAAGGGGAACAATCCCAATATGAACAGAATCATTCAGAGCTGTTTCGTGCATAATTAATAGCGTCGATTTCCATGCCATATTGATTGGCAAGTGTGAGGTACTTTCCTGCCAAAATTCGGAAGTCATTTTGCATTTCTAATGTATTGGTCAGATACCAGTTCGCCGTGATCTCGTTCGACTTAGCGCCTTCCTTCTGGCAATAAAAGACAATGCGTTTCCAATTGTCAGCGATGGTTTGAGAGCGATGCATCAGGGCGTTTATAGCGCGTGACATTTCGATGAAATCCTCTCGTTGTTCCTCTGACTCCAACAATTGCTTTTTCAAGCGGTTCTTATTGGAAGGCGTACGCCAAAGTTTGCTTAACTCATCCGTTGAAAATGTTTGTGAGTACATCTGACTATCGTTGTATTCTTTGAGGCTCTCATTAAACCAGCGAGCATGTTCATTGTAATTGGACTCTAAACGACTGAATTGGGTAAGATTGTCATTCCACGAAGCGTGGTCACATTGAATATTGGCGAATGCTGGAAGTGGAGCTAGGAGCAATATCCATTTGAGCTTGTTCATCATTGTTGTCACGTCAGTTATGCATCTGCTATCAGTATAGATGCTGTATGGGCGTCGTTGATGTAAAGAAGAAAAGGAATAGGACATGAAGAAAGCACTGATTGCACTGGTCATTTTATTGCTGCTTGGAGGCGCTGGGGCAGGGTACTACTTCTTCTTTATGCAAAAAGATGAGCCTGTCGCTGAAGCGCCGCTTAAGCCTGAAAAAGAGGTGGGTCCAAAAGAGGAACCAAAACCTATCATGGATTTGGAAGTGCTTGCTCCAGAGGTCACCGAATACTATGTCACAGAACGCCGTATCAACGTGTATAACAAACCCGATAACCAATCATTGATTGTTGATACCCTATATAAGGGTGAGAAAGTATCGGTGCTGGAGAAAGCTGATGGTTGGTTTCGCCTCTCGGATTACATTGTTTATGAAGAGGGAGGGGAAGAAACGGCAGAATGGGTCGATGCGAAAGGGCTATCGGATTCACAACCGGTGATTAAAGAACAAGAGCGCTTGGAAATATTGGATAACTACTTACAAAAGTCCGATGATTTGAAAGTACACTTAGATATATTTCGTAATAAAACGCAGCAATTGCTTGATGACGAAACGTGTGCGCCTAGTGACTTCGAAGAGCTTGGAGGATGGGTTCGCTCTGTGACGTATAGAAAGCGCAATGTGTATTTCATATATTGCGGCGGGCTAGAACATGAAAACAAAATCTATTTAGATGTCGATAAAGGTGAAATATTTTATCGATGAATGTCTGTTGAACGCTGGTGGATGTTGTTTTCCAAGGTTGGAAACAGAGATTTATAACTTTTTAGTTGTTAACTATAAGCAATAGGAATACTATCTGCGAGCTGAGTTGAAGAACTCGGCTCGTTTTGTTTTAAGTGAGCTATCATGCCTTGGATTTACGTTAGAAAACTGTTTTTGCTGCTACTTGCAATGGTGCTATCGCCAATGCAAGCTTCTGCTGCGCAGTTAGAGCATAAATCGCATTTACCTCACTTCTCTAAGTTACAACCTTTTACGGTTGCTAACTCCGCAACGAACTCTCCGGTTGATATCTCCGAGCTGACAGAAGAGTCTACTCAGTCTCCTGTTTCAGAGGGGCATGCCAGCCAAGATTCATTCGCTATTTTTAACTCTCAGCGTTGGACATCGCACCTACGTGAGAATATCGACGACGAACATGTTGATTTCGTTGGCGATCTAACCAGTCCTTTTTACGCCGATGCTGGTTATGCTTATAGCCTAATGGACATCAGTTGGCGTCAAAACCAATCTACCTTTCACCATTTTGTTAGTGACCATCGCATTGCTGGTTGGAAAGACACCAATGCCATGTACGTCGCTCTCAATAGTCAGTTTTCAGCTTAAACACCATCACTCTGCACATCTTGTGCATTCTTAACACGACAACATTTTTACAGGGCGAGTGATCGTTCTGCGCATTCCATACCTGCTTTTAGTTGGGTAATCGTTTTGTCGTGTCTTGAATTTAACTATTTGAATATTCACTGATTAGTGAATGGATGATGTTTACATGAAGAAAACACCGAAACCACAAAAAACCAGAAAAGTGCTGAACCATTACTCAGCATGGAAATATGTCGTATTAATTACGACCGTTATCATCTTAACTTTGAGCGCAATCCCAACTTGGTTTGGCGAGCAGCCGTCTATTCAGGTTACGTTTGCTGACCAAAACAACAGTGCGATGTCAGTGGTTCAATTGGATCAGCTATTAAAGTCGCATCACATTCCTGCGTCGAAGATCATTGAGAAAGACGGCCAAACCACAATCGTTTTCGATGGAGAAGATGCGCAAAGTAAAGCGAGGGCTCTGTTAAACGAACAATTGAACAAAGACGACAGCATTACGTTCTCTTACGTATCGGTTGCACCAGAGTGGCTAAATGAAATGGGCTTTAGCCCAATCAAGCTAGGTTTGGATTTACGTGGTGGTGTGCAATTCCTACTGAACGTAGATGTAAATAAAGCATTCGAAGAACAACGTGACGCATTAGTAGACGAGATCAAAGCAAGCCTTCGTGAAGAGCGTGTTCGTGGTGTTCAGGTTCGCGCTGAAGCGGGCAACCACATTGCGGTAAACAGTGAAAACGAGGAAGGCTTGAAAGCAGCAAGCCAATTCCTTCGCCAAAACTACCCTGGCTGGACGATGACAAGCACAGACCGAGGCTTTGAACTTCAACCAAGTGAACAAAACATCCAAGAGTTCCAAACGACTACGTTGCAACAAAACTTGAAGATCATGCGCGGTCGTATAGAAGAACTCGGTATTACCGAGGCGATGGTTCAACGTCAAGGTAAAGAGAGTATTCGTATCGAACTTCCTGGTGTTCAAGATCCTGCCCAAGCGAAAAACGTTATCGGTGCAACAGCGAGTCTTGCTTTCTATGAAGTGAAAGATGCAAGCCAAGCACGAAGCAGCCAAGATCTTGTTCTAAAAGACAACGACGGCCGTACCGTTATTCTTGCTAAACGTCCTGTCCTTACTGGTGAGCACATTGTAAACGCACGTGCCGGCGTGGATAAAATGGGCATGTCAGAAGTAAACATCTCTCTAGACCACGCGGGTGGTAAGAAGATGAGTGACTTCTCCGCGACTCACATTGGTAAGCCTATGGCGACCGTGTACCGTGAGTACAAGACAAATGAACGCGGCATGACAGAGCGCAGTGAACGCGTCATCAGTGTTGCAACGATTCAATCTCAACTTGGTAGCCAATTCCGCATCACAGGTGCTGGCAGCATGGATGAAGCGCAACAACTAGCTTTGCTTCTGCGTGCAGGCTCTCTAACTGCCCCAGTAACGATTGTTGAAGAGCGCACAATTGGTGCTTCTCTTGGTGCAGAAAACATTCAAAACGGCTTTGCTGCGCTTGCGCTAGGTATGGGCTTAACGCTCACCTTTATGGCGCTTTGGTACCGTCGTTTAGGTTGGGTTGCAAACGTAGCACTTTGTGCAAATATGCTTTGCTTGCTTGGCTTAATCGCGCTGCTTCCAGGTGCGGTACTTACATTGCCTGGTATTGCCGGTTTGGTATTGACCGTAGGTATGGCAGTGGATACCAACGTAATTATCTTTGAACGTATTAAGGACAAAATGCGAGAGGGTCGCAGCTTCGCTCAAGCGATTGACCTCGGTTTTGACAGTGCATTTGCAACCATCCTTGATGCCAACATCACCACCATGATCACAGCAGTGATTCTATACGCGATCGGTAACGGTCCAATTCAGGGCTTTGCTTTAACACTAGGCTTGGGTCTGATGACCAGTATGTTTACTGGCGTATTCGCTTCTCGTGCAATGATTAATTTAATTTGGGGCCGTGATGGCCGTCGTGATGTAAGGGTTTAAATCATGGTTGAAATGCTAAAACAAAATATCCGCAAGATTCGTTACTTCACAACGTTTGTTTCTGTTGTTCTAACGGTCATTGCGCTGGTCGCCCTTGGTATGAAGGGACTAAACTTAGGTCTTGATTTCACTGGTGGTATGGTTACCGAAGTGAAAGTCGATAAACAACTAACGAACCACGATTTATTGAATGCACTGCAACCTAAGTTGGGTGACTCGACATCAGTAACTCGTTCTGGTGAGGATGGTCGTTGGGTGATTCGCTATTCAGCACCAACAGAGGGTCAAACTTTACCAAGTGTGGCAGAGACGCTTAAGCCGATCTCACATGAAGTGAAAGTTGTAAGTAACAGTATCGTAGGGGCTCAAGTAGGTCAGGATTTGTTCGATCAAGGTGGTTTAGCGCTACTGGTTTCAGTACTGACAATTCTTGGTTACTTGTGTTTCCGCTTTGAGTGGCGTTTAGCAAGTGGTTCATTGTTCGCTCTCGCGCACGACGTTATTCTCGTTCTGGGTTTCTTTGCTATTACCCAAATGGAATTCAATTTAACGGTGTTCGCAGCGATTCTCGCTATTCTCGGTTACTCGTTGAATGACTCGATTATCATTGCAGACCGAATTCGTGAGTTACTGGTTGCTAAGCAAAGTTGGAAAACGGAACAAATTAACGATGAAGCGGTACTGGCGACGTTCTCCCGTACTATGGTGACGTCTGGTACAACGCTTATCACTGTTGGAGCACTATGGATAATGGGGGGCTCAGCTCTTGCTGGTTTCTCAACAGCAATGTTTATCGGCGTACTATCGGGTACGTGGTCATCTATCTCGATTGGTACGGTGCTTCCGGAATGGTTGAAGCTAGAACCAAAACACTACCTACCAGTAGAGATCGACACTGCACCATAATGTTTGGTGTGTAATACCAATCAGAATAGATATTTGGTCATCATTGCTGGTTAAAATCGCTGATAGCTACGTTATAGATTTTGTAGGTAGGTTAACTAGTTAGCTGCAATCTATGCCTTGCTCTAAGCGATTTTTCTTGCGCGATGATGTAACCATCTACTTACCCTGATTGGTATAGGTAAAAGTGCTTGCGCCACTCAACTTGAGTGGCGCTTTTTTATCTAGAGAAACGATAAATAAAAGAAGGTGTTACTTAACGCGCATTAGGCGATGCTTCACTGAACCAAGATCGAACTCTATGATTTGGGAACGCTTCATCGATTCAACTTTGGTGAGCATTGCATCTTGATAACCTTTCTTCTTCATCCACTGTAATGGTTCCGAAAAGCTGTCCTCATTCACCACATAAGACTCGCCTTTGTGCTCTCCCGTATAGACGTTTACTACCCACACGCGAGCCTGAAAATCGAGCGCCTCACGAATGGTCTGTTTGAACTTATCTAAGATGTGTGTCATTGCTTGCTGAATTAGCTCAATAACAACCAAACACCGACACCCATCATCAAAGTGCCTGCAATTCGGTTCATCAAGCGCACGTTTTTTGATTGGCCTAGTAAACGTTTAAGTCCTTTGCCACCAGTAGCGTAAAGAGACATACAGATGAACTCAAATAGCAAAATAATAGAGACGAGAACAACAAGTTGAGGCGTGAGTGCTGCACTTTGATCGATAAACGGAGGGAGAAGTGAAATCATGAACGCCCACCCCTTTGGGTTTGCGATGGCTGTAATAAACCCTTGAAGCACCAAATCCCAGTTACCACTAGTCGGGACATCAATACTATCAACATTGATTGCGAGCTTACCTCGTGAACGCCACATTTCAATTCCCAGATAGAGCAGGTAGCTAGCGCCAATCAGTTTGAGCGCAGTAAACAGCCATGGGTAGTTGAGCATGATTGCGGCAATACCAAGTACTGCAGAGACAGAAACCAGCGCCACCCCAACTAATTCTCCTGCCATCATCCACAGGGTTCTTCGGTAGCCGATGCTCATGCCTAACGTGAGCGCGAGTGTCATACACATGCCAGGCGTGATAGAAACAAAGAAAAAGGTGGGGATAAACATGGTCAGCAAAGCGGTATTCATATTAGTGATTATTGTATTATTAGCTAGTCAGGCAACAAAGATAGTGCAAAGTGCTCTTCGATGCCATAGATAAAAGTCGTTACCTTCCTGGGCATCCATCTACCTTTCAACTATTTAATAAAAATAAAATAGTAATTAAATGATTGCGACATATTAGTGCTTGCATGCACCAAATGGTGACATTTATAAAAAGTTGGTTTTTAAATAAGCCTATATTAAGGAAAATATTTCTGGGTTTTTATTTATTTTACGTTGATTTAATTGTCATTAAAGGTTTGATGCTAATTAAAATTTTAATGCAAGGTGATATCTAAATAAATGATATATTTAATATTTGTAAGGTCATCTATTGGAACTATTACTCCAATGATTTAATTAAGAATTATTAGTTTAGAAACCAAAGATGATCTTTCACTCTTTGTAAATGCAATAAACATAAAAATTCGTATAAGTGACTGAAATAAAGATGGTTTTAATCATTGTTGATTAAGTTGTCTATAATTTAAGTCTTTTTGAATCAATTGTTTAAGTGTATTTAACCTTTCTATAACATTTCATTGCTAGTGAGATCTAAATCAATCTTATGCAAATGAATGAGTTTTTTATTTGAAATGTAATATTTCTAGGTTAACTTAAAATAAAAGGCAGCAGAGGATTTGTTGCCATAAGAATAAATTTATATGTCAGTTGGCGAAATATTTCGCCAGTGTCTTAATTCGCTTTTTTAATGCCGTTAAGAATGGAGTCTTCAATGAAGAAAGTCGCTTTGATCACTGGATCAAAAGGCGGAATTGGTTCTGCTATTTCCTCTCAATTAGTTAATGATGGTTACCGAGTAATTGCTACTTACTTTACTGGTAACTATGAGTGTGCGTTGGAATGGTTTAATGAAAAAGGGTTCAATAAAGATCAGGTACGTCTTTTTGAACTAGATGTAACGAACACCGCTCAATGTGCTGAAAAACTAGCACTTTTACTTGAGGAAGAAGGAACCGTTGATGTCGTCGTCAATAATGCAGGAATCACACGCGATGGCGTGTTTAAAAAGATGACTGCACAAGCTTGGAACGACGTCATTAATACCAACCTAAATAGCTTGTTCAACGTGACACAGCCGCTTTTTGCAACCATGTGCGAAAAAGGTGGTGGTCGTATTATTAACATCTCTTCTGTTAATGGCCTGAAAGGCCAGTTTGGTCAAGCAAACTATTCAGCGGCTAAGGCTGGCATGATTGGTTTTTCTAAAGCATTGGCATATGAGGGGGCTCGCTCCGGCGTAACGGTAAACGTTATTGCTCCGGGTTACACAGGGACACCAATGGTTGAACAAATGAAACCGGAAGTGCTGGAGTCTATCACCAACCAGATCCCAATGAAGCGTTTAGCAACGCCTGAAGAAATTGCATCATCCGTAAGCTTCCTAGTGAGTGATGCCGGCGCTTACATCACCGGTGAAACACTGTCGGTGAACGGCGGCCTATACATGAGCTAAGGAGAAGATGATGAAAAAAGTATTTGTTATTGCAGCGAAACGTACACCGATTGGCGCGTTTGGCGGAAGCTTAAAAAACACGTCAGCGGGCAATCTAGCGGCGGTTGCAATTAAAGGTGCGCTTGAGGCGGCATCACTAACGGGCGATAAAGTCGATGAAGTGATCGTTGGTAACGTTATTGCAGCAGGGCAAGGTATGGGCGTTGGTCGTCAAGCCGCGATGTTTGCCGGTATTCCCGAGTCTGTGCCAGCTTATGGCGTGAACATGGTTTGCGGCAGTGGTATGAAAACTGTCATGGATGGCGTTTCTCATATTCGCAGTGGCGATGCACAAGTGGTTGTGGCTGCAGGTGTCGAGGTAATGTCACAAATCCCATTCATCGTGCCTAGCGTTGTACGTGATGGCAATAAGATGGGCAACATGGAGTTGAAAGATCTCCTCATTGCTGACGGTTTGACGGACGTTTACAACCAATACCACATGGGTGTTACCGCCGAAAATGTTGCGAAAGAGGTTGGTTTGACGCGCCAACAGCAAGACGAATATGCGCTAGCGAGCCAACAAAAGGCTGTCGCTGCGATTGAAGCGGGCAAGTTCAAAGACGAAATTGTGCCGGTCGAAGTTAAACAACGTCGTGAAACCGTCGTGTTTGATACGGATGAATACCCTAAAGCAAACGCAACACTGGAAGGCTTGAGTAAACTGCGCCCAGCTTTTGACCGTGAAGGTACGGTAACAGCAGGCAACGCTTCCGGCATTAATGACGGTGCTAGTGCCATTATCCTTGCTTCTGAGAGTGCAGTTCAGGAACTCGGCTTAACGCCAATCGCTGAAATCGTAAGTTATGCGCAGTCTGGTCTGGATCCAAAAATTATGGGTCTTGGTCCGGTTGAATCGGTAAACAAAGCGTTGAACAAAGCCGACCTGAAAACCAGCGATATTGACGTTTATGAGCTGAATGAAGCCTTTGCTGCACAAGCTTTGGGTGTGATTCATAAATTGGCAGAAACCAACCAAGTTCCTGTGAGCTCAATTCAAGACAAAGCCAACTTTAATGGTGGTGCAATCGCATTGGGCCACCCTCTAGGTGCATCAGGTAACCGCATTTTGGTTACGTTAGTACACGAACTTCACAAACAAGACGGTCAGTACGGTGTTGCTTCACTTTGTGTAGGCGGCGGTATGGGCACGGCTGTGGTTGTAAAAGCAGTTAAGTAGTTATTTAAACGGATATTTTAATTCTTTCTCTAGGAGATAAACCATGTACACTGATTTCTTCAAAACTTTTAGCGATCAAACTGAAAAGAACCTTGAACCATACTTGAAGTTCAACAAGCTAGTGACCAAGAATGTAGAAGTGCTTACAGAGCTTCAACTGAATGCAATCCGCACATATAGCGAAGTTGGCCTAAACCAAATGAAAGCAGCGTCAGAAATCAAAGACGTCACTTCTTTAACGGCGTTTAACAGCCAGCAACTAAGCGTGCTTACAAAGCTTTCTCAACAAATGATGGATGACAGCAACAAGTTGCAATCTATCGCAAAAGAATTCAAAGAAGACGTTGAACAAATGACTTCGGAAAATCTAAAGACTGTTACTCCTGCGTAATACGTCCACTTTTCGCCGCCCGAGTTCTTGGGCGGCGTTATTCTTTCCGAATATAGGAGTAAGACTATGTTTCAGCACTTCTTTTCGGACTATCTTGTTAAGCTTCAAGAAACCAATCATCAGTGGTGGCATGATTTCGAAGTCAACAAGGCAGTCGTGAATTCTCCTTTGAATAAGGCCATGCAAGAAGTGAACTTCGAAGACACGGCTAAACTGTTCGAACAAGCCGCCAATCAACCAGCTGCGATTTTAAAACTCCAAGCTGAGTGGTGGGAGCAACAACTGCAAATATGGCAGAACGTGGCGTTAGCTGGTAACCAGGCACAAATCATCGAAGCAGAGAAGGGTGATAAGCGTTTCTCTAACGAAGCTTGGCAAAACGAAGCGATGTACAGCTTCATCAAACAATCCTACCTATTGTTTAGTAAGACTTATCTCGACACTCTGGATTCTATTGAAGGGTTGGATGAGAAGACGAAAGAACGCATTACCTTCTTCTCTCGCCAAGCCATCAATGCACTCTCTCCTTCAAACTTTATCGCGACTAACCCAGAGCTGCTTAAACTGACGTTAGAGAAAAATGGTGAAAACCTTCTAACGGGTTTGGAAAAGCTGAAAGAGGACGTAGAGTCAAGCGCAGACATTCTGAAAGTACGAATGACAAACAACAATGCTTTCCGTGTTGGTGATGATGTGGCGACAACCGCAGGCGATGTTGTGTTTCAAAATGAGTTGTTTGAGCTCATTCAATACCGTCCATTGACAGAAAAAGTGAACGCGACACCTCTTCTGATCGTTCCTCCTTTCATCAACAAATATTACATCCTTGATCTTACCGCGAAGAACTCAATGGTTCGTTGGTTGTTAGAGCAAGGTCATAGCGTGTTTATGATGTCGTGGCGCAACCCAGGTAAAGAGCAAGCTCAAGTTGAGTTTGGTGACTACGTGACGGAAGGCGTCGCCAAAGCAGTTACGGCCATCGAAGACGTAACGGGTCAAGAGCAGATAAATGCGGCTGGTTACTGTATTGGTGGTACGGTCTTGGCCAGTACCGTGGCGTACTATGCTGCGAAACGTATGAAGAAACGCATTAAATCTGCAAGCTTCTTTACCACTCTACTGGACTTCTCTCAGCCGGGCGAAGTAGGGGCGTACATCAACGATACCATCATCAGTGCAATTGAGACGCAAAACAACGCGAAAGGTTACATGGATGGCCGCTCACTCAGCGTTACCTTCAGCCTATTACGCGAGAACAGTCTGTACTGGAATTACTACGTGGACAATTACCTCAAAGGCAACAGCCCTGTAGACTTCGATCTTCTGTACTGGAACAGCGACAGCACCAATGTGAGCGCTGCTTCCCACAACTTCTTATTGCGTGAACTCTATCTAGAGAACAAGCTTGTTCAAGACAAGGGCGTGAAGATCGGTGGCGTCTGGATCGATCTGAATAAGATTAAGATCCCGAGCTACTTTGTATCGACCAAAGAAGACCATATCGCATTGTGGCAAGGAACCTATCGTGGTGCACTCAATACTGGCGGCAATAAGACCTTTGTGTTGGGGGAGTCTGGTCATATCGCGGGGATCGTTAATCATCCTGCTAAAAATAAGTATGGCTACTGGTTAAACGACAACCTTGATGATTCTGCTGATGAATGGTTTAACAATGCTAACCATCAGGAGGGTTCTTGGTGGACACACTGGCATCAATGGTTAATGCAGTTCAACCCAGAAGAGCAGGTCGAACCGTTCCCAGTTGGTTCTGAGCAAAATCCGGCTATTGATGAAGCTCCGGGTCAATACGTTCGACAAGTTCTGCCTATTAAAGAGTCCTAAACTGCTCCTCACAGCAGTATTATTTGGCGGCCTATAGGGTCGCCTTTTTTATCTGTGTTACTTCTCTTAGATCACTTCTAATTCGTTGACCCCAAATAGCCTTAGATTGAACCGTAGGGAAGGTGATTAGTTTGGGAGGGTTGTATATGGAGAGCAATAACCAAAGCGTACTCTTTGCCCGTTAGAAAGAAAAAACGCCAAGTAAATGCTTGGCGTTTTCCGTCAACAAAATAGGCAAAAATGTTGACTGACTAGAGGTAAATTACACCTCTTTATCCTTACCTAGTGAAAGTAGCCATAGAGAGACTGCTGCTACCCCCACAAAGCCGGAAAGAATAATCACGGGCATTGCGCTATATCCAAGGAAATGCCAGATAAAGGATTCTAGATTGCTCATTGTCTGTGTTTCTCCTTATTGCCAGCCTTCAACACCATGCATGTCTGGCAGTTTATGTGCAATACCTTTGTGACAGTCTACACACGTTTTATCGCCATTTGCGAGTGCTGTTGAGTGTTGTTTTGCACTTCGTGAACCTTGTTCTGAGAAGTCCATGTATTCAAACTCGTGACAGTTACGACACTCTAAAGAGTCGTTCTTCTTCAAGCGAGCCCATTCTCGCTCCGCGAGGTGTGCGCGGCGAGCTTGGAATTTTTCAGGAGTATCAATGGTCTTCGTCACATAGTGAGCAAATAGCTCCTTGGATGCCTGAACTTTACGTACGATTTTATCTGTCCATTCGTGCGGTACGTGACAATCTGAACAAATTGCACGAACACCAGAACGGTTAGAATAGTGAATCGTTTCTTGAATTTCTGCAACGATAGGGGCGTGACAGCCAGAACAGAACTCTTCCGTGTTGGTTGCCTCCATCCCGGTGTTAAATGCGCCCCAGAATAGAAGACCACCAGCAAACCCCAAGAATAATACTACGCCAACCGCAGCTTTACTCGGGCTTGTTAGCCTCTTCCAAAACGCTTTCAATAATTTCATAGATAGCCTCTTATCTTTCCACGCAGCACTTATTTCAGTGCGTCAACGCTCTTGAATTCGTTTTCAACAAGCGGCTTAGCATTAGCTTGAGGAACGTGACACTGCAAACAGAAGTAACGACGTGGTGACATGTCTGCAAGTACAGCATCGTCACGGTTAACGTAGTGGGTCACACTGATTTTGGTAGCGCCCATTTCTTTCGCGTTTTTCCAGCTATGGCATGAAAGACATTTGTTTGCGTTTAGAGAAACTTCGTACCCACGGATGTTATGTGGGATCAATGGTGGTTGGTATACGAAGCTGCTATCAAGAACTTGTTCGCGAGGGAACTTCTTGAAATCATCAGCAGGGCGAGTGTCCTCAAGCTGAGAAGCGCCGCGCAATGAATCTAGACCACCAGTACCACCTGGATTATCAAGTTCTGCAAATACGCTACCACTGATCAGGGCACCTACTGACAAAAGTGCAACAAGTAATTTTTTCATCTTACAATCTCCGCCTTATGGCTTAATTCTTTATTTGGCCGCTGCGGACAGCGGCCATGCAATCGAGGTATGAGTATTAAGCGATCTTAGTGATCTTGACTGGACACTTCTTAAAGTCTGTCTGTTTAGACAGTGGGTCAGTCGCATCAAGGATGAGCTTGTTAATCAAAATACGAGCATCAAAGAATGGTACGAATACCAAGCCTTTTGGTGGACGGTTACGGCCGCGAGTTTCTACACGTACGCGAACTTCGCCACGTTTGTTTGCCATCAGAACTTCCTCACCACGGCGAACGTTGCGAGCTTTAGCGTCATCAGGGTGCATGTAACACACCGCATCTGGAACCGCTTTGTATAGCTCAGGGACACGGCGCGTCATTGTACCTGTGTGCCAGTGTTCAAGAACACGGCCAGTACATAACCACATGTCAAACTCTTCATTTGGTACTTCCGGTGGCGCTTCGTATGGTGCAGAGATGATCAATGCTTTGTTATCTGGCTTACCGTAGAAGTCCCAACCAGAGCCAGCTTTCGCATATGGATCTGAGCCTTCTTTGTAACGCCATAATGTCTCTTTACCATCAACCACAGGCCAGCGTAGACCTCGTACGGTGTGGTAAACGTCATACGGTGCTAGATCGTGACCATGGCCACGGCCGAACGTTGCGTACTCTTCAAACAGACCTTTTTGGATGTAGTAACCGAAGTGGTGTGCGTCATCATTTAGTTCACGAGCTTCTTCAATTGGGAACTGATCTACCTGACCGTTCTTGAAGAGCATGTCGTACATGGTTTTACCACGGTATTCCGGTGCTTTAGCTAGTAGTTCTTCTGGCCACACTTCTTCCATCTTGAAGCGTTTTGAAAATTCCATTACTTGCCATAGGTCAGATTTCGCTTCACCTACCGTACCCACTTGTTGATACCAAGCTTGAGTACGACGTTCTGCGTTACCATATGCACCTTCTTTCTCGATCCACATCGCGGTAGGAAGGATAAGGTCACCAGCTTGCGCGGTTGCTGTTGGGTATGGGTCAGATACGACGATGAAGTTTTCTGGGTTACGGTAACCAGGAAGACGTTCAGCATTGATGTTAGGACCAGCTTGCATGTTGTTGTTACATTGAACCCAGTAACAGTTCAATACACCATCGTTCAACATGCGGTCTTGCAGTACCGCGTGGAAACCTGGTTTTGGTGGAATAGTGCCTTCTGGCAGCTTCCAGATACCTTCTGCAATTTTACGGTGTTTAGGGTTAGCAACAACCATGTCAGCAGGTAGGCGGTGCGCGAACGTACCAACTTCACGAGCTGTACCACATGCTGATGGCTGGCCTGTTAGTGAGAATGGGCTGTTGCCCGGAGTCGCAATCTTACCGGTCAGTAGGTGGATGTTGTAAACCAAGTTGTTCATCCATACACCACGAGTATGTTGGTTCATACCCATCGTCCATAGGGACATGACTTTCGTGTTTGGATCCGCGTATTGCTTCGCTAGCTCGATCAGTTTTTCAGGTGCAACACCTGAAAGCTCTGATGCTTTTTCTACAGTGTAAGGCGCAACCGATGCTTTGTACTCTTCAAAGCTGATCGGGCTCATTTTGCCTGAGTTTGGATTTTTCGCCGCTTTTTGTAGTGGATCGTCATCACGTAGACCGTAACCAATATCAGTGTCAGCTTGGGTGAAGTTAGTATGTTTATTTACAAAATCCCAGTTCACTGCATCATTTTCGATGATGTAGTTTGCGATGAAGTTAGCAATCGCTAGGTCAGACTGAGGATTGAAAATGTAGCCGTGATCTGCCAACTCAAATGAACGGTGGTAGTAAGTAGAAAGCACGTTCACTTTAACGTGAGGGTGGCTTAGGCGACGGTCAGTAATACGAGTCCAAAGTACAGGGTGCATTTCTGCCATGTTTGAACCCCAAAGAACGAATGCATCAGCGTTCTCGAAGTCATCGTAACAACCCATTGGCTCATCGATACCAAATGCACGCATGAAGCCAACTACAGCAGATGCCATACAGTGACGTGCGTTAGGGTCGATATTGTTAGAGCGGAAACCTGCTTTCATCATTTTTGCAGCAGCGTAACCTTCCATTACGGTCCATTGACCAGAACCGAACATACCCACGCTGGTTGGGCCTTTTTTCTCTAGAGATGCTTTCCATTTCTCTGCCATGATGTCGAAAGCAGCGTCCCAAGAGATCGGTGCGAAATCTCCGTTCTTATCATATTTACCATCTGTCATACGCAGCATTGGCGTAGTCAGACGATCTTGGCCATACATGATTTTTGAAAGGAAGTAACCTTTGATACAGTTCAGGCCTTTGTTTACCGGCGCTTCAGGGTCACCCTGTGTTGCTACTACTTTACCGTTTTGAGTACCAACAAGAACAGAACAGCCTGTACCACAGAAACGACAAGGCGCTTTGTCCCATGTGATTTTGGTTTGATCAGAGCTTGCAATCAGGTTTGTTGCAGAAGCTGGTAGTGTAATACCTGCGACAGCAGCAGCTGATGCAGCCGCGTTTGCTTTCACAAACGCACGTCTTGTCATTTTCATACTTCACCCTCAATTTGGGAATGTTGTGTTCCAGTGTCTTTTTCGTCCGTTTCTTCTAGCCCAGTTTCGATTTGGTGATAAACCAAAACCGTGCTCAAGACATTCGGTAAATTATTAATCGCATCGATAGTGTCTGTGATGAAACCTTGGTTCTCTGTTTCAAGCACAACGATGATTTTGCCTTCAGGACTGTCGCCGTAGATTTCCGCATTTTCATATGTTTCGATCTGGGTTTTCGTCTCTGCTAAATGTTCAGGCAGAACATGCACTACCAGACTTGAAATATGCACTTCGTTTAGTGACATACGTCTCTCTCGTTTTATTGCCTTTCACCGACCACTGACGGTTCAGGCTGTTATATTGCTCACATTGATGGATGAAGTAGGGCACACTGAAACGCATGCGCCGCAGCCGTTACACTCATCAAGGTCTAAATTTGGTTGTGCCACCTTGCCCAGTTCCAATTTGAACCGGATTGCCATTGAGTCACACATGTCCCCGCAGCTTCGGCACTCGACATTTTGCTTAGCTAAACAACTATCGGTGATGCTCGCTTTTGCCTGCCATGGCTGTTCTGTTTCTGATAAGAACAAGGGTTCAGGACAAACATTGGCGCATTGATAACAAAAAGTGCATTCATCGATAGAAAAGTCGACCGCAGGAAATCCACCGTCGCTTTTGATTATAATTTTGGTTTCACATGCCTCGACGCATTTACCGCAACGAGTGCAGTCGTCTGTAAACTGCGTTGGCTTCGCTATCCAAGGAAGACGTAAGGAATTATCCTGTTGCGTTTTTCTAGCAAAAAGTCTTCTTCGAGAAAGGTCTACCACTTAGTCACCTCAAAATTAGAAACCCAAACTAAGCATAGTCCACAATTTCATTAATAAACTGTCATTTAAGTACACGAAATTGTAGTTTTTGACATATATCTATAAATACCTCTTAGGGGGTAATTCGAATGCAATATTGTTTTGGATCAATAAATTCCGACGCAGGTGATCACATATTGATAAAGTTGAAAGATAATACGTGTTGTATAAAGGCAAACATGGTTATCAAATGAGCGGAGTTCAGAGTTGTTTAAAAATGTGAAAAAGTCAGTAACACGTACAATTGCATCTGCCATGATGTTGATTTTACTTCTTTCTGTGGCGACTACTGGCTTTGCTATTTTCACTTTAGCATCAAGCTTGAACGATGCAGAGGCAGTAAACGTTGCTGGTTCAATGCGAATGCAGAGTTATCGGTTAGCTCATGATATTCAAAGTGAATCTGTTGATTATTCTTCACACATTGATTTATTTGAAGCTTCAATCTATTCACATTCTATGAGAGCGCTTCAGCATTGGACGGTGCCCGAAGACATCACAAAAGACTATTACCGGCTGATTCTGCGTTGGCATGAACTTAAATCGGTATTAAAGAGCCAAGATCGGACTCAATACTTGGTTTTAGTCGCTGGTTTTGTTCAACAAATTGATGCCTTTGTTTTTAAGCTACAAAACTATTCTGAGCAAAAACTCATCAACCTAGCATGGATTGGTGGGTTGGGGCTTGGCGGGATTCTGTGCGCAAGCATGTTTGTTGTGCATTTTATTCGGTTAGAAGTGGTAAGGCCGTTACGCGCTTTGGTAGCGGCAAGTGAGCAGATTAAAAACCGCTCATTTGATGTGTCTCTCAATGTATCAAGTGACAATGAGATGGGCATTTTAACCCGAACATTCAATCGGATGGCGATGGATCTAGGCAATTTGTATCGTGGTCTTGAAAAAGCGGTTGATGAGAAAACTCGCAAGTTACAACACGCAAATCAGTCGCTCCAAGTACTCTACGATTCGTCAAAAGAGCTGACGGCGTCACGTATTCATCAAGAAAATTTTCAGGCGATTTTACAACATATTGCAAGTTTGGAAGGAATTCGTGCAGTTAAGCTTGAAATTGACCAAATTGGTGAGCCAAATTGGATACTGACTGAAGGGGAAAAGTGCCGACACGGTTGTGATACCGATTGTCACAGTGAGACATTAACGTTAGATGGTGAGCATCTTGGTTATTTACATTGGAAAGCCGGATTACCTTGCCCAAATGAAACATTGATTGGCAACTTTGTCCAAATCTTATCTCGTGCGGTATATTACAATCGTGCGCAGCGACAAGCCGAGCAGTTGTTGTTGATGGAAGAGCGAGCAACCATTGCCCGAGAGTTGCATGACTCTTTAGCACAGGCTTTGTCTTATTTAAAAATACAAGTCTCGTTGCTTAAACGCAGTGTGAAGAATATTCCCGATGAGAAAGCGATAGCCCAAACCAATCAGGTGATTGCTGAGCTTGATACCGGATTGTCAGCCGCGTACACCCAATTACGTGAACTTTTGACCACCTTCCGTCTTACCATCAAAGAAGGCAGTTTTGGGCAAGCGCTTCAAGAAATGGTCGCGACGTTAGACGAACAAACAACAGCGGAAATCTCTTTGAATAATAAGCTTTCATCAACGGAATTAGACGCGCATCAACAGGTGCATCTACTACAGTTGATCAGAGAAGCGACAATAAATGCGATAAAACACGCTCAAGCTAAGAATATTAAGATCCAATGTCTTGATTCTGGTGGGAAAGTCACAGTGACCGTAGCCGATGATGGTATAGGCTTTGATCAACAGAGCGAGAAATTAAATCATTATGGTATGAGTATCATGCAAGAACGTGCTGCAAGATTGCACGCCGACCTCAGTATAGAGGCAGAAAAAAATGATGGTTGTATCGTGAGACTAGAATTCCAACATAGTAAGGAAGTAAACATTGACAGTGTGTAAAGTAATGCTGGTGGACGATCACCCACTCATGAGACGTGGTATTCATCAGTTGCTAAGTTTTGAGTCAGACTTTGAAGTTATCGCAGAGGCCAGTAGTGGTGCGGATGCGGTCGCAAAAGCTCACGAACTTGAGCTGGATTTGGTGCTTCTGGATCTGAATATGAAAGGCATGTCTGGGTTGGACACGCTTAAAGCACTTCGTGCCGATGGTTGTGAAGCTCGCATTGTAATCCTGACGGTTTCTGATAGCCCTGCGGATATTGAAGCGATTGTGCGTAGCGGAGCAGACGGATACTTACTAAAAGATACCGAGCCAGATGAATTAGTTGAGCTACTAAAACAAGCACATGAAGGTGACAAGGCCTACAGCCAAGCGGTTGCGAAATACTTGAACGAGCGTTCAGGACAAGAGGATGTGTTTGACTCGCTGACCGATCGCGAGACACAGATCCTGCAAGAGGTAGCACGTGGCTTCCGTAATAAACAGATCGCAGATCGCCTGTTTATCTCTGAGTCGACGGTAAAAGTACACATGAAGAGTCTACTCAAAAAGCTGAAAGTACCTTCACGTACTGCAGCAACCGTGCTTTACCTAGAGCGCTTTGGTGAAATTAAGTAACTTACTCTGAGTGCTTTAGATGCAAAAACCGCCCAAATTTAGGCGGTTTTTTTATTTGTCTGGGCGAATAGAGTACAAATCGCTATTGTATTTACCGCACTCTAAATAGTAATGATGTGCCGCTTTCTTATCTTCCGCGACCACTCTCATACTGTGTATTTTCCCCTGTTCAAAGTAACGAATTTCGTACTCTACAATCGTATCAAGTTGCTCAGCAGCAGCCATGCTACGCCTCCATAAACTATCCTGTTGTTATTGATGCAATTTATATGCCATTTAAGGAACGCCGTCTCGTTCATGTTTTGGTCGATAATTGCGCACTAACTCACTTTTTTGCGGATAGTTGTGATAAAAAAGTTAATTTCAAACTCTATATACTACGAGGGTGGCAAAAAGACTTTGCCATACTGACGAAAGTTTGCCGCAATACTAAGTGATTTAGGGTGAGTATAGAACTTAATCAATAAAAAAGGGAATATGGATCGGTGATGAAATTTAAAAGTTTATCCAATAAAGCGGTTCGATATGGATTTGTATTGATATCTATTGTGTTGTTAGCCGGATGTGCAAAAAAGTTTTTATACAGCAATATAGACTGGGTTGTGATTGAATATTTAGACGATTACGTTTCTCTTGATGGAGAGCAAGAGTCGTTGCTTGAAGAGCGTATTTTATTACTGGCCGATTGGCATAAAGAGGAAGAATTACCTTTATATATCGATCACTTAAAACAATTAGAGTCACTGAATAAAGACAACGTGACGCTAGAGTCATTGCAAGCGAACCGAGATCAAATGCGAGACCACTACCAACGTCTTGTCTCGAAAGCCGCGCCGGACCTCTTCTCGCTGAGTATGCAGTTAGACACTAAGCAAGAATCGGAGTTTGTCGACAGTGTAAAAGAGCGTTACAAAGAAAGAGATGAAAAATACGCAGGGAAAACGGAACAAGAGCTGCGAGAAATTGTCTTAGAGAATACAGAAGAGTGGATGGAAGAGTGGCTTGGTAAATTATCTAACCAGCAAAAAGTGCGCGCGAAACAACTTTCTAAAGAGGTGATTATAAATAGTCCGTTATGGCGAGATTACCGCTCGTCAATAATTCAGGAGTTAGAGTACCTTTTCGAAAATAAAACCAACACTGTTGTTTACCAGCAGGTATTCATGAAGCTCTTATTCGAGCCGGAAAGTTATTATAGTGATCAATTGAGGGACAATATTGATCGTAATATCGAACTGACGGATCAATTCACTCTAGATATATCCCAATCGATGAGTGATAAACAATGGCGACATTTTCATGGCAAAATTCGTGAATGGCGTGAGCTTGCTGAAGAACTACTGAATTAATACTCGATAAAACAATCTGTTAGTGTGAGTGCTGGTAGGGCATACCAGCACTTTCTGATGAAAAACTGATTCAAAGCAAATTCTTATTGTGGCATGAGCGTAACATGGCTTGTCGAACCATGTTGGATAGGATCCTCGCACACCCATGTATCCCTTGTGCGGGCCTTCACCCAAAACAATGAGAATAATTATGAAGCATTTAGTTGAAAGATTTCTTCGCTACGTCACGTTCGATACTCAATCAAATCCCCACGAGAGCGCCTGCCCAAGTACTGGCGGTCAGTTAGTTTTTGCTCAGCATTTAAAGAAAGAGATGCAGGAACTCGGATTGAGCAACGTAACCTTGAGTGATAACGGTTACCTAATGGCAAAATTACCGTCGAATGTTGATTACGCTGTGCCTGCTATCGGTTTTATTGCTCACATGGATACCGCGCCTGATGCTTCAGGCAAAAACGTAAATCCCCAGTTTATTGAAGATTACCAAGGCGGTGATATCGCTCTTGGTCTAGGTGATGAAGTGCTTTCTCCGGTGCAGTATCCAGATCTGCATGAACTTCATGGCCACAACCTAATTACCACTGACGGCACAACGTTGCTTGGCGCTGACAACAAAGCGGGTATTGCAGAGATTCTATCTGCCGTTGCCATGTTGATCGAAAACCCAGAAATCCCACACGGTGATATTTGTATCGGCTTTACTCCCGATGAAGAGATTGGTCGCGGTGCTGATTTGTTCGATGTAGAAAAGTTTGGCGCGCAATGGGCATACACTATCGACGGTGGCCCTCAAGGAGAATTGGAATACGAAAACTTCAACGCGACCAGTGCAGATGTTATTTTCCATGGCGTAAGTGTTCATCCAGGTACTGCTAAAGGTAAACTGGTTAACGCTATGAACTTGGCTGCGAAATTCCAAGTGCAGATGCCAGAAGATCAAACGCCAGAAACGACAGAAGGCTACGAAGGTTTCTTTCATCTTAAATCTGGTGAACTTGGTGTCGCCCGCAGTGAGCTAGGTTACATCATCCGTGATTTCGATCGTGAAGGACTTGAAAGCCGTAAAGCCTTTATGCAGAAGCTAGTCGATGACATGAACGCGGGGCTGAAGCATGGCTCGGTTGATTTGAAGTTAACTGACAGCTATTACAACATGCGAGAGATGGTAGAGCCTTACCCTCACATTATCGAACTCGCTAAATTAGCGATGGAAGAGTGCGATGTGGAGCCACTTATTAAACCGATACGCGGTGGTACAGACGGTGCGCGCCTATCATTTATGGGCTTACCTTGTCCGAACATCTTTACCGGCGGTTATAACTTCCATGGCATTCATGAATTTATCTCGGTAGAAATGATGGAGAAATCAGTACAAGTCATTGTGAAAATTGCTGAACTTACCGCGAAGAAGCATAGCTAAGTGTCACGCTAGATACAAAAAGCCCAGACAGTGTCTGGGCTTTCTTATTTTTTGGCGTCTTAATCAGAATTAGCGAACATCTTTTTCTTCAATGTCGCTTACTGGTAACCAGTTTACTTCAACGCCTGCTTGGTCAAACATATCTTGGCTCACTTGAATCTTGTCACCCCATCGAGACAAAAAGTCTTCTGATTGTTCTGGACAGCTTACTCGAGCGATCCCGGTTTGGATGATCTTTGCTGCGCAGTTTGGACAAGGGAAGTGGGTTACCCAAATATCACAACCGTCTAAATCGCGTTTAGAGAACAGAATCGCATTCTCTTCTGCGTGTAGTGTTTTGAGGTATTTTAGCTCACGTTCATCTGTATCAACGCTGTCAGACACGCCATGTGGGTAGCCGTTGAAGCCTACCGAAACAATGCGGTTCTGTTTAGTGATTACCGCACCGACCTGTGTAGATGGGTCTTTACTCCAAGACGCCACTAACTCAGCCATTTGGTAAAAACGTTTCTCCCATTTAGAAATCATACTCATCCTCGGTCGAAAGCTTTGAATTAATTGCATGATAACCCATTCTGTTTAAAAAAATAGTCAAATCATGCTTCCTCTCAACGAAGTTTTCACTTTATTAACTCATATAACAATGATTGCGTAAAAAAATGGCAATGATGAAGTGAGTTACCAAGATGATTTTCATGTTAAACCACGAACATGATCGCAACATTTTTAGCGCCATTATTACTATGTTTGCGAGTCGTTTCATCAGCTTACACTTTGAAACACATTCCCTTATTTCTCTTGAAGTTTTCGGACAAAGCTCCCTGTAAGGTTAGGGTATTGTCAATTGAATCCTGTTCTATAAAGACGGTATATACATGCAAAAGAAACCACTCGTCGCATTAATGGCGGCAACAGCTATCCTCGCGGGATGCGGAGAAGCAAACAATGCCCAGAAGGGGAGCCAAGCTCCTCTTGTTGTGACTCAGGATGTCACAATTATCGACTACCAGCCGAGTAAATCTTACATCGGCCGCATTGAAGCAGTAGAAGATACGAATATTACGGCACAAGTCTCCGGCTACCTCGAAGCTCGCCATTTTGACGAAGGTCAAATGGTCGAAAAAGGAGCGCTGTTGTACTCCATAGAGCCTTCTTCTTTCGAAGCTCAAGTGGCGAGTGCTAAAGCAGCACTAGCTCAAGCGAAAGCAGCATTGAAAAAAGCGGAGCTTGATCACCAACGCGGCAAAAACTTGCTTCCTCGTGGCAGTATTTCGCAATCCGAGTTTGATGCATTAACGGCAACGTTACTTGGTGCTCGTGCTGAATTGGAAGCCGCAAATGCGCAGCTTAAACTGGCGGAAGTTAACCTTTCTTATACGCAAATCCGAGCGCCATTTAGCGGTCGCATCAGTGACAGTAAAGTAAGTACGGGCGATCTACTTTCTCCATCTTCTGGCATCCTAACTACACTGGTTAGCTTAGACCCAGTACATACTTCATTCAGCGTGAGCGAACGTGAGCGTTTAACGCTTGGAATGGATCGTATCAAAGGTGATGGGAGTGCTGAGTCGAGTGGGGTAGAGGTTCAACTTGAACTTGAAAACGGCGAGTACTTCGAGCATCTCGGTCAGTTGGATTTCTTGGGTAACCGTATCAATACTCAGACGGGTACGATTGCTATGCGTGCTTTGGTGCCAAACCCAGAACAGAAATTACTTCCTGGTCAGCATATTAAAGTGAACTTGCGTGATAAAAACGCGAAAGACGTGATCGTTGTACCACGTCGTGCGGTTCAAACTGACCTCGAAGGTGACTTCGTTATGGTGACGGCAGAAGGTAATGTTGCTGAACGTCGCAATGTGAAGCTTGGTCCACAAGTCGAGCAGGGCATCATCATTAATGAAGGTCTAGAACAGGACGATACGGTCATTACACAAGGTCTGCAACGTGTGCGTAACGGCGTAGAAGTGCGCATTCAAGCACCTGCTGAAGACAAGCAGTAGGAGGCGGAATGTTAAGTCGTTTCTTTATACAAAGACCAAAGTTTGCACTGGTAATTTCGATCATTTTGACGTTGGCAGGTGCCATCTCTTTAGCGATCCTACCCGTTGCTGAATATCCTAAAATCAGCCCGCCATCGGTGAGCGTGACGGCGTTTTACACTGGCGCGAGTGCCGAAGTGGTTGAACAGGCGATAGCCGACCCCATAGAGACCTCCGTCAATGGCGTAGAAAACATGATTTACATGTCTTCGAAAAGCGCGAATGACGGTTCGTACAGCCTAAATGTCACCTTTGATGTAGGCACAGACCCAGACATGGCTCAGGTTAACGTGCAAAACCGAGTGTCACAGATTGAGTCCAAGTTGCCTCAAGAAGTGCGTATGGTTGGTGTCACGGTGAAAAAGCGTTCTCCGGACCTGTTGATGGTTCTGAACTTCTACTCGCCAGATGGTAAGTATGATGACAAGTTCCTTATCAACTACATCAACCTGAACGTGAAAGATCAGCTTGCGCGCGTCAAGGGCATCAGTGAGGTTAACGTTATCGGTGGTGGTGAATACGCAATGCGTGTTTGGTTGGATCCAGAGAAGATGGCCAACCTCAACCTAACCACGAGCGACGTATACGCGGCGTTAGCTGAACAAAACGTTCAAGTTGCTGCAGGACGTGTTGGCGCTGCGCCTTACAATAATCCGCAAGAAGTTCAGTTTAACCTAGTGACCAAAGGTCGTTTGGAAAGCGTGAGTGAGTTCGAAGACGTGGTTCTTCGTGCTAATTCAGACGGTTCAACGGTGTACCTGAAAGACGTTGCTCGTGTTGAACTTGGTAAAAAGTTCTACGACGGTAACGGTAAGTTCCGTGGTCAAGACGCTTCTATCGTGGCGCTGTCTTTGCAATCGGATGCGAATGCACTGGAAAGTGGTAAGGCGGTCATGGACTTGCTGGATCGCCTAAGTACAAACTTCCCTGAAGGTATGGCTTACGAAACCAGTTACGATACAACCGTATTTGTTGCCGAATCGATTAAGGGTGTTGTCAAAACGCTGATTGAAGCAATCTTGCTGGTAATCGCAGTGACTTATCTGTTCTTGGGGAGTGCGCGTGCAACCTTAATTCCGGTGGTGGCCATTCCGGTGTCGCTTATTGGTACCTTTGCCATCATGCAGGCCACAGGCTTCACCATAAACACAGTAACGCTGTTTGGTTTGATTCTCGCTATCGGTATCGTTGTAGATGATGCGATTCTGGTTATCGAAAACGTGGATACCACGATGGCGAAAGACCCGAGTATTTCACCGCGTAAAGCAACCTTGATCGCAATGAAAGAGGTGACGGGTCCAATTGTTACGTCGACTTTGGTTCTATTAGCAGTATTCCTTCCAGTTGCCATGCTTCCGGGTATCACTGGCATCATGTATCGTCAGTTTGCACTGACCATCTGTATTTCAGTTGTTATTTCCTCGATTAACGCACTAACACTGTCTCCAGCGTTATGTTCGTTGGTATTGAAACAGGGTGGTGGCAACACGGCAAACTGGTTCCAAGCGTTTAACCGTGGTCTTGAGCGAGTGACTGCGCGCTATGGTCAAATTGCGGGCTTCCTAGTGAAGAAGTCGATCCTACTGATCACCTTCTTCTTTGTTGCGGTTGCTGCAGTAACCTTCTTTGCGAAAACGACGTCAACGGCGTTTGTACCCCAAGAAGATAAGGGCATCTTGCTGGTTAACGTGCAACTTCCAGATTCCGCTTCGCTTTCTCGTACTGAGGAAGTGACAAATGATCTGATGAAGATGGTGGAACAGGAACCGGGCGTGGATGGTGTTACCGTTGCGAATGGATACTCATTCATGACAGGTGCCGCAGCATCAAACGGTGCGTCTCTGTTTATCAAACTGCATGATTGGGATACGCGAAATGGTTTAGATGGAGAGCACTCTGCCAATGCGATTGCGAACCGTATTAACGGTCGAGCTGCAATGGAGCTTCCTCAAGCTATCGTCTTTGCCATGGGACCACCTGCGGTTCCGGGTATGGGTGCGGCATCTGGTTTTGAATTCGTACTTGAAGATACGCTAGGCCGTAGCCGTACAGACCTATCAATGGTTATGGGCGAGATGATTCAGGCTGCTAACCAAGCGCCTGAAATTGCTTACACTTTCAGTACGTTCCGTGCCAACGTTCCGCATTACTACGTCGACATTGACCGTGAAAAAGCGCAACAGTTAGGCATCCCACTGTCGTCTATTTTCCAAACTCTACAAGGTAACCTTGGTTCACTTTACGTGAATGACTTTACTATGTTCGGTAAAAACTTCCGCGTAACGATGCAGGCAGACAGTGAACACCGCAGCAGCATGGAAGATTTAGAGCGTTTCCACGTTCGTTCTTCTGGTGGTGATATGGTGCCGTTGAGTACGCTAGTGAGTTATGAGCAAGTGTTTGAACCGGATGTAGCATGGCGATACAACATGTACCGCAGTGCCATTATCCAAGGTCAGCCAGCTCCGGGTTACTCAAGTGGTGATGCCATTGCAGCAATGGAACGCGTTGCGGCAGAAGTTCTGCCACAAGGTTACACTTACGAATGGACGGGCATGGCCTACCAAGAGGTGCTAGCGGGTAACCAAGCGATTTATGCGTTTGCGTTGGCGTTGATCTTCATTTATTTGTTCATGGTAGCGCAATACGAAAGTTGGACGATTCCACTTGCAATTATCCTAGTGGTGCCAGTAGCGACGTTGGGGTCCTTCCTCGCATTGAACCTAACAGGCACACCTCTCAACTTGTACGCGCAGATAGGTCTCGTCCTACTCATAGCGCTCGCGGCGAAGAATGCAATCCTTATTGTGGAATTCGCCAAGCAAGAGCGTGAAGAGAAAGATGTGGATATCGATAGTGCGGCTGTTCAAGGTGGTAAACTGCGTTTCCGTGCGGTGAACATGACTTCTTGGTCGTTCATCTTGGGTATCTTCCCGTTGATCTTTGCGGCGGGTGCAGGTCACGTGAGTCAGAACTCGTTGGGTATCTCGTTGATAGGGGGGCTACTCTGCGTGCTGCTAGCGGGTACTTTCTTGATACCAGGCTTCTACGCATTGGTACAGAGAAAGCGTGAGAAAATCCATGGCGGAAGTACCAAGCTTGTTCCTCTTGATGATGAATAAACGCTGAGTTCACTCTGAAAATAAAAAGCCCGATGCATGTGAGTGCCTCGGGCTTTTTGTTGACGTTGATAGTGAAAAGGCATCAGTTGCCAAGCTCTTGGCACTTGCTCCAATCTTCGACGTTTTCATATGGGCTCAAATCTTGTGACGCTAGGTCGAAGTTATTGAGCACTTTAAACATCCCTATACTCTCACTAGGATGAAGGCAGAGCGAAACTGGCGTATTCACAGAATGCTTAGTGATTGTCGCTGTCTATACGTCGCGTGTCTTAAATTTAGCGACGGCATCGTCCATATCATGAGCTTGTGCAGAAACCGAGTTCACCTCGTGCAAACATTCTTGGGCTGACTGCATGTTATTTTCGGAAATTACATTCAGTTCGGTGATCGAATCACTGACTTGGTTCATCACAATGCCTTGCTCTTCAATAGCTGATGCAATGCGCTCCGAGTTGCCTTGAATCGCGTTCATGTCGGCAATGATTTGTTGTAAGCTGGAATCCAATTGTCCTGATGCCGATAGAGTTTGTTGCCCTTGGTCATTACATTGATCAATATCTGAAACCACCATCGACATTTGCGATTGAATGTCTGACACCACGCGAGTAATCTCCTCTGTCGATTGATGTGTGCGGCTTGCCAATGCACGAACCTCATCTGCAACGACCGCAAAACCGCGTCCTTGTTCGCCAGCACGCGCCGCTTCAATTGCCGCGTTGAGAGCAAGTAGATTAGTTTGTTCTGCAATGTCTTGGATGATGTTGACTGCACCACCAATTTTCGCAACGTGTTCGTTCAAAGAACCAATCGATTGTTGGCTATTAGACAGAATGCCCGTTAACTGGCCGACATTCGTTACTGTAGCCTCGACGACAGTACGACCTTGTTCTGCGTTGCTTGCGGCTTGATGGACGCCCTCTACAGCGACGGATGTGCTTTCTGAAATCTCTCCAATTGTCGCCACCATTTGCTGTACAGCGGTTGCCATAGAAGAGGTGTGGTCAGCTTGTGCGTGGAATTGCTCCATCACACCTTCAAGTTCGCGGTGCATGTTGTCTGTGCTAGCAGATAACTGTGCGGACTTTTCTTGGGTGCCATGGATTAAGTGTTCTAGTTTATCTAATAGATCATTTAAGTGGTGACTAATGTCTACCAGCTCATCTTTGCCTTTTAGCTCAGAACGTAAACCCATATTGTTGCTTTCACTGATGTTTTTTATCGTGGCTAATAAGCTGCTGACTCGTAAGTTAATAGACCGAGATATCTGCATAATAAGGGCAAATATCACCACCAAAACCAGCACAGTGATGCTTTGCTTCACGATAGCATTCTGAGTATCGCGTTCTTGAGCCGCATTGGTCAGTGCTGAAGAGAACGTCTTAAATTGTTCTTCCACAGTATGAGAGAGGGCACGAGTCTCGCCCAATAAACCTTTATTGTAAGCAACGCCTATGGTTCGTTTCTGAGCGGAAAGCTGATGCGCACTCTCAATCAATGCTGGTACATATAAGCCTTGTAATAGGCTCTCATTAACTTCGCCTGCTTTTACGAGTTCATCGAATTGAGTCAAAGCGATCACTTGTTCGTGATTAGCGGTTATCTTGGCTTCAGACAGCGCTTGCTGATACGGTGCAAGCAACCCACTTTGGTCATCCAATCCGAAACGTTCATAGGCCGCTACAAGTTTTTGAAAGCCAGCTTGATAAGATAATAGGTCTTGTTTGAATTGGTGGCTAGAAGGGAGGTCATAACGGTTAAGAATGCCTGCCAATTCTTGTTCGGTACTAAGGAACTTATCAACGTTTCCGTCAAACTTACCAAGGTATTTGTTGTTGCCGCGTAATAAAAAGTCCTTTTCGTTACGGCGAAGGTTGAGCAATCGGATTTCCAAATCTCCGACGAGTTTAATCGCGTGGTTGAGCTCTTGGCTTTGGTTAGCGAAGTGTGACGAGGTGGCCAACAGGGTGACGATACCCAAAATGGCGATCACTCCTAGGGAGTAGAGCTTGTGCCTGATAGTCATAAAGCTTGTCCTGAATAGTTGACTAAAGTAAGGAGCCCAAAAAGGTTCCCAATGGTTAGCTCTGACGTTTTTAGTACAGCACTCTTTGGCGTTGCTGTTTTTTTGTCGCTTGCTTGTTTTTACTATCAAGTCTGCGACGTTGCGAAGCGCGTGTTGGTTTGGTTTTAATACGCTTCTTATCCGTCCGGCTAGCAGATTGGATTAACGCTTGTAATCGGTTTAATGCGTCTTCTTTGTTCTGCTCTTGCGTCCGAAATTGTTGTGCTTTGATGATGATCACTCCCTCTTTGGTGATCCGGCTATCTGACAGCGCAAGTAACCGCTCTTTATAGAAATCCGGCAATGTGGAATGACGTACATCAAAGCGCAAATGTATCGCGGACGATACCTTATTAACGTTTTGCCCACCATTTCCTTGAGCGCGGATGGGGGATAATTGGATTTCCCAGTCTTGAATTGTGACGGAGTTCGAAATTTTGAGCATGTTTACTAAATGCCAATATGGTTTGTTGCAATGGCTGATAAATTACCACTAGAGATGTATAAATAGAAGAATTGACATGAACACGATAGATTTAAGCCCCTACAAAGGTCTGATTTTCGATATGGATGGCACATTGATTGATACCATGCCAGCGCACTTGGCCGCTTGGCAAGCAACAGCCGATCGATTTGACTTCCCATTTCATCAAGACTGGTTACACAGCTTAGGTGGAATGCCAAGCTTCAAAATTGTAGGTGAAGTGAACCGTGAGCATGGTTTGTCTCTCGATCCTGAAACTGTCTCTCGTTTCAAGATGGAAACCTTTGCAGAGATGGAACTGCATGGCGAAATCATTTCCTGCACCAATACGGTTCTTGACCAATACTTTGGCGAAAAGAAGATCGCGGTTGGGACTGGCAGTCAACGTGACAGTGCACTGCGATTACTGACGAAAGCGGGTATCTTGAAGAAGCTAAACGCAGTCGTGACGGCTACTGACGTAGAAAATCACAAACCCTTCCCAGACACTTTTCTGATGGCAGCAAAACAGCTTGGCTTAAACGCGAAAGAGTGTGTGGTATTTGAAGATACCGAGCTTGGCAAAAAAGCCGCTCATGCCGCGGACATGGATTGCGTCATGGTGGAAGGGGATAAACTGGTATTTTACCCGAAAGCTTAATACAGCTAATCACTTTCAGATTACTTGGGTATAGCTTTATCTGATAGAAAAAACGCCGCGATTATCGCGGCGTTTTTGTTTTAATTTTTATTTTCTGTTTTCGAAATTTAACCCAGATAAATAAAAACTGTATTGTGAAGATAGTCAAAATATCAATCTGATAATAAAGTAATATACTCAGACTCTCTATAATTGTTATTTTTAATTATTACAATCCTTAAAAGGATGCATTATGAAGATCTCACAAAAGGTTTTTGTTGTTTCAGAAAATCCTGAGTGGTCTGAGTTGGTTATTGCGGGTCTTTCACACAGTTTTAAAGCTTATACATTTTTTATTGAAGCTTCTGTCAATAAACTTTGGGGATTGAGTGAAAATGATCTGGTTATTTATGATCGTTCTACGCTAGGAAATCCATCTCTTCATTTAATTTCTCCAATTACACGTGGAGGGGCTTGGATACTTGTGAATGCAAATCAACAAGACTTAGAAGGTGTTAAGGGTCTGATTTCTTTGGGGTGGTGTGGCTTGCTTGAGTCAGATATGACGTTAGAACTTCTCCATAAAGCCACAAGGATGGTTACCTCTGGTCAGCTTTGGTTTAGTCGAGAGGCAATGTCTTATTCCTTGAGAAACATCATAAGAGGGCAATCAAATACTGGCCTGTCCATGGAAGTTCTTGGTACGAAATATGAGTTGTCGGGGAAAGAGCAAAAAGTATTCTTATATTTAGTTCAAGGTTATTCTAATAAGGAGATTGCGGTTCAAATGAACGTAAGTTTAAGCACAGTTAAAACTCATGTATCACATATTTTATGTAAGACAGGGAAGCAAAGTCGTAATCAGCTTGGTGCCTTAATGATGGAGTAATTGTTGTTTTTATTGTTCTAAATCAATTTTATTTTTTTATGATACTTTCCTCATTCTTTATTTCATTATTGCTGGTCAGATGACCGATAGGAAAAAAGTTAATAAGGCGTAAATTTATCTCGTCTACTTAATTCAACTTTTGGTCTAAACCGCAGGAATAAATGTAAAGGAGAACAATCATGAAACGTTTAGCAGGTTTTGCAGCAATGGCGTTACTTTTATCGGCTGGTGCCGTTGCGAATCCTTGGGTCGTTGGGTCTGACGAAGGTCGTGCAGACTTTTATGTCAAGTTCAAAGGTGAAGTGCCTAAGCGTTGTGAAATGATGACTTACGGCAACTTGGACGTCATTAATTTCGACTTAACCAAATCATCTGACACCAAAGAATTTGGCTTTAAAACATGGTGCAACTCATACGGTACTAAAGGCATTGTCCAAGTTGACCCGTTCGGTTTTACCAACAGTAATGAAGATGAAATTCCAATGGAGTACAGCTTCAATGGTGAAACTAAGCTAAAAGACAAAGGGATTGACACTACCGTTGCTCGTATCCATCAAGTTGTTGAAATTAGTAACAACCTAGATAAAACGATGACTGATGAGCACAAGCTTTCAATTACCTCTAAACCTCAAGCTGGTGCGCGTTGGGGTGAATACAGCGGCGCGATGTATGTGACTCTATTCCACATGTAGAAAGGAATGTGCTGAGGGAAGCTCTGCCTATCCCTCAGCCATTATGTTGTATGAAAACACTTCGAATATTATTTCTTATCTTGATTTACATGCCAGCCCAAGTGTTGGCTTTTGAGCTTTTCCCTATGGTGCAATTTCTTTCCGATTCAGGGAAAGAGACGACGGTATTTTTTAAGGTAACCAATACCTCTCTTGCTCCTCTGCCTATCGAAGTGACTGGTGTTAAGCGATTGGTCGAATTCAACAATGAAGAGTCGCTTCTTGAAACCGGTGACTTGATGATCTTTCCACCGCAAGTTCTTATTCAACCGGGGAAATCTCAGACCATTAAAGTGCAATATATTGGTGCACCTAAGGGTGTGGCAGAGTCCTATCGCTTGATCGTGAGCCAATTGCCACTCAAAGCGAATGAAGTTGAGAAAGATGCCATACAAATGTTGTTCCGAATCGGAGCGCTTGTATTTGTGTCTCCACAAGATGCGCAAGACCATTATTCTAGCGAAATCATTGTGTCCAATGGCAAGAAGCCGAACCTGAAAATTAGCAATACAGGTTCAAGTGTTATTGAGCTAAACAAACACACTTATTCGGTTGATTGGCAAGGTCAGACTAAGCGTTGGGACTGGGAACAATTAGAACCGGTTCTGCCGATGCAATATCTCGTACCAAATCAGAAAGTTCTGGTGAACGTCGAGTCACTTCTTGTGAACTAACGACCCCCAGTTTTCATAACGTCACTGATATACACGGAAGGTTACAATGTGGCGCGCATTCGTCGTATCGATCGCTGTCCTTATTTCTGGGGCTGTATGGGGAAGCTCTTACAGCCTCTCTTTGCCCCTAGTATATGAGCAAAATCAGCTTGGCGATCTCCCTGTTGAAATACACGGTATGGCTCTAGAACGCGTATCTGTTGATGTGCTTCAAAACTTGCTTGGGCCGCGAGTGAGCCCAGAATGGTGGCAGCAGTTTTTTGGCTCAGAATCATCAACATTCGTTGATGTCGCAACGCTCGCTGAGCGTGGTATAGAAGCCACTCTCAACACTGAATCATTGTTTATTGACGTCCGCCTCTCTGCGCAAATCCTTAGCGAGCAAGACATAAATCTATCGTCTAGTTACCCCGATTTTGTTCCCTCCGAAAGTGGCTCGCTAAGCTGGTTAAATAGTTTTAGTTTTGCCTATAACAATTATTGGCAAGAGAGCGTTGAGACTTGGGACACTTCGCTGGATTGGCTGTCACAAGGCAACATCGGTGGTGCTAATGGTGTTAACTTTCTTTTCGCCAATTACCTCGAAGCGGATAACGAAACAACAAATTTTTCCCGAGGTGAGTGGATTGCTTTTTATGACAAACCTAACCTACCAATGCGCACATCTGTCGGCGATGTGATCAGCGGTGAGTCCGGACATATTTATGGAATGTCACTGGGCGGTTTTTCTGTTGAGAGTCGATATGCAGACTTGCAGCCGGATCGTGAGACAAGCCCAGAGAGCAGCCAGCAGCTTGTCCTGCTTGAATCTGCTGAAGTGGAAGTTTATGTCAACGGTGAGCGAATTTCTGGTGGGCGATTAGAGCCGGGGCGCTACAACCTTAAGAATCTGATTTTAGATAACGGTGCGAATGATATTACGGTTGTCGTTAACTATGTTTCTGGTAAGCAGGAAGTATTACGCTTTACTCAATTTTATAACGCTAAGCTGTTGAAAAAAGGTCTGATTGATTACTCTTTTTCCGTTGGGCAACCAATCATCTATGACAATCGTCAAGTTGAGTATCAAGACGAATGGGTGGCAACAGGCTATATCGAATATGGTGTTACCGATTGGTTGACGACAGGAGTCAACGGTTTGTATGCCCAAGAAGGGGCAATTTGGGGTGCATTGACGACATTTAAGAGTGCAGTCGGTAATGTCACCGCGCGTTATTCATTCAGCTCTGCAAGTTCAGACGAAGATGGGTGGATAACATCTCTTGACTACGAGAACAGTATTTTTGGCAGTGGCGAAAGCCAGTCGCCGAACTTACGTTTTGCAATTGAAAAATCGGATGACTTTCAAAGTAAGCCTTGGCAAGAGTCTCAAGAGGGTAACTCATATACGCAGTATCTCGCGAATTATTTTTGGCAAATCAATAGTGAGTTAGATCTGACCTTAACGGGGCGTGTCACGCAACTTCCGCCGGATGACGATGAGTTGCGAGGTTCTGTGTTGCTCAATTGGCGGCATGGTGGTTTTACCGTAGGGGTTGGTACCGAATACGAAGAATCCGAGCGTTATAACGAACCGGATACGCGTTTCTTGTTTACCTTTGAATACAATTGGTATTCGGATGAGCATGGAAATCGTATAGGTCTCTCTTACAACAGTGAGAATGAACGAAGCCGAGCGTATTTTAGTAATGAAGGTTTGAACTATGTCGGTGATTACGGAGTGAGAATTGAAGCGGAGCGGGATGAGTTTCGTGATACCCAACGCGCTCAACTTAGCTACACCGCAAACCGATTCAGAGCCGAGTCTGAAGTGAGTCGTGATGTGGTGAGAAAAGAAGATACCGAGCAATACCAAGCTTCAGTGCGCTTAGCGACAGCAATTGGTATGGTTGACGGCGACTGGGGGTGGGGGCGTGCAACCAGTGGGCCATTTGTCGTTGCAGAGGTACACTCAACACTGGGGGAAGCGACAGCGAATCTAGATGTAGACTCCCAAGGAAGGCCGACAGCGATAGCAACCCAAAGCATTGATGGTCTGGTCTCTATCTCGCAACCTTATGCTCGTTATGCGATGGATTATAACGTTGTGGATTCTCCCGTTGGTTATGACTGGGGGGATGGCAAACTTGAGCTAATGCCTGCGGCGGCAACCGGATATTTGTTGACGATAGGTTCCGATGCGTCATACACCGCGAGTGGTTATTTGAAGCGTCTTAGCGGTGAACCTATCGAGTACCGACAAGGGCGTGTGTTGGTTGATGATAAACAAATTGAGTTTTTCACCAACAAACAAGGGCGTTTCTTCATTCAAGGACTGAGTCCCGGTAAATACTTGGTTCAACTTTACGGTTTGAGCACCCAGCCAATCATTATCACGATTCCGGAATCTGATTCGAGCTTGATTAATTTGGGCGAAATCAAAGTGGTGCTGAGTAATGACAAGTAATCAAGTGCATTGTACTGCTAAGGAAAGGGTGAATAGGATGAACACGATAAGTTGCAGTGATGTCTTAACAATCGCAGGAATGTTGCTTGTGACCGCTTTTACTTCATCAGTGGTGGCAAGTGATATCAATGAAGCTCAGTGTGAGGGTTCGTTTCAAGTGAGTATCAATGATGTGCCGTATAAACTGAAAGTGGCGCAACCTGACACCCTGTGGTTTCAAGGTAAAGTCGAATTAGATAACCGCTTGGTCAACTGTGTAAATGGTATTGCCATCAAACCATCAAATGGTTGGCAGCAGGTTGTTACAGGGCCTCAAGGTAAGGTGAATTCGACAGTTTTGAACGCACAAAGAAAAAGCTTAAATAGAACTCCTCAAGGTGATTTTTTATTACCAAACCGTGGTGGCAAACAGGTCGATTTTTGGGTGCAAGTGCCAGAGGGTAAAATCATGCAGCCTGGGAACTATCGAGCTGATTTTGAACTGTCTATGTTCGGTAAGCAAGTGGACGCAGTCGTCAAAAATGCCAGCCTTGATTACACCATAAAGCCTTTCGTTCGTGCGAGGATTGAAGCTAAGTCTAGCTCTCGCATTTCCGTATCGGGGGCGAGAATCACCGTGGATATGGGGAACCTGACTAACCAAAATCATAGAGCGTTGGATATTATTGTGATTAGCAATGCATCGGTTAAACTCGAGCTAAATTCATTGAATAACGGCCATCTTGTTAATACTAGGAAACCCACTCACAAGGTCCCTTATACCACTTCGTTGCAAGGGCAGAATATCGACTTAGATAGCCCTATATTTTTAAATACTCGACGTGGTAATCAAACTCGATTCAACATGGCTTTTGAAAACAAAGCCGTACCCGGAGCCACCGCTGGGCAGTATGAAGATGAGATGACGGTAAGTTTGATTGCATACTGACTACGTTGGATGTAAGCTAAACCAATAAAACAAAAACGCCGCGATTATCGCGGCGTTTTTTAGTTTATGGAGAGGTTATTGGATATCCAATAGCTCCACGTCGAAAATCAAGACGCTCGCTGGTGGGATTGGGCCTGAGCCACTTTTCCCGTAACCTAGTGTACTTGGCACGAACAGGCGGATTTTTTCGCCAACAACCATGTACTGTAAACCTTCTTGCCAACCCTTGATCACTTGGTTAAGACCAAATGAGATCGGCTCGCCACGATTTACTGAGCTATCGAATACCGTACCGTCGATAAGTGTACCGTGATAGTGTACTTTTACTTTGCTGTTCGCTGTTGGGTGGACTTCACCAGTACCTTTTTCTAGTACTAAGTACTGTAGGCCACTTTCTGTTGTAATGACGCCTTCGGCTTTGCTGTTTTCTAGCAAGAACGCTTGGCCTTTTGCAAAGTTTTCATCTGCGACTTTATGGTTTGTCCAAGTGCGGTAAATAAAAAAGCCAGCTAGGATGAAAATGATAAGAGGAAACAGAAATTTAGACACAATTGCTCCTTGTCTTATTTTGGTTGTTTTAGCAGATAATTGATGGTGTCAGCCATTGCTTCAACGGTTTCATGACCACCAGTGATCACTTGGTATTTGCCGTTTACGATAAAGGCAGGTACTGAGTTAATCTGACCACGAGTTGTGATTTCTTCTGCCTTTGCAATGAACTTAAACAGCTCAGCTTGTTGAGCTTCGTCCAATTGGTATGGGCTAATTAAATTACGAGATTCAAATACTTTCTCTACTGCTGCTTGACGCTCATCAGTCGTCGCTTCTGACCCCATTTGGACTGCTGCAAACAATTCTTCCATGAATGCTTTGTCTGGTGTGCCATCTAATTGCATAACCGCTGTGTAGAAGATGATGGCACTGATTTGCGCGCTTTCATTGAACGTCACATGCATTTTTTGCACTTTCTGTTCAGTGAGTGATTCGATTTGAGGAACAAAGGTTTCCATCGTACGGCAGTGACCACAGTTGAGAGAGAAGACTTCCGTCAGTGGGGCTAGGTCATATTCCGTCAATGATGCTGGCAGTACTTCGTATTGTTTACCTTGTTGTGGCTGAGAATTGCCGTTATCACAAGCCGCAAGTGCCGCTACTGCGGCAAAAAGGACAACGCCTTTAGAGATGGTTTTAAACATGGGTGACGCTCTAGATTGTAAAGTTATCGATAGTTTATCGGTTAACGTTATCAACGAAAACCATTAAAACGGCTTGTTACACTAAAGTGAGACAATCGAAGAAAGTTTAGTCAAAACATAGTTATGGCGCGTGGTTTGTTGCCCTAAATCATGTTAGCGGATGTTAGCTCATAGAATTTGGTCGCAACTTAGTGATGTACATATGATGGGATAGGCGGTTAAACCTTTGGAAACACCGATAAATTGTCGAGTAAAAGAAAACATTGGCACGATAGGTGCTTGTAAAATAGATTAGAAAAACGAAAGCACTAAAGTTTGGACATTTTGAGCCGACACAGTGAGCAGGAATTCATTCTACGTTGGTAACAGTATGAAGCATTGGTTTTTAGTTGCATGCGGTATGTTAGCCGGATGCACCAGCATGGATCCTAACATGGTCCCAGGGGGGAACATTCTTGATACCGCCCCTCGAACAAATTCAGAGCTAAGACATCCAGAGTGGGGTTACGCACCTACTTCTTATGTTTCTGCACCGAGACAGACTACACAAGCGACGAGTTCGATGGGAAAAAAGCCACAGGGCGTGATGTCACTGGAGATGTTTTTAAATAGGCATCAAATCGCCCACGAAACCATCAGTGGCGAGCATCTTATGATTCGGTTGAAAGAGCAGGTTCATTTCCAAACTGGCTCAGCGAAGCTCTCTTCGCAATCTCAAGATTGGATTCGTAACCTAGGTCATTATTTATCAGGCAGAACGGATGTCGATGTCGTGATTGATGGCCATGCGGACAGTACAGGTGCTGCAAGTTTCAACGACAGTTTGTCAGAAAAGCGAGCTCGTGAAGTCGAGAAGCAATTGTTGGCGACGAGTTTACCGCGCCAGCGCGTGTTTTCTCGTGGCTTTGGAGAATACGTACCACAATGCAGCAACGCGACGTCAACTGGTAAAGCTTGTAACCGTCGAGTAGAACTAATGTTGATTGTGGATCAGTAAACAGAATAATGTTTTCGCATCAAAGAAAAGAGGCACCAATAGGTGCCTCTTCTACATCCGCCAATGTTCTTAGGGGGAACTAGGCAAATTCTTTTTCAATGTATGTCACGATGTCTGAAGATTCGTAAAGCCATTGTGTCTCGCCATCTTTTTCAATACGAAGACACGGTACTTTAACGCGACCGCCACCTTGCTCCAGTGCTTCACGATGTACTGAGTCATTTTTTGCGTCACGCAATTCGATGTTTACTGACTGGCGTTTCATCGCTCGACGAACTTTTACGCAAAAAGGACAGGCTTCAAATTGGTATAGCGCGTAATGTGTGGCTTTTTCGTCAACACTTTTTTGAGCTTCTTCGCTACGCTTAACGCCGCGAGGAGAGAATACAGCATTGAGAAGTAAAATGATTTTTCCCAAAATCCAACGGATAAACGTCATAATGATCCCTTGATGTTCAATGGATGAGTGTCCTTTACGAGCATGCAACGAGCTCAATAGTTAAGAAATCGTTGCATGTATGTAGGGCGTAGTCTAGCAGGTGTCGGGTTTTGACAAAACCATGTTTTTTATGAGGAAAAGAGTTGCCTTAACCAACCAAGTAATCCATTCGATTTGGCTGGGGTTGCTTCTTTACCAAGGTAGAAGCTCTGCATTAAGTCGGTACGGAAAGCATCGAGATCCATACGTTTAATTACGAGTTCGTGCTGAAGGCTTTCTTGAGTTTGTTCTGCATGATCATGAGCAAGACTAAAATCCATGTTTAAGTAGCCTTGCGTATACAGCCATAGGTGAGTTATGAGTATTAAGTCTTCTGCGGACTGATTAGTAAACTTGTCTGCATGCTCATCGCCTAAGGTATCACTCAGCGCTTTCTGCATATGTTGAGAAGACGTGGAATGCTGCTCGTACAGTGCGCTGGCTTCAATATGAGACTTGGTCAAAAGTCCAAGTAAATGCAGGGCTGGCGCCGTTTCAGGCTTGTTTTCACATACTCTAATGAACAATGGGGCTTGTTCTTTGGTCCAACGTCGTCTCGCGGCTTTATGCTCGTTAACGAAAGGGATGTTTTTGAACCCCATTTCTTGGAGCAGTTCATTAAGAGGCGTCATTACTTTGTAATTCCTTCACCGTCACTTCGACGTGTTGTTCGTTTATATCAACGAAAATTGAGGTGCCGGTAATCATAACAGAAAGGCTAGTGCCGCGGTCAAGGTGTTGTGAAATCAAGTCGATAGCGTCGTAATCCAAACTTGCCACATCAACAGGAAGCATGCCAAACTTGCCTGCCATCTTGTCCCACCAAACGGATGCTTTTGTGTTGTAGGTATACACTTTTACACGTTTTGCTAAGCGGGTTGCTTTCTTGATGCGGTCCGGTTCTGGCTCACCAATTTCGATCCAGTGCGTGATGCTCTGATCGTCTTCCACCCGCCACAAATCCGGTTCTTCAGTTGTTGAAAGACCTTTCGTGAACTCTAAATCATCTTTTGCATTAAGACAGAAAGCCAAAATACGCGCGAGCATGCGTTGTGGTTTCTCTGAAGGATGAAGGGCGATGGTTAGGTTCTTAGAGTCGTAGTGGTCGTTGTTCATATCGGAGATTGCGATACGAAACTTGTAAATTGTCGGTTTTAAAGCCATAAGGGGTATCAATAAATTAAGGGCAAAAAAATAGCCAGCTTAGAGCTGGCTACCATATCAAAATCTTAAAGGATTAAACTAGAGTGATTTTCTCAGCTTGTGGACCTTTTTGACCTTGAGTGATTTCGAATTCTACTTTCTGGCCTTCAACAAGAGTACGGAAGCCGTCACCTTGGATTGCAGAGAAGTGAGCGAAAACGTCAGGACCGTTTTCTTGTTGGATGAAGCCGAAGCCTTTAGTTTCGTTGAACCACTTAACTGTACCAGTAGCTTTGTTAGACATGTCTATTTCCTAAATATCTAATTTATGTAAATCTTCGCCTAATACGGCGCTTATAGCGTGGAAAAATAAATTGCTATTGCGTACCACAGGACGGGGGAATTACGAGTAATCCAACGAAATGTGAAAACAAAGAACTTTCTTTCTAGCCGTGAGAGAGTCTAGGTTAAATACAGGCAGAGTCAACATATATTGGTGCTTATAGGGCAAATATTTGTATTTAGTCACTTTTTAACCACTGTATTTTTGATGAAATTTCAAATAAATGACGTTGTTGTGAAGTTTTTGAAGAATAAAATGAATTTAATTCTACAAATTTGACTATTTTCGAAAATTATTGTCCAATCTGGTTCGACCATTGCGGAGGACTTATGGCAACGAAAAAACCGACTCCTCAGCTGAATGAATGTCATCAAGATACCGAATTCGGCCGAGGTGAAATCAAAGATAACGCACTAAAAGCAGTAGTAACCAGCCAACTATTCAAAACTCGAGTAGTAAAAGCAAAGAAAGGGAAAGGCAGTTTTAACAGAAAAGAGAAACATAGAGGCAAAGAGCCCTATTCAAAGTTTTCACTACAGTGGATTTTGAATAGGGCTTTTTTCATGGCTGAAGAATCGATGTTGGCTAGCGTTCAATTTTTGGCGAGTAGATAGAGTAAGCGGTGATTTGTCCAGCAACGATGGCCGAGAACATAAACAGGGCAGAAAGACCAATACTTGGTATTGGTAGAATTGATTGTTCAAACACAGATTGACTTGCGCTAACCAACACGCGACTGCCTGGAACCAAAATGATGATGCCTTGGACAATGTAAATGGATCCCGTTAACTCCATCTTTTTCGCTATCCATGTACCGTATAACGTGATCAACACGGTTGTTACCCATGTGCCTACCACCCAACCACTTTCAAATCCAAGGTAGAAAGGTCCCCACATCCCGAGCATAGCAACGGGTAAGCCCAATAGAATATCGATCAGACGGGCATTAAAAATCACACCCAAACAAGCAGAGATTAAAAATAAGCCGCTGATGTGCATCCAAATCGGGATCTCGTTGGTATACGCGATGGACTGGGCTTGCCCCCAAATCGCCTCGCCAATATTGAGACCCATAGTGATGCCGACAAACAGTTTGATCAATGTGAGTGCACATTGTCCGAGTAAACTCGTTCCGGAAACCAAATCATTAAATGCTAAACATTCAAGTGAGTTGGCGATAGATAGTCCCGGCACAAATAAGACAATAGTCGCGATGCACAATGCCCAAACGGGTATAGGTAAACCTGTGCTGGAAAGATAGGCAACGATGATGCCTGTAAATAGGGCGGCGATGAACTCGACGGCTATTGCTCGTCGAGCCCGACAGACCTGCTGACAGCCCCACACCATAAAACCGAGTAAAAATGCAAAACCAACCGCTTCTAATGTGCTACCAACTAACATTAAATACGCTGGCGGTATGCCCATGTTCGCAAGCGCAATGACCCAAGGCGGATAGCCCGCAGGTTCAGGAACGGGGTCGCTACTCGGTTGGTTGATCCGGATAATGGTGTTCGCTAACAAGCTTAGATTAATAGAGGCAGGTTTTAGGCGCTTAAGAACCACAGCGTTGTTGTCATCGGGAAATTGATAGTTGATCGCAGTCGGTGTCGCTTGGATCATCACATCGACGCCATGCTTTTGAGCATAGTGTTGAGTGTACTTCTCTACCTTGTATGGTGCGCAACCACTGCGGTGCAATGTATCGCCAATTTCGACGATTTTGTTAATTCTATATTGAGAAGGCATAGCGAAAGCGAAAAATTCGGGTCACAAAAAAATTGCGCGTAAGTTAACAAAAACCACAGTTATCGAGCGAATAATCATTACATTTTTTATGTTTTTTTGTGGGCTATGTCAGGTGTTTTCGCTGCTGCATAAAAATTCTAAGCAAACGTTTGAGTTCTACCATACTATTCTCGATATAAAATTCATCACAAAGGCTTATCAATTGGCAGTAACGAATAGTTAAAAAGTATCATTTTTGAGAAAATATGTATTAATTTAGATTCATATCAATAAGGTGTTCTACCAGTTTGATAAGTCTCTGCTATATCTTAGGTTCGATTGAAGTCTTAGACGAGATGAACCTAAGGTTGGCGAAAGTTTGTATGTACCTCTTACGTTATAGTTCTTATGGTTGGAAAAGCACAAAGCTGCTCTTTTTAACGCTGGTGATGACGGTGTTGTACAGTGCTGCTTGTTATAGCCATGATTCGCAGCAAGATACACTTGTTGTCGCCAATTCTAAAGCGTGGAAACCTTTTTCTTACCTAACGCCAGATGGTGAACCTCAAGGCATTCTTATCGACTTTTGGAAAGAATTTGCAGCTCGAAATCATCTACACGTAGAATTTCTACTCTTAGACTGGGAAGCATCGTTACAAGCCGTGAAAGAGGGCAAGGCTGATATTCATGCCGGGTTGATTTATTCACGAGAGAGGGATGCCTATTTAGACTTTGGCTCGGTGATCATGCCAATTGATACCCAACTGTATATCAACAAGGACATACTGGGCCTTGAAATCAATGCGGTGCTTAAGGGCGACTCGGCAATGGAAGTGGGCATCGTAAAAGGTGGCTACGAAGAGTTCTTTGTACGGCAAAGATACCCGAAAGCAACACTCACCCTTTATGCAAATAATGATGCGATGCTGCGTGCCGCGGCAGAGAAGAAAATTTTCCTATTCGTAGCTGATATGCAAGTCACTAATTTTTACATGGCAACCGTGCCGGAGGGCCTGACATTCGTTCCTGCGTTGCATCTTTATAGTAAAGACTTAAGAATTGCAGCAGGAGTTGGCAGCCCTATGTCCATTGCAAAAATTTCACATGCCTTTGAACGAGTGCTAGAAACGGATAAAGATCGCATCTTAAGCCGCTGGATACATGTGAAAACCGTATACCCCACTTACCTTGTCCCCGTTGCCGTTTTTGCTCTTATCATCGCTGCAATGTTTCATATCTTTTCATTAAAACGAACTGTCGAGTTACGGACTCGGCAGTTAACGCTCGCCAACCAACAATTATTCGAGTTGACCCTGACTGATCCTTTGACAAAGCTCTACAACCGCCGTCATTTGATAGAGCAACTTTCTACGCTGAGCGCCATTCGCAGCAACTTGACGGTTATGGTGTTTGATATCGATGACTTTAAGTCGATTAACGACCAGTTTGGTCACCTAGTTGGGGACAAAGCGATCGTCGCGGTTGCGAATACCGCGCAATCCGTTATTGATGAGCGCATGACGCTTGCTCGTATTGGTGGTGAAGAATTCGCTTTGGTGACAGCAGCACTCTCCGCGGAAGAAGCAGAAGTGCTTGCTAGGGAAATTTGTGCTCGGATAAACGATTTTCCCATATTGCTAGATGGAAAAACTATGCACGTTAGTGTCAGCCTAGGATGCGCTTTCTATCCAACATTCGATGCAAAATTAAGTTTACAAGACGCAGATCAACTTATGTATTGCGGTAAGGCCAATGGTAAGAACCGCGCTGTTTTTCAGATCATTAATAGAACTAACGTTGAGCCGTTACTTCGTAAGGTTCAGTAAAACTTTGAACCACCTCTCGCTACCCCCTCCATCTTGCTTGCTATACTGATTTGAACCTACTGTTTTCATTGTTGTTTTTTTAGTAAATCATTGTTTTTCTAACATTGAGGTATGTCATGTATAAAGCCTTATTATCTCTACTGTGTGTTACTGCTTCATGTTCTTTGCATGCGGAAAGTGCCTCCGACATTGTTAAAAAGTCAGATCAAGCAATGCGCGGTGATTCCAGTTATACCGAATCTACAATGGAGATCATTCGTCCTGATTGGACTCGGTCGATGACCATGAAGAATTGGACCAAAGGGACGGATTTGTCTTTGGTGTTGGTTACAGCGCCAGCAAAAGATAAGGGCAGCGCTTCTCTAAAACGACAAAGAGAAATGTGGAATTGGGTGCCGAGTATTGAACGCGTCATCAAAATCGCGCCATCTATGTTGAGCCAATCGTGGATGGGCTCTGACTTCACCAATGATGACTTAATTAACCAGTCCTCTATCGTGGTCGATTATCAACATGAATTGAAAGGCGAGGACAGCTTTGATGGCGATAAAGTTTGGATAATTGATGCGCTTGCCAAAACTGACGCGCCTGTCGTATGGAGTAAAGTCACGTTGTGGATATCTCAATCCACCTACCTGCAACGCAAAGTGGAATTCTACGATGAGTTTGATGAGAGAGTGAACGTGATGACGACTTATGATGTGAAAGAGCTCGGCGGGAGAAAATTGGCGACCAGAATGGAAATGCAGCCGCTTGATAAGCCAGAAAACAAAACCGTACTCATTACTCACCAAGCGCAGGACACTACTGACGGCGTCTGCGTTGGCATTGGTGCTGTTTCTTTCGCTTATTACGCGAGCGTTTCAAGAAGGGAGTTACACGTCCAATATCAAAAATGCCGCCAAGTTTTATACCGGGTTGATTCAACTGCAAAACCCCGAGTTTGGTGACTCTTCCAGCATTGATGATGTCTTACCGCAAACCAACACCTTTATTTCAGCGGCGAAAAACAATCCCAATATTGATGTGGTATTACCTCGGGTAGAGTCTTTTGCTTTAGCCGCAAAAGACGAACGCTCAAAAGGCGTGATGGTACTTGGCGTTGAGCCTGAAGCTGAAGACCGGTACTCCAATATCAGCGACAAGTTGATTGAGGGAAGCTACATCCAATCGGGGCAAAAATCAGTGCTAGTTGGTGGTGGTTTAGCGAATTATTTACAACTCAAGGTTGGCGATGAATTAGTACTTTACGGTGCCGGTTATCGAGGACAGACCGCGGCAGGTTTGTATCAAATCTCGGGCATTCTTCATTTTCCTTTGCAGCAGCTTGATTCTCAGTTGGTGTACATGCCGCTCGATACTGCGCAAAACCTGTATTCATTGGATGACCAAGTCACCGCATGGGTTTTAAATACTGAGAGTCTAAGAGATCTACCTGATACTGTTGAACAGCTTAAAGCCGAGTATGGCGATAACGTAGCCGTGAAAGATTGGAAAGAGCTGTCGCCTGAAATGGCACAGCAAATCGCCTTGGATAAAGCGGGCGGTATTTTCTTGATTTATATTCTCTACGGCATTGTTGGTTTTGGCTTGTTTGCGACTATCTTGATGACAACATTAGAGCGCCAACGTGAGTTCGCTGTCATGCTGGCAACCGGAATGCTTCGCTCCAAACTCGTTCTTCTGCTCACGATAGAGTCTCTGTTTATGTCCGTCATTGGCATCATTATTGGGCTTATCGTGAGTGCCCCTGTGTTGGGGTATTTCTACTTTAATCCAATCGAAATTACCGGCGATGCTGCCAAGCTCATGCGGGAAAGTGGTTTTGAACCTATTGTGCCCGTTTCGCTCGATCCACATTTGCTGCTCAATCAAATCGCCGTCGTGCTGTTCATTCTTTTGTTGTGTTTGCTTTACCCAATGGTTCGCATGCTTCAAATGCCCATTGCGGCAGGGTTAAAAGGAGGTGCTCATGCTGGTTAAGTTGGCTTGGCGTAACTTGTGGCGTAATAAGCTGAGAACCTCAATTATGCTCGGAGCCATGGTATTTGGCTTGATGGGCGTGGTTGCCATGATGGGATTCATGAATGGCTTGGTCGATAGCATGATTAAGAACGCCATCTCTTGGCAAACCAGTCATTTGCAGATCCAGCAAAAGTCCTACTTGGTTAATCCTGAGCTAAAAGATGTGATTCCCGATACGGATAAGATAAGCAAAGTGTTGGCGAGTAACCGAGAAGTGAAAGCCATCTCTGAGCGATTTCTAGCAGATGGCATGATAGCGTCGGCGCGCAGTACACGTGGTATTCGCATCAACGGCGTTAATATCGAGCAAGAGCAAAACATCACGCCACTCTCACATCACATTGTCGACGGAGAATGGTTTAGCGAAGAAGGCAGAAATCCGATTTTGGTTTCGAGCAAGATAGCCGAACGATTGAAGCTACGCGTTGGCTCCAAAGTCGTACTCACTTTGTCTGATGTGAACGGGGAGGTTGCAGGGGCGGCGTTTCGTGTTCGAGGTATATTCAAAACACCATCGACAGGATTTGATGACGGGAATGTTTACGTCCGAAAAGCGGATCTTGAAAAGGTAGCGGGGCTGAGTGGCACGCACGAAATCGCGATACTCCTTACTTCTAATAACGATACTGAGCTCAAGCAGTTACTGGAGTTCACCCATTCTATTTTGCCGCCGGAAAGTAAAAACTTGCTCAGTGTGAGACCTTGGCAGGAGATCCAACCTTTGCTCTCGACCATGATGAGCACAATGGATGTTTCCAACCAAGTGATGCTGGTGGTGTTTGTGCTGGCGATGACCCTTGGCATCATCAATATCATGCTGATGTCGGTGTTTGAACGCACTCGAGAGTTCGGTGTGTTAATGGCTGTCGGGATGCAAAAACACAAGATACGCTTGTTGATCGTTTTCGAAACCTTGTTCCTCGGATTAAGCGGTTGTGCGATTGGGTTACTCGGGAGTGCAATTATGCTTAAGGTGCTAAGTGTTACCGGATTGTCGCTGGCTGGCATGGCGGAAGGGCTAGGGGCTTATGGCGTGGATACCTTGCTTTATCCACGGGTATCAATAACGGAATATCAAATGATCATTGTCGCGATTTTTGTTGCCAGCCTTATCGCAGCCCTGTATCCCGCACGACAAATTTTGAAGCATCGACCTGTGAATGCCATGGCGGAGAAAAGCTAATGACCATCAAACTAGAAAACCTAACTAAGATTTACAACGCCGATGGTGATTACCCTGTTCACGCAGTGCAGTCGGTAGACCTAGAGATTAAGCAGGGTGAATTTGTTGCGATCATGGGACCATCCGGTTCGGGTAAAACGACGTTACTGAACATGATTGGCGGTATTGATGCCCCAAGCTCTGGCAAAGTGGAAATCGACGGTTGCATGATTTCATCGATGTCAGAAAAAGAACTGATTGCCTATCGGCGCGATAATATAGGCTTCATCTTCCAAGACTACAGTTTGTTACCTGTGTTAACCGCGCTTGAGAATGTGGAATTCGTCATGCAGCTGCAAGGTAAAACTGAGCGAGAGTGTCGTGAACGTGCGACGTCCTTACTTGAACAAGTGGGATTGGCGGAACAGATGAATAAGGTGCCAGGTAAAATTTCCGGCGGGCAGCAACAGCGTGTTGCGGTTGCTCGTGCTTTAGCGCCGAAGCCTCGTTTTGTCATGGCGGACGAACCTACTGCCAATCTAGACGCCCAAAGCACCGCAGAGCTGCTCGACATTATGGAGCAGCTTAGCGAACAAGAGGGAACGACGTTTATCTTCTCGACCCACGATCCGCGAGTGATAAAACGTGCACACCGAATTATCGTGTTTGAAGACGGTCGTTTAGCGCGTGATTTCAGTAATATTGATAATCGCGCAGAGAGGTCGCATGCATAAAGCTGTTTCTCATTTGTCTGCGACTTGCTCCAAAGCTCTCCGATTGAAAACTTGCTTGCCCGGCACAAAAGCAAATGCAGTGTTTATTAAGGCGTTAAGTCTTTCATTACTTAGTCTTCAGGCTGGTCCTGCCTTGTCTGCTGTTCCCGGGTTAGAGCCTCAAAAGTCATGGGATTTGGATGGTTACATCAAATACATGGCAACCTACAGTATTCCTGATGGCACTGATAATACGTTCGATAACTTGATACACAATCGACTTAACTTTGAATACCGTTTTTCCTCTAGCTGGCGTGTGAATGTTGGGCTACGAAATCGAGCACTTTGGGGCGATTCTACCGACTTTCCTGGCTATGCCGATTTGGTCGCGTTGGATTCTGGTTACATGGATTTAAGCAAAAACTGGCATGAAGATGATGTGGTCATTAACAGTCAGCTTGATCGTCTATATCTCACTTGGCAGCAAGATGACTGGGGAGCGCAACTAGGGCGCTTTCGTATCAATTGGTCGATGAATACGATATGGAATCCAAATGATATCTACAATGCGTATTCGATTTATGATTTTGACTATGAAGAGCGGGCTGGCACGGATGCGGTCATGTTGAGCAGAAAATTAGGTTTTGCCGATGGGGTAGATTTGGTGTTTTCACCAGCTCGTCAGTCAGGACAAGACAGTGCCTCACTGCGTTATTTCGCCAATCAATCGGGATGGGATTATCAGTTTATTGCAGGGCGAGCTCGGATGGATTACGTACTCGGCGCTGGTTTTGCAACGGATGTGTTTGATGCGGGTTTTCGTGGAGAGCTCACGTGGTTTGATCCCATTGATCCAGAATTTGAGGGTGAACCGACCAGAAAAACCACAGTTGCCAGTATTGAATCGGATTACAGCTTTGGCGGCAAACGCAGCTGGATGGGGCGTACAGCGTGGTTATTTATCTCTGAGCCGCAAGATGCATCAAGCGCATTGGCGTATTTGAACCTTCCTCTCGATGCAAAAACGTTGAGCTTTACACGAAATACATGGTATACCGATGTGAGCTTTGACTTAACGCCTCTAAACCGCGTCACTCTCTCAACCAGTTACTACGACGATCATTCCTATTTCCTTGGGATATCGAGTAACTACTCCCTCGCTAATGACTGGCAATTGCTCACGGTAATCCAAAGCTTTAACGGTAGCAGTGGCAGTTTGTTTGGCGAAGTACCTGCGACTTTGTTGTTTGCTAATATTAAATATAGTTTTTAAATATATGTTTTAAAAGTGAATTTATTTAAAAGTTAGTAAGTGAAACTCTTCTATCAACTCTGATGTAAATACGATACTGAATGATGCTCCATAAATACCAACCCGCTCACGCTTTGACAGTTGAGTGCAGGGTTGATATGAAATTAAATGCAATTTCTTGGTAAAGCTAAAAAGCCTTGTCTACACTCAACGTAAAACGAATGTTATTCGTTGGGTGGCATATTAATTGAGCCACGTAGAAAAGTAGCCAAAGAGTTACACAAATAAAGTTGGCTTGATAAGGACGGGGAAATGAACAACGAGTGTTTTGCTAGGTCCCGAGGTGTCACGGATGAGATGCCAATGAAAGAAACGCTTTCTGCAGGTAAAGATCCTTACGCGCATTATCTAAAAGACATCGTGGGGATTGATTTACTCTCTCGAGAAGATGAACTGCATTACGCCAAGCTTAATCGTACGGGTGATAAAGAAGCGCGCGAGGTCATGATTGAGTCTAACTTACGTTTGGTGGTGAAAATTGCAAAAAGCTACTTAAAACGTACTGGTAACAATTTCACGTTGCTTGATCTAATTGAAGAGGGCAACATCGGCTTGATCAAAGCCATCGATAAGTTTGATCCAGAACCAGGCTTCCGCTTTTCGACCTATGCTGTTTGGTGGATTCGCGAAAATATCGAAGCGGCATTGATGAATAATGGCCGTACGGTTCGACTCCCTGTTCATGTTTGCAAAGAGATAAACAGCTTAGCATCCAAAAAACACGACGCGAGTAAAAGCATGAGTAAAGACATCTCCATTGCAGAGCTATCTAACTGTTCTGGGGTTAAAGTCGAGCGAGTTGATGAGTTGGTTGCTTTGAGTGGCTTTATTGATGTTTCTACCACGGTTGATTTGCAACATGCGCCATTCGTTCTTGACCATTGTGAAAGTAAATATACGCCAGACCCTGAGCAAGACTGTGAAGACGAGTGTTTTACTCAAGCGTTAGAGTACGTGGTCAATACATTGCCGATAAAGTTACAACAAGTCTTAATCCATCGTTTCGGTTTGTTTGAACACAGCGTTAAGACTCTTTCTGAAGTGGGTGGTTTGCTAAATATCTCGAACGAACGAGTGCGCCAAATGCAAATAGAAGCGGTTGAGCGTATTCAGAAGCGTTTGAAATTTGATGGGTGGGTGTAGTGAGATTGCTAATCTCAGAAGAACGGTACGTAGGCCAGCGAGTTAGCTGGCTTTTTTCATTGTTCAGTGGACAGCAACAGCAGTTGTAATTGCGTTTTAGCGGTTTGTTCTCGAGTCCATACACTTAATACTCTTTTAAGGGCTGCTCGATAAACTCTATTTTTAAGCAAAAAAGCCAAGGTGGCTGTGTCTTTGCTCATGACATGACTTTGGGTTTCAACGAGCTGCGCTTTGTTTTCAATTTCAATACGTTGAAGATTAAAATCAGGCAAGAAAGCACTTTCATACCAAACGTCAATAATCTCTCGGATCTCGAGTTCCTCCTCCGGAATATCACAATCCTGAAAATCATGGCTGTCTGGAATCGCTGATAAATAAACGGCATCGAGTTTGTCAGCAACGAATGTGTACATTTCATCCCTTATCATACGTCTTGTTCATGCGAATCATCTCTTTGGTCTATATGTTTGTCAATTGCATTCATTAAGTAATGCTGGATTTGTGAATAAGCGCCACAGTCTTAACTTAAGCTGTTTAAGTATTTGTCTGTTAAGCCAAAATACTTCAAGTTCCCATCCGGCTCCAACACTAAACTCATGTTCGAAGTGGCGATTAAGCCCGGATCATTGGTAGAGAACACCACGGTTTTGTTTAGCAATTTATCGGTGAACAAGCGGTTGAAGTACTGAGCATTTTCTTGCTCAGCGCCATTAAATGGTTCATCAATGATGATCAGCGATTGTTCACAGCTTCCAAGCCCCAACGCGAGGCGCAATTTCTGTTGAATACCGTTAGGTAAATTCTTGCATTTATCTACGCTTAGCTGAGTGTCCAATCCTTCTGGCAACCATGCGTCGAGTTCGAAAAAGCTCACCATCTCTTGCATCTTTTCTGTAGGGATGAGTCCATTATGCAAGATGAAGTTAGTCTCCAGAGAGCCTTCAAAAATATGTAAATTAAACGGGATGTAGTTAATTGAGGTTCGGTAGCGATAGCTGTTGAACTGTTTGATGTTGTAGCCGTCTACCGACACTGCGCCTTGGTATCTATCTTCTAAACCCGCAAGAATGGAAATTAGCGTGGTTTTACCGCAACCAGTCGGTCCACAAATCACCACCTTCGCCCCTGGGGCAATTTTAAATCCGAGATTGGTTAAGCCCGTTGCTGCGCCAGTGTAGCGATGGCTCACACCGCTGCCGACAATGCTGCCTTGGAAGAGGCGAATAGGTGGGCTTTTCTCCAATGTTAGCTTATCGTCATTCATCGCCATCAGGTTGTTGATTTGCGCAGAAGACGCCTTGATCGATTGGAACTTAGAAATGGAGTTGTAGATGCCCATAATTGGACCTAACGCCTTCCAGACTAAAATTACGGTTGCAAGCATGGCGCCTGCGTCTGACGTGCCATCCATTACACCGATAACCGCGGTCACGATACTTGCGGTACCAATCACCTGAATCAAACTGCCACCTGCGGCTTGAACCTTACTGTTGGTCACCGCAACGTTCTCTGCATCGTTGGTGCTTTGCATGTGTGAAGCGCTGAAGCGCGATTGAATAACGCGCAACAGTGGCAAGCCTTGGATGGTTTTGATGCCACGAAGAATCTCATTCCATTGGTAAGAAACCATGGCGTTGGCGCGAGAGCTCTTCGATGTGGCTTGTGAATAGATGTAACGAGAATAAACACAGAACACCAACATCAGAATCAACCCCGCCATGACGACCAATGCTGCGGTTCCTGACATGATGGCAATCGCGACAATGAACACGATAACAAACGGCATGTCGAAGTAGCTCAAGGTTGACTCTGCCGTTACCAATCGGCGGAATGTGTCGATGTCTTTTAAACGCGCCAACTGAGAGGACACACCGGCGGTGGATGTCATCGCATACGGGAGCCATAGCAGCTTGGATATAACCGCTTGAGAAATGTGCACCGCCAAATCCTTACCTGACGTGGCAATGATGTTGACCCGCATTTTCTTAAAAAAGTATTCCGAGAATCCAACAATCACGGCAAACAACGTGAGCCAATAGAGCGTGGCTTGCGAGCTAGACGTCAAGGCGAAGTTGTACACACTCATGATAAAGAAGGGTTGGAGTGCGCCCAAGATACTGATCACGAAGCTGAGGATAATCAGACTTTTGAGTTCATTGTTGTAGCGATAAAACGCGTATTTAATCCAGTTACTGCGGTCTTGAGATTCAGGTGGCGGCTCTCGGAACAAGCGCGAGTATTCGCTGATCGAGACCAACAAACACGGCTTTTTGCAGAGCGGGTATTCAATGGTGTTGTTATTGGTGTAATCAAACAGGATCAGTTTGCCGTCTTTAGTGCCCAAGAAAATCGCAGTGAGGTTTTCGATCTCGATAAAACAAGGATGAGGGTGCCCCTCGATGTGTTCCAATGTTTTTAATTTGGTGACGTCACAACGGTAACCAAGGCGTTCAATCGTGGCGATAAAACTGTCGCTGTCTTTTGGTTTAGGGATAAAAGCGTCGCTGAGGATAGAAGGTGTACCTTCCCATTCAAGCGCAATGAGGGTGTAAGCTAAACCACGAATCAAAGGTGACTGATTGTATCGCTCGTCATAACTGCGAGCCTCAAAGTCCAACAAGCGCTGAGGGACATTATTAAAATCAACCAAAATACTCATTGGTCACCTCCGGTAAGTTTGACGCGTTTGAGGCGATGATTGAGTTTGTCCATCTTATTGCTGACGATGATGAGGATTTTGTCGTTGGCGCGATAGGCGGTACTGGTCAAAACCAATCGAGCGAAGTCGTCATCATAAACACAGTCGATGTCGTCGAAGATCAACACATGTTTGTTCGCGAGTAAGGCACGCACTAACAACAAGGCATAAGCGACTTGGCGCGAGAATGGGTTGCGTAAATGTCCTTTAAGCTCGGTGTAAAAACCAGCGGGAAGGGCATCGATTTGTGCTTTGATGTTCATGGTTTCGCAAAGCGCAAATGCGGTGTTGTTTAAGCTCGGGCGGAAACAAGTCAGGTTGTCGATGATGGTGCCTTCGACGAACGAGCTGGTTTTGTCGACCATCAGCACGCTATTACGCCAGACGTTGTAGTTGACGTCATCGAGCGGTGTCTCGTTGATCTTAATGTCCAGTTTGTTGTCGGTGTTTTGTCGCGTAATGCAATTGGCAAGATGGGTTTTGCCTGCGCCGCTTTTCCCCGTCAGCAAGTAAGCCTGGCCGCGTTCAAACTCAATGCGTTGTTTTTCCGAATACTTCACCGAGATGCGCTCGACTTCTGTCGTGTCATTTTGTTGTTCTACAGATGCCGCAAGCTCAAGCAACTCGGCGATTCGTTGAATATGAAGTTTGTTCAACTCCCAGCGGCTCACCGTGCGCATCACTTGCTGGTATGGGGCGAAGTAGCGGTTGGTAAGCATGATGATGGCTGCCATGATGCCTTGGCTCGATTGCATGTTGATAACGGCCGTTGCCAAAACTACCACCACACAAGCAATGGAGAGCTGTTGTATGAGCGACAAGATAAGGCTGAAGTTTGATTCGATTTGCTCGTATTTGATGTTCTCGACTTCACGCTCTTCCACCATTTGTGTCATGAGGCTCTCAACGCGATATTCCATATTGCGCGCTTTGATATCGAGTGGGCTAGAGATGATCTCGATGATTTTTGAGGTGGTTAAGCCTTCGATGTCGGATTTGTTTTCTAGGCTGTTGATTTTTTGCTTGGAGAGGCTGAGTGCGAACACCGCCAAAATGATGGAGGCGAGCAAGATGGTCACCCCTGCCCAGATGTTGATCAGACCGATAATCAGAATGGTCAGTATGCTGACGGCAAGGTTGATCAATGCCCGTACAGATTCTCCGCCAAAGAAGGATTTAATTTCTGGAATGGTGGCAATACGTTCTAGGTATTCACCAGGTTCTAGACGACGAAACTTCGATATCTCAGCCAAACAGATGGATTGAAACACCTTGTTGGTTAAGTTAGTTTCGAACTGCTTCATGATCACCGACGAGATCTTCTCTTCCTGATTCTTTAAGTGATAATCGAGGAAGATGGTGATCAAGATAATGGCAAACAGAAGAAACAGCGTGTCTTTGGCTTGGTTAGGTAAAACACGGTCAAAGATAATGAGAATCGAAAAGGGCAGCACTAAACCAAACAGCGTCGAGATGACCGTGGAGAAAGTCAGGTAACACTTGTCAGCAAAGTTAATCTTCTGGGAAAAATGCTCAGTTTGCATTGCGACCTCCTTTCTTAATCGATGGTTTGGAGAGAAGGTGTTTTGGAACTAAGTCTTGATTGCTTCTGCCTTCGATATCGCTCATCAACTGCATGATGCTTTCGATGGATTGCACCGACAACATGCCTTTGATTTGCTCAAGATTGATCGATTCAATGATGTAGTCATAACGCGCGCTCTCGTAATCACGTAGCGCGCTAAACAGTTTACTTTCCGCTGCCAGTAAGTCGGTAATGGTTCGCGTACCAAGCTGGTAAGCGCGTTGAATGCCTTTGTAGGAAGCGTAGTTGGCTCGGATGATGTTCTCGTAACTGCTGATGGCGCGGGAGAAGTCATTAATGTTGAGCACCGAGGTGTTAACGCTATTGCGAGTCGTGAACAACGAATCTTGGTACAGTAGCTCCGTTCGCTCAATAGCAGTCGACGATTTTTGATAACCGTAGTAATCCGAACCGCCGGAGAAAATCGGCACATTCAAGTTCAAGCCGACGCTGGTGGAGTTACTGTCCCCTGTTGCGGTGGGGTCGGTTCGGTCATAGTTGTTCGCATCGTCGTAACGGTAACTGGCAGAGAGCGATACGGTCGGCACAAAGTTTGAACCGCTTTCTTTCAAGCCTCTTCGGCTGCGTTCTACGGTCTTCTTCGCAACCAGTAAGTCGTTATTGAGCTTCAAAGCTTGTTCAAGAATCGCGCGTTGTTCGGATTCGCTGATTTCCGCCAAGGGCACGCTTTCGTAGATGTCCTGCGATGGGGTGACTGGGTATTGAACTTGAATCTCTAAACCGTTCAAGATCACACGCCGGTCTTTCTCTAAGGTTCTTAAGCGATTGGCAATGCCTTCTTTCTGAGCAATTACCTCATACAACTCGCTCGCCGCAGTGTTGCCAAGCTCCACGTTGCGACGCATTTGGCGTTCACGCGTTTCAGAAGATTTAAGCTCGACTTTGGTGGCTTTGATTTGCGCGTTGTTTTTCAGGTACTCGAAATATTGCGTCGCGATTTCAGAAATGGTGCTCTGGATTTTGTTCTCGTGCTTAATTTCTTCAATGTTGAAATCCAGCTTCGCGGTGCCGTATTTGAAGATGTCGCCAAGGTTAAACACCGATTGGGATAAAGACACGCTGTAGCTGTTCGAGTTGTAGCTAGAACGTGTATCCGGTGTTCCCGTTAATATGGTCTCGTTTTCATTCCATGTAGTATCAGCGGCACCGTTTAAAGAGGGTAGAAACTTAGAACGGCTAATGTCGATGTTGTATTCGTTTTCTTCCACGCCTTTGTCACTAGCGCGCAGAGATAAGTTGTTGTCCAAGCCGAGTTTGACCGCCTCAAGCAAGGTGGTCGCCATTGCCGAAGGAGCATTGCTCAATGTTAGTGCTGCCAATATGCAGCTAGTTAAGTTTCTGTACCGCCACATATTTGTTGATCACCTTGATGATTTCGTCGTTTTTATAAGGTTTGCTGATCACGTAATCCATCCCAGCTTCGATACAAGCTTGGTGTTCATTACTGCTGGTCAATGCTGTCGCACCTATAATGGTGCAAGGGTTTTGTCCGCTTTCTTGTTCGTATTGTCGAATGCGTTTGGTTGCTTCAATACCGCCCATGCCTGGCATGATGCAGTCCATAAAAATGATGTCCGAGCGCTGATTCATGAAGTGCTGAACAGCGTCTGCGCCATCGCCAACGGTGTCGGCTTCGTATTCTTGCTTGCTCAAAATACGTTTGAGTAGAATCTGTTGAACACGGTCATCTTCCACAATTAGGAATGAGCTGTTCTCCATCTGATCTTCAGAGGCTTCCGCTTCCATGATTGCCAATAGGTTAGGGATGAACTCATACGGAATCGCAGGAGAGTTCAGAATCTTGTCGACAAAGGTATGGCTCTCTTGTGCTTGCTGAGTGCTAGTGACTGAAAGCAACAACTTGGTGTTCGGGTGAGTGCGCAGTTGCGATTTCACCGTTTTGCTTAGTGAGGGCAGCTTGTTTGGTTCGAACGTGTCGGTCAGCATGATGGCATCGTATTCGCCAAAGGTTTTTGCAGCGGAGAAGAGCTCGTTCGGGGTGCGAATTGGTGTGATCTCTAATCCTAAGTTGACCAACATTTTGTTCATTACATCAATGCGCAGCTGAGAGTTGGCACACAGTAATAGGCGCTTATTGTCGAAGCGAGTTTTCTCGGTGTGGAAGCTCTTGGCTTTCAAATCGAGCTGAATTTGAAAACGTTCCTGATTGCCCGATTGATACCAATGGCTCTCGTAATAGCCATAATCTTTCAGTACGCTTTTCGCCAAATCGTCTTTGGTTGCGGTGTGCTGTTTATGGTCGCTCCAGTGTAGGGTATTGAGCTTGGCAAACGGCACATCCAGTGTGGTTAAGAAGTTTAGATTGATGGTCAGGCGAGTGTTTTCAATGTCTGACGCAGCTCCCGATTCAATAGTGACAAACAGTTTCTTATCGGCTTTGAGTTGGATGGCATTCGATAGCTGAAGGAACAACACCCAGAATAAGCTGGTGGACTGTCCTTCAACACGGTTTGGTAAGTTATCTGAGATAAAGCAGTCTAGCTCACCTTCATTTCGCTGCACTTTGGAGCTGATGTGAATCATCAATTCAGACAGCACATTCAGCAGTGAAAACTCTTTCGATTTGCTCTCGGTCCCTTGTGAAATGAGGCGATTGTAGTTCTCTGCCAATTCAGACAGGGTATTGGCAGCCGAGGTTATATCTTGCGCCATCAACACGCCGCTCTCATCGGTCTCTTGTACGAGATATTGCACGCCGCCGTTAATGGTGTTGGTGATGCCACGAATCTCGTAACCAATCAGGGCATAGAGCTGTTTGTAGAGATCGTTATTGCGTTTTTGCTCTTCGAGTTTGCTGAAAATCAGTTTTAAGTGAGAGTAGATCTGACGCTGCTTCGGATTGATGCTCACTTCATTCAGCAACTCTTCCAACCTTTGTAAATCCAGTTGTTTGAGCTCTTGATAAAGCCCATCGAATTCTTGGTCAATGTCGCGCTCATTCGAATTGGATTTTTTCAGTTTTAGGATTGCCACCAAATTCGATAGGACGGCGATACCAACCAACACAACAACGACCATAAGCAACCAAATAAAGAACTCGTTTTTCTCCATCATTAGGTCGCTCGCATGGTTGTTAAACATGGTGCGATAGTTGTCGTCCATTTGTAGGTAGTTGTTGGTGAGCGAGAGATACAGTGCCAACACATCGTCACGTGTTTTTGAGCTGTCCGAGAAGCGATTAATCGCCAGTTCAAGCTGCGTATATTCGGTCGCGCCCACCAAGCTAAACTCGGTTTTGTTGAGTGATGCGAGAGACTTAAACTGATCAATTTCATTTTTCAGAACCTTAAAATCAAGCTCTGTTGTACTGCAATAACGCGCGGCTAAACAGCGCTGAAGCGTTTGGATATCAAGTTCGATGGTTTGGTTGAGTTGTTGAGCTTGAACTAACAGAGGCGCGTTTTGCACTTGCTCCACTGAATCCACTTTTTCCCAAGACAAATACAAATAAAAGGCGAGGGCAGCCAGCACCAAGCTGAAAGCAATGCTTAGGCGCATAACAGGAACGGAAATGTTGTAGGAAGGTTTGTTACTCATCCATTACCTCTCATCGAACGCGTCTTCGATAGCCGACATAACTGGCTTCGCAGCGTATTCGATAACCCGACGTGACCCTGTTTTCACGTCGGCGGTAAACTCCATGTAAGGGGATAGTTTGTATTGTGTGCCTCCGCGCTCTAGATAGTTTTGGCTGATTTGGATTTCAGCGAGGTAGAATTCAGCGTCCTCTTCTTCATAGGACGAACGGCTGATCGACGCGATTCGACCTTCCAAAAATCCGTATTTGGCAAAGTTGTAGGTGTCCATCTTCACTTTGACTGCCTGTCCGATTTCAACAAAGCCCATGTCTTTACGTGGAATCTTCGCTTCGCCATGAAGGGAGTTATTGATCGGCGCAATGTCCGCGATACTTTCCCCCGGCGGTATCACTGCAGAACGGAAGTTGAAGTGCACTTTATCGACCACGCCATCAATAGGGGCGTAGACCACGAGGCGATCCACTTTGTCTGAGTGTTGAGGACGAAGAATGCGTTTCAGCTTGAGATCTTTCTTCGCTTGAATGATTTGCGCTTGGTATTCGGAGTTGCGATTTTCCACCAAGTCTCGGTACTGCTTCTCTAGTTTGTCCAGTTGAAATCGCTCATTCATGACCGACTCATCGAGGTTTTCAATCTCACGCACCATGTTTGACTCTTGAACCTGCATATTCAGAACATCGACATAAGACGCCATTTCTTCTTTGTACAAGGTGTTCTTGATATTGAGCTGTTTGCGAATCAAAGAAAGCTGGTTCTCGGAGCTTTTGCGGCGCTTAAGCATAGAATCAATCAATGAGTTCTTATGGTTGATGTCGTGGGTGATCAACTCTTCATTAGAGCGGTTTTTGGAAAACTCCTGCTGCCAGGTATTCATATTTACCTGAACCAATTCTGGATATTTTTCGATGTAGGCAGAGAAATCGGGCTCCACCATATCGCGCAAGCTTTCATAACGGAGTTTGTCTAACTCGAGCTGAATGATTTCTGTGTTTACCGTATCGAGTTGAGTGTTTCTATCCAAAGAGCGAATGCGCGCAATGGGTTGACCTTCGTAAACCACTTCGCCTTTGCGCACTAACATTTCTTCGAGAATACCGCCTTCAAGGTGTTGCACTTTTTCTACGTCAGATTCCAGCAATAGCTCACCGCGCACCGACACCACAATGTCGATACGAGCTTGAGACGCCACGGCGATCGCCACCATTGAAAGCAAAAAGATAACCAGCAATGTTTTGTGTACGCTGGTCATCGCACTGGCTAGCACGATCGTATCGTCTGCGGTCACCTTCGAAGACTCGTTATTGGAAACGAGTGCTTTTCTGAGGTGGTGCTCGATCTGCTTGTTACTCATGATCCACCTCGGTTATTCATCATCTGCGCTGTCATTGATAGAGTTCTCGATATCTAACAGCTGGCTAATTTGCTTGTTCACGTTGTTGAGCTCAGTTTTGATGTCCTCAATCAATTCATTAGGTGCAGGGAAGTGGTGCTTACTCAAATGCTCCAGCTTTGCCATCTTGGGTGGTAAATCATCATCACAAAGCAATACGAGAATAGTCTTCAGCTTTTTTGAGTAGCCGCTCAGCTCTTCAAAACGGTTTTGTTTATGCAGCATTTCGATGTTGATCGCCGCGCTGCTGAAATCCTTGTAAAAATCTCCCAATAGCAATTGCAGCCCTTTGTGGCTGTTGTCGACTGAGCGCAACAGATTCGTCATGTTTATCATTGTTCCACCGCCCTAATTGCTTTAATGACAATAACTAAGGATCTTTAAATTGCGTTTTCAAATTTTTTTTACCTCTTTCTGGTTAAACAACATGAGTATGAAAAAAGTTGGATAAAAAAGTTGGTTTTCCAGAATGGTGTCCTTTACTGCCTCTAAACACGATCAGTTAGCTAATGGCAACGGAGGCTGTAATGGCAGGTGACAACAACCAAAATAACCAAAACAAAGACCTAAATGACGCGGTAGAACAGACGGAAACCAATGACGCGGGTACGCCCTCCCAGCAGCAGAATCAGCAAAATCAACAAAATACGATTGCTTCGACCGTAGCGACGGGTGCTGAAAATACCGATGCAGCAGACGAAGCCAATCAGGCGATGGAAGACAACCCAAGTGGTGCCGGAGCAGAGGAAGAAGCCTCGGCGTCCGGTGGTGCGGTACAAGAAGACGCGCCAGAGAGTAGCGGTGGTTCGGATGCCGCTCAATCGAACGTGGTAGACAGCGTGGCATCAGACGGTGGGTCTGGTGAAGAAGCAGCGGGCAGCGGCGGTGCGGCTTCAGGTGCGGGTGCACAAGCTGTTGGTGGCGGTGATGCCTCTGGTTCTGAAGGTGGTTCGGACGCAGAAGGCAATGAAGCACAAGGACAAGCTGTACAAACTTCGGCTGCGCCAAGTGCCTCTTCATCCGATTCTGAAGGTTCACAAGGTGGTGACAACCTAGATTCAGAAACCACAGAAGAAACCTTTGCGGTGGACGTTCAGGACACCAGTGAAGAGACCACAACGCAAGTAGAAGATGATTTCGACTCAGAAACCACGAGCGAAACGTTCCAAATTAAAGTCGAAGGTGAAAACGATGCGCCAGAGGTAGAACAAGATCTGGCTTACATCATGGATGAAGATGGCACCATTACCTTCACTCAAGAACAATTACTCGAATACGCAAGTGATGTTGATGGCGACGACCTTGTTGCGTCTAACGTCCAAGTGGGTGCGAATGCGTCGGTTCAAGACAATGGTGACGGTACGTTCACCGTGGTTCCGGACGCTGATTTCAATGGTGAGCTCGACTTAACGTTTGATATCAGTGATGGTCAAGAAACCGTTTCAAGCTCTATTGATTTAACTGTCCGTTCAATCAATGACGCACCAGTGCCTGAAGATAAAACCTTTGAGGTGGAAGAGGACGGCACGCTGCAATTTACTGATGCGGATCTGCTTACTGGCGCAACGGATATTGAAGGCGATAACCTAACAGTTGAAGGTGTGAGCTACGACGGTGGCGACGGCATCCTGACCGACAACGGCAATGGGACTTACACTTTTGCGCCAAATGAAAACTTCAATGGTGATGTGAACTTCAGCTTTGATGTGTCCGATGGCACAGATACGGTTTCTGCCAACATTGATGTAAGCGTCACGCCTGTCGATGACGCACCAGTATCTGGCAATCTTGCTTACTCGGTGGATGAAGATGGCTCGATTCGTTTGAGCCAAGAGCAGTTGTTGTCGCAAGCTTCCGATGTGGAAGGTGATGCACTGACGGCCTCTAACCTTTCGGTAGATGGCAATGCGACGGTGACTCAAAATGACGATGGTAGTTTCACTATCACGCCAGACGCAGATTTCAATGGTGATATCGACATCAGCTTCGATATTTCAGATGGCACGAATACCGTTCAAGCAACCGCTGACCTAACCGTTAATCCAATCAACGATCTGCCGGTTCCTCAAGACCAACAATTCAGTGTGGAAGAGGACGGCACACTGCAATTTACTGATACGGATCTGCTTGCTGGCGCGACCGATATTGAAGGCGATGACCTTTCTGTAACGGGAATCAGCTATGAAGGAACCGACGGCGTTCTAACTGACAATGGCGATGGCACGTATAGCTTTGCGCCAAATGAGAACTTCAACGGCGATGTGAACTTAAGCTTCGAGGTATCTGATGGCACAGATACGGTTTCTGCGAATGTAGATGTGAGCGTTACGCTGGTGAATGATCCTCCGGTGGCTGGTTCAACGTCTTACACGGTTCACGAAGACAACTCTATTACCATTTCTGACGCGCAACTGTTGGCAAATTCTTCGGATTTAGAAGGGGATGTCTCGATTGATAGCGTGAGCTACTCTGGCAGCGATGGTGTGTTGCAAATCAATGGTGACGGTACGTACACCTTCTCTCCAAATGAAAACTTTAATGGTGAAGTGACGCTTGATGTTGTCGTCGCTGATGAAGAAGGCGCAACGGATGCCACCACTGCTGGCATTACGGTGCTGGAAGTGAACGATCCACCAGTCGCTGGACCAACTTCTTACACTATTGATGAAGATTCAGTTCTGACCTTCAGTGAGTCGCAAGTGCTGTTGAATGCCTCGGATGTGGAAGGCGATGTAGAGCTTGTTGGCATTAGTTACGATGGTCCGGATGGCATTTTCACCGTTAACGATGATGGCACGTGCAGCTTCGCGCCAAACGAGAACTTTAACGGACAAGTTCAACTTGATGTGACCATTCGAGATGAAGATGGAGCAGAAGTTGATACCGTCATTAATGTGAATGTATTGCCAATCAATGATGCGCCAGTATCGGGTGATTTGGCTTATAGCGTTGATGAAGACGGTGCGATTACACTCAGCCAAGAGCAGCTTCTTTCTCAAGCGTCTGATATTGAGGGCGATGACCTGACTGCTAGCGATTTGACGGTGGATGGAAACGCAACCGTTACAGCGAACGATGATGGCAGCTTCACGATTACACCAGATGCGGACTTTAATGGTGACATTGATATCCAATTCAACATTACGGACGGCACAGACACTATCCAAGCAACGGCGGATCTAACGGTTAATCCGGTTAACGATCTTCCTGTTCCTCAAGACCAGCAGTTCAGTGTTGAAGAAGATGGCACGCTTCAGTTTACCGATGCAGACTTGCTTGCTGGCGCGACCGATATCGATGGCGACAACTTAACGGTTGATGGCATTAGCTACACAGGCAGCGATGGTGTGCTGACTGACCATGGTGATGGTACCTACACCTTTGCACCAAATGAAAGCTTCAACGGTGATGTCAGCTTTAGCTTTGGTGTTTCTGACGGCACTGAGACCGTACCTGCAAATGTGGACGTGAGCGTCACTCCAGTGAACGATCCTCCGGTTGCGGGTTCTACGTCTTACACGGTTGATGAAGATAATGCGATTACCATTTCCGACGAGCAGCTTCTGGCTAACTCTTCGGATGTGGAAGGCGCAGTGTCCATCGATAGCGTGACCTATTCAGGCACTGATGGCGTATTCCAAGACAACGGTGACGGCACTTATACCTTCATGCCGAATGAGAACTTCAGCGGTGATATCAGCCTTGATGTGATTGTGGCGGATGAGCAAGGTGCGATTGACGAAACGACCGCAGGCATTACGGTCATTGAAGTGAATGACCCTCCAGTTGCCGGTCCAACGTCTTACACGGTTGATGAAGATTCAGTACTGACATTCAGTGAGTCACAAATTCTTGCCAACGCATCTGATATCGAGGGCGATGTAGAGCTTGTTGGCATCAGCTATGAAGGCTCGGATGGTATCTTTACCGTCAATGGTGATGGTACTTGCAGCTTTGCACCAAACGAGAACTTCAATGGTCAAGTTCAGTTGGATGTGACCATTCAAGATGAGAATGGGGCTACCGTTGATACGCACATCAATGTCGACGTATTGCCAATCAACGATCCACCAGTATCGGGTGATTTGGCTTACACCATCAACGAAGACAGCTCAATCACGCTAAGCCAAGAGCAGCTGCTTGCCAAAGCGGGCGATATTGATAGCGAGAACCTTGAAGCCATCAATCTATCGACAGATGACAACGCGACAATTCAATACAACGATGATGGCAGTTACACCATCACACCGGATGAAAACTACAACGGCGACCTAGATCTGACCTTCGATATCATTGATAACGATGGTGGCTCGGTACAAGTTGGTCTGGATATTACGGTTAATCCTGTGAATGACTTGCCACAAGCGCAAGATCAACAGTTCACGGTAGAAGAAGATGGCACCTTGCTGTTCACGGATGCAGACCTATTGGAAGGCGCATCGGATATTGATGGCGATGATCTGTCTATCGAAAACGTTCTCTACACAGGTGCGGATGGTGTACTTACCGACAATGGTGATGGCACTTACAGCTTCGCGCCGAATGAGAACTTCAACGGTGATGTTCAGTTCACATTCGATGTGTCTGACGGCACAGGTTCAACACCAGCATTCATTGATGTCAGCGTGACACCAGTGAACGATCCACCGGTGGCAGGTGCTACGTCTTACACGGTTCAAGAAGATGGTCAAATCACCATTAGTGACGAGCAGTTGTTAGCCAACTCTTCTGATGTGGAAGGCGATGTAGCCTTGGCGAATGTTAGCTACTCTGGTAACGACGGCAGCTTCGTGGACAACGGCGACGGCACATATACTTTCACACCAAATGAGAACTTTGACGGTAACATTTCGCTCGACGTTACGGTCATCGACCAAGATGGTGCAACGGATACGACAACCGCAGGCATCGATGTTATCGCGGTGAACGACGCACCAGAAACGTCAGGCATTCAAGCGGAGGTGGATGAAGATAACGCCATCACCATTACACAAGAACAGTTGCTTGCGAATGCGACAGACATTGAAGGTGATCACCTTGTTGCTAGCAATCTACAAACCAATGACCCAGATGCGACGATCGTAGCCAATGATGATGGTTCATTCACCATTACGCATACGGAAAACTTTAACGGTGAGTTGGACTTCACTTACAACATCAGCGATGGCGAAAATGATGTTCTGACCACGTTGGATCTGACCGTTAATCCTGTCAACGATGCGCCAGAAGCGGGCGACGAGATCTTTATTCAAGCGGAAGAAGACCAAACAGTGGGTGTTTCTCTGCGTGAAGAGCCTGCTTTACGTCTCGACCAAGCCCCTGAAAACGGCATCATTGAAGCGAATCTAAATGACGAATGGGTACAGCTAGAAATCGGGCAGGAGGTGCCTGCAGACACGGAAGTGCGCTTCATTCCAAATGATGAGGCATTAGCCAACGGTACACATACGACACAAATCGGTACGTTTGATGACAACGCGAGTGTGGATGATTGGGGGGATGAAGTTGACCCTTATACGCGTCAATTCACTGATGGTGATTTGACGGTTACCGTTCAGAGTAACGACGACCCTCTTGGTGCTTGGAATGGTAACACGCACATTGGGCATGGTATTGGCGATACTGACCGCCAAGGTTTGAGTGGCGATGAAAAACTGACTGTAACCGTTGAAGGTCAAGACATCAACGAAATCAGCTTCCACCTAGATGGTCTAGGCGGCTGGTTTATGGAAGAGTCTCGCCACTTTACGGAAGTCGAAATTCGCGCATTCAACTCCGATGGTGACTTGATCGACTCGATGACTTACCACAAAGAAGATCGTGGTAGCTATGAGACGGATTACACCCTAACGGTGAACGAGCCTGTATCTTACTTTGAGCTAGGAACGATTCAAGGTAACGGTACTTACGTGGTTCAAAACATGACGGTATCGCAAACTTGTCATGATGAAGCGGTGTTCACATCTATTGGCGTGGACGGCACGGAAATCACTGAAACGGTCGAACTGAATATCCGTGAAGGTGACAGTGAAATCGAACTGACTGCTGATCTACCAAATGTGACCATTGATACCGAAGGTTCTACGCAGTTTGCCTCTGTGGTTATCACAGAAGAACAGCTTTTAGCACAAGCGAGTGATATCGATAGCGATGTTCTTGATATTCAAAACCTAGAGCTGGTGGGGGATAACGCGGAGCACGCTACGTTAACCGACAACGGCGATGGTACATGGACAGTCACACCAGATGAGAACTTCTACGGTGAGATTGAGCTTGGCTACCAAGTTACAGATGGTGAACTCACTGACGACAACATCATCAACATCAACTTCGAAGCAGTAAACGATGCGCCAATCGTTTCTGGTCCGATTGTGTTGTCGACGGATGAGGATGTGGGCATTACGTTTAGCGCGGACGATCTGCTTGCCAATGCAAGTGATGTGGAAGGCGATGCGCTGTCTATCTCTGATATCTCTTACAGCGGTGATAACGGTGAGCTTGTCGATAATGGCGACGGCACTTACACCTTTATGCCGAATGAAAACTTCAATGGTGAAGTCGATATCGATTACAAAGTCTTCGATGGCACAGATGAAGTCGATACTCATCTAGATCTGTCCGTTATTCCGGTCAACGATGTGCCAGTTCCTGGTGCACCGCTGCATACTCAAATGCTAGAAAACGGCACCATCATCATCGAAGCAAAAGACCTGTTATCAGGTGCGACCGATGTGGATGGCGACATTCTGCATATCGAGAATCTACTGCTTGTTGACCAGTCACAAGGTACGTTGACAGACAACGGCGACAACACCTTTACCTTCGAGCCAACTTCGAACTTCTACGGTGAAGTGAACCTAACCTTCGACATCAGCGATGGTCAAGCAAGTGCACCAAGTACCGCCTCAATTGATGTCGAGATCGTCAATGAAGCACCGGAAGTCAGCGGTCCTATTGATGCAGTCGTGGACGAAGATGGCTCGATTACCATCACTCAAGAAGACTTGTTAGCGAACGCGACGGACGTGGATGGTGACAATCTTGAAGCGGTGAACCTGTCGACCAACGATCCTAATGCAACCATCGTTGAGAACGCTGATGGTAGCTTCACGATTACACCGAGCGAAAACTTCTTTGGTGAAATCGAATTTACTTATGACGTAACTGATGCGATTGAAACCGTCGCTGCGGATCTAAACCTCACCGTTAACCCAGTGAACGACCTGCCAGATGTGCCTGATTTGTCCTTCACCACAGAAGACGGCGAAGCCATCACGATTACTGAAGCAGAGTTGCTGGCTCAAGCGACGGACATCGAAGGCGATGACTTATCTGTTGTGAACGTGACGAGCTTGAGCGATACGGTTCAAGTAACAGACAATGGCGATGGCACTTACACGTTAACGCCAGAGCAGGGGTTCTTTGGTAATGTTGACCTCACGTTTGATGTGAGCGATGGCACCGATGTGGTGGCGGCAAACATCGACTTGAAAGTTGAGTTCGTCAACGACGCACCAGAAGCTGCACCAATCGTGGCAGACGTGGACGAGGATGGATCTATCCTCGTGACACAAGAAATGCTGCTTGAAAATGCCAGCGACCAAGATGGTGATGATCTATACGCGACCGCGCTTGAGACTAACGATCCAAATGCAAGCATTGTTGATAATGGTGACGGTACCTATACCGTGACGCCATCTGAGAACTTTAATGGTGAAATTGCGTTTACCTATGAAGTGAACGACGGCGAGCTAAGCACTTCAACTGATATGACACTGACGGTTAATCCCGTCAACGATATCCCAATTGTCGCACCAGCCATGTATAGCATCGAAGAAGATGGCAGTATCCTGTTTACTCAGGGGGACTTGCTCAATGGCGCTATCGATATTGAAGGTGATGACCTAACCGTTACCAGTATTAATTATTCAGGTGATGAAGGTACGGTCACCGACAACGGTGATGGTACGTTTAGCTTCGTACCAGAAGAGCACTTCAGTGGTGACTTGCAGTTCAGCTTTACGGTTTCTGATGGTACGGATGAAGTAGAACAAGACATCAATATCCACATTGAAGCGGTTGCGGATGCCCCTGATCTTGCCATTACAGATGGTGATGGTGCTGTGATCGATGATAACGCTATTTTGGTTGATCCAGGCGGCATTGTTGAGCTGAATATTGCGGCTGCGCTCGTAGACCAAGACCTTTCTGAAACGCTGACTGTGACCGTTGATGGCGTGCCAGAAGGCTCCGTCATCAGTTACGACAACGAAGGTGTACTTAACGATCAAGATAACGGTATCACCAGTTTCAACGATACTGAAATCACGGTTACGTTTGAAGGTGAGACTGCGGGTTACCAAAACGCGGCTGGTTATTACAAAGTTGATGAAGACGGCAATATCACGGGCGTTGAAGTGGTGTACGAAAACGCTTCTCAAGTTGGCGGTGGTGGTGACCTCGTTCCGGGACAAGACCAATTTAGCTTCCAAATTTCGGAAGGGGAAAGCTTCAATCTGTTCTTAATTCCAAATGGTCATGCCCACAATAACTTCGACGCTCTGCCAGATGGTCAATATGAATTCCGTGCAACGGATGGTTCGCCGGCCAATATGGATACCGTCGACCCACAACTGGTGTTTGTTGGTGTTGACGGTTCAGAAACGGTGATTCAAAGCCAGTTTGGAGATGCGATCTTCCATGGTGGTTCGAGCTCTGAGCTTAATCAAGACGGCATTGAACATACGCGTACTACGGTTAATGAAGACGGTGAGTTGGTCTATGGTTTTGAGGATCTTTACGGTGGTGGTGATGCTGATTATTCCGATTTCAACTTCACCATTGATGTTGGTGAAGTAAATAGCCAGATCTACAGTGGCGAAGTGACGGTTGGGCCTGATGGCTCTGTAACACTGCCGACCACTGCTATTGATCAAGAGTTACAGATTCAGCTTCCAGAAGACTTCAATCAACAGCTAGAGGTAAACGTAACGGCTACAGCCACTGAGTTGTCTAACGGTGATGTTGAGACGGTTTCTCAAACTATTTATATCAATGCCACAGGCGCTGTTATTGAACATGCGCCAGAAGCATTGCCAGTATCAGCACTGGTTGAAGAAGATGGTTCTATCCTTATCTCGCAAGAAGATTTACTTGCGAATGCTAGTGATCAGGATGGTGATCAACTGACAGCGCTGAATTTGGCAACAGATGACGAAAACATCACCATCACGGATAATGGCGACGGTACTTACACATTAACGCCAGATGCGGACTTTAATGGTGATATTACCTTTACGTTCGATGTGTCTGATGGTGATGATGTTGTCTCAACCAACTTAGAGCTAACGGTTTCGCCTGTCAATGATGCACCAGAACCACAAGATCAAGCGTTTACTGTTGGCGAAGATGGTGTACTGACCTTTACCGATGCAGACCTGCTAACAGGTGCTACCGATATTGAAGGGGATGATCTATCTGTTGAGGGCGTCACTTACACAGGCGCGGACGGTGTCCTAACTGACAATGGTGATGGCACGTATAGCTTCGCTCCAAACGAGAACTTCAATGGCGATGTGAACTTCACTTTCGATGTTTCCGATGGCACGGACACTGTGACCGCAAATATCGATGTGAGCGTGACGCCAGAGAACGACCCACCAGTTGCAGGTAGCACGGCTTACACAGTGCATGAAGACAACTCGATCACCATTAGCAACGAACAACTATTAGCGAACTCGTCTGATATTGAAGGTGAAGTGGCGATCGACAGCGTCAGTTATAGCGGCAACGACGGTGTGTTAGAAATCAACGGTGATGGTACGTATACCTTCTCACCAAACGAGAACTTCAGCGGCGAGGTGAGCCTAGATGTTGTCGTTATCGATGAAGAAGGTGCAACGGACTCTACCACTGCTGGCATTACTGTGATTGAGGTAAATGACCCACCAATCGCAGGTCCTACCGCATACACTATCGATGAAGACCAAGTTTTAACGTTTAGTGAATCGCAAGTGCTACTGAATGCTTCGGATGTTGAAGGCGATGTTGAGCTAGTAGGCATCAGCTACGACGGTCCAGATGGTATCTTCTCAGTAAACGGCGATGGTACTTGTAGCTTTGCACCAAATGAAAACTTTAACGGCCAAGTGCAGTTGGATGTGACCATTCGTGATGAAGATGGCTCAGAGGTCAATACTTACCTCACGGTCGATGTCTTACCAATCAATGACGCCCCTGTGTCGGGCAACTTGGCTTACAGTGTCGATGAAGACAATTCAATTACGCTTAGCCAAGAACAGCTTCTTGCTCAAGCATCGGATGTAGAAGGCGACGCGCTAACCGCATCTAACCTAGTGGTTGACGGTGATGCAACAGTTACGGCAAACGACGATGGTAGCTTCACTATCACGCCAGATGCGAACTTCAATGGCGACATTGATATCACGTTCGATATCAACGACGGCAGCGACACTATTGTTGCAACGGCGGACCTAACCGTTAACCCAGTTAATGACTTGCCACAGCCGGAAGATCAAGCGTTCACCATTGGTGAAGATGGCGTCTTGCTGTTCACTGATGAGGACCTGCTTGATGGCGCAACGGATATCGATGGCGATAATCTATCGGTTGAAGGTGTCACTTACACAGGCGCGGACGGTGTCCTAACCGACAATGGTGATGGTACGTATAGCTTCGCTCCAAACGAAAACTTCAATGGCGACGTGAACTTCACCTTCGATGTTTCTGATGGCACGGATACCGTGACCGCGAATATCGATGTGACAGTCACGCCAGAGAACGATCCACCAGTGGCAGGCAGCACGTCTTACACAGTGCATGAAGACAACTCGATCACCATCAGTGATGAGCAACTACTGGCTAACTCGTCTGATATCGAAGGTGATGTTGCGATCAGCAGCGTGAGCTACAGCGGTAACGACGGTGTGCTAGAAATTAATGGCGATGGTACTTACACCTTCTCACCAAACGAAAACTTCAATGGCGATGTTAGCCTAGATGTTGTCGTGGTTGACGAGGACGGCGCGGTTGATACAACAACAGCGGGTATTACCGTTCTTGAGGTGAACGATCCACCAATCGCAGGAACAACCAGTTACACCATTGATGAAGATGAAGTCATCACCATCAGTGCAGAACAGTTGTTGGCGAACTCCTCCGATATTGAAGGTGAGGTAGCACTAGATAGCGTGAGCTACAGTGGCAGTGAAGGTATCTTTACCGACAATGGTGATGGTACGTTCAGCTTTGCACCAAACCAAAACTTCAATGGTGAAGTGAATCTTGATGTTGTGGTCGTGGACGAAGATGGTGCGACCGCTTCGACGACGGCAAACATTGATGTTCTGCCAATCAATGATGCTCCAGTATCGGGTGACTTGGCTTACAGTGTCGACGAAGACAACTCAATCACGCTAAGCCAAGAACAATTGTTGGCTCAAGCAACGGATGTAGAAGGTGATGCGCTAACCGCTTCTAACCTAATGGTTGACGGTGATGCAACGGTTACGGCTAATGACGATGGTAGCTTTACCATTACGCCTGATGCGAACTTCAATGGTGACATTGATATCACGTTCGACATCAACGACGGCAGCGATACTATCGTTGCAACAGCTGACCTGACGGTTAATCCAGTTAACGACCTACCACAGCCAGAAGATCAAACGTTCACCATTGGTGAAGATGGCGTCTTGTTGTTCACTGATGAAGATCTGCTTGATGGCGCAACGGATATCGATGGCGATGACCTATCGGTTGAAGGCGTGAGCTACACAGGTGCTGATGGTGTCCTAACCGACAACGGTGATGGCACTTACAGCTTCGCTCCAAACGAAAACTTCAATGGCGACGTGAACTTTACCTTCGATGTTTCCGATGGCACGGACACCGTGACCGCGAATATCGATGTGAGTGTGACGCCAGAGAACGATCCACCGGTGGCAGGCAGCACGTCTTACACGGTGCATGAAGATAACTCGATCACCATCAGCGATGAGCAATTGCTAGCGAACTCGTCAGATATTGAAGGCGATGTTTCGGTTGATAGCGTGAGCTACAGTGGCGCAGATGGCGTGTTCCAAGACAATGGCGATGGTACTTACACATTCTCGCCAAACGAGAACTTCAATGGTGAAGTCAGCCTAGATGTTGTTGTGGTAGACGAAGACGGTGCGACGGATTCAACCACCGCAGGTATTACGGTACTTGAGGTGAACGATCCACCAATTGCAGGCGCGACCAGCTACTCAGTCAACGAAGACGAAGTCATCACCATTAGCTCTGAGCAGCTATTGGCGAACGCTTCTGATGTTGAAGGTGAGGTGGCGATTGATAGCGTCAGCTACAGCGGTTCCGACGGTATCTTTACCGATAACGGCGACGGTACATTCAGCTTCGCACCAAACGAAAACTTCAACGGTGATGTCAGCCTTGATGTGGTTGTCACTGATGAAGATGGCGCAACGGTAGCAACCAATGCAAACATCGATGTTCTTCCAGTCAATGATGCTCCAGTATCAGGTGATTTGGCTTACAGCGTGGATGAAGATGGTTCTATCACACTGAGCCAAGAGCAGCTTCTTGCTCAAGCGGGCGACGTGGATGGCGATGATCTAAACGCATCCAACCTGACTGTTGACGGCAATGCGACCGTTGTTGCGAACGATGATGGTAGCTTCACTATCACGCCGGATGCAGACTTCAATGGCGACATTGATCTGAGCTTCGACATTACGGACGGCGATGCAACCATTCAAGCGACTGCCGATCTGACCGTGAACCCAGTGAACGACCTGCCAACGGTTGGTCAGCCACAGTTTGTTACGCAAGAAGACACCAGCTTCACCTTCACCGAAGAGCAACTGCTGCAAAATGCAGGTGATATCGATGGTGATAACCTAACGGTTGAAAACGTTGCTTCTGACAGCGGTACTTTGGTTGATAACGGTGACGGCACGTACACCTTCGCACCGAATGAAAACTTCGATGGCAACGTGAACGTGACGTTTGATGTCAACGATGGCACCGCAACCGTACCAGCAGAAGTGAACATCGATGTTCAATCTGTGGTCGATATGCCAGAGCTGTCGATTGCTTCAGACTTGGTGATTGCCTCTGATAACTTCGAGTCTGGCTCGAACGGTTGGAACGCGAACACTGAGAGCTCACAAGGGTTCGAAACGGGCGATATGTTGGGTCGTATTGGTGGCACTGGCGGTGATGAAGCGGTCAGCAAAACCTACGATATCCCAAGCGATGTTAATGAAGTGAATATCTCGTTTAGCTTCTACGAAATCGATTCATGGGATGGCGAGTCGTTCCAAATCTTTGTCGGTGGAGAACAGCTAACGACGTTAGAGAACTCAGCGTTCCGTACTCAAGATGGTACGACAACGCTTTACGACTCTAACGGTAACGAAGTAGGTGAAGTTGTCCACGGCTCTTCACAAGGCGAAGGCTTCAGTGGTTGGAACGACCAAGCTCACCAAATCAATCTGACGGTTCCTGTCGAGAATGGTGAACTACAACTCGGCTTCGGTTCAACCTTGAATCAAGACGTTTGGGATGAATCGTTTGGTATCGACAACATCGAAATCACGGTAGCGGACGCGGATTACCAAATCATTGGTACCGAAGATACGCCAGTGCCGCTTGATATCGATGCTGCGTTAACCGATACCGATGGTTCAGAAAACCTCGCTATCTTGATTGAAGATGTGCCAGAAGGCAGCGCACTATCAGCAGGTGTTGATAACGGCGACGGCACTTGGTCACTACAACCTGGCGAGCTAGAAGGGCTAGAGTTTATTCCTTCTGCGGACTTCAATGGCGATGTGACGTTAACCGTGAACGCAACCTCTACAGATGTGGATAGCGGAACCACGGCGACAGCGACGCAAGATGTGACAATTCATATCTCGCCAACCAATGATGCACCAGAAGTTACGGGTGATATCACGGCGGTCACTGCCGAAGACAACAGCATCACGTTGACTCAAGAGCAGTTACTTGAGCATGCCGTTGATATCGATGGTGATGATCTAAGCGCAATCAACCTGAGCACCAATGATGAAAATGCAACGGTTGAAATGAACGAAGATGGCAGCTTCACCATTACTCCGAGCGAGAACTTCTACGGCGACATTGAGTTTAGTTACGATGTCACGGATGGCGAAGAAGTGGTTGCGGCTGGTCTCGACTTAACAGTAACACCAGTCAATGATGCGCCAGAGCCACAAGATCAAGCTTTCACCGTGGGTGAGGACGGTCTTCTTACCTTCACAGACGCAGACTTGTTAACAGGCGCGACGGATGTAGAAGGTGACAACCTAACCGTTGAAGGTGTGACTTACACTGGCACGGACGGTGTCCTAACCGACAATGGCGATGGCACGTACAGCTTCGCGCCGAACGAGAACTTCAATGGCGATGTGAACTTCACGTTCGATGTGTCAGACGGTACGGATACGACCTCTGCCAACATTGATGTGAGTGTGACGCCAGAGAACGATCCTCCGGTTGCGGGCAGCACGTCTTACACCGTACATGAAGACAACTCGATCACCATCAGTGACGAGCAACTACTGGCTAATTCGTCGGATATTGAAGGCGACGTAGACATCAGTAGTGTGACTTACAGTGGCAACGATGGCGTCTTCCAAGACAATGGCGATGGTACGTACACCTTCTCTCCAAACGAGAACTTCAATGGCGAGGTCAGCCTAGACGTTGTAGTTGTCGATGAAGAGGGTGCGACAGACTCAACCACTGCGGGTATTACCGTTCTTGAGGTGAACGATCCACCAATCGCAGGTGCGACAAGTTACTCTGTCAATGAAGATGAAGTCATTATCTTCACGGAAGAGCAACTGCTAGCGCAGTCAAGCGATGTGGAAGGTGACGTGAGCCTAGAAAGCGTCTCTTACAGTGGTAGCGACGGCATTCTAACGGCGAATGACGATGGCACTTACAGTTTCGCACCAAATGAAAACTTCAACGGTGGCGTAAGCTTAGACGTAGTCGTCGCTGATGAAGACGGTGCAACTGCGACAACCAACGCGAACATTGATGTATTGCCAGTCAACGATGCTCCGGTATCTGGCGACTTGGCTTACAGCGTCGATGAAGACGGTTCAATCACATTGAGTCAAGAGCAGTTACTGGCTCAAGCGGGTGACGTAGACAGCGATAATCTAGAAGCAGTGAACTTAACCGCGGTTGCCAATGCAACCGTTGTTGAGAACCAAGATGGTAGCTTTACGATTACGCCTGATGCGAACTTCAATGGCGATATCGACCTAAGCTTCGACTTGATTGATAACGATGGTGCGAGCGTGGAAGTGGGCGTCGACCTAACGGTGAACCCAATTAACGATGCGCCGCAATCAACGCCAGTGAATATTGCTGGCACCGAAGATACCACCATTCTTATCACGCAGGACATGTTGCTTGCTAACGCGACAGACATCGACAACACCTACGACGAACTGTCTGCTGTCGACTTAGTGATTGATGAGCAATACGGTGACTTGCTAGACAACGGTGATGGTACTTGGTCATTCACTCCGGCTGAGAACTTCAACGGCGATGTGCCAATGTCGTTCGGCGTCAGCGATGGTGATTTAGTTACGCCGGTTGAAGGCAATCTAAACATCGAAGCGGTTAACGATGCACCAGAAGCTCCAACCATCCAGATGCAAGGCGAAGAAGATGTGGTCATGGTGATTGACCCAGCTTACATCGCTGATCAAGTTACGGATCTTGATGGTGACGAAATCAGCGTAGAAAGCATCACGGTTCGTGCTCCTGCAAACGCGACATTAACTCAGCAGCCAGATGGTATGTACCACTTGGTAACCACTCAAGACTTCAATGGTTTGGTGGAACTGGGCTACACCGCGACGGATGGTGAAGAAGTGGTTGAAGGCTCGTTGAATGTGGATGTCATTCCAGTCAACGATGCTCCATTCAATGTGGGTAATGCCTTTATGGCAACCGACGAGGATGGCGCATTCACCTTCGACGCTGGCGACCTGATGAACTTGTTCGGCGATATCGACACTGAAAACCTAGTCGTATCACGCATTATCACCGCAGAAGGTGAAGATGGTGGTGAGGTAACAGACAACGGTGACGGTACTTGGACATTCACACCGACTGGCGATTTTGCAGGGGTTTCTGACTTACAAGTTGTGGTAAGTGACGGTGAGTTTGAAACAGTACTTGATGTGCCAGTGTTTGTTCGCCCTGTTGCGGATGGCGCAGTCATCACAACCGACCATGATGGTCCGTTAGTCTTCGGTGAGGACGAAACAGGTCACCTAGGCTTGAATGTCGGTCTAATCGACGATTCAGAAACGCTAAGTAACCTAGTGATGACTGGTTTCCCTGTTGGCTTCGAAGTTACGGATGGTGTGAACACCATTACCATTACGGAACCGGGTCAATACATCGACTTGAAAGAGTGGGATATTTCAGACCTGCAAATGACGCCTCCGGCTGACTTTAATGGCGAGTTCTTCGTAACCGTGACCGCAACCACGGTGGATTACGGTGACGAGCCAGAAGAGTTCGAAGATGGCATTGATTCAGGTGACTTCGAAACCCTAGCGGGTGAGCCAGTTATCCTAACCGCTGATGACCTAATCGGATTGGCAGAGAACGTAGATGCTGATGCGGGTGATGAAGTGAAATTCGTTCACCTAGCTGATCGCAGCCAAGGTGAGATTGTCGATAACGGTGATGGAACATGGACATTCAATCCAGCACCAGGCTTTACGGGTGAAGCGGATATCGCTTACGTGATTGATAAAGACGGTGTGCTTCATGATGAGCAAACGGGTGTGGTCGTGAAAGAAGACGCACCACAAGAGAATGCTTCTCCAGAAATCGACAGCATTTCTACCACAGAAATGGTAGCGGATGGCACCTTGTCGTTCACCAATGATGACATGCTATCGACCTTGAGCGATGCAGAAGGCGATAGCTTGAGCATTGAGTCAGTGAGCCTAATGGAAGGTCAAGGTGTGATAGAGACCGATAACCAAGGTAACTACCAATTCACACCAGCAGAAGGGTACACCGGAGATGTTCAAGTTGGCTTCATTGCAAATGACGGTGAAAACCGCATTGAGAGCTTCTTTAATGTCGACATCCAAGGTGAAGGTGAAACCACAACCAGCGAAGGCTACGCACTCGCTGATGATGGTTCACTAACACTAACGGAAGCACAGTTGATTGATGAGCTTGGCATTAGCCCTTCAGCAGAAGTGTTGGATGTCGCCGATGCAAACGATGCAGGTTTCTTCGCGAAATCAGGTGATGAAGAGTGGACATATTGGCCGAACGATGACTTCGATGGCAATTTGGCTATGGATGTTCAGGTCAACGACAACGGTGAAGTATCGACTCAGAATCTGAGCATCCAAGTTGCGGACGATTCAGCGCAAAGTGACGAGCCACAAATTCAAACTGCTCAAGCATCATCAGAGCAGCAAGTTGGCGAAGCGCAACAGCCTGAAGAGCAAGCAGCAAACGGTGCAGACAGCGAAGAGGAGAGCGCAGCTGATGTGACTGCAGCACCAGGCGATACCATTTCTATCTCGGTTCCAGATGAGGTCAGTGGTAACGAATCGGTGGATTATGCAGAAATGTCCGGTCTACCTGATGGTGCATCAGTAAGCAACGCACTGGATAATGGCGATGGCAGCTTCACATTAAGTGGCAACCTGAACCAACCAGTATCGGTTGACCTACCAGAAGGCTACGAAGGTACGAGCGAAATCCAATTCCAAGGTTACGACGAATTGGGCAGCGCAGTAGAAGGTGCGAGTGGCACAGTTGAAGTTGAAGTCGATGATCAATACACCATGCAAGGTTCTGCTCAAGATCAGCAACCAGATATGGCGGGTATGGAATCTGGCGGCAGCGACTGGACAAGTGCGGGAGGTCAAGATCAAGGTGTTGACTTCACGGATGACTCTGGCAGCTTCGACTCGGATACTCAAACGGGTACTGACCAAGGCAACGATTTCGATCAAAGCTCAATGTAACTAGTCATAGACGAGGGCAGTGTCATTGCTGCCCAAACCAAAGCCATGCAGAGTCTACTTTGCATGGCTTTTTTGTCGGATTTTTTTCTATGAGCTGTAGAAAAAACTTGGAAATTGAAAAAAGTATTCTTAGTTAGTTTATACCCAAGTAACCTCGAGATGTTAGGTTCAGCGAGAATGGCTTGGTTTGTAGACGCGGCGGCGATTTAAAGGTCTAGTGGGTCTAAATCAAGAATCGACAACAAAGTATACAAACCAAGACAGCTCGCCCTTCGGGAGCGTGTCATTGACTCGCTTCTTTATTGAATCAATGGCTGTGTCAAACAACTTGGAAAGAGCTGACTATTACGCTGCGTTGTTTTCCTTGACCCCGAATCAATGACAACGCTCTGAATCCTGCATCTTGAAGTCACTTGGGTATAAGAGTCATTTACAAGGAGGGGCGACATGTACCGTTATGTCAGTTCGCCAAAAGCGTCGAAGTACATAGTACCGCCGCCACTGCATCGTGAGTTGTCGTGTATGGATGTACCAGAGTCGGAACTTGAGATGCGTGAAATTCTGAACAATTGGTTTGCCGATGGATTGGCGCCCATCATTCAGAATGAAGACAATTACATTTCTGCTAATGAGCAACAGCGCTTTGAGCAGCTCAGCCGTACGGTGGGCGTGCTACTGCGTAACAAAGATTACTACTTTGCCACCAAGCGGATTCTCTCGTTGTGGGAGCAAGACTGCTTAGAAACCACTTACGTTAATTATCTGATTTTACGTAGTGAGCGCATACCATACTTCGAATAAGTCCCATTTCTTGGCTTGAAATAGTGGTTTACATGGTTTTCTTAGCAACTTTTGATACCTGTATTTAACATTTTTGTAAACATCGTTATATTTAAGGCTCATCGTTCTCAGGAGTTTATGGATGAACCTCACGATATCAGGGAAGTTGCAGCTCAGTTTTGTGCTGCTAGCCGTACTTTTTATGGCATCAGCGGTATTCACGTATCGCAACGTCACCACCGTAGAGCAATACGCCTCTTCATTACTTAAATCCGATTTACCGACCGTCGACACCAGCCGCGGTATCCAACAGTCCGTTCAAGCGTCGCTGTCTTCTATTCGAGCCTACATGTTGCTAGGTGGCGATGAAGAGGCGAGCGCACGTCTGAGTGAGGACGTACGCAATATCATGGCGTCAACAGACGAGTCGCTTCCAACGTTGCAGGCTTTGATCTCTGAACAGGATTTTCAAGCGATTCAAAGCCAGTGGGACGCGGTAAAAGTCTCTCTAAACAAGTTGATAGAGCTCAGCCACAGTGATGAGAACTTACCCGCGCACAACCTCTTTATTAACGAAGCGGCACCCATTGCAGAAGTAGCACTTGATCAGCTTCAAAGCTTAATCAACGAAGAGTCAGGAAACCCATTTGGTGGAGACAGAAAGCGTCTGTTTAAAGTCTACGCCGACAGCTATACCTCGCTCGCCAATGCTCTGTCTGCTTTGCGAGATTTCCTGTTGTACGGGCAGCAAGATCATCTGGACAAATACCACGACTTGATTAAGTACCACAATCAGTCCGTGGCGGAAATCGACAGTAAACTCGACAGACTGACTGATAACGACCAGTCATTGTGGTCACTGTTTAAGGAAATGCAGCAACTGTACTTTCCTTTAGCAGAGCAGGTAATTGCATTGCGTCAATCGCCAGAGTGGAACGAATCAAACTTGTTAATGGCGAATGAACTGTTGCCAGCAGCGGATGCACTAGACCAAAGCTTAGAGACGATCGTATTGGCTCAACAAAGTCGTGCTGATCAAAGTGGACAGGGTATTAATCAGTCGATCAAGAACGTACTGACCACTATGTTGATTGCAGCGGCATTAGTTTTGTTTGCCGCAGTCGCGATTTCAAAATACATGGGCAACACCATTGGTCGCCGAGTGAAAAACTTATCGGAGCGTGCAAAGACGATCGCTTCAGGAGATGTTTCTCAGCCTCCGTTAACTGTTGTTGGGAAAGATGAATTGGCAGACCTTACCGATTCGATTAACCGCATGAACCAATCGTTAGCGAGCATCGTGGCAGGGGTGAGTGAAAAAGCGCACCAAGTGGATACCAGCATGGGAGCTTTGTTAGAATCGGCGCAAGTCACCTCATCGAATGTTGAACAGCAACAGACCAGCATTGTTGAAATGGGAAGCCAATTGGATGAAATCGCTTTAGCCGCGCGTAACACCCTAGATCAAGCCAATCAATCGGTGCAGAAGCTTTCTGATTCAAAAGGCGAGATTGAACAAGGTCGTGATGCTTTAGAGCAAAACAAAGTCACCATGGAAAGCTTGCATGGCAGCATTGAAACCGCGAGCACGCAAGTGACGCAGTTAAGCAAAGAGAGCGAAGCCATTGGCCGAGTTACGGAAGTGATTGAGGGCTTGGCAGAGCAAACTAACTTACTGGCATTGAATGCCGCGATAGAAGCAGCGCGTGCAGGTGATCAAGGACGAGGCTTTGCGGTGGTGGCGGACGAAGTGCGTATGTTAGCGACTCGCACCACTCAATCGACGACAGAAATCAACGGCATCATTAATGCGATTCAACGCTCGACTAATTCGGTGGTTGAGGAGATTGAACACAGTCAATCACTGGCGGAGCAGGGCGCTGAGCACATTGAAAAAGCGGTAACTCGTTTGCTCATCACTACTGAACAAATTGGTTCTTTGAATGAACAAATGGCAGAACTTGCGGCAGCGGCAGAGCAGCAATCTCATGCGACCAATTCGATCACTGGATTGATGTCCGATATAACTCAATCAGTGGATGAGGTTTCGAATAACAGCCAACGTGCATCAGAGACATCATTGCAAGTAAAAGAGCAAGTTACTGAGCTGAATCAACAGATGGCAACTTTCAAAACGGCGTAGATAAGGTTTACGTCTGTTCATCTACTTTTGAACGTTAACCAAATAGTAAAAAAGCCCCAATCCTTTTTACACAAAAAGGGTTGGGGCTTTTTGTTGGATGATACGCCGATATTCGTCTACTTGCTCATTGGATTTGGCTATTTAAATCATAGCTAAAACCAAATTTTCTTCACCGAGCCGGAGTCGTAATATGACTCCATCGGCAGCAAATACTGCAAAAGAATTTTTAAACTTTATACCAATCCCGGTAAGAGAATCGTTCGTTACTACGATTGGTATCATCCTTCTAGGAGCAAGATTATGAACAAACAAGTAAGCCTAATTGGTCTAGACAGCGAACAATCAGCACAACTAGCTCAACAGCTAAATCAACTGCTAGCGCATTACCAAGTGTTGTACATGAACTCTCGCGGTTACCACTGGAACATTAAAGGTGCGCAATTCTTCGAACTGCACGTAAAATTTGAAGAGATCTACACTGATCTACAAACAAAAATCGATGAGCTTGCAGAGCGTATTCTAACTTTGGGTCATACGCCAGCGCACGCATTCAGCAACTACTTGGAAGCAAGTGAAATTAAAGAACATCAAAACGCGACTTCTGGTGAGGAGTGTGTACAAGGTCTGGTTCAAGGCTTTAGCGTTCTACTTCTAAAACAGCGTGAGATTCTACAAAACGCGGGTGAAGCAGATGACGAAGGTACAGCGGCATTGATGGGTGACTACATCCGTGAGCAAGAAAAATTAATGTGGATGCTTAACGCTTACCTACAAGGCTAAGCAGCGCATCACCCAAGTAGTCTTTGGGAATGCATGAAACAATCGGGAATAAGTCATAAGGGGCACGTTGGTGCCCCTTTTTTTGTTTGCGTATTTTATATGTGTGCTTTATTTGCGTGGTAAGGATTCGAAACGGCTCAATAAATCACTGAGTTCATTAAGCGCCAATGAGGCTGAATCATTGAAGGTTTCTTGATTACCGTGATGAACAAGGCAAGAGGGCATCTGCGCGTTATACGCTGCCTGCAAGTCGTAAAGGTAATCGCCGACATAAAGCACTTCGTCTGGCATCAAACGCCACTCTTTCGCTAATACCTGCAGAGACAAAGGGTCTGGCTTGGGCGGGAAGCATTCACGAGTGATGACTCGTTCCACTGAGATTTGGTTGTGTTCTAGTTTGCGCTGCGTGGCGATTTGGCAGTTGCGCGTCACGATAGCGGTTTTGATTTCATTTTGATGCAAGTGAGCGAGCAGTTCATGGCAGCCAATCATTGGGGCAGACTGCTCAGCATCAGAAATCTCGTAATCAAATATAACGTTATGAGCGTGCTCTCGATGGTGAGGGTGCTCAAGTGTCTCGACAAAATCCAATAGGTCTTCACTCTGCGGACAGCCAAGCTGTCGTCGCAATTCGCCGAAGTTCATATCAGAACTCACCAAGGTGTTGTCTAAATCAAACACCACGGCTTTAATTTTATCGAGCTGTAAAGGGAATGGAATCATAATGACCTCGTACAACTTAACCGAACTATCGTTTTAAAAAACAAAAGGTTATTGTTAAGTTTAGATTCTTCTGCTTAGTTTGTACGAAAATAAATCAACCATGTATCACAAAACAAGGACGCGCATGATCATTCCTAAACCATTACAAAAAGGCGACACCATCGGCTTTTTCTCGCCATCCTCTCCAGCCACGGTATTTACGCCAGCGCGTTTTGAACGTGCCAAAGCGTATGTGGAATCCCATGGTTACCAGCTAAAAGCAGGTAGCTTAACGGGCAAAACTGACCAATATCGCTCGGGTTCGATTCAAGAGCGAGTAGAAGAATTGAATACGCTGATTCGTGATCCTGAAGTGCGCTGTATTATGTCGACCATTGGCGGTTACAACAGTAACTCATTGCTGCCTTACATTGATTACGAGGCATTGAAGAAAGATCCCAAGATCATTGTTGGCTATTCGGATGTGACGGCTCTACTCATGGGCATTTATGCACAAACCGGCATCGTTACTTTCTATGGTCCCGCTTTAGTGGCATCTCTGGGTGAATTCCCGCCACTGGTGGACGAGACCTTCGCTTCGTTTGAGTCGATTGTGAATACGTTAGATGGATTGGCGCATCAATACACAATGCCTCAAGGTTGGACAGATGAATGGATAGAGTGGGGCGAGCAAGACCGCGCAAAGCACACGCTAGCGAACCAGTGGCACTTTAAAGGCGAAGGCAAGATCACCGGACGCTTGATTGGCGGCAACCTCAATACCATGACAGGCATCTGGGCAAGCAAGTTTATGCCGAGTATCGAACAAGGCGATATTTTGCTGGTGGAAGATTGCTTGCAGGGTATTGAAACGGTCGAACGCTCTTTTGCGCTGCTCAAGCTTTCTGGCGTGTTTGAAAAAGTCAGTGCAGTTGTTCTTGGCAAGCATGAAAAGTTTAACGATAAAGGCACAGGTCGTGCACCTATAGACGTGTTACTAGAAGTACTTAACGGTCAACCACTGCCAATTTTGTATGACTTTGATAGCTGTCATACCCACCCAATGCTTACCGTTCCATTGGGCTCGACCATGACGCTCGATTTTGACAATGAAACGGTGGCAGTGAGTTTAAAGAGCTAGCTTTTTTTGACTCGTTCGTCAGAGAAAACTATTTATCCTCAAGACGAAAGATTTTGCCGCTGTCGGTAGAAAAGTAGATATAACCATCGGGGCTGATGGTTATATCTCTTACTCGCTCACCAAGATTCTCCATCAATCTTTTTGATTCGGTGAGCTTGCCATTATCAATAGAGACCACGTTGATGTGCGCCAGCTTCAATGCGCCGGCGAGGATTTTTCCGTCCAACTCTGGGTATTTATCGCCACGGTACAAGATCATATTGCTGGGTGCGATAGAAGGAATGTATACCAACTTTGGATCTTCCATTCCCGGCAACGACTTAGCTTCTCCGACGTCCAACGGTCCCCAATATTCTTTGCCATGAGATACTTTTGCCCAGCCGTAGTTCGCGCCTCTCTTGATTAGATTAATTTCATCGCCGCCGCGTGGTCCATGCTCAATTGACCACAGCTGTTTTGTTGCTTCATCGTAAAACATACCTTGTGGGTTGCGGTGCCCGTAACTCCATATCTCAGGACGAGCTTCGGAAGGTTTGAATGGGTTGTCTTGCGGAACCGAACCATCAAGGTTGAGACGAAGAATACTGCCAGCATGGGTTTGAGTGTTTTGCCCATTATCACGTTCGCCACGGTCACCGATTGAGAAGTAAACTTTGTCGTCAACAAATGAAATTCGACTGCCGTAGTGACGCCCTGTGTCGGTGATGGCATCAGCAACAAAGAGATCTTTCCAACCTACAAGCTGATTGTTTTGCAATTGCGCCGTCGCTAACGCCACCGTATTGCCTTTGCTCGTACGCTTGCTGTAGGTAAAGAAGAGTTGCGGGTTTTGCTTATCGGCATTCGGTGCGAGCGCAACATCCAATAAGCCGGCTTGTCCATTGGTGTTCACATCGGGAACGTTAAACAGCTTTTGAGGTTTGCCTGTAGTGATATCCAGCAGCGAAACCGTACCGTTCTTTTCATTGACGATAACGCGTTGGTTATCTAAGAACTCGATCCCCCAAGGGATCTGAAATCCATTCGCCACTTCGTTAGCGCGGTATTCGGCAGCGTTGGCAGAAAAGGATAAACAAGCGAGTAGGGCAGCAGCAATCGTTCTCATGGTTTCTTCCAATATGAATCGTATTAATGCTTAAAAGCTAACACTAAAAGAGAACGTTTTGCAGAGCATGGATTGTATAAGAATGTAAAAAATCCCCGATACGAGATCGGGGATTGAATTAAGGCTAGAGAATTGTTTATGTAGCGAGATTACATCGCTTCTTCGAAGATCTTAGAGATTTCTTCGTGAGTTGCTTGTTTAGGGTTAGTGAAACCACAAGCGTCTTTCAGTGCGTTGTCTGCTAGTGTTGGGATGTCTTCTAGTTTCGCACCAAGCTCTTTAATACCTGCTGGGATACCCACATCTTTCGCTAGAGTAACGATAGCGTCGATTGCTGCCGCTGCACCTGCTTCAGCAGACATGCCTTCTACGTTTACGCCCATTGCTTTCGCTACATCACGTAGACGCTCAGGACATACTTGCGCGTTGTAGCGCTGTACGTGAGGTAGAAGAATCGCGTTACAAACACCGTGTGGAAGGTCGTAGAAACCACCTAGCTGGTGTGCCATTGCGTGTACGTAACCTAGAGACGCGTTGTTGAACGCCATACCCGCCATGAACTGTGCATATGCCATTTGTTCACGAGCTTCTAGATCTTCACCGTTTTTCACTGCTGTGCGTAGGTACGCTTGGATAAGCTCAATCGCTTTGATTGCTACCGCATCAGTGATTGGTGTTGCCGCGATAGATACGTAAGCTTCAATTGCGTGAGTTAGGGCATCCATACCTGTTGCCGCAGTTAGCGAAGCAGGTTTAGCTAGCATTAGCTCTGGATCGTTTACAGAGATAAGCGGTGTTGTGTGCTTATCAACGATAGCCATCTTGATGTGACGCTCTTCGTCAGTGATGATGCAGAAACGCGTCATTTCAGATGCAGTACCCGCAGTCGTGTTGATTGCGATAAGTGGCATCATTGGTTTTGCAGATTGGTCTACGCCTTCGTAATCTGCGATTTTGCCGCCGTTAGAAGCAACAAGCGCGATACCTTTCGCACAGTCGTGTGGTGAACCACCGCCAAGAGAGATAACGAAGTCACATTCGTTATCAGTAAGAAGTGCCAAGCCGTCGTTAACGTTGCTGATAGTAGGGTTTGGTTGAGTGCCATCGAACACAACAGTTGCTACGTCGCGTTCTGTTAGTAGATCTTGAACCTGCTTTACTACACCGATTTGGTTAAGAATCTTATCCGTAACAATCAAACCTTTTTTAAAGCCTTGAGATTGGATGCTGTCTGCTGCGTCTTTCAGACAACCAGCGCCCATTAGGTTTACGGTAGGGATAAAAAATGCACTTGTCATATTGGATTGCTCCGTCGTTATTTTTAATAATCTTTCTTAATCTGTCATTTACTCTTGCATACCCCGTTCTTGGTTTAGATTGATCTAGGACAAGTTTAACCCCTTAGGGGTATCTTGAGGGCTGAAAGTGTGATGGCAGTCTTGTTGCACAGTGAGATAGTGCAACACCTACTTAACGTAGCTGAAATATCTCATTTATCACGCAAACGATTGGCAAAAATGACAAGATTCGTACGGTTTATCTCTCAATTCGACTAAAGTATAAAAAATCCCCATTAATATGCAGTTTATCAATGGGGATTCGTATGGTGTGTTTTAAGCAAACGTTTTCGATTTAGGCGATTTTAACTAACTTATCTACTAGTTTTTCAATGCCTGATGCGGCTTGGGAGATATTCTCCGCTAACATATAAGCTGGTGTTGAAAGCACGTTGTGTTTTTCATCGAAATGGATTTCATCCACCTGACAATTGACGTGCTCACCCCCCATATGACCGAATGCTGCTGCAGTGGCTTCATCATTACCAATGGTGCCTTTTACACCTTGATCATAAATCATCGGGATAATGGTTGGTGCGATGCATAAATACCCTGCAGGTTTGCCCGCTTGAGCGAATGCACGACACGCTTGGGCAACGTGAGTATTAATCGAACACTCTGCGCCTGAGACGGCGAAGTCGGTTAAGTTTTTCGCGGCACCAAATCCACCTGGAAGTAGTAGGGCATCGTATTCATCAACGTTAAGCTTGGCGACATCGTCAATGTTTCCGCGTGCGATACGAGCTGATTCGATCAATACGTTGCGTGTTTCATCCATTTCGTCACCAGTTAGGTGGTTGATGACGTGGAGTTGGTCAATGTTAGGTGCAAAGCAGTGCCAAGTTGCACCTGCTTTCTCGATGGCGTAGAGCGCCAATACGGCTTCGTGGATCTCAGAACCGTCGTAAACGCCTGAACCACTTAAAATGACTGCGACTTTTTTCATGATTGGATTCCTTTACTCTGAACGTTCCTTAGATTGTTCTTCACTATCTAGACCATGCGTTTCCGAATGTGTTTCAACGTTTTCACTTTCGTCGTCTTCCTCATAGTAGCGCACAACAAAAGGTGTCAGCATGACACTCGAAGGCAGAAAATGTTTCATATCGACTCCAACCGCTTAATAGAGTGGTTTTTATACCGATTTTGGAAAAAGAGTACGTTGAAGCGGATCATTTTTGAGTTAAGCTGCAGTTTCCTTTGGCATTCATGAGCAGTAGGTCACATAGATAACATGCAATCCTATCAGTTTCGTTTCACCCTTTATGGTTGTATCGCCATTCTCTCTTGGAGCTGTTTGTTAGGCATCGCAAGATTGGTCACAGAAAGTTTGGGACCCGTGGGCGGATCAGTCATGCTGTATTCTCTGAGCTCCATTTTTCTGTTGATTGTGGTTGGCATCCCAAAACTGTCGTACTTCTCACCCAAGTATTTGGTTCTGGGTGGGGCGATGTTTGTTTGCTACGAGATCTTCCTGGCGTTGGCATTGGGCTACTCCAATTCTCGTTCTCAGGCGATTGAAGTTTCGATCGTCAATTATCTATGGCCGGCACTAACCGTTTTGTTTGCGGTATTGGGCAGTAACAAAAAGCCAAACTGGCTACTGTACCCGGCAGTTATGTTGGCATTCATTGGTGTCGCTTGGACGGTCAGTGGTGATAGCGGCTTATCACCGACGCAGTTAATGGCGAACATCAGTAGCAATCCGATTGTTTACTTCATGGCATTTGCAGGCGCAGTCATCTGGGCTGTGTATTGCAATCTGACTCAAAGACAACAATCGAAGCACAACGCGATTACTTTGTTCTTTATCGCGACAGCCATCTCTTTGTGGATCAAATACGCCTTTACTGATGAGCCGCCAATGGCATTCAGTTGGGAAGCGATGGGGTACTTAGTGGCTTCTGCAGCTTTAATGGCGGGTGGTTACGGATTATGGAATATCGCGATTGTTGGCGGCAATATGGTGTTTCTCGCAACCTTGTCTTACTTTACGCCGATTTTCTCTGCTCTGTTTTCTTCTATTATTCTAGGCGTCACTTTAAGCCACAGCTTTTGGCAAGGCGTCGTAATGGTAACGGTTGGTTCGCTGATGTGTTGGCTGGTCACTAAAGAGAAGCGCGAAGCGGCTGGATAAGTTTTCTGTAGGAGAGGGCAAGTTCACAAGCCACAGTTCAATGTACCAACCCCTCCTAACCTCCTCTTGTATTTGGCATCCAAGCTCTCAACACTCCGAGCCAAAGGGGAGGGACTGTTCCTGCATCCGAGAATAAATCAATTGCTCACTATGAGCATTCTCCGGAGCAGTAGAAGAGCGGCTAGCTGAAGTTAGCAAAGAATAGCTCTCCCCCTTAATCGCCGTATTCAAATGCGAAGCAACTCAAGTCGATAAAGGGGGAGTTGGAGGGGGTTGTGAGTGCATAAGTCCCAGTTCAATGTACCAATCCCTCCTAACCTCCATTTGTGTAGGCATCTAAGCTCTCAACACCCCGAGTCAAAGGGGAGGGACTGGTTCTACATCCGAGGTTAGTCTAGTGCGCACTATTAGCATTCGCAGGGTCAGTAGAGGAGTGGCGATCTTAAGTTAGCAAAGAATAACTCTCCTCCTTTATCGCTGTATTCAAATGCGAAGCAACTCAAGTCGATAAAGGGGGAGTTGGAGGGGGTTGTGAGTGCATAAGTCCCAGTTCAATGTACCAATCCCTCCTAACCTCCCCTTGTATTTGGCATCTAAGCTCTCAACACCCCGAGTCAAAGGGGAGGGACTGGTTCTACATCCGAGGTTAGTCTAGTGCGCACTATTAGCATTCGCAGGATCAGTAGAAGAGTGGCGATCTTAAGTTAGCAAAGAATAGCTCTCCCCCTTTATCGCTACATTCAAATGCGAAGCAATTTCAGTCAATAAAAAGGGAGAGCTGGTGGGGGCAAGTTCACAAGTCACAGTTCAATGCACCAATCCCTCCTAACCTCCACTTGTGTAGGCATCTAAGCTCTCAACACTCCAAGTTAAAGGAGAGGGACTGGTTCTACATCCGAGGTTAGTCCATTGTGCACTGTTAGCATTCGCAGGGTCAGTAGAGGAGTGGCGATCTTAAGTTAGCAAAGAATAGCCCTCCCCCTTAATCGCCGTATTCAAATGCGAAGCAACTCAAGTCAATAAAAGGGGGAGTTGGAGGGGGTTGTAAGTGCATAAGCCATAGTTCAATGTTCCAACCCCTCTTAACCTCCCCTTGTATTTGGCACCTGAGCTCTCAACACCCCGAGTTAAAGGGGAGGGACTGGTCTCGCATCCAAGATCAATCCATCGCTCATTGTTAGCATTCGCAGGATCACTATAAGAGTGGCGATCTTAAGTTAGCAAAGAATAGCTCTCCTCCTTGAACGCCGCATCCAAACACGAAGCAATTTCAGTCAATAAAAGGGAGAGCTGGTGGGGGGCAAGTTCACAAACCACAGTTCAATGTACCAACCCCTCCTAACCTCCCCTTGTATTTGGCATCTAAGCTCTCAACACCCCGAGTCAAAGGGGAGGGACTGGTTCTACATCCGAGGTTAGTCTAGTGCGCACTATTAGCATTCGCAGGATCAGTAGAAGAGTGGCGAGCTTAAGTTAGCAAAGAATAGCCCTCCCCCTTAATCGCCGTATTCAAATGCGAAGCAACTCAAGTCGATAAAGGGGGAGTTGGAGGGGGTTGTAAGTGCATCAATCGAAGAAATAAAAAAGCTCCCAAGATTGGGAGCTTTTCTTTTGAGTTCTAATGATTCTTGGTGGCGATCTAATACGCGACGTTCAATTGTAATTGAAGCTTGAATCTGTGCTTCGATAGTCGCTTAGTAAGTTGCTTACGAGTGTGTTCTAGCGTATCAAGCTCTAGTGTGTCGTCATCCACATGTACGTCCACATTCACTCGCAATTCTTGACCAACTTTCGTTACGCCAGCCAGTTTCAATTGGTGCTCAGTCACTTTTTCAATCTCAAGAACGTCTTTACCAACGCTCTGACATAGTTCTTTGCTAGGTGTCATCATTAGCAGTTCACGTAGGGCACCAACTAGCATATCAAATGGTACTTTAAGGAAATAGAAGCCCATCAATAGCATCATCATTGGGTCTGCATAGACGGCGTAGTGGGCGTATGGTGTTAATGATACTAACCAAGCAGCGATAAAACCTGCTGTAACAGCAACACTTAAAAGCGTATCCATTTGCCATTGTTTTTTCTCAGCTTCGATTAAACCTGACGAGAAGCGACGGCTTTTCTTCGCCATAAACCACCAAGCGTAACCACAACCAACCACATTAACGACACCGAAGATAGTTGCAATAGAAGCATCAACCTCTCGGCCGCCTGACATCAGCGCGGTTACCGCTGAGAACAACGAGAAAGCAACCACAATTAGAATAACCGCTGCTTTGATAGCGATAACGATAGGTTCAAGTACAGCCTTGCCGAAAGGAAAAATAGATTTTGATGGCTTGCTGATGTAGTAAGAAGCTGCCAGTGACAATAAAGTTAACAGCAGACTGACCAGAGAATAAACACCGTCAAATACGATGACGATCGACCCAACAAGCAAGCCAAGTACCATCCCACCGACTGCAAACCCAGAAGCTAAAAGGGCTGAGAAGGTTAAGATTCGGTTTTCGTTTTTGCTTGTCCTGTCACACATAAAATATGCCTTTTATTTCTACACCCTTACATTGTTCTCTTCTGGGCGAATTTAAGCAAATTAAAACTGCGTGACATTTAATCGATATGAGATGGTTCTTTGGTGGTTTTCTTATTATTCAGTGAGTTATGTTTACTTCTTTCTGTCAATATATTTGACGCTCAGTGAAATATGTTTAGAAGTCGAATAAATACTCGCTTAATTTATCAGCCAGCCAACTCATTGCAGGGTGCTCTGTTTGCCCGTTTGGCACAAACATACAGTAGTCCTCTTGCGTCAAACCATAGGTGTGTTTGATCACTGCAAGTTTCTGATGTCTCAAATAATGTCGGATCAAAGGCTCTGGCAATACACCCCATGCGTCTTCTTCCAAAATGGTGTTTAGCATGTAGTCAAAACTGGAAAAACCAATGTATCGAGTAGAAAAGGGGTGGAGTTCCGGGTTGTCTTTTTCATTCAAGTACACCATCAAAGCTTGCATTTGGTTACGCAGGTCTTCATCGGTTACGCGGCGCATTTTACTCAGTTGGTGATCAAAGCCACAGACCGACATCATTCGAATTTTGCCTAATGGATTGTAGACAATATGCGGATCGTCGACACGTTCGTAGTCCACACCAAATGCAAAGTCGACTTGTTGTGTACTGACTAAATTTGAAAGGTCACCACTGGACGCCAATATTAAGTTGAAGGTGGTTGAGGGGAAGCGATTATTGAGTGTGTGAGATAGCTCTTGCCATAATTCATCAGGAAGGGAGTCATCACGTGCGACCCAAACTTCTGCGTTGAACCCTTCAGACACTAGAGCGCAGGTTTTCTTGATACGTTGAGCTGTAACAAGCAGGTTTTCGCAATCTTTATAAATCGCCTTTCCTGCTTCAGAGAGCATGAGTTGATTGCCCGTGCGAAGGAATAACTCAACATCTAAGTCTTTTTCAAGCGCCTTAATCGACATGCTGAGTTTGGTTCGATTGCAGTCTAATTGGCGTGCCGCCTCTGAGACGGAACCACACTCGGCAATGGTACAAAAAGCTTCAACTTGAGCTAAGTTCATGATTAGACGAGACCTAAAGTGAAATGGTAATAACGCGCAGTACGTTGGAATTGACTTTCTAATGGTAAGAAAGATTATCGAAAAAAACACGGATTCGCCAGATAAGTCTATGGTGTTTTAACGTTTTTGCGGTAATCTATGGGGGTTACAAGAAGTGAACATGGAGGCCACGATGGCACAAGATTGGGACGGCTTAGCAAAGAATTGGGAATCAAACCCAGCAACAGAACAATTTGCTCAGTCGGTGTTTGCACAGTTACAACAGCTTACTCAGCTTGATGGCATTAAAGTATTGGATTTTGGATGTGGGACTGGGCAGTTAAGCCAGCTGTTGTCACCATCCGCTAAAGACATTGTGGCATTGGACGCGTCCGAAGCTATGATCGAAGAGCTCGATAAGAAAGAACTTGTAAACGTTGAACCGGTAGTGGATGTGTTAACCCGTGGTTTGGTTGCTCAACATCCAGCGTTTCGTAATCAGTTTGATCTTGTAGTGGCATCTTCTGTGCTTGCATTCATTGATGATTTTGAAACCGCATTAAAGATTTCGCATTCATTACTCAATAAAGGTGGCTATTTTGTTCACTTCGATTGGGTTGCAGATTCAGCGAAAGAGGGCTTCACTCTAGCGAAATCAGAGAATGCACTTATCAAAGCAGGCTTTGCTGAGGTAGAAACGAAGAAGGTCTTCGAAATCACATCAGACGGGCACACAATGTCAGTATTAATGGGCGTAGGTCGCCGTTAATCTCCGATAAAGAACATAAGAAAAGCGAGCAATCTAGCTCGCTTTTTTGTTTCATTCGATTCGCTAGACAAAAGTGAGTTGTCGAATTTCTTCTAAAACGTCTGGATTCGCAATCGCACCTAAGTTCTCGACTTCCTTGCCATTTATGACTTGTTTGACTGCAAGTTCCACCAACTTCCCTGAGCGTGTTTTAGGGATGTCGCTGATGGCGAAGATTTGGCTTGGCACGTGCCTTGGCGAGCAGGACGTTTTGAGGCGCGACTTAATCTCTGCTACTAACCTGTCATCTAAAGTGACACCCGAAGCGGTCTGCACAAACAGCCAAATTTGTTCGTTTCGCTCGATCTCTTTACCAACGGCAATGGAATCGACGATACCTTCTATGGCGTTTACCTGCTGATAAATCTCCGCTGTGCCGATGCGCACACCGCCAGGATTCAACAATGCATCGCTACGACCGTAGAAAACAAATCCACCTTTGGCGCTGCGTTCGACATCGTCACCGTGATGCCAGATATCATCGAACTTGTCCCAGTAAGCGTTGTGGTAGCGTTCCCCTGTATCGTTCCAAAAGCCGACAGGAAAGTTGGGCATGGAGTTGGTGCAGACGAGCTCACCACGTTGTTCACTCACGCTTTGACCTTGCGAGTTGAACACTTGAACATCAATACCCAAACCAGCGTACTGACATTCACCACGATAAACAGGCGAGATAGGGTTGCCTAATACAAAGCAGGCACAGATGTCTGTTCCGCCTGAAATAGAAGCCAAGTGCAGATCTTGCTTGATGTGTTGATACACGTAATCAAACTGCTCTGGATAAAGCACTGAGCCCGTAGAGCACAGGGTTCTCAAAGCTGGGAGTGAGTAATCTTTGATAGGTGACAATCCGGTTTTTTCTATCGCCTCTAGGTACTTAGCGGCAGTACCAAAGAGACCTACCTCTGCTCGCTGGGCTAAATCCCACAATACATCAGGCGTTGGGTAAACCGGGCTGCCATCGAAAATCACCAAGCACGCGCCACTCGCTAGAGCAGATACGTGCCAGTTCCACATCATCCACCCACAAGTTGTGTAATAAAAGACGCGATCTTTAAGCTGAATGTCTGAATGAAGTTGGTGCTCTTTAAGATGATTAAGAATCGTACCGCCAACAGAATGCACGATGCACTTAGGCTTGCCAGTTGTGCCGGAGGAATAAAGCACAAACAGCGGGCTATTGAATTCCACGCGAGTGTAATGCAACGGAGCAGGGGAATACTGATTAATGATGTTTTGCCAATCGTGAGTACAAACATCGCATTCGAACACATGTGGTTTGAGGTAACCGATCTGGCACACTTGTTTCAGTCCATCAAGATGATCCGCGATGTGATGGTTCTTCTCTGACATATCGAAAGTTTTGCCGTTGAAGGTATAACCATCGCAGGTGAAGAGAACCCTTGGCTTCACTTGCCCGAAGCGCTCAATAACGCTTTCTACCCCAAAATCAGGGGAGGTAGACGTCCAAGTTGCTCCTAAGCTGGTGGTGGCTAGCATTGCAATAACGGTTTGTGGCATATGTGGTAAATAACCTGCAACCACATCGCCTTGCTTGATGCCACATTCGACTAACCACTGCTGAACGCTCGAGACCTCATCACACAGCTGTTTCCATGTGTAAGTCTGTTTGTCACCTTTTTCGTTTTCAAACCAAATCGCTAACTCATTGGCTTGTTGCTCTGCCAAACTAAGCAGGTTCTCTGCGTAGTTAACTTGAGCTTGAGGGAACCACACGGCATCTCGATTTTGCATTGGTGATTGCCAACGGCTTTCACCTTGTGCTTTTACGGTATCGCCTTGCGTGCCAATTAGGTCGCAAAATTGCCAAACCTCTTTCCAGAAATGCTCGTTATGCTCCAAAGACCATTGGTGCAAATCAGAGTAGTTTTTGAGCTCGAACCCCTGCCGATTAATGTGCTCGATAAACTGCGTGATATTGGCTTGCTCGATTCGATCTTCCGTCGGCTGCCAGACTTTGTTGCTCTCGCGCATAGCTCCCTCTATAACAAAGTTTTAACGTTTTCAGTCTGAGGTGAACCAGAAATAAAGTCAAACTCGTTGGAGAAACTGGCTCCTTATGTATATCAATGTGTTAGGTGTTAATGTAAAGAAAATGTTACACTTAAATTTTGAGTGGAAAATGGTCAGGGGATTGGAAGGACAAAAGAGTGTAGATAGGCTTAATGTAAAGGATTTGTTAACGGAGATGTGCGATGACTCAGTATCATTCAAAACCCGTCGATCAGGATGGAAGGGTGGAATGGAGCCATGAAGAGGATGCTATTTGGCGCGACTTGGTAACAAGACAAATGAGCGTGATTCAAGACCGTGCATGTAGCGCTTATCTGCATGGACTCAAGCTACTCGATTTACCACATGACCGCGTGCCACAGCTGCCCGAAATCAATCGTGTTTTGATGGAAACAACGGGCTGGCAAGTGGAGCCAGTACCTGCATTGATCGACTTTGATCGTTTCTTCAATTTGCTTGGAAATAAACGCTTCCCAGTCGCGACATTTTTGAGAACGCGAGAAGAGTTTGATTACCTACAAGAGCCAGATTTCTTCCATGAGATTTTTGGTCATTGTGCTATGCTCACCAACCCTGATTTTGCCGCCTTTACCGAGCACTACGGACAGCTTGGACAAGCCGCGACACCAAAGCAGCGAGGGTACCTTGCGCGTTTATATTGGTTTACAGTCGAGTTCGGTTTGGTTCAAGAGGGTAACAAAACCAAGATCTACGGTGGCGGCATCCTTTCATCTCCGGGAGAAACCATCTATTCATTGGAAAGCGACATCGCGATTAGAGACGAGTTTGACCTGCAAACTGTGCTAAGAACCCCTTATCGAATCGACATCATGCAGCCGAAATACTACGTGATTGAAGAACTGTCCCAGCTTTTCCAAATTAGCCAACTGAATTTATTGAAACAAGCCGATCTAGCGATTGAAGCCGGATTGCTTCCACCACTTTTTGAACCAAAGGAACCTGCTCATGTTGAATGAACAAAAATGCGAAGCTTGTAGTATCGATGCCATTGCACTTAGTAAAGACGAACAACAGTCTTTGCTGCTGCAATTGTCTGATTGGCAGATCATTGGGAGAGATGAGATTCCTCAACTTGAGAAGGTCTACAAGTTTAAGAACTTCAAACAAGCGTGGGCGTTTAGTAACAAGATTGCCGAGCTTGCAGAAGATGAATTCCATCACCCATCTATCTTGTTGGAGTGGGGCAAAGTGACCATCACGTGGTGGAGCCACTCTATTAAAGGTCTGCATAAGAACGACTTTATCTGTGCTTCGAAGTGCGACGCATTGGCGATTGAAGAATAGAGTTGAGTGGTTATGCTCACTCGTAATAACAAAAACGCCCAGACTGAAGTTCGGGCGCTTTACTTTTAATTTTGTTCTCTTGAAGAGTGGGTATTAAAGCTCAATTCGAAACACAGACGTCGTCCCTGACACTTCATTATCCACTGCAATAAAGTGTTGTCCGTTACGAGCAAAGTAGTTGATTGACTCTGGCGCCAAATCACCTGCTTTTGGATTGTAAGTGTCGTTCGCGCATTCGCCATCTTCCACTTCTGTACAAACTGGTTGGCTGTAATCACGACGGTTTACGAAATGCAGGAACTGCGCTTGCTTCGGGTCTGTGATGTCATAAATCATGATGCCACCTTGACGCTCCAAGCCGATAAACGCGTAGTGACGACCATTGATTTGTGCTACTTCAATCGCTTCTGGCTCAATGCCTTTGTCGTCGCTGCGGTCATCGCCACTGTCATTGCTATCGTTGGTGCTGTTGAAGTTCTTACCTTCATTCATTAATGCGATGGTCGCGAAATCGTCACCACTATCGAAAACCAACTCACCGTTTTCATCCCAAATAGAGAACGAACGTGCGCCAAAGGCTTGAACATTGTCTTGCGCAGAAAGCGTTTGTTCAGGCTTAATCACTTTTAGACGCGCGAGTTGCTTGTTGTCTTTTAGCGCCTCTGCCAGCGGGTGATCTGCTGCGACTTTCAGCTTCTTACCGCGCACTTCGTCAACATGGCTTAAACAGGTGCCTTGCTCAGAAGTATATTCATCTGTACCGAGGTAATCGTCTTCATCCCACTTGAAGCCCGCTTGGTCACATAGAGCTTGTGTTGTTTTGAAGCCATACTCACGACCGTCACCTTCGTTGGCAGAGAGGATGTAAGTTTTGCCATCTACAGAGTAGCTGTCGAGGGTATCTGGCATGTACAGACCAACCAGTTGAGGGTAGCTCTTAAAGTTGCCAATGATTTTGTCTTTGTTCGAAGCATCCAGTTTTGAATCAGACCAAGATTTCTCGCCCAGACCAACAATTTTCTCTACCGATTTGCTTTCAGGGTTTACAATTGCCATTGCATTGTTCTCTTGCAGTGCAACGTAGATTTTTCCGTTGTCAGCAAAGGTGAGGTATTCCGGTTCTAGATCCTGCGCCACCGTTGCATTTGGACCTGAGATTCGAACATCAGCAGGTAACTCAGACTTACGCGCACCATCAAACTCATTGAAACCAATCTGCGTGACTTCTGCTTGGTTTACGCCTTGGCTCAAGTCGATTAATGTGATGCTGCCTTCTGGATCGACACTGTAGTCACCATTTGGCTCACCTTCGTTTGCTGTCGCAATGTATCTGCCGTCTTTTGAGAAGCCGACCATGTCTGGCAATGCGCCGGTAGGGAAGGTGGTGATCAGCGACAAATCATCCGAGCGGTACAAGCCAACAATGCCATTCGCCTGCTTATTACTGTTTTCAATCGCTACAGCGACTAAACCATTAAAGACTGCAACGCTGTTTGCCGCGCCAATTTCAACGCCTGCCGCTTCGCCTGCGCTGTTGAGATCGATGAATGCAGTTTGCGTTGGTGCGCCGCTGTCATCCATAGAAAGCACATCGACACGCTTTGCTTGAGCGTTGACCACGTAAAGCTTGTCAGTACACGCATCATATTGAACGATTTCTGCTGCCGATGTATCGAATGGTGCGTCAGCGATAGACGTTCCCATAAAGGTCAAACCTTGGATGGATGTCTCCCCAGTAACAGGTGCTACCGATGCTTTACATTGGGCTGCAAACGAAGAGAGAGAATCGTCAGGTTGAGATGAACATGCGATGGCAAGTGAAGATAATGCCAATACGCCTATTGCCTTAAATGGGGTGGTCATGATATTTCCTTATTAAGCAGATACAATGTTGCTCAATGCACCTAAGTTAGATATCTATTCATTCACTACAACAGTGAGGAATAGCGCATTGATTGATGTGTTATTAAATAAGGCTCTGAATATATTTATGATTTATGACTCTTATATTGGCTTTTGATGAAACAAATGTGTCAGTTTTCATCTGAACGTCTGTCGAACACTTAAGATGAAAAGACACTAGGAACTAGAAATAATGGAACTTAAAGAATTTTTGGATGCGCTAACGGCATCACCTGAGACAGTAGAATTTGAAACGACAATGGCAGCGATAGAGGCAAACTACGCGTTTACGCCAGTGGCTTTTGTGAATGGTGAAACGCAGAATAATGCAGGTGAGAACAACGGCTCGTGCAAGATCTTCGCTTTTGGTCAACTGAATAACCTAAGCAAAGAGGCAACGTTGGCGTGTTTTGGTCGCTTCTACCGTGAAGACGTATTGGCACATCCAGAGAACAACGACCATCAAAACATTCGTAACTTTATGGTGACAGGCTGGGATGGCGTGAAGTTTGAATCCCAAGCGTTAGCGCAGAAATAGTTCGCAGAACTCACCTTCATTTCAATGATAGCCAGTCCGTTATGTCCTATATTCGATAGGCTAGGCGACTGGCTTTTTCTCCAAACATTTACGACACAAACAAAGCTGTCCCGCTTCTGGCTTTGGTAAATCTCTGGTCTCAATATCAAAGCACCAGCACGTCTCTTTCCCCGCAGCAATATCACAGTGCGCGTTCGTGCCACATTCAGGGCAAGAGTGGGTTGAATCATTTCCAACCAATTGCTCGATGATCGCGTCTCGTTGAGCAACAGACTTATCTTTCCACTGCACGATTTCTTCCATGGTTCGGTGACAGCCAGAACAGAATCCGCCGTTGTTTTTACAGGCTGCGCGGCAAGGTGATTTCATTATTTTTCTCGTTATGCTTTCCAGTAAGCGGCGTACTTTAACATGAAATTGTGCAGCGGGAAGCTCAATACTTGATTCAACAAAACATCCATTAAGTGAATAAATACTAGCCAAATTTATATGGAATGATAAACTGTATACTCAAAGTTTGAGGAGTTGGTATGTTTAAGTCATTGGTTGAGCGCTTGTTTAAGGCGACGGTTGTTGTAACTCTGGGTTTCATCTTGAGTGGATGTGCAGGTGGTCCTGTCGTCAGTGCGACGAAATTCACCAGTTATGAAGATTTTCGTCCCGGACCAGAGGGTGGCGTTGATCTTGTTTGGGCCAGAGTTGGTTTGCGCGATGCTACTCGATTGAAAGAGAAAATGGATGAATACGATAGCGTGGTGATTGACCGAGTAATGGTTGTGGTTCAAGAATCTGAGCTCGATGATGAAGAAATCAATGAATTGACGACTTACATGGTTGAGCAGTTAAAAGCGCGCATCTCACCGGTCAAAAAGATTGTCGACCAACCCGGTGAAAAAACACTTCGCTTGAGCATTGCAGTCAGTAATGTAGAAACGCCTAACCCTCTTCTTGCGGTTACCTCAAGCATTCTTCCAGTTGGTTTAGGGATCTCGACCATCTCAAAAATTACGACAGGTGAGCATACCAATGTAGGTTCTGCGACGGTGGAGTTACTGGTGAGTGATTCTGAGAGCGATGCGCCTTTGTTCGCCGCGATTGATCGTCAAGCAGGAAATAAAGACTTCTCGACTATGATTGACTCTTTAGACGATGCTAAAGATGCAATTAACTGGTGGGTCGATCGCTTGGGTGTTACTCTTAGCCAAGATTTATCCCAACAGACTCCGTAGTATATGTTAGAAAAAGAAAACCTTATTAAACTCGCTCGAATGCAAATGCCGTTTGGCAAATACGCTGGGCGTGTTCTTATTGATCTTCCAGAAGAATACCTACTCTGGTTCGATAAAAAAGGTTTTCCGGAAGGGGAGCTAGGCGAACTGCTAAAGCTCTGCCTCGCACTTAAAATTGAAGGCTTGGACAGTGTTGTTAAGCCTTTAAAGCGCATGTAACCTGCCACAGAAACCCCCTATTTTTGATTTAAAGAATTACCATGAATTTTGATATTAATGCACTGAAACACCACCAACTGGTCGAAGATGGTCAACTAGAAGGGTGTTACCTTCATCAACCTGCAAAGGGCAGTCAGCAAGATGACAAAGCGGTCTTGGCAGAACGCCAAGCGTTGGAAAAGATGGGGTACAAGGTGATACAGGTTCAAGCGAAAGGCGGGACCACAACGTTTGCCGAAGCGATGCAGGAGTTTGCAAAGAAGACTGGCCACCAGCCTCAGTAATAAGCGGATTCAACCGATTCAACTACCTACCACTTTTCTCGAAATACCTTCGGCTTCATACAAAAGAGTCAGACTATCAAGCTGACTCTTTTTTTGCCCCATTCTTTGTAAGCAATGCTGCTCGCTAGTTAACCGCAGCATTGCCTTTCTCGTGGAATAATTTTCAGTTCATTCGGGTAATAAAGGTTTGCTCATCATCCACAAAAGCGACAAATCCGCCGTGATAGATAAACACTCGCCCGCGTCCCTCGACTAAGCATGCTAGCTGTGGGTTCAAATCTTCTTCGTTATCTTGGCTTTCAAACGTGCCAGTATCCGTGATTACACCGTTGAGTGCAGGCAAATATCCATAAGTGCGTTTGGCTTGATCAATCAGGCTCAATTCACTGTCGATAGAGAAACAAGAGGGGATCGCACCAGCGTCTTCGATGAATATAGGTTTCAGTTCTTCAAAAGCTGTAATCACCAGCCAGTCGATGCCGTTTACATGATGGATAAACATAGAGTTGCTCGATAGTTTTGATGCGGAGATTCTATCACTATCAAGTACAGAACGTAGTAGAAATTTAGTTGTTCAAGGCGATAATTCTGTGCTACTTCCTGACATTCACCACGCCAAGTTGAGACAGGTTTCTGTCTAATATTAAGTGGCCATAACAAGCATACAGAGATCTCTAAAAAAGCCCCGTATAGCCCAAGGCTGTCAAGCGGACTATAAGGGGCAAACAGAGCAACTAGGATCACTGCTCTGCGATGGTGTCTGGAAACGACAATTAGAAATCGCCTCCGAGATAAATTCTAGGAATTTCTTATCTTGTTTTGTCAGCGAAATGTCACGACTGGTTACCATGCAGACAAGCTTATTTTTTATTTTTGAACAATAGCTTAGAAAGCCAGCGGGCATTGTAGGAATGGGCTGAAATGCCTTACGGAGGGTGCAAAAAAGCTCGCGATATAAGCGAGCTTTTTGTCATTTAAAAGCAGGATTAATGCTTGCGCTGCGGGCCGTGACGAACGATGTCTTTTCCGTGTTCGTAAACGTGTTGAGAAACCCAACGTCCAAGAACTAATTGATGCTTTTCGTCCAATACTGCAACAAATGGACGGCCATCAGTGTTGGTTGTTGCTAATGCTACGCCAGCGACGCCTTCAAGACCTAGCGCGCCACTTTCAATTAGATGTAGGAAAGCTTCTAGCTCTTCCAATGTTTCGATAACGTGATTATCAATGTTCATTATCTTCGATCTCTTCGAATTGCAGATACTCAATGGTCGCGTACTCTACCTAACTTACCGTTAGAAACCAAGCTAGGATTTGCTCAGCAGAACATTGCTTTGCAAGTTCAAGATAGGGGCTATCTCCAATTTTACGCTATATGTAAGTCGCGGTTTTGTGCAGTTCATTGCCGCGATGTAATAATACTTGGCTTTGTGACGCTAAGTTATTGTAAATTCGAGTCTCAACCATTGAGTTTTACTATCAAGAGAAAATAGTCCGATGAAGAAAGTGTTAATGACAGGTTTTGAGCCATTTGGTGGTGAATCCATCAACCCTGCTTTAGAAGCAGTAAAGCGACTTGATAGAAAGAAACTCGATGGCGGCGAGGTGATGATTTGCCAAGTGCCCGTCACACGTTATGAATCTATCGATACCGTGGTTAACGCGATTGAGCAATACCAACCAGATATTGTCATCACAGTAGGGCAGGCAGCAGGGCGTGCAGCGATTACTGCAGAACGTGTGGCAATTAATGTAGACGACTTCCGTATCCCTGATAATGGTGGCCATCAACCAATCGATGAGCCAGTAGTTCAAGATGGCCCAGACGCTTACTTCACAACGCTGCCCATCAAGGCGATGACAAACGCTTTACAAAACGCGAGCATTCCATGCCAAGTATCAAATACGGCAGGGACGTTTGTATGCAATCACCTGTTTTATGGTATCCAGCATTACTTGCGTGATAAATCGGTACGTCATGGCTTTGTGCATATTCCTCTTTTGCCAGAGCAAGACGCTTTAGGCAACCAGCCAACCATGTCGTTGGATGTGATTGTTGAAGGGTTAGCGCTCTTGGCTCAAGCAGCGATTGACAACGAATCTGACATTGCAGTCAGCGCAGGACAAATTTGTTGATACACAAGCCAAATTCAAATCCTTAGATGAACGCCGAGCACCATTAAGCTCGGTGTTTTTGTATCTGTTAAGTCGCTCAAATTTTGTGGGGTATGAAAGGAGTAGCATTGAATTGTGAAATGGATAAGTAACACCGATTCACTTTGATCTCTCGTTCAAATAAGGCGAACTATCATGAAAAGCAATAGAAGTAAGATCATTGCACTTTCCTCTGCGGTTGTTTTCGCTTTGGCTATTGCCGCTTTAAAATTTGAAAACACCCTCGGACTGCTTCCAATCCTTGTAGCGATTGTCGCGTTTTTTACTTGTGTGATTCACACCAGCATGCACCTTTCTGGTGTTAAAAATGCGGATGCATTTGGTTATTACCAACAATCTCAGCAGACAAAAGCGAATGCGTTGCATAAAGGCTTAGACCCTCGCGATAAAAAGCGTTGAAGCAAGTCACATTCTCCGTATACTTTGGCAAAAGCATTTAAGCACAAGCTTGTCGGAGAAGAGCATGTCAAATCGAGTACCAACCAATATACTGACAGGATTTTTGGGTGTCGGTAAAACCACCGCTATCTTGAATTTATTGAAAAACAAACCAGAGAACGAGAACTGGGCTGTGTTAGTCAATGAGTTTGGTGAAATTGGTATCGATGGCGCGATGATGACTGACCAAGGCGCGATGATCAAAGAAGTGCCGGGCGGTTGCATGTGCTGCACGGCTGGCGTGCCTATGTCTGTTGGTATTACGGCTTTGCTGCGCCAGAACCCTGACCGTCTTCTTATTGAGCCGACGGGCTTGGGCCATCCAAAGCAAGTAGTTGCGACGCTAACGTCTGAGCAGTACCAACCGTATGTGGATCTTAAAGCGACGATTGCGCTGGTGGACCCGCGTAACCTAAGTAACGAGAAGTACCTTTCTAACAAAAACTTTGTTGATCAGCTTGATAGCGCAGATGTGGTCATTGGTAGCAAAGTTGACCTGTGTACAAGCCATGATATTGATGTTTTCAATGACTGGGTGACAGACCAAACGCCTTCTAAAGTGTTCAGTAAGCTGATTCACGACGGTGACTTACCGATTGAAGTGTTAGATATCGAACGGGTGCACGGCAGTGCTTCTTCTCATATTGAAGCGCATCATCATGATCATGCTCACCAAGAGCCTCAATTCCAACTACCTCCGGGTGAAGCTTTCATTCGTAAAGAGAACAAAGGGCAGGGTTACTTCAGCTGTGGTTGGTTGTTCGGCGCGGAATACTCATTCAATTTTGAACAACTGTTCTCCATGCTATCTGAGCTAACTGCTGAACGTGTGAAAGCAGTGATGAACACAGACCAAGGTTGCTACGCGTTTAACGTGGCGAATGGCGTGGTTTCAGTCAATGAAATGAGCCTACAGGGCTTCGAATCACGCCTTGAGGTAATTGACTCTCAATTGATGCCTTGGGACCAGTTGGAAGCGCTTCTACTAAAGCTTTGTGACATCTCAGAATAGACTCCAACCAAGATGGAACAAGGCCTGAGTGGATACTCGGGCCTTTTTTATTCGCTTTCACTGTTGAGATGATAGAAAATTTTTATCGATACGAACCTATTTATATGTGATTTGTATCACTATAATTGCCGGTTTTATCACTAGGTAAGAAACCGGAGACCACTTGAATTCTACCTTTACTTTTTCTGAGTTGAAGTTCTTTTGCTTACGCTTTATCGCGATTTTCTTTCTGCTCGTTGCGGTATTTGGCGCCATCATTCATTACGATAAGTCTGCGTCTGAAGAGGCAGAAAAGAGCAACATCCGTGTTCAACAAAAAGCACTGTTAGAAGGCAAGAAGCAATACATCGAGTGGGTAATGGGCTCCGTGGTAAGAGAAACCGCTTTGTTATCCGACATTATGGAAGCGAGAAAGGTGTACGACGTGGTGGCGTTGTTGCCTGTGGCCAAGCGCGATGTTGAACTCACAAGGCTGAGTACCATTTTGGAAGCAGTCAGTCAGCGTAAAGAAGTGTATGACCAACTTCGTTATCTCGATTTGGAAGGGAATGAAGTGGTTCGTATTAACTTTAACGATGGACACTCACAGGTCGTACCGACCGAGCAACTACAAAACAAAAGCCACCGTTACTACTTCAATAAAGCATTGCAGCTAGGTTGCCGAAAGATCTACGTATCGCCTTTAGATTTGAATGTTGAGCATGGTCAGATTGAAGTACCGCTTAAACCTATGATTCGTTTGGCCACTCCTGTCTTTGATGAAAAAGGGCAAAAGCGTGGCATCGTTGTGGTTAACTATCTCGCGAAATACCTAATGGAAGGCATGGCGTTGTTTAATCTCGATATGGGAACCAACTACATGTTGCTCAACAAAGACGGTTATTTTTTGTTTAACAAACAGCATCGCGATTCTGAGTTTGCATTTATGTATAACCAACGAAGTGATGAGACCATCTACAGTGCATTTCCAGAGTTGGCCGAACAAATTCACAACACGTCTACAGGTCAGATCGAGACGGATAAAGGCATCATGACGATCGAGTCCGTTGGTGCTGTTGATCGCATCAATCCATACTGCTTTCAGGACTACCACGTTAGCGAAAACAGCTCAACGGCATGGAAGTTAGTTTCTTATGTTGATTTTAGCGAAAGGAAGGACATCGTCAGTTCACAATACGAACGAAAATGGTTAATGCAGGTTGGCGTGGTATTGAGCATTATTTTGGCTTACTTTATTGCGCGTTTCCAACTGCGAGCCTTCGCCGATAATCAACGTATCCACTACTTGGCACAACACGATAGCCTTACTGGTCTCGTTAACCGTGGCGCATTTCAAAATCAAGCGACGAATACGCTGGCTCAAAACTTAAAAGCAGGAAAAATGGTCTGCTTGATCTACCTCGACCTTGATGGTTTTAAGTTCATTAATGATGAATATGGGCATTCAGCAGGAGATAAAACCTTAATTCATGTTGCGTCCGTAATGCATCGTGTATTTGGCAGTAAAGCCTTGCTGGCACGTCTAGGCGGTGATGAGTTTGCTATTTTGTTGAGCTCTCAAGAGCATATGCAAAACCCTGAACACTACGCGGCATCTTTGATTCAGTTGATTCAAGATCCAATTGAAGTGTTACCAGGGACCTTCCATCAAGTGACTGCCTCGATTGGCGGTTGTTATACAAAAGGGCAGGATTGCACACTCGACGAGCTAATGCATCAAGCTGATATGGCGATGTATGAAGCGAAGAAGTCAGGTAAGAACCGTTACTACTTTATAAAATAATCCATTCTAAAAGTAAGGCGCATACTGCGAAGGAATTCCAATGCGCCTTAACTTTAGAAATGGCTAAAAACCATTGCTTAAAGCTCTAGCGATAACATCGGTACCGTCGCTTGGTACACGATAAGTTGATCTTTTTCTAGAGTGGGTGCGGTGTAATCAATGTGGTCAAGGCCGAGGTTCTCTCGGACGTGTTTTTGGTCAAGGTCATAATCGAGGTAACCTGATTTGACCTCTATGTTAGTCGGCAGAACGGCGACCGATTTCACTTTTCCTGACCAGTTCATCAAAGCGCCTGCTGCATTCACGTTGAATGAGAGAGCGATTAGCATTAGCGATAATATTTGCTTTGTCATGATAACCTTCCTTGTTTATGCGACGTCTTTATAGCGGCCAGTCAAAAAAGTTCTTTAATGCTAATTATTGACTGAAGTGATGAGACATCACAATTCTTTACTATCAGTATGTAAGGCGACCGGACTGCGGAGATGATTAAATTTGGTGAGATTATGGATGAGAATTAAAGTGACAAAAAAGAAGGTAGGCAGCCACTCCTTGGCAGGCAGATTATAAGTCTAAGGCCAGCATAGGAACGTTCGCCTGATCGATGATGATCTGATCCTTTGTCAGGTTAGTTACTGATAACTCGACATGTTTTCCGTAGAGATCAAAGTGTACGGTTTCTTTCTCGACGGTAATATTAGCGGGAACTTGAGCGATCGAAGGTACGACGCCCGACCAGCCCATCGTCGCGGTTGCGCTGTATGAATTTAAAGAAACCATTGCGAGAGCCAACAAGCATTTGTTCATGATTCTATTCTCTATAGTTAGATTGATTAGGTTGATTAAAACGCGCGCAGTGTATGCTTATAAATGTACAACTAGTTTGATATATATCAAGTGGTAGGCATTATGAAAAAACATTTTATAAAATGCTAATTTATGAATGAGGAAGAAATAACCTAGGTGTAAAACCCAGAAAAAGGTGACCTTTTTTGCAGATTAGGTGTTGAAAAAAGTGAGATAAATCACTTGAATTCGGGTATAGTGCACGGCTAAATTTTCAAAGCTATCTAGTGGTTTGTTTAAGGAATACGCTCAATGTCATTTTCATCTCAAGGTTTTGCGCCAGAAGTGGTTAAAGCACTGGCAGAATGCGGTTATGAGAAGTTAACGCCAATCCAACAAAAGGCGATTCCAATGGCTCGTCGAGGCCATGATATTTTCGCTACTGCACAAACGGGTACGGGTAAAACCGCAGCCTTTTCTTTGCCAATGATTCAACGTTTGCTTGATAGTGGTCGTAACGCGTCTCGTAAGACAGCACGTGCACTTATCATGGCTCCGACTCGTGAATTAGCAGAGCAAATCGCTGATAACATCAAAGCTTACACTAAGTATACGAACCTCTCTGTTGCGGCTATTTTTGGTGGTCGCAAGATGTCATCACAGGTGACAGCATTAGAAAATGGTGTGGATATTCTGGTTGCAACGCCAGGACGCCTAGAAGAGCACATTGAACAAGGTAACGTTTCAGTAGCAAACATTGATTTTCTTGTGTTTGATGAAGCAGACCGAATCTTGGATATGGGTTTTATCAATGCGGTTCGTAAAATCATGTTAGATGTGGATACCGACCCACAGATCATGATGTTCTCAGCAACAACCTCTAGCCAATTGAACGTTCTAGCAAGAGACATTCTACGTAAGCCAAAGCGTATCGAAGTAGAACGAGCGAATACTACGGCTCAAACCATTGCTCACGTATTGTACCCAGTAGACCAGGAGCGTAAGACAGAACTACTTTCTGAACTTATTGGTCGTAAAAACTGGAAGCAAGTGCTGGTTTTCGTCAACTATAAAGAAACCGCAAACGACGTAGTTAAAGAGCTGAAGCTGGATGGCATTAAAGCGGTGGTTTGTCATGGTGACCGTGCGCAAAGTGCTCGCCGTCGTGCTCTGGAAGAGTTCAAAACAGGCAAAGTACGCGTAATGGTAGCGACGGACGTTGCTGCTCGTGGTTTGGACATCGAAGATCTACCTCACGTAGTCAACTACGACATGCCATTCTTAGCAGAAGACTATGTTCACCGTATCGGTCGTACTGGTCGCGCTGGTAAGCAAGGTCATGCCGTGTCGTTTGTTAACCGTGAAGAAGAGTTGACGGTTGTACAGGTGGAAAATCTAATCCAGCAGCATATTCGTCGAATCGAACTAGCTGGTTACGAACCAAAACAACGTGAAGCTTACATCGAGAAGTTGAATTCAAAACCGGCATTCAAAAATCGTCAAGGTCGACGTAATAACCCGAACCAATCGGCTACGGACCAAGGCTCAGCAGAACGTCGTTTAGCGATGGTAAAACGTTTGAAAGCACGTCGTTCGTCAAACTAATCATCGTTTATTGAAAAAGGACATTCTACGAAAAGCGCCCCTCAACCGAGGGGCGCTTTTTTATCTATGAAATGAAGAGGTTAATTCATCCCTATAAAATTGGGCTCTCCTCGATAGATGATACGGTCATTACCACGATGAATGCCAAAGGTCACGACCGTTGGCGGGTTATCTTCTTCTTTATTGGTCTTATCCCAATTGTATTTCAACCAAGGTAAGTTATTGCCGCCACTGCTTAGGTCTAAATGAAAGCGAACCTGTTCTCGTGCAGAGTCCACTTGGCTTGCGACAAGGTCATACGTTCTACCTGCTAGCATAGTCCCTTCGCCAGATAGCTTGGTGTTATTTGGTGAAGAATTCGACCAAATAGGGGTTCTGGAGTGATGTTCTCCGTTGGCAGTGGTTGCGCTGTCTTCAAAGTGCGTCACAAAGCGGCTACCTTGCCAAACTTCGACGTCAAGTGGGACCTTGATGGTCATACCTTGGTTGCCGCCAACGTCTTTAAAATTAAGCCTGCCAAAGCGGATATCCGGTTGTTCTTTTAAGATATGTCGGTCATCAAAGAAGTGTATTTCATCGACGACGTTTGTGTGAGTTAGACCTATTTCACTCTTTGTTGATTTTGAGTCTTTATTGAATGGGCCGTCTGGATACTGACCATCAGTTGCATCCTTCTCCCAGCAAGGGCTATTGTCACAATTCGCATTGCCAGTAGCTTTTTCAATTGTGAAACTGCCAACACTTGCGTCACCCACCAAGTTCCACTCAACCGAGTGCGCTGCTGGTGGAATGAAACGGTCTACGTAGTCACTCAATTCGCCCAAATGGAAGTGTTCTCGAAGACTGGCATCGAAATACACGTAATTCTCTATGTCTTCTTGTTTGGCATTAAGGGCGACCACGTCATAACGAACCTCTTCAAATGGTTGATTCATGTAAATGAAGTTTTGTTTTGTCGGGTACGTCCATTCTGCCTCTCTCACCTTAAAGTATTTGGCGTAGAAGCGACCAACATTTCGAAAGCCGGTGTTAACCGTCATATCAAGGTACTGACTACTTAAACTTGCTTTGATCTTTAGGCTGCCAACTTCTTCCCAGTACAAGCCGGAGAAGGTGTATTTAGAGTTCTCACTCTCGGTATGGCTGCGAGTGAGTGACAAGGTACTTTCCAGTAACTTCTCGGATTGGTTTGCTGTTTCGGTCGGTGTCTTTTGTTTACTGCTGATCACGATGCTCGCCGCGGGTGCATCTTCCAACATAAAGTTGCCAGTAACATCTGCGTCGCAATAACTCTTTGTATTTACTTCACCAGTAACAGAGCCACCACTTTGCCAAATGATGGGTTTAACGGTCAGTGAGAAGTGTTCGCCAGCGGCAATAAATCCAGGACCACTTTTCGAAGTACCGGAAGCTAGTGTGGTTGAACCGTCGCAAATGGCCAGTGTCCATGGTCGAGATTTGACATCAAATGTACCTTCAACGTATACAGAGCCATCATCTGGACATTCTGCGAAACCTGAGCACTCGAATCTATCGGACATTTTTACAGAGAATAATCCGGATTCATTCGTGATTAAGCCGTGACTCGAGACACCGTCTTTAAAATCTGCAGAATAACTAAAGTTGCCTTCGCTGCCACCTGCGGGTTTGATCAGAGGATGAGTGATTTGAGGTTTGCCATCATAATTGGTTGCAATGACTTGCTCACCAGTAGTTGCACACGCCAACAAGCGAGTGTCCACGGTCTGCGATTTACCAGCAATGACGTGGATTTCTTTAAGGCTACTCAGGTCCTCAGCGTAGGCTTCGAACATATATGGCGTAAACATAAACTGGACAGTCTGCATTTTGTTTGTGTCGTCCACCATGGTAAAGGTGAGGGTATAGTTTGCATCGAGAGCGATAGCATCAATGTTGTTAGGGACGACTTTTACTATCAGCGTACCGTCATCTTTTGAGATAAAGTTGTTGTCATCAATCTTCTGCTTTCCTTCAACCATCTCAAGGGTGAATAGGTCAGGATGAGAGAGAGTAGCCAATACTTTAGCGCTCGTTACTTCATCATTGTTGGTTGTAGTCACGGTAAACTGAGGGAGTTCATCACCACACATTAGTGCGATGTCTTCTGTTGGTGTGACGATAAGGTCGAAATCGTCATAACTCGGTGGGATTAACTCGCAAACAGGGACTTCTTTCTCTGGGCAATTTCTGGTTGCATATGAGCAGTTTTGATCATCTTTTCCGCAGTATTGAGTGATGTCGTTGTTGACTCGGTGGGCTTCTATTTTCCCACACACTTGGCCGATACCATCCACAAAACTTGCAGTATGAAACGCTTTAATAGCATTATATTTTGCATAAACCGAAGTATTGTCTAGTGTGATGTTTGCACCTTTGGATTCTATTGCACCAAAAACATCGGTATTTGAGAGCGTTAGATTTTGTAAAGAAAAGAGGCCGCCGACAATAACATTCTTGTTCGCTCCAACTTCTACTAAACCGCCTGACGACCAAACATCTCCGCAGACTTGAGCGTTCTCAAGCTTGAGGTTTTGACTTGCAGTTACTTGACCATTGACAACGTTGTAGAGGCCTTTTAGCTCGACAGTCATGCCTCTTGAATCTACATCACCATCGATAAGTACGTTTTCAAGTGAAATCGTATAATCCGTTTTTACATCGCCATAAATGTATGTGTAGTCAGTTTCGTGGTTGGCATTGCTAACTATTACGCCTTGGGATAGGGATTTTATACCTATCGGGTTTTCCGGAGAGCCAATGCTATTTCTACCTTTAAAGTTCAAGCCGGTAAAAGCACGAAGCTGAATCTTGGTATCTTGGGTGTTGATTATTTGTTCATCTAGCTCAAGTGTTATGTTTCCATGACAGTAGTACGCTTTATCATATTTTTGGTCGGTAGGTTCTTGTATCTGTATCTTCTCTGGGCAAAAACCGACCTCATCACCGGTTTTAATGTCAGCTAAATCAAACACTGTTGCCAGAGCGTAGGGGGAAAAAATAGATGCGAGTGTGATGAATATTTGTTTTAGCATCATCAAGTATCCTAAATCTAGTGGAACTTAATGGCACCAAGCGAGTGTGAGCAAAAGGCTCATCGAAGTTAAGTTTGCGGTTTAGTTTTTTATAGTATGCCCGCTTAGTTATTGAACTTTGGTTGCTTTTTATTCGTATGTCATACCAAGTTCATATGAGTCTATTAAAACGTGAATGTGATCTTAGTTCAATAGTTTTGGTGGGTATGTGTCGCACTTTTAGCGTATCAAATTGTTAGAAAATAATAAGAAAGGGTTATATGTAACCAAACTGATAGAGCCAACACCTTAATGTTGGCTCTGATGTAGAAGCACGTCTTATGCGGCATGGTCGATTAAAGGAGCCATTTGATAAAGCTCTTGGAGAATTGCTTTCGTTTGTTTCGAATAGACAAGACGATCTTTGTCTCCGACAAGTTGTACCGCTTTTACCTTTCCTGATACCAGACACAAACGAATCGTACGAAGAACCATTTGTATATCCAGCGCGGGTGTTCCATCTAGACTGTTTTTTGTCAGTAGTGATGCCAAATCAATTGATATGACGATCTGATCACAATGGTCTAAATAGCTTCCGACTTGTTGCTTGAGGTGATTGCGGTAACGAAAGGTAAATTCGCGGTCGGTAACCCAATCACACCCTTGATCTTCGGCATAGTCCCAAGCTTCTTGTTTGGTATCTTGCTCACTCGCGCCAGCAAAGAACATGCGGACATTTGGGTAGCGTGACAGCGCAAAATGAAAAGCGGAGCCAAGGCGAGGGTCTAGTGTCGGTTTTAGGCTCATTCGGTGTCCGATATTTATGATGCCTATTTCGTCATTATCGCAAACCACAACTGGCAACATGGATAGAATGGCTTCGGTACAATTCGATAAGACAACCGGTATGGAGTGGCGCGAAAGAGACAAGCTTAATGCCTCTTGAAAATCGCCACTCTCAATCTGGGGATGGGAAAAGTGCCCAAGGTTTGCGGCTGAGCCTTGATCGTGTTGTTGATAGAGCCAGTCACTGGCATTCTCTAAACTTTGATCGGCTAAATCAAACGTGCCACTGCTCATCGGGGCTAAATGCTCACAAACCGTCATAAAAGAAAAAGGGTAATGGTGGACGGACTTATGAGCTCGATGAAGTTTGTAGCGTTTGAAAAAGCCTAACATGATGAATTACCTTTCTGGCGGCAACGCTCTCGCTGCCTGCAACACATGCAAAATGATACGCTGCTTATCCTTTTCGACTCGGTGAGCCGGAGCCATTACCGAGACTGCGCCAATCAATTTACTTCCTTTCATGACTGGTGCGCTAATGCCAGAAACACCAGGATCGATTTCTGATGTACTGACAGCGTATCCGTTCTTACGGATGGTACTGAGCTCTTGTTCCCATTCGCTGAGGCGATGATCTTGCCCAAAATGACGCAAGATTTTTTCGCAACGGCTTTGAGGCATGAAAGCCAGCATCACCTTAGATGAGGCGCCACGAAGCAATGGTTGACTTTGACCCTGGACGTAGCTGCATCGAAGCGCCTGCATACTCTCTTTCTGTCTGACACAAAGCGCGCGGTAACCAGAAGGCACCATGTAAGCGGCCATTTCGCCTGTTTGTTGAACTAGGCGAGCTAAAATGGTTTCCACCATATCTAAGCCATGTTGCGCGGTCTCATAGCTATGCATTAGCAACAAAGCTGCTGGGCCGACTACAAATGTCTTGTCGTGGACACTTTCCTCTATCAAGTTCCATTCTTTAAGCAGCTTTAAATGTCGATAAAGACTACTCAAAGGAACAGCCAGTTGTTCACTGAGCGTTTTCGCAGAGACTGGGAATGGACTAACTGCGACTTGCATGAGCAATTGCAGCGCCTTTTCGTTTACCTGATTAGCGTTGGCTTTGTTTGTCGTCATGAGCATGTTGTAACGTGATAATGGGTATGCAACAACTATAATTCTTAAACGTTGAGAAAAGGAAAATAATTGGGATTGGATATTCTCATATAATGAGAAAAAGCCATATTAATGTTTTTCCTTTAAGAGGAGGGCTCGCCATTTAAGCATCGGGTCATGATTTTTCTTCCTGCAGACTTCACCTTTACCTACTGGTTAAATTAGCAATTTTTGTGTGAATTCCTCTTCACAGATCGCATTCCAGTCTTGAAAGTTGGTAAACTCTGTCTCTCAAATGAGCCATGTATCAATAACTCATTGTTATATTTGCGGCTTTATTACTTGTTAACCATACTCAATCAGTGGATAGGTTCTGGCGGTTGCTTTTGAAGTGGTTTCTTAAGTATCTGATAGGGAAGCGTTATTTGTATTTTGTTTGTAAGTTTGATTGAGAAGAGATTATTCCTCGATGATAAATAAAGAGCTTTTGAAAAAAGCCATCATTTACTTGCTCCCGCTGCCACTTATTGTCGCGGAAGTTTTCTATTTAGCGCATCAAAGTGTTCAACGTAACCTTGACCATATTCTTGATAAAAATCTGCAAGTTGCGGATGAAATCCTGTTTCAAATAGAGACAGAAAACCGGACAGCATTGATCAATCCGGAGCGTTGTGAAGCAATACAACAAAATTTAATGTTTGAGAGACACATTGACGAGACCTTGATCGTAAAAGATGGTCAGATCATTTGTTCCTCGAAACTGGGATCAATGAATCGTCCGATGGAGAACTATGTTCAGCTATATCGCAAAGGTGAACTTACGCTAGGTCATATCACTGGCTATGCTGACCAAGTCTTATTTCTGATCACCCCCAAAGAGGATGCACCGGAATACCAAGCCGTTACTATCGTGGATAGAGACTACTTTGGCGCGACGATTGGTTATCGTAATGATATACGTTTAAAGCGTTCGGCTATGTTTGTTGGTAAGGATTCTGCGCCCAAAGATGCTTCTATGCAGGGAGAAAACGCAGTATCACTTGGCTACTCTAAGTTGTTTGACTACGAGGCTCTAGTGGAAGCCAGCGATTTTTACGTTGAGCAGAAGCGCTTTTCATATGTGATTTCAGCGCTTCCAATATTATTACTCTTTTATCTCTTAATTTTCTTGGTAAATCGCTTCATCGATCCTCAGCGAAGTTTAGTTTCTGACTTACGCAAAGCGATTAAAAAGCGGGAGCTCTTATTGCATTACCAACCTCAAGTAGATTCGAGAACTGGTAAAACGTTTGGCTATGAAGCCTTAGTGCGTTGGCCTCACAAACAGAAGGGTTTTATTTCTCCTGATGAATTTGTACCTGCGGCAGAAGAGAGCGGGTTGGTGGAGATGCTAACTGATTTCGTATTAGAAAGAGCGTGTGAGGATTTTTCTCAATTTAAGTTCGAACAGCCAGTCCATCTAGGCATCAATGTCCCACCAGGTTATCTTGCTGGTGCTCACGTAATAAGAAAAATCGAGACCATTCATCGGAAACTGAAACAATACAATGTTGAGATGAGCATTGAGATTACCGAGAGGCAATTGATTGATGGGGAGGCAAGGTGCCATATTGCGGCGCTCAGGTTACATGGGATTCAGGTGTTGATCGATGACTTTGGCACAGGGCAAACCGCATTGGCAGTTCTGCAACATATGAAGGTCGATTATCTGAAAATTGATAAGTGCTTTGTTGATACCATCGGGATTGACAGCGTTAATTCCACGGTATTGAATGCAATTGTTAGATTGGCTGAGGATCTACATGTCGATCTGATTGCAGAAGGTGTCGAAACTCGGGAGCAAGCAGCACACTTGACGATGTTAGGTGTGAACCTACACCAAGGCTATTTCTATGCTAAACCACTTCCTTATTCGGAAGTGGTTGGTTCTCAGTAAATGCTTACTCAGTACTCCCTTTATAGCATTGAGTCTGTTCGTCGAATCTGAATTCTAGATAATTCTGAATACTCTCTAAGCCATCTTCCTGATAGTGAGAAACATATAGGAGCTGGCTTAGGTTTTCTTTTGCAACTAACTCAAGGGTGTTTTTTACCAGCACTCGACCAAGGTAATCTAAACCTTGGTAGGGCTCATCCAGTATTAACAACGTTGGTTGTTTTACAATCGCTCTAGCTATTAAGAGCAAGCGCTGTTGACCATATTCCAGTTGTTTGAACGACGTTTTCTCATACTGCTCCATATGCAAGATTGTCAGCCACTCTTTAGCTATATTGAGTTCTTTCTTACTTGGTTTGGAGTACAACCCAATTGAGTCATAAAACCCTGATAGAATGACTTCTAGTGCGCTGCAGTTGACTCGATATTGCAGATGTAGTGCGGAAGAAACCATACCAATGTATTGCTTGATTTCCCATATGGTTTCGCCAGTACCGCGTTTTTTACCAAAGATCTGAATATCATTACTGTAACACTGAGGGTGGTCACCAAATATCAGCCCTAATAACGTGCTTTTTCCGCAGCCGTTCGGTCCTTTTACTTGCCAATGCTGACCTTTGTCGATACGCCAGTTCAAGTCGGTGAAAATGGTTTTCTCTGTATACTCGACCTTGCCGTTTTTTAGCTCAAAGATGGGGTTATCGAAGTGAGTTGAATGTTGGTGCTGGCGAATCAACGTCATCATCTCTTTGCTTTGTTTTTCTGACTGTGATTTGATCTGCGCTATGACAGGGTGTAGGTCCCAGCTTTGCTTATCCATGGTGCTATCAAGCTTGCCTGCGTTGAACAGCGCAATACGTTCTATCCAGTCAGGTATGTCAGATTCACGAGAGAAGGTAATCAGCATTTGTACTGATTGAGAGAGTGTTTGAAGGTAAGTCGCCAATGACGCACGGTGAGCGATATCTAAACCAGTAAACGGGTTGTCTAGCAACACTAAGTCAGGCTTGGTCGCTAGCGCTCGGGCAAGCATAACGCGTCGTGTTTCACCCGTTGAAAGCACTCGAAAACCGCTTTCTGCTAAATGTGATAAGTCGAGGTCTTCAATCAGATCCTGTGTGAAGGCTTCATCTTGGCAGACTTCAAAAATTAACTGGTAAACGGAACTGCCTTGGTCAATATGGTCGAGAAAGTCGGTATCGTCCTTTTCTATCTCCAGTTCCAATAATCGTTGTTGCTCAGAAAGGGAGACCTGAGCAATATGACAATCTTCGATGTTCAGTTTACCTGATTCAGGTTTAATCTCACCACACAGTAAGTCACCAAGCATCGAACCAATATCGCCCTCAGAACTGAATATCCCCCAAGATTGCCCGGCTTCAATCTGCCAATCGTCGATAGAGAGAGTAGAAGTGTTTTCCTTTGCAGTAAGCTGATGAAATTGAATCGGCATTGTGTCTGTCTTCCATGATTTATTGTTATCTTGCTCCTAGTTATAACAAGTCTGAGTCTGCATAGAACGAATTGATGTGCGGATTTTTTCGTCGATTGCGATAAGTGCGGAGTTGGTCAGTAAATCTAGAATAAGGTGAAAGGGAAGAGTATGTAGTGGGGGAGCAAACCACTAGGGAACAAGCTGTTCTGTATCTTACAAGATTCAAAATGACGAAAGCCTGTTGATTTCTCAGCGAGCTTTCTAAATGTGGGGGAGTTCGGGGACGCCTAGTCTGGGCTTGCATTCAAGGAGGGATTTGGGTTAATACCTTTAAACCGCTGAAATACGAAAAAGCCCGCTAATCTCTTAACGGGCTTTTTACTAGAATGTGGCGGAGTGCTGGGGTCGCACACGACTAGGGAGTTAGAAATCCCGTAATTTTCCAAATGCTAAAACGACGAAAGCCCGTTGATTTCTCAACGGGCTTTCTAAATGTGGCGGAGAGATAGGGATTTGAACCCTAGATACGCTATTAACGTATGCCGGTTTTCAAGACCGGTGCTTTCAACCACTCAGCCATCTCTCCGTTGCGGGACGTATAATAGGGTGAGTAGAAAACGTTGTAAAGTATTGATTTCATCTAAAAGAACTGTTTGCGCGTTTTATAGTCACACTTCTAGAAGGTGAATATCACAAATTACCGTAGAAAAGATGATTGTTACGATATATTGTAGAGTATTTACTTTATGTTGTGGTTACTTAATAAAATAGTGTTTTATTGCTATCTTCATGAAAAATAAGAATTAAATGACTTTGAGTATACATGTGTTCGCCCGAAAGTATTTGCAACATAGTGTGAGTTAATTCAAAATTAACTGGTATAGCCAGTTGTGCTTGAATTTATCGAAGGGTTTTTATGAAAGTCACGAATCTATTTAAAGACAAAGTTGGTGCGATCTCTGCTCACCAATCAGAGTTTATGAATTGGATGTCTCCAACGCTACGCGATTATTGGGGTGACTTTTTAGGTCGAGCACAAAGCAGCTTTCTTTTTTCTAAAGTACGTGATCATCAGCAGCCTGCTGTGAATGAGGAAGTGATTTCTCAACCTGATCCAATTGTCCTAAAACCAGAAGCACAAGTGCTTTTCGATGAGTTGAGCGACAAGATTGGTGAAGTGATCCACGTGGGTGACTGGGTTCATGTTTCTCAAGAACGTATCAACCAATTTGGTTCGGTAACGGAAGACATGCAATGGATCCACACCGATCCAGAACGTGCTTCAACAGAATCACCATTTAAAACTACGATTGCTCATGGTTTCCTGACGTTGGCGCTTTTGCCGAAGCTGACAGACTCTGTTGATCCAGAAAAACCAATGTTCCCAACAGCAAAGTTGGTCGTGAACCTAGGTTTAAACCAAGTACGTTTCCCGTACCCTGTGAAGGCGGGTAACAATGTACGTGCATCAAGTACGCTTACTAAAATCACACCAATCAAGAAAGGCCTTGAGATTGAGCGTGAAATCAAAGTAGAAATTGAAGGTATTCGTCGACCTGGAGCGGTAGTTGTTTCTGTGATTCAGTTGCATTTCTAATTGGAATAAAAAGATTCAAACAAAAAAGAGAGCACAACTAGGCTCTCTTTTTTGTATCCGCGGTTTACTGATTGAAGCTTTTTACCGGTGTGTAACCGTAATCTGCAATCGCTTTTTGACCTTCTTGCGACTTCAGAAACTTCACGAAGTCTTTGCCTGCTTTTTCCAATCCATCGACCTTGTACAGAACTAAAAATGGGCGAGCTAGCTTGTATTTGTGATTGGCGATATTGCTCGCTGTAGGAGCAGTGCCTTCAAATTGAATCGCTTTTATTGACCGGTCAACTGAGCCAACAGAGATAAATCCAATCGCGTGAGGGTTATGGTTTACGATGGTTTTTACCATGCTATTGCTGTTGACGACAAGGTTGTTCGGATTGATATCAGAGACCAGGCGGTCGTTCACGATCTTGGTTAATCCAAGTAGACTTTCAAAGCTGTAACGAGAACCGGAAGAGGCTTCACGCGTGACGACTGCGATAGGTTGGTCTGTACCGCCAACTTGCTTCCAGTTGTCGACTTTACCTTTGTAGATATCAAACAGTTGTTGTTCCGAAAGGTTGGCTACAGAGTTAGTGCGGTTAACAACAACAGCAAGACCATCATAAGCGATAGGGAATACGTTTAAGTCTTCTCCTTTCTCTCTTTCTGTTAAATAGCGAGAGCTCATCCCCATCTCAACCACACCTTTATTTACCATAGTGATACCAGCGGTTGAGCCAATACCTTGCACGGCAATATAATCATCAGGGTGTGTTTTATTATATTCTTCTGCAAGTACATCCATTACTCGTGCAACGGAAGTAGAACCTGAAATATTCACTTCTTTTGCCACAGCAGAAGGAAGGGAAAGAGCCATGGCTAATACAGTTGCCACAGTAAAACGTAACATATTGAACTCCATATACGGTATATCGCAGCGCTCATCATATTTCGTTCAGGTTACACTTTTGTGAATGCAGATTGATATCCATAGCGAATTATCGATTGCGCTCGTTTTATGTTGATAACTATCAATAATATCGGATGGGAGGGTTTCACTGATTTGAAGTGAAAGAGGTGACGCAGTTAGCTTTTCGGCATCAAATGCGATGCTATTCTAGACTTGAGCGGGCGCATGCCCGATGGTGATTTCTGCCTCTCTCAGGCACTTGGGTATATACTAAGAACAACATATCAGGAGTACGCTCATGTCCGTGTCTCAAATGGCGACCAGTCGCCTACATAAGTTGGTTCAAACGCTTTGCGCTAGACGAAATGTCAATTTGCCAGTAGAAGCGCTGGGGAAGTGCTTGTACGAGCCTATAGAGAACGGTGTCGAGCTTTATCATGCGCACTTCTTACTTGATTCACAACACAGTGAGTACACATCTCCCATCGCTAAAATCCTATTTGATGCTAAAACTCAGCTTTGGTGCTTTTATGTTCCGACCTATAGTGAAGAAGAACTGGTATGGATACCTTACGAGAAGCTACCAAGTAGTCAAACGCTTGAGGTGCTTCTCGCCGAACTGGAAAGCGATCCTCAAGCGTGTTTTTGGGATTGATGGCTAACTTATCTTCAACCCCGATTACTTTGCGATTTGGCTACGAAACTCTTTTGGCGTGATGCTGTAAATCGATTTAAATGCGGTACTAAAATGTGCTGCGCTTTTAAATCCAGATTCAAAGGCAATTTGAGTAATGGATTTCTGAGAGACACGAAGTTGGGTTGCTGCATGGTTGATGCGCTTCACTTTCAAAATATGAGAGAACGAAAGGTTCTCCGCTGCCAATCTACGCTTGAGTGTGGCGATAGACATACTCATGTGCGTTGCTAACGCTTCTAACGTAATGTCTTTTTCTATGTTCTTTTCAATATACTTAATCGCCTTCTGAGACGCGGTTAGGCTGCTTGCGTCATCAATGATAGATAAGATGTCTGGCTGAACTTCTACCATCAGTGACAACAGGGCGAGGGCAATATGGCTTTGAGCGTATTGTGGTGCTTTGTTATCTGCTAATTCAATTAACGCGCTCTTAAGCTGCGAGATAACTAGGTGGCCTTGAGCTGAAAATGGATAAAAGCGACGATCGTCGGTGTCTGATGTAATCGTAGGGTGGGCCGATTTGAATTCACTGAACAAACCAATGTCAAAGACCAAGGCAATCGCTTTAAAACCGCCAGGTTTGGCTTCTGCACTTCTTAAGTCCGCTGAATTATAAAGGGTGAAATCTCCTGCTTTCAGTTCAAATTGTTCGCCACTTGGCTGGTTGATAACAAGGGTGCCTTCCTCAACAACATATAACCCGTTGTGGGTGGCGGTGTAGCGTTCACTTTTGCGAGCAGTGAAGTGATTAAAGCGAATGATCTCAATGTTCGGCATATTCGTTCTTATCGTTTTTACATGACAAATAAAAAAGGCGCTCAGTTGAGCGCCTTTAAACTTCAACCGGTATTATTCACTCACAGATTCTTCTGTTTGTGTCGCTGGCTTATCAGCGAATACCTGGGTCGGTTTTGCAACTAAACTGCGGTTTTCTTGGTTTACGTCCGAAAGAACAATTTCCAATGTATCACCCAGTTTGTATACCACTTCTTTATCGATAGAAATGGTACCGTTGTCACCGTTACACTCAATTCTTTCTTTATTATCAAGAATCAAGCTACCAGGAATAAAGGCCGCTGCGCCATTTTCGAGAAGTCGAACACGTGCACCAGCACGATTAATATCGAAAATCTCACCTGTGAAACACGTTTTCTTACTTGGCTCTTCTGCAAGAGTACGAGCATATAACCAATCTGACACGTTTCGCTCGGCAATTTTGTGGTGCTTACGGTGCAGTGCTAATTCTTCGCCGACTTCATCATCAGGTGTTTGAACCGGTTCTTTGCCAAGAATAACGGCTTTCAGCATGCGGTGGTTGATCATGTCGCCGTATTTACGGATTGGTGAAGTCCAAGTCGCGTAGATATCTAGACCCATTGCGTAGTGAGGAAGTGGTTGGTTGCCTACTTCACTGTACGTTTGGAATTTACGGATACGGTTATCTAGGTATGTCGTTTCTTGTTCGCCCAACCAACGACGAAGTGCCGCAAAGCCTTCTAGTGTCGCAACTGATTCTGCTGTGAATTCAAGTGTACCTTCAGGGTTTACCATTTGAACGACTTCCTCGATTTTCTCAGCTTTCAAGCCAGCGTGTGTGTTGAACACGCCCGTTTCAAATTTGTCACGTAGTGTACGGCCTGCACAGATGTTTGCAGTGATCATGGATTCTTCAACAAGACGGTTTGCGCTGCGGCGCATGTCCGCGTGAATAGCAATAACGTCGTTGTCTTCGCTTAGTTCAAAACGGTAGTCGGGGCGATCTGGGAAGACAACGGCATTCTTTTCTCGCCAATCAGCGCGAGCAAGAGAAAAGTCATATAGGTCACGAACGATGGTTGCGATTTCTTCTGATGGTTGCCACTTGTCTGAGCTGCCGTTTTCTAGCCAATCTGACACATTGTCATAAGCAAGGCGCGCATGAGACTTAATGTTTGCTGCGAAGAAGTTGATGTCATCACCAACGACACCTTCTTTGCTTACTGTCACAGTACAGCAAATCGCAGGGCGTACTTCATCTTCAATCAGTGAACATAGGTTATCTGCAAGGTCACGCGGAAGCATAGGGATGTTACGACCTGGAAGGTAGATAGTGTAACCACGTTCACGTGCAACCTTATCCATTTCGTCTTCTGGTGTAATGTATGCAGTTGGATCGGCAATTGCGATGGTCAGTTCAAAGTCGCCAGACTCTGTCTTCTTCGCAAACAGCGCATCGTCCATATCTTTGGTTGATTCGCCGTCAATGGTGACGAAAGGCACGTGTGTCATATCAACACGTTCTAGATCCGCATCGTCTTTCAATTCCCAGTTATCAATGCCAGCAGGCTCTGAGTTTGGCAAATCGTTTTGTGCAAGCGTTACCCACCAAGGTGCAATCTTGTCGTTTGCATCGGTAATCTTCTCAGAAATCTCTACGAAGAATGAGTTGTCACCTTTAAGAGGGTGACGAATAAGATGAGCAACAACCCAGTCGCCTTCAACGAAATTGTCAGGCTTTAAGCCTTTCTTTAGTTTCGCTTTAAGAGAGAGCTTTTTCAGCTGTGGGTGATCAGGTGCAACGTTTAGCTTGCCTTTGAACATTTTTACTCGGCCAATAAAGCGAGTTACAGCTTGTTCTAGCAGCTCTTGTGGTTCTGCGACTTCACGTTCGTTTTCAGTGCGGATGATGGCAACGACTTTGTCGCCGTGCATGCACTTTTTCATGTACGCTGGTGGGATGAAGAAGCTGGTTTTGCTGTCCACTTCCAGGAAGCCAAAGCCTTTATCGGTTGCTTTGATTGAGCCTTCTTTTTTAGGCAGGTTTTCTTGGATTTGTTGCTTAAGCTGAGCTAATAGAGGGTTATCTTGAAACATCTTTTCTTAACTTACCAATGGAATTGGGCACACTATAATCATTGCGGGCTATTATTACTACCTAAAGCCCCCAAATTCACTGTGAATTATTGATGAATTGAACAGCGTTGTGGTGCTTTTCTCTACGGAGAATGGAGGGGTAGGTGGAATTTTATGCGAATATTACCATTAGTGAGAATAAATTGTGATGTAATTCAATTTTTTCTAGCTTTTTTTATGCATTTAAGGAATAATCCGCCTCCCTTAGTCGTCCCTAATGGCTTATCGCGGTTGTGTACTGTGCTAATTCCTTTCTGAATGGATTTAGTATCTGGATGGATCAGTATCGAATTGGAAGAGCATATGGGACTGTTTTTTTGTTTAATTAAGTAGGATCCCAATGCAAGATTCTGTTATTCAATTCAGTGATTTATCTCTGAATGATTCTATCCTTTCTGCTCTAGACGGAATGGGTTTCGTGTCACCAACTCCAATTCAGGCTGCGGCAATCCCACACCTATTGGAAGGTGCTGACGCGCTGGGCAAGGCACAAACGGGTACAGGTAAAACGGCAGCATTCTCTCTGCCTCTTCTAAACAAGCTAGATCTTGATCAGCGTAAACCACAAGCAATCGTTCTTGCTCCAACTCGTGAGCTAGCGATTCAGGTTGCGGCTGAAATGAAAAACCTTGGTAAAAATATCAAAGGTCTTAAAGTTCTAGAAATCTACGGTGGTGCTTCTATCGTGGATCAAATGCGTGCTCTTAAAAACGGTGCACACGTTGTTGTAGGTACTCCTGGCCGTGTTCAAGACCTTATCAACCGTGAACGTCTACATCTAGACGAAGTTAGCACTTTCGTACTTGATGAAGCGGACGAAATGCTAAACATGGGTTTCGTGGACGACGTAACTGCAATCATGGAGCACGCTCCTGAATCAGCTCAACGTGTTCTATTCTCTGCAACTATGCCACCAATGCTGAAAAACATTGTTGAGCGCTTCCTACGTGATCCTGTAACTGTTGACGTTGCTGGTAAAAACCACACTGTAGACAAAGTTCAACAACAGTTCTGGGTAGTGAAGGGTGTAGAGAAAGATGAAGCAATGTCTCGTCTTCTTGAAACTGAAGAAACTGACGCGTCAATCGTATTCGTACGTACTCGTCAAGACACTGAGCGTCTAGCTGATTGGCTATCTGCACGTGGCTTTAAAGCTGCTGCACTGCACGGTGATATTCCTCAGTCTCTACGTGAGCGTACTGTTGATCATATCAAACAAGGTGTTATCGACATCCTAGTTGCAACAGACGTTGTTGCACGTGGTCTTGACGTTCCACGTATTACACACGTATTTAACTACGACATCCCATTCGATGTTGAGTCTTACATCCACCGTATCGGTCGTACTGGCCGTGCTGGACGTAAAGGTAAAGCGATCCTACTTGTTCGCACTAACCAAATCCGCATGCTTCGCACTATCGAGCGCGTAACTAAGTCATCTATGGAAGAAATCCAACTTCCTCTACGTGACCAAGTTGCTGAAGCTCGTCTAAGCAAGCTAGCTGCTGAACTAGAAGCTGAGAAAGAGCACAAGTCTCTAGACAAATTCGCTGAGCTAGTAGAGAAACTACAAACTTCTCTAGAAATCGACCCAGCGATGCTTGCGGCAATGCTTCTTAAGCGTCAGCAAGGTAAACGTCCTCTATTCTACATTGGCGAAGACCCAATGGTTGAAGCGATTGAACGTGACAAGCAACGTCGTAAAGAGCGTCGCGAAGGCGGTCGTGAAGGCGGTCGCAGCTTCAATACACAAGATTGGGATACTTACCAGCTTCAAGTAGGTCGTGAGCAAGGTGTTCAAGTGAAAGACATCGTTGGTGCTCTAGCTAACGAGCTTGGTCTAGGCAAAGGCTCTATCGGTGCGATTAAGCTAGCTCAAGGTCACACATTTGTTCAGCTACCAAAAGCAATGACTTCAGACGCAGCAAGCAAGCTAAGCAAGCTTCGCATCCGTCAACAAGAAGTTGGCGCTGTAGTTTGTGACTTCGATGACTTCCGTGAGTCTCGTGGTGGCGGTCGTCGTGACGGTGGTCGTCGCGATGGTGGTCGTCGTGATGGCGGCGGTTACCGTGGCAACCGTGAAGGCGGCAACGGCAACCGTGGTGGTGATCGTCGTGAAGGCGGTCGTCGCGAAGGTGGTTTCCGTGGTAACCGCGATGGCAACCGTGAAGGTGGCAACCGCGAAGGTAACCGTGAAGGTGGCGAACGTCGTTTCGATCGTAACCGTGGCGGTGATCACCGTGGTGCACACCGTGGTGAACGTGGTCACGGCCGTGGTCGTCGCACGCAAGACGCATAATATCTGCACACTATTGCATTAAAAAATAGTTGAATATGAAAGCCGAGCGAAATGCTCGGCTTTTTTGTCTCTGCTCTTCTATACTCTATTCATTCAAAAAAATTCGTAATATTTTTGTTTTCTTACTCATATATTGATGATTTTAAGTGTCTGATTCCACTTTTGTTGAGTGAATTTGATATATTTCACTGCTCAAATAAATTTTAAACTTGTCATAGATCAACAAAAATTACGCAAACGAGCAACTAACACTAAAAGATAGTTGAAAGATTAAAAAATTATTGAATAATAGAGAGCACAAACAAGAAGTACGAAGCGCGGATGCGCAATTACAACCTTTGCTCCACAACAGGAAACTATTTCATGTCTAATTCGTTTGTACTGGTGATCAACTCAGGTAGCTCATCACTAAAATTTGCAGTCATCGACTCACAATCTGGCGATGCTGTGCTAAGTGGTCTGGGCGAATGCTTTGGTCTATCAGACGCTCGTATGAGCTGGAAATTCAACGGTGAAAAATTTGAATTTGCTATTAAAGGTAATGAGAACCACCATCAACTTGCAGTAGCAAAATTAGTTGAGTTAGTAAAAGAGTACAAATTAATTGACCATGTTGTTGCTGTTGGCCACCGAGTGGTTCACGGCGGTGAGAAGTTTACCAAGACAGTCCGTTTAGATGAGTCTGTTATTGCAGACGTAGAAGCGTTAAGTGACTTAGCCCCTCTACATAACCTTGCTCATGCGATTGGTATGCGTGCTTCTATGGCTGCATTCCCTGAGCTGCCTCAGTTTGCTGTGTTTGATACTGCGTTCCACCAAACAATGCCTGCAAGAGCTTACACCGGTGCAATTGCTAAAGAACTTTATACAGACTTTGGAATTCGTCGCTACGGCTTCCACGGTACGAGCCACTACTTCGTAAGCCGTGAAGCTGCGAAGATGCTGAATAAACCAGTGGAAGAATCAAGTTTCATTTCTGTTCACCTAGGTAACGGTGCTTCTGTTTGTGCAATCAACAATGGTGAGTCTGTAGATACATCTATGGGTTTCACGCCGCTGTCTGGCCTGATGATGGGCACACGTTGTGGTGACCTAGACCCAGGTATCATTGAGTACCTTCTGAAGAAAGGTTGGTCTCAAGAGAAAGTGTTTAACTCACTAAACAAGGCTTCAGGCTTCTTAGGTGTTTCTGGCCTAACAAGTGATGCACGCGGTATTTTGGAAGCGATGGAAGAGGGTCACGAAGGTGCAACTCTAGCGTTCCAAGTGTTTACATACCGTGTGTCTAAATACATTGCGTCTTACCTTGCTGCTCTAGATTCATTTGACGGCATCATCTTCACTGGCGGTATTGGCGAGAACTCTATGCCAATTCGTCGTGAAATCTTAAACAACCTTAAACTGCTAGGTTTTGTTGAAGATGTGAAAGGTAACGAAGACGCTCGATTTGGTAACGCAGGTGTTGTTGCTACATCTGAGTTGCTTGGTGCGAAAGCACTGGTTATTCCTACCAATGAAGAGTGGGTTATCGCTCAACAGTCGGTAGAACTGCTGTAAAACGGCAAAAATTTTGGGAACTAAGTCAAAGCCCTTTCCGATTGGAAAGGGCTTTTTTTGTACCTGATACTCGCCACTTTAGTTACTTGATATGGATGTTGTTATCTCGTCGGTCATACATATCTGGTGTGGTATGCAGTCCTCCGGCATAACCTGCGGCTCCTAAGGTTTCCCTTACTTCTCGAACGTCTGCTGGCGTAACAGGCGATTGTTGATCGCCGAGGTGTTTACGTACGAAGGTAATCAATTCTGCCAAACGAGCGTCTGATAAGATGTCTTCAAAGCTTGCCATCGGCATAAAGTTACGTTCAGGGTCAATGTAAGTTGGTTGTAAACCTCGTACCGTTACTGCAATGGTGTTAAACGGGTCACTGTGCATGATAATGCCGTTGTTCAAGAGCGTTGGTGCTATCGGATCTCGTCCTTTACCATCGTTACCATGGCATGCTCCACATGTTTGCTTGTAAGTTGCATAGATTGACTCTTGATAAGCCGCTTCGTCAAACCCTTTAGGCTCCAAAGGAACGGCATCGGCGGCAATGAAGTTGTTTACGTCACCATTGAGTAGATAGTAGGACATAGACTCAACGTCTTCACGAGTCATTAAGCTCAAACTGTTTTTGACCACGTCAGCCATCCCAGCAAAAGCAGTGCCTTTGTCTGAGTGACCTGTGTGCAAAAAGTCGGTCAGAGTCTTCTCATCCCAACCGCCCACATACAGCTCCGTGGACGTAATGTCAGGTGCGTTCCAGCCGTCAATCAAATTACCTTGGAAGATGCGCTCAGGAATCAATGCTTGAGCAATATTCCTCGGCGTGTGGCACTCTGAGCAGTGTCCTAAGCCTGCAACCCAGTATTTGCCTTTCTGCCACTTCTCTACGTCATCCACCGTGCCCTCAAGCTCTGAGGGTAGGTTGTAGTCGATAGGGTCGGTGTCCATAAAGACAATGTTCCAGCCAAGTAGACCAAGACGAATGTTCGATGGGAACATCATGTGGTTTTCATCGTTACGACGCGCCACGGCAGGAATAGACTGCATGTACTCCCACAAATCCGTCATATCCTGTTCCGTGAGGTATTGATAAGAGGTGTAAGGCATTGCCGGGTACAAGTAACCATGTTTGCCTTTACCGTGTACCAGAGCATCACGGAAGTTGTCGTAGTCATATTCACCAATCCCTTCACTGGCGTGAGGAGTAATATTGGTCGAATAGATTGTGCCAAATGGCGTAACAAACGGTAGCCCGCCGGCAAAAGGTTCGCCACCTTCTGCACTGTGACAAGCGACGCAATCCCCCGCGTGTGCTAGATATTCACCACGCTCGACAGATTGAGCGTTAAGTACTGCGAGCTTCTGCTCTTCCTCTTCGCCGGCTTTGCGGATGTAAGCACCAATCGCGAGGATCTCGTGCTCTGAGAGTTGGTTTTCAAACGCAGGCATCAAGTTGTTCAAACCGTAATTGATGGTGTGTTGAATCTCTTCAATACTGCCACCATGAAGCCATACGCTATCAGAAAGGTCGGGCACTCCCGTTTCTTGATTAGCGATAGAACCGTCTCCATGGCATGAGGCACAGTATTGAACGAACAAGGTCTTACCCAACTCTATTTTAACTTCAGGCACATTGCTGTGGCGTTGATTGAGTGACGCAAGATAGTAAGAAACCTTGTCCACTTCGTCCTTTCTCATCACTTCAACCCAGCCGGGCATCGCACCGTTACGGCCTTTCGCTATGGAATGAATGATGGCTTCATCATCTCCGCCGTACATCCATTCTTTATCGATAAGGTTAGGAAAGTGTTTTTGCCCTTGTGCATTATCTCTATGGCAGGCTGCGCAATGGGTTTGAAACAACATACGACCACTACGAACAATATCGGCATCTTGTGCAAGTGCCGCCAAAGAGGTGTCGGTTACTTGGCTAAATTGCTGGTCGAGTGTGGTTGATGGCGAGCTAAGTTTGTCGTCCGCTTGGTCATAATTCGCCAAGCCTTTCCATTCACCAAGCCCTGGATACAGAACCAAATAGCCTGCGGAGAGTAAAAACGCGACAGCGTAACTAATGAAGAGGAGTTTAGGTGGTGGCGCGTCCTTTTCATCTATCCCATCAAAAGAGGCGATCGTGTGGTCTTGGTCTGCTTTATGGTTGCTTCGCCAATACTTGACGATAACGCCCACCATCAGGACAAAGAAGATTATTGTGCAGGCAACGGCCCACCAGTTCCAGAATGTGCTCATGGAGCCACCTCCTGTGCTGTATCTTGGCCAAGACTTTGAAGATAACGGATCAGCGCTTCGCCTTTGGTTTTACCGCGAACTTGCAAGCGCGCGTCGGAAATCTCTTGGTCTGTGTATGGAACCCCTAATGTGCGTAGTGTCTCCATCTTGTCGACAATTGCATCGCCCGAGAGCGTTTGTTCGAACAACCAAGGGTAGGCCGGCATTATGGACGTTGGAATGACCTGACGAGGATCGATGAGATGCAATACATGCCATTGGTCAGAGTATTTACGGCCAAGGTTGGTTAAGTCCGGACCTGTGCGTTTTGAACCCCATAGGTTAGGGAATTCGTAAATGTCATCTGATTCCTTGTTTGCGCGACCGTTGCGTTTGGTCTCAGGCTCTAGAGGACGAACCATCTGCGTGTGGCAGACATGACACCCTTCACTGATGTAAATATCGCGACCCGCAAGCTCAATGGCGGTTAAAGGCTTGGCCAAGCTGCCTTTGGCGATGTCGTCGGTGCGAAGAATATTCGGCACAACCCAAACTGCGAGTGAGAAGGAGGCCACAACCACCGTAGTGATGATCAAGATGACCACTGAGTGAGTAAAGTCTTTGCTCATCTTATGCCTCCTTTGCCACTAACACCGATGGAGAACGCACGGTTTTGTACAAGTTGAATGCCATCAGGAATAGGCCAAGTACAAAGAGTGCGCCCCCAAAGAACCGCAGGAACAACCATGGCGCTTTAAAATTCATGGCTTCAATAAAGCTGTAAACCAGTTCGCCATTCTCATTCTGAGTTAGCCACATGTAGCCTTCGCCAATACCAGCAACCCAGAGCGCGATGGCGTAAATCGCAACACCAGCATGCGCGAGCCAGAAGTGCCATTTTATCAAACGCTTTGACCACAAATCTGTTTTGTTCCATAGACGAGGGATGAAGTAGTAGAACACCGCAATGCCTGACATACCGACCCAACCTAATGCGCCGGAATGAACGTGACCGATGACCCATTCAGTATTGTGCGCGAGCATATTGAACCAGCGAATTGCCAGTAGAGGCCCTTCAAATGTGGCTAAGCAGTAGTAAAGAATGGCAGAGAAGAAGAACAGGCAAATGTAGTCAGATTTAAGCTTCTCTTTGTTTTGTAGCAGTGTCATCGCACTGTTGAAAGCGCCCGCCCAAGATGGAAGCCAAAGAATGAGTGACATGATGATGCCGATGTTTTGTACCCAAATAGGCACCGATGAATAAACCAAATGGTGGGTACCTGCCCAAGTGTAAAAACCAACCAAGCCCCAAAAGTGGATGACAGATAAACGGTAAGAGTAAATAGGGCGGTCTGCCACTTTTGGTATGAAGTAATAATTCATACCAATCACACCAGCAGTCAGTAAGAAGCCCACTGCGTTGTGACCCCACCACCATTGCACAATGGCGTCCTGCGCTCCAGCAAAGACGGAATAAGATTTCATCAACGATACAGGCATGGCCAAGTTGTTCACGATGAAGATCATGGCAATGACAATGATAAACGCTGCGAAGAACCAATTGGCTACGAAAATGTGGTCGACTTTTCGTTTGGCGATTGTGCCGAAGAAAAGCACCGCATAAAGCACCCAGACTAAGACGATCAAAAGGTCGATTGGCCACTCTAACTCAGCGTATTCTTTTGAAGTTGTGTAGCCAGCGGGCAAACTGATTAACGCCAAAAAGAGTACCAGTTGCCAACCCCAGAAAACCATCCAAGATAAGCTTTGGTTAAAGAGATTACATCGTCCGGTGCGTTGAGCGATGTAGAGAGAGGTACCCATCAAAATATTGACTACAAAGCCGTATATTACGCCGGAAGTGTGTAGTGGTCTGAGTCGACCGAATTGGAAGTATTGAGAATCGAAGTTAAGTACTGGCCAATACAACTGCGCCGCGAGGATCACACCAATGATCATCCCGACAATAGCCCAAACTAACGATGCCAACACAAAATACTTCACAACTTTAGTGTTGTATTGAGTTGCTGCTTGTTCCATAAGAACGCTCCTCGTTTAAGGTTGAGCTTCTTTGCCTAGCTGAGAGTAGTAGTGGGCAATGTCTTCAATGTCTTGATCAGAGAGGGCGTCGGCCTGCTGTTGCATCAGCACCGCGAGACCACTGGTTCGCTCCCTCGCTTTGTAGTCCTTAAGGGAAGAAATCAGATAGGTTTTGTTCTGGCCGCGTAAGTTTGGGTACGCATCAATGGTCGATATGCCATCGACACCATGACAAGTCATACAAACTTTCGCTTTTTCTTTGCCGACTTCGAATTGCTCATCACCTTCTGCCGCAAAGGTGAGGGGAGAGATGCACACAGCGACGACGAGAGCCGTCCTCAAAGCTGCGCTCATGTTTTGGGTGTTCTTTAATCTCATCACTGATTCCCTAGTAATTTGAATGCGTGTTTCACTAACTCGGGCGCTGATATTCCAGATTTTCACTGTTATTGGTGGCGTGAATGCACTGGCGTATTTTTTATAGTTGTAGGTTAAAGAGTAAGCAGGTACTGACAATATCGCTACGTACGAGCCGATTTAGTTGTGAATTTTTCTATTTAATACGTGAACACGTAACGATTAGGGCAAAATTTTGGTGAATAAATCGACAGGAAAATAACGGGTTAGCTACGGTTGAATAGGGTATGGATGGGAATTGATACAAAATCAAACAAAAGAGCTTTTGAACAAAGTTTTAGGTGAGTTGGAATTTCAAGGTCTGGGAGCCTTCGTTTCACGGAAGACCCCATGAATGAAAGATAGGATCGAAAACAAACTAACGCCCGCGATAAATCATCATGTCGTAAATATGGGCAATAGAAACCGGATCAGCTTCTAAGTGACTAGATCGTATAGAAGAGACGAAACTGAATAAGGAACCAAGGCCTACTGGCGCGATAATAAGCAAGGCAATCAGAATGAAAAAGAGTACGGTCGAATGTCTCATAAAGCACCTCCTGATGTCTGTTTTATTGCGTTTGAATTATACCATTTTCGTGATGCCAGAAATGGAGGTTATTCCGTACAATATTTGAGCTTTAGCCTGATGATTTGATAGGGATTTCATTCGGTATAAACTGCATAAATAATCGCTGATAAATGCAGTAATTATCTCGATGATAATCAAGCTGCCATGTATACTGTGAGCGTTTCGCAAACGTTAACACCCTCCTTTCTAATTACATATAAAGTCAGCATTTGCGATGCAAATATAACTAGCTGTCACGCATTAAAATCAATGATAAATAACCCCTGACGAATCCCTCGTAGGGTCTTTTTTGTGAGTAATTATGCTTAACTCAGAACTCAAAGCTGCATTCGTGCTCGTCGCTACTACGATGATCGCGGCATTAGGGTGGATCTTCTCCAAAGAAACCATTCAAGGTCTCCCACCATTCGGATTTATCGGTCTGCGATTCACCATCGCTTCATTGTGTTTGCTGCCTCTGTGTATCAAACCGCTTCGTGCTGCTAATAAGAAAGATATTTTTGCTGCGGCAGGCGTGGGTGTGCTTTTAGGTGGCGCACTGATGTGTTGGATCTACGCGATTTCAATCAGTGACACGCTAGGTGAGGGTGCATTCATCATGAGCCTATCGATGTTGTTTGTACCCATTGTCGCGTGGATTATGTTTCGTCAAAGACCTCAACGAATTTTTTGGGTGTCACTCCCGATCGCGATTCTTGGTCTAGGATGTTTGTCTTTGGCTGGTGGTTGGCAACAATCTAGCAGTCAGCTTTGGTTCTTGGGCGCGGCTTTGATGCTCGCTTTGCACTTCAACGTAAACAGCAAGTATTCGCAAAAATTGCCTGTGTTGTTGCTAACGTGTATCCAACTGTTTGTCACGGGGTTGATTGGTTTGCTGATTTCATCTTTGGTGGAAACGGTGCCGACAGAGGTAAGCACATCAATTTGGATTTGGTTTGCGTTGAGCACGCTTTTGGCAACCAGTCTACGTTACGTGATGCAAACCATGGGGCAAAAGTTTGTCCAAGCGGGTAACGCTGCACTGATTATGATCCTTGAACCTGTCTGGACTGTGATTCTAAGTGTGATTTGGTATGGCGAAGTGCTGACCTCTAATAAACTCGTCGGCTGCGCTCTTATCTTATTCTCTTTGGTGATCTACCGAACTGGCGGTAAACTTCGCTTTCCCAAACGGGCGTAATTAAGTTTATAGAGCCAACGATTTCACCCTCGTTGGCTTTTTGTTCCTTTTCATTTCTAGGCAGGATGCTTTCCATGGCAAACACAGAACATCAAGAGACGCTAGATTCACTCGATAAAATCAGCGTGTGCTTGTATCGCTTTGGTATTACTTTGTTTGCTATGGCGCTGCTTGTTTTTTCGGTTCTTATCTCTGGTGCAATTTCTAGTTCACCATTGGTTTACCAAACCTCAGTCATTGCGCTTTGTGTGGCTGGTGCGTTATCTGCCGCGAACGTTCATGTTTACAGCAAACACGTACGGGCCGTGATCAGTTGGGCGTCTTGGATTGGTTTGGTATTGATGGTAGGTGACTTGGAGTTTCAGCGCACTTGGTTAGGGCTTGGCTTTATCTTTGTGACCTTTTCGGGCATTGCGCTTAAAGAGTCTTTTTGCTTTAAAGTGCCAGGCTTGAAGATGGTGCCCGCGTTTCTCGCTGTAGCTACGTTTGCATTGTGGTTTAACCTTCCAATCCTTGCTGCCATCACTATGTTGTTGGCTGGATTGGTAATGGGCTTCCTGTCTTTTGCTAAATGGCGTATGCCGTTGCATTTCGATATCGGTATCAAAGCGAATTACGAGATCTAACGCTGCTTTAACGCCAGCGAGACTTTTGAGGTCGGTTGGCGGTTCAATTCCTCACTGATCATCCATCCTGCTTTGGCAAGCAACTCCAAATCTACTCCGGTCTCGATTCCTAAGCCTTGGCAAAGGTAGAGCACATCTTCGGTAGCAACATTACCTGAAGCGCCATGAGCGTAAGGGCAACCACCAAGCCCAGCCACACTACTATCAATGGTATTGATGCCCATCGTTAAGGCTTGGTAGATATTCGCCAACGCTTGCCCCCATGTGTCGTGAAAATGCACCGCAAGCTTATTGGTTGGGACTTTTACTTGTACGGATTCTAACATTTTAGCGATGCGTATCGGCGTGCCTGTACCTATGGTGTCTCCAAGTGAAACCTCATAGCACCCTAATTCCATCAGCAGGTTAGCGACTCTTGCGACTTGCTCGGGCTTGGTTGGCCCGTCGTAAGGGCAGTCTGCCACGCAAGATAAGTAACCCCGAACGGGAATGTTATGCTTTGCTGCCAATTCCATTACTGGTTCAAAGCGGGTAAGACTATCCGCAATCGAGCAATTGATGTTGTGTTGGCAAAAGCCCTCCGATGAAGAGGTGAAGATCGCGACTTGGGTAGCGCCGGCTTCTAGTGCCTTTTCAAAGCCTTGCACATTAGGCGTTAGGGCTGAGTAGATGACGTTGTGGCGGCGGGTGATTTTCTTCATAACATCGAGTGAGTCCGCCATTTGAGGTACCCATTTAGGCGAGACAAAAGAGCCTGCCTCAATATGGGTGAGTCCTGTATCTGAGAGTAGGTCGATTAAGCGGATCTTGGCTTGCGTGGACACCGGTGATTCGTTTTGCAGACCGTCTCTCGCACCTACTTCGACAATATTTACCTTGTTTGGCAAATTCATTTCTTGCCCTTAGTTGGCTTGTTTATCCAACCAGGTTCTCGTTTCTCCAGAAAGGCTTGCAAGCCATCTTGTCCTTGCGGCGATACGCGAATGTCGGCGATGAGCTGGCTCGTGTATTGGATAAGCTGACCATCAATCGGATTTTGGTGGCATTGATGACATAACGCTTTGGCTTTTCGCATCGCATCTGGGCTATTGAGCAGCAAAGAATCAATCAAGCTTTCTACCACGGCTTCGATTTTATCCAGCTTATGAACCTCATGCACAATGCCAAACTTTTCAGCCTTAGCGGCGTTAATCACTTCGGCGCTGAGTATGTAACGACGAGCTTGTCGGTTGCCCATTGCTCGCATGATATAAGGAGAGATGGTTGCTGGAACCAGCCCCAGTTTGACTTCACTCAAGCAGAAGTTCGCATTCTCCGCTGCGATGGCGATATCACAGCAACAGATCAAGCCCAATGCGCCACCAAAAGCGGAACCTTGCACAACCGCAATAGTAGGCTGAGGGAAAGCGTCCAATGTATGCATCAGACGTGCAAGGTTCTGCGCGTCTTCTAGGTTTTGCTTTCTGGTGCTACTTGCCATGGATTTCATCCAATTCAAATCAGCACCAGAGGAGAAATGTTTGCCGTTTCCTCGAAGCACTAAGCATCGAACATCGGTACGCAAGGCGAGGTAGTCCAGCCTGTGGATCAGCAGATCAATCATGCAGGCATCAAACGCATTGTGCTTCTCTGTGCGATTGAGCGTAAGCGTTGCGACGCCGAATTCATCGACGTTCCAAAGTACTTCATCTTGTCGTTGGGTATTGGGGATGATACTCGGTTGATGATCCTGCATGTGACGTCCTTTCTTCTCTACATTTCTACATTCTGAATATGCCAAAATTGCTGTCAGGAATTGGCGCATTGAGCGCGGCTTTTAAGGCTTGAGCTAGCACCTGACGTGTCTCTTTTGGGTCGATGATGCCGTCATCCCATAAACGCGCGCTGGCGTAGTAGGGATGCCCTTGAGACTCATACAAGTCTACGATAGATTCTCGGAATGCACTTTCTTCGGGCTCTGGCCATTCTTCACCTTGGCGTTTTTTCACTTCTCGACGCACTTGAGTGAGCACGCCAGCGGCTTGTTCTCCGCCCATGACGGAGATTCGTGCGTTTGGCCACATCCACATCATGGTTGGGTCATAAGCACGACCGCACATGCCGTAGTTGCCTGCACCGTAAGAGCCGCCAATAATCACGGTGAACTTAGGCACATCCGCACACGCAACCGCCATCACTAGTTTCGCGCCGTGTTTGGCAATGCCTTCCGCCTCAAGCTTTTTGCCCACCATAAACCCAGTGATGTTTTGCAAAAACAGTAGGGGAATTTTGCGTTTGGCACACAGCTCAATAAAGTGCGCGCCTTTCTGTGAGGACTCAGAAAACAAGATGCCGTTGTTCGCCACAATGCCAATCAGATTGCCTTGGATTCGTGCGAAGCCACATACTAAGGTCTTGCCATAAAGTGCTTTGAACTCGTCAAAGTCCGAATCATCGACCACACGAGCGATGATCTCTCTAACATCAAAAGACAAGCGCAGATTCGCATTGACGATGCCGTACATTTCTTCAGCGTCGTAACGTGGTGGTAAAACCGGTTTGTCGCTTTGAACTGGGAGTGATTGGTTGGTATTGGAGATAGCTTCGCGTGCGAGTTGTAATGCATGCTGGTCATTTTCTGCGTAATAATCGGCAACGCCAGACTTGCGACAATGCACGTCGGCACCGCCTAATTCTTCATCGGTGACGATTTCTCCCGTTGCGGCTTTAACTAACGGTGGACCTGCCAAGAAGATGGTGCCTTGCTCTTTGACCATGATGGAAACGTCCGCCATCGCAGGTACATAAGCGCCGCCTGCGGTACAAAGCCCCATCACAACCGCGACTTGAGGAATGCCTTGTGCTGACATTCTAGCTTGGTTGAAGAAGATCCGCCCAAAGTGCTCTTTATCAGGAAAGACTTCAGCTTGATGAGGAAGGTTCGCGCCACCAGAGTCCACCAAATAGACGCAGGGTAATTGGCAACGTTGGGCGATCTCTTGCGCGCGCAGATGTTTTTTCACTGTGAGCGGGTAGTAGGTGCCGCCTTTAACGGAAGGATCATTGGCGATCACCATGCATTGAATGCCTTCAATGGTGCCGATGCCTGCGACAACGCCTGCGCATGGAATTGATTCTTCATAGACATTCCAAGCGGCGAATTGTCCGACTTCAAGAAACTCGCTGCCTTCATCCAAAAGATGCATGACGCGTTCACGAACGGGCAGTTTTCCTTTCAGGCGCTGGCGGTCAATGGCTTTCTGTCCACCACCTTGCTTGATGGCTTTGATATTGGCTTTAAGGTTGCTCACCAACTCGGTCATGACCGCTTTATTCGACAAAAACAGTTCGTCGGTTGGCTTGGTTTTACTTTTAATGATTGCCATAGTGACTTCCTTGTCGGTGGGTTAGCGAGACTCTTCGAACAACTCTCGCCCAATCAGCATGCGGCGAATTTCAGAGGTGCCAGCACCAATTTCATACAGTTTGGCGTCACGGAGTAAACGCCCGGTTGCGTATTCGTTGATGTAGCCATTGCCGCCTAGTAGTTGAATAGCCTCGAGGGACATTTGTGTGGCAAGCTCTGCGCTGTAAAGGATCACGCCAGCGGCATCTTTACGCGTGCATTCACCTCGGTCACAGGCGGCTGCAACAGCATAAACATAAGCTTTGGCGGCGTTCATGCGTGAATACATGTCAGCAAGCTTTCCTTGCACTAGTTGGAATTCACCGATGGATTTGCCGAACTGTTTGCGGTCATGAACATACGGAACCACTTCGTCCATACAGGCTTGCATGATGCCAAGTGGACCGGCTGCTAATACCACGCGTTCGTAATCCAAACCGCTCATCAACACTTCGACACCACGGTTTAACTCGCCTAACACATTCTCTTTTGGCACGACACAATCTTGGAACACCAATTCACAGGTGTTGGAGCCGCGCATGCCAAGTTTGTCGAGCTTTTGCGCATGGCTAAAGCCTTCAAAATCCCGCTCAATAATGAAGGCGGTGATGCCGCGAGACCCGCCATTGGGATCGGTTTTCGCGTAAACCACTAAGGTATCGGCGTCGGGCCCATTGGTGATCCACATTTTGTTGCCGTTCATTAAAAAGTGGTCGCCTTTATCTTCGGCTCGTAGCTGCATGCTAACCACATCAGAACCTGAGTTCGGCTCGCTCATGGCTAGTGCGCCGACGTGAGAACCATCGATGAGTTTAGGTAGGTACTTTTCTCGTTGAGCAGGGGAGCCATTACGAAAGATTTGGTTAACACAAAGGTTGGAATGTGCGCCGTAACTGAGTGCGACAGACGCCGAAGCTCGGCTGATCTCTTCCATCGCGACAACGTGAGCAAGATAACCCATGCCTGCACCGCCAAACTCTTCGTCGACGGTTACGCCAAGCAAACCCATTTCACCAAACTTGGACCACAAATGATTGGGGAATTGGTTGTCGCGGTCGATGTCTGCGGCGATGGGGGCGATATGCTCGGTGGCGAACGCGTTGATGTGGTCTCGGAGCATATCGATGGTTTCACCAAGCCCAAAGTTGAGTGGGGTGTAGCTGCTTTTCATAACATTTCCCTGTTGAAAGTACTGCGGTTTTTAGGGGCTGTTGATCTTTCGCGGTTAAATTTTGTTCGAGATAAAATCGTTTTAGGGGAGGCAAGGAGTGTGTCGCCTAGTCATTCTAAGCAAATACTCCTTAACAAAGCATAAAACGATTTTAGCCGAACCCTTTGGGCAGCGTTTGTTGGTCATTTCTACTTCGTTATCGACTTCTCATGTAGGCTAACTACACATCAAAGTCTCTGCCTAGTATAAATGCCCAACAATTCGCTGCAAAAATCAGCTCGAAAGGTCAACAGACCCTAGTACAAATAAGGTTCGAGTTACACTGCTTGGGCTTGGAAATTATGGTTATTCTTGTTTGTTTTAGTCGTTACAAGTTTTTAGTTATTGGCTGTTAGTTTTATTGTCGCTTAGCGCTTGCTTGCATCGCTCTTTGGCGGTTTCTAGCTCGTTCATTACAACGCTAATATCATCCAGTTGCTGCTGTAAGTGCGCTTGTTTTTCATCAATGATGGTTAGCATTTTAAGCAGCTGACCATCGCTTTGTTGGGTATCGTAAAGCTCGAACAACTCTCGAATTTCCGCAAGCGAAAAGCCCAGTCGCTTACCACGTAAAATCAGCTTGAGACGGATCTTATCTCTGCGTTGATATACGCGAATATTGCCTTTTCGTTCCGGCTCTATCAGCCCGACGTCCTCATAAAAACGAATGCTTCGGGTCGTGATATCGAACTCTTTGGCGAGGTCACTTATCTTGAATTTATCCACTCGGTTTTTCCCTCTAATGAATAGTTTGGCTTCTTAAAATCCCTTCAAGCCTTGAACTAAACGGTCTAGCTAAAAGCATGAGAGTAAATTTGTGTTGTTATTAATGTGTTTCTTTACGTTAACGTAAATGTTAGTGCTATGCTTACGTAAACGTCAAGAAATCACAGTGCGAAAATTCATCGTTTTATGAGAGGCTGGAGTGACAACACATTCTATGTGAAAGCTCCGTGGTAGCAGGTGTGAGGGATGAGTTCGTGAACTGTGAATTATCGTCAGAAGGGACGAGATCATGGGAAACGACATCTGGATTGTCAGTGCAAAGCGAACGCCAATCGGGCGCTTTCAAGGTCAGTTACAAGGGTACTCAGCGCCTCAATTAGGGGCATTTGCTATCAAAGCGGCAATGGATGCGAGCGGGGTTAGCGAAGTCGATGAAGTCTATATGGGCTGTGTATTACCTGCGGGGTGCGGGCAAGCACCAGCCAGACAAGCAGCGCTAGGCGCACAGCTTCCACAGACTACAGGGTGTACCACCATCAATAAAGTGTGTGGCTCTGGCATGAAAAGTGTCATGCTGGCTCACGACCTAATCAAAGCGGGCAGCATTCGCAGTGCCATCGCTGGTGGTATGGAGAGCATGACTAATGCGCCGTATTTGCTCAAAGATGCACGCAACGGTATGCGAATGGGTCACCAATCTACCTATGACCACATGTTTCTCGACGGTCTTCAAGATGCGTATGAAGGACACTTGATGGGAGTCTATGCGCAGCAAACGGCAGACCGTTCTGAGTTTACTCGTGAACAAATGGACGAATGGGCAATCCTATCTGCGACAAGAGCATTGGAAGCGCACGAGCAGCGTCTGTTTGACGATGAAATCTCGCCGATAGAAATCACGATGCGTCATAGCACTTCAACATTGGATTATGACGAGCATCCACGCTCCATCAAGCTCGACAAGATCCCTGAACTCAAACCTGCGTTCGATAAAAACGGCTCGGTGACGGCTGCAAACTCAAGTGCGATATCCGATGGTGCTGCAGCTTTGGTGTTGATGGACTCGCAGGTGGCACAGCATCAAGGTTTAACGCCATTAGCAATCATCAAAGGGCACTCAACCCACGCCAGAAAGCCCGCCGAATTTACCCTTGCGCCCGTCTTTGCGATAGAGCAGTTGTTATCTCAACTCGATTGGTCAGTGGACGAGGTCGATCTTTGGGAGATCAATGAAGCCTTTGCTGTTGTCACGCAAATCGCGTTACGCCAATTAGGGATCGATAAAGACAAAGTAAACATCAAAGGCGGTGCGTGTGCGCTTGGGCATCCAATTGGCGCAAGTGGAGCTCGTATTGTAGTAACCCTCATTCATAGCCTACGCCAACTGCAATCGCTTGGTGCAGATGGCGACAACAACAATAAAAAAGTGATGCGAGGTGTTGCATCACTTTGTATCGGTGGTGGTGAAGCCACTGCTATTGGTATCGAGATACCGCTTTAATTCCAATTATCGAATAACGTAAAGAAGGACTAGATTATGACTCGCACGGTTCCCTTATTCATCGATGGTGAGTTTCGTGAATCTCAAGCAACGGGTTGGGTAGAAGTGACAAACCCAGCCACTAATGATGTGATTGCGCGCTTGCCATGCGCAACGGATGAAGAGATGCACGCGGCCATTGAGAGTGCAAAAGCCACCTTTACCTGTTGGAAAGATGTCGCTGTTTCGGAGCGTGCGCGTTTAATGCTGCGCTACCAACATCTGCTTAAAGAACATCATGATGAGTTGGCGACGCTACTTTCTCATGAAACAGGCAAGATCTTTGCGGATGCAAAAGGGGATGTGTGGCGTGGTATCGAAGTGGTCGAGCAAGCTGCCAATATCGCCAGCAACATGATGGGAGAAACCGTCGAGAATGTTGCTACAGATATCGACAGCTACTCGCTGATTCAACCGCTTGGGGTGTGCTGCGGTATTACGCCGTTTAACTTCCCTGCCATGATCCCTCTCTGGATGTTCCCAATTGCGATTGCGAGCGGGAATACCTTTGTCCTTAAACCTTCTGAGCAAGTGCCTCTCACATCCATTCGCTTGGCTGAGCTGTTCGAAGAAGCGGGTGCACCAAAAGGTGTGCTGCAAATCGTGCACGGTCGTAAGGAGCAGGTCGACTTGTTGCTGAAACATCCCGATATCCAAGCCGTTTCTTTCGTTGGTTCTGTACCCGTAGCGCAATACATTTACACCACTGGCACGCAGAATTTCAAACGTGTTCAAGCCTTTGCTGGCGCGAAAAACCACATGGTAGTGATGCCGGATGCAAACAAAAACCAAGTGGTGAATAACTTAGTTGGTTCTTCGGTTGGTGCGGCAGGGCAACGTTGCATGGCGATATCCGTTGCGGTGTTTGTAGGCAGTTCGAAAGAGTGGATTGCCGATTTAAAACAAGAAATGGCGAAAGTGCATCCTGGCGCTTGGGATGAAGAAAATGCTGCGTATGGTCCTTTGATCAGCGCACACGCAAAACAGCGTGTGCTCGGTTTAATTGAAGAAGGCAAACAGCAAGGGGCGGTGTGTGAACTTGATGGTAGCCAATGTGAAGTAGAAGGCTTCCCAGAAGGTCACTGGGTTGGTCCAACTTTATTCAGTGGCGTCACCACCGAGATGTCGATTTACACCCAAGAAATCTTCGGACCTGTTTTGGTGTGTATTGAGGTCGACACGTTACAAGAAGCGATAGAGCTCGTGAATCGCAATCCATACGGCAACGGCACCTCCATCTTCACTGCGAATGGTGCGGCAGCGAGAAAGTATCAACATGAGATCCAAGTTGGTCAGGTAGGTGTGAACGTTCCGATTCCTGTGCCTTTGCCATTCTTCTCGTTTACTGGGTGGCGCGGCAGCTTTTACGGTGATTTGCACGCCTACGGCAAACAAGCGGTGCGCTTCTACACCGAGACCAAAACCGTGACGGCTCGTTGGTTTGATGATGATATCCCAACCGGTCCAAACCTCACCATTAACCTGCGCTAACGAAGTAAGGAGCTCATATGGATTTTGAACTCAACGAAGATCAACGTATGTTTGCGGACACTGCTCAGCAGTTTGCCGCAGAGCGTTTAGCGCCAATGGCAGCAGAGTGGGATGAGAAACAAATCTTCCCGAAAGATATTCTACGAGAGGCGGGAGAGCTTGGTTTCTTGAGCCTCTACACCCCAGAAGAGCAAGGCGGTTTGGGCTTAAGCCGTTTGGATGCATCTATCATCTTCGAGCAGCTCTCTATGGGATGCACATCGACCACTGCATTTATGACCATTCACAACATGGTGACTTGGATGGTCGCGAGCTTTGCTACCGATGAAGTGAAAGACGCATTCTGCCCAAAACTCATTACGGGTGAATTTCTCGGATCTTATTGCTTAACTGAACCAAACGCAGGTTCGGACGCGGCGTCTCTAACGACTTCTGCGACTAAACAAGGTGATAACTACATACTCAATGGCGGCAAAACCTTTATCTCTGGCGCAGGCGATACCGACGTTTTAGTCGTGATGGCGAGAACCGGCGATGCAGGTGCGAGAGGCGTATCTGCGTTTGTTGTCCCCGCCGATGCAGACGGCATTAGCTACGGACGTAAAGAGCCGAAAATGGGCTGGAACAGTCAACCAACACGCTCGGTGACTTTCGACAATGTTTCTATTCCAGCGTCACATCTGCTGGGTGAAGAAGGGCAAGGGTTTGTGTTCGCCATGAAAGGTTTGGATGGCGGACGCATCAACATTGCGACCTGTTCTGTCGGTACGGCTCAGCAAGCGTTGAATCAAGCGGCGCAGTACATGCAAGAACGTAAACAGTTCGGCAAATCATTAGCTCAATTCCAAGCGTTGCAATTCAAACTGGCAGACATGGCAACCGAGCTTGTCGCTGCCCGTCAACTGGTACGGTACGCCGCTAGCAAGTTAGACCGAGGTGACCCAGATGCCACGACTTATTGTGCCATGGCAAAACGCTTTGCAACCGACGTCGGCTTTCAAGTCTGTGACCAAGCGCTGCAACTTTACGGTGGCTATGGCTACATCAAAGAATACCCAATGGAGCGCTATTTCCGTGATGTTCGAGTGCACCAGATTTTGGAAGGTACTAACGAGATCATGCGGTTGATCATCGCGCGTCGATTGCTCGCAGAAGAGTCCGCATTGCTATAAGTGCAGCCGACAAGCTCTGCTTTTATCCGTAAAGCTCAGGTCATTTTCATCAAGAAAGGATTCAGAGATATGTCACTAACAGAACAACAAGCGATTCAACATACCATCAGCAATCATGTTGCGGTGGTGACCATGAACAACCCGCCCGCCAATACTTGGACGTCCCAAAGCTTAACCGCATTGAAAGAGCTAGTGCTGGCGCTAAACGACAATAAAGACGTTTACGCTCTAGTGCTCACAGGGAATGGTGAGAAGTTTTTCTCTGCAGGTGCAGACCTCAAGTTGTTTGCTGATGGCGATAAAGCGGTTGCGTTAGAAATGGCGCGTATCTTTGGTGAAGCCTTTGAAACGCTCTCTGCATTTCGAGGGGTTTCCATCGCAGCCATCAACGGCTACGCCATGGGAGGCGGATTAGAAGTCGCATTGGCGTGTGATATTCGTGTGGTAGAAGAGCAAGCCGTACTGGCACTGCCAGAAGCGAAAGTGGGCTTATTGCCTTGTGCTGGTGGTACGCAAAACCTAACCGCGTTGGTCGGTGAAGGTTGGACGAAACGCATCATATTGTGCGGTGAACAAGTCGGTGCCGCGCAAGCGCGAGAACTCGGGTTAGCAGAAGAAGTGGTGGAAAAAGGTGGAGCGCTGAATAAAGCCATTGAGCTTGCAGAATCGGTTGCCAATCAATCGCCGTCCTCGGTAACCGCATGTAAAGCGCTTATCCAAAACATGCGTTCAGCGCCACTCAAACACGGTCTGATTAAAGAGCGAGAACTGTTTCTAAACTTATTCGATACCGAAGATCAAACCGAGGGGGTTCGTGCCTTCTTAGAAAAACGTAAACCCAACTGGAAGAATCAATAGGAGGTCGCATGACAGGGAAAGTAACCATTAGCGAAATAGATTGCTTAGACGGCGTGCACCGAATTGGTATCGCGACGTTAGACAACACCGCTTCATTGAACGCGTTGACTTACGACATGTTGGCAGAGCTCAACGACCAACTTATCGAATGGCAAGATGACCCTGATTTGGTGTGTGTCATCCTCAATGGCGCGGGTGAGAAAGCGTTTTGTGCAGGGGGCGATGTACGAACCATGTACCACGTCATGCACGAGAAAAGCAAAGAAGAGACTGCCGAGTTCTGTTCTAACTACTTCTCGCTTGAGTACGAATGCGACTACCTGATTCATACCTACCAAAAGCCAATCATTGGTTGGGGAGAGGGCATTGTTATGGGCGGTGGCATGGGCTTATTTATGGGCACCAGCCATAGAGTCGTCACGCCTAAATCTCGTCTCGCGATGCCAGAGATCAATATCGGACTTTACCCAGACGTAGGTGGTACTTGGTTCTTAAGCCAAATCGACCCAGAGGTAGGTTTGTTCCTTGGGTTGACTGGCGCAATGGTGAATTCAAGTGACGCTGTCACTATAGGGTTGGCGGAATGGTTGCTGTTGGAAGAGCAATATCCGGCGCTGCTTGAAGAGCTGAAACAAGTCGATTGGAGCTCTGCCGATGCCAAATCGCTTGTCAGTGCGTTACTTCAATTGATGGAAGATCAAGTCATCGACAGCAAGCCGACAACTCAGATTTGCCCTTATCTCGACCAAATTAAAGAAGCCTGTAAAGGCTATGACTTAAATCAGATTGCTCAACGTATTCAAGCAATGGAAGGCGAGACTCAATGGCTTGAGAACGCACAAAAATCGTTTGTTGCGGGCAGTCCGATCACCGCACATATCTGTTTTAGACAAGTCAAAGAGTACCACCGTTTGTCGTTGGCGGATTGTTTCCGTCTAGAGCTAACCTTGTCAGTTCGCAGCGCATTACTCGGTGAGTTTGAAGAGGGCGTGCGCTCTCGATTAGTTGATAAAGACGGCAATCCAAAATGGATGTTTAACAGCGTCAGTGAAGTCGATGAAAGCGTCATCGATACCTTGTTTACTTCTCTTTGGTCAGAAGAGGAACATCCACTTGCACAGCTAGGAAAATAAGGAGAAACAACATGAGTACCATTGCATTTATTGGCTTGGGCAACATGGGCAGTCCAATGGCACAAAACCTATTGGCGTCAGGGTTTCACGTGCAAGTGTTCGATGTGGATGTGAACGCGGCGAAGCAACTTGAACCGTTTGGCGCGGTGGTTGCTCGCACGTTAGAAGAAGCCGTAGATGGTGCAGGAACGGTCATCACTATGCTACCAGCAGGTGCACACGTGCGCGCTGTGTATTTGGGGGATTTACACGGTGGTGTCGGTCTGCTCAATATTGTACAGGATAACGCATTGCTGATTGACTGTTCGACCATTGATCCAGATTCTGCTCGCTTGGTGGCGAACGAAGCTCAGAACAAACGATTGTTGTTTGTCGATTCTCCCGTATCTGGTGGTGTAGCAGGCGCAAAAGCAGCAACGCTGACCTTTATTGTTGGTGGCTCGGATGAGGCGTTCTCTAAAGCCAATGCGATCTTGCAATATATGGGTAAGAATGTGTTCCACGCTGGTAAAGCAGGCGACGGTCAGATGGCTAAAATCTGTAACAACCTGATGTTGGGTATCTTGATGTCGGGAACTTGCGAAGCGCTCAATCTCGGTATTGACCATGGTCTCGACCCGAAAGTCTTATCTAATATCATGCTGCAAAGCTCTGGTCGAAACTGGGCGCTGGAGCTCTATAACCCATGCCCAGGTGTGATGGACTCTGCGCCAGCGAGCAATCAATACAATCCGGGCTTTATGAGCAAGTTGATGCTCAAAGATCTTGGCTTAGGCTTGGATGCGGCGCTGCAAACCAACTCTTCGGTTCCTATGGGCTCTTTGGCTCGCAATCTTTATGCATTCCATAACGCGGCAGGTCATGCAGAACTCGATTTCTCTAGCTTGTTTGAATTCTATAAGAACCAGAAGGGCTAAAAGCAAGATTCCCTATCAGGCGTTTAAACATGGAAGTTATCCAGTAATGGAGTACAGATATGGATTTAAAAAACAGTGTCATTGCAATCACAGGTGCGGGGCAAGGCTTAGGGCAGATGATGGCGGTCAGCCTTGCACAAGCGGGCGCGGATTTAGCGCTGCTGGATGTTAACGAAACGGGACTGCTGAATACCCAAGAACAATGCCGCATGCTCAGTGCCAAAGCATTGATCTATCGACTTGATGTCACCAATGAATCTGAAGTGGAGGATACCTTTAATGAGATTCTTCAAGACTTTGGGCAGCTAAACGGCTTAGTTAATAACGCAGGCGTCTTACGAGATGGATTGTTAGTCAAAGCCAAAGACGGCGAGATCACCAAGATGTCGCTTGAGCAGTTCAACCTAGTGATGAACGTCAATGTCACGGGCACCTTTTTGTGTGGTCGAGAAGCGGCAGTCAAAATGATCGAGAGTGGCTCGAAGGGGGCCATCATTAACATCTCCAGCGTGGCGAGAGCAGGCAATATTGGACAAACCAATTACTCTGCATCGAAAGCTGCCGTCGCAACCATGGCAACAACATGGGCAAGAGAACTCGCCAGATATGGCATTCGCTCTGCGGCTATTGCGCCCGGTGTCGTCAAAACGGCAATGGCAGATCAAATGAAACCAGAAGCCATAGACCGGCTGCAAAAGATGATACCCGTCGGTAGGATGGGGGAGACGAGTGAGATTGCTCATGCTGTGAAATACATTCTTGAGAACGACTACTTCACAGGGCGAGTGCTCGAAGTGGATGGCGGGATGAGAATGTGAAGAAAGAGCCGATTACGGCTCTTTCTTGTTTTTGAGTGTCTCAATTTTGTGTGTGTAATAAGCATTTTGGAAGAATGCTATTCCGAACACGAAATAAAACAAACCAGTTTTAGTCGAGTCGTCTACGTCAGACCAGAGCCACACTGTGAAAGAAAAAATGATGACGTAATAGAACGTTAGAATAAGAAGTTTGGACATGACCGTAATGCCTGATTTTTCACCGTAATTAAACAATAAACTCATCGTAAGCCCAACAAAGACTGTTAGCTTCCTAGCCTCGAATGAACTCACGAATTTAAATGTACAGAATGAAATGTTCTCAAGCTAAAGACGTCGCTACTTAGTGTTAAAGTGAGTTAACAGTTCAGTGGGCGGTTTCCCCGTCACTCGTCAAAATATAAAGACTATGAATGAAAGATCGTTCGTGGTGATTGAAATTTGAAATGCCATGTAAATAGTATGTGAATTCATAACTATGATGCTGGTCACGCTTTCCTTAATTCGTACTTTCTAATGTAGCTCACACTCTCGCGCCGAATAAGCAACTGATTACTCTTCTTGTTTTCATTGTTTAAGTTACTGTAAAGAAAAGAATATATGCTGTAGTACGTAAATCTTGTGCACCTGTTTTGCTATTCCTATATCAATATTATCTTTCATAAATGGAACGTTAGTTTCCATCTGTGGCTAATGAGCTTTCCTTTTTCCCTCCGCATAATGCGCTCGAATGTAACAATGTATTTCAAAGTGTAACAATAAACTCACGTTGTGAGTGTGGTTTTAACCATCAAGCAACTTGATATCTCCCACCAAGAAGTCCATTGCTGCACAAGCTCAACACAAAAATATTCTAATGACCAAGACAACCAATCGCAGGGCTTGCTCTGTTGTTGGCTAACCATCGAGAAAGTTAATGGAAGCTTCAAGATATACACGCATCTTATCGAGGATAAGTTTGGTGGCGACCATCCTTATGCTCGCAGGGTGTAACTCTGCTCTACTTGACCCGAAAGGTAGTATTGGCGTTCAGGAAAAGGAACTGATCATTACAGCGCTTTTACTGATGCTGATTGTCGTGATCCCTGTGATTCTAATGACAATCTATTTCGCTTATCGCTACCGAGAATCCAACACGGATGAAGAATACGCTCCGGATTGGTCGCACTCGACCAAGATCGAAGTGGTGGTGTGGACGATTCCAATCATCATCATCGCGATTCTGGCAACCATCACTTGGCGTTCTACTCACGAGTTAGAGCCATCCAAGCCCATCGCAAGTGACGTCAAACCCATCACCATTGAGGTGGTGTCACTCGACTGGAAATGGCTGTTCATCTACCCAGAAGAGAACATTGCGACAGTGAACTATGTGGCGTTTCCGAAAGATGTTCCAGTTCAGTTCAAACTGACCTCCGATAACATCATGAACGCGTTCTTTATCCCGCGTCTCGGTACTCAGATTTACGCGATGCCAGGTATGGTGACCAAGTTGAATCTGATTGCGAACCACACAGGGGATTACAAAGGCTTTGCTTCTAACTACAGCGGTAAGGGTTTCTCGCAAATGAAATTTACCGCAGCGGCAATGGAAGATCGCACTGCATTCCTGAATTGGGTACAGCAAGTGAAAGCCAGCCCTGATCGAATCGAAGACTGGGAGCAATTCCGTGCGCTTGCATCACCAACGGTGGCGGAGCCTGTGAAGATGTTCTCTAGTATTCCACCATTTTTGTTCACCGACGTCGTGACCCAGCATCCGGGTTCAATGAACTGTTTGCCGGAAAATCTAGGATAATCGCAATGTTTGGAAGATTAACACTTGAATCAATCCCTTATCACGAGCCGATTATTGTCGTCACTCTAGCGGTGATCGCGATCGTTGGTTTGGCTGTCGTTGCGGCGATAACCAAAGCGGGTAAGTGGCAATACTTATGGAATGAATGGTTTACTTCGGTAGACCACAAAAAACTAGGCTTTATGTACATTGCTGTGGCAATGGTGATGTTGGTTCGTGGCTTTGCTGATGCGGTCATGATGCGTAGCCAACAGCTGCTTTCTGCGGCAGGTGAGACCGGTTATCTACCACCACATCACTACGATCAAATCTTTACTGCCCATGGCGTAATCATGATTTTCTTCGTGGCAATGCCGTTGGTGATTGGTTTGATGAACATCATTGTACCGCTGCAAATTGGAGCGCGTGATGTGGCATTCCCTTACTTAAACAATCTGAGTTTCTGGCTGTTTGTTGTGGGCGTGATCCTCACTAACATGTCACTTGGCTTGGGCGAGTTTGGTCGTACTGGTTGGTTGGCGTATCCGCCGCTGTCTGGTATTGAGGCAAGCCCCGGAGTTGGGGTGGATTATTGGATATGGGCGCTGCAAATATCCGGTGTCGGCACCACGCTGACAGGCGTGAACTTCTTTGCGACTATTTTGCGCATGCGTACACCGTCTATGCCAATGATGAAGATGCCAGTGTTCACGTGGGCGTCCCTGTGTGCCAACATCCTAATCATCATTTCATTCCCAATCCTAACTGTAACGATCGCGCTACTGACGTTGGATCGCTACATCGGTACGCACTTCTTCACCAATGATCTTGGCGGCAACGTAATGATGTACGTCAACCTGATTTGGGCATGGGGTCACCCAGAAGTGTACATCCTGATCTTGCCTATTTTTGGTGTGTTCTCTGAGGTAACGGCAACCTTCTCACGCAAGAAGCTGTTTGGTTACACCTCGCTAGTATGGGCGACCATTGTAATTACGATTTTGGCGTTCGTCGTTTGGCTGCATCACTTCTTCACCATGGGCTCAGGTGCAAATGTGAATGCATTCTTCGGCATCGCCACCATGATTATTTCCATCCCTACCGGGGTGAAGATCTTCAACTGGTTATTCACCATGTACAAAGGCCGAATCCGCTTTACCACTCCGATGATGTGGACAGTTGGCTTCCTAATTACCTTCTCTGTAGGTGGTATGACGGGCGTACTAATGGCAGTACCGGGCGCGGACTTTGTTCTGCACAACTCAGTGTTCCTGATTGCGCACTTCCATAACGTAATCATCGGTGGTGTGGTATTCGGTTGTTTCGCGGCAATCACATACTGGTTCCCGAAAGCAACTGGCTTCACCATGAACGAAACATGGGGCAAACGTGCATTCATTTGCTGGATCGTTGGTTTCCTAATGGCGTTCCTACCGCTTTATGCACTGGGCTTTATGGGCATGACGCGTCGTCTAAGCCAAGACCTTAACCCAGAGTACTTCCCATTGTTGGCAGTTGCAGCAGCGGGTACGGCAGTGATTGCGCTTGGCGTAGCTTGTCAGTTCATTCAAATCTACGTGAGTGTTCGTGACCGCGAACAAAACCGTGACCTAACGGGTGACCCATGGGGCGGTCGTACCTTTGAGTGGGCGACGTCTTCACCACCGCCGTTCTACAATTTTGCGCACCTACCAAAAGGTGATGTGCTAGACGCGTTCTGGTACCAAAAGCAGAGTGGCGAATTCGATCCAACCAAAGAAGTGGAATACGAGCGTATCCATATGCCGAAGAACACACCAACAGGTATCTATGTATCTGCATGGGCATTGATGTTTGGCTTCGCGATGATTTGGTACATCTGGTGGCTAGCAGCAGCAAGCTTTGTTGGCATCATCGTGACTTGTATTCAACACAGCTACAACGACGATGTGGATTACTACGTTGAAGTTGAAGAAATCAAAGCGATTGAAGCGGAGCGTCGAGCTCAACTTGAAGAAGCGAAGAAAAACGAAGTGAAAGACAACGATAAGAAAGACGATCTGGAGGTGACCTATGCAAGCTAATGTTGCGGTTCACGACCACGATCATCACCATGATTCTGCTGGCATTAAGTTGTTTGGTTTCTGGATTTACCTAATGAGTGACTGTGTATTGTTTGCGACCTTGTTCGCGACTTACGCAGTACTAGAAAGCGGCTCTATTGCGGGTCCAACCGGTAAAGACATTTTCGAACTGCCGTTCGTGTTTGTAGAAACCATGTTGCTGCTATTCAGCAGTATCACGTTTGGCTTCGGCATGATTGCGATGAAGCGCAAAGACGTTACAGGATTAAAACGTTGGTTAAAAGTGACCTTCTTACTTGGCGCTGGCTTTATCGGAATGGAAGTGTACGAGTTCCATCATCTGATTGTTGAAGGCTATGGTCCACAAGAAAGTGCATTTCTATCTGCGTTCTTCACTTTGGTCGGAACACACGGTTTGCACGTAACCTTTGGTTTGATCTGGCTAGCCGTGTGCTACCACCAACTTTCAACCAAAGGCTTGAACGATAACATGTCGATGCGATTCCAGTGCTTGAGCTTGTTCTGGCACTTCCTAGACATCGTTTGGATTTGTGTATTCACCATCGTTTACTTATTGGGGGTTATGTAATGGAACAACATCTAGATACAGGTGCCTCTGATTACGTAAAAGGCTTTATTGCGTCTCTGATCCTGACCGTGATTCCTTTCTACTGTGTGTGGGCGCAAGTGCTGCCAGATACCGCAACTTATGCTGTGTTATTTGGTTGTGCGATTGTGCAGATCTTCGTGCACTTTAAGTACTTCCTGCACATGGAAGTGAAAACGTCAGAAGGTCAGTGGAACGTGGTGTCATTGATGTTTACCGCCATCGTTGTGTTGATTCTGATCGCTGGTTCGATCTGGATCATCTACAACATGAACGTCAACATGAAGTTGTAGGCTAGGGTATGCTGAAAAGTTATTTGTCTATTACTAAACCGGGCATCATTTTCGGCAACCTGATTTCTGTTGCGGCGGGGTTCTTCCTCGCCGCAAAATCAGAACCCGCTAACTTTCTGTTGTTGCTGACAACGTTAGTTGGTGTCGGGCTTGTGATTGCATCAGGATGCGTGGTGAACAACATCTTCGACCGCGATATCGACCAAAAAATGAAGCGCACACAAAACCGTGAATTGGTGATGGGAAACATCAACATCGACGCGGCGTTTGTTTACGCTTTGGTATTGCTGTTGAATGGCACAGCGTTACTGTTTCAACTAGTGAATCCGCTCTCGGCTGTGGTTGTACTCTTGGGTTACGTGTTTTACGTCTTCTTCTACACCATGTGGTACAAGCGAAATTCGGTTTACGGCACCTTAGTTGGCAGTATTTCTGGTGCAGTTCCTCCTTTGGTGGGTTACCTTGCAGTGACGAACTACATCAGCTTAGAAGCGATTTTACTCTTCATCATGTTTTGTCTCTGGCAAATGCCGCATTCTTACGCGATTGCGATGTTCCGCATGCAAGATTACCGCGATGCAGGCATTCCTGTTCTTCCTGTTAAAGAGGGCATTACCAAAGCACATCAACATATGAAAGCGTACGTGGTGGCTTTTGGTGTGGTCGCTATTGGTTTGTTTATGCTGGGTGAAGCTGGATACGAGTATTTAGCGGTCTCGGCAGCGGTGTGCTTTATGTGGACACGAGTGACATTCCAAAAAGTGAATTACAACAACTACATCCAATGGTCCAAAGCGGTGTTTAAGGTGTCGTTATTAGTCGTAATGAGCATCAGTGGTGTGCTTGGCTTAGAGTTGATTCCACTGCCGTTTATTCATTAAAGGGAAGTAAATCTGAGTTAACGATTGATGCCATCAGTAGTTGTGATGAGAACAAAACCAATGAATGCGGAATCGGTGATCTATCTCACCAAACCTTAATCCAGATTAAAGTTTTGCCGCAGTTTCGGCGGTAAGGTTCGCGTCGCTCATCGCACTGAACAGAAATTCAGAGAAGGAACAGCCATGCTTTGTGTATCGCTGTTCCTTTTTCGTTCCTACTCGGTAGTGATGCATCTAAAAAGACAGATTTTAAGAGGACTGGACTTGAGCATTTTGTTTTCAGAAGCCCGCATTGGCAACATGACACTAAAGAACCGCTTTGTACGTAGTGCAACGTGGGAAAATATGGCGACAGAAGACGGTCACATGACCGAGAAGCTGTACGACATTTATGAAGAACTTGCCAAAGGTGAAGTGGGCCTGATCGTTACTGGCTACGCAAACATCGTAGAAGAAGAGAAGCCGAACGCAGGTATGATGGGGATCTACAACGACTCTTTCATCGATGAATACAAAAAGCTGACTGACCTTGTCCACGAACATGACGCTAAGATCGTTATGCAGATCGCTTACGGCGGCACAAAAACGACCTTCAACGTTGGTGAGCGTGTGATTTTTGCTCCAAGTGAAGTGCCAGAGCGCGGCACCAAAACGGAAGGCAAAGCGATGACTCAAGATGAGATCGACTACATCGTTAAAGCATTTGCGCTAGCGAGCAAGCGTGCACAAGATTCTGGCTTTGATGGTGTAGAAATCCACGCGGCGCACACGTACCTAATCAACCAGTTCTTGAGCCCATATTACAATCGTCGCGAAGACCAATACGGCGGTAGCCTTGAGAACCGCATGCGTTTCCTTATGGAGATCTACGCCGAAACACGCAAGCTAGTTGGTGATGATTTCCCGATTCTAGTGAAGCTGACAGCAACGGAGTTCTTCGATGGCGGTTTGACGTTCGATGAAACGCGCATTGTTTGTAAGAAGCTAGAAGAAGTAGGCGTGGATGCGATCATTGTATCGGGTAACATTCACGGCAACGCAAGCGCTATGGTAGGTGAATCGTTCGACGGTTACACGCTACAAGAAGAAGGCTACTTCCATGAATACGGTCAAGTGATCAGCCAAGATGTGAACGTACCGGTAATTACCGTAGGTGGCTTAAACGACTTCTGCGCGATTGAAGACTTGGCTGAAAATACCAAGATTCAATTCTTCGCTCTCTCTCGTCCGTTATTGGCAGAGCCACAATTGATCAAGCGTTGGAAAGACGGCAATCGCGCCGAAGTGGATTGTGAACGTTGCTCTAAGTGTCGTACCAAGCGCGGCAACTTCTGCGTGGTTTACAAGCGTAGAAAGTAACGTGTTCTGATGCATGAAACTTTACAAAGCCCCTGATGCTTAACGTGTCAGGGGCTTTTTTAGTTGTGAGTTATACCCAAGTAACCTCGAGATGCTGGTTCAGCGAGAATGATTTGGTTTGTAGACGCGGCGGCGATTTAAAGGTTTGGTGGTTCTAAATCAAGAATCGACAACAAAGTATACAAGCCAAGGCAACTCGCCCTTTGGGAGCGTGTCATTGACCCGATTGCTGCGTCAAACAACTTGGAAATAGCTGGCTATTACGCTGCGTTGTCTTCCTTGCCCTCGAATCAATGACAACGCTCTGAATCCTGCATCTTGAAGTCACTTGGGTATATGCTTATGCAGTTTCGACTTCTTCTTGGTAGTTCAAGTAATGAATGCACAAATCATGAAACGCTTTTGCCTGAGGGGAGATGGTTCTATCCGTCAGAGTAAAGATGCCAACTTGTCTTTCTAAAGGTGGATCGATCAGTGGAATCCAAACCAGTCGAGTTTCGTTGGTCGGGAACGCTAATTTGGGCAAGGTGGTGACACCAATACCAAGCTCAAGAACTGAGAATAAAGACGTGATGTTTTCAACAGAATACAAAGCTTGTTCACTTAGTGCGCGCGCAGGAGTAGGATCGAGTAGGGTACAAGTCCCGTTTCGAATAAAAGGTTGTTCTAACAGTGTTTGCCACTCAATCCCTTCTGGATGCTGAGCGATAGGGTTGTCCTTCAAACACACTACACCAATGGGGTCAGAGATTAGCGGGGTAAACTCGATACCGCCTTCGTCTAAATGTGATGGGTTACCTAACGCTAAATCGACTTCGCCTGATAACAAACGGGCTTCGACGCCAGCGGCGTTATCATCAATCAAGCTGACTTCAACGTTTGGGTACTGTTCGCAAAACGCGCCTAGAACACTTGGAATCAATTTAGCCGCAACGGAGGGAACGCTAGCGATGCGTACTCGACCTTGTTGGCCCGCGGCGGCGGCTTTCAAGTCATTATCCAATGCACTGTAGATGTTGAGAAATTGAATAATTTTAGGCAAACAGATTTCACCGAAGGGAGTGAGCTTGGATTTGTTGCCCGTTTCAAACAGCGTTTGCCCTAGGTTTTTTTCCAGTTCTTTGATCGACGTTGACAGCGCCGCTTGCGAGCGGTTCGCTCTATGTGATGCCGCTCGAAAACCACCTTCCTCGACCACCATCACAAAATGCTTTAATTGTTGAAGCTTGATACTCATGGCGAAACCTCTGCAATCCCTTTATTTACCTTAGTCTTAATAAGGTGATAGATTTTTCTTATCAAATGTAAAAAATTTACCGTTCGATTTATCGCCTGTCAATGTGCAGTATTTAACTATCTTGAAACAAGGTTGTTACAAAGGTTGAAAGGCACGTGAATACTTCTACGAAAAAATACCCAGTCAAAACCGCATTGTTTGCTTCTAAAGCACCACTCGAGTGGGCCATCGTTAACAATGGCACTTTATACACGGCACAAATTCCGATTGATGATACAGGTGTTGTTGTAGAGGGCGGTATCGAAGCGCAAACACGCCAAACCTTCAATAACCTCGTCCATACTTTAGAGTGCGCGGGTGAATCGTTAGACTCCGTTTTACAAGTACTGATTTACGTGACTGATCGTGAATATCTCAAAACGGTTAACCAAGTGTACGCGGAGTATTTTGAGGCGCCTTATCCAAACCGTGCCGCGATGGTGGTAGCAGGATTAGCTCGCGAAGAAATGCTGGTGGAATTTGTGGTGTACGCATCGGCGAGCCAGCCCGAGTAAATTATAAAAGCACAGAGCCAATACTTAGTTGGTTTTGTAAGTCAGATTAATGAACTGGTGGAAGACCACTGGACGTCAGGAAGAACAAGGACAGAGCAATGACTTTTATCAATAATGTTCAAGCAGAAAAATCCCTCTATATTGCAGGCGAATGGCAATCGGGCGTTGATACGATTGCCAACATTAACCCTTCAGACATCAGTGAAAATTTAGGTCACTTTGCACAGGCGAGTGGAGCGCAAGTAGAGCAAGCGATTCAAGCTGCTAAAGTTGCACAGCCCGAATGGGAAAAAACGCCAATTGAGCGTAAACAAGCGGTATTACAAGCAATTGGTGATGAGTTGATTGCCCGTTGTGATGAACTTGGTACGTTGCTTTCTCGTGAAGAAGGTAAGCCTTTTGCAGAAGGTCGCGGTGAGATCTACCGTGCTGGTCAATTCTTCCAATATTTTGCGGCTGAAGTGCTGCGTCAAATTGGCGATAACGCGGCTTCCGTCCGTCCAGGCGTTTCCGTTGAGGTAACTCGCGAAGCCGTTGGCGTTATCGCCATCATTTCCCCTTGGAACTTCCCAACCGCTACGGCTGCATGGAAAATCGCGCCAGCGCTTGCGTTTGGTAATAGCGTCGTGTGGAAGCCCGCTAACCTAACGCCAGCAAGTGCGGTTGCATTGACTGAAATTATCCATCGACAAGGCTTACCAGCAGGCACGTTCAACCTTGTGTTGGGCAGTGGCTCGCAAGTAGGTAACACGCTTATCAACTCGAAAGACGTAAACGGCGTGAGCTTTACCGGATCTGTTGATACAGGACGTAAAGTAGCGGCAGCAACGGCACCGAATTTTGTCCGTTGCCAGCTAGAAATGGGCAGTAAGAACGCACTTGTGGTTGCTGATGATGCAGACATTCAAATCGCAGTTGAAGCGACCATTGCAGGCTCTTTCTCTGGAGCAGGTCAGAAGTGTACCGCGTCTTCTCGTCTTGTCGTCATGGATGGCATTCACGATGCCTACGTTGAAGCACTGATCAAACGAATGAGTGAGCTTAAAGTCGGTCACGCTTTAGAAGACGGTGTGTTCATGGGACCCGTTGTGGATGGAAACCAATTGAATGCCAACTTCGAATGGATTGAGAAAGCACGCCAAAGTGGCGCAGAGTTAGCATTCGGTGGCGAGCGCTTGAATTTGGAACATGACGGTTTCTACATGTCACCAACCCTTTTCCTCAATACGCAAAACAGTTGGGAAGTGAACCAAGAAGAAGTGTTCGCACCGATGGCGAGTGTGATTCGAGTCTCTGATTTGGATGAAGCCATTGCTGTAGCGAACGATACTCGCTTTGGTTTGACGGGCGGCATCATCACACAAAGCCTTCGTAACAGCGCCATCTTCAAACAGCAGGTACAAACTGGTTGTGTGATGGTCAACCTACCAACCGCGGGTACGGATTACCACGTGCCGTTTGGTGGTCGTAAAGAGTCGAGCTTTGGTCCACGCGAGCAAGGTCAGTACGCGAAAGAGTTCTACACCGTGGTGAAAACCGCTTATCAACGTCCTTATTAAGTGAAATAGGGCAGCCGAGGACTCCGCTGCCCAACCTTAAAGGCTCATTAACGTTTAAGGAGTGGTTATGTACCAACAACGGATTGTGATTGACGGATTGCAGTACTGCAATTGGGATCGAGAATACTTCCAAACGCTGAAGGCGAGCGGTATTACGGCTGTACATGCAACGATCGTTTATCATGAGAATGCACGTGAGACCTTAACTCGCTTTGCCGAATGGAACCTGAGATTCGAACAAAATGCAGACCTGATTATGCCTATTTACTCGATGGCTGACGTCGAGAAAGCAAAGGTCGAGGGTAAGGTTGGTGTCTTTTTTGGTGCGCAGAACTGCTCCCCAATTGACGATGAAATCGGCTTAATAGAAGTCATGCGTCGCCAAGGTTTGCTGATTATGCAGCTGACGTACAACAACCAAAGCTTATTGGCGACAGGGTGCTATGAGCAGAACGACTCTGGTGTCACGCGTTTTGGTAAACAAGCCATCGAAGAGATGAACCGTGTCGGGATGATCATCGATATGTCCCACAGCGCAGAGCGCTCAACGTTGGAAGCGATTGACCTTTCTTCTCGCCCAATTTGTATCAGCCACGCGAATCCAACCTTTGCTCACGATGCGCTGCGCAACAAATCGAATACCGTCATCAAAGCACTCACCGAACGAGGTGGTTTGATTGGCTTTAGTTTGTACCCATTCCACTTACCAAATGGTAGCCAGTGCACACTTGAAGATTTCTGCCAAATGGTCGCGAAAACTGCTGACCTGTTCGGTGTGGATCATTTAGGTATCGGCAGTGATCTTTGTTTAAACCAACCACAGCAAGTGCTTGAGTGGATGCGCAACGGTCGTTGGTCGAAAGCTATGGATTATGGCGAAGGCTCAGCAAACAACTCTGGTTGGCCAGATGCGTTGCCATGGTTCAGCGGCAGCAAAGGCATGGAAAACATTTACAACGGCTTAATGCGCCACGGATTTACTGAATCCGAGGCAGGAAAAATTCTGGGTGAAAACTGGTTCAACTTCCTCACAGAAGGTCTGGAGGCAAGAGAGAGCTAACCCAACTAAACAAGGAATAGCCCGTTAAAAAACAATAATAGGCGGGTGTTAAAGTCACTGTTTGTAGCCGTTCAATGGCAGCTGCAATGAACCTCTGGAGTCAGAGTATGTCTGATTTAACCAATAGCGTGAAAGCTTCAACGATGAGCGTGCCATCAAAGAAGTCACAAGCAAATCACAACGACACAACAGCAAAAGAAAACTCACCTGATAAGTTGGGGCTTAGTAATCCCGCACTTTGGTATAGCGGCGGCTTTATTGCCCTGTTCGTTGCCATCGCACTGTATGATGGAGAACTCCTTTCAACACTGGTTAATACTGGATTCGCGTGGTCGGTAAAAGTCTTCGGTCCATATTGGCAATTACTGCTTCTTCTCACTTTTCTTATTGGTCTTGGTTTGGCAGCAGGGCGAACAGGCAAGGTGATGTTAGGTGGAACGACCAAGCCTGAAATGGACGGCTTCCGCTGGATGGCAATCATCTTTTGTACCTTACTAGCGGGTGGTGGTGTCTTTTGGGCAGCTGCAGAGCCAATTGCGCATTACGTGAGTCCGCCGCCATTGTATGGCCCACAAGAAAATCCACAGCAAGGTGCGGTGAATGCCTTATCACAGTCTTTCATGCACTGGGGATTCTTAGCGTGGGCAATTGTTGGCAGCTTGACGTCTATCGTGGTGATGCACCTCCACTACGATAAAGGCTTACCGCTTAAACCTCGTATCTTACTTTACCCAATATTGGGTGAACGCGCACTGAAAGGCCAAACAGGTGCTTTGATTGATGCGTGCTGCATCATTGCTGTAGCGGCAGGGACGATTGGTCCAATCGGCTTCTTAGGTTTGCAGGTTAGCTACGCGTTAAATGTGCTATTTGATATCCCAGATGGCTTTACCACGCAATTGATCATCATTTTGTTTGCCATCGTACTTTACACCGTTTCAGCATTAAGTGGTCTGAATCGTGGTATGCAAATGCTTAGCCGATACAACGTAATATTGGCAATGGCGTTGATGGTTTACATCCTGATATTCGGTCCGACAGATTTCATCTTTAATGCTTATATTCAAGGTGTAGGTAGTATGTTGGACAACTTTATCCCAATGGCGACCTACCGTGGTGATGAAGGTTGGTTGAGCTGGTGGACAGTGTTCTTCTGGGGATGGTTCTTAGGCTATGGGCCAATGATGGCGATCTTTATCGCACGCATTTCCCGCGGTCGAAGTATTCGTCAATTGATTACGACCATCAGTATCATCGCGCCGCTTACAACGTGTTTCTGGTTCACCATTGTCGGTGGCTCTGGCCTAGCGTTTGAGATCGCAAACCCTGGCAGTGTCAGTGCCGCGTTTGAAGGCTTTAACTTACCTGGAGCATTGCTTGCGGTAACACAACAACTGCCAATGCCGATGCTGATTTCTATCTTGTTCTTGATTCTTACCACCATCTTTATCGTAACGACGGGTGACTCGATGACATATACCATCAGCGTCGTCATCAGTGGGGAAACGGAACCGAATGCCATCATTCGTACTTTCTGGGGTGTGGCGATGGGTGTGACCGCATTGATTTTGATTTCGCTGGGGTCTGGCGGTATCTCTGCCTTGCAATCTTTCATTGTCATTACGGCAGTTCCTGTGTCGCTTATTTTGCTGCCATCACTTTGGAACGCGCCACAAATTGCTATCAAGATGGCAAAAGAACAAGGGTTATAAGTCGCTAAAAAGCGATAACCCATAACTGATAAACAATAACGTGGAGCTTGTGCGGGTGATTCCTCCTGCATCCGCATAAGTCTATATTCTTACAATAAAAAATAGGTGGTGAGCAAAATGGATGCACATCGTTCTACTTACACTGAAACAACACTACGCGACGCTGCTATTGTCATGGCGCCAGAAAGGCTAGGGGCTATGCACCAAAACCGAATTAGCTTTGTACGAAGCCTGATTCGTAAAATGGCGAGCCAAGAGTGGCAAGTCAACAAGCATGAATGGCAACTTTGCCCTAGAGGGTTTGGCCATGTGATCTACAAACTGGCGACGCCAGAATACGTTTATCATTTGGTTGTCTTCTGCGATGAAATTGCCGATGAAGAGCGTAATGACCGAGTCATTGCAGAGAAATGGGACGTGACATTCGCGTTAGTGAAAGGCGACGTAAATGTCGAACTTTTAGAGCAGTTAAGAGCTAATGTTCCTTTGCAGGAAGCCGGACGAAACCCAAATAATGTACTAGTTTTAGCGCGAGCGAATAAGAGCGTACGCGTGTTTGAACATATTGTTGCGGCGTTATCTAAAGGCCAACAACCCGAGCCGAAAGAACTGGCGGAAGTAGGGTACATCCTACGTACGACCGCGGTGTATGGAAATGGTAAGTTTGGTATTGCAGATTTCAAGTTGCTTGAGAACAATCCCGATTTCAATCAGTCGTTCAGTGCGCAAATGTGTGCCGTGTATCTATTGCGTGAGTTCAGCCTAGATTGGGTTCATTACTTAGCGCAACAACAGGGTGGCGATAATGCCGTCGCACTACATCGTGGGTTACAGCGCTATCTTGGTGTGGGGAACGCAACAGGACTGGGCATGGCACCATACCTTATTAACCATCCTTGTATCGTTGACCAATGGATGACGTCGCGCGAACGTGCTATTGCTCAAGTGTTTGCGATGCCTTGCGAGACTCAGCAAGAATCGCCACTAAACGCGTTATTGGCAAAAGCGCAGCGCCACTTAGAGCAAGTGATTACCATCAATCAACATCAAGACCAATTGAATTATAAAGCGATAGAAGACATTAAAGCGTTACAAATTAATCTAAATGCTTTGATTTCGAATCACATCAATTGGGGAGGCTTGATCGAACAAACGACAACAATGAGTTTGGAAGCCCAAGAAATCCTAACATCATGTTTGATCGAGCTGTACCCGTCTTTGGTGGATGAATTTGAGAACCAAATGAATACCGATGAATCTTTGTCGATTCCGGGTGGGAAGTGTGTTCAAGATGTTCTTCAGGTGCTAGAAAGCAAATATCGTTGGTCTATTGATGCCGATTACACACTGTCAGAAAATAACTATTGGTTTTGGTATCGTTCACAAGATAAAGAAGAGCCGCGAATGGGAGTTCGAGGTGAGGAGATTGGTGAAGAGCGAGAGCTGCCACTGGATATAGGTCGACAAGTTAATCGCTACTACCATGCATTGTTGAAATGTCTGCCTGAAATATCACTTGCGGAATTCTTATTGCAAAATCCGCAATACCGAGCGATTACACGACGAGTATGGACCCTTGGTAACCGTGAAATGGGCGACATCCAAATGAATGTGCTGCGAGAAGATGCGCTGCCAATGCATTTGCTACGCTGCAAGCTAGCTGTGTTTGGCGCGACCAAGTTTGACCCGCGTTCAGACCGATGGGTGCGCGTAACCTTCTTCCAAGGCGCGCCGCTCTTGGATGAGGTTCGTCACCCAGCTTATAACGATACATGGATCTTTCCCATCATGCCCGAGCGTGAAGAAATCGCGCAAAGTGACAATCAAAAAATCAGTGGAGGTTTTGCATTATGATCGTCTCGCATAACGAGCTGGTAGCAGCAGTAAACAAAGCCTTTCTTGGTATGCGTCGCCATTGTGGTGAAGCCGATGTGATTGCCAATATGGTTGCCGATTTACAGATGGTTGGTTTGAATGGTGTTCGTCACTTTAACAACGCGAGTTTATTCCTTAATTTGGACTCCGATTGTGCAGTGACTATTACAGGAACTACGGATTCAAGCATCGAAATCGAATTGCATAATGGTAGCGTCGCATGTCATCTGCCTGCAGTGTTGGACTTTGCACTTGAGAAAATGATTAACACGAAATCGGTCACCATTACACTCAAACAATGTCACAATCGATGGTTAGCATACAGTGAGCTCGCAAGGCTTTCAGCAAAGGGGATTGCCTGTCGTGCTCAATGGGTAAACGGGACTAGCCCAAAACGCACCTTGTATGTACTTAACCGAGGGCATATTGCACCAGAGGTTTTTTTCTCTGACCAAGTGGAAGATCACAGTACGGATTACCACAGCATGACAATTGAGCTCTCCGTCAATGACTTTGATATCGAAGCAAGCTCACAAGGGTACTCCATCCACATAGAAGGGGAAGAACTGAGCCGTGCACAAAAGCAATCTTGGGACGAGGGTATTACTGTTGAAGATGTCGAGTGGGAGACGTTAAAGCAAACTGCTACGGTTTTCCTTGTCGAGAACAGTGAACGTTCTATTCAAGGTGCAGGCGAATTAGTTTGATATTGATGCATTAACGAATAAAAGTGTGAGGTTACCCAAGGGTAGCCTTTTTTATTTTCTTAACGTTGCTCTCTTCCTTAGGTAACTCCACCGTTGTTAATATTATTAAATATAACGAACTTTGGTGGTTATATTTATATCCACTTTGTTTGATTTTGTCCTATCAATAAACATAGTCTTTGTTTTTAATGGTTTTAATAAATCTATCCTTTTACCTATTGTTTAAAACCTGTTTGTTATTATCTTATTTGTAATTTATCTATTCAGAACTATTGTTTTTATATTCTCTATGTTGACTACTTTCGACTAATGACCTTTATTTTAATGTGGATTATAGTAGTTGGTATCTACTTTAGTATTACTTAGTCATTTAAATTAAACAGTCTTTAGTGCGATTATAATCATAATCTCAGTGGTGGTTTTTAATTGGGATGGCATTCATTCTGAATTTAAGAGTGATATTTGATTATTGGTTTTTGTATTTGAAATTATAAAGTCAATTATGCTAACTTCACCGCTTGGTTCAGTATTGACCCTCCTTATGTATTTCTAATCATTTAGTGTTAGTAGTATGCCTTATTCATAATTGGATAAAACAAACAATATTTTTAAACAAAAATATCTAGTGATAAAAATAATATTTCTTCATTTTATAAATGAGATCTTCTTTCCTAAAAAAAGACATTGTCATAAATTTGTAATTTTTATTTTTACCAGTTGCATGAATTTGTTTAAGTGATGTATCACAACTATTTTATTGATTTTAATTATCGACTTCGGTGTGCTTTTTTCTGATAGATTCGACTCGAATACATCAAGGAGATAGATAAATGAAAATCAAGAAACGTCTGATAGCTATCGCTGTTGCAGGTGTAATGACGATGTCAGTACATGCAGGTGAATCAGTCACACTAAATAAGCCAGTGAACTTTACCAACTTCTCTGGGCTTAATTCGCAATTAGGTGTTAATAATGCATCTAGCTTTAAACAAGTTAAGAGCATCTACCTAAAGAAGCGTGGTATTTACAAGGTAAAGATTCAACAAAATGTTTGGGGCATTCCCGTATGGGGGCATTCGCTTAATGCGACTCAAAGTTTTAAAGGTGGTGCTTTAAAGGCCGTACAAGGCGATTATTTACGTGTAAACGATTTAGACCGAAGCTTTGTAAAGCCTAAATTGAACCGAGCAGAAGCGTTAAAAGTTGCGTCAAAGAACCTTGAGAATAAAGGTATCGCAGGCAAGTTTCTAAGAAATGTCGAAGATGAGTTATTCATTTATCAAGATGGTAAAAAAACGCGATTGGTTTACGTAGTTTCCTACCTGCTCGCAAACAGCCTTCAACCTTCTCGCCCATTTACCATGTTAGATGCGCACAGCGGCGAAGTTATTGATCGTTGGGAAGGGATTGCTCATGCGCAAATCGGTACAGGTCCTGGTGGTAACGATAAAACAGGCATGTATGAGTATGGCACCGACTATCATTACCTCGACGTACAAGAAGATGGCACCAACTGTGTAATGGAATCGGAGAACGTTGTCACGGTTAACTTAAATGGTGCAACTGAAGGTTCTACACCATACAGTTATGAGTGTCCGCGCAATGAATTCCAAGAAATAAACGGTGCTTACTCTCCACTGAACGATGCCCATTACTTTGGCAATATCGTGTTCGATATGTACAAAAACTGGTTCGATACTGCGCCACTTACTTTTAAACTGATGATGCGTGTTCACTATGGAACGGGTTACGAAAACGCGTTCTGGGACGGCCAAGCAATGACGTTTGGTGACGGTGAGAGTTACTTCTACCCATTGGTCAGCCTTGATGTCTCAGCTCATGAAGTGAGCCACGGCTTTACCGAGCAAAACTCGGGGCTGGTTTATGCCAATCAATCTGGCGGTATGAATGAAGCCTTTTCAGATATGGCTGGCGAAGCTGCCGAGTTTTACATGAAGGGCGAGAATGACTGGATGGTCGGCAAAGACATCTTTAAAGAGGATGGTGCATTGCGTTACATGGATGATCCTTCACGAGATGGCTCTTCCATCAACCATGCACAAGACTACTATGATGGTTTGAATGTGCATTACAGCTCGGGTGTTTTCAACAAAGCCTTCTACCACTTAGCAACGACATCGGGTTGGGATACCAAAAAGGCGTTTGAATTGTTTGTGCTCGCGAACCAAATCTACTGGTCACAAGATAGTGACTTTTGGCAAGGCGCATGTGGCGTCAAGAACGCAGCAAACGACTTAGGGTATGACTCCTCTGCGGTTATGGATGCATTCGGCATTGTCGGTGTTGAGCCATGTGCTGAGCCGCCACTGCCGCCAGAGCCAGAATATCAGCGTCTTGAAAACGGTCAATCAGTGACCGTAGATGGCGCAACTGGGTCGAAAACCTATTTTGATATCGAAGTGCCGGAAGGCAAACCTCAACTTACGATCAATCTAACGGTGCCAAACGGTGACCCAGACATTTACGTTGGTTTAGATTATGCACCAAGCTCGAATGAAAACATTTGTTCTAGCTTGTCTGTTAGTGATGAAGTTTGTGTGATTGAGAACCCAGAGCAAGGTCGCTATACCGTGAACGTATTTGGCTACGCTGAGTATGACAACGCAGAACTCACGGCAACGTACGACGATAGCAGTGCAAACCTTCCTCCAGTCGCCGCGTTTGATCAGTCTGTCTCTGGTAAGACTGTGACACTTCGCAGCACCAGTAGCGATAGCGACGGCAGCATTGTTTCTTACCAATGGAACCTAGGTGACGGCAGTTCGCAAACTGGCGAAATGGTAACGCACACTTATGCCGCAGCAGGCGATTATGCGGTGACGTTAACCGTAACGGATGATGCAGGCAGTGCGACATCAACCACACAAACGGTGACGATTGAAGAAGGCCAAACAGACGCGTTCCCGCTGAAGCTCAACTTTGGTAACAAATTCCCGAATGGTAAGGCTCGCGTGAAGTTGTCTTGGAAGTACGACACCAACGATTACTTCATTGTTAAACGTAACGGTAAGAACGTTGGTGCAACAGACTTTAAGTCTTACGTCGACCAGTTTGAGCACAACGGCACTATCGACGTGGAATACCAAGTGTGTACTTCGGGCAACGTATGTTCTGAAACCAAGCGTTACCGATTCATCAAACCAAACAAATAACAACGCAATAGCAAAGGGCTCCAGACGGGGCCCTTTTTTCGTCAGTAAGGTTAGTAAAGGAAAATACCAACATGAAAAAGACTCTTTTTGCATTGGCATTGCTGAGCAGTACGTTGAGCAGCAGTGTTGTAGCCAATGAATTGATCGAGCAAGAACAAGTTTGGATCACCACCGATGCGGATGCGCTGGATCTGATTACCAAACATGGAGCCACGGTTTATTCTGATTTCTTTGGTGCTCGTCCCGCCGTGGTCGCGAAAATATCGCCAGATCAGTTAGCGACGCTATCCAGTCACATGCATCATGAAAAGCACCGCTGTGGTGGTTATATGGTGCACCCAGACAAAGCCAGTGCATTGAAAGCCGCAACCATGCCAACCACATTGAAGACGTTTAACAAACCGATGATCAGCCATCATGACACGGTTGAGGCTCTCATCAATCAAGTAGAGCCGACGAACTTGGTGAAGACCATAGAAGGCATGACGTCATTTACCAATCGTTTTTATACCACCGCAACGGGTGTTGAAGCCTCTGATTGGTTGCTGGCGCGTTGGAACCAAGAGATTGAAGGAGTCTCTTATGCTTCTGCGGAACAAATTTCCCATCGCGGCTACCCACAAAAATCCGTCGAAGTGACGTTGCTGGGTGCGAAATATCCAGAAGAAATTGTTGTCGTGGGTGGACACCTAGACTCTACAGCTGGCGCATGGACAGAAGAGGGAACCATTTCTCCGGGCGCCGATGACGATGCTTCGGGTATTGCAACGGTGACTGAGTCACTTCGCTTAATGATTGCCAGCGGTATCCAACCAGACAGAACCATTAAATTCTATGGCTATGCCGCAGAAGAAGTTGGGCTGAGAGGCTCGCAAGACATCGTTGAAATACTGAAAGACGAAAAAGCCAACGTGCTATCCGTGTTGCAATTAGACATGACCAATTACAGCGGTTCTGCGCATGATATTACATTCATCACCGATTATACGGACAGTAACCTCACGGCATTTTTGTCTGAGTTGATTGATGTGTACACGCCTGAAATTACCTACCAGTTTGATCGCTGCGGGTATGCTTGTTCTGACCATGCCTCTTGGCACAATGCTGGCTATCCAGCGGCCATGCCATTCGAAAGTTTGTTTGAAGACTACAACCCGAATATTCATACCCAATTTGATACGTTGGAAAATTCAGACCCGACCGCCTCGCATGCCAGCAACTTTGCAAAGCTTGCTATCGCCTATTTGATTGAATCAAGCATGGACAGCACGACAGGAGTGACCCCCTTGCAAGATGGTGAACCTGTTGAGAATTTACGAGCAGGCTATGGAGAGGAACAGTTCTTTAGTTTTGAAACTCAAGAGGAGGGTAAGGTGACCATTTCCTTGTCTGGGCCAAGAAGTGGCGATGCGGATCTCTTTGTGAAATACAACGATCAAGTGTCAGTCAGTAACTTTGATTGTCGTCCATTCCAAAATGGGAGCAATGAACAATGTGTTCTAAATAAACCCGCAGGAACGTTCAGCATTATGGTGCGAGGTTATCGTAATTTCGACCAAACCAGTCTTGTTGCAAGGTTTGAGAAAACGACCAACTGATCATAAAGATTACTTCTCATCAAACTCTAAATGCCGCACGACACAGTGCGGCATTTTTGTTTATTCGTTACGAGGGAGATGCTCCGCGCTTTAATTCTCGACTACGCTTTGTAGACGATCGCGAGTTGAATAGGAGAAACCCATGAGCACCTTGCAAATCGACATTGAAGAGAACAAACGTAATGCCATTGCTTTCTATGAGATGGCATATCGAGGAAATCCAAGAAAAGCGGTCGAGCTTTACGTAGGGGACGAGTATATTCAGCACAACCCGTTAGTGGGTAATGGTCCTGATCCTTTTATCGCTTACTTCGAGAGAATGCAGGAAGAGTACCCAGAAAAAGACATTGCATTTGTTCGCGCAGTCGCAGAGGGCAATTTAGTAGCGTTGCATACGCACCAAACGTGGCCTGATGACGTGGAATACGTAACGATGGATTTCTTCCGCTTTGATTTAAACGGCAAGATTGTCGAACACTGGGATGCCTTGCAAGAAATCCCGAAAGAGTCAGCAAACGGGAACACCATGTACTAAGTTAACGTGCTTTGCCATGCAATTTAGCAATGTAGTAATGTGACAATGGAAGCAAGGCAAAGCACTATAAACCGCGTAAAGCTTGTTAGATCTGGTTGTCTAACCACTCACGTGTCACCGTGTCTAACTCTCGTCCTTCACGACTGATTTTGTAATCCAATTCCGCAATGATGTCGTTTGAGAAACGTAACGCGTCCAGTCTGCTCAACTCATCTTGAGTAAATTTCTCTGGTTTGTCTTGGCGCAATAGCAAAACGGCTTTATCGACAATACCCAGCAAACCTTTTGGTTCTGTGATTTCTCGAATTGCGTACTTATAGTGAAGAAATTGAGGCTTCCAAAGTGGCACGACAACCCATTGTTTGTTCTCTACCGCCTTCTCAAATGCAGTAAAGCAATCTTCTTCCGTCCCCGTATGGAAACGGTAACCTGCTTCGGTCAGAGCGTATTCGTCCATCATCTTAATCGAAAAGCGCGTGATGCCCGCTCCAGGGTTGATGCCTTGAATATCCGATTTCATCTTCGCTACGACTTCTGGTTTCGTCAGGTCGCTTACTTCTGATACCAACTCTTCAGGCACGTAATAGGGCACACCCCAAAGCGCGTATGGTTCGTAGTGTAAGCCCAGTTCTAGCAAGGGTTGTACTTCCTCTACCGATGCTTTGTAAATGCCGTGACTTGATGGTAACCAAGCCGAAGAAAGCATATCGATTTCACCGGATTTGAGTTTTGAAAAGTTCTCTTCATGGGGTGAATAAACGCGCTCAACCTCAAAGCCCATATCATTGAGCACGTGGCTAACAAGAGAAGCGGTAACGCGGTGGAAAGAGAGGTTAGTGACACCAAGTTTTATCGTTTTTGACGCGTGAGTACCAGTCATATTGAAATCCTTACTATAGAGCAGTGCGAAGGAGAGTCATGCACTGCTTTGTGATGGAAATAGTAGGCTTGTGGTGAAGAGGGATAAACAGCGCTGTCTTTGAGTCACTGTCAAAAATGATTTGATAATGACTGTTGGTAGGACAGGAAGAAGGATTAAAAAACTATTATCAATACAGCAAGAACAGACCTTCGTAACCACCGATTTCGATTTGCGACACGTAGTCACCAACGTTGCCGTCCTTGTCTACGGGTCTCATTGGCTTATCTAAATGGATGGTGATTTTCGGCGCTGAGAAATAGTCTGCACTTTTACCGAAAAAGTCAGTGCGATATAACACACGGCCTTTGCTGAACTCACGAGCTAACACCATTTCTGTTGGGCCTTGAGGGACTACATTGGTTTCTGACTGATAAGCAAAGAATGTATAGGTAGGCAATACGTAAGCTAACCCATCAGGAAGATCGGCATGAACGACTTCATTCATAGTTGAATCACCAATGACGGTGTAATCCGAAGGAGTAGGCGTGCTGGTGGACATCATTAACGGGGTCGCCATCATATTCTCTGGGACTTGATTCGCTGGGGCTCCTAAATCGATAGCAAGCAATGCACTAGGTTGATAAGCAATATTCTTTGGTACACCAGCCTTCCAAAAGTTATCGGCTGTGGTGTTATTACTTCCGTACTGATAACTGCTGTTCCATTGGTTAAAGTAGCTACGGTCAGGATGATGGTTTAAATAGAACACGGCCAGTGCAGAATATTGGTCCTGTTTCCAATTCTCTTCCGTGTTACCAAAGTATTGAACGCGACCATGACGAGTTGTCGCTTGAAAAATCACCTTTTGATCGGCTTTGGCTAGAGCTGAATTATCCCAAAATTTGGCTAAACCGGCATAGCCGCTAAAGCCCGTAGAAGGAAATAGATAGTGCTCACGTAGATACAATGAACCGGCGTTGATTAAGTGTGACTGACCATTTCTTCCGTACAGATTTGCTGTCCCAATGTTTAGGCCAATCAACGAATCTACGTGCAGTGTCGCGAGTTTGTTTAAAAATGCCGAGAACTGTGCTTTATAGAGCTCATCGGCATCTTCACTACCGGCCACAAAGCCTAGTTCCTCAACAGTACCACCAGAGTAAACATAAAACTGATTGGGACCGATGAGTTTGTTCGTATCGTCATTGTAAGCACCATTCAAACCTTGTTGTGCCCACTCTGTTTGATAATAATTATGCATTGCTTGAGCAAATTGTGGATTGGCAAGATTGGTCAGTGCCCATGATGAGCTTTGGTTCCACATACGACCAAATGGGATCACGCGAGATTCCCATCGGAAGCGGGCAGTGGCTTGCTTGTTCGTGCGATTTTTATACTCACTCCAAGAGAGATAGTTGTCTTGATTTAAGTCTGCTGATTTGTCAAAACCACGGATTTCCCGCCACCCTTCAATAGATTGACCGTTGTACGTTGTTGTTGGTGCATCGGACAGGTTAACGATCTTGAAGGTGTTTTTTAACTTCACTTCTTTTAAGCGAGGGCGATGATCGACGTTGTCACCTTGCCAAGTAATTTTAATCGCGTATAAACGCCCTCCATCGCGCAAAAACGTCGAGCCAAAATACTGACCACCGCCATAGCTCAATCCGCTACCATCATGGGTGGTAGCTCGAATCCAATCTGAAGGAACCGACCAAATGACGGTTTGGTTCTTGGTCATGTTTTCGGTTTTGTCTTTCTTAATATTGACGCTTTTCCATTGCGATACTTGACCAAATGCATTGGCAGCAGAAGGGTACTCAATCTTGAAAGTGCCGCCTTGAGCGAACTGAGAGAATTTAAATACTAAGCGGTCGAACTGCTCGGAATGGTAGACATACAATGCGCCACCATTATTGGTTTGTTCAAACACATCTGCATCCCAAGGCGGTTGCTGGTAGAGCGAAAAACCGGCATGGTCGGCACTTGCTGTATAACCGACAATCATTGGTTTTCGATTGAGTAACGTGTTTTCACCATGGGTTGTATCGACTTCTGCAATGATGGTGTCTTCAGAAAAATGCAGAAAGTAATCTTCGTAATCGATGCCATTTAAGTCTGCTTGATTACGAATTGTGTTTTCCAGCCAACTCGAATTGAGCTCTAGCTTTTGGTTGTACATGTAACCAATGGCGTTGACGCGTTCGTTATCACTTTTGTTTTGATAAGCACCAAATACAACATCGGCATTATCCAATTCCCATTCAAGTGCCGCGGCAGCGGAAACAGGAGTATCTCGCAAATCGATACCTTGCTCATGTAATCCAGGTAATATGAGCGCAGTGCTGGCCCAAATAGTAGGCGAAAGAAGGCTCAAAGAACCAAGCGCAAGCAGCGCAGAACGATATGGCTTCATCATTGACTTGTCCCTATCAAAAACGTCGATAACTCAAATTGCGAGTCAAAATACGAGAAAAGTATTAGCGATAGGTATGACCAATTCAAGAAATGGCCGGAATGTAACTGCTTTATAAATTCTTTATGGTTCGAATAATCTTTGTGGATCAGCCTCTTCTAAAGTAAGTATGGGCATTCTCAATTTTGAATCTTGAAGGATAGGGGATTTGCTACGCGAGATCTTTCTCAGAATGAGAGGGAAAGGTGTTTATGCAACCAGTCACTTTCTTTCGGAATGATGCTCTCAATCAATAGCGCTGCAGAGCTTCAGTTTAAGTCTCCAATGGAATTCTAAGCTAGCGAAATTGTGGGCTTTTTTGATCAACAAATACCGTTAAAACCTCACTCATTGCACCAGTCATATACTCTGCTGAGCTGGTTGTTTCTTATACAAAAAATTAACAATCTAAATTTTTATACATTTTTATTGCATAAAATCTCTTTCTTGTTAGTATAAGCTCCAGGTGACAATTAATGCAGTATGGCAGCATGAGTATTCAAGTTAAAAGTATCAATAAGTCTTACGGCGATACCCAAGTTCTACACGATGTCAGTTTTAATTGTGAAAGCGGTGAAACGCTGGTGTTACTCGGTCCAAGTGGTGCAGGGAAGAGCTCTCTACTACGTGTTCTTAACCTTCTTGAAGGGGCGGATAACGGCCAGTTAAACATCACTAATGACGCATTCGACTTTTCAACTGAAATCAAAGAGAAGCAAGGTTTAGCGCTTCGTCGTAAAGTGGGCATGGTGTTCCAGCAGTACAACCTATGGCCACACATGACAGTGATGGAGAACCTGATTGAGGCTCCGGTAAAAGTCTCTGGCATGGATAAAGAAGAAGCGAAGAAGCAGGCAATGCAAATTCTCGCGACGCTGCATTTGGCAGACAAAGCGGATGCATGGCCTATGCAACTTTCTGGTGGTCAGCAACAACGTGTGGCGATTGCCCGCGCGCTGATGATGAAACCAGAAGTTTTGCTTTTTGATGAGCCTACCGCGGCGCTTGACCCTGAAATCACGAACCAAGTGGTCAAAATCATTAATGATTTAAGCGAAACCGGAATTACACAAGTAGTTGTGACCCACGAGGTGGATTTCGCCAAGAAAATCGCTAGCCATGTTCTATACCTAGAACAAGGACACATCGTAGAACACGGCACGCACGACGCATTTGTTAATCCGCAAACCACTCAGTTTGCCGATTACCTAAATCACTAAATTACGTTTTTAAAGTTCAGTCTATTTAACAGATAAGCTCGGCTGTCATTGCGAGTGTCAGCCCACTAAGTACACACGGAGTATTGCAATGAAAAAGATTTTACTAGCTTCACTAATCGGTCTTGTCTCAGCAAATGCAGCAGCACAAGAAGAGATCAAATTCGCGATGGAAGCGACTTACGCACCGTTCGAATACATGGATGAAAACAACCAAATCCAAGGTTTTGATGTGGATCTGGCGAACGCACTATGTAAAGAAATGGAAGCAAAATGTACCTTCCACAACCAATCTTTTGACAGCCTGATCCCTGCATTAAAATTCAAGCGTTACGATGCGGCTATCTCTGCAATGGATATTACTGATGCGCGTTTGGAGCAAGTGAACTTTTCTGACCCTTACTACGACAACTCAGCAGCGTTTGTTTCTATCAAAGAAAAAGTGGCTGACCAAAAAGCACTAGAAGGTAAGCGTGTAGGTGTTCAAAACGGTTCAACACACCAAAGTTACCTGATTGAGCAAATGCCAGGTGTAACAGCGGTTCCTTACTCAAGCTACCAAGACGCATTCATTGATATGAAGAATGGCCGTATTGATTCTGTATTCGGTGACACAGCAGTCGTAGCGGAATGGTTCAAGAAAGAAGACAACCTAGCGTACGTGGGTGAGCACGTTACTAACCCTAAATACTTCGGTAACGGTTTCGGTATCGCAGTAAACAAAGGTAACGACGAGCTAGTGAACAAGCTGAACACGGCACTGAAAACAGTGAAAGCGAACGGCGAATACGACGTAATCTACAACAAGTACTTCGGTAAGTAATATGGCACTAACGGGTTACTCTTTATCGCTTGTTCAAGCTAGTTGGATGACTGTCCAGCTAGCATTCACAAGCCTTTTAGTCGGTTTGATTCTGGCAGTGGTATTCGCCAGTGGTGAAATGTCTCGCCGCGTTTTCGTTAAATGGCCAATGACGGCGTTTGTGACGATTGTGCGTGGCTTGCCAGAAATCCTTGTCGTGTTGTTCATCTATTTTGGTTCGACGCAGGTTCTGTTTTTAATCACCGGCGACTTTATTGAAGTTAGCCCGTTCTTGTCTGGCGTGGTGGCGTTATCGTTGATCTTCGCTTCTTATGCTTCTCAAACTCTACGTGGCGCATTGAAAGCCGTTGGAAGAGGGCAAAGAGAAGCAGCAAGTGCACTCGGCATCAGTCAAGCACACGCTTTCGTTCGCATTGTTTTGCCACAAGCTGTAAGACACGCACTACCAGGTTTAACTAACCAATGGTTGGTTCTGCTGAAAGATACCGCGCTTGTATCACTGATTGGCGTAACGGATTTGTTGAAGCAAGCACAGCTAACATCTGCAGCGACCCATGAAGCGTTTACATGGTACGCAACTGCAGCGGCGATTTACTTAGGCATTACTTTGATTACACAACGTGCCGTCAAGCTGATTGATAAGAAGTTCTCAATTCAAGGCATGAGTATGGGACAGGAGGCAACCGCATGAACGAACAACACGTTTGGCAAATGCTGGATGGCTTAGGCACTAGCCTCCAATTGACTGCCGCTTCTTTAGTGGTGGGCTGTCTCTTAGCTCTGATGATGACGCTGACTCTGATCCTACGTACTCCGGGTTTGCATTGGGTAAGTCGTGGCATCATTACCTTGTTTACTGGTACGCCTTTGTTAGTACAGATCTTCTTGGTGTACTACGGTCCGGGTCAGTTTGATGCTGTGAGAGAAAGTGTATTTTGGACATGGTTAAGCCAACCTTGGTTCTGTGCGATGTTAGCGTTAGCACTGAATACCGCGGCGTACAGTACTCAGCTGTTCAAAGGCGCGTTTAACGCGATTCCCTCTGGCCAATGGCAAGCGTGTCGTGCTCTGGGTATGAACAAAACGGCAACACTGAAAGTGCTGTTGCCATACGCCATTCGTCGTGCTGTTCCGGCTTACTCGAACGAAGTGATTTTGGTCTTCAAAGGTACGTCACTAGCAAGCACAATTACGATTATGGATCTGATGGGATACGCGCAGCGCATTAACGCGCAAACTTACGATACGTTGACGGTATTTGGTATTGCAGGCGCGTTCTACCTAACGGTGAATGGTGTGCTGACTCTCATTTTCCGTCAGGTAGAGAAGAAAGCATTGGCGTTCGAAGCTGCGTAATTCCTAACGTCACATTCAATTTCACGATGCCTCTGCTTACTGACTCTCAAGCAGGGGCATTTTTTATTTGTATCGTATTAAAGCTCAAGCCATCAACTCAACCAATTGCGCCAAGCATTCTTTGTCCAGTATTGGATGAGGCTCAACACCCGTGACCAGCACTATATCCACGGAAGGCAGCGATGGCATATCGTCTAAGATCTTAAGATCCTCGCTAACGCTAATACTGCCCATCGCACCGATAGCCATGCCTGAACGTACAATCGCTCGTTGTGCCGAGGCCGTATTGCAACACGCCAGTAGTTGATAAGGGATACCACGTTTGGTTAACCCGTCTACCGCTGCCGCATGGTATTTGCAGTCGGTTTGGAAAAGGGCAAGAGGGAGAGGTTGGGCGTGCTCGATGTCAAAATCAGGATGAGCAATCCACACGCCTTTGTCACTTGCTAGCCAGTAACCTTCCTCACTGTCCGGTGCTCTTGTCACAATAGCGGCGTCAAGCTTTCCTTCATCAAGTTTTTCTCTCAAGGTGATGCTCGGCTCACTGAAGACTTGAATCGAACATGTTGGCTCAGATTGCTGTAATACGCGGATGACTTTAGGCAGGATATTGTCGTTGTAATCCTCGGGGCAACCCAAGCGTAGAGGGCGCTTATTCTCATAACGTTTCACTTGTTTCAGCGCTTGATTGTGCAAGCTGACCAATTGCTCGGCGTGAGAGCGCAGTGCTAATCCTGCTTCACTCAATACTAGGTTGCGACCTTCTTTTTCAAACAAACTGACGCTGAGTTCGTCTTCCAGCTTACGCATTTGTGCACTGAACGCTGATTGGGTGCGATTGATCTGCTTGGCTGCACGAGTGAAACTGCCCGTTTCGACAAAAGCCAGAAAGCTGCGTAACGCATCGATATCCATATCTAAAACTCATCCATCGTTTTTGTTGAAGTGTTTCATCAAAACTATCCGTTAGTCCCATTAAATACAATCAGATATTGTGAATGGGTACTCAAAACACGAACCGCATGGAGGCGTCATGAAACTGTTTATTGCTAACCAAAACTACTCAAGCTGGTCACTGCGCGCATGGCTGATCTTTTCTCAATTCAAACTGGATGTGAAAGTCACCAAGCTCAAATTATTCACGGAAGATTTTTACAAAACCTTGGAAGGTATTACACCAACCGCGAAGGTACCTACCTTGGTGGATGGTGGTGCAACCGTGTGGGATTCATTAGCGATTTTGGAATACGTTAACGAGCAATACTTGCAAGGTAGAGCATGGTCAAGTAAGTCTGCAGAACGAGCTAAAGCACGCGCCATTGCCTCAGAAATGCATTCGGGGTTCTTTGATTTAAGAAACGAACTCCCAATGAACATTCGCGCGCGCAGAAAAGTCGATCTAACGGAGGGTGCACGTAAAGATATTGCACGCATTGACGCTATTTGGGCAGAACAAGCCAAGCAGCATCCGAATGGTTGGCTATTTGGAGAGTGGTCAATCGCCGATGCCATGTATGCACCAGTGGCATTGCGTTTCCAAACTTATGGCATAGAGCTATCGGAAGGTGCCAAAGCCTACCAACAGAAGGTGCTAGCAAGTGAAGCTTTACAGCAATGGCTGGAAGAGGCGAGCCAAGAAACGGATATCGTAGAAGAGGATGAAGCAGGGGTAGATGTTTAACGGCACTAGAGCCTCACTTGATGGGAGGCTCTATTCAAAAATACCTTATTTACTTTTCATACATTGAAGTACTTCTGTTCGCTCGAAATGATTTTCTTCTGCGTAGGTCCCCATTAAACACCCTGTATAAAAGAGAAAAGCATTTTTCAGAGCGTCTTTACTGTCAAACTTGCCCTTTTGTTTTTTGATTTCTCGTGCCATTACTGACTGGCAGCTCTTGGTATAAGGCTCAAGTGCTTGCTCACATTTACTAGTACTATCGAACCCAAAACAGCGCTGAAAGGCGGTTTCTTTACAAACATAACTAGAACCTTTGCTGAATAAGTTTTGCATGACCAGAGCTTCCTTGATTGAAGAGAGTTCTTTAGGATCATCCATATTGACTAGCTGGAAGGCTTTTTTTGCTATCACGCTATCGCGGTAAAGTATCTCGAGTTTCCAACGGCCGGACATCAGCTCGCTTTTATCGCCGAAATACCACATCGCGAGGTTACGATCATGCTTAAACATGGTGTCAGGCCAAGTGGATTCGGTGAACCCTTTGCCCGTTTTAGGATCGACAATCTTTGGATGAGTCATCCGGACGGTAATTGGGAATTTGTTGGTTTTTGCAAGGCTAGGCTCTACTTCACCCTGTGCATTCTTGGGCAACGTAACCGAGTATCGAAAGCCAATGTACTGGCCGAGTTTTGGCATCACCATTTGTGTTGGAGTCACGGTGTACTCATTTCCCTCTTGCGTTATTACACCACCTTCAATGATGCTGACACGAGGAGATAGTAGGTTTGAGATGTTTTTCTCTTCGCTTGCTTGAGAAGTCGTTGTTAGAGCAGCGGCATAAGGTGAACCCTCTACTGAAAACAGATCAAACTCATGACCTTTAGGCAATGCAATATCATAAAGTGGGTTGTTGAATGCCGTGAACTTCTTCAAGGCCAGTTGTTGAGTCAGGTCCAGTTTGGTCAATTTATTATTGTTTAGCTCTAGTGACGTTAAGTCTGGGTTTTTACCCAATTGGAATTCAGCTAACTGGTTATAGTCTGCTTTAACTTCTTGCAGCTGTGTCTGCTGGCTTAAGTCCAAACTGGTGAGCTTATTATTGCGCACGTTAAGGTGCTTAAGATTCGCGTTTTTCGACAAATCAATCTCTTGCAATTGGTTTGATTGAAGAGATACGTGTGAAAGCTTTGGGTTATGGCTTAAGTCGATCGTAGTTAGGCTGCCACTTCCAAGAAAGAGCGTCTTGAGTTCGGAGTTTTGGCTAACGTTAAGTTCTGTCAGTTTATGGGCACTGAATCCAAGGTCACGCAACCGTGATAGGTGGCGAACGTCTATTTCTGCTATAGGCATTTTGTAGGCGTAGAGACTTTTCAGCTTCGAGTTCTTGTTGATGTTGAGCTGTGTCAGGTTGTTTTCTGAAACAGTCAGAGTTTCAAGCTCTGGGTTATGAGAGAGGTCGATATCTGTCAATTGGTTGTTCGCCAAGATCAGGCGTTTGAGCTTTGGATTATGTGTAGTATCGACGCTTTTAATATTGTTATTTAGGAGAATCAGGTCTTCTAGTGCAGGGAAAAATTTAATTTCTTCCACAGAGCTAATGTTATTGTTGGAGCAGTCGAGTTCGGTCAAAATATTTGGTGAAGACGCTTCGTAGCCAGAAAAGCAATCAGAAAAGTTTGGGTCGACGAACTGAATGTCTCCAATAGTTTCTGGAGTGGAACAATAAGCAAAACCGGATAACGCCAAACCACTTGTTGCCATCACCACTTTACCGGATAACCGGATTCGGTTTACCACTGACGCCTTCATACATGAATCCTTTTCGAAGTATTTTCTTTTTAGTTTTAGGTGCTCAATTGCCTTGCCGTTAGTGAATACGGTTTCGACAATGAATAGAGCAACATTGAATAGATCTTTAGCAGTTTACGCAATTTCTCAAAATAAAACTGTAGGTAAACTACCGGAACTATTAGCTTTTTCATCTAAAGTTTTCGAATGGTGATCAAGGTGACGTCGGTGGTTATGGCGTGGAAGGGGCGAATTGATATCGGGATAAACATGTGAAGCACAGCTACTATTATACTTCGCAGCTCTATACTTCACAGGTTTATGGCAGTGCTGAGCAGCGAACATTAAAGTCGTGGAAGTTGCTATATGGCATCTACCACGCTCTATATCCGCTGCTTAACAATCGTTTGATTACCCCAATAGTTCCACAATTGCTTTCCCTACACCGTGTGCGCTAGTTGGGTTTTGACCAGTGATCACACGTTCGTCAACAATCACAAACTCTTGCCACGGCTGTACTTTTGAGTAGCGTGCTGCGCCACGTGCTAGGAATTCTTCCAAAAGGAAAGGGATATCATTGATGGTACCAAAGTCGATTTCTTCTTCACGGGTAAAACCTGTCACCGATTTAGACGCAAGCAGTTTCTCTCCATTGCTAAGCGTGATAGGCAGTAGGGCGCCAGGGCCATGACAAACGGCTGCAACGATGCCGCCATCTTCATAATGCTTTGCAGAGATTTGTGCGAAATCTTCATTGGTCGCTAAGTCAGAAAGTAGACCAAAACCTCCTGGGTAGAAGATTGCATCGTAGTTGTCAGCGTTGATTTGTGAAACTGGAATCGTGTTGTTGACACGGTTTTGGAAATCATCATCAGCCAAGATTTTTGTGTTTACCGCATCACCTTCAATGTCTGTTCCATACAGTGGGGCTTGGCCTCCTTTGATAGAAGCAATGTCGTAATCGAAGCCCGCACCAAGTAATTCTGCAAGTGCATGGGTGAGCTCTGGTGCGTAGGTGCCGTTTGCTTGATTGGTTTCGCCGAGTGTCGCGTGGTTCGTTACAACAATGAGTACTTTCTTCATGATGGGGTCCTTTTGGGTTGCTGTATTTTGTTGAGCACCTTCATACTAATTGCTAATCAGATGGGTGATAATAGAGGTAATTAGCAAAACATTATTGCCATATGGCAAAGGTGACTATGGACAGTTTTGAAGGTATCAACGAATTTGTTACGGTTGCGGAGAGCTTAGGGTTTTCTTCTGCTGCGAAACAATTGGGTTGCAGTACCAGCCATGTAAGTCGACAAGTGACAAAGTTAGAGGAACGTTTAGGCGTTGCCTTGCTAGCACGTTCGACACGAATGGTAAGCTTAACGGAAGCAGGGCAAGCGTATTACCAACAATGTAAAGAGTTGGTGATTGGGCTTCAGCAAGCCAATGAGCAACTCACCACACAGCAAACTCAATTGAGTGGTACGTTACGAGTGAGTGCTGCTGGTGCGTTTTCTGAAAATCACGTTGCACCAGCGTTGATGGCGTTTGCGAAACAACATCCGAACCTCACGGTAGAAGTCAACTTCAATACAAGTATGGTCAATTTTATTGAAGATGGTTTTGATTTTGCCATTCGTTACGGACGCCTAAGTGATTCTGGTTTAGTCGCGAGAAAGCTAGTCGATCGCCCCATGGCAGCGGCGGTAAGTCAGAATTATATCGACGAGCATGGTTTTCCTACTCATCCAACACAACTCAAGCACCACAGTTGCATCATCACGAACAAGGACATGTGGTTATTTGAAAAAGATGGTAAGGCGCTAGATGGCGTGAAAGTCCAAGGACGATGGAAAAGCAACAACGCTAAAACGGTTTTGCAAGCCTGTGAAGACGGATTAGGCGTGGCGTATCTACCAAAGAGTAGCTTTAACGATGCCATTTCTTCCGGGCGATTGGTACCAATCTTAGAGTCTTATTGGGGAAGTGGTAATAGCAGTTGGATCGTTTATCAGAATCGCCACTTTTTACCTCTAAGGGCCAGATTGGCCATCAACTTTCTACTTGACCATTTTGCTGATTGGCAGGAGTAGGGAGGGGTATTTCGAAAGCAAATAAAGCCGCGATGAACTGTGCCATGGGTGACAGGCAATATCTGCTTTTTTCTAAAACTATCCGACCGTGATGAACGCCGGTTATGCGACTCTTAGAGATGAGGTATAAGGGCTTGAGACATAAAAATACGGAGTACAGATACCAGCGATAATATCCGTACTCCGTAGGCTTAGTGCTTTATCAAACTAAGTGTTAAACATTAATTCCGTTGTGGTTGCGTCATGGCATCCACGACTTGCTCGATACTCAAAGAGCTGCCTTCGGTTGCAGGGAACTCTTTAAAGGTTTCAAGGAATTTTCGAACGATAGCCTGCGCTGGGACAAACATCCACATTTGGTCTGCGTAGAAGTGTCGGACATAAAGCGCTGAGTCTGGTCCTACTTCAAATGGGTCCATACGTAGGTTAACGATCAACGGCCAGCTTGGCGTTTTACGATAAGCCTCGTTGATGGCCCCTTCCATGATGGTGAAGTGAATCTTCCAATCTTTATAACGCAGAGCGTTTAAGTGGCCGCCAGCATCAAAGTAGAAGATTTCATTACGAGCACCAGTATCTGTTTTACCGGTAAGTAGGTCTAACTGGTTATAGCCATCGAGGTGCGCTTTAAAGGTTTTGTTATTGGCTTCATGACCTTTAAGTAGCTTCTCTTTTACGTCTGGCTCACCCACGGCGGCCAATAGCGTTGGCATCCAGTCTTCTTGAGAGAAAATGTCGTTGATGACCGTCCCCGGTTTGATTTGACCCGGCCAGCGAACCATCATAGGTACGCGGAAGCCACCTTCCCAAGTTGTACCTTTCTCGCCTTTAAATGGTGTTGTACCACCATCTGGCCATGTGAATTTCTCTGCACCGTTATCGGTACTGAAAATCACGATGGTATTGTCGGCTACGCCCAGTTCGTCAAGCTTCTTAAGCATCACGCCAACTTGATCGTCCAGATCCATCATGCCGTCGGCATAAAGGCCATAACCAGACTTCCCTTTGTATTCTTCACTTAGGTGTGTCCAAACGTGCATTCGCGTCGAGTTGTGCCAAATGAAGAAAGGTTTGTCGTCTTTCACGGCTTTTTCCATGAAGGCAAGACTGGCTTCCATAAACTCTTGGTCAACGTTTTCCATACGCTTACGGGTGAGTGGGCCTGTGTCTTCAATTTTTCCGTCAGCAGTGGATTTAAGAACACCACGAGGGCCGAATTTTTTACGGAACTCAGGATCTTTAGGGTAGAACTCTGATTCTGGTTCTTCTTCAGCATTTAAGTGGTAGAGGTTACCGAAGAATTCATCAAAACCGTGGTTAGTAGGTAAGTGCTCGTCTTGGTCTCCTAGGTGGTTTTTACCAAACTGACCCGCAACGTAGCCGTGGTTTTTCAGTAGCTCAGCAATGGTTGGATCTTTTGCTTGAATCCCTTCTTTTGCTCCAGGCATACCAATCGTAAGTAAGCCTGTACGGAAAGGGTGCTGACCGAGAATGAACGAGGCGCGACCCGCCGTACAACTTTGTTGCGCGTAAGCATCCGTAAAAATGGCACCTTCCTTGGCAATGGTGTCGATGTTTGGTGTACGACCTCCCATCATGCCATTGTGATAAGCGCTAATGTTGTAAACACCAACATCGTCGCCCCAAAATACTAAAATATTGGGTTTATCTGCTGCCAACAGACTGACAGGCGCGACCGCGCTCATCAATACGAGAAACTTCCTCAATATCCTCTTCATCGAGTCCTCCTGGACAATAAGTAGAATTCATTTCTTTTGGTGTGATTGATGCAAATTGACCGTGAACTGCTTAGTGAATTGGCAAACTAAGCATAGTACACATGATTGATTTGTTAGATTTTTGATGGATTTAAATTATCAATTGTTCAGGTAAAAGAGGCGTGATAGCGAATCACCATCACATTTTATAAGTGCTACATGTTTTGATAGCTTGGTCCGCCGCCACCTTCTGGTGCTTTCCATGTGATATTTTGCGATGGATCTTTGATGTCACAGGTTTTGCAATGCACGCAGTTTGCGGCATTAATTTGAAATGTTCGCTCGCCTTCTACTTCTACCACTTCATACACGCCAGCAGGGCAGTAGCGTTGGCTTGGCTCATCAAACTTCTTCAAATGGATTTGAATCGGAATATGAGGATAGGCGAGCTGCAAGTGGCAAGGCTGATTTTCTTCGTGTTGTGTACCAGACAAAAATACCGATGAAGGTTTATCGAAGCTGATTATGCCGTCTGGTTTCGAGTATTGAATAGGTTGGCACTCATCAATTGGTTTCAGCTGTTCGTGATCGTGTGAAGGATCAGTGATCGTCCACGGTATTGGTTTCTTGACCAGAGGCTGCCACAGATTGTGTTCGAAGGTGGAAAGTGCGCCGCCAAGCACACTGCCGAACTTGTGGATGTTTGCACCAAAGTTACGTGTGTCACTAAGTTCTTCATACAACCATGAATCTTCAAACTTGGTTTGGTAATCCGGTTCCGAATTGGATTGTATGAATGCTTCGGCAATGGCTTCTGCAGCTAACAAACCGGATTTCATCGCAGTATGGCTGCCTTTGATCTTAGCGACGTTTAAGGTGCCCGCATCACAACCAATCAATAAACCGCCGGGGAATTGCTGTCTCGGCAGAGAAGACAGTCCACCTTTTGCAATGGCTCTTGCGCCATAAGCGATGCGTTGAGCGCCTTTCAAATGTTGTTCGATAGCAGGGTGGTGCTTAAAGCGTTGGAATTCGTCGAACGGACTCAAGTAAGGATTGCTGTAATTCAAGTCGACAATAAGCCCGACAGCGATTTGGTTGTTCTCCATGTGATAGAGAAAACCGCCGCCAGTGGTGTTGGATCCACTCAGTGGATACCCTGCAGAATGAATCACGCTGCCTGATTGATCTTTGGCATCGGCAGGTAACTCCCAAATCTCTTTAAGCCCAAGCGCATAATGTTGCGGTTGTTTGTCATCGTCTAAACCAAATCGTTGGATGAGCTCTTTACCTAAATGACCTCGGCACCCCTCAGCGAATACGGTGTATTTGGCTTTTAACTCAATACCTGCCTCAAAGTTGGGTTTGGCTGCCCCTTTCTTGTCCAAACCCATGTCGCTGGTGTTTACCCCTGTAACAGCACCAAACGCATCGTAGTTAATCGTGGATGCGGCGAAACCGGGATAGACCTCAACACCAAGTGATTCTGCTTGTTCTGCTAACCAACGACACAAGTTCGCCAAGCTGATGACGTAGTTGTTTTCATCATTGTGCATTGGGTTGGGAGTAAGAAAGTGGGGAACACGAATGTGATTAAGTTCCGTGGTTAGGTACAAGAAGGCATCGTTTTTTACCGCGGCGGAAAGCGGTGCGCCCATGCTTTGCCAATCAGGAAAGAGTTCGCCTAATGCACGCGTTTCGAATACCGCGCCAGATAAGATATGTGCACCAACTTCTGAACCTTTCTCTACCACACAAATAGACAGCGGCTCACCTTCACGTTCTTGGTTGAGTTGCGCTAAGCGGCACGCTGCACTCAAACCCGCAGGTCCGGCGCCGACAATCACCACATCAAATTCCATGCATTCTCTTTCCATCTTCTTGCTTCCTTTATGCGAAACCTTTCTTTGTGTTTCAGGTGCTTCTTCTATTACGCAGTGCTCGTATAAAGAACTATAGTCCAGTTGACGTAAACGTAAACTAAACTAAGCTCAAATGGTAACGTCATAGGGCGTGATAAAGATTTTTAGTGACAATGTCACAATGTGTTTTTTGTTAGCAAGGTAATGAAAAGCCAGAGCTTTAACACAAATCTTTGTCACGCATGACCCAATTGCTAGGACGCGTATCGCTTTGCGATCTGCTAGGAGGGAATGTGAAAGTACTGGTTGCGATTAAACGTGTAATTGACCCTTACGTTAAAGTAAGAGTCAAATCTGATGGTTCCGGCGTGGAAACCAACAACGTGAAGATGACGATGAACCCATTCTGTGAAATCGCGGTGGAAGAGGCAGTACGCCTTAAAGAAGCTGGGGTAGCAGAGGAGGTGTTGGTGGTGTCTATTGGTGACACCAGTTGTCAGGAACAATTGCGCTCAGCGCTCGCATTAGGTGCGGATCGTGCGATTCATATTGATGTTGAACAGTCACCAGAACCGCTTGCGGTCGCGAAGTTACTCAAAGCTGTGATGGAGCAAGAACAGGCTCAATTGGTGCTGCTGGGTAAACAGTCAATCGATACGGATAACAACCAAGTCGCGCAAATGTTGGCAGCACTAACGAATCGCCCACAGGGGACATTTGCATCGGAAGTGAAAGTAGAAGGGGAAACGGTTCTGGTTACTCGAGAAATCGACGGTGGCTTAGAGACGCTCAAACTGGATCTGCCTGCAATCATCAGTACGGATTTGCGATTGAATGAACCGCGTTACGCCTCTCTACCGAATATCATGAAAGCGAAGAAGAAGCCGCTATCGGTGATGACGCCAGACTTCTTTGGTGTGAGTGTTGAGCGCTCTCAGCAAGTGCTGGAAGTCATGACGCCGCCTGCCCGTAAAGCCGGTGAGATGGTTGGCAGTGTGAGCGAGTTAGTCGACAAGCTCAAAAATGAAGCGAAAGTGATTTAGGAGGCATAACCATGGAAAACAAACCGTTAGCAACCTTGGTCGTGGTGGAGCACGACAACCAATCACTTTCTGCGGATACGTTACGTGCGCTGAGCGCGGCTTCTCAAATTCAACAAAACGGTGCCTCTTTGCCTGTCACCGCCTTGTTAGTTGGGCATCAGTGCGGCTCAGTATTGAATGAGTTGAAGTGTGCAGAGGGCATCTCACAGATCATTGCGATTGACGCTGCCGAATATCAGCATGCATTGGCAGAAAACTTGTCTACTTTGATTGCCGAAGTTGGTCGGGACTATTCGCATATCCTTGCCCCTGCGAGTACGTTCGGTAAGAACTTGATGCCCCGAGTCGCTGCCTTACTGGATGTTGGGCAGTTATCAGATGTGATTGCAATTGAATCGCTCGATACGGTTGTTCGCCCCATCTATGCCGGTAATGCGTTAGCCAGAGTTCGTTCGGACGATACAATCAAAGTAATGACGATTCGAAGTTCAGCGTTTGACGCAATTGCTGTGCCTGACTCACCAGTAGTCGAGAATGTCGTGACGTTAGAAACTGTCATTAAGGCAGAGCACAGTGAGTTTGTTTCACAGCAAAAAGCGGAAAGTGAAAGACCAGAACTACCGGCGGCAAACGTCGTGGTCTCTGGTGGTCGTGGATTAGGCAGCAAAGAGAATTTCGCGCTGGTGGAACAACTTGCCGACAAGCTTGGTGGGGCAATTGGTGCATCACGCGCTGCGGTAGACGCAGGCTTTGTGTCTAACGATTTGCAAGTTGGGCAAACGGGTAAGATTGTCGCGCCTCAACTGTACATTGCCGTGGGTATTTCCGGTGCTATTCAGCATTTGGCAGGGATGAAAGATTCCAAGGTGATTGTGGCGATCAACAGTGATCCTGAAGCGCCAATCTTCCAAGTCGCAGATTATGGTTTGGTTGGTGATTTGTTTGAGATTATGCCGGAGTTGCTGGAGAAGGTTTAAGTTCGGTATTTGTCGGGCGCGGTTCCCTAGAGCGAAGAATGTGGGAGTAGGGAATCTCTCATTCAAATTCATCCTCAAAACAAAAGGGCTTCCGATTGGAAGCCCTTCGCTAATTATGGCAAAAGCTGCTTAAACACTCGGTTTTCTCAAGTGCTCTGCCAGCACTTTTGTGAACCTTGCCGCTTCACCGCCAGTACATGCTCGGTGATCAAAAGTAATCGACAGCGGCATGGCTTTCACTACCACAGCTTGCCCGTCTCGAATTACGACCTTCTCAATGATTCGACCTGCACCGACAATCGCGACTTGTGGCGGTGTGACCACTGGCGTTGCGTAAATGCCTGCAATTGCTCCGAAGTTTGAGAGCGTAATGGTGGCGTGCTGTAACTGTTCACGCCCGATCTTACGTTCACGTATGCCTTGCACCGTTTGGTCTAACCAACGACGTACCTCTTGAGGCTCGTATTCATCAGCGTGTCGTAGAACAGGCACGTACAAACCATGTCGACTGTCTACGGCAATACCAATATTCACCGTACTGTGGACACAACGCGTCATGGTTTCTGCATCGAACCATGCATTCATGGCGGGCTCTTCCTGACACGCATGCACGATCGCTTGGACCAGACGAATACTGATATCTTCACTTTGCTCCCAGCCTTCCAACACCGCTTCTTCGGTAATGGTGACCGCTGCGACATTGTGATGGGATTCCGCCATGGTCGACACCATGGTTCGGCGTGCGCCTTTGAGTACTTCTGTACCTGGACGCTGTTTGCCGGCTTCGTCGTAAATGTCGGCGTCGACAATCAAACCGTCCGGACCACTGCCTTTGACCAAATCCAAATCCACACCCAGTTTCTTCGCTAGTAAGCGAGCAGAAGGAAGTGCTGTGATGAGATTATCCGGTGATGGGTTGTGTTCGCCACCAATCCAGAAATCATCCACATTCACGCTGTGTGCATGTTGGGAGACATTACCAACCACGGTAGCAGCATCGACAGTTTGTTTTTTCTCGGAGACAGTTTGTTCTGCTCCCGTTTCATCGATTTCCAGAAGTAGAGCACCAATGTTGATTACATCGCCTTCTTCGCCACGACGACTCACGATACGACCGCCATAAGGCGCAGGAACATCCACGGTTGCTTTTGCGGTTTCGACGGTAAGCACCACTTGATCCAGCTTGACCATATCACCGACACTAATATGCCATTTCACAATTTCTGACTCAGCGAGACCTTCGCCGAGATCGGGTAAGTTAAACGTCTTCATTTCCAATCCTCCACGAGTTCGCGCGCGGCGAGCACAATGTCTTCTTCCTGAATCATGTAATAATCTTCGTTGCGGTAGTACGGCATGATGGTATCCATGCCCGTGACGCGTTTTGGTGGCGCTTTGAGTAGGCACATGGCATGTTCTGCGGTTCTGGCTAGCAGTTCTGAGCCGACACCACAGGTTTTGCTGGCTTCATGGACCACCAAGAGGCGTCCGGTTTTCTCTAGCGAACGGAAGATGGTCGCGGTATCAATGGGTTTGATGCTGGCTAAATCAATCACCTCAACTTCGATACCTTGATTGGACAGCGTTTGAGCCGCTTGCAGTGATTCGACAACACACGCTCCCCAAGTCACTAACGTAATGTCGCGACCTTTGCGAAGGGTAAAACAAGTGTCGAGAGGTAGCGCTTCACCATTATCCACCACTTCAGATTTCACTGTGCGATAGATACGTTTTGGCTCAAAGAACATCACCGGATCGTTGCTACGAATGGCTGCTAGAAGCAAACCATAAGCGCGTTGCGGTGATGAAGGAATCACAACCTTAAAGCCTGCGGTGTGAGCAAACAACGCTTCTACACTTTCAGAATGGTGCTCTGGTGCATGAATACCGCCACCAAATGGCGCGCGGAACACTGCAGGGCAGGTGAGTCGACCACGAGTACGGTTACGCATTCGCGCCGCATGACACATCAAATGCTCTAATGCAGGGAAGACAAAGCCTTGGAATTGAAACTCTGCCACAGGTCGTAAGCCTTGCGTTGCCATGCCGACAGTGACACCGCCAATAAGCGCTTCAGCAAGAGGTGTGTCGATAACGCGCTTAAGACCGTATTTTTGTTTGAGTCCAACTGTGGCGCGGAATACACCGCCGTTATCACCCACGTCTTCGCCAAGGACGATGACATTCGGATCGTGTTCCATTTCATGGTGCAATGCGAGGTTCACTGCTTCAACTAACGTGAGTTCAGCCATGTTTCCCTCCCTGCATTCGCATTGCTTTGTTGATTAGCTCATCCCTTTGCGCATGAAGCTCTTGGGGTAGGGATTCATAAAGGAAGTCGAAGCCCGTTTCAGGCGCTTGATTCGGCATATTGAGATAACGTTCAACGGCGAGTTCAACTTGTTCTTTGCAGTGGGTTTGCCACTCTTGCTCTTTCTCGTTGCTCCAAACGCCTTGATTGGTGAGAAAGGCTTTAAGTCGACGGACGGGCTCATATTGCCAAGCCGTTTGAACTTCATCCTCGTTACGATAACGGGTCGCGTCGTCGGCAGTAGTGTGATCGCTCAAGCGGTAACTTACGGCTTCTATTAACGTTGCGCCTTTGCCTTTTCTGGCTCGGTTAAGCGCATTCTTTGTTGCATCAAACACCGCAACGATGTCATTGCCATCCACCGTAATACCGGGGATGCCGGCGCCTTTGGCTTTTTCTGAGAGAAATTCCGCAGCACATTGCAAACTGCGCGGCACGGAAATCGCCCATTGGTTATTGTTCACCACAAAAACTAATGGGATGTTCCATGCGCCCGCACAGTTAATGGATTCAAGGAAGTCGCCTTTGGAAGTGCCGCCATCGCCGCACATCACCAAAGCGGCATCGTGATTGCCTTGGATTTTCAGTGCCGCCGCAACACCAACGGCATGGGTACACTGAGTTGCGATTGGGACACAGAAGGGGAGATCTTTACTAGGAAAAGGACTGCCTTCAGGCGCGAAGTCGCTGCCGCGTTCATCGCCTCCCCAATATTGCAGGTTCTTTTCCATTCCTATGCCACGGCACCACATGGCGGGCATATCACGATAATAAGGCACGAAAACATCGGTGGTGTTAAGCGCTCTGCCCACAGCAATACCAACAGCTTCCGAGCCAAGGTGTGATGGGTAGGTGCCCAATTTCCCAGTGCGTTGCAGGGCAACGGCTTTGTTATCGTAGGTCCGGGTTAATACCATGTCCTGGTAAAATCCGACCAAAGTTTCAAGATCAGCCCAGTTGGGTAGTTGGCTGACGAGGTTCCCATCATGGTCGATAAACCGATGCATGGGTAATGCCTGAACGTTCATCTCAAGCTCCTTTTGACGCTGCGGGTCTTTTGGACTGCAGCTGCTCATTATTTCGATCTCAGCCTGTATGGGTACTCAGGCTTTGATATCAGCGCAAAAGGTCATACCTAGGATTGCAGTTGTTTTTGATAGTTATTGACGCATCTGTCGTTCGTCTCTCTAACAAAACTGTGTTCTGGAAAAACACAAGGCGTCGCTTGATACTGCTGTTTACACCGCCTAATCCAGTGATGAATCTTGATATAACCAGATACTGTAAGTGTAAACAAAATGTTAAATTATGCTTTGATTTACGCAATGCTCCACAGTAAAATTTCGCTTACAGTGTATTTTTATAGGATAAAACACTGGTTTTAAGAATTGTACGTTTTCAGAATTGAATGGAATCACTGACTTTGACCAGAAATTTGCGACAAAATTACGCTGTGAAATTTTACAACTTGAATGGTTTTTAAGCACTTTGAGGTGATAATTCAGTAACACGTTATTCTCGTCGTCACGCTTTGACTAGATAGAGTCACTTGTCACTTCCCAAGGTTGGGGAATGCATGTAGTGTGACCCATAATTAAAGTCTGTGATACTCATGGAGAAGTTATGTACCACATTCATGTTTATTTTCCGCTTCAGCAGCAGGAAAAAGCTCAAGCCTTGAATGAAATTATTCGTCAAGAACGCCAAGACGTGCTGCGCGTTTTTCCGTTAGTGTGTAAATTGGTTGGGCCCCATAAGATGCCAATGTTTGAACTGCACGTTGAATCCGTGAGCGAGGAATTTATCGCTTGGTTAGATACCATTCGAGGTGGCTTCTCTGTCTTAATCCATCCAGTCAGCGATAACGAATTACGTGATCACACAGAACATGCGATTTGGCTCGGGCGGGAACTCGGAGTATTTGAGGAAAAGCTCGAAGCGTAAATCGTTGGGGTAGGCGACGTTTCCCCTCCTTGTTCGTCCTACCCAGATTCAGCAATTCCGTCCATCGTGTGCTAAACCTAAATAACGATAGTGACAAAAGAGTCACCATCGTATGTTCTTATATTTGATGTTTAGCAACGCATTAAAACAAGATTTAGCATATAAATCAGGGAAGTGCAGTATACGACCCCAACGCCATTGGCAGTGGAAAGGACATTTCTAGAGGGGAAAGGAGATGCTAACAATACTCTTGGTGGCACTAGCGCTGTATATCTTTTGGCTGTTGTTTCGTAATGGCCCTGCATTTGCCGAGCGTGTGCCAAGTAAAAAACGCAATTGGGTCGGACCAACCGCTAACCAAGAAGAGTGGCAAGGCTATTGTTCAGAAGTCTTTCAACCATTCAGTTCTCAAACTACCTTTTATGCCATCGCCTATTTTGCCAACTTCGTTGCGGCTGCGAATGCGATTTCGTGGTCGATCATTTATGAAGGTGACTATCCCATCATCATGAGTCGTTTTGGTAGCTATTTCATCGTTAATACTCATGATGCGCTGTTGGTTTCAGGGTTTGTCGCGTTGGCGTGCTTTATTATAAATTGGCAACTTGCTGTCCATTGCGCAGGAATCATGAGCCAATATTTGGTGCGCATACTCATCATTAACCGCACTCGTTTCGTAGCGATTAGCTTAGTGTTTTGTAGCTATTTTGCATACTTACTTACAGTAGGCATTTTTTGGCTCTTCCACGATGGATACTCGATTTGGCATGGGCTTACGCTCACTCCGGTATTTCTGCTTTTGGCGTTGCTTCTTGCGTTTGTACTGCCCTCAATGAAAAAAGAGCCTGTAGAGAAAGACTAAAGCCAGATTCAATTCAAGTTGTTGCGCTAGAATTTCCACGACTGTTGAGGTAGGATTGCCGACCTTTTTTGTCAGTGGGAGGACTTATGTACATCGGCTTTGACTATGGCACCGCAAACTGTTCGGTGGCGAAAATGGAACAAGGTGAGCCTCAGTTGCTTAATCTTGAGGGGAATAGCCCTTACATTCCTTCCACCCTTGCGTCACCAACGCGTGAATCGGTGTCTGAACACCTATTTCGTCATCGTAATATCAAGCCTTTTGATAAAGTGGGTGAGCAAGTTCTGCGTCGCGCTATAAACTTCAACCGCGAAGAGAGCATTGAACTTGAGCCAGAAGACATGGCGTTTGGACAAGCAGCGCTGAATCGTTATTTAGAAGATCCTCGCGATATCTATTACGTGAAGTCACCAAAGTCTTTCCTCGGTGCTTCTGGTCTGCGTGATGTTCAGCTGAGTTTCTTTGAAGATCTGGTTTGCGCCATGATGGACAACATCAAAGCGCAAGCAGAGAACAGTGCGCAGCAAATTATTACTGATGCGGTGATTGGTCGTCCTATCAATTTCCACGGACGTGGAGGAGAAACGGCGAACATCCAAGCAGAAGGTATTCTCTTAAGAGCAGCAAAACGTGCTGGCTTCCAAAATGTTGAGTTTCAATTTGAGCCTGTTGCCGCGGGTCTGGAATATGAAGCGACGCTAACGGAAGATAAAACCATTCTGGTGGTCGATATTGGCGGTGGTACGACAGACTGTTCTTTGATTCAGATGGGACCATCTTGGCGTGGTAAAGCGGATCGCACAGCAAGTCTGTTGGCGCACAGTGGCCAGCGTGTCGGTGGTAACGATTTGGATATTGCATTGGCGTTCAAACAACTGATGTTCCCATTTGGTATGGAGAGCAAGATGGAGTCGGGCATCGTTATGCCAACCACACAGTTCTGGAACCCAATTGCCATCAACAACGTAGAAGCGCAGAGTGACTTTTATTCTCGTGAGAACCTTTCGGCGTTGAAACTTCTGCACAAGCAAGCGCAAGAGCCACAAAAGCTTGCTCGCTTGTTAGAGGTTTACCATGAGTCTCTGGGTTATAACATTGTCCGTCGTGCGGAAGAGGCGAAAGTCGCGCTTTCTGAACAAGCGTCTTACCGTGCGGGCATTAACTTGTTGTCTGAGTTGATTGAAGTCGATGTTCAACGTGATGAGATGATTGAAGCGATTGAATCACCTAAGAATAAGATGACGGCTTTGGTTACTGAAGCGGTAGAGCAAGCGGGCGTAAAACCGGATGCGATCTTTATGACAGGCGGTTCGGCACGTTCACCTATTTTGCGTGATGCAGTGCAGACAGTATTGCCAAATATTCCGGTGGTGAGTGGTAACTACTTTGGTTCGGTCACCGCAGGTCTAGCGCGCTGGGCAGAGGTTTGCTTTAAGTAAGACTGAGTTAGCTGTTAATAGATTCCTGATCTCGCCTAGGCTCGTCGGAATGACGAGGGTGGAGTTTGGTTGATGTGTTGAGCACTAAGCCACTCAAACTTTGATAGAAGACTAAATGGGGTCATTCCCTAGAGCGGGGGACGAGCGAGTAGGGAATCTCTCAAGTACACATAATTAAAGTCTGAGCACCAAAAGCAAAAGAGCCCGCTGAAGTCGCGGGCTCTTTTCGTTTAAGCGATTAATGGTGGTGCGTGTGCTTTTCCATGTGGTCTTTTTTCTCAACCGCCATTTCTACTTCCACTTTACCTGCTTTTTTGAACGTCAAAGTCACAGGGAAACGGTCGCCTTCTTTTAGCGTTTGGGTTGGGTTGAAGATCATGAGATGGAAGCTGCCTGGCTTGAATTCCACTTTCTGCTGAGGCTCTACCACGACTTCATCAATCTTAATCATCTTCATCATGCCGTCTTCTTTCGTGTGAGTATGAATCTCTACACGGTCAGCAATCGGTGTTGAAGCTGCGATCAGCGCGTCATCAGCATCACCTAGGTTACTTAGCTGGAAGAAACCGCCAATCACTGGCGCATTTGGTGGCGCCTCTCGGCTCCAAGGATGATCGATGTGAATCTTGCCTGCTTCGTATTCGTGAGCAAGGCTGAGTGGGCTTGCTAATAGAGCAATAAGAGCGAAGGCTGTGGTTTTCATTGTTTTAAGCATTAGTGTTTTCCTTTTGAAATTTTGCTTCTCCGAATCGTTTGCTCGATCGGACTAATTGTTATTGTTGTGCGCCACATGCAGAGCATTAGGCAAGGAAAGCACGAGGTGGTGATTGTTTTGGTGCGACGTGTTTATACACTTGTCGACCACATAGGGCGAAGTCGTAGGATATTAATGTGTGCTTGCGGCGTCGCAGCCAAAAGATGGTGGCAAGAAAGAGCCCTAACGCAACGGAGATAAAGAATTGAGCGGCTTGCAATAACGGACATTCAAATTGGATGCTGTCGTGCAGATTGAGATCTTGAATGAAGTCTGAGTTGGGAAGTGCATTCGCTTGAATTAACTCGTTAACATCGACCCATTTAAAGCCATCTGCAGTACACAGTAGCACCTTCTCATCTTGTACTTGGTTGAGCCAGTTTTCACCGTGAATTTGCGTAGGGTTGAGCGCGACGGTGGATGTCAGGTACAACTGAAACAGCACTGCGATGATTATCGCTACTGCGCTTATAGTTGGTTTTCCTGATTGTATTTTGACTGTTTCCATACGACGCGATACTTCATTGTTTCGGCGCGGGATACTAACAAATGAGCGTTAAATTGTAACTGGTAGTTTATAAAAAGGTGATGTGAGTGTGTTTTATTTGTTTTGTGGATTATTGTTCTAAAGATAAATATCTAAAATTGCGTTGCTCACGGCACAGCTTAACCTGTTGGCTTGCTGAATGGTGCGGATTTGATTGGTGATTTTACGTGCTAGAATCGCGCTTATTCGATTCAAAGTGACTATCTATTCTTCACTTGTTTTCCATTAACGGAATTATGACAGTAATTTAATAAAGGATACGGTATTCTCCGCACCTTTGTAGTTGCCTGAAGCGCCCGTCATATAAGGGTTGCGGAATCTTAAGAAATTTCTCCAATGAAATACGAACAACAGATCGGATATCGATATCCTAAAGGTCGCTTTGCGATGGTGAGCGTGTATGCGTTTACTGGTGCAGCGATTTTAGCATCGACTATTTTCTCTCTTTTACTGTTTTTGTCGATTGATGAAAACCCAATGATGCAGGCGCTATTTGGCGGTTTGGCCATCATATTTGAAGCGGGTAAATTTTACGCTTGGTATGAATATGGTGAGCGTCGTGCCCATCGAAACTACGCAGGTGCCTTAACGGCATTGGTGTTTTATTTGGTTCTCGCTGCCATTTCTATTGGTGGCAGTATCGGTGGTATCAACAGTGCGACCAACAGTGCACAAAGCCATATCTCGGTAGAGCAGGCAAAAGTTGAAGCCTACAACCGTCAGATTGCATCAATCGATAAACAGATTGAACTGAACAACATGGCGGCGCAAAAGTACATCGAAATGGAGCGCATCGCGACAGGTGTCTCTCGTATTCAAGAGCAAAACAAGAAATTGCGTGAAGAACAGCAACGCCTAGCGACGGAACGCGACAGCTTACCGCCAGTAGCGCAAGGTTCGGTGATCGGCTTGATTGACAGCTTGGCGAAAGCATTCGGTACTACATCGTCTCAAGCGCAGCTTGGTTTGGTGGTCTTCTTATCAATCTTGTTGGACTTCTTCGCAGCGTTTTTCGTTGGATTGATTGGTGAAGAGAACCGCTTCCGTCATTACTTCCGCAGAAACGATGGTATTACGCTAGCGAACGTTCGTGATATTGAACTCGAACCGGCGGGTTACTTACCTCATATTAAAGAGGAAGAACAACCTGAAATGTCTGTGCCAATTGAGCCAGAAGAACCAAAGACGTTATTAGAACAAGTGAGTGATGCGCTAAAAGGGCATCAAGTGACATGTACTAAGAAAGCCGTCGCGAAGCAGTTCCGACTTTCAGCAGAAGAAGTTGATAAAGTATTTGAAGAATTGGCTGAGCTTGGTTTAGTCGGTAAGAAAGCGAATCACCATTACCATTGGATTGGTCAAGCTGAAGCGGCTTAAGCATTTCGAGCGAAAAACAAAAGAGCGTCCATCTGGGCGCTCTTTTTGTACGCGGAAACACAGCATTAATCCGTGATGATTTTCTTGGTTGTGTTCTTAAGAGGTTTCTTTTCTTTTTCTGGCATTGCAGCATCAACTGCTTTACCTGCAATCCCCTCATCTGGCAGAGCGTCTTTGCCCGCTTCTACGGTGGTATCTTTCAACGCTTCTTTTGGGGTACAACGACCACCAACACCAACAACCGCTTTGGTTGCCGTTGCTTTCGCGGCTTTTTCAGCATCACAGTCGGGGTCCATTACGCCTGCATAGCTGGCTGTAGAAACAAACAAGAAAAGAAGGAGGGCCAGATTACGTATTTTCATTCCAGTTACCGTATTTATGTAAACATGCATTAAGTGTAACTGAGGGATTCTGATTTGCAGGAAAAGAAAAGTGCCGCCAAAGCGACACTTGTGGGTTTCTGTTGTAATTTCGGAAGTTTAGTCGTTCGCGAGCTCAATTTCTCTTGCGATATTTTGATCACCTACAACCACACCATCAACCTCAATCGTTGCACCATCTAGGTTGGCTTCCTGTACTCCTTCGAGTTGAGTATTGCTATCAATCACGACGGTTTTGGTTTGAAATTCAGGCCCATGCTCGTTTTGGCAAGCAAGAACAAACGTTCGGGAGTCTGCGTTATAGCTGTTTACTGAACCGGTGCACTCAAAAGATTCAACTCGCTCTGGTGTTGCATCAGCCTTTGTTGCAGCAAAACTGCTTGCTGAAGCACAAGCGCTGAAAATCATCATTAGAGGCAGTGTTATTTTACGCATTATTAATCCCTCATTTGGTCATACGTATCTGTTGTAAAGAGGATAGAAGAAAAGTCGACACGGGAGGAAAAGAAGCATCAAATTGTGATGCTTCTTAAATATTTGCGTGTATTTACATTACGTTAGTCGTCGTGGCTTTCTGCTTCTACTTCACGTGCTACGTTTTGGTTGTTGATGATCACACCTTCAACTTCGACTTTAGTGCCGTTTAGATTGTGCTTTTCTAAGCCTTCAAAGCGAGTTTGAGCGTCAATCACAACGGTGTTGTTGGACATGACTTGGTCTGCATCATCTTCACAGCGTGAAACTTGGAACGTTTCCGTGTTTACGTTGTAGTTTGTTACCACACCTTCACATTCAAACTCTTTACCTTGCCAGTTACTGTCGTGGTCACCATCAAAATCTGGGCCGTCGATCTCGACTTCGGTCGCGGTGCGAACGCCATTTTTCATTACAGACGTTACTTCAACTTCTTGGCCTTGTTTCAAGTCGGTTTTAGTTCCGTCTTCAAAGCGGGTCGCGTTATCGACAACGAAGTTACCACGGTAGTTTAGTGAGAATTGGCTGTAGTCATTAGCGACCCAAGTAACAATGCCTTCTACGTCGTTATCACCGACCAAGCTGTCGTAGTTTTCGACTTCAACTTCTGTAGCCATGAAAACATCGCCTTGCATCGTACCTTCGGCTTCTACCCATTCGCCAACGCTCAAACCATCAACTCGGTCATAAGAGACTGTGACGTTCGCACCTAGTTTGAATGTACCGTTATTGGTGTCAATGCTTGAGATACGACCTTCAATTTCATCAGGACCGTTGTAATCGAAATCAAACTTAACGACGGATAGCACTTTGTAGCCCGCATCAGCGGTTGGTAGTGAAGACACCATAACCCAGTCGCCTTGGTCGATTTCATCACTTAAACCTTCGAAATGAAGTTCAACACCGTTTACCGTGAACGTTTTGTTGATGTGGTCAATCGCGGTCACCGTGCCAGTCATGGTCGGTTCTAGCGTAACAACAACCGGTTCCTCTGTTGATTTTTCTGTTCCAGAACCCACTTGAACCATCATGTTTGGCTGAACGGCGCCAAGGTTGGTTTCTTTTGAACCATACATGACTTCAGAAACGCGGTAGGTGTAGCCATTTACTGTAATGGTGCTTTTCGCTTCATTTACGGACTCAACCGTACCAATCGCTGAGCTTGGTTTTGCTGCCGGTTGAGGTGAAGAGCTGCCACCGTCACCAGAACCACCACAACCCGATAATGCCATGCCCACTGCGGCTACAAGCGCTAATTTTTTCATGATTTATACCTGTTTTTGAAAGCTTATTTATGAATTTGGTTGTATCTTATGATGCGTATCGTGAAGTGTTCGTGAAGAAACGTGAGCCTATGAAAATATTAATTGTCGATGATAATCACAATGTTTCAGAAACTATTGCCGATTATCTGGAATTGGAAGGGATGACGATAGATTGCGCTTATCATGGAGAGGCCGCGCTAAATTTAATTCAAGAGAATCATTATGATGTGATCATTATGGACATCATGATGCCGAAACTTGATGGCATCAGTACCGTCCATAAACTGCGTCAAGAGTATCTATGTGGTACGCCGATATTATTTTTAACCGCCAAAGATACGTTAGACGACAAAGTTGCCGCGTTTCAAGCTGGGGGTGACGACTATTTGATGAAGCCATTTGCAATGCAAGAGTTGAGTTTACGTGTGCATGCACTGGCAAATCGAGGCCCGAGACAAGATGTTGGCACGCTCAAATTTGCCGACATTAGTTTAGATGTGCGTACCGACCAAGTCACAAGAATGGGTAAAGCACTCAAACTGAGTCGTATTCAAACTAAGATCTTAAAACTGTTATTAAAGCGGGCTCCGGCATCGGTATCTCGAACCGAAGTTATTGAGGATGTCTGGGGGGATGAACCTCCGGGCAGTGATGCGTTGCGTAGTCATATTTACGGGCTAAGAACTGCACTCGACAAAGGGTTTGATGATTCTAGATTAGAGACCATTCATGGACAAGGTTACCGACTTAAAGCATAAAGATTACCCAAGTATTTATCGCAAAATTCGTTGGGGTTTTGGCCTTATGACGTTTGCAATGTTTACGTTGTTTTGGTCATTAATTTATGTGGCAGAGAACAAACTGGAAGTGTTGAGCTTGCATCACTGGCTCGATACTGAAGTGGTTCTATACAAAGAGAATTACAAAAAGCAGGGTTGGGATGCCCCTTTGCCAAACGTGATGGAGTTTGATTCCTACTGGAGCAAAGCTCCGACACCTGATTGGTTGCTGTCGTTTAAGTTTCCAGGCTTCTATGAATACCTATTAGGTGAAGAGGATAAGCACTTTGTTGTCTTCGAGCACCCATCTGGTGAAGGATTGATGTACATCGTCTTTCAAGATGATTCCGATGATTATCTGGATGAGTACGAAAGCTCGTTGCATCAGTTTACTTTTTTCTTGGGTGGCTTGTTTTCCATCATCATGGTTGGCTACGGTGTTTACATGGTGCGAATTCTTTCTCGTCCACTGGCGAAAATTGAAGGCAAAATCGGCTGTATGCCGCCGGACCAACCCGCGTTTGAAGTCGATACTAAGTTCAGTGAAACCCGACATATTGAGCAAACTTTGCTGGACAGTAAAAACAACATCGCAGGTTACTTCCGACGAGAGCAAGAGTTTAGCCGATTTGCATCACACGAACTTCGAACGCCCATCATGGTAATAAAAGGCTCTGCAGATATTTTAAGCCGAGTGCCAGATCAACCACGCGTCGCGCAAAAAGCCATTGCGCGTCTTCAACTGGCCAGTGAAGAAATGCGGGTTCTAACGGAAGCTTTCTTACTGTTAGGGAAAGAGAATGTTGAGCCGCAGCACTACGGCGACCATGAATTGATTGTTTGCCTCAATCAACAGCTAGAAGAGCTTGCTCCTCTGTTTGCTAAACAAGGTGCAGAGTACCAGTTAAGGGAAAAAGACAGTGGTGTGGTGCATGCGCCTGAGAGTTTTATCACCATTGTGATCAATAACCTGGTTAAGAATGCATTCAGTTACAGCGTTGGTGACATCGAGATTGAACTGAATAGCACTCAATTGGTGGTTGTGAATCGCCATGATGGTAATGAGACCTACAATGCCGGTTATGGCTGTGGGCTTGTGATTGTGCAACGCATCTGTGAGCGCATGAGTTGGCCGTTTGAATTAGAGGATGATGGCGTAAGGTTTACGGCCAAAATCGACTTTGTTTCCTGATTGAGCACTTCGATTAGGGGAGTGCTTCGAACGGTGTGAATAACGAAAAGCCAGAGATTTCACTCTGGTTTTTTTGTACCTAACTGCCAGTGAAAAAAGAAAAAACACTGATATGAATTAGACTCTAGGGAGTGGAAGGGAAACTCAAGGAGCGACTATGCTTTCGTACCACGTCAGTAAGAGCGTTGAAATCGAAAAGACACAAAGCGAAATTATCGATTACCTCAAAGATTTTAAGAATTGGCCGGAATGGTCTCCTTGGCTTATTTTAGAGCCGGATTGCGAGCTGACTTACAGCAATGAGCAGGGGCTGGTCGGTTCCGGCTATCAGTGGAACGGGAAGCGTGTTGGTACTGGGGCAATGGTCTTAGAGAGCACACAAGAACATCGTTTAGATATGGAATTGCACTTTTTCCGCCCTTTTAAAAGTCATGCGAAAGTGACGTTAATCGTTACGCCATCAGAGAAAGGATCTGTGGTGGAATGGCAGATGCAATCAAGCGTGCCGTGGTTTTTATTCTTCTTGAAAGGCATGTTTAAAAGCATGATTGAGATGGACTATGAACGTGGGCTGCGCATGCTGAAGCGCCAATTAGAGACCGGAACTGTCTTATCTGAATTGGTTGAAGTCGGTAGTCGTCAGCAAAATGAAATTAACTACATTGGCTTAACGGGTTCCGGCATGATGAATGATCTGGGACCAATCATGCAAGATCACATTGAACGATTATTTGACCTCGTAGAAAAAGAGAAGCTACCTGTGACCGGAGAGCTCTTTTGCTATTACTTATCCATGGACATGAAGCGTGGATACTTTGAATTTATTACCTGTTTACCAGTTAAAGCTGGCGTTGCCGCGATGGGGGATTTTGTTGCGGGAACTATTCCGGCCAGTGACACCTTTGTTGTGGAGCATAAAGGTGAATATTGGTTTCTGGGTAATGCGTGGTCAATGGCGATGAGTGTGACTCGGCATGATGGTGTTAAAGTGAAAAACAAACCTTTGGGTATTGAACGCTACTTAAACAGTCCGCATGATACTGAGCAGGCTGAGCTGCGCACTGAGGTTATCTTATTTAAGAAATGATGTGCGTTGTAAAACTATGAACTAACGCCATGTTTCATCCTAACTGCATGATAGTATTCGTTAATGCTTTAACATTAGAACGATACTCAAGTTGATGAGTGCCATATTGGCATCATCGCATTATGTCATGGATGAGATATGAAACTGAAAACCCCTCTAATAACTGCCTGCTTATTTGCCAGTCCTGTCTTTGCCAGCGAGGCGCCTAAAAACATCATCTATATGATTGGTGATGGGATGGGACCTGCCTTTACCTCTGCCTACCGTTATTATCATGATGACCCAGCCACAAAAGAGATTGAGCCGACGGTGTTTGACTCGATCTTAGTTGGTATGGCAAAGACGTATCCTGATGATGTCACCTATGTTACTGACAGTGCAGCAAGCGCGACGGCACTTAGCAGTGGCATTAAGAGTTATAATGGTGCTGTGGCGGTTGATGTCGATAAAAAGCCAGTTAAAACCATGCTTGAGATGGCAAAAGAGCAGGGGATGACGACTGGATTAGTTGCAACGTCACAAATTAATCACGCCACGCCAGCGAGCTTTGCAGCTCACAATGAATCTCGTCGAAACTATGATGAGATTGCCAATGACTACATTGATAACAAAGTCGATGATCAGTTACCTGTTGATTTATTACTTGGTGGCGGTGTGCGTTATTTTGAACGTGAAGATCGCAATTTGGTTGAAGAATTTAAACAGCAAGGTTACCAGTACATTACCGATTTCAAAGACCTTCCTGCATTGCAAACTTTACCTGCTTTAGGCCTGTTCGCAGATAAGGCATTTCCATTTGCGCTTGATGAGAATCCCACTCGTCTAGAGGAAATGACCAACAAAGCTCTCTCACTGCTGCAACGTCGAGATAACGGTTTTTTCGTTATGATTGAAGGCAGTCAAATTGATTGGTGTGGCCACGCGAACGACATTGCGTGCGCGATGGCAGAAATGGATGACTTTGCCAAATCGATTGAATTGGCGAAAGCTTATGTCGATGCGCATCCAGACACTTTGTTGGTGGTGACGGCTGACCACTCCACAGGCGGTTTAACTATCGGTGCAAATGGACAATACCAATGGGATACAGAGGCGATTAAAGGAGTTCATCAAACTGCATGGCCCTTAGCGATGTCATTAGCGCAGTCTCACGATATGATCAAAACATGGAATGCTTCTGTGGATTGGGAATTGTCGAAAGAGCAAGGTAGACAACTCGCTTATGCGAAATTAAGTGAAGAACCAGCGAAAGCGCTTTATAAAGAAGTGAAAGACATCATCAACAAGAAGAGTTTTACTGGTTGGACGACGAAGGGCCATACCGCTGTTGATGTTCAAGTGTTCGCTTACGGGAAAGGGGCTGATAAGTTTGTGGGCTCACAGAACAATACCGATATTGCCAAGAAGTTGATCGGGTTTATTCAATAAATTAGATTGAAGCTGATTAGTAAAGAAAATGCCTCAGCGATTGCTGAGGCATTTTTATCAGCCAACTTCTCTTGCTAGAGAATTATTGTGCACGGTATTTACCGCTGTTTAGTTCAATTTTAGACGCTTTTACGCGACTGTCCGCATTTAGGTAATCACTGATGCCAAGAAGATCTTGGCCTTCTGATGCTTTAAACACCGCGGATTCACCTTGTGCGAAGACAACTTCAAGTTTCAGCTCCTTTGCTACAGCCTTTGCATCCGTAGGACTTTTTACTGTTACAAAGATAAGGCCTGTGGCTTTAGATACGTTACTAAACGCGTTCTTAAACACCTCATCACCGGCATGCAGTTCAGCGGCTTCAGATAAGTTATTGACTGATAGCTTACGGTAGTCTTGGCCGTTAACTTCTAACGCGTCAGAAGCGACGAATAACTCAGGGGTTGGTTGCTCTGCCAATTGCTGTGCACTTGCAGTTGCCGCCATTGTTGAAAGAGCCAGAATAGAAAAAGTCATAAATTTCATGTGATTGACTCCTTAGTGACCAAAGATACGCATAGACCAGCTTTTGATAACCCCTGGTTGTGCGTTGTTTGCCATCGGTACATCATAGATAGCAGAAGAGTTGAAATATGCAATGAATGAGAATACTTCATCACCGTTGGTATCGATCGCGCGTAGCGTCCATTCGCCTTTCGCATTCTCACCGTAGAACTGGTTCGACAGCATTAGTTGGTTTTCGTAACCTGCCACTGTTGGATCAAGTGATTGACCAACAAGGCCGTTGCGAGGCGTTTGTAGAACAGAACGCGTACCTGCTGGAGAAATTAGTTCAATTGCCAAATCTGGTAGGCGTGAGTGTTCAAGCGTTAGCTTAACTTGAACAGACTCAACCGTTAAGTCTTCAGTGATCGCAATAGCAGAAGAGCCGCCTGTTAAGCTTGCATCTGGAACGCTCACTTCAGTTGCATTGTTTGCCCATGGCGTAATGACTTGTGCAGGTAGAACGTTGTTTGTCATACGTGCACGCTTCATTGCTTCATCTAGGTTAACGGCACCAAAACCATAGAAGGAATGGAAATCAACGCCCGCTGCGTTTTTCTGCCATGGTGAAATAGCTTCATAACTGACAACTTCACCTTGGTTGTTGACAAATTCAAGTGCAACACCTGGGTGATCTTTGTCCGTGACACTTGCTGTTTCTGCAAGAAGAGCACGAACATCACGAGCTGATAACGCGTGGTTTGTCGACATGATTGCGGCAATCGCACCAGAGGTGTTTGGAGCAGCAGAAGACGTACCATTCATCGTGCTGGTGTAGTTACAGTTTGGATCTTGCTCTGTACCGCCATGTAAGCCATTAATACCCAAATCTGCGCTGGTGTTTTGACCTTCTTCACAGCCCATTAAGTCCGTTGTTACCATTGCTGGAAAGTCTTGGCCGTATTCACCCGCTGGTGCAGCAACCCAAACGTTTGTACCTACAGACGAGTAACTTGCACGTGTACCATCGGCACGTAATGCACTAGTGACTAGGTTGTAGTAACTTGCGTTGTCATAAGACTGCTGTGAGTTGTGCATTGGTAAGCCTTTGTTACCACCACCGGCGAAGAAATCGCCTGGAAGAACGAAGAATCGGCCAGTATTGAAGTAACGATAACCGTTACCTGCAGACTTAACGAAGACTGCTCCACGGCCCCATGCGTTACTTTCACTCACATCTTTCATGACATCCATTTCGAGTTTGAACTGAGGATCGTTCTCGTCGAATGGAATAGGGGTAAGTGGGCTAAAGCCATAACTTTGGTTGAATACGCGCACGTCGCTGGTAGACGCGTCTGCACCGTGAGAAATTAACCAACCTTCAAGCGTTTGGTTAGCGAGCCAGTTAAAGCCCATCAAAGAAGAGCGAGAAGCGACACCGCGAACGCCTTCACCGTTATTACCGACCGCACTGATCAAACCGGCAACGGCAGTACCGTGACCATTTGCATCGACTGGGTAGTCGGCTGGGAATGAAGAGTCTTCAACAAAGTTTCTGCTGCCTGTGACTACGTTACCTGCAAGGTCTGGGTGGTCGATTTGAACACCAGAATCGATAACGGCAACTTTCACCCCAACGCCAGCAATACCCATTGCTTGTGTCAGGTTGGTGTTTAAATCGTTACCCGCAACCGCAGGATTGGCCGCGAACGCCGTTTGTCCTGTGTTGTTTAAGTGCCATTGCTCTGAATAGAGCGGATCGTATGCCGAGACGGCAGGAGAAATACCTACTGCCAACATCGCGGCGAATAGGCGATTAATGCGTGTTTCCATTTGTGACCTCATTGTCTTTGTTTGGAATTTTTGTCCCTGTTCGATACTCCTTTAAACAGGTCTAAACAAAGCTAGCGGTTAACTAAGGAGACGAAAACTGTTTACATCTTATTTACGTTCATTTTTCGACGCACGACATTATCTTGACGTTAACTGCTTGAAGTCACTTGGGATTCTGGATATTTGACTGGAAGATAGCGTGTTTAAAAAGCAGGAAAACTAGAGTAATTCCCTGCTTTTTATGGAATGGGGTGATTTATATGGCAGGTTGTATGGTTGCCTCAGGTTCTGTAGGGGCTTGTTCTTTACGAGACAGCAGACCGTCAACTACCTTTTCAACATAAAACTTCTTAAATTCTTTATCGCACCATTTCTTGTTCAAACCGCGACGGTTGAATTCAGCACCGATTGCTACTCGAGTTTGATTTGTGGCGCGATTGTAGTAGAGCGTTTCGCATAATTGCATGTTACTCATTTGCTGAGCGTACACATTAACACTGCTACTTCGCATTCCAAGTTGGGAAGCCTGTTGGTTACTGCATGCAGCCAAAAAGAAAGGGGCAAATGCAGCAAGAATCCATATTTTTTTCATTGTGCTTTTCTATGACGTCGAGTGAATTTTGTGCTGGTTACGACCAGCTTGTTTGGCATCATACAGAGCTTGGTCCGCGGCAAAGAACCACTTATCCCACTCTTGTTTGATCGATTGAGCGCTTAACTCGTTGACCGCGCCGAGAGAGATTGTGGCGCTTAGCGACTGTGAGTCAACCTCTAGATTGTTGTTTTCTACTGCAAGTCTCAAACGGTTGAGTGTTTTTGCACAGTCGTCGACGTGACGGATTTCGAACAATAATACAAACTCTTCACCACCCCAACGAACCAAAAGATCACCAGAGCGTGTCGCCTCATCCAAAATAGTGGCGACGTGTATCAGCATCTTATCGCCTAAGTCGTGCCCGTATTGGTCATTGAACGATTTGAAGTGGTCGATATCAATGACCGCTAAGGCAAACTTTCTATCTGGACTGCGACGAGCCATATTTTCCAACCAGCTAGGAAGGTAGCGGCGGTTATGGACTTTAGTTAGCGGATCTGTTGTGTTCTGTTGCGCCAACTCTTCGTTGATCTTATTCATCTGGCGGATGTAACGGAACAACCAAAAACCGATAGCCGCAACGACACAAAAATAGAAGATTTCACGATAGCGTTGAGATTCAAGCTCTGATGCTTGCAACGCATTTTTTGCTTCTAGTAAGGTCAGCTCTTTTTGCGCTAACTTTGCCTCAAGATCGAGCTTGATGTTAATCATTTCTTCACCATGGACATGGCTAGAAAAGTTGCGCTCCAAACTGCGTAACTGACCTAAGTAATCAAATGCAGCTTCAAACTTCTTCAACTCTTGATTCGCCCGAACCATGACTAGAAGAAGGTCCATTTTTTGTTTAGTTTCAGCGCTAGCCGATTCATTTAAGCTATCGAGTGCCAACTTCGCATTTAAGATTGCTTGATCAAACTGATTGTCTGCGAGGTACGCTTCGGCATACGCCTCATAACAAGCGGCTTTGATACTTTTATGATTCTGAGGGTTAGGTAAGGCTAAGCAGGCTTCTGCTAGCTCTAATGATTCATCTATCTTACCAAGTGTACTCAAAAGCTGAGATAGGTTGGAAACAGAATTATGTTTGATTCTTACTGAGCCGGTTTCCATCGACAGTTTCGCTGCTTGTTCGAAATAGTGTTCAGACTCAAGGTACTCTTCCATTCCAAAATAAACCACGCTCATGTTAGCGTACATGATCGCCAGGAAAAGGCTGTTGTCGTAATGATCATCGCTGTTTAAATACCCATAAATCGCTTGATCTAAGTAGGTTTTCGCTCGCTTCCAATCGGACAGTTCCATGTAAAGAGAAGCGATATTATTGAGCGTCATCGCGATTTGGATTTCAAACTCAGAGTGTTCAAGCAGATCGTAAGCAGTACGGTAGTGTCTTAGGCCTGTTTGCACTTGAGCGCGTTGGACTTCGGCATTACCTAACCAGCGATAGGCGCGGCCCTGCAAAGAGTCATAACCGATCTCACGCGCGGTGTTGATGACTTCGTGTAATAGAAGTTCGCCTTGCCACACTTCGTCTGCTTCTACCAATTCTACGGCTTGGTTGAGTTTGGCTTCTGCAATAACCCACGGCAACTTGTGCTTTTTACCAAACTCCACAAGGTTGGGAAGTTTCGGTAAAGGAACCCCTTCGTAGCGTTCTAGATAGATACGGGCAAAGTAATACAGTGCTTGAGATTCTGGCGAAGCATTAGGTGGCAGCGACAGATCGCTAGATTTAATTGAACGAGGTTTACCAATGGAGTCGAAGTAGAACTCCAGCATTGGATAATCTGCGCGAGCAAGATGTTGCTTGAGGTAGCTTTCCTTTTTGGGCGCGTCAGCGGCTAGGCTGGGTAGTGAGCAAAGCACTCCAAATATAATAGGAAAAAGGAATCGCAGCGTTTTTAACGGTAAAGGCATCAGACTGTTGATAGAAAAGCTGACTCTTATAATGAAACACGTAACAAGTTTATCATCTCTTAACCGCGATTACCCATAGATTTAGCGGTTTTATTCTGCTTATTATTCTCTTCACCAAGCCAATGAAACTAGGCATATGGTCAAGGTAAACGTTTAAAAAGTTCAGCTTTGTCGTAGAGGAGGAAGGTAGAGTCTGTCTGCGGTTATTTATATAAGAAGGGTCGGAAGACTGGTGGGGATATTTTCGCTGACCGATTCAAAAATAAAGACACCGTTTGATGATAATTCAATCTTAGAAAATCGTTCGATCTCTAAAAATTCACATGACTGTAATAAAAATTTAATCTTTGTATGAGTTGTGGAAAAATGCTTTTTTCGACATAGTGTTAGTAAGCCAAGAGAAAACGGCTTGTTTTCACTAAAAAGGAGATTGCCTATGCACAATGAAATGATTCAACCTTCCCACTTTGGTATCATCGGTCGTACTTGCATCGCGTCTGTACTAATGATCGTAGGTGTTTTCACATTCATGTAATGAGAAAGTCTCTTTCTATTACCGAATAAGAAAACCATAGCAAAATTCAGGGAATTACCTTAATAAAAAATAAGGTATTCCCCTGAAAATAAAAGCCACGTCTCTTTTCTTAACTCAACAAGCTAAAAACCAACGCACTTACTGCAATAATCCCCGTCAATAGGACAAAGTACGTCGATACTTTTCCACGATATTGCTTTAACGCTTTCACTTTGTACACCGCCAACATTGGCATGATAAACAAGATCATTGCAATGACAGGTCCAGAGAGCGCTTCCATCATGCCAAGAATGCTTGGGTTCATGATTGCCGCAATCCAAATAGACACGAATAGCACCACAACGCTGATGTGATCAACACGGCGTTTCGGCATATCTGAATGCTTAGTGATCAAACCATTTAGGCTTTCACGTGCACCTAAGAAATGGCCAAGGAAAGAAGAGGTGATCGCGACAAATGCCACCAGTGGGCCAAGCGTTGCAATGAATGGATTGTCTGTTGCATTTGCTAAGTAAGACAGTACTGATACGTTTTGCGATTTCGCCTCTGCCAGTTGCTCTGGAGAAAGCGCCAAGACACAAGAAAACACAAACAAAAGAACAAACGCAATCAGCATGACGCTTGTACGACGCAGAATCAGCTCTGATTTATTATCGGCCGCATCACCATAATGACGACGTTGAACATTTGCAAAAGTGGAAATTGCTGCTGCGTGGCTGAAAGAGAAGATCACAACCGGAATCGCTAACCACATTGTGCTTGCGAAGGACGACATTTCCGGCGCATCCATCACTGGTATGCTCCAGTTCGGCATCAGATAAAATGAAAGAAACGCCAGAATCGCAACCAATGGGTAAACCATGATAGCAAACGCACGTAGCATCACTTTTTCACCCGCCATCATGATAGCAATTAAGCTGAACACCAATACGCCGGACAGTAGGGCACGCGGTAATGGCTCCATACCCGCTTGGTTGACCATGAAGCTGTCAACGGTGTTGGTAATACCTACGCCATAGATAAGTAGAATCGGGAAGATCGAAAGGAAATACAAGAGAGAGATAGAGCGTCCCGCTTTTGCGCCAAAGTGCTCTTCAACCACATCGGTAAAATCTGCGTTTTTCACTTTTGATGACAGCACAAATCGTGCTAGGCCACGGTGTGCCAAATAAGTCATTGGGTAGGCGAGTACCGCCATGACGACAAGTGGCCAAAACCCGCCAATACCTAAGTTAATCGGTAAGAATAAAATACCCGCACCCACGGCAGTACCAAACAGACTTAGTACCCAATGGGTATCATGTTTAGTCCAAGCGTTTGTTGTGTTTAATTCACTAAAATTTAATGTATCTCGAGATTCTTTCACTTAAAACTCGCCTTTATAAAAATAATAATCGCGCGGATGTTAACTGTTTTAGTGATTGTTATCACATGGAGGTGATGGTGAATCATGCTAGTGAAGAGGCAAAGGTGTAAACTATCGAACCATGTAAAATTGAAAAAAGCGATATATAGTTTCAGTTCGGTGTTTATAAGTTGAAATTATATCGCGAAATATTACGATTTTATGGTTTTAGATGTTGCGGTTAAGCTTTGTTCGATAACTTTGTAAGGTGTTCCGAAAGCGGCAGTGGTCTTGCGACCCCAAACCCTTGAGCAAACTGGATATTTAGCGCTTTCAGTGTGTCGATATGATCTTCTGATTCGACAAACTCGGCAACCGTGACTAACTGCATGCTGCTGGCGACTTGGCTGATGGCTTGGACGATTATTCTGTCATTTTCACTGTCGACAATGTTTTTCACGAATGATCCGTCCACCTTCAGTACGTCAAGGGGAAGGCGACGCAAATAATCGAAGCTCGCATAACCGGTGCCAAAATCATCCAGTGCGATGGTGGAACCTGCTTCCCGAAGTCTGTTTAAGTTTTGAATTGCAATTGGTTCATTACGAAGTGCATCCGACTCAGTGATTTCAAAACACAGTTTATTCATCGGGATCTGGTGTAGCTCCGCTTCGGTTTGAATGTCTTCCGCTAAACCCTGTGAATTCAGCGCTTTGGCGGTCAGATTGATGGCACATCGTCCGATCGAGTCCCAATCTTTAATATGGTTTTTTAGCGCTTTGAAAGTGTGTTCGATTACCCATTTGTCTAGCTCTCTTTCTAAACCGAACTCATTGATTAAAGGGAAAAACTCAGCCGGAGACATAAGCTCTCCCTGTTTAGGTTTAAGGCGCAGCAAAATCTCAAAGTGGGCATTTTGAGCGTTATCCGATAGCGCTCGATAAGGCTGACAATAGAGCTCAAATTCGTTTTCGCGAAAGCACTGTTGAATGAAGCTCAACTGGTTAAGTGTCTTATTTTCTTCTTGATTGTGTGTTACCCAGTTCACGCATGTGGTGTCGCGACCTTGTTGCTCGCACAGTTTGGAGATCAAAGGATCAAGATTGTGGTTTCCGTAGATGGAAGCACACTGGATGGTACGTTTTACAAGGCTTACCGCGCTGTCGTCGAAGTAAAAATAAAAACGGTCTAACAGCCCAATGAGTTTGTTTAACTCTGCTTCCATGTTTGGCAAGCGTGGTGCAAAACAAAGTAAACCGCTAGCGAATGGCGGCAGATAAGCTCGAGTTAGGTGGTCAGTCTTATACGCGAGGTATTGGCTAAGTTGTTTCATTAACTGTGCTCGACCTTGGTGTCCTAATCCATGAAGTTTAGATAAGGTTGGTTCAAGATCGATGTAGATAAGTGTTGCATGGGTTTGTTTGGCGACATCTTCTTTTAATTGCGCGAGGTTATATAACCCAGTGAAGCTGTCGATGCGTTCTTTTCGAATCGCATTACGTGTCGTGACATAGTTCTTTATTGTATGGGCACCAAGCATAAAAGTGAGCATGGTCAGGACAAACAAAACCAGCAGCATCGCATAAACTTGTTCACGAGATATAAAGCCAAGATTGTATCGACTGATGATGTTTTCCACGCATACCAGCAATGTCGTTGCACCAATCAACATGGGGCGCAGTAAACCTAACTTGCCTAACCCCATGCCTACTAGGCACAGTAACATCAAACTGAGCGTATTGAGTGTCAGCGGGTTTTGTGTGGATATGCTGGCGACCAAAAATAGCGCACATACCATCAACCATAAGCGATAGTGTAATGGATCAGAGTAGGCCGCCATCATTGCACGATCGAGCTTAATATACGGAGCATTTTCTCCATCAAGGACATAGCTTAAACCAAGGCTCAACAGAGGAGTTAGTACCATTTGTGTCAAAATGGCGCTCAAAACAGAGTAAGCGATAAACTCAAAAGAGAGATTTGTCACATCACTTAAAAAGGCACTAATCAGCATGAGTAGAGCAGTGTTTGCAATAGGATAGAGAATGCCGATTAATACCGCATAATAACTGAGCTTTAAGGTGAAGTTATACGCCGCAACGCGTTTTAATGCGGATCGGTAGAGGTGACAAAACAACAGCGGCAATGCGGGTAGCAACACAGAAAATAGCAAAGCCATTTCCCACGGACGTTTGGAAAAGCACCCATAGTAGAAAAGTAACCCAGCAATGATTGTTGGCAATACGCGCCAACTGTATCGGAGTATGACTGTTACAACGAAAGCGGCCGTAAAAGAGAGTACGTGGACACGATCTTGCGCTATCACGTAAAAGTTGGAGAGGCTATAGCTTACTTGTATTGCGCAAAATATTAGGATTTGAATGCCTAAAAACTGCCACCACTTTTTATTTTTATAATCGAGCAACAGGGGTGATTGCTCGAATCCAGACATCGACATTATTTAACTCTAATTTTGACAGCGTAATGGAAGCATCCGTTTAAGCACGGATGCTTCATTTTTTATAATGATTCGCCTAGCAAGGTGAGTGCAGTTGCTCATGGTGGGCGGGTTAGCCCTTATCGTTTTTATTATTTTTGTATATAAGAGCGGCGATTATTCTACAAAAAACAACCAACAATCAAATAAAAACTGGTACGACGTTCCGTTAATATGAAAGAGTGCTCATGAACACGATTCTTTGTTTGAAAAATCAACCTTTGCCTAAAGTTGGTAAAGCACTAGAATCTGACTGAAATAATTGGAGTTTATCGAAATGGGGCTTTAGATATTGCTTAATGTGTCCCGAAGGAGTGAGTTGTTGTGAAGATCACCTCAGCAGAAAAACAAGATTTAGTTACGCTATACGAGCTTGAGCATAAACTGTTTGGGCATCATGCATACCCAAGATTCTTCTTCAGACAAGCATTTGATTGCTGGCAACAGGGGTTGGTAGTTTCCAAGCAAAGCGAGCAAGTCACAGGCTATGTATTGATGGCACAAAGTGATGAACAAAACACCCATTGGATCTTGTCACTTGCGGTAGATAGTCAGCACCGAGGAAAGGGGATTGCACGTTCGCTTGTGGAGAATGTAATCGCAAAAGCAAGTTCCGGTTCTGTTATTAAGTTAACTGTCGATCCAAACAATGCGCCGGCTTACAAGTTGTACACTTCGTTAGGCTTTAAGGTTCTGGAAAAAGAAGAAGATTATTTCGGTGATGGAGAGCCGAGACTGGTCATGGCACTAGCCCGTTAATCTTGCACTTCTGTGATTCAAACTCGCACCTAATCAGTGCATTGCCAATTATAAAGTGAAAACGGATTTTGTTAAGTTATTGAAATGTAATGCAATATAAAATTGGCATCGGGTTTGCTATTTAGATTATGTTCATCGTTAACTCGATGCGCCGCTTTCAAGCGGATAGGGTATTACTTTTTTGAGCTTTTATAGGCAATGCAGCCTCTCTCGTTTCGGGAGAGGTTTTTTTTCGCTTGTAGCTCGTCATTCTAAGGAAAGAATCAGGGGGCGGAATGTCGCAAGGATGCAAAAAAACCACTTGTCCCTATTGTGGTGTTGGATGTGGTGTCGAGGTTAATGCGAAAGGAATCGTTGGGGATGCGTGTCATCCTGCAAATGCGGGATCACTGTGCGTAAAGGGCGTCGCGCTGGCAGAGAGCTTGAATATGCCTTCGCGTTTGCTGTATCCAAAGCTTGTCACCAAGCAGCGACCTCAAGGGCAAGAAGTGCAATGGCAACAAGCCACAGATCTGATTGCAGAAAAGATTCATCAAGCGAAAGCAGAGTTTGGACCGGATTCCGTCGCTATGTATGTTTCTGGTCAGTTGTTGACGGAAGACTATTACGTCGCCAACAAACTCATGAAAGGTTATGTTGGCAGCGCAAACATCGATACTAACTCGCGTTTGTGTATGTCTTCGGCGGTTGCGGCTCATGTACGAGCATTTGGCGAAGATGTCGTTCCCGTCAATTACGACGACATTGATAATACCGAGCTGTTGGTCATCTGCGGTGCGAATACTGCTTGGACGCACCCTGTTTTATTCCGACGTATTCAACAAGCGAGAGAGAACAATCCTAATCTCAAGCTGGTGGTCATTGACCCGCGTGAAACGGTCACAGCGCAGCAAGCCGATTTGCATCTACCGATTAAAAATGATGGGGATGTATCACTTTTTAATGGGCTGCTTAAGTTTCTTATTGAGCAGCAATGGTTTGATTCTCAATACATAAATTCCCATACCGACGGGTTTGATGCGCTTGCAGAAGAAGTTTCTGATTTGCGTTACGATGTCACTAATTTAACGTCTTCCATTGGCATTTCAGAAGAAAAACTCACGACATTCTTCCAATGGTTCGCACAAAGCCCAACCGCAATCACGCTGTTTTGCCAAGGGGTTAACCAAGCCGAAAATGGTGTTGATAAAGGCAATGCCATTATTAATGCACACTTGGCGTCAGGCAAAATTGCCAAGTCAGGTTGCGGGCCGTTTTCTATTACAGGTCAGCCGAATGCGATGGGCGGACGAGAAGTCGGTGGTTTGGCAAATCAATTAGCGGTTCATCGCGCTTTTGACGCAGAGTCTATCAAGCAAGTGCAGGCGTTTTGGGATTCACCAGAAATTGCCACTCAGCCCGGTTTAAAAGCCGTTGAGCTGTTTGAGGCGGTAGAACGTGGTGAGATTAAAGTTCTCTGGATTATGGCAACCAATCCCGTCGTCTCTTTACCAGATAACCAATTGGTAAAACGTGCACTAGAGATTTGTCCGTTTGTGATTGTTTCCGATATCACAGTGGATTCGGATGTCGCACATTACGCAGACCTGTTGCTGCCCGCCGCTGGCTGGGGGGAGAAACAAGGCATGGTGACCAACTCTGAGCGTCGACTTTCTAGGCAGCGTCAGTTTCAAACGCCTCCCGGTGAAGCAAAATCAGATTGGTGGGCGATAAGCCAAGTCGGACAAGCTATGTGTGCATTGGAAAAGACACAAAATGGTTTTGCGTTTACTTCTGAGCGGGCGGTATTCAGGGAATATGCGGCGATGACAGGCATGAATGCAGATTCGCCATTGAAGCTAGATCTTTCTCAATACGCCAACTTAACCGAACAAGAATACGAAGAGTGGGTGCCAACACAATGGGGAGGAGAGCGTCCTTTTGCTGATGGCGTCTATTCGCACCCAGATGGTAAAGCGCGTTTTGTCGTGACAAGTGAATCTCCAACGCGTTTAGAAAGAACAAAAGGCTGGTGGCTCAATACGGGCAGGCAACGCGACCAATGGCATACCATGACGCGCACAGGGCATATCGCACACCTTGCCGCCTCTGAGTTAGAACCAACCGTGTACATGAACACACTCTCTGCCACTCAAAATCGCTTAAAAGCAGGACAACTCACCAAGCTGTTTCAGCCTACTTCAAACACCGGTATTTATGCCAAAGTTGCCATTGATGAAGGTTTGGGTTTTCAAGAGCTGTTTATGTCAATGCACTGGGCGGGTCGATATGGCGGTGAAAGCAGTGTTAACGCGATAGTAAACAGCGCAAAAGACCCTATTTCTGGTCAGCCTGCGTTTAAGTCGTCTTATGTTGAGGTGCAAGATGCGGCGGTAAAAACCTACGGTATGTTCATCGGTACACAGTTTGATTCCGGTAAATTTCTCTACAGCGCATTTCAAGCAGAAAGCAATTTGGGCATTTGGCGCTTTGCACACGATAAGCGACCAAAGAAGCAGAGTTTTTGTCGAACGGAAAAGAGCCGCAGAATTACGATAGATATTGCCCAAGGTTGGCTAGCGGTGGACTATGACCTTGTTGGAGACGTTCGTATCATTCGCTCCGTTTTGGTGGTGTCCGGTGAACCGATTCAAACCGACTACACCAACTTTACCGGCTTGATTGGCAAGCCGATGGAGCTATCGCAACTGCTTACCATCACTCAATCGCAAAGCAGTGCCAAACTGGTTTGTAGTTGTTTCCGCGTCACCGATAAACAAATACATGACGCGATGGAGAAACAAGACTGCACGTCAGTGACCCAACTTCAAAACAAACTCAAATGCGGTACTAACTGTGGCTCGTGCGTATCTCAAATCAAACAAATGGTCGACAGCCATCAGCATCAAAAGGGCAAACAGCAAGCGAACCAGCAAAGTCTGGCTATTCAAATAAAGTAAGTCACAAAGAGGATAAGCACATGGAAGCGCCTTATCAAAAGTCTTGGTTTAAGAAAGGACAAGCGGACCAGAATCAAGAACGCTCGTCTCGCTTTTCTAAGCATGATCAAGCAAGCAAACTGAACCAACTTTTAGAAAATCACTCCACAGATCTAGATGCGAACCACAAAGGTTTTGTCTCGATTGTCGGAGCAGGGCCGCACGATCCTGACTTGTTAACGGTAAAGGCTGTAAAAGCGATTATGTCGGCAGAGGTTCTGCTGTACGACCGTTTGGTTAACAAAGATATTTTGGAGTTGTCTTTGCCACAAGCTGATTGGATTTACGTGGGCAAAAGATGCGGACAACCCAGCATTGGTCAGGAAGAAATCTGTGATTTGATGGTGTCGCTCGCTCAGCAAGGAAAGCGAGTTGTACGCTTAAAAGGGGGAGATCCTTTCGTATTTGGTCGTGGAGGCGAAGAAGCATTAGCACTCGTCAAACACTCAATCGCTTACGAAGTCATCCCCGGCATTACCGCTGCGATTGGATGTGCAGCAAACAGCTTGATTCCGCTGACTCATCGTGGCGTTGCTCGCAGCGTTACCTTTGTGACAGGGCAAGTGGTAACAGGCGCATTTGAAGCTTGGAGCCAACTGATGCAAAGCGGGCAAACGTTAGTCTTCTATATGGGGTTAGAAAAGTCATCGCAAATACAAACGGGTTTATTAGGCTCTGGTTTGAGAGAAGATTTCCCAGTCGCGATAATCACTCATGGTTGCAGCCCTCAACAACAAGTGCACGCTACACAACTCAATCAGCTCAATGATTTATCGATTACACTTAAAGGCGTGAGCCCAGCATTGATTGTGATGGGAGAAGTTGTCAAACTGCGCGAACAACTAATAGAAACCGTACAGTCAGTGACGGAATACGAGGGAATATGAGCAGCATTTTGGAATGTATTAGAACAGTCGGTCGTGGCGAACGTGGTAGAAAACCACTGAGCTTTGACCAAGCGTTTCGAGTTATGGATGAATACCTAAACGGTGAGTGCGACGACGATCAGATGGCAATGCTGTTGATGCTGATCCGCGTACAGAACGAGACTCAACAAGAAATCGCTGGCTTTGTGAAAGCATTCCAATCCCGTATGCCAGCTATTGGTGCAGATATTGATTGGCCATGTTATGCAGGCAAACGTGAAGCGGCAGGTCAGCCTTGGCATCTGTTGGCAGCGAAGATCCTTGCCGATAATGGCCATAAAGTGCTGATGCACGGCTATCACGACCGTCAATCTGGTCGTTTACACGCTGAAGACTACCTCGACAAATTTGCTATTACGAAAGCGGAATCAGCAGAAGAAGCAAAGCGTGTGTTAGAAACACAAAACATCGTGTATCTGCCGTTGAGTTCGTTTGCTCCTCAAGCAGAAACCATGATTGGTTGGAAGAATCGCTATGGGCTTAGAACGCCGATTAATACCGTGGTTCGAGCATTGAATCCGGGGCAGGCGACGGTTGGTATTCGCGGTAGCTTTCATCCTGGTTTCCAACAACTTCATGCTGAAGTCGAATTCGAGATTGGTCAAACCGCTCACGCCGTTGTGTCATTCAAAGGACAATCGGGTGAGTCAGAATACAACCCTAAAGTAAGTCAAACCGTATGGTTAAGCCAAACAAGCGGCGTGACATCGCACTACTGGACGGAGCAAATGCTGTCTGAGGTGCCAATGCCTGCGAACTGCCCGTTTGGGACGTCAGAAGATGACATGAACCAAATGGCAAATACGGTTCTCGCTACCATGACAGTGGTCTTGTTTGCACAAATGCACGACAGAGAAAAAGCATTCGAACGCGCTTTCTCTTACTGGCAAGCCTATTGCGGCCAACAATAACGCACTATTGTCAATTAATGTAAAACCAACGACGCAAAGTTGTTGAATCTGAATCCATTATCTATTGTTTGAAGAAGGTAAAAGATCCTAGCTCGCCAATGATGTGTTTCACCACCTTGCTCCGTATCAGAATGGTGAAACCGAAGTTTTAGCCTCAATCGCGTTCGTTTCTCCCTGCGCTTTTGAGAATGAGAAAATCCCATATGGTAAGACACAGAGGACATGGATAATGGTTCTAAAGCATACCACTCCTAGTGAAAAGGCTTCCCATCCGATCCCGCAAGAAGCCTTCGATTGGTACGACGAATACGCCCACGGAAAAATCACGCGCCGTGAGTTTCTAAATAGGCTGGGTGGCCTTGCTGTGCTTGGCTTTAGCATGACAGCACTGGTCGATGCGTTAACCCCGAATTACGCACTCGCAGAACAAGTTTCATTTAACGATCCTGACATCAAAGCAACTTACGAAACCTTTCCATCTCCAAATGGGCATGGAGAAGGGCGTGGTTATTTGGTGATGCCACAGAAGAAGACCTTAAAATCGCCGACCGTGTTGGTGATTCATGAAAATCGAGGTCTGAACCCTTATATCAAAGATGTCGCAAGACGACTTGCAAAAGACGGCTTTATTGCTTTCGCTCCAGACGCACTTTATCCACTCGGCGGCTATCCGGGGAACGACGATGAGGGGCGCGCGATGCAGAAAGAGATGGACAGAGCCAAGATCGAACAAGACTTTATTGCAGCGGCTAACTTCCTCAAACAATACGAGGGTGGCAACGGTAAATTGGGCGCGGTTGGATTCTGCTTCGGTGGATACATTGTCAATATGCTTGCAGCGGTAATGCCTGAAGAGCTCGATGCAGGTGTGCCTTTTTATGGAACACCAGCGGCTCAAGAGATCCAAAAGCAAGTCAAAGGGCCGTTGATGATTCACTTTGCAGGGCTCGATAAGCGTGTTAACGACACATGGCCTGCTTATGAGCAGCAGTTAATTGCAACCGACGCTCAGTATCAAGCGCTAATGTATGAGAACGTCAACCACGGCTTCCATAACGACTCAACAGCACGCTACGCACCGGAAGAAGCAGCACTCGCTTGGGAGCGCACACTCGGCTTCTTCAAAGAACATCTCGCCTCTAGTTAAAGCGCGTCTACTTTAGTTGGCACATTCCTTGTTATGTCTCTCTTAGTGAGTGAGATATAAACAAGGAATGTGCATGACTCAATCAACGTCAAAAACACCCATCATAGTATGCTGTGATAGCCTCCAAGAGCAGGCTCGATTGTCCGGCTTATTGAGCAAAGATTACGACAACATCATCGGCTGCCAATTGGCACAACTAGAAACGTTAATGCAACGAGAACCGTCGGCAAGCGTTGTGGTTGGATGGCAACAACCAACCGCGGAACTGCGTTTGATCGTCGATTTCTGCCGCAGAAAATCGGCACCACTTCTTATCGTCTTAAAGCAATTATCATCCAATGATATCAATCGTTTATCAGAAAAAATGGACTATGTTCTTATGCCGCACGATAGTGAGTTTGCACTTCAACCTTGGATTGAACATGCGACATTAGTGAGAGCGAAATTCGAAAGTATGCAATCGGAAATTGAATTACTGACCAATAAGATTGAAGAGCGCAAGCTGGTGGAAAAAGCGAAAGGTCTGCTGATGAAGATGCACAGCGTTGATGAAGGACAGGCTTATAAAGCGCTAAGAAATTCAGCCATGCAATCGAGCCAAACGCTCGCACAAGTTGCCAAGAATTTGATAACTACTTTGGAGGTGCTTGATTAGTCGCTCTACCACTTTGGGGTTATAGTGCGTTTTCTAACGTGGTGCGTGTTGCACTATCAGCAAGCAATAACAGGGAATAACAAACGGCAAGATATACTAATCTATTGTATTTACTGTGAAAAATAAGTTGGCACAGTAATTGGATTAGAAGAATTGGGTTTATTGTTGAATCGCTTATCTCAATTATCAACGGCGGTAATTGTAGACTTAGCAACGGCGCTACTGCTCTTCGGAGTAGTGGCGCTTTTTTTATGGGAGCAAACCAATGAAATGGAGTTCGATGCTGAAAGTGTCAGCAATTTCGTTATCGGTATTCACCACGGTCAGCGTAAAGGCAGAATTGGGTGAGCCAGAAATTGAAGACCTGAAGTTTGGTTTTATTAAGTTAACCGATATGGCACCGCTGGCGGTTGCTTATGAGAAAGGCTTTTTTGAAGACGAAGGCTTGTACGTCACTTTAGAAGCTCAAGCAAACTGGAAGGTGCTTTTAGACCGAGTTATCGATGGTGAGCTTGCTGGCGCGCACATGCTTGCTGGTCAGCCATTGGGCGCAACGATTGGTGTCGGCACAAAAGCGGAAGTGATTACCGCGTTCAGTATGGATTTGAACGGCAACGCAATCACGGTTTCCAATGATACTTGGGAGCAGATGAAGCAATACATTCCAAAACAACCAGATGGCAAACCTGTTCACCCAATTAAAGCGGATGCACTTAAGCCTGTGGTCGACAGTTATCTGGATAAAGGCAAACCGTTCAACATGGGCATGGTGTTCCCTGTATCGACGCACAACTATGAGTTGCGTTACTGGCTAGCGGCAGGTGGGATTCACCCTGGTTTTTATGCACCAGAATCCGGTGACAACAGTGGTCAGTTGGATGCTGACGTTCTTTTGAGTGTTACGCCGCCACCACAAATGCCAGCCACAATGGAAGCGGGCACGATTAAAGGGTACTGCGTAGGCGAACCATGGAACCAACAAGCCGTATTCAAAGGCATTGGTACGCCAGTCGTGACCGATTACGAGATCTGGAAGAACAACCCAGAGAAAGTGTTTGGTGTTTCCAAAGCTTGGGCTGAGAAGTATCCAAACACACACATTCGCGTAGTGAAAGCCTTGATTCGAGCTGCACATTGGTTGGATGAAAACGACAATGCCAACCGCCAAGAAGCAGTGAAGATGCTATCAAAAAGCGAGTACGTTGGAGCCGATGCCGAAGTTATCGCCAATTCAATGACGGGCACATTTGAATACGAGAAAGGTGACAAACGAGACGTGCCAGACTTCAACGTGTTCTTCCGTCATAACGCCACGTATCCGTATTACAGCGATGCGATTTGGTACCTGACTCAAATGCGCCGTTGGGGACAGATCTCAAGCGAGAAATCCGATGATTGGTACATGGATGTGGCGAAAGAGGTTTACCGTCCAGATATCTACCAACAAGCGGCTCAAGCACTGATTGAAGATGGTGTGTTGAGCAAAAAAGACTTCCCAGATTTCAGTGCTGAAGATGGTTTCCGTGCGCCACAAACACACTTTATCGACAACATCGTTTATGACGGTCGCGAGCCAAATAAATATTTAGAGAAGTTCTCTATCGGGCTTAAAGGAAAAGACAAAGTTTAGGGTTAGCAGTCCTAAAAAAAATACAGCGGGCAGGTGAGTCTGCCCGCAATAACAAGGATGTAAATTTCTTAGGAGTGAGTATGTCTAGTAATGTCATTTCCCTTTTTCCTGCTAAGCAGGTAGTGAACCGAAGTCGGTTGGTACTTTTGCCCGTCATTGGTTTGCTGATCTTTTTGGCAATGTGGCACTTAGCAGCGAAAGAAGTGCAAACTTCATTAGGTACGCTACCGGGGCCAGTGCAAACTTTTCAGCAATTCGGCAACCTTGTCGATGACCATTGGCAAGAGCGAGAAAAAGAACAAGCGTTTATCGAGCGTCAGGAAAAACGCAATGCCGCGAAGTTAGCCAAGAATCCAGACGCCGAAGTAAAGATTCGTCCTTACACTGGTAAACCGACGTTCTTCGACCAAATCATAACAAGCTTAGTGACTGTGACTGCGGGCTTTTTGCTGGCGACGGTTATCGCGATTCCACTTGGCATCGTGCTTGGTCTTAATCAAGGGCTGTATCAAGCGTTTAACCCAATCATTCAATTGCTCAAGCCCGTATCACCTTTGGCTTGGCTGCCTATCGTTACTATGGTGGTGAGTGCTACTTATGTGAGTGATGACCCGATGTTTGCTAAGTCGTTCATTAACTCTCTGATCACAGTGGCGCTGTGTAGCTTGTGGCCGACGCTGATTAACACCGCTGTGGGTGTGACGAGCGTTGATAAAGACTTAATCAATGTGAGCAAAGTGCTTCAACTTTCGTGGTGGCAGCACATACGCACCATCGTTTTACCTTCTGCCATTCCAATGATCTTCACCGGTTTACGTCTCTCTTTAGGTATCGCTTGGATGGTATTGATTGCAGCAGAGATGCTCGCGCAGAACCCAGGGTTAGGCAAGTTCGTTTGGGATGAGTTCCAGAACGGCAGTTCAGCATCATTGGGGCGCATCATGGTGGCTGTCATCACCATCGGTTTTATCGGTTTGATGCTCGATAGAGGCATGCTGCAACTTCAAAAATGGTTGTCTTGGAATAAACAACAAGCGTTGAGATAAGGGAAACGATCATGGAAAAAGCATTATTAGATCTAACGCGTTTAGGGATGCGATTCCCAACGCCAGATGGCGAGTTCATCGCGCTTAAGAACGTCGATTTACAAATCAATAAAGGCGAGTTTGTATCGCTGATTGGCCACTCTGGCTGCGGTAAATCAACGGTATTGAACTTAGTCGCAGGGCTACACATGCCAACAGACGGCGGCGTGATCGTCGATGGACGAGAAGTAGCTGGACCGGGACCAGACCGCGCAGTGGTGTTCCAAAACCATTCATTATTACCTTGGTTAACCGTGTATCAAAACGTTGAGCTAGCTGTAAAACAAATTGCCGGCAAAAAGGGCAAAGCGTGGATTCAGGAACAAGTGAATCACTACTTGGAGTTGATTCAAATGCAGCATGCCGCGCACAAAAAGCCGGATGAAATCTCGGGCGGTATGAAGCAGCGAGTCGGCATTGCGAGAGCACTGGCACTTCAACCAAAGGTTTTGCTGATGGATGAACCATTTGGTGCGTTGGATGCGTTAACTCGTGCGCATTTGCAGGATGCACTGATGAAGATTCAAGCCGAGCTAAACAACACCGTGATCATGATTACTCACGATGTGGATGAAGCGGTGCTGCTATCTGACAAAATCGTGATGATGACTAACGGACCGGCAGCAACCATTGGAGAAGTGTTAGAAGTGAATCTACCTCGCCCTCGTGAGCGTGTAGCACTGGCAGATGATGCGCAGTATCAGAAGTGTCGACAAGCGGTGCTGAAGTTCCTTTACGAGAAGCAATCCAAAGTCGAGATTCCTGCTTCGAAAGAAGACAAACCCAAAACCGCAGCGCAAACGGCATAAGGAGGCAGCGATGAACAGTCCTTTAACGATTCCAGTAAAGAACGCATTGAGCCACATCGTTGTGGTAGGCAACGGTATGGTCGGGCAACACCTCGTCGAGCAATTAGTGCAGAAAAACGCGCATTTGGAGCACCGAATTACCGTGATTGGTGCAGAGCGCTTTATCGCGTATGACCGTGTACAGTTGTCCTCTTTGTTTGCGGGTAAGTCTCATGATGATTTGATGCTGAGCAACCAAGAATGGTACGACATGCATGGCATCCAACTCGTACTTGGCAGCCAAGTAACAGGCATCGACAGAGAGCAAAAGCGCATTCTTCTTGATGGTGAAGATGTGCTGGGTTACGACGAACTTGTGCTCGCGACCGGTTCTTACCCATTTGTGCCGCCAATTGAAGGTAAAGACCGAGACAACGTGTTTGTCTATCGCACGCTTGATGACCTTTCACAAATCAAAAAAGCATGTGAAGGCGCAAGAACGGGCGCAGTGATTGGCGGCGGCTTGTTGGGTTTAGAAGCGGCAAACGCACTTAAACTCTTGGGGTTAGAAACTCACGTCATTGAGTTTGCACCTCGCCTCATGCCCGTACAGTTAGATGATGGTGCTGGCTTAGTGCTAAAAGAGAAGATTGAAGCGCTAGGGCTAACCGTGCGTACCTCAACGGGGACGGAGCGAATCTGCGATGGTGAAACGGCTAAGCATCGTATGGTGTTTAAAGACAAAGATCCTCTCGAAGTGGATGTGATTGTCTTCTCCGCAGGCATTCGTCCTCAAGATGAGTTGGCAAGGCTGGCTGAGCTAGAAATAGGCGAGCGAGGCGGCATTGTGATTAACAATCAATGCCAAACCAGCGATGAGAATATTTATGCGATTGGCGAATGTGCTCTTTGGGAGCAAAAGATCTTTGGTTTAGTCGCACCCGGTTACACCATGGCGAGAACCACTGCCGATGTCTTGACTGGGATGCCAAGCGAAGGTTTTAAAGGTGCAGACATGAGCACCAAACTCAAGCTACTTGGGGTGGATGTGGCGTCTATCGGCGATGCACAAATGCAAACCGAAGGCGCACAGGAAATGGTCTTGCAAGATGCGGTTGCAGGCATCTACAAAAAGCTGGTGGTTGATGCGAGCGGCACCCAATTACTTGGTGCGATTCTCGTTGGTGACAACAGTGACTACGATGCGCTCTTACAGTGTTATTTGAACAAAACGGTCCTGCCAGACCACGCGGCGAATCTGCTGTTTGATACTGGAATGCTGGACGGAGAGATGCCAGACAGCGCCATCATCTGCTCTTGTCACAACGTCACAAAAGGCGACTTAGTTGCCGAGATTCAAGCTGGCACTACCAACCTGACGGACCTTAAAGCCAACACCAAAGCCGGTACTGGCTGTGGTGGCTGTAGCAATATGGTGAAGTCGGTATTGGATACTCAATTGGCAGCCATGGGGGTAGAGGTCAACAACCACCTTTGTGAGCACTTTGAGCTCAGTCGACAAGAGATGTTCCATATTTGCCAAGTGGAACAAATCAAAGACTTCGACACCTTAATTGCACTGCATGGCAAAGGGCATGGGTGTGATATCTGTAAGCCGACAGCAGCATCTGTGTTTGCTTCTTTGTGGAATGAACACATCATGGAGCTGCAGCATCAATCTCTGCAAGATTCCAACGATGCCTTTATGGCGAACCTGCAAAAAGATGGCTCTTACTCGATTGTACCTCGTGTTCCGGGCGGCGAAATCACACCAGACAAACTCATCGTGCTAGGCGAAGTTGCTCAGCAATACGATCTGTACACCAAGATCACTGGCGGTCAGCGGGTGGATTTATTTGGCGCGCAGTTAGAACAGCTTCCTGAAATCTGGCAAACCTTAATTGATGCCGGTTTTGAAACAGGGCACGCCTACGGCAAGTCGGTCCGCACCGTGAAATCTTGTGTGGGGTCTACTTGGTGTCGTTATGGTGTTGATGATTCAGTTGGATTAGCCATTGAGTTAGAGAACCGCTACAAAGGATTGCGAGCGCCCCATAAGCTTAAGTTTGCCGTATCGGGCTGTACTCGCGAGTGTGCAGAAGCGCAAAGTAAAGACATTGGGGTGATCGCCACCGAAAACGGCTGGAATCTATACGTTTGCGGTAATGGCGGTATGAGACCAAGACACGCGGATTTGTTTGCATCCGACCTATCCAAATCAGAGTTGATCACCATGATCGACCGAGTATTGATGTTCTACGTCAGCACCGCTGATCGCTTGCAGCGCACGTCGGTGTGGATGGAGAACATGGAAGGGGGCCTAGATTACCTTAAACAAGTGATTTTGGATGACTCTCTGAATTTATGTGATTCTTTGGATGAACAAATGGCGCGCGTCGTAGATACCTATCAATGTGAGTGGAAGAGTACGCTGGATAATCCTCAAAAATTGCAACGTTTCCGTCCTTTCTTGAACAGCACGTCGGGCAGCAAAGTCTTACCGTACCAACGTGTACGCGGTCAGCGTATTCCCGTGAAACAGGAGGTGTAAATGGCAGCTTTAACCAAAGTGAAATTGTGTCAGCTTGATGACTTAATGCCGTTTATCGGTGCCACTGTATTGATTGAAGGCAAGCATGTCGCGTTATTCTACATTCCTGATAGTGGTGTTTACGCCGTTCAAGATTGGGACCCAATCGGTAACGCTTATGTGATGAGTCGAGGGATTGTCGGTGATATCGATGGTGAGATGTGTGTTGCGTCACCACTGTACAAACAGCATTTCAGTTTAAAGAGTGGGCAATGTTTGGAAGACGATGCGCACTGTCTAAAAACGTGGCAAGTAACAGTCGACGATAATCAGGTTTGTTACTTAGCCGAGGAATGATCCTCGAAATTAGCTTGCTCGATATGAATAAGTTATTGGCGTAAGAGACAAGCGAATAAAGCTCCAGAGACAGTACAGTATGGCTCTGGAGCTTTTTACTATTTGGAAGGATTCACTTGTAGTTCGGTATAGCCAGTCGAGTCGTCCATCGCTCTAGTGAACTCAAGTTCTGAGTAAGAATGGATGATCAATTCTGCGGTGGTATCAATAACCGTGCCTTCCATTAAATGCCCGCCCCAGACTCGTCCTTCACGATCAGACACCGAGATATGAACGTGCTGATGTTCAGGCGTTAGGGTTCCCATCACAGAGACGATTTCAAATGGCTCTTGCTTGGTTAACGTACTCTCTGCACTTGCCAAACGAAGGTTGAGGTCAGAGACACAGCCAACGCATGAGGCAATCGAGCCAGCTTTGATACCATGCTGCTCGACCAATTTCGCAAGGCTGAGCTTTAAGTCCATGCCTTTGGTAAGACGTACCGCTATCACTTCAATCGACATGTCATTTCCTAATCAAAACCAGCAAGCAGGAAAGCGCCGTATCCAAGTCGGCATAACGTTTGGCTTTGCCAAGTACGCGCATGCCTTGCATGTTGTTGAGAACAAAACGAGCGAGTTCTTCTGGTTTCAGCGTTTTCGGCACTAAGGTTTCTTTCTGCGCATTAGTCAGTGCATCCGCAATGATGTCGATAAGATGGTCAAACAAAAAATGCCCTTTGCGCAGTACGTCATCGTCTTCCCCAGCGTGCTCAATCAACGCATTTTGAATAAAACACCCACAGTTGCGTTTGCGCTGCAGCTCAGCAAAAGATTTAAGGAACGATTCCAACTCAGGTAAAGACGCGTCGTCTTTTTCCAAATCATTCAGTGACGGTAGCGAGACCTTTTTCAAGTAGGTATCGAGCGCTTCGTAGTAGAGCTGTTGCTTGTCACCATAGGTGTTGTAAAGACTGAAGCGGTTGATGTTCAACTCGTCTGTGAGATCCGAGATAGACGTGTTCGCAAAGCCCTTGCGCCAAAACACATCCATAGCCACGAGAAGCTTTTCATCTCGGTCGAAATTGGCTTTTCTTGCCATAAATTACCTGCCTGGGTCTGCTTATCGGGTAATTAAATTGCTTTGGAGGGATGGTACAGAGAACCTCTAGCGTTCGAACTGAACCAATATGATGAATACCCATCTATTCTTGGGTATCAGCCCCCAAATTCATGTGAACTCACAAACGGCATCAAAAATCTCGCTCAGCAAACAGACCCACAACTGTTTGAAAATTTTTGATAGTGAAGTTCTTGACTGATCGTTTATAAACTGGCTACAGTATATCCTAACCAATCGGTTAGAAAAAGATAAAAGGATGTGAAATGAAGCTCTATGAAACCGCAATGACTCCAAGTTGTAAGCGAGTTAGCATTTTTCTAAAGGAAGTCGGTGGCGAGGTTGAGCGAATTGCGCTGAACGTTCGTGAGGGCGATAACCTATCTGAACCGTTTAAATCGAAAAGCGTGAACGGCAAAGTGCCTCTACTAGAACTGGATGATGGCACTGCGATCTGTGAAAGCGTGGCGATTTGTCGTTACCTAGATGAAGCGTTTGAAAATGATCTGGCGTTGTTTGGTGCTAACCAGCTCGAACGTGCTCAGGTGGAAATGTGGCATCGCGTTGTCGAATTCCAAGGTTTGTACACGGCTTTTCAGGCGTTTCGTAATATCACAGCAATTTACCAAGACCGTGAAAACTGCGTAGCTGCGTGGGGTGACGAGTCGAAATCTCGCGTATTAGAATTCCTACCAATTCTCGACAAGCGCCTATCAGAAAGCGAGCACATCGCCACGGACAACTTCACCATCGTAGACATTACCGGCTACATTTTTGTTGGTTTTGCCGTAAATGGTTTGAATATTGAGGTGTTCGAAACCTACCCAAATATTGCACGTTGGTTTGAACAAGTATCGGTGCGTGAAGCGTTTCAAGGTTAACTTCTAGCGTGATTTTTCTAAGCAGCAAGGCTTTTGTAGACTTGCTGCTTTTTGTCGTTTTAAGCGCAAAGATCTTCAATTTGTTCAGGTTTTCTCTTCTTTTTCTGCCTTTCTCCTATAATTAACTCTATTAATGAAACAACATCAATTGGCTCTCACGGCGTTTTGGAACCTTGAGTTCTTAGTTTGTAGACGTCCCAATCATTATTGGACTTCACCAAGTAATGAAGGACACCAAGCGACAAGGAGAGGTTATGCGTGTTCGAAGTAAAACCATCAATGGCGTGTTGTGTACGCTGCTCGTAGCGTCTGTGTGTGGATTAGTTGCGATGTATCAAAACCACACTCAACAACATCAACAAATTGAATTGCTGCGCGGGCAACTGGTGGAAAAAGAAAACCAAATCGTTGTCTCGAATGAGGCGTTGTCTTATACCCGCTACCAACACCAACTATTATCAGAAGATTACACTCGATTTAGAGACGAACAGTCCACTAACGCCATCCTTCGTTAGGCACTGCGTCATAAGCAGGGAGCATTATGAAATCAATTTTGTTGGTCGATGACAGTAAAACGGTGTTGCTCTATATGACCAGTGCACTGCAAAAGCAAGGGTACGAGGTCATTGCCGTTGAAGATGGTGAGTCTGCGTTAGAAGTGCTGACTCACCGAACTGACATTCAGTTTGTCCTCAGTGATTTGATGATGCCGGGCATCAGTGGCATTGAGCTTTGCCGTGAGCTTAAATCGTCGGCGTTTTCTCGTTATATCTTCTTTGTGCTTCTCTCTTCCCGTAACGATCAAGAATCCATCATCAAAGGCATGGATGCAGGCGCCGATGACTTTGTCGACAAGAAGACATCTGTAGAGGAACTACAAGCGCGCATCCGAGCGGGTTTTCGTACCTTAGAACTGCACAATACGCTCACGACAAAAAACCAAGAGCTCGATTTAGCCTATCAAACTATTCAACAAGATCTCGACGCTGCGAGTGATTTGATGACTCAGTTATTACCAGTGGAAGAACAAATTCACACGGCAAAATTCAGCTTTACTTATGTGCCTTGTTCCAAGATCGGTGGCGACATGTTTGGTTATGTCGAGCTTGATGAGCAACATGTTGCTTTCTACGTATTTGATGTATCGGGCCATGGTATTTCTTCAGCGCTGATGGCATTTTCAGTCCAGCAAACTTTGTCACAACGTCACCAATCGGAGTCCATAACGTTAGACTGGAGCGACAATAAATACCGCATCAGTGAGCCTGCCGCTGTGATTGAAAGGCTTAATCGGCGCTACCAGCAAGCGCAAAACAGCAAGCTTTACTTCACTATCGAATACGCCGTGTTGAACACCGAAACCGGTGAGCTGAATTATTGCACTGCAGGACACCCTAAATTCGTTTGGCAACAGACGGAACAAAACCGCTTGGAACTTGTTGGCGACAACAACTTCATTGTCGGGGCATTAGAGCCGATGATGTACCAAGGTGGAAGTATCCAACTTAAGCCTAATGACGCCCTTTGGTTTTTCTCCGATGGCCTAATAGAAGCCAAGCAAGGAGAGGAGCTTTACGGCATTGACCGACTGCTATCCAACATCGAAGGGAGTCAAGCGATACCAGAAAAGGCACAAACCAATGCCGTTTTGGAGCAAGTGCAAAACTGGCAAGGAAAACCGGAACTCGACGATGATGTGAGCGTGTTGAAAGTGCAATGGTTGGGTTCTAGGCAGTCGCAAGCCGTCAATTCGCCGAGTGCGGTATTCCAGAAATCCTATCAAGCGTCTTTAGAAGTTTCACGCCAAGCGAGTCTCGAATTGGTTGAGTTCCTTCAACAACATTCAGTTTCTTCTCATGCCATGCAAACCCTAGAGTTGTGTGTGGTTGAGTTGATGAACAATGCTTTCATCCATGCGTATCAAGAACAAACCGGAAAAACGGTCGAGTTAGAATGCGAACTAATACAAGGTAAGCAGCACAACATAGAAGTGCGTGTATTTGATTATGGCAATCGCATTACTGATGAAACCTTCCAAAGCTACACCTCAAAGCAAATAGAGGCGCCAAATCTATTTGATGAACAGAGTTGGATGCCTTCAGGACGAGGCTTAATGCTCATTGCCCAAATGACAAACGCGTTTTCTGTATCACATCAAGGGGAGCGCAATTGCTTTACGGTCGCAATAGCGTCTAAATCGTAACTTTTGCTTGTGATGTTGCTAAGATCTTCCTCTTACACGCATTAACACGCATTAGTTTGTGCGCGCTAATCGATTGCCTAAACTTTATTTTTTCTGCCCGTTTTGAGTTAACCCTGCGTTAACTTTCCCCGTCGTATATTCTCCGTCAACCGATGGAGAGTCAGGGCTTCTGCCTCTTGTCATCGTGATTTTTCTCTCGTTTGTAGTTGGGAAATAAAAAATGAAGGCGAAAGGTTTTACCTTAATTGAATTGGTCGTGGTCATTGTCATCTTAGGTATTTTATCTGTGACGGCAGCGCCTCGATTCTTGAATTTGCAAGATGATGCGAGAAACGCGGCAATTGCTGGGTTAAGAGGGGCGATGAACGGTGCCATGGGCATTGTTTACGGCAAAGCGGCGTTGATGGGTATCGAACGCGCAGAAGAGGCTAAATTGGATACTGATGGCACAGGAACGCTTGATTTGGCTATCGCTTATGGATACCCAAAAGCGACCTTGAATGACCTATCTATTGTGGTGCATGGCTTGAGAGAAGACTGGGCACACAAAGAAATCCCTGGTAGCGCTTCAATTTACTTTGGCATTGCGGGTTATGACAAAACTTGCATCAAGTACACACAAGCCGGTGTGACTAGTGCAGCAACAGCCGTGGTTATCAAAGATCCGGCAGAGTGCAGTGGGTTAACAAAATGATTCTTAGAGCCACTTTTTAAAGTGGCTTTTTTGTGCTCAAAAGTTGTGCGTATTCCCTTAAAAAGTTCCCTTAAAAGCCTCTTAAAACATACCGTTATGGTGACGATAAAAATTAATCATTAAAACGGAGGCTGGCGTTAACTTAGCGTTAACCATGAGAAATTTAAGATATGACTCATATCACACACTATGCCTCTTAAAGCGTTGGCTTTGAGATGGAATTTAACCTTGTTAATGATTAACAGGAAGTAGAGGCGAGTGTCATTAAACGTGTTGGTCAGCGAACTACGTGAATACCAACTCAATAAAAACACTTATAAAGGTCTCTTAATGTCAGATTTCAACTTGTTGTACCAACCAAAACTAAAAGATGGCGTGATCGTTGGTCTTGAAGCTTTGCTACGACCAGTCGACGTTGAAAAAACACTGCCTGAATTTTTCGCCGAAGTGAAAGACAACATGGCGCTTGATCTATCAGTGATGAAGCGTTGTTTGGAAGACATCGCGAAGTTTGACATTCAAATTCCGGTATCCATCAACATCTACCCAACCAGTGTTTTGAATGATTACTTTGTCTTCAGTGCGATCAAGCAGCTAAAAGGAAAGAATGTTTCTTTAGAGTTGGTTGAGCATCAAGGTGTTGAGCTCAACGACGAATTTCTTAATCATGTTGCGCTGCTAAAAGACAACGGCATCAAGCTGTCTATTGATGACTTCGGCAAAGATTTTGCTCGTGCAGATTTAGCGCTAACGATAGGTGCGGATGAGGTTAAGTTTGATCGTTCTTTAGTTCGTGATATTGAAAACAATTACTGCAAATTTAAGCACCTATCATTTCTATACTCAAAAATTAAAACTTTGTGTACGCACAAAATCGTTTTTGAAGGGGTAGAAAGTAAGCGTCAAAAAGAGCTTATTGAACTATTTGCGGAAAGTCCGACGATTCAAGGGTTTTACTTTCATCCTCCTATGCCGTTAGACGAAATTGTTAAGCTAGACTCGTTCACGAATCAAGACCAAGAAGTACCTGTTGAAGCGATGCTTCGCATGGGACTAGATTTGGATTACAAACTATACAATTTTCTGGTCGAAAATGATGTTGAGACGCTAAATGATGAACGAGTAAACCATTTTATCGCGGACAACGACATTCTTGGTTTGGTTCATAACGAAGACATTAAGGTAACGCTGAAAAACTTACGAGATATCTACTTCAATAACTCTTCGATTCTCGGTAATGGAGTCGTTTCCTTGATCGACTCAACAGAAAAACTGGTGATCATACGAAACGAACAAGGTGTTGTCGTGTATGACAATACAGCACATCGTGAGTTAGTTGGAGGCAGTATAGTCGGGATCGATCCACAGGAAATCATCCAAGAAAATGAAAGCTACCGCTTGTGTTTAGAGAAGGACAAACACGTCTTGTTCGATGATGAATTGATGTTTCGCAAGGACAAAGAATACTTTGATGGCATCGAGTACGACACCATTCGAGAGAAGATGGTTTATAACGACAAGAAATTTATCATCACGACGGTTTGCCCCTCAAACGTTGGTTTGGTGGATGTGAGTAAAGATGAGCTAACCAAGTGTTATACCCGCTCGTTTTTGAAGTACCACTTAGGAGCGTATGAAAACCGGATCGTTGCCTTTTTGGATATGAATGGCTTTAAAGCCGTTAACGATGCGTTTGGTCATAGAGTCGGAGACAGCTGCCTTGTCGATTTTGCGTGTTTATTGAAATCATCACTTCGAGATAAAGACGTGGTGATTCGTTATGGAGGTGATGAGTTTGTAATCATTTTTGATACCTCTACTTACGACGATATCGAAAACAGACTCAATTCGTTAAACGTGAAAATGACGCGTTACTTTGCAGAAAAAGGGTACGACTTGTCCTTTGCGTACGGCCTATCAAAAGTGAACAACCACGATGTCAATACTGCCATCGAAATTGCCGACAGAAACATGTACACAGCCAAACGTCATATTAAACGTCAGCGCAGCGTTGACTACGTTATTTAAATCTATAGACAAGGACGTCTCAACGGTTTGGAGATTTTATGAAGAATAAAGGTTTTACTCTGATCGAACTGGTCGTTGTCATCGTTATTTTAGGTATCTTAGCCGTTATTGCTGCGCCTAAATTCTTGGGAATACAATCAGAGGCGAGAGTTGCCACTCTAAAGGCTACTCAAGGGGCGATCGAGTCTGCATTTGCGTTGGCATCTGCCAAATCACAACTTCCTTCGGCTAATATCCAACCTTGTGATTACCACAAGCAAATGCGTTGTTTGGTGCTAAATGGGCAACAAATTCGTTTAACCAATGAAGACAACTATCCTTGGTTTGATGTCTTCCAGCGCCAAGCATACGAACAATTTAATGAGTTGGTTGATGCCGATGTCTCACCTCTTAATCAAGATTATCATGGTGAAGATACGCTGAATTTTGAAACTGATTACGATGGCGGATTTTGGATTTTTCCCCAGTTTTATGGTGATTGGGACGACTTAACCTCGTTTCATTGCCGCATTCATTACGTGCCAGCGACGGCAAGCCGCACTGGGAAAAGCATGACAACGTTAGAGACCGAAGATTGTTAGTGATGGAATGTAGGTAAATGGATGTAATGCACAAGCACCTTTTGTTGGTCGACGACAATATTGAATTAGCAAAGACCATCATGGAATACTTAGAGATGAATGGGATTCATTGTGACCATGCATCCAATGGTATGATGGCGTTAAAGTTAGCTCGTTCAGATGACTATGATCTGGTCATTCTGGACGTTAACTTACCCCAATTGTCAGGTTTAAAAGTCTGTGAAGAGTTGCGTTTAGATGGTATTGACTTACCTATTTTGATTCTGAGCGCGAGAAGCGATCTGAGCGATAAATTAGCAGGCTTTCAGGTTGGTGCTGATGACTACATGGTCAAGCCTTTTGCCCTTGAAGAACTGCTCGCTCGTGTACAGGTGTTGTTAAAACGTAGAAGTGGCGCGCCAGAGCGGCTCGTTGTGGGTGACTTGGTACTCGATATCAGCAGTAGGGAGGTCTTTCGAGGGGAAGATTCTCTCAATTTATCACCGACTTGCTACAATATTTTGAAAGTGATGATGAGCGCTAGTCCTTCACCAGTAAGTCGAAGTAAGATAATGCGATTGGTCTGGGGCGATGCGTCACCAGAAAGTAACAGCTTGAAAGTTCACATGTTTAAGCTGCGTCAGGCGGTGGATAAGGGACAAAACATCAAGCTTATTCATACGCTTCCTAACTTTGGCTATGTGCTCAAGTCCAAGTCACGGCATCAATAGGAAAGTCATCAGTGAAGATCAAAGACAGCCTTAGAGTGTACGTAATCACCGTCTCTGCGGTGTTAGGGTTAATCCTTGCCGTTGTTGCGGGCTCTTATAGCACCTATAACCTCTATACTGGTATCGATCTTATGACCAAAGGTGTCATGCTGGTGAAAGCGGAAACGGAAGAGCCGCAAGTAGGCAAACCCATCATTAACCCGCCATTTATCATTACCGCCAATTGGGATGACTTACCTTTGGCATTTCAACTCAAGTTTGTTGAAAAGGATCTCGCGGTAGGGAAGTTATTTAAAGCGACAGAGACTGAGTATCGCGCAGGGAGAAACGCCAACCGCTTCATCTATTTGTTGATAAAAAGCGAAGTGGATGCTCAAACCAAATTTGTCGCAGTCAAAATCAACAAAAATGCATTCGATGATTTCACCGATACACTTAACATAAATTTGTTACCGCAACTCAATTATATCGTGTTGTTTGTCGCGGTATTGTTAACCCTGTTTTTAATCGGTGTGTTCTTTATTCTTCGCAAAATCACAAAACCAGTCGAAGAACTAAAAACATGGGCGATGAATATTCGTGAAAAAGATGATCGTTCCAACATACCTGACTTTAAGTTTTCTGAATTGAACATGATGGCCCGAGTGATCAATTCGTCTTTATCTGCAGTTCAAAGAAGTGTGAAGAAAGAGCAAGAGTTCATACGTTATGCGAGCCACGAGTTACGGACGCCAATTGCAGTAATTCGTTCCAATTCTGAGTTAATGAAAAAAATGATCGCCAGCGATATGCCAAAAGAGCGATTACTTAAAAATATTCAGAGAATCGAAAATAACAGCCTGGCGATGTCTGACCTATGTGAAAGCTTGTTATGGCTCAATCATGAAAACTCAACTGAGCTTAAAGAAACGATGACAAGCCTAGGCGTATTGGCGGAGCTGGTGGTGAATGAACAACGCTACTTATTAGATGGGAAGGCCGTTGAAGTTGAGGTCAACGTCGACAGTTTCGAATGCTTGCACTTATCAGGCATGTGCAAAATCGTCATTACTAACCTAATTCGTAATGCGTTTCAGCACACCATAGAAGGTAAAGTGATTATTAAGCAAACCGGTTTAGAGGTCGAAGTCATCAACACTGATGCAAAAACAAATCTGACCCACGAAACAACCGGTTTTGGTTTGGGTCTATTACTGATTAAAAAGATTTGTGACAAGTACTACTGGCAATATGATGAACAAGTATTAGCCAACGGTAGAGTCGTGAAAGTGACGTTTGCATAAGAGAATTAAGACGATAGCAAAGGGTTTACCTTAAACGAGTTCGTTATCGCGATTGTGATTCTTCATATTTTTCGGTGGCTATTACCCTCGATTTTTGAATTCACAGAAAGACGCCATAGAGTTGAATAATGGAAACCGATGTGGTTTCTGTGACGACGTTTCAGAGAGATCGACACGCAGCCGATCTGTTTACTGACAAAGCACGCCAAACAACCAAATCTATATTTTCTTCACTTCTGATTTGGATAAGAAAAGCATCAACTTCCAATGCCAAGTGATGTACCAAAACATCAGTACTCCGGAAGTAAGATTACTGACTGATGCTTGCTAAGTGTCTGAGAGGTTACTTTAAGACGAACCCAAAGTTTTTGATGGTTTGGAGTAGCTTCTCTTCGTAATTATCATCGAGTGCATGCCTTAATTTGAACATGTGCACTTTTAAGCTGTTGGTGTCCGGTTGTTCATCTCCCCATACCTTCTGGATTAAGTCTTCACGACTGATTGGATTGGGTGTCGCTCTAAGTAGTACTTCCAAAATACGATAACCCGTAGGTGAGAGTTTAATTTCATCATTGGCACGCTTTACGTTGCGCTCTTTGACGTTCATTTGTAGATCTTTTAGCTGGAGCAGATTTACCTCGCCACTGCGTCGACGAGACAGTACCTTGACGCGCATAAACAACTCTTCGAATGCGAACGGTTTAGTTAAATAATCGTCTGCGCCAGTCTCAAAACCGATGATCTTATCGTTCAGCGTATCTCTTGCTGTCAGCATAATAACGGGGACATCGTTACCTTGTTCCCGTAACTTTTGACATACCTCCAAACCAGAGAGTCGAGGCAAGTTGAGGTCAAGAATCACCACGTGGTAATGTGTTTTAGCAATCAAATCGAGAGCAGCAATACCGTTAGGTACGTGATCACATTCAACACCTTCGAGTTCAAAGTGTTCAACGGTTGTTTCTGCTAGCTCTAGATTGTCTTCGACTAATAGCAGTTGAAGCGTATTTGGTGGCGCCACGATTCTTCCCAATCCAATTCTGTAAGGCATAATTGATTATTGAGCCTGAGTGGATGAAAAACAAATACTTAATTTCAATTCTTTATTGACGACTTGAACCACTTCCTATCATTAAAAGTTCACTCCGTGCGGCATAAGAAAGATAACGTTTCAACGAGCTATACTTCATTCAGCCACGTTGATTGGAGCTGGGGACATGCCCAAGATTTGAGATAAAAAAGAGCCTCCACGTGTTGAATTACTGTTAAGCATTGACCTCTTTTTGCATGATCTGCTGATTAAAGGCGAGGGGATCTTTCAATATGGCACGACCGACGGCAGCCAAATCGAGCCAACCGTTGTTGACCGCTTGGTCAATGTATTCGGCACTCTCGATACCACCCACACCAATGATTGGGATACCCAAGTCAGCTTGTTTTAGAAAAGCGGATTCTGAGACTAAAAAGCCTTCGCCGCGGCGGTCTTTAGGACGGTTCCAACCACCAATACCCGATGAGACGTTAATCAAATCCAAGCCAGCGTTAATGAATAACTTACACACTTTCACCATGTCTTCTTGCGTTAATCCTTCTGGGTAAAGGTCCTGACCTGGAATGCGCACCATCATGCCAATATTGCTCTTGGCTTTGATTGCTTCGATGATCTCGACCACTAAACGAGAGCGGTTCTCTAATGAACCACCGTATAGGTCATCACGTTGGTTCGTGACTGGGGAGAGAACTTGGTTTAATCCATAGCCGTGTGCGCAGTGCAGTTCAACAAAATCAAAACCGGCTTTGTCGGCACGAAGCGCTGCATCGATGAACTGCTTACGCCAAATAAGCATGTCTTCCAACGTCATCGCTCTCGGTTGCGGTAACACACGGTCGCAAGCGGGTACGGTTATTCCGGAAGGCCCCATTAAATTTGGACAGGTTTCTAACGTTGCTTTGCCACCGCAATGCGTGATTTGAAAGCCTGCTTTTGCGCCGTGATCGTGGATAACTTGGGCGATCGCTTTCATTCCTTCCACGCAGTCATCACTGTGCGCGCCCAATTGGTTCGGTTCACTTCGTCCAGAAAAATCGACAAAACTGTATTCAACCATAACAAGACCTGCACCGGATTGTGCCAGTTTGCCGTAGTGTTTTATGGTGCTTGAAGTTGCGAGACCTTCGGTAGTGGAGGTTTGAGATGCCATTGGTGGCACAACAACGCGGTTTTTCAAGTGGTGGTGCGCAACTGTCAATGAAGAGAAGCGGGTCATACGGTCCCTCGTAATATCTGTAATTCCGTCGTCATTTTAAGCCAGAGAGTGTTATTCATTAAGTGAAACTTAAGAACTAAAGGCCTAGCGTTATTACCCAAGAATTTTGAGGTTACTTGAGTATAATCAAAAAGCAGCCAATATTGACTGCTTTTCAGAGGCTTATCTTACGTAATCAGCGTTTCATGAGATCACCAGCCAATCGTGGAGCTATCAAAGCTTGAAAGGGTGTTGTTAAAACGCCGCTAAATCAGCGGCGTTTCTATGTAGGTAATTGTCTTGTCTACTTGTAGCTAAGCTCTGTCGCTTTGCCTTTGAAGATTCGATATACCATAAAGGTGTAAAGCAAAATCATCGGCATAACAATCATCACACCGAAGCCCACAATCATTAAGGTCGCAGGTGATGAAGCGGCTTCTTGTGCGGTCATTAATCCCGGCACAACTTCTGGGAAGAAGCTGTACGCAAGACCGAGAAAGCTCAAGGCGAAAATGACGGTGACACCAAAGAAAGGCCAGCGCACACCCAGATCATTCACCATTGGAACCTGACGCAAATAGCGATCAACGAGGAAGATAGTTGCCAGCACAATCAACGGAATGGGTGCAAGCAACAAGACTTCTGGGAAGCTGAACCAACGCAGGGCGACTTGTTGATTTACAATCGGGTTTACAACGCTGACGACTAAGATTCCCAAAGCTGCCAACCAACCAGCACGACGAGACCAACGGGCCGAACGTATCTGCAAATCACCTTCCGTTTTTAGTACCAACCATGCGCCACCGATGTAAACGTACGCCGCTGTTACACAAAGTGCGCTTAACCATGCAAAGCCAAATGCTTCGGTTGATTGCTCAAATCCCATGATGTAACGACCGACCATGTAACCCTGAGTTAGAGCAGTGACTAACGAGCCAATTCTGAAGCACCAATCCCAATGAGGTTTATGATCCGAGTTCGCTTTAGCTCGGAAGTCGAACGCCACGCCACGCATGATCAGAGCGATCAGCATGATGGCGGTCGGCATATAAAGCTCAGTCAAAATCAAGCTATGAGCGGTAGGAAAGGCAATCAGCAGAATACCAACGGCTAACACCAACCACGTTTCGTTTGCGTCCCAGAAAGGGCCAATAGACGCTATCATTCTGTCACGTTGCGCTTCATTGTCGCTCGGTAAAAGGATACCGACGCCAAGGTCGTAGCCGTCGAGCACGGCATACATAAAGACCGAGAAGCCAAGCAGCAGAAGATATATTTCTGGTAGATAGTCGAGCATGATTAGGCCTCTTGTTGTGTCAGTGGGACTTCATGGGCTGCAACGTCTTTGCGCGCCAAATAGAACAGGGTATGGATGTACGCAACCAGCAGTGCAGCGTAAATGGCCAAATACATTATGAGCGAAGTCATCACGCTACTGCTCGCAACTGTGGTGACGGCTTCTGATGTACGCAATACACCGCTGACCAACCAAGGTTGTCGACCAATCTCAGTAACATACCAACCCGCAAGTGTGGCTATCCAACCAGAGAACGTCATGGCTAATACCGTGTACAGGTAAGGTCTAGGTAGCGCTTTTTTGCGTGCCAGCTTCACCGCGCCATACCAGCTAACCAGCAACATAAGGACACCTACACCAACCATCACGCGGAAACCAAAGAACAAGGGCTTCACTGGCGGGTGGTCAGGCGCAAACTCGTTAAGTCCTTGGATTTCGCCTTCTAAATCATGAGTAAGAATCAAACTCGCCAGCTTAGGGATGCCCACTTCAAAATCATTGCTGCGAGTTTCTTCATTTGGCATCGCAAACAAAAGAAGAGGCGCGCCTTGCTCGGTCTCCCACACGCCTTCCATTGCTGCAATTTTTGCAGGTTGATGTTCAAGCGTGTTTAACCCGTGAAGGTCACCGACAAAGATTTGAATTGGGATGAATCCAGCCGCAGCAAACAGCGCGACTTTTAGGCCAAGTTTGGCTGAGCGATGATCTGGCTTTTTCATTATTTGATAAGCCGAGATACCTGCAATCAAAAAGCTGGCAGTCAACGCCGATGCTAATAGCGTGTGTAGAAGACGGTATGGCAAAGAAGGATTGAAAATGACCTCTTTCCAACTGGTTACATGCACAATGCCGTCAATCACTTCATAACCACTTGGGGTGTGCATCCAACTATTGAGAACCAAAATCCAAAATGCGGACATGCTCGTACCGACAGCGACGAGAACGGTGGCAAGAGTGTGAACCCATTCTGGCACGCGTCCTCGCCCGAACAACATTACACCTAGAAAGGTGGCTTCCATAAAGAAAGCGGTCATGACCTCATAACCTAAAAGAGGACCAGCTACATTGCCAACGCGTTCCATAAAGCCTGGCCAGTTGGTACCAAATTGGAAACTCATGGTGATGCCAGACACCACGCCTAGGGCGAAGGTCAATGCAAAGACTTTGACCCAGAAGTAATAAACATCAAGCCATACGGGGGCCTGAGTGCGGATATATCGCCATTTGAAAAACACCAACATCCACGCCAGTGCGATCGTGATGGTCGGGAAGAGAATATGAAAGCTGATATTGGCCGCGAACTGGATCCGCGACAACATGAGGGTATCTAACATCTTGGTTCCTCAAAAACGTGCCGTGCTAAAAATCGTGTCTATCTGTAATTTAGTTACGAAAAAACCGGGCGGTTTGGATTCATGTCTCGAGAAATACAGGTGATTCTGTTTTCTTCTAACCATGATTTATATCAACTAAGACAAAGAAAGGAGTGTGGGAAATTGTCTCAAAATGCCGCTAATAGTCGCGAAAAGTGAGTAAAAGAAAGGAAATATAACGAGGTGGTTTTTGATGATAATGGATTCGAATTATCCTTAGTCTCACTTCGTAATATGTGAAATAAAATTACAAAAAACAAGGTTTTTAGTAAGGATATTTCGCTTTGGGCTTTCATTTTCTACTCGCACATACGCTTGGAGTTGCAGCAAATATAGGGTTACATAGCGATAGGTTGCGAAGGAAAGTCAAATACTCGTGTTCTCCTATCAAATGGGACGAGCAAGATTATTTAAAATGAATAAATAGGGGTTGAAATCCGATTCTTCGAAGGCTAACTTCAACGCTCATTAATATTCTGATGCCTTCTTCCCAGTCGCCATTGTCATGACGACAGTCGCTATTCATCTTACGGTTACCTCCAGCACAGGCTTACCCAAGCAAAATATGGATGTGTACGCCTATTACCTCTATCAAACTCAAGATACCCCATTGATTAACTGGCTTCTTTCAGAGATCAAACTTCTTCTACAACACCGATTCGAGAATAACCAACGACCGACATAAAAGGGCGGAAGGCGAACATTACGCTTAAACAATCGAGGTCTACATGAACAACCTAATCGTATTTACAGGTGGCCCGGGTGCGGGCAAAACCTCTGTAATAGAAAAGCTGATTGAGCTTGGTTACAATTGCGCGCTAGAAGTGGGGCGCAAAGTGATCAAACAGCAAGTCGCTCTCGGTGGTGATGCTTTACCGTGGAAAGACAAAACAGCCTTTCGTGATGAGATGGTACGTGAAGAGAAAAACCACCATCAAGCTTTCGAAGAACTCAGTGAACTTGTGTTCTTTGACCGCTGTATTGTGGATTCATACGGTTATAGCCAATTGGAGAACTTACCCATTTCACAAGCATTAATGGATGCGTGTCAGCATATACGTTACGCCAACCCAGTCTTTGTCTTTCCGCCTTGGGAAGCCATATTTACGAACGACGCAGAGCGAAAACAAGACTTTCCAGAAGCGGTAAGAACCTACCAAGCTATGCTCAAGGCTTACCAATTATTTGGTTATGACTTGATAGAAGTCCCGCCAATGGCGGTGAAACAGAGAGCGCAATTTGTTCTCGATTGCCTGAAATATGAGTAAAATGAGTGCGAAAGCAAAAACAATAGGTAATAACGTTGAAAGTTTTAATTACGGGAACTGCAGGGCGGGTTGGGCGAGCTATCTACATTAAGTTGATGAGACTGCATGAGGTTGTAGGCATTGATCGTACTCCATGTTCAACGGCGGATTACGTTGGTGACATTCGTGACACAGAGCTGATAGCCAAAGCCCTAGAAGGTGTTGATGCAGTAATTCATACCGCGGCGCTGCATGCACCTCATGTTGGTTTAGTCGACGACTCTGAGTTCAACAGTATTAATGTAGAGGCAACAGAAAAGCTCGCTTTGCAGAGCATTCAATGCGGAGTGAAGCACTTTGTTTTCACCAGTACGACCGCATTGTATGGGCATGCTTCTACACCACAAGACATTGCTGGCTGGATAGATGAAACGATAACGCCTCAACCAAAGTCGATATACCATCGTAGTAAAGTGGAAGCAGAGCAGAAACTGGAACAGATTTCGGACCTATTTAATCTGCCCGTGACGGTTTTGCAAATGTCGCGTTGCTTTCCCGAGTCGGCTGATCTTATGGCAGCTTATCGTCTTACTCGTGGAGTGGATGCGCGTGATGTCGCAAGTGCACACCTGTGTGCGATCGAAAAACGATTAAACGGTTTTCGACGTTTCATTATCTCCGGCAAAACGCCTTTTACCACTCAAGACTGCCAACGCCTGTATGACGACGCTGATTCGCTGCTTCGTGATCATGTACCAGAGTTAGCACAAAGCTTTGATGAACGCGGATGGAAATTGCCGACAAAGCTCGATCGCGTGTACGATTCTTCCGCCGCGCAGGGTGAACTGGGTTGGCTACCAGAACACGGTTTTGAAAGTGTGCTGGAGTTGCTCGACAAAGAATTTGCAGAAGTTTTGCCAGTTCGGTGAACTAAAAACAGAATTGATAATCTTAGAAAGGGATAACGATAAATTATCCTTTTTACTTTGTAGTTTAATGATGAAAAATAGGCAGTTAGTCGCGTTCGCAAAGCTTAGAAACAAAGTTCTCAATTACGCACGGTTTAAATTGTATTTCGTTGATGTTATAACATAACAATTACTGTTTCCTATTATCCCAAGTACTATGAAGTTTGTTCGTTATTCACTCATTGCTGTCGCTGCTAGCGCATTCTCTCTTGCAGCTTATCTCACCTATCAAGCAGAAACGAAACCAGAAGAAATCACCATTAAGGTCACGCCTTATTCCGAGCTAGAGAGCGCTCACGTACATGAGGCTCAGACAGACGACACGACACCAAGCGCCGAACTGGCAACACAAGATCACGACAACATTGCACGCATTCACTACTTCGTTAAAGTAGGTGACACACTCAGCACGATCTTCTCCTCATGGGGCGTCCCATACGAAACCACGCAAAAGCTTCTTGAAGCCGATTTAACCTCCTTGAAACTAGATACCATCAAACCAGGTGACCACCTTGAGTTTGTGGTGGATAGAGACACCAAGACACTGCAACAAGTGATCTTCCACGAAAGCCTTGTCGAACGTTCGATTTATACACAAAACGACGATGGCACATTCGCTTATGACTTTGTTGAAGAGTCGGGTGAATGGCGCGAGGAAATGTACTCCGGTGAAATCAACGGCAGTTTCTCATCTTCTGCGCACCGACAAGGATTAACTACTACCCAGATTGCCAACATTACGCGCGTGCTTCGTGACAAAGTGAATTTTGCCCGCGAGCTGCGTGCTGGCGATAGCTTTCATGTGTTGGTGCGTCGTCAGTACGTGGATGACCACTTAACCGGCAATACCGAAGTGCAGGGCATTGCCATCAAGATGCGTGGTAAAGATGTAGAAGCGTTTTTGGCTGAAGATGGTCGCTTCTATGACCGTGATGGAAACAGCCTAGAGCAAGCCTTTAACCGTTATCCAGTTGACAAACAATTCCGACGTATTACGTCTCCGTTTAACCCGAACCGAAGACACCCTGTAACAGGCCGCATTCAACCGCATAACGGTACCGATTTCGCGACGCCTGTGGGTTCGCCAGTTTACTCAACGGGTGATGGCAAAGTGATTGCTATTCGTAACCACCCTTACGCAGGTAAATACTTGGTGATTGAGCACAACAGTGTGTACAAAACTCGTTATCTGCACTTGAGCCGTTTCTTAGTCAAGAAAGGCGATCATGTTAAGCGTGGACAAAAGATTGCGCTTTCGGGGGCGACAGGTCGCATAACAGGCCCACACTTGCACTTTGAAGTACTTGTGCGCAACCGTGCCGTGGATTCGATGACCGCCGATTTGCCGTTGGCGAGTTCGATTCTAAACAAAGACAAACCTGCGTTCCTAGCACGAGTTTCTGAGTTTGATGACATGGTTGCTACCGAGCAAAATGCAAGCAACGCAAAAGCGAGCGAGGGTAAAAAAACGTCTTAGACTCTTTGCATAGTTCAATGAACAAAGGCAGGCTTCGGCTTGCCTTTGTGTTTTAAGAGCCATGTTGTTTTATGGACTGGGCTATTTTAAGCAGCATGTTGGTTTAGGGAGGTTAGACAGACATTCACCACCTCAAGCGCTACCTTAGTTACTCGATGTGATACAGTTCGATTCGCATTCCTGCTGAAATTGACCAAAATACAAGTAGTAACGAGTGGAGGGTGAATGCAAATACCAACCGTAGGCTTTGACCATAAGAAATCGAATCAAGCAGAGATTGAAATCTTCGATCTAGAAAGCTTGCATGGCCAAGAGTACAAAAGCCATTCACCTCAAAAGCCGCATCGCATTACCTTCTTTATGATGGTTTACATCGAAAAAGGCAGTGGTGTGCACATGGTGGATTTTAAGCAGTATCCGTTTGAATCTGGCAGCATCCTCTTTGTTCGTCGTGAGCAGGTGCAAGCCTTCGACTTGTCCAACAAGCCCTCCGGTAAAGTGATCATTTTCACCCAAGCGTTTTTAGACCAAGTGCATGCCAACATGCGTTTACCTAACTACACACCAACGCATTTAAACCAAGCTCGTTCGCCACTATTGAGCTTAGACGAAGCTACCTGCCAAAGCGCCAAACTGCTTATTGGTGAGGTTATCAAGGAAATTGAAAGTCAGCATTCCGATGCGTTGATCGTCATGTATCTTTTCTCTTCTTTCGCTCTAATGCTGCATCGTCTTCGACCTGAAGAGAGGCACGATAAATTAACCAAAGAGCAGAGCTACAAGCTTGCACGTTTCTTTGATTTACTCCAGGCTAATTATGAACATATCCGTGATGCGAACTGGTATGCGGGGCAGATCGGGTCAACGTATAAAACGTTAAATGTTATCTGCAAGCTGGCAACCAACTTAACCGCAAAACAGATGATCGACGCGTTTGTCACAATAGAGATTAAGCGCCGCTTGGTGGTGAGTAACGTTACGACACAGCAGTTAGCTTTTGACTTTGGTTTTGAAGATGCGAGTAATTTTGTTCGATATTTTAAAAATCAAACTGATATGACACCAAGCCGATTCCAGAAGCAGTACGCCGAACCACAGTTATGATGTTGAGTATGAACGCCTTTTTGTGTTCATGTTCGATATTGACCATTTTCCGACGCACATCCACACAGACGAGTCTTTGATTCATCCCTATTATTGTTCTCAAGCCAACAAGAGGAAAATAATATGAACAAATTGACTCGCTTTTTCGCTAGCTCTGTTATCGCATCCACCGTTTTTGCTAGTGCTTCTTTCGCTGTAAATGCCGATGAATTGTCGAATCGTGATAAAGCCGTCGCGGTTATCTCAAGCATTGAAACGGGCGACCAAAACGCGATTTCATACATCAATCCAAATAAGTACATTCAGCATAATCTTGCGGTTGCAGATGGTTTAGCGGGCTTTGGCGAAGTATTGAAGATGCTGCCAGAAGGCACTGCTAAAGCGAAAGTGATTCGTACCATTCAAGATGGCGAATACGTGGCATTGCACACGGAATACGACTTTTTCGGACCGAAAGCTGGCTTTGATATTTTCCGTTTTGAAGATGGTTTGATCGTCGAGCACTGGGATAACTTACAAGACGTAGCGAAACCTAATCCAAGTGGCCGCACACAATTTGACGGTGCAACAGAAATTACAGATGTAAACAAAACGGATGAGAACAAAGCAATCGTTTCTGATTTTGTACAAACCATTCTGATGAAAGGAGACATGTCTCAGATCAGTAAGTTCATCGGTGATAAAGACAGTGACTATATCCAACACAACGTAGCGGTGGCTGACGGCTTGAGCGGTTTGGGTGTTGCATTGAAGCAATTAGCGGAAGCGGGCATGCCGATGGTATACAGCAAGAACCATTTGATTATCGGTGAAGGGAACTTCGTGTTATCAGTGAGTGAAGGTCAGTTCATGAATCAACACGTCGCGTTCTATGACTTATTCCGCGTCGACAATGGCAAAATTGTAGAGCATTGGGACACGATTGAAGCGATTCCACCGAAGTCAGAGTGGAAGAACGGCAATGGTAAGTTCGGCTTTAAATAGCATCTAAAGACAACATGCACGGAAAAGAGAGTCACATAGTGGGCTCTCTTTTTTCGTTTTAGCGAGTTATATACCCAATAATAGTTCGAAAATAAATCAATGTGATACAGGTGTAAAATAAAAACAGCTTAACTTTGGCTTTTATTTGTACAGAAATTAATGACATTAAGTGAGAACTGGATTATTAAGGCCTTTATGAAATATGAATAGAATTAAGGCTCTGATTTTTCTCTTTCGTATTTTTGTTGTGGCGCATGAAAAATGTGTGACTTTAATTCCAGATAATATTTTTAAAATCGATTTATTTGATTTTCTTCACTTTTACACTCCTGTTATTTGTGCTGTCTATTAAATTGTTTTAATTATATCTTCTACTTATTTATTGTGCGAAAAATACTACATTAAAAACAGTTAAGTTAATGTTTTTACGGTTTTATTTAACTCAGAGGTAGTTCTTTTTGTTGAATGTGAAACGAGGCTTTTGTTGCTATCTTGCTGTTAGAACTCTAGAAGTTGCTGTCTATTTTCTCAAAACAACGCCTTTCTTTTGATTGTGGCAAAGCTACTGTGAGTTAAATTAAAATAAGCTAATTAAGATTATTCTACATAATGAGGTTTAGTTGGACTCATATAATGATTGGTTTTATAAAACTATATCTGTAATTATTATTTGAAATAAATTTTGATATTTATCCCAGAAGTAAGAAGGAATTTTTGCCTTGGTTATTTTTACTTATAAATTAAGTGTGCTTGCAAAAAATAGTTGAACCGACAATTGCAGGTCTTTGTACAGTACCTAAATAATTAATATAAGACTAAGGACTTAATTATGTATCTAAGAAAGAGCAGTGCTACGCAGACAAACTCCATTGGTTATCGCACGTTAGGGTTAACAATGCTTTGTTCTGGTTTATTGTTGAATCCGATTTCACAAGCCATGGCGGCGGAGTTCAGCACCGATGCTGTTGCACAATCAGAAAGCGAATACTGGAGCACCTATAAGTTAGACATCAAAAACACTGGCTCAGACGGCGCAGACATGCGTGAGGCAGTGATTGAGTTCGTACTGCCTGTCGCAATTAACGACATTGGTTGGGCATCAAATCACCTTTCATACCCATCATGGGAGATTGCTCATACAACACAAGCTGACGGCGTGTTGAACGCTGTAACACTCAAATTCCCAGCAGGATCTTGGGTAGACAGTGAGTTGGCATCTGGTGAGTCGGCGGCGTTAACCATCTCTTTTGGCGGCGAACTGAAGGATCTCAATGCGTTTGAAGATTCCGTGGTGGTGAAAGTCGATGGTGAAGTTGTTCCTCCACCAGAGTTCTCATTGGATATCTTAGCGCCGGCACAAAACTCTGTGGTTTACACTGGCTCGAATGTAGACATCATCACGAGCGTAGAGGGTGAAGGTGCAAGCAAGCTAGAGTTCTGGATCAACAATACCAAGCTGGCAGAACAACCTGTAGTAGAAGGAACGACTGAGTATCAACAAGCTTGGCTACCAGCGGAAATTGGTGCTGCTTCAATTGCTGTCATGGCGTTTAACGAGAGTGGCGAAAAGCTGACTGAACAATCGGTACAAGTCACGGTTGAATCAGAATCTACCGCGCCGAATCCTCCTGTGATTGAGTTTATCTCGCCAGATGCAGGATCTTCTCACCAAAAAGGTGACACGATTTCGATCTCAGCCAATGTCACCGATGCGGATGATGACTTAGCGACGGTTAAGTTCTTTGCTAACGATGCTGAAGTATGTCAGTTAGACGCAAAAACGACACAAGATTTCTCTTGTGATTGGACTGCACAAACTGCGGGTTCAGCAACGCTTCGCGCAGAAGCTCAAGATGACGAACAACATATTACTCGTAAGAGCCTAACCATTACTGTGACAGACACGGGCACCAGTTGTGGCGATGTTCCTCAATACGAAGATGGCGTGCCATACAAGGTGGGTGATGAAGTTACCAATATCGACAACATCTATTCATGTACCGTAGCCGGTTGGTGTGGAAACCCAGTTTGGACGCCGGGGACAGGTCACCCAGATTATCCGGATGCGTGGAAAGACGCGTGGGACGAAGTAGGGCAATGTGATCCTAACCCAGTTCCAGTGGTGGATGTTCAATCTCCTCAAGATGGACAAAAAATTGCACCAAACCAAGCGTTCGGTGTGATTGTTGATGCGACTGACGATACTGAAGTTGCTCGTGTTGACGTTCAATTGAATGGTCAAGTGGTGGCAACATCAAGCACTCCTACACAAGGCGATACCTACACCATTACAGTTCCTGCACAAGACGAAGGCCAATATACGCTAACCGTTGTCGCTTACGATGACCAAGGTGCCAGTGCAGAAGCCGCACCAATTTCTCTGGCGATCACCGATAAAGACTTGGTGGTTTCGCTGTCCTCTCCAGTGGACGGTTCGAGCTACTTTGAAGGTCGTGCAATTTCAATCAAAGCAGACGCGAAGAGCTACGAAGGTGATATTACTTCAGTAAGCTTTATCGCCAATGGTAATGAGCTATTCAAAGACACTGAAGCGCCATACGAATACGAATGGCTAGGTGCACAGAAGGGCGCTTACACGATCACGGCTAAAGCGGTAAACACAGCAAGCCAAGAGCAAACTTCGGCAACGTCGAACATTACGGTCAAAGAAAGTACAGGTGGCGGCGGTTTAGCCGATAACCCAGATCGCTCTATCAGTTACCTAACATCTTGGGGGTTGAATGACTACGAGCAGTTGTTCAATTCAGAGGGTGACGGTTACCTATTGTCATTTGGTAAGTGGGACGCGAGCGGTAACATTACGATCTCCGATGGCATGCTAACGCCACCAGATTACAATCCGGATTGGATGCCAACACAGTACCTAGCATGGTCAACGCTTAAGCATGACAATGAAAACGTGACTATGATGGTGGCGTTCGGTGGTCAAACGTACGAAAGCATTTGGTCAGCGATCAGCACGCCACAAAGCCGTGAAGCGGTCGCAACTGGATTGGTTGATTTGGTACATACGCCATTCCCTGTGTACAAAAAGAATCTGACACCAGAAGAGATGGAAGGTGAATGTCTTGCATCAAAACCTGATGGCAGCTGTGATTACAGTAAGTACCAGCTAGCAGGCTACGTACACATTGATGGCTTAGATTTTGACTTCGAAAAAGCCGCTCGAATCACGGATAAAGAGAACCAAGATCTAACTGCTCTAATCAAACTGATCCGTGAGAAAGTAGGCAATACGAAAGTGCTGTCTCTGACGACTTACCACGTAGGTGCAGACCCAGTTGCGTGTATGGATGCGAGTGTGTTCGAAAATTGTTCTTACATTGAACCATCAGGTCGTTCATCTCACCACGGTGAAGTGATCGATTTGCTGAAAGCAACCAAGAACGACTTCGATTTCTTCAACGTAATGACATATGACGCAGGTCGAAACTTCCTCTACGACGTCGCGATGGCAAACTATGCTGAATATATTGGAGACAAGTCGAAGATTGTTTTAGGTAACACGATCAACAGCCAATGGGCACCTGGTGGTAACTTTGTTGAAACGCGTCAGAACAACCTAGACCGTGCTAAATGGCAGAAAGATAACGGTTACGGTGGTTTCTTTATGTGGACGTTAGGTTCTAACAACCAAGGTTTGAGCATGGCAGAGCAAGTTGACTACTTTAATGACATGATCAGTGTAAGCAAGTAGTACTCACCTCATCTTGTAATCTACTTGAACGACGGAAGGCTCTCATGCCTTCCGTTATTTCTTCAATCTTCATCATGGGAACGCTTTTGTTCGCCGTATTCCCATGCCAATCTCAATAAAAATCAGTGGTGACAATATGTCGAAATTAGATTCTGGTCAGCACCAGAAAGCGATTCCGCACGTCCAAAATACACCCACTCAACACTATGACGCGTTCAGTAAATGGCTTCATTGGATAATGGCAGTCATTATTATCTATGCAACGATTGCAGGCTACGGCATGTTATTCGTCATGGACATGCCGCAACTGTTCCACGTTTTATCCACGCTCAATATGTCATTTGCAACGATTGCTTCGGTGCTCTTGATTGTCAGGTGGGGGTGGTCATTTTTTCGTAATGCTCCAGAGCTACCAGACACGATTCCAAACACTCAGAAAAGTATGGCCAAACTTGCACATGGCGCTCTCTATCTAGTGATGTTCGTTGTGTTTGTCAGTGGCTTTTTAATGCTTAAGCACGAGTACCCATTCTTTTGGCTGTTTACTATTCCAAACCCAATTTCAAATGCTGAAGTGAATGCGTTCTTTTTTATGGTTCATCGTTTAGGCTGCGCGACTCTCGCAACTTTGGTGTTGCTGCATGTGCTCGCAGCTCTAAAGCATCATTTCGTGAATAAGAATGATGTATTAAGAAGCATGGCGTTTAACGTATCCAAGCAAAGCCAATCTTAAACCAAACGGAAAGGTTGGCTGAAATACTATAGAGAGAAAAAAGGCTTGGTGAGCCTCCAAGCCTTTGTTTCGCGTTATCAAGCCGTTTTGGGCTAAATAACTACTTTTTAAAGGTGAGATTCAGAGTAAGTGGAACTCGGTCTGAAATCTTAATCCCACCAACCGTTGCTGCAAGGTTCGTTAAGTTGTCAGTCGGGATACCAAAATCGCCAGCACCGATGATGACAGGGGCACTCGAACTGACCATTACCGTATTACCTGCATTGAGGACCACGACTGGGAATTCGACGGATTTCGTCTTACCAAACAGCGTGACTTCAGCCGGTACTTTTACTTTGTGTGAGCCTTCACCCAGAGATGCCCAATCCACTTTGCCTGTTACTGTTACTGGCGCATGTTTTGCCGATTCAAAGAAGATCTCGTTCAGGCGCGTATTACGAATTGGAATGCCTGTATTGATGCTGTTTAGGTCGATAGCCACATCAAACTGCCCATCACTGTTGAGTGTGCCGGAAAGGGTGTCAATGGTCGCGGGCTCAACAATATATTGCTTTTTGATGGTTGCGAAACTTAGGGAAGATAGATCGGAATCAAGCGTGTAGCTGTCTGCAGCAAATGCGGCACTAGAAAACAGTGCGACCGCGATGCTTAGTGTAGAGAAAGCCTTTTTCATTATTGTTAACCTTATTTATGTTGAACGATGGTTCCACTTGATAGTAGTTCGGATTTATAAAAGTTAATAAGGAATTAAATCGATTGATTTGGGTGATTTTTTCGATGTGATTGAGTGCTCAAATGTCATGGTTTGATATCAATACAACTGATGTTATGTCTGCTTTGAATGTCAAAAATACGCTAATTAGCAATAACTTAATAAGCAGGTGCGAATGTGTGAATTTATTTCTAATTGATGATTCGCGACTTGCTTAGGTTGCCGTTACACTGTTCGCACATTTTATCATTCGTTAGGTTGGTTGGCTTATGTATACCGTTGGGATTGTGTTGTTTGATGATTTCACAGACGTAGACTTTTTCTTGATGTATGACCTGTTAGGAAGGACGCAAGACAGTTGGACAGTCAAAGTGCTAGGGACCAAGCCAGAGCATGTTTCTCATCTCGGTATGACGGTAAAGACGGACGGTCATATCTCTGAAGTTGCAACGCAAGACGTTGTGCTTATCGCGAGTGGCAAGAAAGGCATACCAGTCGCGCTTCAAGATAGTGAGTTCATGTCCGCGATGAAGCTCAACCCAGACAGGCAGCTAATTGGCTCTATCTGCGCGGGTTCTTTTATCTTGCATGAATTGGGCTTGCTTGACGGTAAAAAGCTCACAACGAACCCAGATGCTAAAGCGGTGTTAAAGGGCATGGGAGGAGACGTTCAAGATGTTCCTTTGGTTATTGAGGGTAATATTGCAACGGCGGGAGGTTGTTTATCATTGATGTACCTCGTTGGTTGGTTAGCAGAGCGCCTGTTTGATTCTGATAAGCGACGCGAAATCCAAAACCAGTTGATACCCGCAGGGCAGTTGGAGATATTCGAGTCTCTTATCGCGAACACAATCATGGAAGCAGAAATGCTTAACCAAGTGCCTTGCTCAGCGGAATAAGCAATAACTCTGATTTTCCCTTTGTGACTGAACACAAACTTGTTCACTAAACCGTTGAATGTACGGGGAAGTGTACTAGGTTTTATATAAGCGCTTGTTTTAAGACCGCGGCTATCTAAGCCATCGGTCTTTCATTAGGTGCGGATAAATACTGTGTTGTGTCCATTCACGCGTCATCGATTATCGGATTACCGATAAATAAGAATATGGCGCGAAACCAAAGGGAAAAACAGTTGAGCAATCCAAATGAAAATTTAGAGAAAGTACTTGCCAAAGCGTTTACCACGTCTTTGATTCGATTCTCAGTCACGACGCTGATCGTTATTGTCTGTTGGTGGGCGTTTTTACCATTTCTTCCTATCTTACTTTGGGCGCTGGTGCTTGCCATTGCGCTCTATCCAGTCAAACTCGTCATTGAAAGAAAGCTTGGATTAAGCTCGGCTCGTGCTGCAACACTAATTGCCATCATTGGTGTCTTGATTCTTGGCACGCCAACGGCCATGGTGGGTAATTCTTTTGCATCGAAAACACTCGGTGCATTTGAATCTTATCGAGATGGCACTTTGGTCATCGCTAAGCCTGCAGACAGCGTCAAAACTTGGCCTTTAGTTGGTGAAAAAGTTCATGCTGTTTGGTATGAAGCTGCGGATGACTTACCTACATTTATCGAGAAACGCCAGCCTCAAATTAAAGGTTTCTTTAGTTGGTTTGTCGATAGTGCAACGGGGGCCGCTAAAAGTGTATTCATGCTCATCGGTGCTATTATCATTGCGGGTGTCATGCTCGCTTGGGCACAACCTGCTGCAAAGTCGATACGTAAGATCTTCATTAGTTTTACGGATGAGGTGAGAGGGCCAGATTTACATCAACTCACCACCGCCACCATCCGGCAAGTTGCCGTGGGCATCATCGGTATCGCTTTCTTAACGGCAATGGCATTCGGTGGTGTCGTGGCGTTATCCGGCGTACCTGCCGCAGCATTGTTTACGCTTATTGCGTTGATCTTTGCGATTGTGCAACTGCCAGTCACCATTATCGCGCTAGTTGCCGTGGGTATATTGTGGGCAGGAGATAGCGGCACGGTTCATAATGTTGTCTTCACGGTTTTGCTCCTTGCTGCAAGTTTAATCGATAACTTCTTAAAGCCGTTAATTCTTGGCCGCGGCCTCGAAGTTCCTATGCCTATTGTTCTTATTGGTGCAGTGGGCGGCATGATGTCGGGTGGTATTCTTGGCATGTTCATTGGTGCTGCGTTCTTAGCGGCGGGTTACCAAGTATTTATGAAGTGGGTAGACACAGAAACCCAAGACGTTGCTGATGTGATTAAGGATGCAGGAACACAAGGACAAGAATCTAGGAAGTAGAAAGACGAACGAGATACTCAATTGAGCAAAAGACGGTACTGATGGCCGTCTTTTTTGTTGTCTGTGAATTGAACTGTTCCACACAAAAATTTACCGTTTGGATCAATCTTTTTAATCAACACAATCGATCGTGTCGATCAATGACATCGATCGATAGAAAATTAATCAATTTTGATAAAAAAGTTTTGTCTTAACGATACTCATTGGGCATCGACGGTTATTCTATTATGCGTATAATCCCTGTTTCTTGATTATCGTAATCATAATAATTGCGATAAGAAAAGAAATAACTGAAATATAGATGGAATTTTGAGAATCAAATAAAGGATATGGAGAACGACACGAACTGGGAAGGTTACAGTGAACAAAAGCATCAAAGTAGTATTAGTCATGTCGATACTAATATTAACCGAATTCCTTGCGACTGAGTTGAGTCGAATTAATAACCAAAAAGAATCTGCAAATGTAATCAGTACGATAAACAAAGAGATGAAGAAGGTTTTTAATGACGCGTTAATCACGGCTGAAGTCTTGAAAGAAGTCGTGGTGCTTTCTGAAGACAGCAGCATCTCACTTGAAGCGTTTAACAAACTGAGCCGAACTCTGTTGTTTTCCTATAGCAACGTTGATTCTTTGCTCTATTTGCCACAAGGCGTCGTGACGCTTGTCTACCCATACGACGAAAACAAACGAGCGATTGGTCACAATGTGCTTCAAGATCAAAGCAGAAGGCTAGGAGCAGAGCAGTCGATTAATTGTCGTAAAAATACGGTAATTGGTCCGGTTAAGCTTGTTCAGAATGGTAAGCAAGCCTTTATCCTTCGTAAAGCAATTACTAATGAATCTGGATTTATTGGTTTTTCGTCTTCCATTATTTATTTAGAAACCATTCTAAATTCATTAGAAAGCATTCTGGAAGATAAAAATATATCTAATTATTCGATTGTTGGGTTCGATCCGGATAATCGTAATTTTCATGAAAAAGTGATCAGTAGTAAAGGTCATATTGATTGTGATGTTGATATCAGCATAGTGACAATATTTAATACCAACTGGCAGGTCTCAATTTCACAAAGCGACTCGGGATTACTGGCTAGAGCCGCTATATTCTCGACGTTGTTTATTACATTGCTTTTAATCATGTCTCCCGTGAAGTTTTTCAATCAGTATCGACGGTCTGAAAAACAGCGTTTCGATCTACAAAACGAAGCATACACAGACTTCCTTACTGGCTTGTTGAATCGCCGTGGCTTAGAAAATCGATTTTATGCGTTAAAAGAGCAAGAGGTTTCCGGTTCTATTGCCGTTTTTGATATCGACTTCTTTAAAGCCATCAATGATACCTACGGCCACGAAATTGGCGATGTGGTTCTGGTTCAGTTTGCTTTACTGTGTGGGGCGAAGACCGATTTGAATTTTACTTTGTCACGTACTGGTGGCGAGGAATTTGTTCTTCTTATGCCTGGTATTAAGAGCTCAGAAGCAATGTTGTTCTGTGAGGAGCTTCGACAAGAGGTCGCTGCTACTCCAATTCTTATTAATGATTTGAAGATAGAAATCACCGTGAGTATTGGTGTTGCTCATTTTGATTCTGCTGATGGTATAAGAATCGCTTTAGCTGAAGCGGATGAAGCGCTATACAAAGCTAAGCAATCTGGCAGAAATCGGGTTTACGTGAAAGCTTGATAAAGCCCTCGGATATTGGTAGTAAAGCTGGTCTGATGAGTTCTTGTATCCTAGATGTGCGGTAGCCATTTCTACTACAATGCTCGGCCTTTTAAGCAAGACCTCTCGGGCAAAGTAAAGTGAGTAAGCAGTACACTTGTGACGATTTGGTATTCGACATCGAAAAGATGAGCGTCAGAAAAGATCGTTTAGAACGTTCATTAAATTACAACGAATGTCTTTTATTTAAAGCGTTTCTGGACAATGCAAGTCAAGTTCTTGATAAAGAAACGCTCAAACAAGTAGGGTGGCCGGATACCATTGTAACGGACTCTTCCCTGCAAAAGTCGGTGCAAAAGCTGAGGCTTGCCATTGCTATCTCTGATTGCGTAGAGCTACGAACCATTGCGGGTGTCGGATACATGCTCTATTGCAGCTGTGCGGGAGCCCATGAATCAACGTCAACTCGTCGTGCTTTCAATTCACTTACGTTAGCGAAAGCCTTGCTGGCGTCTGTTTCTCTAGTTCTCATAGTGTTGTCTTTCTTCAATTTCTCTAGGGTCACCAACACGCATTTGGTTTCTTATCGCCATGATGGTTATGAGATCATGGAACTCAACCACCATCGGGTACTTAAGCCAAAAGGGATGGTATTACCATTGAAGATAGAATCTTTAATTGAACATTCCAAATGTGATTGTTTCTATTCTGTGGCACAAACAGAAGGACTTTACACCCTATCGGTTTACGACAACGTGCACCGACGTAGCGAGAACTATCTGTTTGAAGTGGAGACACTCCCCAAGGTAATTAAGGAGCTCGGATGATACGCATTTTGAGACCTTGGATTGGTTTGTTTTTACTCGCTTCTATGCTTTACAGTGTTTCGTTGTACGTGAGTGGTAAGAAGCTTCTGCTTAGTGGAAGATACACCACCACCGTACAACAATACTCAGCGGACAACGGTGTTTGGAAAGAACGCATAGAAGTTGATTTAAATAACGAAAACCTAGAGTCAACGATATCCATAGAGGGAGATGGTCTAGAGGGCGTTGCGCTCTTTGCGGTCACAGGTAAAATCACCAAGTCATTTAATGGCGAATTTGAGTTTTTCTATAAGACTGAGCCGATTCAAACGACTAAGGTATTGGATGGTTACCAAGCGGCGAGCTACAGCTCCCTGTTTCTTTCTGGTACGTCTAAGAACCAACTCATCTATCACGATGAAAATCTTGATGTGATAGCGCGAGAACGAAATCACTTAATGCTGAGCCGAGTTTGGTAATTATTTACTTTTTAAAACGAAAAAACTCCCGGTTTCCCGGGAGAAGAAGCCAACTAAGGTTGTTGTTATTAGAAGTGGTATTTCACATTTGCTGTTAGCAGTACTTCGTCACCAATCTTATATGATGAAGTATGTTTCTGGCCGTTGTAGGTCTCTGAATATTCGACCTCATTTGTGTGGTGCAGGTAGCTTACTTCAGTACCCACGCTCCAAGCGTTAAAGCGGTAGTTTAGTCCTGTTTGCGCGCTCAGAACGACGCCATTTAGCTCGTCCGCACCATCAGAATCTGAGTTATACATCTCGTAGCCAAGCTTGCCACCAATGGTCCATGCCAGTTTTTGCGTGATAGGTACAAGGTAATCGTATTGCGCGTATAGCGTGCCAACTTCAAGGTCATCGTCGCTGTAGTCAAGACTTACTCCGCGGTAGTCGTAACCGATGCTGAACTGATGCGCTTGGTTAAGGATTACACCACCTTCCACGCCAAATACCATTGATGATTTTAGGTCTAGGTGCTCTTCTTTTCCGTCATATTTCGATTCAGCTTGACCACTTAAGCGTGCGCCAGCATCAATACCAACAAACGGTTCGTATTTTACTGCTGCGTTAACGTTGAACGTTGTTGCTGCTGTTAATGCTGCTAGAGCGAAAAGTGCTGCTGTCTTATTTTGCATCATGTATTTCCTAGTGTAATAGCTGCTAATTGATAACTCGTTGTTACCTTTGTGCTCTTTCACATCGTGGTGAAAGTGGTGGCTAAGCTAGATACTGATGAACAAAAAGAGAAACGAATTGCGCAGAATGTTGCGGAAAAAAGGTCAAAGTTCGTTTTTATAATAATTTATGGTTTTTTGCGCTTTGGTAAGCGGCTGAAAATTCGTACTTTTAATGCTTCCTACGCAAACCTATCGTTGTAATACGGGAAATTCCGTTGCCTGTTTTTAACTTGGCATTTAATGCCAGATTCACAGATATGCGCTTAGAACCTTGTAAATGGCGTGTGCATGCGGTTTAAATTCAAGCACATAACAAAAACAATGTGAGTGATTATGAAGTTAAAAGTGTATTTGTCGGGTGAGATCCACACCGATTGGCGTGAGCAAATCATCAAAGGCTGTGAAGCAAAAGATCTGGCTGTGTCGTTTATTTCTGCCAACACGCATCATGAATCCAGCGATGCAGCGGGCGATGGTTTGGGCTCGGAAGACAATCCTTTTTGGCGCGATCATAAATCAGCGAAAGTAAATGCGATTCGAATTCAGACCGCCATTAAGTCTTGCGACCTTGCCGTGATTCGATTTGGTGACAAATACAAGCAGTGGAATGCGGCTTTTGATGCAGGTTTCTGTGCCGCTTTAGGTAAGCCTTACATCACTTTGCATGATGAAAACATTGTCCATGCACTTAAAGAAGTTGATGCTTCAGCGCAAGCATGGGCAACAACGCCAGAACAGATCGTCGAGTTAATTGCATACACGGTGACTCCATAACTGAAAAAAAGACCTCCATCACGGAGGTCTTTTTGAATTGCGCTCTTAATATCACTAAGACAAAACTTAGATATTCACGACGACTTTACCAATCGCTTGACCACTGGCTAGACGATCATGCGCAGTGCCAGCTTGCTCAAGGGTAAACTCGTGTTCATCGAGAACCGGTTTTAGTGCGCCACATAAGACATCAACTAAGCTGTTGCGTTAGTTTCTTAGCAAGCACTAGAAAGGTGAGCCAAGTGGTTCGCCTTTTTGTGTTCAACTGCTGACGTGTTTATCGTTCTTAAGTTCGCAAGCCAATCGAGCTTGTTTATGGGCATGAACTTTCGAATTAAATCACAGACTTGATAAACGTTTTTGATAGACTGCAAAGCGATAGTTTTAGTGAGGAATACGTTTAATGCCGACCATACTTTGTTTTGGCGATTCAAATACCTGGGGCGCTGTACCGAATGAAGATCGCCGTTACGGACCAAATGAACGATGGCCATCTTTGTTACGAATGTCTCTACCGGATGGTTATGAGGTCATAGAGGAAGGGCAGCCGGGGCGAACCACTGTGCATGATGATCCTTTTGAAGGTGAGAAAAATGGCCTTCGCTATTTACGCCCTTGCTTGGAATCTCATCTGCCCGACTTGGTCATCATTATGCTCGGCACGAACGACATGAAAAACTGCTTGGGTTTATCCGCTTTCGATATCTCTCGTGGGGCAGCTCGCTTAGCGCAAGAGGTTCTTAACTTTGATAACTGGGCAAAGCGGGAAGCGCCGCAAGTTCTTTTAGTCGCGCCGCCACCCGTGCATGAGATTGGTTTCTTCGGCAGTATGTTTATTGGCGGGGCGGAGAAGTCCAAGGAATTTGGCCTTCATTATCGAAATCGAGCGGAAGAGCTGGGATGTGCATTTCTTGATGCCGGAACCGTGGTGGAATCTTGTCCCAAAGAGGGAATTCATTGGCAACAAGACCAGCATGATAAATTGGCGAAAGCACTGCAACCCATGGTGTTAGCGGCTTTTCAAAAATCATAGATGTTAAGAGATTACAGAGTAAACAGGCTTTTCGTCTAAGGAAAAGCCTGTATTGAAAGGGTTGAGAAGTAGGGCGAGTATGCCTGCGCCCTAAAGGCGGTGACGTAAGCAGCTTGGTGCTTTATCCATGCGTAGAGTGTTTACGCCAAGGCTAAACCGCTGTCTGGGCTTTCGTGTGCTGGAACTTTATGTGTCCTTGCGGGACTGCCTTTTACGTGCGCCCACATCCGCAACATTGGACGCTTTGCAACAACCTCCGCCTTTGATCGGCCTACGTGAAAACATCACACCAACTGCGAGCATCGCAATACAACTTAGGAAAATAAGAACGGTAAGAACTAAAGTCATAACACCACCTCTTATAAATCGCTGTATTGTCATCTTTCTCCAATTTTATAAACAAAGCAATGGTCGTTTTGTAACCACTTATTATTTTTGTCAATAGTCAGACCTTTGCTGTATCTTAGCAGTTTACTCTTTCAGTTCTGGAACAAGGTTTTCCAAAGCCTTTATCTGACGACTGACCACGATGGTCTTTATGAAAAATTTGGTTGGGATAGAATAGAGAACGCTTACGACCCGTCTGGTTATGTGACAAAGGTGTACCGTAAGTCTTTAGAAAACATCTAGAATCAACTGGAGTAGGTTTCTAGAATGTCGATTAATTAGTGTCCGAAGTAAGCAAGGAAGCGAAAATGCTATGGATTGTGACAAAGTACTTAACCACCGCCGCGATTGTGGTGCTCATTTCTGAAGTCGCGAAGCGAAGTGATAGGTTAGGTGCGCTTGTGGCTGCATTGCCAACCGTGACCATATTGGCGTTGGTATGGATGTATATCGAAGGGCAAGGCACAGAGAAGCTGTCTAACCACGCGTTTTATACCTTTTGGTTTGTTGTACCAACACTGCCAATGTTTCTTCTTTTCCCTTATCTGTTGAGCAAGTATTCCTTTTGGATTACCTTGCTTATTAGTTGTGTTGTATCCGTAATTTGTTTTGCGATAACGAATTTGATCGCGAAACAATTTGGTATCAACTTGCTTTAAGCTCGTCTTCCTTTTGGTTTTGTATCCATTGGCGAGGTGACATACCAGATACATTTTGGAAAGCACGAGAAAAGCCCGAGTAGCTGTTGTATCCCACCTCGTCAGACACCCAGTTGAGCGGTTTACTTTGTAGTAATAAAGATTGGGCGACGGATACACGCCATTTTTGTACATAATCTCCCGGAGTTTCCCCAACCGCTTGTTTGAACGTCTCAATAAACTGAGTGCGAGACATGGCCGCCAATGACGCCAGTTCATTTAGATGAAAATGACGGGCAGGGAGCTGATGAATGGCGGTCATAACGGGAGCTAGACGTGGGTGAGCGAGCGCAGCAAACAAGCCGTGTTCAATTTGCTTTTCCTCGATAAGATAACGAAAGATCAAAGCCATTAAGGTATCGCTCAGCTTATCCAATAAAAACTCTTGTCCGATGCCATTTCCTCTTGCTTCCGAAGACAGCATATCCAAGACCGGAGTTAGGTTCGGCACTGCGTTAAAAGGGATAACGACGACATCCGGCAAGACAGACAATAGAGGGTTGATCTGCCCACCTCGATAATCCACATTGGCGCAAACCAATTCTGTTTCTTCGTTTCCTTCAATTCTATGCGGCGTATTGTTTGGCAGATAAACGATGCAAGGCTCTGTTAGCTTTTGAGCCTTCTCGTTTGCGCTTGTCAGTATCAATTCACCAGCATTCAAAACATGCAAATGGCCTCGGTTATGCTGCTCTGCTTGGAACGAGGAGATGCCACACAAGTGTCCAGAATAAAAAACGCCTGTGCGTATTGAGAAGTGCTTCATCAGCTGTGACAACAGATCCATGTTACCTCCGAACGATTCGCGTACTTTTTTGGTCTTTTGTCCCTTTATAGACCGGAAGAGTTGGCTAATTTATTCACACAAGGCAAACAAACACAGACAAGGAGCTTACTATGTCACGCATTAAATCAACTGGTCGAAAACTCACTTTAATTACCGCTTTACTCGGAACCAGTTTTTCACTGATGGCTGCGGATGTGGGCATGAGCGTTGATGCAAATGATCTCGCTATCAAGGGTTACGATCCGGTGGCTTACTTCACGGATAATGGCCCAGCTCAAGGGAAGGCCGAATATTCAGCTACGTACAACAATGCGATTTATCACTTTGTGAACGCAGCAAACCGAGACCAGTTCAAAGCTGATCCTCAAGCGTATGCGCCGCAATACGGTGGTTACTGTGCATTTGGTGTTGCTATGGGCAAGAAGTTTGAAACGGACCCTGAGGCTTGGAAGATTGAAGGTGGCAAACTCTACCTAAACTTGGATAAATCGGTGCAGAAGCGCTGGCTAGAAGATACGCAAGGCTTTATTCAAGGCGCCAACACCAACTGGACAACGATTAAAGTTGTTGGTGCAGATAAGCTGTAACGGACGTCGTTTTTATCCTTTCCTCACATATTTAAGGCGAGCCAATTGGTTCGCCTTTGTGTATTGGCTCGAGGGAACGGACGTTTATAAGTTGTTATTTACCCAAGGTTGAAGCGATACATTTGTCACGAAAATTGACTTATTCTCAATCGAATTAGTTAGATAGGTTGTTTTATAAATGCAGATAGGATTATTGTTGTCGAATGATAATTTATATCAATAACAATCAGTTGGAACCTATCAGACATGAAAAACAATCTTCTAAAAAAACTTAAAGTGCTCTGCGTTATTGCAATGGCTTCTTTGACAGTGGGATGTTCATCTATGGATGCACATGCGAGAGGGGGTTACGGTAAACCATTTTCAGGTACGGCGTTGTCCGTTGCGCGCCAGCCATGCTTCTTGGATGGTTCAGCCATGTCTTACGCTTTATATCCTATTTCTTTTGTGGATATGCCTTTGTCATTGGTTACTGATCTTGTATTCCTGCCTGCTGATTTAATCATGTTATTTACTCCAACGACCAGTTACGGCAGTGTTTTGTCACAAGGCTGCCCAAGTGGCAGTATGATTTAGTTGCTTTGCTTCATTCCATTATTAACTTTTAGGAATAATCGTTATAACTTCCAGCACTAAAGGGCTGCGGATAATATTGGATCCAGTTGTTAAGAATATTCCTACAAACCTTTAATTCTGGAGGGAAAGCAAATGAAGAAAGCTCTAATTTGCGTAGCGCTAACTTTACCTGCATTTCACGTGTTCTCTGCACCAACAGACATCAATTCGCTTGAACGCATCGACTACGGAAACTATCAGTTTTACCAACCATACATTGAAACAGTACACACGGTAGATTTGATTGCACCGCCACCAGCAGAAGGCAGCAAACAAGATCTCGAAGACAAGCGTGTGGGTGCTATCGACTTTTCAGTTGATGACCCAGCGAGAATGGCTCAAGCGACACAAGACGCGCGTATTACTCCAGAATACTTTGCCAAGATATATGGTGATGTTCTAGGCGTGAAGATTACTAAGGAAGACACTCCGGCTATGTATACCGTTTTAGGGCGCAGCATCGCTTCTTTTGGTCTTGCGACATCTGACTCTAAAAAGCACTACAACAAAGCGCGTCCATTTGCGGTAAACGGCTTACCTTCTTGTACACCTTATGCCGAAGACTACTTATCTAAAGATGGATCTTACCCTTCTGGTCATACTGCATCAGGCTATGGGGTTTCACTCGTTGCGGCCGCAATTGCGCCGAACAATGCAAAAGCACTGACAGAGAGAGGGGCGGATTACGGCTACAGCCGAGTCGTTTGTAACGCACACTGGATGAGTGATGTAGAAGCAGGGCAAAAAGTGGCGCACATCGTGTTTGATAAGCTCAAGGCAGATAAACAATTTGCTGAAGACTTACAAGCTGCGCAACAAGAGTACATCGCGCTAACCCAATAACGACAAATCGATACAGATACAGGCGGCCACAGTGCCGCCTTTTTCATTTTTAGCTCTTGCTATATAGACTTCAAACAACGGCTGAAATCATTTCTTGACCTTAAGTTAGCTTGAGGTTTTATCTTCGTAACCTCAAACACAACCCACACAAATCGGTAAGAAACCAATTAGAAAAGGAACTTCTATGAATCTAAATCAAGTGCTGTTAACCGTTAAAGACATCAAGTCATCTATCGAGTTTTATCAAACGCTAGGATTCAACCTGATTGTTGAAACAGAAAACTATGCGCGCTTTGAGTGCGTTGAAGGAGATGCCACTTTTTCACTTTATCTCGGTGATCCAGAATCAAAAAGCAACAGCGTGATCTATTTTGAACACAAAAATCTTGATGCGTTAGTTGATAGTTTAAAGAGAAAAGGCATCGAGTTTGTTCAAGAACCTACAGACAAAGATTATCTGTGGAGGGAAGCAATGCTTAACGACCCATCAGGTAATGAGCTAAAGCTGTATTGGGCTGGAGAGAACCGAAAGAATCCGCCTTGGCGAGTCGCTAACAATTAAGATTCCTAAGCATATTAGCAGAGGTGAGCGAGGCAGTGCGTGCTCACCTTTAACAGGGTTTCTGTTGCCAATTGACTACTACTAATGTACATGTCTGCTCGACAAATCGACATCACCGAGAACGCGTTCATGGGATAGATCGCCAGATAACTCTGCTTTGCAAATTTGCAGGTTTTTATAAAACACACCTTTCGTTGCAGGGTGAATTCGTTATGATGAATCCTAGTTCAGTAGTCGAAACGCGAGGGTTGTGTGTTAGTAGAACAGTGGATAGACATCGAAGGCGACAAGTTGTATTGCTTGTCCACGCCAATCATAGAATCTCAAGAAACATTAGTGCTTATCCATGGTTTGGGGGAATCACATTTGTGCTTCGCCGATGCACTGGATTGGCTACCCAACTACAACCTAGTCATGTTTGATTTATGTGGTTATGGTTATTCTCCAGCTTCCAATAGATCTCATGCAACGGATGTTCAAGCCAAACGAATTTTAAAGGCTTTAGAGCAGTTAGATATAAAACAATGCTTCCTTCTTGGGCATTCTTGGGGTGGTGATACATCTACTTTAGTGTGTCACTACGACAGTAAAGGCATCATACGCGGCTTCATTAATGCTGAAGGTGGATTGCATGAGGAGAGTATTATCTTATCTCAAATCATCGCTGAGCATTACGTGAAACTAAATAAGCCTGAATTCCAAGCGTGGGTCAAAGGGGAAGGTTTTGCAAAGCGTTTTACGATGTCTTGGAAGCATGGAGCAGGTATAAAATACCTTTCCTCATTGAGACGGTGTGAACCAATAGTATTGGGTGAAACGGCCAGTGAGATTTATGCGCAACACAGTACAAAGGATGGAAGAGGTGTTGTGGAGTGGGGGCAAATCTATGAGAACTTATCGATTCCAAAAGTTTATTTTTGGGGAACACAGAGTTTAGCGGGATGCCATCGCGCTATCGATTTTATATCTTCGATTAACAATGTTGCATTTGAAGGTGCCAATCATTGGGTTCAAAACGATCCTAAGACTTTTTATGTCGAGGTCGATAAGTTTATTACTGCGACAGTGAGCTAGTATTATTTACAAGGTCGTGAAGCCTTGAAAGAGGCTTCTCTTCGTCCGCTCTTTTCGAATTTAGTACGCCACACTTGTGAACGACATCCACATTTATTCATCTTGTAGCACGAAGCTAGTGGTGTCAGTTTTAAGTCGATCATACGCTGCGCCAGTTGTAAGAATTTGTAACGATAGGTGTAAGTATGGATGCGTTTTTCTTGTCACAGGTTCTCGTAGCAATTGCTATTTGTTTCGATTTGTTGTCGTTTCAATTTAAAGAGAGAAAGAAGATTGTTGCCAGCTTATTCTGTGCGGGCGTTTTAATATCAAGTCACTTTGCATTATTAGAACAATGGACAGGGGCCTCTTTAATGGGTATCGCTACTTTGCGTTATCTGACCCGCATCTTCTCTACATCTTCAAAGTTAAAATACTTCTTCTGCGGAGCGTCTGTCATTGCAACGGCGATGACGTTTACCGGTGTGACGAGCATCGTGAGTTGTTTTGGTTCTGTCTTTCAAACAGTGGCGGCATTTCAAGAGGATGATCGTCGCTTGCGTCAGCTGATGATTGTCGGCACATCCTTCTGGTTGCTTCACAACTACCTTATTGGCTCACCAACAGCCGTACTAATGGAAGTCCTGTTTATCTCCAGTAATCTCGCGGGTTATTACCGCTACTATGTTAAGAAACCTGAACTAGCATGATGATGTAATTTAATGTATCTATGTCATAAACACACGATATATAAACGCCGAGGGAGAAGGTGATGGAATCGGTCATCAAGCAGGCAATCGAGTTGCGTAAAGCATCAAAGTTTCAGGAATCTAGATCGTTACTCACTCCGTTATTTAGTGATGAAAACTACGCTGCAAAAGCACACCTGCATATTGCCTGGTCATACGACAATGAAGGCAGAGAGCAAGAGGCTATTGAGCACTATACGGCGTCTGTTGCGGGGATACTTACTGTAGAAGAAAGGTTTGATGCCTTATTTGGTTTAGCGAGTACCTACCGTAGCCTTGGAAAATACCAAGAAGCACTGAGTTACTTTGAGCAAATCATAAATGAATACCCAAATGCGCTCGAAGTTCAACCGTTTTACGCGATGTGCTTATACAACCTCGGTCGCCATAAAGAAGCGACGTCGTTGTTATTAGAGTTGCTGCTTTCAACCACGAACAGTGAGGCGATTAAAGAGTATCAGCGTGCGATATCTCTTTATGCAAAAGACTTAGACAGAACGTGGTAGAAGTAGATAGTTAGTGAAACAGTAAACAGACAATGGCACAGGCGATCTAAAAGATCGCCTGTTTTTTATCTTTGATATAGAAATAGACGCTGATAACGATGAACAAGAACGTGAAATAGTAGAAGAACGAAGACAGCGATGCGATAAAGTCGATGTGTTGTTCTATCTGTGCTTCGGTATAGTTTTGTGAGAGCAGTTTGTAGTAGTAGGCATAGAGCATACCTATCAAGCCGTAGCCCAAGTTGAACATCAAACCTTTGAAGCTTAATACCGTCGCTCGGTTGTGAGATTCTGTTTTCTTGTTCAAGTGATAGCTGATGAAAATGTTCATCGTCATGATAATAAAGATCAGAATCAGCGCAGGAATCACCCCGTAAATTGACCAACCTAAGCTTATCCAATAGTAGGTCGCCATCGTTGCGATGCCCATGACTAAAATGAACGTCTTCGGTGCCATGCTCTCTGCCAAGCGGCGGCTTTGGCCAGCTAAGATAATCTGCAAGAGGCTAATGCCAGCGCCGATTAAACCAAAGTAGATAATTGGAATATCAATCGCACGGTAGTACTGACTGTTCATGGTCAAAAACATTCGTGAAGTGTGCTCGAACAAACTGTAGTAGAGCAGATTGAACAGTACGTAAGGTGTAGATAATACCCACTTCGCGGTGTTGAGTGTGAGCTTCATGCTGGCCATGGTAGAAGCCAACTTACCTTCACTGCTTGGTATTACCTTTTTCTCTTCTCTCATGCTGAATGCGGCGTAGATGGCGATCAACGCAACAAACAATGTCGCGTAAACAGGGATGCGCATGATGTCTTGCGTGGTTTCTGGTTTTTCGAATCCAAGGAACTGATAAACGTTGGCCATAAAGTTCACGTCGTACATAGCAGCACCCACAAGCGTGACCACAATACCCACACTCGAAGCAATACGAAGCTGAATCTGCAACACTCTAGGCCACAGCTCTTCCTTGCCTTGCTCTTTCAATGTGTCGTAAGCCAACGCCTCATCTGCGCCACTTGCTAACGCCATCGCTAAGCCGCTCAGCACTCGGTTAATCAAAAACACAACGAAAACAAAAGTGGGATTCCCAGTCGGGACAAAGGCGATCATTGCGATTTCGATGAACATGACGATGGACGACAGCACCACCAGTCGTTTTCGCCCCAAGGTATCAGCAAAAGCGCCGGAAGGGACCTCCGCAAGTACAATCGTCGCTGCCCAAACAACATTGAGCATAGCGAATTGAGACAGCGTCAATCCGTAATCCAAATAGAGTAGGGTGAATACGGGGTAATAGAAGCGCGCAAAGTAACTGCTTCGGAACATGAGGAAGCAGCGAACGTTACGGATTTTGAGGATTTCTTTCAGCGTCATGAAACATTCAGCAATATGAATAACATAACGTTATGTATAAACCTTTTTTAGATTGATGGGAAAAGTTTGTGCTTTGAAATCGCGAGATTTTTCTGAATAGTCGCTATTCCTTAGTTAACGACTCAACGCGTCACCCAGTGGACGAAAGTACGCTTGAAGCGCTTCATATATCGCGTTTCTGTGGGCGATGTCGGGGTAAAGAGGCAGGGTATCCGTCTTTGTTGTGCCAGAAACTAGGTATGCGTTTTCAATACCAGAACAAGACTCCACAACGGCTTCAAATGCTCGTGCCATCATCTCGGTAGGTTGTGAAAAGTAGCTTGAACCCATCGCTTGGTCTGCTTTTACACTTCGAGACACATAGTCATGTCTATCTTGGCCGTCTAGCGTGAGCAATGTGGCGTCAAAAATCTTCAGTAATCGCTCGTTGAGTGGGTGCGGGAAATGATCGGCATTTTTCAGCCAGCAATCACTCGCAAATAAGATTTGGTGCTGCGGCCCCGAACGATCGCCAATGTCGAAAGCCTTCTCGGCAATGTAATGATCGAACGCATGCCAAAACTCATGAGCAAGCGCTCCTGCACCAGCATTCTTTGCCAAGGCTAATTCACGTTGATTCGGAGCGTAATGCGCTTGAACGCCTTTGCGGCCGCCAGTACCAAAAGCAAGGCTCAAATTACCACGAAGTCCAATCGCCGAAGGCGGTAGCGCAAGGATGTACGCTAAGTCTGCGAGAGAATCGAATATTAAGTTTGCTGCAAGGTCTTTTTCTTCTTTGTTCACCCACTTACCAATACGAATTCCGCCGATGCCAAATGTTTCTTTGATGTCGACAAACGACACCTGGTCGCCGTGGCGATAATCAGGGCCTTTACGCGTTTTGTATTTAAAACTGGTTAACTGCAAGACATGCCTCGAAGTGGTGCTGAAGGAGTGGAAACTTATACTCAAAACATAAGACGTCAGATTATACCGCAATAGAAGGCAGAGTCGGAGATTTCGTCCTATCTCGTTTTACGCAGGCTCGCGAACTTGTCCAATCCATCTACACTAAAACTAACACGCGATTTATTCGCTTTGATTTTCAATAGCTTTGATGTGATTCCACTCTATGGATTCGAGTCATCGAAATACGGATATTTTATGTGGCAAACATTTCTGGTTTTTAAGCATGATTGGGAGATTTCGCCGTGGACCCGTTAACACAAGGGTTGGTTGGGGCGTCATTGTCTCTATCAGTAAGCAAAAAACAGCACTTGGTGGCGGTAGGTGTCCTTGGAATGCTTGCCGGTATGGCACCAGATTTGGACATATTGATTCGCTCTTCCAATGATCCGCTGCTGTTTTTGCAATATCACCGACAGTTCACTCACTCATTGCTGTTTATTCCTATTGGCAGCTTACTCTGCGCTTTGGTTTTCTATCCGCTTTTTGCTAAAAGGCTTGGTTTATCGTTCACGCAAAGCTGGTGGTATTGTGCGCTCGGCTACGGTACACACGGTTTATTGGATGCGTGTACCAGTTACGGAACTCAACTTTTGTGGCCGTTTACCAACGAGCGGTTTGCGTGGAATACCGTTTCTGTTATTGACCCTGTCTTCACGCTTCCTGTTCTAATTGGCGTCGTGTTTGTTTTGCTGAAACGTAACCCTTGGTATGCGCGAATCGCGATAGTTTGGGCGTTTGCTTATCTTGCGTTCGGCATGATTCAAAGAGAAAGAGCAGAAGAAGCAGGATGGGAGCTTGCACAAGCAAGGCAACATGCTCCAGTGCGCTTAGAGGCCAAACCTACGTTCGCGAATAGTTTGGTTTGGAAAGTCATCTACGAAGCCGAGGGCCAGTATTACGTGGATGCCATAAGAGTAGGGACGACTACCAAAATCTATTCTGGAGAGTCGGTTGCCAAACTGGACGTCGGTAAAGACTTCCCTTGGTTAAGCTCAACATCGCAGCAGGCCTTAGATATTGAGCGATTTCGTTGGTTCTCTGATGGCTTTGTCGCGCGTGACCCAGACGATGAAAGGCGCATTATAGACGTGCGTTACTCAATGGTTCCAAATCAGATAAAAGCCTTGTGGGGCATCGAGCTTTCTTCATCTGCTGATGAAAACGACCATGTGGCCTACACAACACATCGAGACACTTCGCAAGAATCAAGACAAGCATTTATCGATATGCTGAAAGGCAATGACTGAGGGTGACTCTGCGTCATTAAGCGCACTGAAAGTCTTTAATCAATGTTGGCTTTTTGGAGAAGAAAAGTTTGCTAAACAAGGATTTGTATTCCCAGCCAAGAGACAGCAGTCTTTTTGCTAGGTTCTTGTTTTCAATGATGGCAACTTCAACACCTTGATAGTGATACGGGTTGTTTCTTACGTAGTTGATAAACGCCGTTAAAACCCCTTGGCCACGTACCGAAGGATCAAAGTTGATCGACACAATGGAAAAGCGCTGACTCCCCACAGGACAACGGACAAAGCAGTAACCCAACGGGTGAGTAATGGTTTCTGAAAACTCAGGGAAAGGACGAGATTCGAAGTCCTTAGATAACTCATCGTATTGCTTACAGAGGTAATGAAAAAGTTGTTTCGCTTCGTTGTTCATAATGGTGTTGCTTTGTGTTGCTGGATTTCACGGTAATTTTAACCACAGCCCGCACCACAAAATGCGGTGAACTTTCTTCAAATTGATTTCCTCTTTTCGAAAGTAATGTAATTTCAAATGAAGATTTATGATTTCTATATGGAATAGAGCAAACCGAATTTGCTACTCTGAAATTGAAATAGCTAGACAGTGAAATAGTAAGAAGAGACAGTAATAGATAGAAGCAAAGGCAACGGATTGATGGAACCAAATATGACGAACGGTACGGCACCCATTCTTTATTCTTTGCACAATTGCCCCTACGCGATTCGTGCAAGATTTGCGTTGCTCAAAGCCCAGCAATGCGTGCTTATTCGTTCTATCAAGCTCGTTAACAAGCCATCAGAAATGCTAGAGGTATCACCGAAAGGCAGTGTGCCTGTACTAGTCATTCCCAAGCGTTCTCAAATGGACACTACACCTCAAAAACAGGTACTTGAAGAAAGCTTAGACATTATGGTTTGGGCGCTTTCTGAGTGTGACCCGGATGACCTTTTGGAAAGCGGTCATCCAGAGGCATTGTCCAAGATGCTCGAAGTGATTGGAGAGTTTGAATCGCACTTTGTACCCGCGATGAACGCTTTTGGCTGTGCGAAGCGTTACCATGAAGATAATGCAGATGAACTGCGTAAAGAGTGTGAAAGGGAACTCATTACGCTTGAGTCTCTTTTAACGCAGCACTCTTTTTTGTTTTCGGAACGAGAAAGCTTGGTCGATATCGCTATTCTGCCTTTCATCCGTAAGTACGCACGTATCGATAAACAGTGGTTTAGACAAAGCCCTTACCCAAACTTAAAAGCGTGGCTGAATGGCTATATTCAAAGTCCTCAGTTCTCCAAAGTGATGAAAAACTATGACTTGTGGTTAGATGATCGGGAGGATCAATACTTTGGCAATTAAGCGCTGTTTCTAAGGCTATTTGGGCGGAATCATCTAGCACATCTTCACATTTGCAATATTAGCTTACTGCCTCATCCATTGACGATCACACCTACGACGCGCATCCTTTTACGTTCACTCAGGGCCAAGGCTCTTAATTAGCAAACAACTCGATAGCTGCGTTTAGTGCGCAGTGCTTGAACTTAAAAGGTAGCGCGTATGAACAAGATTGTTATGTTGGTGATGGGGCTGCTTTTTACCAGTCGGTTGTTTGCAAGTATTGTCCCTCACGCAAGCCAACTTGAACACGATGCGCCTATTCTTCTTCGTTCTGTGTTGCTAGTCGGTGTCGCTGGTTTCTTGATCTGGAAAGTGGTTCAGTACTTCCAGAAAAGCAAATCCTCAGAGTAACGCGCTGCTACTAGACTTTATCTACACATCCAAACAAATAAAAAGTGGTAATTGAAATCACAGCCCTTAGAATGCGCAAACTAAAAGTTAATAACTGATGTAGAGTGATTTTATGCTTCGTGATTACACATTCGATTGTCTTGTGACTATGCCACGCCATGAACTGGAAGAGTTTAGTGCTCGCATGATCAGTAAAATGGTGCCAGAAGATGTGATGAACGAACTGTTTACCTTTGACCAAGAAGAAGTAGACAGTGAAGACCGCATGTTGTCAGCGCGCCTAGATGCGATGTTACGCATGACCGCAATCGCACTAAGTGAAATTCAGCAAGCGTTTGATGATTCGGACAACGCGAAGCAAAACAGCGAGCGTATGACGCGTCTTGTGCTTTGGCACTTCTACGCAATTTCATTCCGTCTAGAAGAAGCCATCACACTTGAAACGCACTGTGAGCAAGTAGAAAAGCTGCTACAAAACACACCGACAGACGTATTCGCATGGGTGAAGACGCTAACAGAGCTTCTACACACGTACGCGGAAATCAACGCGAAGGAAAACCCAGAAGGCTAAGTCTTACTGAGGATAAAAGATATAGCATGAAAGGCGAGCCAACTGGTTCGCCTTTTTCGTGGGAAAACCACATTGTTGTATCGTCAAGCATTTGAAGGAATACACTTTACTATAGAGACCTTCCGTCCGTTGGAGTGTTGCTTAGTTTGTAAAATAAATGGAACCCAATCTTTAAAGCATTCTATGGAATCTAGATCGACAGGCTGCCCCCAGGAAGTAACAAATATATTTTGTTCGATAATGGAGGATGGTTTAGATATGTTCGCTGATAATTCAGTTGTTGAGCAGCCCGATACTATCGCAGTGCCGAAGATTATGATGTTGAGTCTTGTCATTTCTATCTATGCTTTTGGAGCGGGCAGGCATAGTACTATTTGTGTCGCTTTCTCAAGTTAGCATTTCATATTTAATACAGGTGTTGATGCTGATTCGGATCAGTACTTGAAGTCTGAACGAAGGCTCAAAGCCCGGTGCAGTTGATAATGACAAGAAAGAATGAACGCTCTATCCATTTGGTAAAAACTAGGACTGCGGTTCTTGTTGTTGATGTGTTGGTGCAAACGGACTTAAAAAACAAAGCCCGCTAGTTTCAGCGGGCTTTATGGAAGGTTACTCTAGGTGCTTAAACTGCAACGTGACAAGGCGCTGATAGAGTTCGCAGCTTTGCATTAACGACTGATGGTTGCCAAGGTCAATCAACTCGCCACCGTCTAACACCGCAATTTTATCGGCGTGCTGGATGGTTGAAAGTCGGTGAGCAATGATCAGTGTGGTACGGTCTTTCATCAGTGCTTCAAGTGCTTGTTGAACATGGTGCTCACTTTCACTGTCCAGTGCGCTGGTGGCCTCATCAAGCAAAAGGATTTTTGGATCTTTCAGAATCGCACGAGCAATCGCGATGCGCTGTTTTTGACCGCCAGACAATCTCACGCCACGTTCACCCAAAAAGCTATGGTAACCGTCCGGTAGCTTCTCAATAAACTCATGCGCGTGTGCTTTCTTCGCCGCCTCAATCACTTGCTCGTCAGTAGCGTCTGGATTGCCGTAACGAATGTTGTGGAATACATCGTGACTAAACAAAGCGGGTTGCTGTGGAACCAATGCCATTTGACGGCGAAGATCATTCGGTTCGAACTGTCGAATGTCTTCTCCACCAAACAATACTTGGCCTTGTTGCGGGTCGTAGAAGCGTTGCAGCAATTCGAATAAGGTCGTTTTACCAGCGCCAGAAGGGCCAACTAAAGCCAATACCTTACCTTTCTCCGCGGTCAGGTTTAACCCTTTGATAGCGGGTTGATCGGGGCGAGAAGGGTAGTTGAAGTTCACTGAATCAAACGTCACTTCCGCTGGCATATCATCGGTGATCGGAAGGTGATTGCTTGGCGCGCTGATGTCGCTTTCCACTTGAAGGATCTCAATCAACCTTTCTGTTGCACCGGCGGCTCTTTGTAGTTCCCCCATGACTTCGGAAATCGTTGCCATAGAAGACGCAACCATGATGGCGTAGAACACAAATGCCGCTAGATCGCCAGCAGACATCTTGCCGTGAATCACATCGCTGCCGCCAACCCAAAGCATGCCAGCAATGGCGCTAAATACAATTACGATAACGCCAGAAATCAGAATCGCGCGCTGTTTTACTCGCTGTCTACCCACCTCGTAAGCTTTTTCTACTTCGACAGCAAATGCCGCGCGTTCATGCTGCTCTGAGCTAAAGCTTTGAACCGTTTTGATGTGCTCAATCGCTTCGCCTGCGTAGCTGCCGACATCGGCCATGGTGTCTTGGCTTTGGCGTGATAGGGCACGTACTCGTCTCCCATAAACCAAAATCGGAACCAGCACGAATGGTACAGAAGCCAGCACAATCAAAGTGAGCTTAAAGTTTGTTGCGAACAACATGATGATCGCACCAATACACATAAGTGCGCTGCGCATCGCCATAGAAAACGACGACCCAATAATGCTTTGCAGCAACGTCGTGTCAGTGGTGAGGCGAGACATAATATCGCCGCTACTATTGGTCTCAAAATAACTAGGATGCAGCGTAATCACGTGGTTAAACACTGCAAGACGAATGTCTGCGCTGACGCGTTCGCCCACAGAAGAAACCAGATAGAAACGGAAGAACGTTCCCACCGCGATACACAGCGTCACACCGACGATAAATTGAATCGCATTGGTGAGCTCTTGCAGCGACTGTTGAGCAAAGCCTTGGTCTATAAGAATGCGCACGCCGTAGCCGACAGATAATGTCAGGCTAGCTGTTGCGATGAGGGCAACTAAAGCCGCAGCAACGCGCCATTTATAAGGTGAAACGAAGGTGTTGAGTTTAAGAAGAATGCTGAGATTTTTATTATTTTTACTGCTCATGAGTGGCTCACAAAGCGTTATAGGTACTTGGCATAGTAAGCGACTTTGGTACGTGAAACCAGTGGTGAGTCAGATTCGATAAGAGAGAAATTCTTTGGCGGAGGCATTCAACCGATGAAACCTAATTTCTCACTTTTTATTATTGGCATATGCTAATTACAGGGCATAAAGTGACAGCCTAAGTAGATAAAGGAATTCACCATGTCAGTTGCTCGCCAAGTCTAACGCTTCTTTTCTTTGTTCTCTTTACTCATTCTGTTTTGTTCCACAGACAATCTCAATCGCAGAGGTACTTATGTCTATTCACGCTCCTAAAAACCACCAACATTGCGCAGTCTGCTGCCAGCCATTTTTCAACGCGCACGATACGATTCAATTTACGGCAATGCCGAGTGGTGGCGTGCAGGGGAAAATCGTGCCGACAGAAAAGGTTCAAGGCTATCAAGGCGTAATGCAAGGCGGTGCCATCAGCGCGCTGCACGATACTGCCATGACACACTGCCTTTTCGCACAAGATATCTGCGCAATGACGGCTAAGCTGGAGGTGCGCTTTATCAAACCGATCCCTCTCAATAGTCCTATCCGAGTGGAGGCGCATTGCATCAAGAGTAAGCGAGGTATGTATTTGCTAGAAAGCGAAATCTACGTTGGTGAGCAGTGTTACTCAAAGGCAGAAGCCAAGTTTATGCAGCAGAGTGTTGGCGTCTAATATTGATAACTTTTTGAGTACAGCAGTAAGTCATGAGAAGAGTTTAAAAGGTGCGGCAGTAACGAAGGGATAGGGAAGTGAGTCAACCTATTTGGTCAACTCACATTCTTTACTTGTGTGGCAGTGAGTGAAGAACCTAAACAGCGATGAAGTTAATCCACATACGCCACAGAGCTTGGTTCTTTATAAATGCAGTCTACTTTTGTCACACTGCCACTCGAGTCTTGATATTGAGCATAGACGACCCATAGGCCATTGGTTCGCGCGCCCATAACCGTAACCCGAGTATTTTCACCATAAGTTGAATTGTCCGTGCCAGACCCTCTACCAAAAGAGACTTGGAACTCCTTCTGGACAGCACGTTGTACTTCCATGCCGTTAAAGTCCCCCTTTGGTTGAACATGCAAAAACTCAAGCCCGCCTCCTTTTGCTTTACGGATTGCAAAGGTACAGCCGGTCAATTGAGTGGTTACCAAATAGTCAGCAGCATCATAGTGGGTGACTTTAGAAATGGAGTCGGGTTTAAGTTGTTCAAACGGAGAAACGGGGATATGAATACATTGAAGTGCTTTCGCGTTTTTAACTAACGATTTTGGGCCAAGGCGAAAACGCATCTCCTTCATCTTAACCCCCTGATTTATCCCGAAAGCGGTATCTCCATGGCTATACAAGTAAAACCTCATAGCACCTTTCGATTGGCCCGCGCTAGTAATGGATAGTGGGAAGCGAAGTAAAAACTCCTCTAAATCTCGGTCTAAAACCTGAACAGCCTGATCTAACGTTTGTGGCATAACACAGTCCTTTGTTGTTATTTATAGATTGCGTGAAATCTTATTGATTATAGTTCACAGGCATAAGCATATATGAACATATCGAATCCAATGAAATTTCTTCTTCTTTCATCGGTAGAACATGATATTGCTCGTAAGCAGGCACTGGTTATGTTGATGAAGTCGTCCGTTAGCAAAAAGACAATGTCGTTTCGCTATTTAAAAACAGAAAGGTGAACCAAACCGTTCACCTTCTTAGTTTTATTGGTTGCTGACCCAACCTTAATCGATCATCGAGCTTAACGTAGTACTCAACTCTGGGGCTTGTTAGCGGTTTTTATTTGCTCGAAAAGCTCTTCGGCCTCCGCCGTCAACAATGAGTAGGTACGTATGTCGCCTCGTCTTTGCGCTTGCATCGCTTGTTCAAGCAGCATTGAGTGGCGCTTTTTGAGTTTCTTGACAGAATTGTTTTTGAAGAAAGAAAACATAAATAAATCCTTTACTTAGAACCTTCCTTTATTACGCGGTTTGTCTGCGTTTGGTTCAAACTATAAACACCGTACTATTGTTTTGTTACGTCTTTCTTTTGTTCAATCTGCCGCCAAAAATGACAGTTTTTGACTGTTCTATGAGAGGGCTATTGGGAAAATTTCGACTTACTTTACCGATATGATTGTACTGTGGATCTCGACTAACGTCCCTGAACTGGTGAAATACAGCCTGACTTCGGGCTTGTTCTGGCTAATCGTATTGCTGGATGCAGTTGGCTGCGGGGCAATAATTCAACCTCGCGATTAAATGTAACGATACCTAAAGACAAGTCCGGCATAGAAGCAACCATGCCGGACTTTTTGTATTCGCCTTTTAAGCTTCATGTGCTTGGCGCTGCAGGTGTTCGATAAATACTGGTATCTTTTTCGCTAAATGCTTCCGAGACGCATAAAACGCATACAACACCAAATCTTCCGGTGTGTATTCCAACTCAATCATTTCCAAACAGCCTGAATTTAATTCCTCTCGGCAAAACTCAGCAGGCAGAATCGCAAAGCCCAACCCAGCCAATGCACCGGACTTGGCAAGTTGTCCGCTGTTTACCTTAAATGAAGACTTCACTCTTTGAGTTATCAGCTCTCCCCCCGAACTTTTGAAAACCCAGGGTGTTCCTTTTAAGGCGGTAAAGCTGCTCACGCACGGAACGTGCCTCAAATCTGTGATTTGGTATGGTTTCTGGCAAGCTTGCAACAGGTTAGGTGAGGCGACGACAACACTCGGCCAGCGCTTAATCTCTTTGGCGAACCAGTTGCTGTCTTCCAACTTCCCGCGATGAAAGCTTAAGATGACGTCAAACCCATCTAGTAAGTCTTCTTTTGGGCTCAAGTTTGTTTCGCAGTTCAATGAAATTGAAGGGTGTTGAACACAAAAAGAGACGACTGCCTTTGCTAGCTCTGGAGAATCTGGCATCAGAACGTTGAGCTGGCCCATGACCGTTCTAGAATGTTGAGTTACGTCTTGAAGCGCATCATTCAGTGTGTCCAGTAGCGGCTGTGTACGTAAATAAAGGTGTTCACCAGCGTCTGTCGCGCAAATTCTTCGGGTTGTTCTATCAAACAATCGCACATCAAGTTGTTCTTCCAGTAAAGCAATATGCCGACTGACATTTGATGTGGGTAGTGACAAAAACTCAGCAGCTCTCTTAAAGCTATTGTTCTCATAGACGCAGTGGAAACTCTTTAGCCATTGTGGATCAATTTTATCGAGCATCTTATTTAATCCCATTTTGTTGGATTATAAAGCCTATAAATCACACTTTATTACTGAAAATAGGTTTATACAATGCTTGCTAACTTGATTTTTGGATAAAGGTTTCCCCTATGAGTTGGTTAGAAAAGCTATTAGATAACAAGAGCATCATCAGTACGCAGAAAGCGTCAATTCCAGAAGGGGTATGGACCAAGTGTCCGTCTTGCGATCAAGTATTATATCGGCTTGCCCTCAAGGAGAACTTAGAAGTTTGCCCGAAATGCCAACATCATATGCGGATGTCTGTGCGGCATCGTTTGGATAGCTTCTTGGATAAAGGAAAGCGGATAGAGATCGGCAGTGAATATGAGCCAAAAGATCTGCTCAATTTTAAAGATAAAAAGCGCTACAAAGAACGTATTGCCCTTGCTCAAAAGAATACCGGAGAGAAAGATGCATTAGTCGCGATGAAAGGTGAGCTACTCGGTTTACCCATTGTCGCCTGTGCATTCGAGTTTTCTTTTATGGCAGGGTCGATGGGATCGGTCGTAGGTGCTCGTTTTGTTGATGCCGTCGATACGGCAATAGAAAATAATTGTGCATTAGTTTGTTTTTCAGCTTGTGGTGGCGCTCGTATGCAAGAGTCCTTAATGGCGTTAATGCAGATGGCAAAAACCAGCGCAGCATTGGCGCGTCTATCCCATGCACGCTTACCTTATATTTCGGTATTGACCGATCAAACGTTCGGTGGTGTCTCTGCAAGTTTAGCTATGCTGGGGGACATCAATATCGGTGAGCCAGAAGCAAGGATCGGGTTTGCTGGACGCCGTGTGATTGAACAAACCGTACGAGAAAATCTACCGGATGGCTTTCAACAAAGTGAGTTCCTTCTGGAGCATGGCGCTTTAGACATGATTGTCGAGAGAAGTGATATGCGAAGGAGGATAGGTGGGTTAATCGCAAAACTGACCAATAAAAATATTCAACTTGAAGAGGAGTAAGTTTCTGTAGCGTATTCCGTCAGCAAAAGGCCAAGACAAAGACTTTTCGCCAATCTATAACTGGGTTTCTTTTCGTGTTTACGGTGAGCATGATCTTTGTTCTGCATAAATCATTCTTGAGCTGAATCTATGCCCAGTCGGAGGTTCCGCATGGAGGCATACGCAGAAAAGACATCGCGAAAATGCAGTTTACGCCTCCGTATTAACAAGTTACATTGTTGAAGCTTTGATTCAAAGGACAGAACAATGAGTGCCCACCTAAAACAGCTTTGTCATACCCATCTCCCTGGTAATAAAGAAGACTCTCCAGCCGAACACTTTGCGAAAATGGCAAAGTGGTGCGAGGAAAACAACGTCAATCACGATGTCTACGGCGAGGGAGAGACGATTCAAGCGTTCGAGCAAAAGGTTGCCGATCTGCTGGGTTACGAGGCAGGGCTTTTTGTTGTAACAGGGACGATGACACAGCCAACAGTGCTCGAAATTGTCACAAGACAAAAGCGTAATCCTATTGTCGCCATGCACGCATCTAGCCATATTCCAGTGCATGAAAAACAAGGTTATCAGCTTCAACATCGCTTTAATATTCTGCCAGTAGGGAACCCTTACCAAACATGGAAGCTTGAAGATCTCACTGCGTGGCCGGATGAAATCGCAGCCGTTCTTTATGAACTCCCGATGCGTGAAATTGGTGGTCAGCTACCTTCATGGCATGAACTGGAAGAAATCAAAGCGTACTGCGCCGAAAATGACATTCATCTCCACATGGATGGAGCAAGACTATGGGAAACCGCAGCGTACTATCAGAAAGAATACCGTGAGATCGCCGCTGGTTTTGATACGACCTATGTTTCACTCTACAAAGGCATCAACGGCATGGGCGGATCTATGCTGCTTGGCTCAAAGGCGTTTATTGAACTGGCTTCAATGTGGATGAAGCGACAAGGTGGCAACTTGTATCACAGAACACCTTATGTGGTATCTGCGGCAATGCAGTTTGATGAAAGGTTGTCACAAATGCCGGCTCTGTTTGAGCGAACAAAACAGCTCTACAAAATCATTGAAGAGTTCCCGTCTTTGGCGGTAAGACCGACTCAGCCTCAAGCAAACATGTTGCACCTTATCCTGCCATTTAGCTGCGAAGAGTTGAAAGAACTCCAGCACACGTTTGCCACGGAAAAGGGCATTTGGTTTGGTAACCCGCAAGTCACGGCACATCCAAATCAATCCATTGTTGAATGGTATGTTGGCGACTACCTGCTCAACCTTGATGATGACGAATTAAGGTCATTTTTCAATCAGTTACTCGGTAATAAGGCATAAACTTATCAATATGCGAGCTTATTAACACGTCACTGGCGTTACTTCATGTATTCTGAGGTCAAGCGAACAAGAGGATTTTATCAATGTCAAAAAGCTCCAAGCTTCACAATGAAGATAAACTGGTTAAAAAGGCACTAGAGATTGCCGGAAAGATGGCAAAGATGCAGGGCTTTGACCTTCCTCAGTCACCACAACCAGTAAGAGTAAAAGCGATTTACCTGTTCTTGGTTGATGCTAAACAGATCACGCCACTACCGGATAGCAAATTAGATGGCGCAAACATTAAACACAGACTGGCACTTTGGATTCACAGTGCGTTGCCAGACAACGACCCTCTAAAGTAGAAAACCTGAAGAAATAACAACGATTATTCATTAACAAGGCGAGCCAAATGGTTCGCCTTGTTTGATCTAGGCGTCAATAGCCGTTGGGATTGTCAATCACATAGACCCAGCCTCCATCCACATAATGCATCACCTCTAATGCTGTTCCTTGAATGTTGTTACCTTGCGAAGCGTTCAATATTTCCCAATCAGATCGCACCATGGCAATGTCGTCATTAATGTGAATAGAAACATTTTTGGTGAGCATGTCTACATCGCCATTCATGTAGCCTTTCAATACCTGCTTAATTTCTTCTCTGCCTTTGGCTTGATTGCCTTTTTTATCTAAAACAAATACGGCGTCTGGGTGAAAAAGCGTACCTAATCCATCCAAATCTTTCTTTGCAAAATACTGCCCAAATAACGCATGTAACTCAGAAGGTGTTTGTGGTTTTGAATAAAGAGCCTCAGCGTGTAAGCCAAGGGAGAGAAAAGAGATAAACAGTAAAACGTAACGCATAACTTCATCCTTTTGATATTGGCTTAGGCCGCAGTTGTGCCTCCGCCTTGTTGTGTTTTCACAATAGATAAGTCGGTTACAATTTAAAATTAGCTTCCTAAAGGTAACTAGTTACGCCTAGGTAACTATTGGTCTGCTAGGTCGCGTTTGATTACACTTACTTAGCAAAGAATGAATTGGGAAAGGACGATGCCGACGAAAGTAAATCATCGAGTACAGCCAGATGGCTATTGCAGTGTCGATAAATATTTAACGTTGATATCGACAAAGTGGACAGCGCACATCGTATGGTTGCTAGGACAACAAGAAGAGATGCGATTCGGTCAAATTCGCAAACAGTTAGCGCTGGTCTCAAGCAAAGTGCTTACTGAGCGTTTGAAGCTGTTATCTGAGCATGGATTTGTGTGGCGAAAACAACAAGACACCATTCCTGTTACCGTGAATTATGGGTTAACCCAAAAAGGTAAAGAGCTTGCTGGTGTCGTTGAACTCATTGTCCAAAAAACCGATGACTGGGACTCCAAGTAGGCGGCATATCGAACCGTCGTCGTTTTTCGGTATCATTGATTTACAAAACAGAATCAAAAGGACTAAAGATAAATCCAGAGAAGCGCTACAATGCATCCGTTGCGAGAGTGCAACCAAGATTACTCATTTACAGAAGCATTGAAGTAACCATACATGTCTAAAGATTTCGAATTCACTACAGAATACACACTCGACAAACCTTTCTTTGCCGAGTGTTATGATCAAACTAGTCAGCCAGTTAAGTTCCCACATGCGTATTTGAAAGGGATATTGTTTCTTATCTTTGGTGTGGTCTTATTGGAGTTTGAACTGTTACCTAACGGTTATGTGGGTTGGTTCTTTATCGTATTGAGTGTGATTGAAGCATTCAGTGTGTACTGCAAGCGAACGTGGTGGCTATGGCGCCAAACCATCAGCTCAAGCCGTGGCAGTAAAGTGGTGTTTGAAGTGAATGCAGACGGAGTACGCTACAAAAGCGGTAAAGTTGACCGCAGTCTCGCTTGGAATGAAATCGATCAACTCGAACAAACCGATTTGGGCTTCATTCTTCATCTTGGTAAACAACGCCAATACATCAGCAAATCTTGCTTAAATGAAGAAGTGATCGCGTTTATGGTAGAGCAACACGCAGCATCGAAAGCGAGCTAACAAATTCTTACTTTCAAAAAAGGCGAGCCAATGGGTTCGCCTCTTTCGATCGTGATGATGGATGTTTATACTGCGGTAAGTATTAGATAGCCGATTTGAGTATCTTGTAAGCCGCCTCAATTCTTTCGTCATTCGGATAGTATTTGTTGGCAAGAATAACGATTCCAGCTTTCTTTGATGGCACGAAAGCGATGTATCCACCAAACCCATTCGTTGAGCCCGTTTTGTTGACCCATGCGTCGTTCATCACTTTGCCTTCAAACTCGCTCTTTGAGATAGGTTTCGGGTCAACGATCGTATCCGTCGAGTTGCCTTCAAGTAACGTATCTAGTGTGAACGGATAGTTGTACATTTCCCACCCAATACCTTGAGTGAATGAGCTTGCGTCATAGTGACCTTTTCGAGTGCCATTAAGCGCTTTTTGCATTGTCGGGTCTATATTCTTTAAGCCCATATTGGCTTGAAGAAATTTAGCAAGATCAGTTGTGGTAGATTTTACGCCATAAGCTTCAGCGTCAAGCATTCCAGGGCTCACGTGAACAGCTTCACCTTTTGCGTTATAACCCCAAGCGTAATTAGGTTTCTTATCTTTCGGTACATCAATATAAGAATCGGTCATATTGAGTGATGGGAAGATTTTTTCTTCTACCAATTTCGAGTAATCACCTTTTAAGCTAATCGCCGCTATATATCCTGATAACCCAATACTGACGTTTGAATAGAGTCGACTGGTTTTAGGGGAGAATTCAGGCTTCCACTCCTTGTAGTAACTGATCATTTCTTCATAGTTGGTAACACCATTTGGGAACTGAAGCGGTAGCCCACCAGCAGTGTAGGTCGCCATTGTTGCAATATCAGTCTGGCCGATTGTCGTACCTTGCAACTCTGGGACGTATTTCTCAACTTTGTCACTGAAAAATAAGGTATGAGTTTGTACTGCGTAACTGATCATCGTTGATGAGATAGTCTTACTGATTGAACCGAGTTCAAAAATAGTACTGTCAGTGACGGGCAGTTTCTTCTCTAAATCAGCATAGCCATAGTTATAGATATGAGCTTTACCATCAATGACCACGGCAAACGACATTCCGGGAATGTTGTACCTTTCCATGAGCGTATGTGCTTGTTCATCCACTTTGCTTTTTAACGTTTCTCCTGAGAAGGCGTTAACAGACAAAGTGGCAGCGGAAAGAAGGGTGACTAGTTTGAGAGAGTATTTCATATAAAGTTTCTTATTTATTGTTGAGCGGTAAGTCTAGAGTTGCGGAATGAGTAGGGTGTTTGTTTCTCGTCAGAGTTATGTTTATAAAGAGTCGGCAGTGTTTCCAGCGATGTTTCTTAGCGGTAGCAATTGGTTTTTATGTTGTATTTTGATTAAACACTGAATCTCAACTTTTGGTTAACTCAAATGTGTACTCAAAAACTGAACCACTACACTCGGTGTTTCTTCTGGGTCATTCCAGCGATCTTAGGAATCTCATAAATCGCGCTGCAAAGTTCGTCTTCAAACTAAGCCTCACTTAAAATGAAGTTATGAAATGGCACCATTGGATACATGACTTATTGTTGTCTGACGACCACGATATCGAGAGTATTGAACTCTCTTATCTAGGCGAAGATAAGTATGCCGCTGAATTTGATGTCCGTTTGCGTGGTGATTTTAAGGATGGTTCGTTTACTGACGTCACCGTAGCCCAACGCTGGGTGATGTGCGAATCAGAACAGTTTGATCACCCAGTGATTGAGAGCTACCTTGCGGTGGTAAAGAGCAATAACCTGGCTGATGGCTAAGGGAGGTAGAAGCAAGCCACCCGTGATTGGCTTCAGTTATACTCGTTAAACCTCTAAATCCTAAATCAGTTATCTCATGGACTACTAAGAAGGCGAACCATGTGGTTCGCCTTTTTCGGTCTTGGGGTTTGATGTTCATAGTTTAATCTATTTCAGACGTACAAGCTGAACCACTACACGCGGCGCTTTAGGTGGGTCATTCCAGCGAGCCTAGGCGAGACTAGGAATCTCAGGAAGTGTGCTAGGGAGTTAGTATTTAGGCTGAACTGTTCGTGGCAATCCTCGTACTATATTTTTTGGTAAATTCCACATAATAATCAATGAACTATGACATATATCATTTTTTCTTCCTAGTTCTTTAAATAGACTTCTTGCCTATTTAATATGCCCAAATGTAATATCATCGAGATGCACAATGGAATATAACGATTTAAGAAAAGAACTGTCCCATAAAGAGCGCAGCGTTAAAGATTTAACTTCATACCTTAAGACTCGAGTTAGTGAAACTTGTCCAAACTACAGCCTTTTACTTGGAGCTGGAGCATCTGTCACCTCTGGGATAAGGAGTGGACAAGATCTAGTTAAAGAATGGAGAAAAGATTTATATGAGATGTTTAGTCGCGAGCCATTTGAGAGTGATGAAAAAGCTAAAGAGTACTTAATTTCGAAGGAGGGGGCATGGTATACAGAGGCTAATGAGTACTCAGCTCTCTTTGAGAAAAAGTTTGACCTACCTTCCCAGCGAAGAAGATTTGTAGAAATGCAGGTTGATAGAGCAATTCCATCCATAGGATATGCCTACCTTGCTTCTCTCGCAAACGCTAATGATCGTTACTTTGATACAATTTTCACTACAAACTTCGATGATCTAATCAATGAGGCGTTTTACCAATTCTCACATCATCGCCCGTTAGTTTGTGCGCATGATTCTAGCGTGCAGTCGCTTAGTATTAGCTCTACAAGGCCAAAAATTATTAAGCTACACGGTGATTACTTATTTGATGATATAAAATCTACATTACGCGAAACTGAGTCATTAGAATCAAACATAAAGAACAAGTTTATTGAGTTTTCTAAAGAGTATGGGTTAATAGTGATAGGGTACGCGGGTCACGATCGTTCAATAATGGATGTGATTAATCACTTATTGAAAACTGAAGAATACTTCAAAAATGGCATCTATTGGTGTGTGAGAGCTGGTGATGAAATAAGCCCAGAATTACGTAAATTACTCTGGCGAGAGCGTGTGTATTGGGTTGAAATTGAGGGCTTTGACCATGTCCTCGCTGAGATTCATCACAAAGTTAAAGGCACGTTACCAATTAAAGACAATTTGTCAGAATCAAAACAAGAAAGAATTGTAGAAAGCTTTACTAGAGATAAGTGTGGATTAGCTTTGTCTTCTCAATATATTTATGAAGACATAGAAAACCTGAAAAAACACAAGAATGAATTAGATATCTCAAACTCAATTAGAGAGTTAAACAACACCGATGAGAATGATGTTGGTCATATATCGGAATCTGAGTTTAACTTTCTTTTAAAGATAGATACTTTAGTTAAATCTGAAAAGTATGAGTATGCAAAATCATTAGCAGAGAGTCACCTTTCAAATGCTGAAAGTTCGCATTTGAAAATTAGATACCTGCGAAAGCTTGTATATATTTCTGATGTGATGGGGCATAAAAAAGATGCTTTTAAATATTGTGATACTCTAATTTCTCTTGATGAGTTTAACAATGAATATTACATATTAAAAGCTAGTCTCTATGATGCTCTAAACGAGTCGTGTCAGTTTCTTAAACCATTTGTTGAAAGGTTTGAAAATGTGTACTCTTTTAATAATCACGTGGTTAGAAGGGCAATAAAAGATATTAGAAGTTCTGATGCGCCAGCTTTTAATATAGATGAGGTTTTAAAAATAATAGAACGAAGCCTGACTCTCGATCCTTCACTAGACAATAGCGCATGGTTATTAAAACTTGATGCACTTGCTATAAAGCACAGTAATCCAAAGGACCAAAAGTCGGTTAAAGAGTTAAAGGCTGAAGTAGAAGATATTGATAGAAAATCAAAGTTGATTAATCGTAATCACATAAACTGTTATAGAATACGTAATAACACTTTGGTTAAACGCTTTATTCCAAATGCTCTCAAAGACACATTAGATGACATAATGGAAAGCTATAAATCTTCTCGTTTGAGTAGAAAAAGAAACCTATTAGATTATATATGTGGAATATATATAGACCTATTATCAACCGCCGATAAGGAAGTCGACCATAAGAAAAGTTTGCAGAATTATCTGAGCTCTCCTTCAGTTGTTGACCTAGAGGAAAAAGATAGATTAGCTAGCTACAGAGTTATTCAAGCAATTTTAAGTTTTAATGTAGATAAGGATTTCGATTCATTTAGAGAACATTTGATATCTGCAAGCAAGTGTAAAGACTCTTATGAGTTAGGGCAAAAAATTGTTAACTTAGGCCTTCACAATCTCCGTGACTCTGAATTTTGCCGTGAGTATGTTGAAGGCATAAAAGATGCCATCGCACCCTTCGAATATCAAAGCTTAATGAGAGAAATACTTTTATATGAGGAAAAAGTAGATGAAGCATTAGAAATGTGTGAAAGGAGCTATAAATCTGGCATGAGTACAGACTCATATCTAACAAATAAATCTTTTATTTTGTTAAAGAAAAAAGAATATTCAAAGTTACTAGCTCTCGTGGAAAATAATCTAGATAGAATTCAAGAGTCTAATGAAAAACATGTTTTGATTTTGAACTCCCAAGCCGCGTCTAAGTTTTCAGGTAAGGATGTAGATAAGATAAAACTAAGAACAGTCGTAGCAAATGAGTCTTCAGATCATGTAAAGATCTGTGCTTACATTCTTTTAGGTCAAGTAAATGATGCTAAAAGGCTTATTAAATTAAATATTGAACAAGATTTAACGAAGCTTCAAATGTTTAGGTCATGGCCAATAATCGATCCTAGTTACTTAGAATCATACGAAGATATTTGTAAAGAAAAATCTGTTTTCACCTCAGCAGCATAGCATTTATGCTCTGCGCTTCTTGAGGTAGGTAACGATTCTCATAGGCGCACCTGTTCTGAGGTAAGGTTTTTTGCAATGTAATATAAGTCGTTGAATATAATTTATCTGATTAATAAAACTCCTCAGTTTTCATTATTTCTATAAATAATCCTCATCCAACAAAAAGGCGAACCAATCGGTTCGCCTTTTTCTATTTAGATTCTACAAAAATTAATCTTCGTAGTTATCGATGCTTGGGCACGAGCAGATTAGGTTACGGTCACCGTATACGTTATCTACGCGGTTTACTGTTGGCCAGTACTTCCAAGATTTGGTTGCTTTAGAAGGGAAGCAGCCAAGTTCACGAGAGTAAGGGCGATCCCATCCTTCTTTCGCTAGGTCAACTTGAGTGTGTGGCGCGTTAACAAGTGGGTTGTTATCTAGCGGCCATTCACCGTTCTTAACCTTCGTCATCTCTTCACGGATTGCGATCATCGCATCACAGAAGCGGTCTAGCTCTTCGAGGTCTTCCGATTCTGTTGGCTCAACCATTAGCGTGCCTGCTACAGGGAACGACATAGTTGGTGCGTGGAAACCGTAGTCCATTAGACGCTTCGCGATGTCTTCTTCGCTGATGCCTGTTTCTTCTTTTAGTGGACGAATGTCGATAATACATTCGTGCGCTACACGGCCGTTTGAGCCACGGTAAAGAACAGGGTAGTGAGGGCGTAATTGCTCCATCACGTAGTTCGCGTTCAGAATCGCTACTTTCGTTGCGTCTGTTAGGCCAGCTTCGCCCATCATTGCGATGTAAGCCCAAGAAATAGGCAGGATAGAAGCGCTACCCATATCCGCTGCGGATACTGCGAAGTTTTCGCCGTCTGCACCGTTTTCAATGTGACCCGGTAGGAAAGGTGCTAGGTGCGATTTCACCCCGATAGGACCCATACCCGGACCGCCACCACCGTGTGGGATACAGAAGGTTTTGTGTAGGTTTAGGTGAGAAACGTCAGAGCCAATGAAGCCCGGCGTTGTTAAACCAACCTGTGCGTTCATGTTTGCGCCGTCTAGGTAAACCTGACCGCCCGCTGCATGAACCATTTCACACACTTCTTTCACTTGTTCTTCGTATACGCCGTGCGTAGAAGGGTAAGTGATCATAATGCTTGATAGGTTGTCTTTGTGCTTCTCGATTTTCGCTGCTAGGTCAGTGACGTCGATGTTGCCTTCTTCATCACACTTAACCACAACTACTTTCATTGACACCATAGACGCTGTCGCAGGGTTAGTACCGTGCGCAGAGCTTGGGATCAAACACACGTTGCGGTGACCTTCGCCACGGCTTTCGTGGTAGCGTTGAATCGCGATAAGACCTGCGTACTCACCCGATGCACCAGAGTTAGGTTGCAGTGAGAATGCATCGTAGCCTGTGATTTCACATAGCTTCTCTTTCAGATCTTTTGCTAGTGCTGCGTAACCGGCTGCTTGTTCTGCTGGTGCGAACGGGTGGATCGAACCAAACTCAGGCCATGTTACTGGAATCATCTCTGCTGCTGCGTTCAGCTTCATCGTACAGCTGCCCAGTGGGATCATGCCGTGCGTTAGCGAGAAGTCTTTGTTCTCTAGCTGTTTTAGGTAACGCATCATCTGTGTTTCGCTGTGGTGCGTGTTAAACACAGGGTGCGTTAGGTATTCTGTTGTGCGGCGCAGTGTTTCTGGAATCGCTGCAAACTCGTTGCCTGTGATTTCCGCTGATAGTGCTGCGACTTCTTCTTTCACACCGAATACTGCGAATAGGGTTTCTACGTCTGCCACTGTTGTGGTTTCGTCGAAGCTTACACCTAGCTGAGTACCCAACTTGCGTAGGTTGATGTCTGCTGCTAGTGCTTTCGCGTATAGGTCTTCAGTTTGAGCACCAGTATTGATGGTGATGGTGTCGAAGAAGCTGTTGTGAGCAAGCTCGAAGCCGCCTTTAGTTAGGCCAGCAGCTAGGATGGCTGTCATGTGGTGCGTACGACGAGCAATTGTGCGTAGACCTTCTGCGCCGTGGTAAACCGCGTAGAAAGACGCCATGTTCGCTAGTAGAGCTTGAGCGGTACAGATGTTTGATGTCGCTTTTTCACGACGGATGTGCTGCTCACGGGTTTGCATTGCCATGCGCAGTGCTTGGTTGCCGTTAGTATCGATAGAGACACCGATAACACGACCTGGCATTGTACGCTTGTGCTTGTCACGTGTTGCCATGAAGGCTGCGTGTGGACCGCCATAACCCATAGGTACGCCGAAACGTTGTGCTGAGCCGATTGCTACGTCTGCGCCCATTTCACCCGCAGGTTTCAGTAGGGCAGAAGCTAGTAGGTCAGTCGCTACGGTTACTAGTGTTTTGTTTGCTTGCGCTTTTGCGATGATGTCCGTTAGATCACGAACTTCACCCGTTGTACCTGGGTATTGAACTAGCGCGCCGAATACGTCTTGCTCTGGCAGTGATTCTAGAGAACCAACTAGGACTTCAAAGCCGATGAATTTCGCACGAGTTTTTACTACTTCGATGGTTTGTGGGTGAACGTCGTCAGCAACGAAGAATACGTTGCTCTTGCTCTTACCCGCACGCTTACAAAGTGTCATCGCTTCACCGGCCGCCGTTGCTTCATCAAGCAATGACGCGTTCGCGATTTCCATACCAGTAAGATCCATCACCATTTGTTGGTAGTTTAGAAGCGCTTCTAGACGACCTTGTGAGATCTCTGGTTGGTAAGGGGTGTAAGCGGTGTACCAGCCCGGGTTTTCCATCACGTTACGTAGGATTACGTTTGGCGTGAAGGTGTTGTAGTAACCCTGACCAATGAATGTACGTTTAACTTGGTTCTGATCGGCGAACTCACGCATCGCTGCCAGCATGTCTGCTTCGCTTTTCGCTTCTGCCAAGCTCATTGGCTGCTCTAGGCGAATTTGTGCTGGTACGGTTTCGTCGATAAGCGAATCTAGGCTAACTGCGTTGATCGCTTCCAACATTTTCTGTTGGTCAGATTTGTTTGGTCCATTGTGGCGAGCAACGAACTCGTTTTGTGTGCTGAGGCTTTGAAGTAATTCAGTCATTGTCCTTTACCTACTCCTTGGCTCGGGTAACGGATTTGCGTTACTGATAAATTAAATTATACGTCCGAACCTAGAAAAAAAGCTGTCCACTTGGTGTTAAGGGGACAGCTTTCGTCTCATCCTAATTACTCTTCTTCGATAGAGCTTAGGTATTCTTCCGCATCTTTTAAGTCTTCCAACTCAGATGGGTTTGAAAGCTTCACTTTCACAATCCAACCACCTTCGTATGGTTCTTCGTTGATTAGCTCTGGGCTGTCTTCTAGCTCTTCGTTGATTTCAACTACTTCGCCAGTGATTGGTGAGTAGATGTCTGAAGCTGCTTTTACTGACTCAACCAAAGAAAAGCTTTCGCCCGCTTCGACTTCATCTTCCACGTCTGGTAGGTCAACGAAAACTACGTCACCTAGCATCTCTTGAGCGTGCTCTGAAATACCGATAGTTACTGTGCCGTCACCGTTGTCACGTACCCACTCGTGGCTATCTGTAAACTTCAGTGTTTTGTCCATTGCTTAATCTCCAAATAACTTGTCAGGATAGTTTCTGATTTAATAAATCTTTTATTGGTAAAGAGGGTAGCGACTGCAAAGCTCTTTTACTTGCTTGCGTACGCGTTTTTCTACTTCTGCGTCACCTTCAGGGTTGTTCACCAAACCGTCCAGTACGTCACCAATCCAATTACCGATGAGTTTGAATTCTTCAGCGCCAAAGCCGCGGCTTGTACCCGCAGGCGTTCCTAAACGGATGCCCGATGTAATCATAGGCTTCTCTGTGTCGAATGGGATGCCATTTTTGTTACATGTGATGCCTGCACGCTCTAGTGCTTCTTCTGCTTTGTTACCTTTCAAGCCTTTAGGGCGAAGGTCAACCAGCATCAAGTGCGTGTCTGTACCACCAGTTACGATATCGCAACCGCGAGTTTGCAATACTTCTGCCATGACTTTTGCGTTGTTGATCACTGAATCAATATAAGTTTTGAATTCAGGACCGAGTGCCTCACCGAACGCCACTGCTTTAGACGCAATCACGTGCATCAGTGGGCCGCCTTGTAGACCTGGGAATACCGCTGAGTTGATTTTCTTAATGATGTCTTCGTGGTTGGTCAAAATCATACCGCCACGTGGGCCACGCAATGTTTTGTGCGTTGTAGTCGTAACAACGTGTGCGTAAGGAAGCGGGCTAGGGTGCGCGCCTGTTGCGATAAGACCGGCGATGTGCGCCATGTCGACCATAAGAATCGCGTTTACTTCGTCTGCGATTTCACGGAATTTTGCGAAGTCGATAGTACGTGGAATAGCACTACCACCTGCGATGATCATTTTAGGTTGGTGCTCAAGTGCCAGTTGGCGAACGTCTTCGTAGTTGATTTCTAGTGTTTCGCGGTCAACGCCATATTGAACTGCATTAAACCACTTACCAGAAAGTGCAGGGCGCGCACCGTGTGTTAGGTGGCCACCTGCGTCTAGAGACATCCCAAGAATGGTGTCGCCAGGTTGAAGTAGTGCCAATTTTACTGCGCCGTTTGCTTGGGCGCCTGAGTGTGGTTGAACGTTTGCGTATTCACAATTGAAAAGTATTTTCGCGCGTTCGATAGCAATGGCTTCCACTGTATCTACGTGCTCACAACCACCATAGTAACGGCGACCTGGGTAACCTTCAGCGTATTTGTTTGTTAGGCAGGTGCCTTGAGCTTGCATTACCGCTTTAGACACGATGTTCTCAGAAGCGATAAGTTCGATTTGTTCGTTTTGGCGAGCGAATTCTGCCTGAATTCCAGCAAAGACAGCGTCATCTGTCGCAGAGAGGTTGGTAGAGAAAAAGTTTTCCAAGCTGTGGTTAGGGTAACTCTTGTTCATGGTAGTTGACCTTCCAAATCTTAAAATGAACCCGCACTAGAAATAGTTGTTTGATTGCGATGGTGGCTCATTTGTCCTCAAAACAGCTGAACTGCATAGCAGAACAGAGTGAACTTTCGGCCCGAATAAGTGGGCAAAACTCCGTTGGATTGTGGTTTCTCTTGTCCAATCTCTTACGGAAATGTGCATCTCTACATCTAACAAGTTGGTAACATAGCGCTTGCGGCACGAACAATCAACCAAAAATTTCCTATAGGAAACGAGATTTCTGGTTTTGTTAACAAGAGCACGCTTTAATTAACTCGGTGGACTTTTATCCACTATAGGCTTCATGCACAATGCTAATAGGAAGGAATAAAGGATATTTACAGAGGGATTTATGGCAGAAAGTATTTACGATGAATACCCGTCAATGACGTTGGCGAAAGAGCAGCAAGACCAAAATATTGAACCACTTAAGCTCGGTCAGCGCATTAAAGATATCCGCTCTAAACTTGGTATTACGTTAGAAGAGGCGAGCCAACGAACTGGCCTTGCGCGTTCTACGCTAAGTAAGATCGAGAATGAACAGATTTCTCCAACGTTCCAAGCGATGCAAAAATTAGCGCATGGCTTACAAATTGACATGCCGCAACTGTTTGAACCACCTAGAAAAAAGGTAGCGACAGGGCGCAGGGATGTGACCAAGAAAAAAGAGGGTAAACCACACCCAACCCAAACCTACGAACACGAGCTGTTGGCGACTCAACTTTCCAATAAGAAAATGATGCCTTTTAAGAGCCAAATTCGTGCCCGTAGTTTTGACGAATACAAAGACTGGGTTCGCCATGATGGGGAAGAGTTTTTACTCATCTTATCAGGTGAGGTGATGTTTTATTCTGAGTTCTATGAGCCTGTTGTATTAAGCGAAGGCGACAGTGTGTATTACGATGCGAACATGGGTCATATGTTGACCAGTGTGAGCGAGGAAGATGCGCACATTTTGTGGGTGACTGCCAAATAGTGATAAATAGTTGTAAATTTCCTATAGTGAAAGCAAACGTTTGCTGTCGGTTTTGAATGCGTTATGATGGCGCTCTGTTGATGATATCTCACTCAACAGAGCGCCTTTTTTGTGCGTTTTGTTGTGATTAAAATGTTAAAAGTCACACTTTTGAAAGTCGAGCGATGTCTTGTTCGTGCAAAATTGAATCAAGCGTGTTTATTATTGGAAACATTATTCGATGCGAATGCCGACAGCATTCTCGGGTCTATCTAAATGGAGACGAAAATGACTCAAGAACTTCTGAAAACACCACTGCATGCACTTCACGTAGAAGTAGGCGCAAAGATGGTCCCGTTCGCGGGTTACGACATGCCAGTTCAATACCCACTAGGCGTAAAGAAAGAACACTTACACACTCGTGATGCAGCAGGTCTGTTCGATGTTTCTCACATGGGTCAACTTCGTTTGATTGGTGATGGCGCAGCAGCGTTCTTAGAGACACTGGTTCCGGTTGATATTGTTGACCTAGGTGCGGGCAAGCAGCGTTATGCTTTCTTTACTAATGAGCAGGGCGGCATTATGGACGACTTGATGGTGGCTAACCTTGGCGATCACCTGTTTGTTGTTGTGAACGCAGCATGTAAAGAGCAAGACATTGCACACCTTCAGGCGCATCTTCCTTCTGGCATTGAGCTAGAGATTATTGATGATCGCGCACTACTTGCGATTCAAGGTCCTAAAGCGGCAGAAGTGCTAGCGCGTTTCGCACCAGAAGTAGCAGAGATGCTGTTTATGGATGTTCGCAAAGTTGAGCTACTAGGCGTTGAGTGCATTGTTTCTCGTAGTGGTTACACAGGTGAAGACGGTTACGAAATCTCTGTTCCTGCGGACAAAGCAGAAGAACTGGCTCGTAAACTCACAGGTGAAGAAGAAGTAGAGTGGATTGGCCTTGGTGCTCGTGACTCTCTTCGTCTTGAATGTGGTCTGTGTCTGTACGGTCATGACCTAGACACAACAACAACGCCTGTTGAAGCAAGCCTACTATGGGGCATCCAAAAAGTACGTCGCGCAGATGGCGAGCGTGCAGGTGGCTTCCCTGGTGCTGACATCATTCTTAAGCAAATCGAAACGAAAGATGTTGCACGTAAGCGTATTGGCTTGGTTGGTCAAACTAAAGCACCAGTTCGTGAAGGTGCTGAGCTGTACGATGCAGATGGCAACAAGATTGGCGTGGTAACCAGTGGTACAGCAGGCCCTAATGCAGGTAAGCCAGTATCAATGGGTTACGTACGTGCCGATCTAGCGGCTATCGGTACAGAGCTGTTTGCAGAAGTACGCGGCAAGATGCTACCAATGACGGTAGAAAAAATGCCGTTCGTACCACAACGCTACTACCGTGGTTAATTAAGCTAAGTTATTGATTTATAGCGTTAAATGAAGCTCACCATTCCAGCGAGACTAGGCGAAATTAGGCGAAATTAGGCGAGACTAGGAATCTACCTCCCACGCGCTGTATAGCTACAGTGTCGCGGTTAAGAATAAGCAACTATGAAGTAGGTTCCATTCCGTTTCCTCTCTGAAATGATAAGCACAAACAAAAATGCCGAGCAAATTGCTCGGCATTTTTTATGTTCTTTTGAAAGCCCAACTTATGCAGTGAGTTCTTCGATAGGGCAACACATTTCAATCACAACTTCACTCAGTTTGCTTGGATGAATCATGTCTTCTTTCTTAACGCTGAACTGGTTTGCCATGATGGTGTTGAACAATTCCCAATGGTTAATCAGCATCTTATCGCGGTTGCCTGCATCTTCTGGCCACGTTTCTTGCATCATAGGCGCTAAGCTAATTGCACCATGTGCAAACACCAGCATCTGCCATTTTGATTCCCACTGGTCAATCTGGTGCTCCGGGTATTCCACGTTGTAGTCTGCAAACAGCTCAGTAAAGATCGCCGCGAACTCGTCTTTGGATCTCAGGAAGTACTGCAGTAGTGCATCATCACCTTGGCGAATTGCATCCGCAATCATTTGGATTGGATGCGGATTCATTAGGGCAAATGCCAACATTCTTACCATGAACAGGTAGATTTTTTGATTAGATGGGGTGTTTGCTGGCATTTCGCTTACCAACTGCGCCATGTAGCTTTGCATGAATTCGTCCATGCCATCACTAACGGCTTGCCAGATCTTCTCTTTGCTGCCGAAGTGGTGGCGAATCAAACTATGAGACACACCAGCTTTCTCACTGATGTTTCGAAGCGAGACACGTTCGTACCCTAACTCACAGAACATATCTGCCGCGACTCTTAGAATCAGGCACTTAGTTTGCTCAGCGGCTTCAGCACTTCTACGGCCTTGCTTTCTTTCTGTCATAGTTCGAATTTTCCCGAATATTAATCAACGCGCCTATTTTTACCAGAAACCGGACAGTTTGCCTAATTATTTTATTATCCACGTGGAAAATATGTTGATCATTTTTTCGTTATACATATACTGCACACCTGTGTAGTAAATATAAAGTCGATGGAGAAAGCCAGTGCGAAAACAATACTTAAAGCGCACATTTGTCGGAGCAGCGGTGGCATTGAGCCTCGCCACGATGCTGACAGGGTGTAACAAAGCCGTATCAGAACCGTCTGAGCCATTAATCAAACCTGTAAAATTACTTGCTGTTAATGATCTGACTGTTGCCGATTCCGATGCATTCCTTGCACGAATAGATGCAACGTACAGAGCCCAACTTTCATTTCAGGTAGGTGGCGAAATTGAGAAGTTGATCGTGAGAATGGGCGAAGAGGTGAAGCAGGGCGATGTACTTGCAACGCTAGACCCAAAAGACTTGCAGTTAGCTCTTGATGCATCACAAGCGCAGTACGCATTAGCGAAAACCCAATGGGAACGCTCGAAAAGTTTGTACAACAAGAAGCTGATCAGTACAGACAGTTACGACCAACAAGAAACGCAATACAAAGCGGCACTGGCAAACTTAGAGCAAGCGAAAACCGATTTGAGCTACACAGAGATTCATGCGCCGTTTGATGGTGTGGTGTCTTATACCTACGTGAAGCCATACCAAGTGGTTGCTGCTAAGCAAGAAATCCTAAACCTAATCGACAACACCACTTTGGATGTGTCGTTTACTTTACCTGTGACTTACGCCGAAGCGGTGTCATTGAACTCACTTAAAGATGCAGAGATGTGGGTGACGATGGACAGCGAACCAAACAACCGCATCCAAGGCAAATTCAAAGAAATCTCTACTCAACCCAATGCCGACACCAACAGCTACGAAGCGATCGTGACGATTACTCGTCCTTCTGATCGTAACTTGCTAACGGGCATGACAGGCCAAGTACACATTGCGAAGCAAAACGTATCGAACGCGATGATGTTGCCAAATGCGGCTTGGGTGTCGAAAGACGCCGCTCATGGTGAAGTTTGGGTAATGGACAGCGATACACAGCAAGTCAGTAAAGTGACCTTGTCACTAAGTGCGAATGGTGCTGTGGAGTCGGGTCTGGACAAGAATGATTACGTTGTTATTGCAGGTGTTGAACGCCTAGTAGAAGGCCAAGTGGTGAAAGCTTGGGTTCGTGAGGAAGGTATCTAATGAAACGTTCATTATTCACAGTATCGGCTATCGCATTGGCCGTACTAACCGGTTGTAACAGCACAGACGAAGTCACCGCAGAGCAGCCTTTGTATGTTTCTACGGTTGCTGTCGATGTTCCAGTAAAAAGCCAATACCGCACATTCAAAGGCCAAGTCGTGCCTGCGGAACAAACGCCAATTGCATTCCGTCGCGCAGGTGAAGTTCAGCATGTGCTAGTTAAAGCGGGTGACACGGTTAAAGAAGGCCAGATGATCGCCAAGTTAGACGACAGCAAAGAAAAGCAAGCGGTAAACGATGCAGAAGCACAATACACACTCGCGATTCGTCAGCTGAAACGTGGTGAAGAACTGCATCACCGCCAAATGATTTCTAAAGCGGAGTTGGATGAGCTAACGGCAAATAAAGAGCTGGCGGAAGCAAACTTCTACAACGCGACAAACCAACTGAACTACACACGTTTATTTGCCCCGTTTGCGGGCAAGGTTTCGGATGTATTCAAAGAGCGTTTTGAGCGTGTTGCGATTGGTGAGCCGGTTCTAAATCTTTACCAAAGCGATAAAGTGTACGTTCGTATCGAGCTGTCAGACAACGTGCTTGCGATGGTAAACCCAAATACACAAAGCATGAGCTACCAACCTCAAGCAACGTTCTCGGGTGACGCGAAATCTTATGCGTTGGATTACTTGGAACACACCAGTGAGCCAAATGCTCAAACGCAAACCTACCAAATGTATTTAACCATGCCACAACCTGAGGAAGAGATTCTGCCGGGTACCAGCGTAAGCGTTGCAGTAGACATGGTAGCAGCGGGTATAACGTCGATTGATGGCTACAACATTCCAATGACTGCGCTTCAAGCGGGTAACAAGGATGGTGAGTTCTTTGTGTGGAAATTAAACAGTGACGCGGTCACAAAAGTGGCGGTGACGATTGATCAAATTAACGGTGAAGGCGCGATTGTGTCATCAGGCGTTGCACAAGGCGATGTATTAGTGAATTCCAGCTTACGTAAGTTACGCGAAGGTAAGTCAGTGGATGTGGTGGAGAAACAACAATAATGAGCATTGCTGAATACTCAATTAAGAACAAAGTCATCAGCTGGCTGTTCATCGTTATTCTCGCAGTTGGCGGGGTAATGTCATTCCTAGAGTTGGGCCGATTGGAAGATCCGGCATTTACTATCAAAGATGCGATGGTGGTGGCGACTTATCCCGGCGCGACTTCTAAAGAAGTAGAAGAAGAGCTGACGTATCCGCTTGAGAAAGAGATTCGTAAGCTGCCTTATATCGATAAGATTACGTCGACGTCCTCAAGTGGTATGTCACAGATTATGGTGAGCATGAAGATGGACTACGGTCCGGATGAATTGCCGCAAATCTGGGATGAAATGCGCCGTAAAATCAACGATCTGCAACCAACTTTGCCGCAAGGCGTTCAATCTCTGCAAATCATTGATGACTTTGGTGACGTGTACGGCGTAATGCTGATGCTAACGGGTGACGACTACGATTATGTAGAACTGAAACGTTACGCAGACCAGCTCACGCGTGAACTCGAACTGATCGATGGCGTGGGTAAAGTTGACATCGCTGGCGACCAACAAGAAATGCTGTTTGTTGAGATTTCATTGGATCGCTTAGCGGCTTTGAACCTCGACATGAACGTGATTTCTGGCTTGCTAAACCAACAGAACAATGTGGTTTCTGCAGGTGAGGTAATGGTAAATGGCGAGAGCCTTATTATTCGCCCAAGCGGTACGTTAAACACCGTAGAAGCACTAGAAAACCTGATTATTCATGGTCGTGACACTGGTAACCTGATTCGCTTGAAAGACGTTGCAACCATCAGCCGTGGCATTCAAGAAAAGCCGGGCAATGTGCTGCTGTACAACGGCAAAAAAGCAATCAACATCGGTATTTCGTTTGCGTCTGGCGTAAACGTAGTAGAAGTCGGTCAACGTATTGAAGCAGAACTAGCAAGCCTTGAGACCATCAAGCCCGCTGGTTTGGATATGAACTACTTCTACAACCAATCGCAAGAAGTAGACGATTCAGTTAAAGCGTTTGTTATTAGCTTGGCAGAAGCCGTGGCTATCGTAATCATCGTACTGCTGTTCACTATGGGCTTACGCAGCGGCGTGATCATCGGTTTGGTGCTGTTGTTGACGGTATTCGGTACCTTCATTTTGATGAACTACAACAACATTGAGCTACACCGTATCTCACTTGGTGCACTGATCATTGCACTCGGTATGCTTGTGGATAACGCCATCGTGGTGGTCGAGGGGATATTGGTTGGCCTTAAGAAAGGGCGAACCAAGGTTCAAGCTGCAACAGATATCGTAAAACAAACTCAGTGGCCGCTGCTTGGTGCGACAGTCATTGCTATTACCGCGTTTGCGCCTATCGGTCTGTCACAAGATGCGACTGGTGAGTTCATGGGCTCTCTGTTCTGGGTATTGTGTTTCTCGCTATTCTTAAGCTGGATTACGGCGATTACGTTAACGCCATTCCTTGCAGACCTTCTACTAAAAGAAGAAGACAAAAATACACAAGCAGAAGACGAAGATCCGTACAAAGGTTGGTTGTTCGTCGCGTTTGGTGCGTCTCTTAAATTTGCGCTTCGTTTCCGTTGGTTAACGGTAGCAGGCATGGTGGCGTTGTTAGTTGGTGCTGTGATTGCGTTTGGTAGTGTGAAGCAACAGTTTTTCCCACCATCCAACACACCAATGTTCTACGTTGATATGTGGATGCCAGAAGGCACAGACATTCGCGAGACCATCAAGAAAGCGGAAGAAGTAGAAAGCTACATTCGTTCACAAGATGATGTCGATTTTGTTTCAGCTTCGATTGGTCAAGGCTTGCAACGTTTCGCTCTGACTTACCAACCAGAGAAAAGTTACGAAGCTTACGCGCAGTTCCAAGTTCGTACGACAGATCGTGAGAACATGTTTGAACTGCTGCATAAGTTGGATGACAACCTAGCGAAGACGTTTGATAAACCCACGTTCCAGTTCAAGTTGATGGAATTCGGCCCGTCGCCAGCGTCTAAGATTGAAGCGCGTATTACTGGCCCAGATCCACAAGTGCTTCGTGATCTCGCGGTGCAAGTAGAAGACATTCTTCATACTGACCCGGGTGCTCGTAACATTCGTCACGACTGGCGTGAGCGAACTAAAGAGCTCGTACCGGTATTTAACGAATCAAAAGCGCGTCGTTTGGGTATCTCGAAAGAAGATCTTTCAAGCACGTTACAAATGGCGTTTGGGGGCAGCACGCTTGGTTTCCTCCGTGATGGCACAGATACACTACCTATCATGACGCGTTTACCAGAAGAAGAGCGTGTAGATTTCGAATCACTGCAAAACGTGAATATTTGGAGTCCATCGTTACAATCTTATATCCCAGTTGATCAAGTGATCGATGGTGTGAAGCTGGCTTGGGATGAGCCGTTAATTCAGCGTCGTGACCGTAAGCGTACTCTAACGGTATTGGCTGACCATGATGTGCTTAGTGACGATACACCCGCAAGTTTATTCTCTCGCATTGAGCCTAAAGTGATGGCTTTGCACCTTCCTGAAGGCTATGAAATCACGTGGGGCGGCGAATACGAATCATCGAAAGATGCACAAGAAGGTCTGTTTGGCTCATTGCCAATGGGTTATTTGTTGATGTTCATCATTACGATGCTTCTGTTTAACTCACTGAAGAAGCCATTGGTTATTTGGTTCACTGTACCGCTGTCTATCATTGGTGTGGCATTTGGTCTTCTGACGACAAACATGCCTTTTAGCTTTACTGCGTTCCTAGGCTTATTGAGCTTGAGCGGTATGATTCTGAAAAACGGTATCGTACTTCTTGACCAGATTAACCTAGAGCTAGCATCAGGTAAGGATCCTTACTTAGCGATTGTCGACAGTGCGATCAGCCGTGTTCGTCCAGTGAGTATGGCGGCATTGACGACGATTCTGGGAATGATTCCTCTGGTATCAGATGCGTTCTTCGGCTCAATGGCGATTACGATTATGGCAGGCCTTGGTTTTGCTACAGTTTTGACTCTGATTGTTGTACCAGTCATGTTTGCAATTCTGTTTAAGATCAAACCAACCACTGCATAAGGGACTTCCTGGCTTTATTTATTGTCAGATTCCTGCCTAGCCCTGGGGACTTTCCCCAGGGCTTTTTTGATCGGGGAGAGTCAAGATACGAGAGGGAAAAGAGAATAGAAGTGAGAAGCAAAAGAGAGAAGAAGAGAGGCTGGAGAAAAAGATAAGGGCGAAAAGGAAGGCTGGTGGTTTGGTGTACACCTTACTGATTTTTATGATTTTCTTACAAGCGATTGATAAATCTTGCGTATACTAAGGAAACATCATCAATAAAAGAGCGAACGCAAATGAACAATCGCGGATTACATGGACTCTTCCTTTTAGGTTCACTAACGCTAATTGGCTGTTCTTCCACAGACGGCATTTCTACTGATAATACAGATTCTCAAGTCCCTGTAGAGCTAAAAAGTGCAGATGCAGCGACCATCGCAACGTGGATTGACCAAAGTATTCTGATGCCACAGGGTCTTTCTTTAGAAACGGACAAAATTCGTTATGTTACGGGATCTGCTGATTTGAACAGTGATGGTACAGCAGAACATTTGGTGTTGTTCCAAGACCGTTTCTTCTGCGGAAGTGGTGGCTGCACGGCATATATGTTCGATAATAACGGTAAAGTGCTGAACCGCATGTCGGTAACAAGAACACCGATTGCACTAATAGACAGCTACAGCAACGGTTGGCAAGACTTTGTTGTGTGGAGTAATGGTGCTTATCGTCAGATGAGTTACAACGGTGAATCTTACCCAAGTAACCCGTCAGTAGAACCTAAAATCGACCACAACACTCAAGTTCAGACAGCGACAGCGTATGTGATGGCGACAGAGTTATACCAGCAAGATGGTTACGATATTATGCCCGTCGATGACAAAGAGATTTGGACGCCGGCCAACGTGTATCACTTCACCTTTAAACACCATGGTGATCCGCAAAATGTTTACAACGCGATGGTGAACTTGAATAGTGGTGACGTGGATATCGAATCTGAACCGATGCAATAAATCGGCACGTTATACAAAAAAGGGCGAACGCTTATCGTAAGCGTTCGCCCTTTGTACTTTCTATGTGTCCGCGTTGGTTTTTTTATTAAAACTTATAAGTTGCACCCGCATAGAAAGAGCCGACCTGAATGTTGGTGTCCCAGTTCGAGCCTTTCGAGCCGACATTGAAGTGGTCCATCTCATACGCTGCTCGGAAAGTGATGTTGTTAAACTGATGCGGCGTGTATTCAAGACCGGCCCCTACGCGAAGTAGCAGCTCGTTTTCGTCTTCTCCGAGAAATTCAGGAACATCCACCGAAATGTAGCCCAAACCTAGCGTCGCGAATGGTCGTAACCCATTGTCGAATGTGTAGCCAATGTTTGCAGCAACAGACGCACTATTTACGTTGAGATCAAAAGGCGTGTTCTTTACTTTGATATCACCGTAGTCAGTGTATTGAGCTTCTATACCGACGATACGATTGAATTGATAACCGCCAATAATTTTAAAAGTTGTGCCATCAGCATCCAAATGTGTAAACGGACTATCATCACTGTATGTGGTGTTACCCATACCCCCGCCCAGATAAAACCCTGATACATCCTGTGAGCTATTTGCATGAGCCTGAATGCTAACAAGTACGGCGATAAGGGTGGCTGCTTTTTTCATTGTTATTTACCTCTGTATTACTGTCTGTATTGTTGTGTTTAAAACAGTGTTCATTATCTAAATGAGGCGCTGAAAAACTAAACAAAAAGTAAACAAAAACCAAATAATTCCTATTGATTTAGTGACTTAGGCAATTGTGTGTTTTTTGTGTGCTCGGAAGGTATGCAGAGTTAAAAATTGATGTTTGAATCCTTCATTACTAAAAACTGAGTGCTGCATTGTGGTGTGATGAAGATGACTTGGTTTTTAGAATGGTTCGGCAAACCTGACCTATAATTCAAGGAGTTGAGAAAGCAGTGAGCCTGTATGCATAGAATCTATTTCGCCAATTTGGTCCTCGATCCGACGACAAGGACATTGTCCAATTCACACGGTAATGATGTTCCTCTAAGGCCACTTCCATACCAAGTGCTGAACTTGATGCTTGAAAAGCAGGGCGTACATGTAACTCGCGAAGAGTTGTTCGAAACCTGTTGGGATGGTTCAGTTGTTACCGATCAAGCATTGACCAATGTCATTTCCGGTTTAAGAAAGAAACTTGTTCAGTTGAAGGCGCAAGGTGTACAGATAAAAACGGTAAGTAAAATTGGCTATTTACTGGAAGTTGATGCGGATGTGAAACCCATCAAACAGAAAGTTGAGATACCGGAACTCCAAACGCTCGAAATTGATGATGTTGAGCATCAAGTCAAAGCAGCGCCCAAGCAAGAAGCTGAATCGCGAGACAAGGCATTTAGCTTAACCCCAATACTGATGACGGCTTTCTTGCTTTTTGCGATTGTCTCTGTGCTTTATTTTCGTCCGTTTGTGCCACATCCTGATTTTCTTGATGATTCGGATTACCAACACTTTTCTGTGTCAGAAACGGACTTCTACTTTTACGATCAAAATCATGACGAGTTAGATCTTTCGGCTTTGGCAAAGAGCCTCAACGATGAGGTATTTCCGGTGTGTCCGGCCATCGTATATTTGCGTGTGTCTGAATCGGCTTATCAAGAAGGGGCGCATACTTTACGTGCGTTTGCTTTCGCCAAAAACAGTAATAAGAACGTCAACTACATTAAGTTTTCTCTCGATATCGACACCTTGAAAGAAACGGTCTTAGAGAGCATGAGCAGGGCGGACGCAATATGCAGATAAACAAACTCCTCGTACTCAATATTGCATTGGCAACGGGCCTAGTGGGCGTGATTGTTCACCAAAAGTATTTCCAATCCGACGAAATAACAGGTTCGCGCTGGGCGTGTGCAATGTTTGAAGAAGACTTTATTACCAGAGGTTACCGACGTTATGAAAACATCAGTGACCGTTCTGTCGTGGTGTTTAGCTCGGATAGGGACATGTACATTTTCCAGAAAGGAACGTTGCTGACGAAAAAGGGCGAAAGAAAAGAATATGAACTGGTTTACAACGGTAAGTATCAAGTGGAGGGACATGCGCTGACGGTGGATTATCAGAAAGTCAGTTGGAATGAACAGCCAACGGAGAGTGAGGTTTTCGTCAGAGACATGAACTCTTACGTAGGTACCAAAACGGACTTCATTTACAAAGTGGAAGACGAACGCTTGTTCTTTTTCAATCAGAGCGAAACGGAAGAGAGTAACTTTATCTGCTATCGGATTTAGCGCCCATTAGACTCCGATTATCGCTCAATAAAAAACACCTCCCAATGCCGAAGCGAGAAGGAGGTGTCGAATGCCAAATCGAGGGAGGCATTGTAATTAGATACGCATACGCGTTTCAGCCATGATTAAGCGGCTGCTTGTTGTTTCGCTTCTGCTTTGTTCTTTAGGAACGCGTAAGTGAAACCTGTTACCGCTGTACCTGCTGCGATTGCTACCAAGTACATTAGCACTGGTGAGATTGCGTTAGGGATAAGCAGTACGAACAAACCACCGTGTGGTGCCATCAGTTTTGCACCGAACAGCATCGATAGAGCACCAGTTAGTGCGCCACCCGCCATACATGATGGGATAACACGCATTGGATCTTTCGCTGCGAATGGGATTGCACCTTCAGAGATAAAGCACAGACCAAGCACGAATGAGGCTTTACCTGCTTCACGCTCGCTTTGCTCGAACTTGTTCTTAGCAATGAACGTCGCAAGACCCATACCTAGTGCAGGAACCATACCCGCGGCCATGATTGCAGCCATTGGTGCGTAAGTTTGCGAAGCCAATAGACCTACACCGAATGCGTAAGCAGCTTTGTTTACTGGACCACCTAAGTCGAAACACATCATCGCGCCAAGGATAATACCTAGTAGAACTGCACTGTCTGAACCCATGTTGTTTAGGAAATCAGTTAGGCCGTTCATGATGCCAGATACTGGACCACCCACGATGTAAATCATCACTAGACCCGTGAACAGTGTCGCCACGAACGGGATGATAAGGATCGGCTTAAGCGCTTCCATTGATTGTGGCAGTCTTACTTTGTCGGCAAGGAACTTAGCAGCGTAACCTGCGATGAAACCTGCTGCGATACCACCAAGGAAACCTGCACCTGTTGAACTAGCAAGCATACCGCCAACTAGACCTGGAGCCAGACCCGGACGGTCAGCAATAGAGAAGGCGATGTAACCAGCAAGAACTGGGATCATCAAGGCGAATGCAGAGCCACCACCAATGTTCATTAGTGCTGCTGCTAGCGTACCTTCTTCTTTAAACGCTTCGATACCAAATACGAAGGATAGGGCGATGATCAAACCACCAGCTACCACAACTGGCAGCATGTGAGATACACCTGTCATTAGGTGTTTGTACGCGCCTTTCTTCTCTTCTGTTGCTGATGATGCGCTAGAAGAACCAGAGTGTTGGTATACGCTTGCTTGTTCAAACGCTTTGTCCATTTCTTCCGCTGTTTTCTTCAGTGCTGGACCTGTTTTGGTGCGGTACATCTTCTTGCCGTTGAAGCGGTCAAGAGGTACTTCGATGTCTGCTGCGATGATGACCAAATCTGCGTCTGCGATTTCTTGGTCAGTCAGTTGGTTTTTCGCACCTACTGAGCCACGTGTTTCCACTTTGATTTGGTGACCACGACGTTTGCCTTCTTCCTCTAGCGCTTCTGCTGCCATGAAGGTGTGTGCAACACCGGTTGGACATGCTGTGATAGCAACAATCTTCTTCGTTGCAGAGGCGCTTTCTGCTGGTGCTGCTACTTGTGCTGTAACTGTGGTTGCTTGCTCTAGCGTTGCTGCACTTTCAACCGCAGTTTGTAAGAAAGCGGATGCATCTTTCGCTACGGTGCTGATATCTGCTTGGTAGACTTTTTTACCTACGAAACGAGAAGTATCAACTGGAGTGTTAGCCGCAATTACGATCGCTTCTGCTTGTTCAATGTCAGCGTCTGTCAGCAGTGTTGGTTCAACCACGCTTGATTGGCATTCAATCTTTGCGTTCCAACCCAGCTTCGCCGCTGCTTGTTCTAGTAGACCTGCCGCAATGATGCTGTTCGCAACACCACTTGGACAAGCTGTAATAATGGCAATATTCATACTGATAACCTTCTGTTCCTTAGTTTTTGTCTAAGTTCGTATTAGGGTAAAGCTCGGTTACTTGCGTTTGGAGCTTGATGTTCTCCAGTTCTTCCTGACTGGTTAGGCCAACGCCAACTTGGCTTACTGCTAGGGCAGAAAGCGCGGTAGCGAAGCGCAGTAAATCGTTTTTCGGCATCACTTGCATGTGACCCCAGCACAAGCCAGCAACAAGCGTATCGCCAGCGCCAACAGTGCTTACTACATTCATTCGTGGTGGTTGAGCACGTAGCCATTCACCTTGGTTAAGCCACATCACGCCGTCTGCTCCCATAGAAACTACGATGTTCTCAATGCCTTTATCGCTTAGCGTTTGCGCAGCTTCTTGGCATTGTTCTGGCGTTGAAAGGTGCTCACCGACAAAGTCACTTAGCTCTTCGTCGTTTGGTTTGATCAACCAAGGATGGGCGTCGATGCCTGCGCGTAGTGCCGCCTTGCTGCTATCGAACAAGACTTTCTTGCCTTTCTGATGCAGCTTCTCAATCCATGCCGCGCATTGCTCTGCAGTAACACCGCCCGGTAGGCTGCCTGCCAATACAAAGTAATCGTGTGTTTCTGCAAGGCGGAATAGGGTTTCTTCAAAGCGCGCGATTTCTTCTGCCGTAACTTGAACGCCAGGGAAGTTGATGTCGCTCACTTGGCCATCTGCTTCAACCAATTTCACGTTGATGCGAGTTGCGCCTTCTACTTCGACGAATTCGTTTTTAACCTTGATATCGCTAAATAGCTGGTGGAACAGCTCTGGGTTGTCTTTGCCAAGAAAGCCCGTCACTGTTACGTCTGCACCAAGGTCACTAAGCACTTTCGCTACGTTTACGCCTTTACCTGCCGCGTGTAGGTTGCTCTTTTCAACTAGGCTGACAGAACCCACTTTAATTGAGTCCAGCGAACCTGTTAGGTCAAGGGCAGGGTTAAGCGTGATGGTAACGACTTTGTTTGTTTTCAATGCTGTCATTCTCTCGCCCCTTAACCTTCGCCAAGACCAGATGCGATTGCTTTGCCGATTGACTCAAGTGCTTGTGCAGCATCTGGACCTTCAGCAGAGAATTGAAGCTGGTGACCGTGTTTCACGCCTAGCGCGATAACTTTCATTAGGCTCTTCGCGTTCACTGCTTTGCCGTCGCCATCTAGGTTTGCCACACGAATGGTAGATTCGAATTTCTTCGCTTCTGCTACTAGCATTGCGCCTGGACGAGCGTGTAGGCCGTGAGCGTTTTTGATTTTGAAGATTGCTGTGTTGCCATCTTCAGCCGCTTCTGTTGCCATTTCTTCGCCTTTGAACAGCGCAAGGATCTGTTCAGCAGAAGCATCAAGTAATTTGCTGTGTTCGTTGTTAAACACAAGCTTTGAAATCGTGCTTAGGATAGATTGGTGAGCATTGTTGCAAGCTGCAAATGCAACTAGAGCACGCACTTTCTCGCCTTCGAATTCACAATCATTTGCTGTTGATACAAAAGAAACACCGGTGCGCGTTACTTGCTTATCACTACCTACTAGCCATAGACCTTGACCAAGGTGCGTTGGCGTTTTTGTTACTAGATCTGCAACGAACTCTGTACCTGCACAACCTGTGTTTTTAAGTAGGCCGCCAGCAACCGCGCTCATTTGAATCATGTCGCTTGCTGGGAATAGCAGTTGAATGAGAGAAGCATCGAAATCCGCTTCTAGCTGAACGTCGCCATGAAGTAGGGCAATGATGTCGTCTTCGTTTTTCGCATCACGTAGACGCTCTTCAACGCCATCCGCACCCAGTACTTTTGTTAGCTGCTTAAGAATGCCCAAGTGCTCGTCTGATTTCGCTGCAATACCGATCGCAACGTAAACTGTGTTGCCGTCGCCCCATTCAACGCCTTCTGGGAAGTGGTGAACAGCAACACCCGTGGTTTTCACCATTGAGCGCGTGTCAGTCGTGCCATGTGGAATCGCGATACCGTTACCTAGAAACGTAGAGTTCTGGTTTTCACGGTTTAGCATGCCTTCTACATAGCCTTGTTCAACCAGACCTTTGTCTGTCAGGCTTTTCGCGATGCTTTTGATCGCTTCAAACTTATCTGTAGCGGATTGAGATAGGGTAATGTCGCTCTTACTTAGCTTAAGCATGGTGCTTCTCCAGCCTTAAGGTATCTATTTCTAATTCATCTTGGCTACGCAGAGATTGGTTTGCGTAACGTCGTTTATCTGTTTTGCTTAACAAAAGAAACTGAATCGATTCAGCTTTTGGTCAAATTTTTTAAAACACTCAGCGAAACTGTTTCTAAAATCGAAACTTAACCACTCATGGCTTTATGCTTTTAAAGCCTAGCAAAGGGAGCCTGTATTGCGTGATTTTGGTGACTCTCGTCAATTTTTAAGTTTTGCTGAATCCTTTCAGCTTTTATACTGAATCGGTTCAGCATATAATTCAACTTATCGAAGGATCGTTGATGTATTAATATGATCCCGCGCACAGAACAGGGCTTAGAATATGACACTGGATGAAATAGCAAAATTAGCTGGGGTTTCGAAGACCACAGCAAGCTATGTGATTAACGGAAAAGCGCAGAAATACCGCATCAGCGAAAAGACTCAAAAGAAAGTCATGGCGGTGGTTGAGCAGTACAATTACAAACCGGATCACGCAGCATCTTCTTTAAGAGCGGGCAACTCACGTTCGTTTGGTTTGATCATTCCAGATTTAGAGAACACCAGTTACGCACGTTTAGCAAAACTGATTGAGCAGAACTCGCGTAAAGCGGGCTATCAAATTTTGATTGGTTGTTCTGATGATGATCCGCAGACGGAGCAAAAGGTTGCAGAGGCGCTCGTGAGTCGTCGTATTGATGCGCTATTCGTCGCGAGCAGTATGCCAGCAGCGAGCGAGTATTATCTCAAACTACAAAACTCCGGTACGCCAGTTATTGCGCTTGACCGCCCTATGGATGATGAGCACTTCTGTTGTGTGATCAGTGAAGATTTTGATGCGGCGTTTGAGCTAACCGAATCGGTATTGTCTGCAGAGATCGATTCGATTGGTTTGATTGGTGCGTTAGAAGAACTGCAAGTCTCTAAAGAGCGTGAACTCGGTTTCCGTTCGGCTTGCCAGCAAAAAGGTAACCAGGCATTAGTAGGTTATGGTCAGCACTTCTCTCGTGAAGAAGGCAAGAAGGTGTTAGAAGGGTGGATCGAAAAGGGCAAGCTGCCAGATGCTGTGGTGACCATGTCTTACACCTTATTAGAAGGCGTATTGGATGTGATGTTAGAAAAGCCAGAGTTGATGGGCAAAGTACGTTTGGCCACCTTTGGTGATAACCGCTTGCTCGATTTTCTTCCAATCAAAATCAACTCGCTCCCACAGCAGTTTGAGCTGATCGCCGACAGCGCAATGGAGTTGGCGCTTAATGCTTCAGCTAAGCGCTATAAAGCAGGAGTGGAGTTGATTCCGCGTAAGATTGTAAAGCGCCACACCGAAACTAAAGCTTAATTTCTACCGTCAGCGCCACAAATGCGTGGTCGCTGGCGTTTTTATCCCTCTCAAAAGACGGATTGATTAGGTGCGCATCCAGCACTTGGTAATTCGTGACTTCTGCTATTGATACATCTTCATGAGAATCGAACTCTTGCGACAACAGTATGTAATCCAAAACATTACCTTTTGCGAAGTGATAATGGGTTGCAGGCCTTGAGTCCAGCAGTGGTGTTACTTGTAAATCCCAACCATCATTAAGTCGCAAATCAGTGACGCTGTCACCATATTGTTCAACCAACGCCTTGTTCACACTGGCATCAGTGATGGGTTGGTTCATGTCACCCATTAATACCGTTGGCATCGGGCTACTCGCATAGTGCTTTTGCATGGCATCACGCAACATTGCCGCTTCCCAGCCACGTTGTTGAGTTGAGAGCCATCGGGCAATCGGTCTGCTTGCCTGTTCGGGGGCATCTGTGTCCGCAGGGCGTTGAGATTTTAAATGCGTCACATAAACCGTAATATGGCCGATAACGGGATGCACAATGCTCGCTCTAACCGGTTTTCGACTGAAAGGGGGCGCGGTGAGGTCGCCAAAGGCCGCGAGTGTTTTTTTGTCGAACGTAACTGCTTCATAATGTTCAATCGGAAAACGCGAAGCGACGGCGACAACAGGACGCGAGTAGATATAATTGCCTTCGACATGTGGCGTATCGACACAGGCAAAGTGTTCGTAACCGATCTCAGCAAAGAAGTTTTTGGTTTCTTCAATGCTGAACACTTCTTGCAAGCCGATGATGTCAGGATTGAGCTTTTCGATTTGTGATTTTGTCCAAGCGAGTTTGTCTTGCCATTGTTCTGTCGAGTAGATGTTCTCGAAATCATAATAGGCATTGGGTGGGGCTATAAAGTTAAATAGATTCGCCGTGGCGAAGGTGATTTGGCTCGTTTTAGACAAAATGACGCTCGTTCAAGGAGTTATTGGGTGAGTATATACCCAAATAGCAGAGATGAGTGAAGATCACGTTTCTATTTGTACGCATTCCGTTTAAACTCCGTTCATCAAGATTAATGAGTACCGAACATGACCCAAGATTACGAAAACGAAGAGTATTTAGAAGGCGAAGAAATTGAAATCGAAGCGATTGGCATCGACGTCGACGCGCACCCAATTGAACTGTATAAGCTTTTTAAAATCGCAAACTTGGTGAGTGGCGGTGGTGAAGCAAAACACATCATCGAAGAAGGTTACGTTGCGGTAAATGGTGAATTAGAAACGCGCAAGCGTCGCAAAATGTACGATGGTGATTTTTTCGAGTTCAACCAAGAATATTATGTTGTTGTCTGTGACGCGCCAGTAACTGAACCTGAATCTGCTGAAGAAAAAGCAGAGAAAAAGGCGAAGAAAGAAGCACAAGCGGCTCGCAAAGAAAAGTCTCGTTCGAAAAAGAACGACAAAGCGAACGTTAAAGGGCCTAAATCAACAGGCCGTAAAGCCGCGCACAAAGAGCGTAAAGCACAGAAAGAAGCCTTATCTCAATCGGCTAAGAAAGGCAAAAAAGAAGATAAGCCTAAAGCGACTCGCGATCCGAACAGCGGCCGTAACTCAATCGACTTCTTTTAATTGATGTTGGTTTGATTCGATAGATTCGAATAACTAAAAAGCGCCGACTTAGTGTGACTAAGTCGGCGCTTTTTATTTGTAGAGTGGGCGAGGATGCTCGTATGAGCTCAATGCAGAAGCTTATTACTATTAACCTGATTCGTCCAATGGTGGATTGCGTTAGGCTTGCCGAGGTAAAAACCTTGGTAATAATCTAAGTCTAATCGTTGCATGGCGGAAAGCTGAATGTTTTCCTCTACACCTTCTATTACGACTTTCGCATTCATCTCTTCAGCCAGTTCTACTGCGTTTGCAATCGCCAGCGTATCACCTGAACAATAATCGAGAAGGTAAGAACGGTCTATCTTGATGATGTCGGGGCAAAGATGTTTAACGCGAGACATGTTTGAATGGTGAGAGCCAAAGTCGTCAATAGCGAACAAGAAGCCATTCGCCCTCATCAATTGGACGGCTTGTATCAAAAGCTCAGTGTCACCACAAGATTCTTCAACTACTTCAAATACGACGTCAGAGGGGTGCATTCCAAGCTCCTCTAAGCGTTTGTACAGAAGGCCGTTATCTTTGAAACCCATATCTTTAGTTAGGGTAAGCAGCGTTTGAGGCATGACATTAAGAAATAACTTAATTGTTGAACCTGCGAAGTGCTTGGCAAAGTTACGAATATGAATAGCACGAGATAAAAACTCGATACATAGACGAAAGTAGGTATCAATACTTGCATCAGCAAAGAACAGGTCTGGCCGAATGTTAGCGCCGTCTACACCACGAATGCGGAGTAGGGCTTCCATACCGATTATGTTTCTATGCTTATCGAAGATAGGTTGATAAACACTGTAAAACGTATATTGATTGAGCACGACATAGTATTCACCAAGACTGTCCTGTCTTATGTACTGCTCGTAGTCGGACTGCTGCTTTAACTCCATGAAAAACGCCAAAAAACTAGCATGGCAATGACTGTAACAGGATGGAGTTCCGATTTGAAGGCTTACAAAGTCTTAAATATGAGGGCTTTTAAGTTAATTTGAAATAGATTCCGATTTTTTCTCTATGTATCTAAAAATCATTGATAGACCGAAACAAATCAGAAAGTAAACGAAGCCGACGATTAACCAAATTTCGAAAATGTAGCCTGATGAATTGGCCATCTCTGTGCCGACAAAGGTCATTTCTTGAATCGAGATCAGCGAAACGATAGAGGTGTCTTTAACTAATGAAATGGTTTGTCCTGCGAGGGCAGGTGTAATTGCTTTGAGTACTTGTGGGGCAATTACAAAACGGTATTTGACCCAGCGAGATAAGCCGAGTGAGTCTGCAGCTTCCCACTGGCCTTTATCCACGCTTTGCAAACCAGCGCGAACCACTTCAGCAATATAAGCCGAAGACAGTAAGCCGACACAAAGCACACCAGAGGCCAAGTTTTCCCATAGGTTTGGTGGACCAAATAAGAAGTTCTGTAGTGCATTTGTATCTCCGCGATAGTTGCGGAGAAGATCTTCTAACCCAAGTAGTGGGATTAACTGGTTCGAGATGAAAAAATAAAAGATGAATACGAATACCAAAGGTGGAATGTTTCGTACCAATTGAATAAAAGCGTTGGCAGGTGTGCGCAACCAAGCTGAGCCTGAGAAACGAGCTAAACCAAGTAGCGTGCCCAATACGAGAGCAAAGGTGATGCCCCAAAGGCTTAAGCGCAGCGTTGAGATTAGGCCTTGGAAGAAATACGGCAAGCCGCCGTCAGCTCTTGGGGTGAATAAGAGGTCAATGGCTTCTTTCCAATGCCAGATGTAGTTTACGCCAACGGTAGAACGATGATAGAGCCAAACCCCAGCCAACGCGCAGATGGCAAGCAGTACCCAATCGAGTAGGTTAAAACGACTTAAGAAAAAGCCTGATTTTGCTTTGGTTGGTGCAACGCGAGTGGTGGTTTGTCCGCTCAAAGTTTGACTCCGATAGTAGAGAAGAAAACCGACCCGCAGTACGAGTCGGTGTTGTTAATTCGTGCGATGATTAAGGTTATTGACCTTGTGCCACCTGGTCCTGCCAATCTAGCGTTGAGAACCAGTATTCGTAGCGCTCATCTAACCAACCATCTTGTGTGCGAGCTTCAATCCACTTGTTAAAGAAGGCTTTTTTGTCTTCTTCTCCTAAGCGAACCGCAAAGGCTTCGTTACCTTTTGATAAGCGCTCAGTAAATGGGATAAACAGCTTATCTGCGTGTTTGATCGCTTCATGCTCCGGTTTCGGGCTTGATGCAATTACTGCGTGTGCGTTGCCGTTTAGTACTTCTTGGAATGCTTGTGCATCGTCATCGAATTGCAGGATCTTCGCTTTAGGGAAGGTTTCACGTGCCACTTGCACTGTGAATGCTCCTCGGCGAGCGGCAATTTTTATACGGCGAGAGTCAAAGTCTGAAAACTCACTAAAGCCAGCAGCTAGCTCTTTGTTTGCTGCTACTTGAACGCCTGAGTGTGAATACGGTTCTGTGAACAATACGCTCTTTGAACGTTCTGGCGTAATCGACATGCCACCAATGATTACATCAAACTTCTTAGCAAGAAGAGCTGGGATGATGCCGTCCCACGCTGTCGGTACGAATTCAACTTGTAAGCCTGAATCTGCGGCTAGGCGTTTCGCTACATCGATTTCAAAACCAATTAACTCACCTTGTTTGTTACGCATTGCCCAAGGCACAAATGTTGACATACCAACGCGAAGCGTGCTGCGGTCTTTGATTTGATCAACATTTGGGGTCGCGGCTTCTTCTTTTGCAAGCGAAGGCAAAGCAATCGCAAGCCCCAATAGTGCAGTAATGGTCGCTTTGAATAACTTCATGTTATCTCCTTATAATTTGCGCCAACTGGCTCCTAGTTTGTGTTCTAGCCAAGCGGATAGGCCAGAAAGTGATAGTGTAAGAGCAAGGTAGATTGCTGCTACGCTAAACCAGATTTCAAACGGCATGGCCGTTTCCGATACGATGTTTCTCGCTTCGGTCGTTAAGTCAAAGATTGCCATGACGCTGACAATTGAAGAGTTTTTAATAAGAGAAACCACTTCATTCGTCAAAGGTGGCAAGGTGCGTTGCAACACTTGCGGAAGTATGACGTCTTTGTAGGCGAAGAAAGGCGATAAACCTAATGTCTTCGCCGCTTCAAACTGACCTTTTGGAATGCTGTTTAAGCCAGCACGGAAGATCTCGGCGGTATAGGCTCCTTGGAATAAAGACAATGCGAGGACTGCGGTGCTGAATCTATCCAAGCCAATGACAGGACCAAAGACGAAGTAGAGTAGATAAATCTGTACCAGTAGCGGCGTATTACGAATAAGTTCGACATACGTCGTTCCAATCGCATTACCAACTTTGGAATCGCTAAGCCTTAAAAGCGCAGTCACCAATCCAATCACTAAAGTGAAGAATAGACTAATCGCAGAAATCTTTAGCGTGACGATAAGTCCTTCGATTAATTCTGCCGGCCACCACTCACCATCTTCGTAGAAGGCGATATAGTCAGGTACACGTTCCCACTGCCATTGATACCCCATTGCTTGAGCACCAGAATCTAATACCCATGCGATAGCGATGAGAAGGACAGTGATTTGTAGTAACGCTTGAAGGACAGGTTTGAAGATTCTATAGACCATGTATTTAGTAACTCAGAATCTGATTTAAGAATGCCTGCGTCCGAGGGTGCTGCGGTGTTTCAAAAAGTGCCACAGGGGAGTTCATCTCGATGATTTCACCTTCATCCATAAAGACCACTCGATTGGCGACCTTTTTGGCGAATCCCATTTCGTGCGTTACACAAATCATGGTCATGCCACTTTGTGCTAACTCCACCATCACGTCCAACACTTCGTTGATCATTTCAGGATCGAGCGCCGAAGTCGGCTCGTCAAACAGCAGTAAATCTGGTTCCATACAGAGCGAGCGTGCGATAGCCACACGCTGCTGTTGACCACCGGACAGTTGGATCGGGTATTTGTTGGCTTGTTCTTCGATGTTAACGCGCTTGAGATAATGAATTGCACGTTTTTCCGCTTCTTGCTTAGAAAGCTTTAGCGTGCGGATAGGGGCAAGAGTGAGGTTTTCTAACACCGTGAGATGTGGAAACAGGTGAAAGTGCTGAAATACCATGCCGACTTTACCCGGTTTTTGTGCTTTAGAATTGGCAGGGTGTTCGAAGACGCTGAGCTCACCTTCTTGGATGGATTCTAAGTGGTTGATGCAACGGATTAGCGTGGATTTTCCTGAGCCAGAAGGGCCGCAAACAACAACGATTTCACCGGTATGTACTGAAAAATTAATGTCTTTGAGGGCGTGATATTCACCATACCACTTGTTTACGCCGCTGAACTCAACAACGATATTTTTCTCTTTCAAGGCTGCCAACTTTTAGAATAAATTTCTTTCTACAATAACAAGTTATTAACCGTATTGCACCTGTTAATCAAGCATAAACTGTCCAACTGGTGAGCAAATAACTCGTGATAAAACTAATCAATAATGTAGTCAGTTTTAGAGAAAACGGATCACAATTGCGAAGACAGACATCGTGATAAGAAACTGTGCAGAGTAGTAGGTTGTCATCACCACTTGGCGCGAAAATACCGATGTACTGCCAAATCGTTCGAAGGCAAGGACAACTCCGGACATAGTGAAGATGAAACTGCCGAGAACCGCGAAGGCCGATGATTGGGTCTTTCCACTGGCGTAGTACTCCATCGCCATCCATAGCATTGTCATCAAAACAAAGATATAGCTAGCTACCGACCACTTTTCTTTCCCCAAATCGGGTTTAAAGAAGAAATAGGCACAGACGCCTACGCCAAATACGGCAAATGGCAACCAAGGTGTGAAGTGCCATGCTGCCATATTGATGAAGCCCAAAGCGTAACTAATTTGGGCAAGACAAAACAGTTTAATGCCCGCAACAAATTTGTCTTTTGGGTGCATTAAGATAAGGTCACCCATGAGTGACAATGAGAGACCGCCAATGATCCACTGGGTGTAGGGGAGGTGGCTTGCCGGAGACAGCATTAGCATCCCAATCATTGCTGTGATGGGGAGCGGTTTGGTCAAAAAGAATAACCACTTAGGGCCAGTCTTGATACTGATGATATGTATGAGCGCGCAAGCTACGACAATCAGCCACATACGATTAACTCTTGAATAGACGACTAAACGCTCATTTTTATGAGCAAGCAAAAAATGGACACATCGACTAGTAAGCACTTGGTTTGTTTTTGGTCATCGGCTTACATAACAACATCGAACTATCGCCTATTTGTTATTTTTTTAGCAGAAAAGTTCAATTTATATCGATTTGTCAGTGTGCGGCTAAATTACCATAAAAAAACGGTATTGTGTCTGCGCGGACACAATACCGTTAAAAAAGGCAGAAATTTGATAGATCAGGTCGTTATGCTACGGCGAGATCTAGGATCTTACGGCTGTTTTCTAGGTCAATCGCTTGGTTCTCGCCAAGAACGGTCATGCCGTGCTTTGATAGCTGTGCAATTACTGAGTCAATAGCGGCTTCACGATCATCACCGTAACCTTCAAGTTGAGTTGCTACGTCTAGCTGATGATAGAAAGCTTCGATGGCTTGAATCGTGCGTTCTGCCAAATCTTCACTTTCTGATAAGCCAAATACGTTACGACCCATTTGCTCAAGCTTAGGGCGTTTGAACTGCATTTGGTTACGAAGTAGCGATGGTTGGATGATCGCTAGTGAGCGTGCGTGGTCTACGTGCCAAAGCGCAGTTAGTTCGTGACCAATCATATGAGTCGCCCAGTCTTGTGGAACGCCACTACCAATAAGGCCGTTCAATGCTTGGTTTGCTGTCCACATTAGGTTCGCACGCCATTGGTCGTTATCACGTTCTGCGAACTGATCGCCGAGTACTTTTAGGTTTTTAAGTAGCGCTTCTGCATAGCCGTCTTGAACCATTGCGCCTGTCGGTAATGTTAGGTATTGCTCACAAACGTGAACCCATGCATCCACAAGACCGTTGATAAGCTGACGCTCTGGTAGGGTCTTCATTACGTCTGGGTCAAGAACTGCAAACTTCGGTTGAACTGCAGGTGCTAAGAACGCCAATTTATCTTGCGTTTCTTTCTTCGTGATTACCGCGCCCATGTTTGACTCGGAACCTGTTGCAGGCAGTGTCAAAATGGCTGCGAGTGGTGTTGCTTCTGTTACTTGGTGTTTACCTACCATGATGTCCCAGCCATCACCATCGTACTTAGCCGCTGCTGCAACATATTTAGAACCATCAATTACAGAGCCACCACCAACAGCAAGAATAAAATCAACATTCTGCTCTTTAACGGTCGCTACCGCTTTATCCAAGGTTTCTTTCGTTGGGTTTGGCTCTACGCCAGAGAATTCAAGCCACTCACGACCTTCAAGTGCTTGTGCAACCTGGTCGTACACGCCGTTCTTTTTAATAGAACCGCCACCGTAGATAACCAGTACTTTTTGGTCTGCAGGGATTGCATCTTTGATTGCGGCAATTTGGCCTTGGCCAAAGAAGATTTGAGTAGGGTTGACGTATGAAAAGTTCATTATTAGACCTCTTGCTTCCAATGTGAGGATGGTTAATACATGCATATTAGTATGCGTTAATGGCCCTGAGTAGACCGATTTCTGCAAATTTATTGCCTATTTCTACAAATATACCGTTCTTGTGCTGGAACTGTAATCGGAACTCCAAGTATAGTGCGTGCATAACTATTGGAGTGACAAGATGAAGACACTTGCTGAGATCATGCAGCAGTACGCCACTAAATATGGTTTAGATGATTTAGAAGGCATTAAAGAAACCGCCATTGATGGTGTGTGGTTTTATCGCAGTAGCAAAGGCAATAATCGTCAACCTTTTGTTTATCAATCAGGGATTATTGTTTTAGGGCAAGGTTACAAGAATATTCATATTGGCCAAACGCCGGTACGTTATGGCCCTGACGATTATTTGGTTGTAGGGGTGCCTATGCCACTTGAGTGCGAAGCAATTTCTGTTAACGACGAGCCTTTGTTGGGTATTTCCATTGATATTTCTCCCGCCATGCTTCAAAAGTTGGTCAAAAAACTGGAGTCGCAACACTTCAGTAATACTTGTGAGGACGCTGCTCGTTGTGGGTTGAAATCGGTTCGTATGAACGATCTAATGCTGGATGCGTGCAAACGTCTAATGACGGCATTGTGTAACGATCTTGAAGTCGCAATGCTTGGCGACATGCTTCTAGAAGAGATCGTCTACCGTACTTTGGTGAGTGAATCCGGCCATGTTCTTTTTGAGCTCGCACATCAAGAGGGGTCGTATGCGAGGGTTGCAAAAGCATTAAACCGCGTTCATCAGGAATACCATGAACAACTCAATGTACAAACGTTGGCTGAAGAGGCGAACATGAGTGTATCCGCGTTTCACCAAGCGTTCAGGAGTGTGACTTTGGAGTCACCGTTGCAATACATCAAAAAGGTGCGTTTGAATAAAGCTCGTGAATTGATTCAGCTTGAAGGAAGAAGAGTGAATGACGCCGCGAGACAAGTGGGCTATAGCAGTCCTTCTCAGTTTAGTCGTGAGTACAAGCGGCACTTTAACGAAACGCCAAGATCAACAAAGGCTTAGTGATCTTTATTTCAAAATTAGGACTTTTTTTGTGTTTTTTAATTATTTGCGATCGATATATTTATTTGAGTAATAAAATTAGTTATCGGTGCAAAATAAGATGTCATTCGTTGCAAGGTTTTAGTGGATTCTTGAGAGGTGTTGCTGAAAATCTATAAATTCTTAGTGTGAAACTCTGTACTTGTACTTAAGTTATTTTACGTCGAAACAAAAGTAATGATGCGCAGTATTTAAAGCGTATTTTGTATTGTACTAACAATAACTTAAGGAAGAGCAATATGCACCTTAGAAACGGGAAAGCAGTAAAGAGTGTATTTACACTCAGTACGTTAACTGCATCTTGTCTAATGGCCTTCAACAGCTATGCAGCCGTTGATTGTACGCCGTTAGCGGCTTGGGATTCGTCAAAGGTTTACAACGGCGGTGACCAAGTTCAACACGAAAACAGCGCATACAAAGCGCGCTACTGGACGCAAAACAACAACCCTGCACAGTCCGGTCAATGGGGGGAGTGGGAAAACCTTGGCGCTTGTGATGGTGGCCCAATTGACCCACCAGTGAATGAAGTTCCGACAGTTTCATTAACTTCACCTTCTGCGTCGGCTTCAATTACAGCAGGTGATGTTGTTACTCTTGCTGCGGATGCGGCAGATACGGATGGAACCATCAGTAAAGTTGAATTCTTTGTTGATGGCGCTCTAGTGGGTACGTCAACTGCAGCACCTTTCACAGCATCATGGACGGCGACTGAAGGCGCGCATGAATTCTCAACGAAAGCTTACGATGATAAAAACGCAGTGAGTGCGGCAAGTGCTGTAACCCTTACTGTTAACGCCGGTCAGCCTGGTAATGAAGCACCAACCGTTGACGTAGCGCTCTCTGCAACGACTGTGGATCTTGGTGGTACGGTAACGGTGACTGCAAACGCAGCTGATGCTGACGGTGCGGTTGCGAAAGTGGAATTCTTCGCAGCAGGTACGCTGATTGGTACAGCAACTGCTGCTCCTTATTCGGTTGACTTTACTGCAGCAACGGCAGGCAACGTCTCAATTTACGCGAAAGCGACAGACGATGCTGGTGCGACAACAGACTCTTCTCTTGTATCGTTAGTGGTTAATGGCGGTGCGGTTACTTCAAACTGTCGTCCAGATGGTCTGTATCAAACGGCAGGTGTCGACGTTCCTTACTGTACTATTTACGATGAAGATGGTCGTGAACTAATGGGTACAGATCACCCGCGTCGTGTTATCGGTTACTTCACAAGCTGGCGTAGTGGGGATGACCCGCAAGCTGCATACTTAGTGAAAGACATTCCTTGGGATCAGCTAACACACATTAATTACGCGTTCGTGAGCATTGGCTCAGACGGTAAAGTGAATGTGGGCGATGTAACAGATCCAACTAACCCAGCAACAGGTAAAACATGGCCAGGTGTTGAAGTTGACCCAGCACTGGGCTTTAAAGGTCACTTCGGTGCACTTGCAACTTATAAGCAAAAACACGATGTTAAGACGCTAATTTCAATTGGTGGTTGGGCTGAAACCGGCGGTCACTTCGGTGCTGATGGTAATCGTGTTGCTGACGGTGGTTTCTACACCATGACGACCAATGCTGATGGCTCTATCAACCATGCTGGTATCGAGAAGTTTGCAACGTCTGCCGTTGAAATGATGCGTACCTACAAGTTTGACGGTCTAGATATCGACTACGAGTACCCAACGTCAATGGCGGGTGCTGGTAACCCTTACGATAAAGACTTCATGGAACCACGTCGTGCTTACTTATGGGCATCTTACCAAGAGCTGATGAAAGTTCTACGTGAGAAACTAGATGCGGCTTCTTCGCAAGACGGCATCCACTACATGCTAACAATCGCGGCGCCTTCTTCTGGTTACTTACTGCGTGGTATGGAAACGTTCGACGTTACTAAGTACCTCGATTACGTAAACATCATGACCTACGACTTGCACGGTGCTTGGAATGATCACGTTGGTCACAACGCTGCCTTGTACGACACTGGTAAAGATTCTGAGTTGGCACAGTGGAACGTATACGGCACGGCGGCATACGGTGGTATCGGCTACTTGAATACTGACTGGGCGTATCACTACTTCCGTGGTTCTATGCCAGCAGGTCGAATTAACATCGGTGTTCCTTACTACACTCGTGGTTGGCAAGGTGTAACAGGTGGTGATAATGGCCTATGGGGCCGAGCAGCACTTCCTAACCAATCTGAATGTGCTCCTGGCACTGGTGAAGGTGAGAAGAACAATTGTGGTCACGGCGCTATCGGTATCGATAACATGTGGCATGACACTGACCCTAAAGGCAACGAAATGGGTGCAGGTTCTAACCCAATGTGGCATGCGAAGAACCTAGAGAAAGGTATTTGGGGTTCTTACGCTCAAGCTTACGGCCTAGACCCTGTGAACGATCCAACGGACAAGTTTGTTGGTTCTTACACTCGTCACTATGATGATGTTGCGGTTGCACCATGGCTATGGAATGCTGAGAAGAGCGTTTTCCTATCGACAGAAGATAAAGCGTCTGTACAAGTGAAAGCGGACTACGTTATCGACAAAGAAATCGGTGGCATTATGTTCTGGGAACTGGCAGGTGACTACAACTGTTATGTACTAGACGCAAATGGCAACCGTACTGCAATCGACGCTACAGAACAGGCTTGTGCGGCGGGCAACGGTGAGTACCACATGGGTAACACTATGACTAAAGCGATTTACGACAAGTTTAAGTCTGCAACGCCTTACGGTAACAAGATCGCAACTGGTGCAATCCCAACCGAAGCAGTAGACATTGCAGTTAGTGTTGGTGGTTTCAAAGTTGGTGACCAAAACTACCCAATCAACCCTAAGATCACGTTCACCAACAACACGGGTCAAGCTATCCCTGGTGGTACGGAATTCCAATTCGATATTCCTGTATCTGCTCCGGATAACGCGAAAGATCAGTCTGGTGGCGGTCTAAGTGTGATTGCTTCTGGCCATACTCGTGCGAACAACATTGGTGGTTTGGATGGTGTAATGCACCGCGTATCTTTCTCGCTACCAGCATGGAAAGACCTACCTGCGGGCGGCACTTACGAGCTTGATATGGTTTACTACTTACCAATCTCTGGCCCAGCTAACTATACGGTGATTTCTGGCGGTAAAGAGTTTGCGTTTAAGTTTGAGCAACCAGACCTACCAATTGGTGACCTAAACTCTGGTACTGGCGGCGGTGGTACTGAGCCGGGTACTTGTGACACTGCGGGTCTAGTTACTTACCCTGATCTTCCACAAACAGATTGGCAAGGTAACCCAAGCCACGCTAACCAAGGTGATAAAGTGATTCACAATGGTGTGGTGTACCAAGCAAATTGGTGGACAGCATCTGAGCCGGGTAGCGATGGTAGCTGGGCGACAGTATGTAACATCTAATCCGTTTTAATCGGTTATGGAAAAGCGCGCGATGTAAATCGCGCGCTTTTTATTATGGGAGATTAATAGTGTTACCAATGGCGAGTCAGTTAGAATTCATACCCCTCAGGGATAACCACGATGCCTTTTTCCGATACGTGGAATCGCTTTGCATCCTCGATCTTGTTCATACCGATTTGAGTGTGTGGTGGGATGCAAACATGTTTATCGATAATACAGTTCACGAGTTGGCAGCCTTCGCCTACTTCAACATCATCAAAAACAATGCTGTCCACGACAGTTGCGCTGTCTTGAATACGAACATTCGATGCAATAACCGAGTGCTGAACTGAACCGCCTGAGTTGATTACGCCGTTTGCAATGATGGAGTTAATGAAAATACCCTCATTGCCAGTAGCAGAAGAAACGGTTCGTGCTGGTGGAAATTGAGCTTCATAGGTTCGAATGGCCCAATTGGGTTGGTACAAGTTCATCGGTGGAACGGGTTCTAACAAATCCATATTTGCTTCATAGAAAGAGTCAATCGTACCCACGTCGCGCCAATAGCAGTCTTTGTCAACCCGGCCTTTGCTGCCACAAAATTTGTACGCGTAAACCGACTCGGTATCAATGAGCTTAGGAATGATATCTTTACCAAAATCGTGGCTCGACGCTTCGAGTTGCGAGTCTTGTTCGAGAGCGTCTTGCAATACATCCATATTGAAGATGTAAATTCCCATCGATGCGAGACTCTGTGTCGGATCATCAAGCAGAGTAGGTGGGCTTTCTGGTTTCTCGATGAAAGACTGCACCAAACCACTTTCATTTGTTCCCATCACACCAAAAGCGGTTGCTTCTTCTACAGGAACATCCATACAAGCTACAGTTAGTTTTGCTCCGTTCGATTTATGCTCTTCGAGCATTGCCGCGTAGTCCATTCGATAGATATGGTCACCGGATAGAACGACAACGTACTTGGCATCATTTCGGTCGAGAAGCCACATGTTGTGGTAAATAGCGTCCGCAGTGCCTTCGTACCATGCACCACCTTTGCGCATTTGGGGTGGGACAGCGGTAATGTACTCACCAAGTTCGGGATTAAAAACGGACCATCCATCTCTTAAGTGTTTTTGTAATGAATGGGATTTGTATTGAGTGAGAACTAATATCTTTCTTAAACCTGAATGAAGACAATTAGTTAGCGTAAAGTCGATGATTCGGTATTTTCCTCCAAAGGGGACCGCAGGCTTTGCTCTATCATCGGTCAATGGACTGAGTCGAGAACCCATTCCTCCAGCTAAAATTACGGCGAGTGCATCTTGCATAATATTTCCTTTCCCTTGTTCTTCGTGTCCTGAAGCAGCGATAAGCCTGAGGAGTTAGCCAACTGCTCGCGTGCTTATATTTGACGTTATGTAATGCTACATAACGCATTACAAGATTCGAGCCACAGAATTTTTCTAATAGAATCAATGCGCTTTGAACAAAATGGAAGGTTGGTTGCACTATATTAGGGAGTTAAGGAATATACCGTGCACTATATTGGTGAAAGGGAGGTGTGGAAGTAGGACCTTGGTGTTGGTTTACACTGTAAAGCTATTTAAAAACAGATAATTAAGAGGGTTAAGAGGAATAAATGGAAAAATAGGAGTGTTGAACACTCCCATTCTATTTTTAAATTCGCATACCTTAAGACAGGCCGATAATATTGCCTTGATCATCAAGGTCCAAATTCATAAATGCTGGTTTATCTGGTAAGCCTGGCATGGTCATAACATTACCTGAAAGCGCGTAAACAAAGCCAGCGCCTGCGCACAAACGCAGTTCTCGAATTGGTACGCTAAAGCCATTTGGTGCCCCTTTAATGGCAGAGTCGGTTGTGATCGACAATGGTGTCTTAGCAATACAGACCGCTAGGTTATCAAAGCCGAGCGCTTCAAAGTGTGCTAATTGTTTTTTCGCTTGCTCGCTCATGTCGATAGTTGACGCCCCATAACCCGCTTCACACACTGCCATCAATTTTTCTTTTAGAGGCTGCTCTGGCGTGTAAAGGGGACGGAATGATGAGGGCTGCTCACAGGCTTCAACAACATGTTGTGCCAACTCAATCGTGCCTTCACCCCCTTGGCCAAATGCCGTGCTCACGGCCACTTTTACATCCGGATTGAAGCGTTTAACCAATGATTTCAACTCATTAAGTTCTTCTAACGAATCTTGAGGGAATTGGTTAATAGCGACGACCGCAGGAATACCATATTTATGGACATTGTTAATATGCCATTTTAGGTTTTCAAATCCTGCTTCTAATGCGGCTTGGTCAGGGTTAAAGATTGAATCCGGAATCGCCATACCTGGGCGAAGATCATAATGACCCGAATTGGCTTTTAGGCCCCGGAGTGTTGCTACGATTACCACACAGTCCGGGGCTCGATTCGCTGCTGAAGCTTTAATATTGCACGCTTTCTCGAAACCCATATCAGAACCAAAACCCGCCTCAGTGACAACGTAACTAGAAAGTTTTAATGCAATTTGATCGGCAATGATAGAGGAGTTGCCATGGGCTATGTTGGCAAAAGGGCCTGCGTGAATCAACGTAGGTACACCTTCCAACGTTTGCATGAGTGTTGGGGCAATGGTGTCTTTTAGTGTGACAGCCATAGCTCCTGCGACTTGTAGATCTTCCGTCGTAATCGGTTTGCCTTCTAAGTTGTAAGCGACAACAATCCGACCTATACGCTGGCGTAAGTCGTTTAAATCTTTTGCAAGCGCGAGTATCGCCATCAGCTCGGAAGCGGCAGAGATATCAAACCCTTCATCACGCTCAAAGCCGTTAATGGTTTTACCTTCTTCGTTCAGACCAATTTTCACCATACGCAGTGCGCGATCGTTATGGTCCATAACACGTTTCCACGTGATACGCTCAACGTCGATTTTAAGCGCAGTTAACCCCGTTCGTGCTTCAAATGCCTCATAGCCTTCTCGTTGTTCATGGTAAAGACGTGCATCCAATGCTGCAGAAGCAAGGTTGTGTGCTGCGGTAACAGCATGAATATCGCCTGTGAGATGAAGATTTAGTTCGTCCATAGGGGCGACTTGAGAGTAACCACCGCCAGCTGCACCACCTTTGACTCCAAAGACTGGCCCCATTGAAGGTTGGCGAATGCATGCCATGACCGATTGGTTAATCTTGGAAAGGCCTTGTGATAAACCAATAGTGGTGACGGTTTTACCTTCACCAAGAGGGGTGGGCGTGATTGCAGTAACCAATACCAATTTACCGTCTTGATTTGTATGAAGGCGTTGAAGGCACTGGGGGTAAACTTTGGCTTTATATTTTCCGTGTGTATCAAATTCGTGCGGTAAAAGGCCTGCGTTTGCGGCAACGGTAGCGATGGAAGATAACGGTGTGTTTCGGCAAATTTCAATATCAGACTGCATGGATACTCCAAAAAAATGGCTAACACGTAGCGAGCAACATTAGCCATCTGAGCTGCGGCTTTGTTATTGCGCAAACGTTTGCGCGAGAATAATACTGGTAAAAAATAAGGTGTAAAGCAGTTCGCGCGCCTTAGCGTGCTACATCATAACAAAAAACACTAATTACTGCGCTAGATCAAAACAAAAAGGCCACCAAATGGTGACCTTCGCATATTTATTGCTCTAAGTACTTGGTTCTTATCGATCCCAGTAGGTCTCTTCTAGACTATCTTCGCGTTCTGGTAGCGCACGTGATAGACGAGGTGAGTGTTGTGTCAGTACTTCGTAGCTTACGCGGTTTGCGTATTTACAAATTTGCGATAGAGAAGAGTAGGTTAGGCAACGTACTTCGTGTTTCTCTGAGTTTGGCACTTCTTTATTGTGGAATGAGTTAGCTGCCATGTCGTGCAGCAGTGCAGAGAGCGCAGCGTCGCCAGCTCCATTCGTGTTTTTAATCTCAAGCGGGCCGCCAAGGTATGGACCAATGTGAGAGTACACTTTCATTGGATTCTGGCAGTCGTCTTTACGCATTGCACGGCTAAACTCAAACTTGTTGAAGTCTTCAATTGAGCCTTCAAGAATATCGTGAGTGGTTTCACGCTTCACTTTTTCATCCGTGTAGCCAGCCATGTAAAGGCCATCAGGACCAGCAGTGCAAAGAACAAGGTCCACCCATTCCAGAGCTTTGTTTGCAGCAGCAAGCGGATCATTCTCACCTGTTAACGCTGCTCCTTCTTCTTCATTCATTGCGACAACTGATACGTTCTCGCGAATGTACTCTTGCCACCATTTAGCGTTACCTTCGATAACGTATTTAGTGCCTAAAGTCAGTACCACAGGGACTTCGTGTTTCTTTGCAAACTCGATAGCGCGTTGAACGGCTTGCGGCATCTGGTCTTCTTCTTTACCACGCATTAGGTAAGAAGAAACCACAAGAGCAGAAGCTTTGGTAAATACTTCTTCCGGGATGCTCTCTGGAGAGAGCTTGTTCATATGACCTTCATTGATTGCGAACGTACGTTCACCATCTTGAGTGATCAGTGTGTAACAGCGACCAATCGGACCATCTACGGTTTGTAGGTGGTTCAAGTTCATACGAGAAGAGGTACGGCATAAGTAGCGGTATGCGAATGAACCTACTTGGATGTTTTTAGACATCACACCAAGAAGTACGGATTTACTGTCTGCAAGTACCGAGTAGTTGTGAAGCGTGTTGCCGATTGTGTCACCAGGGTATTGGTGCGTAATCAGGCCTTGTTCAACGAGCTCTTCGTACAGTGCATCAGCTTTACTCTCTTCAAGAACGAGAGAGTGACCTTTACTTAGGTTATATTTTTCTAAAAACGCATCATCTACACGCGCTTCGATATCTACGATGGTTTGACCAACACCGACAACCGTTGGACGGTACAATTTAGGTGCTTGTCGAATTTGGTTTACTAATGGATCTCGAGCGTGAGTTGGGAAGTAGTGTTTAGATTTTCGCTGACCAGGAAACTTCATGCTTGTTCTTGAGTGAGAAAAAAAGAGGCGGGATTGTATCACAAAATTTTGAAAATCGTTCCGTTTTATTGCAAAGAAATTTGCCCGCTGAAAAATTCAACGGGCTGCTGTTTTTACAAACAATTTAGACTTAATTTGTCGGATTTACCGTCGGTTCTACATACGCTTTTGTTCCATAAAGAGGGACAGTAGACAGGCTGTGTTTGAAGCTGCCTTCTGTTTCTTTGGTCGTGTAAGACAAGTAAAGCAATGTTTGGTTTTCTGGATCGTAGATACGACGTACTTTCATGGTTTTGAAGAAGATACTCTTTGACTTTTTAAAGACCACCTCACCCGATTTGCTCTTGTCAATTTTTGCAATCATCTCTGGTGTGATATCGCCTGTTTGACGACATGAGATGGAGCTGTCACTTGGATCAGACAAGCTTAGGTTTGCTTCAATAGAGGCAATATGACAAGTCACACCGGTAACGACCTCATCTTGAAGATGACCAATCTTGATGTCTTTCATTGTGAACATGCCCAGTGAAACATCCCCAACTTCGTTATCGCTACATCCAGCTAATACCGTCACCAAACCCAAAGCAAGCAAGCTCTTTTTCATTTTTTCATCCCTTAAATAGGCAAATTTATCGAATCAATTTATCAGACGTACGCAGTTAAAACAAAATTTGGCGTTACCTCAGGAGTTTAGCTAGGTTTGTAAGAGGCTTCATGCTAATGTACCGCTCCATAACGGGTGACGCCTATATTTCTAATCAAAGTCCCGTCTTTACTCGCTGCCAATGAATAGCGTGTAGCTCTGAAGGTAATAAAATGAACGAACAACAGTTAGAAAGTATTCAACGTAAAAATGCATGGCTACATGACTTGGTCGAGGTCGAGTTTCCAACTAAGGAAAGCTTAGAAGGACGAGCGACTTACTTTCGTGCTCTTGAGACGCAAGAATACCGAGTCATGGGTAAATCAGAGTTACTCGATAGTGATAACGCGTTAGTCAAAGACGATATTTTCCTTGTTGATTTTCATCGACTTACTGTGATGTTTTCTATTCTTCAGTCACAACGTTGGGCGGATAAGCACGACCAAGAAATGATCATTGAGTACCTGACTCAAATCATTCTGACCCCGGATTTTGAACTGTATGTTGGCTTCAAAGAGGGTGAAGCTGTGGGAGCGGCGATTGTTAGCCAACATGAGGAAAATACCCTCATCTCTGACATCGCTGTTTCTCAAAAGTTAGATAAATCAGACTTTATCGCGGATTTAGCAAAAAAATTGAACGACGATCAAAAGCTGTATGAAACAATAATAGTAGAAAATTGATCAATGTCGTGCTCAGTTAAGAGTTCGACATTTAGTATGTGCAACATCATTTCTTCTCGGCTGGGTATCACATGGTTAAGCGTTTGACGCGTTTATTGGCTCTTTTATTGTGCCTAGGGACGGCTGCAGTCAATGCTGACGAAACTGATTGGGAAATCAAACGAGTACTGGTTTTACATTCTTATGAACCGTCCTATCAATGGACGAGTGATATTCAAAATGGTATCGAAGAAGGTTTCGAACAGACCAACAGCGAAGTTAAACTGTCTATTGAATATCTTGATGCTAAGCGTATTCACTCCGATGGCTATTTTCAAAGGATGGCCAACTACCTACAGCTGAAATATCAAGAGTACGAATTTGATGGTGTCATTATCTCTGATGACGCTGCCTTGCAATTCGCCAAGAAATATTTACCTAACGCTGAACGTTCGACGCCTTTAGTGGCGGTCGGTATCAACGATACTTCGGCAAACTTAGATACCTTGAGTTCTGCCGGAAGTGTGCTCTATGAGCAAGACCGTGTTGTCGAGAACATTAAGTTAATCAATCAAGTACGCCCACAAATCAAAAACTTGTATTACTTAGCTGATCGAAGCATGACCTCTGAATTAATTCACCAACGTGTTGTTGAAGAAATGCAGAAGTACCCACAGATAAATCTGATTGAGCTGCGTGATGAAACACTCGCTGAAGCTTCAAACATGTTGGCAAAGGTAAGCCCAAATGATGCAGTTTTATTGACGCACTATAATACCGAAGCAGAACACGGACATTACCACTCATATCAAGAAGTCGCGCATGTTATTGGCTCAAAAAGTGGAGCGCCAGTATTTGTGTTGTGGGAAATGTACTTGGAAGAACCCGGAATATTAGGTGGCTTTGTCAATCGCTCTAAGCAATATGGATATGAAGCCGCAGAATTGATGTCAGGTAAACTTGGTTTGTCGATAACAAAGGTGGATGATGAGCTTATCTCTGAAGCAGTGCTCGATTTCGTTGCTATTCAAAAATACGGCATCAGCCGCTTCGATATACCGAGAACGGCCCACATCATTAACGTGCCACCACCAGCAATTCAAGTCAACGTAAAGCTATTGCTGTTCGCCTGCGCCCTCATTATTTTGTTGTTTATGGTGATTGTCAGTCAGTTTATGACGATACGCCAACGTAAAGAAATTGATCGCAAAAATCGTAAGATAGTGACGTTGCAAAAACGTACCTTAAGCGTTCAAAAAGAAATGATCCACGTGCTTGGTGAAGCGATTGAATCCCGCTCGGGTGAGACGGGGCAGCATGTTAAACGTGTCGCGAGGTTATCCGCGACATTGGCTGAATTCTGCGGTTTGAGTCATCGTGAAGTCGAGATGATTGAAATTATAAGCCCAATGCACGATGTGGGTAAGATTGCGGTGCCTGAATCTATTTTAGATAAACAGGGCAAATTATCCCCCCAAGAATGGGAGGTGATGAAGCGACATACTGTGAAAGGTTATGAGCTGCTAAATAACCGCGAAGGTGAACTGACTAAACTTGCCGCTATCATCGCCTATGAGCACCATGAACGGTGGGATGGTACTGGCTACCCAAATGGATTGAAAGGTGAGGACATCCATCTATTTGCACGTATCGTTGCTATCGCAGATGTGTTCGATGCATTGCTGAGTGAACGTTGTTACAAGCGCGCTTGGACAATCGATGAGGTGGTAGAGTTATTTAAACGTGAGCAAGGTAAGCATTTTGACCCCGCGTTGTGTCAGTTAGTTCTCGATAATCTTGACGACTTTATAGAGGTTCGTTACTTATTCCCAGATAACGAGGTGTAAGCAAGCCATACCTACCGAGTGAAGTTTCATATTTCTTCAATTTGGCGCTTCATTCGGTGATCTTGCTTAGAAAATCGTTAATTCCTCTTTCTCATTTCCACGAAATGCCAACTCAGTCGTTTAAACATTTTTAAACTTATCTATCATGAAGAAACATATTTAGTACCAATAAATAAGTCAATAAGATCAAATAAATTGGTTATTAGTGTTTTTTTATTATTTAGCGTCGGGGGAAGTCATGGCTATTAACAATATTAAGTGTGTCATTTTTGATTGCGATGGCACGCTCGTGGACAGTGAGCGTCTGTGTTGCCAAGCCTTGGTTAATGTTTTTAGCCAGTATGGGGCAGAGATGACTTTTGATGAGTGTGTTGAACATTTTAAGGGCGGTAAACTGGCCGATATTCTACGCGATGCTAAGGTTCTGATGAATATTAACGTATCGATTGATGTGTTAGAGCCACAATATCGCGCTGAGTTGCAGAAACTGTTTGTTCGTCACCTACAACCAATGGATGGCGCTAAAAAACTGATTCAGTTTCTCGATGAGCACAATATTGAGTATTGCGTTGCTTCAAATGGCCCGAAAGATAAGATTGAGTACGCCTTAGAGCTCACAGGGTTGTTGGGGGCATTTAAGGGGAAAGTCTTTTCCGCTTTTGATGCAAACAGTTGGAAGCCTGAACCTGATTTGATCATGTACAGCGCAATGAGCATGGGATTTTTACCAAGTGATTGCCTGTACATCGACGACACACCAAAAGGCGTTGAAGCCGGATTGAATGCGGGTATCAAGACCGTTCAGCTGTATAACGGTGCTGCTGTAAATCTCGTCGACGATGAGCGAGTCATTCGTATTCAGCACCTTGATGAACTAAAAGAGCAGCTCTTAGGCTGCTCCGTTTAGTGACATACGTTACTCAAACTGTGGATATGCTTGAATTTAGTTTGTAATAGTGGTGTTTGATGTAAGCATTGGATGGAAGAGAAGTTTTTAGTGTGAAACCCGCAAGAAGCACATGTGAATTTCTCACCATCTGATGAAATCATATATTCATCGCATTGGCAGAGCGGACACTGAAGATCTTCAGCGTTGTGAGCTTTGTTGTAATTATTCATATTATTCACCAGCAGCAAAATTGATTGGCAAGATCTAGAATAGCTGAACGCCTATCCTTTGAACATTCTTTCATCAAATACAGAAGATTATTTCGATTCACTTCAAACTAAATTATATCGGTGCTTTCTTTAAACTCAATTTAATTAAGTTCTCCCACTTTTGATACGAAAAAGAAATGACGAAACTTAGTGGTAATAATGAATAGATAACGTAATAAACAAGAAAAAGGGCTTCCAATTGGAAGCCCTTGTCGTAGGAAGCGGTTTGCTCTAAGCGGTACGATAACGCTTTAGTATTTCACCTAAAGAGTTTGATGCTTTGGTCAGATTGGTGACTCCCGATGTTGATTGCTCGGCGACTTCTCTGATGGTGTTTGATTGGGAGCGGATATCGGCCAGCTCGGAGGCAATGTCATTTGCGACAGCACTTTGCTCTTCCGCTGAAGTCGATATTTGAATACTCATGTCCATTAATGAGCGGGCCGAACTCGCAATCGAAGCTACATCGCCACCTATCTCATCAATCAAATGACTGCTTGTTTGTGCTTGTTGAACGGTACGGTTGGTGATCGAGGCAATGTTTTGGCTTTCCGTTTGTAGTTTTTCAATCATCGATTGAATCTCAACGGTGGCTTGTTGTGTTCGACTTGCAAGCGTACGTACTTCATCGGCTACCACTGCAAAACCACGGCCTTGTTCGCCAGCACGAGCAGCTTCAATTGCAGCGTTTAAAGCGAGTAGGTTGGTTTGTTCAGAAATGGCATTGATTGTGGTAATCACTTCGTTAATTTGAGTGGTGTTTTCATTGAGGCTTCCAACTGAAGCAGACGCCTGCTCAATATAGTTCGATAATGTGTCAATTTCAGATATGACACTCTGAACACGGATACGGCTCGTCTCAATTTGTTGTGTATCTTGATCGGACTGCATCATCGCTTGTTGAGAGATATTCGATACTTCTTTTGCGGATGCTGTCATTTCTTCCATTGCCGTCGCAACAGAATCAAGCGTTTGATATTGGTGCGTAATCTGTGTCTCACTCCGACGCATGTCTTTTTCGAAGGCCGTTGAAGTCTCGCTCAATGTGTGTGCGTTGTTTTTTACGTTGTTGACTAGGTCAGTCAACGTATCCATCGATTTATCGAGTGCGCAGCCGATTGTGCCAAACTCGTCTCGGCCAGGATGAAAACCAAGACGTGAAGTTAGGTCGCCATCGCCGATTTTCTCAGTCGTCGTATACAGTACCCACAGTGCGCCGCCGATAAAGGTTGCGACCCAATACGAAAACAAACCAAATGGGACAATCCATAACATGCTAAGAAGGAAAGTTGTTAAAGCGTCTGTTTTAGCTTGTTTATATTGGTTAGATAAGTTTTGCGTTAACTGAATCGCTTGTCCGGATTCGAGTTGAGAGTATACCGTTACCGTACCATTATTGAATTTTGGGTTGTTTTGAGCGCTGACGTTTACCAACCCGTCTATATTACGCAAATTTTCGGGTTGGGCTTGCACCACACCAGAAATTGTCGCTTGTGCAGAAGCAATCGAGCGTTGCTCAAATGCCTGTATGTCATTGAAATATCGGCTTCCTGCCACTGAAGTTAGAGCTCCCAGAAATAGGAGGAAAATGGCCCACATTTTGTCGTTGATAGACATTTTAATGAATAGCTTATCTATCGTTCTAAACTCTACTTCTCTCATTTGTTACTCCATTTGAGATGAAAAGGATGGTGTACAAGTTATGCGACTATCGAAACAAAATATGCGATAGGAATCAGCAAAATATGTAACAGTCAGTTGATGTATTTCAAAATATGAGATCTAAATTCACAATAAACGGTTTGTCGTATCTTTTAATGACAGAAATATTGATTAACCATGACAATGGGCCTTTGTGTTTGTGGTGTTAGTTGGGCGGAGGGGGTTATAGAAGAGAAGAATCGATGCAAACGTTTACTTATGATTCCTGTCATAGCTTTCTAAATCTTTACTTCTCGCTGTCATGAATGTGTCATATAAAGTGTATAAAAAGGAGTTGCTGTCATCGATGAAGAAAAGAAATGACAGTGAAGATTGAAGCGGGTTGCTTCAGGAGATGTAAAACAAAGGAGGTCACAATGAGCGACCAATACCAAAACGACGAATGCCTAGAGTTGCTAGATGCACTTGAAATCGGTATTAACTTGTCGGAATACGTAGGCTCAGAAGACGAAGCCGAATAAGTACAATTAGTACTCTCACCGCGTCACAACAGACGTTATAATAAGTTCATGTAAGACGAGCCAAAAGGCCACTCACAGCGTCTAATGAACTTTCTAGCCCACCTGCATATTGCACAACATTGTAATAGCCATTTAATGGGAAACTTGCTTGGAGATTTCGTAAAGGGAGATCCAAGCAAGCAGTATCAAACTGACATTTCCAATGGCATTAAACTCCATCGCTTTGTTGACCGCATCACAGATCATCACCCCATAGTAGAAGAATGTAAGCCGCACTTTACTGGTGTCGCCCGTCGTTTTGCGCCTATTGCGCTTGATATGTTTTGGGATCATTGTTTGGCCAAACATTGGGACAGTTTTTCTTCTGAATCGTTAGATTCGTTTGTCCACAAAGCTTTCAAACAAGTCGATGACCAAATCACAGATTCATTGCCATCAAGGTTTTTACTGATACATAACCGAATGTGGAGTGGTGGGTGGTTACAATCTTATCGCCAATTGGAAAACATAGAGTTTGCGTTACATCGAATGTCTCAACGTACGCCTCGTATGGCGGATCTCACCACAACGTTTGAAGTATTGGATAAAGAGTATTCAACGTTAGAAGCAAAGTTTCCTGCGCTTTATCAAGATGTTCTGGGTGAATCACGAGAATTCTACCAACAACTGATCAATTCATAGATTGGCAGAGTCTAAAGGTAGTCGGACTATCAAGGCTCTGGTAAACTCTGCGCTCCAAAAATTATGAGGTTTATCATGTCCGTTAATTTCGCTGATCTTGGCATTGAACAACATTTGGTGGAGACGTTAACTGGTTTAAATATCGTTACTCCAACACCTGTGCAGGAAAAATCTATCCCGCATGTCTTGGCCGGAAAAGATCTACTTGCTGCAGCTCAAACAGGCACAGGTAAAACCGCCGCATTTGGTTTGCCAATTATCCAAGCCGTGCAGCAAAAGAAACTGAACGGAACACCTCAAGCTCTGATTTTGGTGCCGACGCGTGAACTTGCTCAACAGGTTTTCGATAATCTAACGCAATACGCTACCAACACTGAGCTTCGTATCGTTTGTGTCTATGGTGGCACAAGCATTGGCGTACAAAAGAATAAGCTTGAAGAAGGAGCTGATATTCTTATCGCGACTCCTGGACGCTTACTTGACCACTTGTTTAACGGCAATGTAAACATTTCAAAAACGGGAATACTTGTCCTTGATGAAGCCGACCGTATGCTAGACATGGGCTTCTGGCCAGATCTTCAACGTATTCTTCGTCGCTTACCTGAGAGCAAACAGTTCATGCTATTCTCTGCGACATTTGAAAAACGCATTAAAACCATTGCTTATAAATTGATGGATGAACCCGTTGAAGTCGAAGTGTCTCCACCAAATACGACAGCCGAAACGGTAAAGCAAATGGTGTACCCAGTTGATAAGAAGCGCAAGCGTGAACTATTGGCGTATTTGATTGGATCTCGTAACTGGCAACAAGTGTTGGTATTCACTAAAACCAAACAAGGTAGTGACGAACTGGCGAAAGAGCTTAAGTTGGATGGTATCAAAGCTGTGTCGATTAATGGTGACAAGTCGCAAGGTGCTCGTCAGCGTGCACTTGATGAGTTTAAATCGGGTAAAGTTCGCGCTTTGATTGCAACTGACGTCGCCGCGCGTGGCTTGGATATCCAGCAACTAGAACAAGTAGTGAACTTTGATATGCCTTTCAAAGCTGAAGATTATGTTCACCGAATTGGCCGTACTGGCCGAGCTGGTAAATCTGGTTTAGCTGTGTCTTTGATGAGCCGAGATGAAGAGTATTTGTTACACGCTATTGAGAATTTGCTCGATCAACGTTTACCACAAGAATGGTTAGAAGGTTTCGAGCCGAGTCTAGTTGAAGAAGTGGAACCTGAAAACAATAATGGTGGTGGCCGACGTAAGAGCCGTTCATCAGAAAAACGTAAACTAAAAGCGAAATTAGCGATTCATAAAAATCGTGGTAAAAACCGCCGATAGAAAAGGTGATGGCGTCTATCAGTAACTCTGATTACGCCGTCTTAGCTTCTTGGTAGGCTTCGAGGGGTTGAGGCATCGCCAATAAGTAACCTTGATACATATCGAAACCGAGTTTTTTCATTAAGTTAAGTTGATGCTCGGTTTCAATTCCTTCAATAACGGTTTTTGAACGAATATCTTTTGCGAGATTGAGTGCTTCCATCAAGCAAGAAAAATCCCCATTTTCATATCTGAGTAAAAGTGACCGGTCAATTTTAATAATATTCGGTTTTACGCATCGAACTCGCTCAATGGTAGAAGCGTCAATTCCGTAATCATCAATCGCCAGAAGATAACCATTGTTGCTCAACTCCTTCGTGGCTTTATATAAGAAAGCTTCATCACTGGCGTCTAATTCCACCAATTCCATGACGATCTGCTCCCGCCTTAAATCAGCTTCAATAATCGCTTGTTTGAGTAGATTGCTGTACGAAACATCTTTTGCCAACATTTCCGCGGCTTTAGGCAGGACATTCAAAAACAGCTTCTTATTACTAAACTTTGATTGACCAAAGTTACTGATGTGAATGAGACGGCTGAGACGTTCAACATTGATTTGGTCATGGACGGGGATAGTGTTTGAATGGAAGAACTGATCAGGTCTGATCATTAAGCCTTCTTGGTTACTAATTCTAACCAATGCTTCGAGACCGATGATGGAAAGATCTTGTTTATAGATAGGCTGAAACACACTACGCAACGTGAGTTGATTGTATTGTGCTATGTACTGCCCATCGGGTTGCTTCGATATGCAGCCAAGCAGCTGCGAAATACTCATCATTATTGTTGTAACCTAGACCAATGCTCTTTACTGATGCTTAACTGATTGTTGTGCATCTAGTTTTACTTCAGTAGTTTGAATCTAAGCGGGGGCTTGCTCCAAGGCAAGAGAGTTAGCACTCGATAAACAGAAATATCGACCAGCATCAAACAAATGGATGAACAGGCTGATAATCTACCCGTTGCAATTTGATACTACCACTGTAATACCGCATAAAGTTGGAGGTATTTTCTGACCAATTGTTGTTTGTTTGAACGACGCAAAGGGTGGCCAAATTTAATGTAGCAAGGGCTAATCCCAAACCTACCATCCAAAGAATTGCTCAACTGCGATTCACTCGTAAAGAGCGTGATTCCTTGCTCGGTATATTCATTAATAGGCTCAGGAAGTTCACCCATCCACCAGTGTAAAAGTTCTCGACTGGTTTTACTGCGGCTAATCCAATGGTCACTGACCAAAAACAACAAATCATTGGGTTGTAGCGCATACCCATATTCACTTTGCCATTCGGTAATAGAGGAGAGCAGGTTCTCTCGGCAAGAATTTCCTGCGCTCACCATATGGTGGCTTAGTACCCAAACCGTACCCATTTCAGAAGAAATACGATAATGATGAGGTAAATCTGGTGCATCGAGCACTTCGATTGGTTTAATGACACTGCTGTAGCCAAAATGGCGGAAGGTGTGTTCCATACGCCTTGCAAACGCGAGTCCAAGGTGATGTTCACTCATGCCTTGGTTATGCACCGCAGGATAATGCTTCTCACAGAGTTTGAGACAATCGTCCTGAAAATCATTGACACTTTGGATGACTAAGTCGAGTAGCAAAGAATATCCCTTAACGGTTAACAAAATGAACGGCGAAAGGTTAGCATAGTCCTTTTAGGATAGACTAATTTGGAGAGGCAACTTCTTGATCTAAACATCAATTTTGAGAATGGAACAGTATAGGTAGAACATGATCAAACTAGAAAGAGCACAAAAAGAAGCGTTAGCTCGCGCAATTCAAGATTATATGCAGGATGAATTGAATGTGGAAATCGGCCAATTCGACAGTGAGTTTTTAATCGACTTCGTAACAGAAAAGCTTGCTCCGATTTATTACAACAAAGGAATTGAGGATGCGAAGTTAGTGATTGAAAGACGCATGCTAGAAATGACCGATGAGTTGTATGAAATTGAGCAAGAAGTTGATATCTAAGTGTCAGTTTTTTAAATGATTTGAAGTTCCTTCTAATTTTTCGAACAACTTGTTTAAAAAGGTGTTATTGGTTAGATGTAAAGGATGGTAAATAATCTGTTGCATACAAGGTAAATAAGTTAATGTTGTGTTTCTTGCTCAACATCAACTTAGGAATATATCTAGGACGTGAGATGGATACACTGGTAAAGAATTACAACCTAACTGCACGATTTATGCATTGGCTATCTGCGCTTTGCATAATCGGTTTATTTGCTGTGGGTTTGTGGATGGTCGACCTTAGCTACTACAGCGAATGGTATCGCACTGCACCACATTATCACCGCTCTGTGGGCATTTTATTAGCAACCCTCACTTTGGTACGCATCGTATGGAAGCATGTGACGGCGTCACCAAAAGTGGAAGGGAAACCTTATGAAGTAGTTGCAGCGAAAGCCGCACACGGTGTGATGTATCTATTGCTCATCACCATCTTTATTTCAGGTTACCTCATCTCAACATCTGATGGTCGCGGTATCGAAGTATTTAATTGGTTTACGGTGCCAGGGGCGGGGGAATTGTTTCCCGGTCAGTCGGATATTGCAGGTGAAATTCACTTCTATGCAGCTTGGGCAGTAATCCTAATGGCAGGTTTACACGCAGCTGCTGCACTCAAACATCACTTTATCGATAAAGACAACACATTAAGAAAAATGTTAGGAGCTTCAAAATGAAAAAGTCACTTTTCGCTACAGGATTAGCAATCGCTATGGCACTACCTTTTGGTGCTAACGCTGCAGATTACGTTATCGATACGAAAGGTGCTCACGCATCAGTTAACTTTAAAGTTAGCCACTTAGGTTACAGTTTCATCAAAGGTCGTTTTAATACATTTTCTGGTGACTTTTCTTTTGATGAAAACAACATCGCAGATTCGAAAGTAAATGTAGTGGTTGATACGACAAGCCTTGATTCAAACCATGCAGAGCGCGACAAACACATCCGTAGCGGTGATTTTATTGATGCCGGTAAGTTTGGCGAAGCCACATTTAAGAGCACCAAAGTTGTCGACAAAGGCGACGGTAAGTTAGATGTAATAGGTGACCTAACGCTACATGGTGTTACTAAACCAATTTCGATTACTGCTGAATTTGTTGGTGCAGGTAACGACCCATGGGGTGGTGAGCGTGCGGGCTTTATTGGTCAAACTCGTCTGGAACTTGCTGACTTCGAAATCCCAGTAATGGGGTCTTCTAGCTACGTGGATATGGAACTGCACGTAGAAGGTATCAAAAAGTAACCTTCTTGCAGTACAACAGAGTTTCCAAATGATGAAAGCGCTCTTAATTAGAGCGCTTTTTTATTGGTGCCAACCGTATATTGTCAGTATTTATATTGTTTATGCGGTTTCTAGAACGTTATCTTCAACAAGGTTTAAGCGTTCGCCGTAAACTGGGCGCAGAGCTTTAAGCACTTCATTACGTGTTACAACGCCAGCCATCAACCCATTTTCTAGAACAGGGAGTACCTGAGGTTTGCTTACTTTAATGCTTTTTGCTCGCTCTTCTAGAGAAAGAGACGTTAAGCGTGTAGCCATCCCCATACTTGTTGTCGGGTATAGTTGTTCTTTGTCAATGCAAAGGAATTCAACGACATCAACTAGGCGGTCATTGGCATCAATTGCCACGACATTACGACTCATCAAATCTACGACTTTCTGTTCGTTAGCAGGAATGTAGTCTTGGCACCACAATTCAACCATCACATCATGAGCAGAAAGGAAGCCAACTAGACGGTTTTGAACATCAACAACAGGTGCACTGATTAGATTGTTATCCAATAGGGTATCAAGTGCAGTTGCTACTGGCATTTCTACGCTTAGCGTAACTGGCGTTGGGTTCATGATTTCTTTAACGATAGATGCATTTTTCATAGTGCTTTCCTTAACTGACGTGAGTGTTGTAGTGTTTGTAATTGATGCAACTTTTGCTGCTTTTAATTCTGGGCGACGGTAAATACACCAGTTAGCCAAGCCAACTAAGACGGCACCACCGACGATGTTGCCAAGTGTCACTGGAATTAAGTTTGCAGTAATAAAGTGACCGACATTTAAATCTGCGTATTGAGAAGCTGGTACGCCAACTGCAGTCCAGAACGATTCCGGTGCGAAGTTTGCGATAACGATACCCAGCGGTACCATGAACATGTTTGCAACACAGTGCTCAAAACCACTGCTGACGAACATGGCAACTGGCATGATGGTCATTGCGGCTTTAGTCATTGCATTTGCAGAGCTGAATGTCAGCCAAATAGCTAAACAAACAAGTAAGTTACAAAGAATGCCCAGTGCGAATGCTTGTACTAAGGTGTGGTGCAATTTATGTTGTGCGATGTTCAGTGCATTTAAGCCCCACTGACCCGCGTCCATTGTGTACAAGCCTGCCGCACTAACGAGAGCCAGTAAGAACATGGCACCAATAAAGTTACCAACGTAAACTTTGCCCCAAATCGAAAGCATTTTGCCGAATGAAATTTGTCTGTTTGCCCAAGAGATGCTCGAAAGCACAGAACTGGTAAACAACTCACCGCCGCAAATCACGATGAGAATTAAGCCCATACTGAACGCTAAACCACCAGCAAGACGACTAAGACCCCAACCAGCGTCAGCACTGCCTGTTGTTACTGTGATGTAGAACAGGAAAGCCAATCCGATAAATGCGCCTGCCATGATGGCCAAACCCAGTGTCATGCCGCTGGTTTTATTTGCCTTACTTAGCGCAAACTTCTCAGCTTCAGCCATCATTTCTTTTGGAGAAAAGTATTGATGATTTTCAGAGCTGCTCACCGCCATGTTGACTCCTTAGTTTGTGGTTCCATAGAAACTCCTTAGTTAATGAAATCGAGGTATTTAATGCGCTCGAAAATGAAGGTGTTAATTGTGTTTTGTTGCGGTGTTCCCGAACCGCATATCCAGATTAAGCACTCAGGACGTACAGGTAAAATTGATAATATTTAGAATCCTCATCAAATTATTTGATAAGTTCTGTAGGGTAGGTAAAATGAACCTCATTGCGTATTTACGCATGGATTTTGGGGTCGCGAGGGTATGAGGAATACTCGCCAATTAGGGAGACAACTTTGCGCTACTCACTTAAGCAATTAGCGGTTTTTGACGCAGTTGCAGACACCGGCAGTGTAAGCCAGGCCGCAGATAAACTGGCTTTAACACAATCAGCGACAAGCATGTCGCTTGCGCAATTAGAAAAAATGCTTGGCAGGCCTTTGTTTGAAAGGCAAGGCAAGCAAATGGCCCTAACGCATTGGGGGATGTGGTTAAGGCCAAAAGCTAAGCGTTTATTACAAGACGCGCTGCAAATAGAAATGGGATTTTATGAGCAGCATTTGCTGAGTGGGCACATTCGATTAGGTGCCAGTCAAACTCCGGCAGAACACTTGGTTCCTGACCTTATCAGTATCATTGATAACGACTTTCCAGAGATGCGAATCTCACTTGGAGTACAAAGTACGCAAGCCGTTATTGATGGAGTGTTGGATTACAAATACGATTTGGGCGTGATTGAAGGGCGTTGTGACGATAACCGTTTGCACCAAGAAATCTGGTGTCGTGATCATCTTACTGTAGTCGCAGCGTCTCACCATCCGTTTGCTCGTAACGATTCGGTTAGTCTTGCTCAGTTAGAACATGCAAAATGGGTTTTACGTGAGCATGGTTCTGGTACTCGCAAGATTTTTGATAGCTCTATTCACCATCTCATTGAAGATCTCGATGTTTGGCGTGAATATGAACACGTCCCAGTGCTACGCAGCTTAGTAGCGAACGGTCAATATCTTACTTGTTTACCTTACCTTGATGTAGAGCGATACATTGAAGCGGGTGAACTGGTGGCACTAAACGTACCTGAACTAAAAATGGATCGAACGTTGTCGTTTATCTGGCGTGCGGATATGGCGGAAAACCCATTGGTTGATTGCATCAAGCGTGAAGGTCTACGAATGATGAAAGGTAAACCTTCGGTGCTTTAAACGATATCTGATATAAATTGACCGAATTTTTCAAAAGGCTCTGCATTAGGCAGGGCCTTTTTTGTGATTTTTGATCAATTCATTATGATTTTGTTATTTTCGAAATCTGTTGATTTATCGGTTGCGTCAAATTTAACGTGTAAAAAATGAAACGATATGAAGTTTAATGTGATCTTAATCACCGAAGTGATAGGGCTATATGCCTAGTATTGACTGCCTGATTTCAATGTATGAAGGCAGTTCTCAAACCAATTCGGTACGAACTAGCAAGCGGGTAAGAATACCATGACAACACTTTTAGCAATCTCTATTACTACTGGCATTCTCTCTGGCGTGTGGGGCTGGATCGCGATCTCCCTAGGCCTGTTATCTTGGGCTGGCTTTCTTGGCTGTACAAGTTACTTTGCATCCCCGACAAGTGGCTTAAAAGGCTTAGGAATTAGCTTAATTACCAACTTGAGTGGTGTTTTTTGGGCAATGGTGATCATCTATGGTTCTACTTACGCTGGGCTAGAGATTCTTGGCTACGTAATTACTGCTGTTGTTGCGTTTTTCATGTGTATTCAAGCCAAGCAAGCTTGGCTAGCGTACATTCCTGGTACTTTCATTGGATCATGCGCGACTTTCGCTGCTGATGGCAACTGGCAACTTGTCGTTCCATCACTGATCTTAGGTGGTGTGTTTGGTTACCTGATGAAAGCGACGGGACTTTGGTTACATGCGAAATCAGCCGCTACTTCTTCGCTTGCTGAGCAAGTACAGTAGTGAACCCCCGATCTTATTTGTATCCGCTGTGTATTGAGACTTATCCCGCTCAATACAGTTAATCAAAATTATTGATTCTTGATACGAGCACACCAAATTGGTGTGCTTTTTTTATGTTTGTATTTCCGTCCGCTTATCTGCAGCACAAGTCATGGGCACGATCAGGTGTTGCCGTTCGCCATCGTTACTACTCGTTTTAGGGTCCAACGAAGCAAGACAGGGATGTATTCGACACCTCGTTCTTCGCAATGGGCAACGATAGCAAGGGCTAAATCTGGCTTCGCTTGTTTCTTCAAAACACGATTAACCACTTTTTTCGCAGGGATCGGGTGGTCATGAGGGATCTTAACAATGTCTTTAAAGAACAATTCGAACCCGTTGTTATACAAGAAGTGTTCAATGTCTCGATCTGGCAATTCGGTTAAGCGATGGCGTTCCTGATCATTATCTAAGTGCGCTCGAACCGTATGTGCGTATTTTTTCCCCGCAGGGTCTCCATCGGTAACAACGTGCCAATCAATCCCAAACTCTTTGGCCACTTTGATGAGTGACTTCAAACCAGACTGTGCAAACTCAACAATTTGAACACCCTCCGCCGCTAAATCATATCCGCATTGGCGGGCGAGTTCGTTAAATAGCCATACTTCAGTTTCTCCCTCAACCAATAACCAACAGCGAGCAAAGAGTGCACCTGCCCGGTGGAAGCGAATGTGGAAGCCAATCCGTCTCAATTGATCGACACTAAATCGGTTAGTATTGAGTGACTTTGCAACGGTCTTGTCTGATAAACGAACTAAACGTCGGATAGAGGCCAATGGAACAGAACCGAGCAAACGGGCACTGTTGGTGGTAAGAATCTTCTGCATTGGTAATAGCTGCAACAAACTCCAAGCACGCGATAAGTGGGTAGGGTGTAAACGACCTTCTGGATCTTCAATGATCAAAATAGGGCGAGCGCAGCGCCTCAAGTCGGTTGGACCTTTTGCTTGCAAATACGCGTTTAGTAAGCCCATTAAAAGCAATCGACTTTGTTTGTTGTTGGTTTCTTTAAGAAACTGCGCAAGGCCTTTTTCAGAGGAGGGGCTCGCATAGAACAATCCGTCGCGTGGCTTTCTTGGGTTGCCTTTTTTAACACTTCGGAAAGCAAAGTAGTGTTCAACCAAAGTTTGCATGGAGCCTAGACTACTTCGTACCTCACCTTTGTTGACGTGGCCGGGCATGGCAACTAAACGACGACAAGTGTTGTTAATCCGCTTTTCAATACGTGCATTTTTGCTGTCTCCATTGGTGGGAGGAGCAGGGAAACGACGTGAGTCGCGTAAACGAATCACTGGATGCAGCGTCATGAGTTCAACCGCGAGCTTTTCTGAATGGTGCAGTTGTTTTGGTTCGCCGTCGCAATCTAGAAAGGCGTACTTTGTCGTCGTGTTATGGCCGTCTCGCGTGGCACTTATACGGTAATAAATGACGTGCTCATTGTCTGCATTGATACACCATGTCGGCTTTATACGACGGTAACGACCAGCATTCACTTCTTGTTTATCTTGCGCCTTAAAACACAGGATAATTTGTAAATGCTGCGATTGCGGATGGGCGATGGCGTAGTCAACGTGGAAATCAGTCATCTCAAACTGATAAAGAGAACCGTCAGCAGGAAGGGCAAGCGAAAGCGCATCAAGTAATGATGATTTGCCCCAAGTATTTTCACCAATCAAGGTGGTGAGTTCGTCAAAAGAGAGTGAAAGGCGTTTGATGCCTCTAAACCCAGAGATTTCGATGCGTTCTAGTCTCATCTCACTCCTCCTTGCAATTATTTGAATTATAGAGAGTTCTTTTGCTTCTCCTAAGCATATATGAAATTGGTCTAATCGAGTTAAGCTCAGTTCACAAAATTAAGAGCATTCACCCTAGGAATGCAGACCGTTTAGGCGTAAAGTCGCTTTCATAATTGTACGCAAGATGAATCTTGATCACGTTAAAATGAAATGACAATTTCTCTGTTTCATAAAATTCATGATTCTGTCATGATTCAATTCTAATAATTAAAAGGAATGAAAAGAGAGAAGATGACAATGAATAAAAATCATAAGCCAGTCAGAATCAAACTGGCGCACATCAATGACACACATTCCTACTTTGAACCAACGTCATTACAGCTAAAACTCAATATCGATAACGAACGTACACTGGAGCCTTACGTGAGCGCTGGTGGTTTTTCGCGTATTGCAACGCGCGTAGAACAGCTTCGCGATGATGCTCAACGCCAAGGTCAGGGCATGTTGTTCCTTCATGCTGGTGACTGTTTTCAAGGCACGTTGTATTTTTCCCTATTTAAAGGCAAAGCAAACGCTGATCTGTTAAATGCTCTAAACATCGATGCCATGGCTTTAGGCAATCATGAATTAGATATGGGGAATGAGCCAGTCGCGTTGTTTTGTCAACGTACTCACTTTCCACTGCTTGCGGGCAATTGGGATTTGTCGAATGAGTTATCGAGCAAAGATCACCGTATGAGTGATTGTGACAATGTACTGAGCTTCGATACTGCAACTCAAAGTGCGCAATATTTGATCAAGGAATTTGATGGCGAGAGAGTGGCCATTTTCGGTTTGTCTATTGATAAGATGAGCGACATCGCAAACCCAGATGCGGATACACCATTCATATCTGCAATTGAAACCGCAAAGCATACGGTTGAACAGATTAACCAAGCGGGTATCAAAAATATCATTCTTTTAAGCCACTTAGGTTACGAAGGCGATCTTGAATTAGCATCCAAAGTAGAAGGTATTGGCATTATTGTCGGCGGTCACAGCCATAGGTTACAGGGTGACTTTACCGCTATTGGTCTAGGTCAAGACGACCCTTATGGCATTAAAGTTAATGACACTTACGTTGTGCAAGCAGGTTATCATGCGCTGACGATGGGGCATTGTGTGCTTGAGTTTGATGAAAGCGGCAAACCGACCATGCTAAATGGCCAAAATGAGTTGTTGCTTGGACGTCGAATCTTTTGGGACTCAACGTTAAACGAGCAGCTCGATCAAGGTGTGTTTGAGGAAGCGTGTGACTTTATTCATGGTCAGCCAAATGTGGTGGTGTGTAAGAAGCACCCTGAAACACAGGCAATTTTGAGTGATAAATACATTCCGCGAGTGCGCAAGTTGCAAGCACAAGTCATTGCAAACGTAGTGCAGAAAAAGCGTCATGTTCGAGTGCCCGATGAATTCGGTGGTAGCGAGCTTGCGCCATCCGTTGCACACTCCTTTCTTTATAGTTTGAACAAACGTGGTCATCAGGTTCAATTTGCAATTCATAATGCGGGTGGGGTGCGCACTTCTCTCAATCCGGGAAAGATCACCGTGGCAGATGTTGCCGGACGATTGTTGCCATTTGCCGTGCCAATCGGCTGTTATGATGTGCAAGGTAAAGCGATTCGTCTAGCATTGGAAGGCGCAATCAATAATGCACTCAACAATGGCGTTGAAGGCACTGGTTCTGGTAGCTACCCATATACGCATAACTTGAGCTTTGAATACGATGCGGGTGCGGCCAAAGGACAACGCATTAAAAAGTTAGAAATTTTTGATGGGGATCGTTGGTCACTGATTCAAGAAGAAGAGTGGTATCGCGGGGCATCCTCGGCCTACACAATGAAAGGTAAAGAAGGCTATGAAGCCTTGTTAAACATGAAAGGTGAAGGGTTTGTGAGTAACCTTTCTATGGCCGATTGTTTCATTGAATTACTGACCGATGAACCAAACTGTTTGAACGAAAATCACAAAGTTTATTCCCAAAAGAACCAGTAAAGCTTATTGGTATCCTTTTTGCTCTCTTTCTGTTGCACATGCGATTAAGAGGGAAGAGAGTATGTGGAAAAAAGATTGGGCTGATGCAGCGGTCGTCGTTGCGTGGGTCGCGGTTTGGTCAACACTGGTTTATTTTGTACCATTAACTGGTTTGTAAACCCGATAAGTCATCAAAAAGGAGCACAGCCGTGCTCCTTTTTTGTATTTATCATCCAGTTGATAGGTGCTGCTGATAACTGTTCTTCACAAAATACTTTGTTTTTATCGATAAGTAATTTTTGTTGGAGATCGCTGCAGGCAGGGGTATGATGGCGGCGTTTGGGGAGTAGTTAGCGCAAGTTTATTTATCGTCATCTCGTTAAGCATCAGCTTATCCGGTAAATAAAGGTGATACTTGATTCATCAAGTCGTCACTTCAACGAGACCAACGCATTCATTGATTAGCAGACACATGGGTAATGTGACTGCTGGTTTGTATTGTTTGCGGAAGGTCAGCCCGAATAATGTCCTTCCGCACGGGAGGAAGCATGTCTCTTATCGAAAATACCACCCAATTATACCAGTCTGTTCCACTGCAAGAATCACTGACAATGTACGGTGTATTCGGCCTATTTACTTTGGTTCTAGTCGCTCTCGATATCTATCAGACTCGTGGCGGCGTGATTACCATGAAAAAAGCGATTGGTTGGAGCGTATTCTGGTTCTTATTAGCGTTTGTCTTTGCAGGTTCTATCTATTTCTTTTGGGATTATTACGCGCCTCATAGCGTTTATACTCACGAAAAGGCGACCATATCATTCTTAACGGGTTATTTGCTTGAGAAATCGTTAAGTGTCGACAACTTGTTTGTTTTTGCGATTATCTTTGCGCAATACAAGGTGCCAGAACATTTACGTCCTCGTGCTTTACTGTGGGGTGTCATTGGTGCGTTAGTGCTACGTGCAATCATGATTGCTGTTGGTGCGCAGTTGTTGGCTCAATACCACTGGGTGCTTTACCTATTCGCGGCATTCCTAATTTGGACTGGTATCAAGTTAGCGCGAGATAAAGGCGAAGAAGAAGAGGTGAACCCTTATCCTGAGCAATTCATTCGCAAGTTCTTGCCAGTGACAGACGAGTATCAAGGCAACCACTTGATCTTAAAACAAGCAGGTAAGTGGGTTGCAACGCCAATGTTGATCGTTGTTGGTGTGATTGCGGTGATGGACGTTATGTTCGCTCTGGATTCTATCCCTGCGATCTTCGCTGTCACACGCGAACCGTTCCTAGTTTTAGCGGCAAACGTATTTGCTCTACTTGGCTTACGTTCATTGTACTTTGTACTTCAAGCGATGTTGGATAAGTTTGTTTACCTAAAACCAGCGTTGTCAGTCATCATGATCTTTATCGGTATCAAGATGCTGCTAGTTGGAACTCAATATGAAATCCCGACGGTTTGGTCATTAACGTTCTTGGTTACGGTCATGACGGCGGCGGTTATTGCGTCTATTTATAAGAACAAATCTAACGATAATTCTAGCGTTAATATTACTAATCAGAACTCTTGATGATTTTGTAAATTCAAAAACACTGGAAAACGATTTCAGTTAAAAAAATGTTGCATTTAAACTTGGATTTACCTACGTAAATCCAAGTTATTCAACTAAAGATTTTAATTTGCGAATAACTATTCATTTTGGTGGCTTTTGTATTCTGGGTGTTTGTAAACACCTTGTTTCATTAGAAAAACTAATTTGAATGAGCAAATTTTGTCATTTTTTGCTCAATGAAAAAATGACTAATATACAACCAACGAAACAAATTACTGCTTTTAAAGAGAGGCAATCATGGCACAAGCAATGCAAATGACAAATGTAGCTTTACCAACCTCTATGGATAAGAAAACCTACTCGGTTAACTTCAAAGGATTGATTGCTCACCTACTAGACATTCTTTTTGTAGACAATTCTGCACCTCGCAGCTACTACGCAGAAGATTTGTCAGCACATATTCAGAAAGATATCGGTATGTATCGTTAATCTGAATGGAAAGCGAATTCGAAATGCCGGCTTAATTTGCCGGCATTTTTGTATCTGAAATCTACACTTCTAAAACAGTATTGAAAGCTATCTTTAGGTAGCACGGTCATAGTCAGTAGTTACAAGAAGGAACTGTCTATGATTGCTATATCAACTTTGTCTATTCTAGCGAGCCTTTCTGCTTCTCAAATATGGTCTCATGAGGGGCGGCCTGCCCAAGTCATCGAACTGTTTACTTCAGAAGGTTGCTCTAGTTGTCCACCTGCAGACAAATACCTTTCCACGTTCGAATCCAACCCTGATTTGTGGGGAAAGTACATTCCCGTTGCCTACCACGTTGACTATTGGGACTATCTTGGCTGGAAAGACAAATTTGCAAAGCCTGAATTCTCTCAGCTGCAACGTTTGTATCGTGCTTATGGCGCGGTAGGGAGTGTTTATACTCCGACATTTGTCGTTGATGGTAAAGAATGGCGTGGCTTCTTCAACTGGCGTGAGCGTGTGTTACCAAGCAACCACAATGATAGAGCCCAATCTTTGGTTCTAGAGCGATCTGGCAACCAATTCACCCTGCGATTTGAAGAGTTGGGTATGTATGATGCGACGATTGTGTTTCTCTCAAATAATGAAACCACACCAGTTAAAAGGGGTGAGAATAAAGGTAAAGTCCTTGAGCATAATTTTGTGTTATTAGAGAAACAACAAAGTCGTTCAGAGAATGGACAGTGGACGTTTAAGCTCAGTCAACCATTAGATAATATTGATGCTGTTGCGGCGTGGGTGACTGAGCCTGGTACCTTTAACCGTGTACAGACGGTTGCAGGAGACATTGATTAGAAAGTTTACACTGCGTTTTTCCAATCGACCAACGCTTTGATGTGTTCTGGGCCGATGCCGCAGCATCCACCAATGACGGTTGCTCCTTTTGCATACCATTCTTTCGCAAATTCGACGTATTCTTTTGGAGTAAGTTCGCGCATGGATTGAAGTGCGCTATTTGCTTCATGATCAGATTTAATTGCAGTAAAGTTATTTGCATAAACGCCAATATCAATATTGCTCTTGTGTTTGTTTAAGATAGCGTTGGTGTCGCTGACCGCTTTTGCCATTACCTCTGGTACCGAACAGTTGAAGTATATACCACGTGTATTAACCGAAGCATTGGCCACCACTTGTTCAATGGCTTGCGTTACGGTTTCCCCGGAACGAAGGAGTGCGGTGCTTGACACGTTGTCGTTGAGAGAAAAGGCATAAACGACCGGTTTATTGCAGCTATTAAAGACGTTTTGCAAACAAGTGAGCTCCTCTAGGCTGCAGATCGTTTCCGCAATCCAGATCGCGACATAGTCATCTTGTGCTTTCAGTAACGTTTCGAAGATCTGTTCGCCTTGCTCTTTTTCAAATAGGTCAGGGCGATAGCTACCAAATGCGGGGGGAATACAGCCTGCGACGATAATGTCGTTTGGTGATTGATTTGCGCATTCTTGTGCAATCTGAGCCGCTTGACGAGCAAGTTCACTACCACGTTGTTCGTAGAGTGTTTCACCAAGATGAAACGGTACACAAGCATAACTATTGGCGATAATGATCTCCGCCCCAGCATTGATAAAGCTTTGATGCGCCTGATAGACGTACTCGGGAGATTCAATCAGAGCTTGAGCGCTCCATTGTGGCTGCGAGAAAGGTGCCCCAATGCGTTTGAGTTCACGGCCCATACCACCATCAAGAATGGTTAACTTCTTCATACAACAATCCATCTTAATTTGTTCCTTCTCGAACCATAATCGAAAATGCTTGAGAGCGAAAGCGAGGAATGACAGCGATAAAATAGATAAGTAGAAGAAAGCGGAAGTTAGAAACGAAAACGGGGTCCCAATTGGAACCCCGTTAAACTTCGAAAGTAATATCGAGATTACTTCTTACGGCAGTACTCAGCGATCACGTACATTGACTGACCGCCATTTGCCTTACCTGAAACAAGTTTAGGATCATCACCAAGGCTGATACCACGAATAACAGTACCTTGTTTGATTACTTGGTTTGTACCTTTAACTGGTAGGTCTTTGATTACGGTTACGTCGTCACCTTTTTTAAGTTCAGTGCCGTTGCAGTCAACCGTTTTGTCGTCAGCAGACATGCCTTTCATTGCCCAGTTCATTTGCTCTTCTTCCATGTACATCATGTCAAGAGCATCTTGAGCCCAGCTTTCAGAGTTTAGGCGAGTAAGTTGGCGCCATGCAGTGACTTGTACCGCAGGTACTTGGCTCCACATGCTGTCGTTTAGGCAGCGCCAGTGGTTAATGTCTTTAGGATCTTCGATCTCACCATGACACTTATCACAAACCATGATAGCAGTATCAACAGTCACGTTACCGTGTGGTGGAACAGCAAATGCTGTTAGTTGAGATTCAGAAGAACACAGTTCACATTTTGACTCGCAGCGAGCAAGCAAAGTAGCTTCGATAGACATAAGGACTCACCTTAGTAATGTTTTTTTGGTGGCGGTATTATCCACTTTATCCTGAGAAATAAAAGGGTGTTAGAGAATTAAAGGCGAGATTTTACAATATTCCAACCTGAAAGGAGTGAAGATGTAAAATATTCGCTAACCAAATAATAGTGAGAATATAAATAAGGGTGTTGATTGTTTTGAATGATGAATTAGTTGCATTGATAAAGGCTATTAGTTTCAAGTTGAGTTATTCAGAGTGAATGAGAAGTGCCCTCTGTTTTCCAGAAGGCACGGTGTTTTATCGTTCAATGATCTGTACAACTTGGTCTTTAGAAATGCTCATTTCTTTTCCATCTACGTCCTCATATTCGTACATACCAGTATCTTCATTGAGATCAGGCTTGCCGTAAGAGGTAATGATTTTCCCTTCATTCGTTGACATAAGATATTGGCTGCTACCGCAAGCGGCAAGAAGTAGTGCAGTGGCAATCACGGTCAATACGCGCATAGAGTTTTCCTTTTTAAACAAGTGAGTTAGACAAAGACATCGACTTAACTATAGCAGAGGAAATATGAGTGGGTTTGAATAGCACTGAAACGAAAAAGCCCAGTCGAAACTGGGCTTTGGTATTGCTAAAGATACTTACTTAAGTACAGAGGTGTTGGTGACACCAGTTAACATATCATCCATTAGGAAGTCAGCATTTTCCATCTGCATTTCTACATGATGGTCTAAGTCAGCCAGTGTTCCGCCTGGGGATGCAAACGTACTGTGTGTTGCTGTCGCATTAAATTGAACAAAGCTAGCAGAAGGAGATACCGCAGTATTTGCACTGTTCACAGTTGTTAGCCCAAGTTTAGCCGCAAGAGGTTCAGTACCCGCGAATGGTGCGTTTGCAACATTGTTTGGTACGGTATCGTCACCATCTACCTCTGTCATGAAGAATGGTGTTGATAGTGAGCCACTTGAGACAAGATCACTTGCATTGGTAAATGGATCAACTGTATCCAGCGTAGTTTGTGCCGCATAGATAAAGCTAGAGAAACCAGCATTAAGTGCCGCTAGTTGTGCGTCGCTTGCTACTTGTTCAAATGCCTCGTAACACGCTTTGTCAGACAAGTCTGCACATGATGCATCTGCATAGCTCGCGTAATCTGTTGAAGCTGCGTACGCTAGGTTATGCTTGATCTGTGGACCAAAGTTAGACGAACCAAGCAGTAGGTTACCAATTTGGCCACCTGCGTTTTGAATTGATGCGCCGCTGAATGTGTACAACGCGTCTGCCGTTGGGCTACCCAATGTGTTGTTCGCCGCTGCTACTGCAGAAGTACCGACGATACCACCCAATGAGTGACCAAGCATCTTCACTTTTGAACCCGTCATCGGGTTAAAGCCTTGAAGCGGGCTGCTTGCCAGAAGGCCAGCTTGCGCTGAAACAACTAAGCTTGCACGTAAACCCAGCACATCGAGCACGCTTTGGCGAAGGTTATCACGCGCCACTGCTAGGTTAGAAAGGTTCAGGTAAGCCAGTACATCCGCGTTGGCAGAGCGTTGGTCATCTAAACTACGAGTACCATGGATTGGTAGATCGATTGCAATAACAGCAACACCTGCTTTTACCATATTAAACGCAAAAGAGTACGCATTTTCTTTAGCTGATGTAATACCGTGTTGGTAAATTACGACATCTGTAGGTGTGCCAGTTTGCGGTGTAAACAACAAGAATTCGACGTCTTCGAGTGATTTAACCACTGGTACAGGTGAATAACGAGTGATAATACGGTCGCTATCCAATTGTGTTCCGTCCGTTAGATACAGAGTCGAACCAACAAGCTTTAGCTGCTCTGTCGGGTCCGTAGCTAACTTAGTGACATCTACAGGATCATCGGCAAATACACCTGTAGAAAGCTGTTGAACCATATTCGCTTGTTCGCTTTCATCCGCTAGTGCAGCACTGACTTTAGCAAGGCTAGGCATTGCAGAAACCATTGGTTGCATGTTCCAGTCAGCGCCTTTCTCTAGATAATGAGGCAGTTTTGCAACACCTTGTGTCACATTGACCGCCACGTTAGCGCCAGCATATAAACCTTTGATTGCTGTTTTAGCTGCATCCAGGTCACTAACGTACTTGTTAAAGTCTTCATCAGCGTCAAGTGCTGTAATAAAGTCTTGTGTCGTCCCCATTGTCAGAGTGTATGCGGTAGAAAGGTCAATGGCACCTTCATTTGCGTCGTTTTTGTACACAGTATTTAACGTATTAGCACCAGTAGCAAAACCGGTTGCCGTGACGCCTTTCACAGCAGCAAGCGTATCGCCTACAGATTGTGTGCTAAACCATGATGAGTAAACAATATCAGCAGGGTTGACACTTGCGAGTCCGAAAATACCCTCTACTGCTGTCGTGGCTGCCTGTACTGAAGCTAAGTCACCAGTTTCATAAACGATCTCTTTCGTTTTACCTGTCGCATAGCTTCCTGACGTACCAATTGGATTTCCGTTTACGTCTTGAATCGCTTGAGTTACCGCGAAGATGTATTCGCCAGATTCGTCCAAAGAGTTCATAAACTGAATGTACAGAGAATTGCCGCTCGCTTGTACAACGTAGTCAGTACCCAGCGTAAGTACTTTTTCGATTGGGTTTGAAGCGCCATCCCAATCGGTAAGACGTTGGTTTATTTTAATAACGCTGATACCAGAAGTAACAAGGCCGTCAGCAAAACCATCGCCATTGAAGTTAAGAACGATTGGCATAGACGTTGACCAACCATCCATTGTGTTCATGGCAGCTAGGGGATTAGTTAATGCATCGTCCCCGCCTGTTGGAAGGCCAAGCGTTCCGTCTGTGCTATCCATCAATAAGTAAGATGGCGCAGGAACGTCTGCATCTGCACCTTGCAATGTAAAGCTAATCGATGTGTTGCGGTCAAGTAGCGCTTGTACTTCGGGCTCAAACGTCGGTGTATCTGATGTACCAGAGCTCGATGTATTGTCACCACAACCTGCAAGTAGGATTGCAGAACAAAGCAGTGATAGTTTAAACGTATGTTTCATTGGTTTACTCCGTTAATCCTAATTACTTGAACGTGTAGTTCATTTGTACAGCACTGATGTAGGCCGTACCTTCTGAATCAAATGTGATCTCTTGATCCGCGGCGTTGGTTTCAGTAAACGAGCCAGACTTACTCTTGACGAAAGCAAAACCTGCATCGAAGGTTAGGTTTTCTTTCATTGCATAAGTCACGCCTGCGCTGTACCAAAAACGGTCGCTATCAGGGATACTCAATGTGGCTTCACCGGCTTGCTCGTCATAGGCGATACCCGCGCGAAGTGTCCATTGGTTGTTCAGAGTGTATGTACCACCGAAGGAGTAACGGTTGTTGTCTTCGTATTTTTCAGGTTTGAAGAAGCACACACCACCAGCACAATCTTTACTGGTTGCTTTTAATTCTTTAAATGTGCTCCAGTCCGTTTGTTGCCATCCGTAGTGGATCGCCCACGTTTCGTTTAACTGATGGAATGCAGAAAGTTCGATAATAGACGGAAGAGAAATTTGCAGACGGCCATCTACTTTTGCAGCGTTGGCGACACCAGAGTCATAGCTGCTGAATTCACCTTCATCAAAGTCAAGGTCCACTTTAGAGCGGTAACCAAAGCCAAAGCGGTTGTTTTCATTCAGCTCGTATAAAGCGCCAATGTTCCAACCCCAAGCAAACGTGTCGCCTTCCATACCAATGAGGTTGTCGGATTTTTTGCTGTCAGGACCAAATAGCGGAGCAAGTGCACCTTTGTGGCGAGTCAACTCTGCGTGTGCGTATACCAAGTTAATACCACCACCGACGCTGAATTGCTCGTTAATGCGATAAGCGATATTAGGGTTTAGGTTGACGGAAAGTAGGGAGGTATCACCCGCCATATCACCGGCAGAGATATCATCTGGGTAATCAGTCGCAACACCATAGGTAGTGAACATACCAATACCCCAAGCCCATTGATCATTGATTGGGCTGATGTAGTAACCCGCTGGAACGATTTGTAGCGGTGCCACGTCGTCAGCGTGCTCTTTATGGTAAGTGTCGTAGACGTTAACTTCAGGGTCGACAATAGACAGTGCACCTGAAAATTGAGCTTCTTTAAAAAGTGTCATCGCAGCTGGGTTACGCGCTAATACGCTTGCATTATCCGCAACCGCGCCTTCACCTGAAAATGCTCTACCAAGACCAGATGCCGAGTGCTCAGCAACCTGAAAGCCCGCCGATTGGGCATTACACGCAAACAATATTGAAATTGTAAGCAGAGAGCAGTGCTTCTTGTTCATCCTTGACCCTCCTAGGGTGTCATTATGTTAGACCGAAGTCTTTGTAATTGTTGTGTAGCGATTACACCAGCTGTTGTCGGTTCGAATTACAACTGCGATGTAACGATAATGTTAATTGTATGTTTATTAACTTGTCAAAGATCATACCTATATTACGTTTTAAATTTGATGCATAGGTCAAATGGCATTTAGTAAGGCCATGTATTATGGTGATATTTTTATAACAAATGGTACGACCAGAGTTTTTTTGTAAATCTGATGGTTAAATGATAGTCAAACACTAGTTGTTAACATGCTTTTCGTTCGATTCCTTTACAGGCATAATCCGCACTTCGTGTTTATCGCATTGGGAATAGCGTGGAATTACTACACATTGAATTTCTTGGGAGACCATTGAGATTAGAAGGGTCAATGGCTGGATGGCAGCAGTTGTTTTGGGATAACACTTTGGTATCGCAAATTGATGCCAGTGAGGATGATTCAGGCAAAACCTCACATCAATTTAAGCTTTCTTCAGCGGAAGAGATCTTATCTTGCCAACTCGACTGTGAGCTAAATTGGCAACCGTTTGATTTCAAATATCAAGCGTTTATCGACGATGTTTTGGTTACCGAAGGGACAAGAAACGAAAAAGACATTGAGCGTCAGATACCGGTTGAAGCGCCGCCAACCGAAAAGCGTTTTAGTTTAATCGGTATGGTGTCACTGGGGATGAAAGCGCTGAAGAGTGCGAAAGTCATCAAGGTTGCGCTTGCGTCGGCAAGTTTAGCAGCGTACTCCTGGTTATTTTCCATTGAGTTTGCTTTGGCATTGTTGGCGTGTCTTGTTTTTCACGAATACGGGCACATTAAGGCGATGAAGTACTTCGGCATGAAGACCAAAGGAATTTATCTCATCCCGTTTCTTGGTGGTTTAGCGCTGAGTGATGAAAAGATAAATACTCGATGGCAAGACGTGGTTATTTCTATAATGGGGCCGTTCTTTGGCTTGGTGCTTAGTATCATTTTCACCGTTCTTTACTGGATGACTGGAGAAATGATCTTCGCAGGGTTGGCAGTGTTTAATGCACTGTTAAACCTTTTCAACCTATTGCCGATTCTACCTTTAGATGGTGGTCACGTCTTAAAAAGCATTACCTTTTCAATGAATACTTGGGTCGGGCTTGTCGGTAGTATTCTCGCAGCATTGTTTGGAATCTATATCAGTTACACGTTTGGTTTAACGTTATTAGGGTTTCTATTAATGATGGGCATGCTAGAAGTGGTAATGGAATGGCGAACGCGACATCATAGCCACTTATTGCCGTTAACTCGTTATGGCCAACTGTTCTCGTTTGCATGGTACTTAGTATCCGTCGGTGGCTTTGTGGCGATCATTTGGTACTTTGCTGGGTTAGGAGATAGCTTACTCAGTTTGCCATTGCAAATTCTGGGCACCTAATTTTTGCTCTCGAGCTGACCAATCTCATCTGATGCAGGGACCATAAAGACAAGAACTAAAAAGAAAGCTCCGGTAGGTTTTAGCCTAACGGAGCTTTCGTGTTTTTGGTGTTAGATTAATTATGTATTTTTACGTAATACAACCTAAAATATTAAATTACCCGCACTTCGGAGCTTTCACGGTAGAAGCTGGCAAGGTTTTAATGGTGGCCTGCAAATCTCTGATACGAGTGTTATGCGATGGGTGAGTTGAGAAGAATTCAGGTGGTTGCGCACCACCGGCTTTGCCCATATTTTGCCAAAGATCGACGCTCTGATTCGGGTCGAATCCCGCCTTTGCCATAAAGCCAAGGCCAACAATATCCGCTTCCGACTCTTGAGTTCTACCATAAGGAAGAATCACACCATACTGAACACCAACACCTAATGCCGCCATGGTCATTTGCTGGTATTGCTTGTATTCAGAGGCGCCGATTGCAACATTAGCAAGGGACAACCCTGCGTTGGCGAGTTGGCTTTGAGAGAGGCGTTCGTTACTGTGATCCGCTAGGACGTGAGCAACCTCGTGGCCAATAACGGTTGCTAGTTGGTCTTGGTTTTTAGCGACTTTCAACAGTCCAGTGTATACGCCAATTTTGCCACCGGGTAACGCAAAGGCGTTCACTTGGTCACTATCAAAGACAACCACTTCCCAATCTTTAAACCCAGCTTGTGGTGGAATGGTATCAGTGATTTGTTTTGCAACACATTGAACGTATGCATTGGTTTTCTTGTCTTTGCTGATCGGGATCTCTTTCTTCATTTGATCAAACGATTTTGCACCAAGTGAAGACATTTCTTGATCAGAAAACATTAAAATCTGATTGCGGCCAGTAGGGGAAGAACTGCACGCTGTTAAGCCAGCTATAGTGAAAAGCACTGATGCTTTAATCCATGTTCTCATAGTGGGGTCCATATAAATATTTTCTGTTTTGTACCAATAGTATAACGCTTAGTAAAGAAACTTTAAGCCATAATGTTGATCACGTTGAACGATGTGTTTCGTCTTGAAGTGATGTTACGATCGGGACTATCCTAGAGGCACTTCAAATCGAGATTGCCAGTGGTTGTAACTGGTTAGAATAAGAGCGAAAACATGAGTATTTGGAAAAAGCCAATGAGCTTGGAGGTTCTTAACGCTACGTCTAAGAACACCATGATGGAACATCTGCAAATCGTCTATACCGACTTCACTGACGACTCGCTTACCGCGACCATGCCTGTGTGCAGCTTTACTCATCAGCCATTAGGGATGCTTCATGGTGGTGCATCGGTTGTGTTAGCAGAAACGTTAGGCTCACTTGCCGCTAATTTCTGTGTGGGCGAAGGCAGTTACTGCGTTGGCTTAGACATTAATGCCAACCATGTGCGTGCGATGAGAAGCGGTTACGTTATTGGGACGGCTACACCAGTGCATTTAGGTGTATCTACACAAGTTTGGCAGATCAATATTACCGACGAACGAGAACGTTTGGTTTGCACCAGTCGTTTGACCATTGCAGTCAAACATCAAAAAGAAAAGACAGCGTAATTCAACGAAGGTAAGGCATGGTTATCGAATTTTCTCTGGGTAAGATCATCGCAACCCAACGTGAAATTGTCATCAAGTTAACCGGTTCGGGTATGGTTACGATGCAAGCCCAAACTGATGCAATTCAATTGCTTGGTCGTGGTGCGAATGTGGTGTTAGCACATGGCGCAGAAACAAAATGGTCGATCAAACTCGACGATGAAGATCAATTACGCCAAGTAGCGCAAGAAATTGGTATCGACATTCAATAATTTCACTTCCGAGGTTTGCACTTTTTGCAAAAAATGAGGAAACTTAGTTTATCGCAATGAAAACTAAAATTTCCTCTTTATGAGCAGTCCTCGTTTACGTGTTCAATTCGAAACACTGTTTGAAAAATTTTCTGGTAATGACACGGAAGTTCAACTCGAAGACATTACCGAAGCGCTCTTTTGTACTCGACGTAATGCCCGAATCGTTCTCAATAAATTAGAGGAAGAAGGGTGGATTGAGTGGCATCCTGCCGCTGGTCGAGGAAAACTCTCTAAACTTGTCTTTAAACGTAATCGCAGTGACGTGAGTGAAAACTTGGCTCGTCGTTATCTTGATGAAGGAAAAATTGGGCAAGCTTTAGAAGCGTTAGACAATGATGCCGCCAAACTGACTCAGGTAATCCAAGGCTACCTTGGTTTGCAGCACCGTCAGGGTGAGCAAGTCGTCCGTTTGCCTTACTATCGGCCATTAGCCATGTTGAATCCTCAGAAACCGATGCGTCGGTCTGAGCAACATATTGCCCGACAAGTATTCAGCGGTTTGACTAAGCTCGACGACAACGAACAACTGCAGCCGGATTTGGCGCACTATTGGGAAGCGCTATCCGATACCCATTGGCGCTTTTATTTGCGCCGAGGTGTTCGTTTTCATAATGGAGAGTTGCTCACGACGGACTGTGTTATTGAAAGCATTTCTGCATTGAGTGGCTTGAATCTGTTTTCTCATATAGAAAAAGTGATTTCACCAGAACCGTGGACGGTGGACATCCATCTTGTACGTCCTGATAAGTATTTGCCCCTCGCGTTGAGTGAGTCTCAGGCGAAAGTCCTGCTTCCCAAGACGCTTCGCTCAGAAGAGTTTGATCGAAAACCCGTCGGTACAGGGCCATTTCAAGTCAAAGTAAACGATGACAAACGACTAATATTAACCGCGTTTGACGGTTATTTTGGACTACGTCCGCTACTTGACCAAGTCGAAGTCTGGGTGATTGATGAAGCGTACTCTTCGATGGTTTACCCAAGCTTGTCAAAACCACAAATGGACAAACAAGCCTCCACCGACGAAGTCGAACTGGACCCAGGCTGTACCTTTTTACTACTCAATAAAAACAAAGGGATAGCGAAAGATCCACGTTGGGCAGAGTTCCTAAGTCAGGTATTGAACAGCTATCAAATTTACTCTCTTGTGCCACAAGATAAGGTCATCGAACTCGGAGTGCTACAAGCATTTGGATTGAAACCTGGTTGGATAGATCTTAAGCCGACAATGGGAGGTGATGCGCCTCAAAAAGAGAAAACGATTTGTGTTGCTTATCAGAAAAAACACCCAATGTTTCCGGTCATCGGGAAGGCCATTAAAACACTGTTAAAGCCGCATGGTATCGATGTAGATTTCATTCGCTATGATACTCAGCCGCCTTCCCCAGAAGAAGTGGATATTTGGATTAAAGCCATGGGCATTGCCACAAATCGCAATGACGCACTAGCAGGTTGGCTACTAGACTACAGTGATATCGATAAATTTAGCGCAGGGTACGACTTTTCTGGGTGGGCAACGCTGGTGGATCAGTGGCGAGCAGGGCAACACAATGATTTTCCTGCACGAGAGCTTGGTCGACAATTAGTGAAAAGTTGCCAAGTCATCCCGATGTTCCACTGCTGGCTTGGCGTAAACAAAGACCACAGTGGCGCATTACAAAACGCCAAATGCAACGCACTAGGTTGGTTCGACTTTAGCAATGTATGGGTAAAACCAGAAATAGAGAAAAATGGCGAAACCGAATAAAAAACAACCGACAAAAACCGTCGAAATATACTGCGCAAAATGCAAAGCTCAGCTGTTTAAATACCGTAAAGGAGGAAAGGGTGCTTTGGTCAAATGTTTTAAAGAACGTATTGTCGAAGACTTCACTAAAGTGCCTTGTGTTTGTCCGGGTTGCGAGCAAGAGTTTGCACGAGATACGTTGGTAAGAGGAACGCCCGCCTTCAAGATGATTGGCGGTAAGGTCACGATGAAATAAGAGTCAGTTATGAGCGAACAACACGATTACTGCATGGTATTGAGTACAGCGGGTACACAACAAAACCGAGATGAAATTATCAAAGGTCTACTAGAGGCTAAACTCGCTGCGTGCATTCAAACTATGCCAATAGAAAGTCATTATGTGTGGAAAGGGGAAATTTGCAGCGATAACGAATGGCTCATGGTGATTAAGACGCGGCGTGATTTGTATGCATTAGTGGAAGACAAAATAAAAGACCTGCACGAATATGAAGTTGCTCAAATCGTACAGGTCCCAATTGTCGAAGGGTTTAATCCGTATTTAGAATGGCTTCGCCAATCGACGTTGAGTTGTCAGTAATAACAAAGAAACTATCGCACCCATGGTGTCGCACAACATGTCTTTCTGGGCATCCCAAATATCGCCCTGTGATCCCAGAAAGGCAATGCCTTCATCTCCACCTGCAATCGCGGCGTACCACCATTCAATGATCTCGTAGCCAGCCGCTAACGACATGATTGCAAACAAAGCAAACCAAGAAGCGAAGCTTGCGCTGATTTTCTTTTTATTAATCAGATATTCAGCGATTGGGTATGCGTATAAGCCAATAGAAAAGTGCGCGACTCGGTCGAAGTTGTTGCGCTCAGATCCAATCAAATTGTTAAACCAGTCAAAGGGGACTTCTGCGAACGTGTATTTTGCGCCAATGGTATGTAAGCAAAGCCAAATGAACATCAATACGTAAGCGGTGTTACTGAATTGGTAACGAATAGACAGTGCCCAAATCGCGATGAGAATACCAATGGCTGGTACGATTTCGGCAAACCACACCGCTCGAGAGCTCGGCTCTAACGCTGAAAACAGAAATACGACGGCATAGAAAATGGTTAAACCCAATAAGGTAGAAGTATTCTTCATAGAGAAATTGATCCTTCAATTAAATACTGACGTTATGATTACACTTAATTGAACGCTGTGCAATTGTTTGTTTTATCAAAATAATGATTACTGTTTTTGTTGATATATTGGCAAACTGCTCAACAATAAAACGTTTGCGCGGAAACATTTCATTAAAGTTTGATTTACAACATGCCCATCCATAGAATTCACGACTCAGTCTAATAAAAAAGAAGTAAAGTCATGAAACTGGAAACTGTCGATTATCTTGCTGACGATGCTGCTCAACAGTTCGTCACCTCACTACGTGAAACTGGGTTCGGTGTATTAAAAAACCACCCAATCCCACAAGAGCTGGTCGAGTCAATTTACAAAAACTGGTACGAGTTTTTCAGCTCAGCGCAAAAAAACGATTTCCAATTTAATGTTGAAACACAAGACGGTTATTTTCCACCTTCCGTTTCTGAAGTTGCGAAAGGCCACAGCGTAAAAGACATCAAAGAGTACTTCCATGTATACCCGTGGGGTCAGATCCCTGTGCAGCTAGAAAAAGAAATCTTAGAGTATTACGAACGTGCGAACGCATTTGCTCAAGAATTACTTGGCTGGGTAGAAGAGTACGCACCGAAAGAGGTTCAAGAGAAGTTTTCTATTGCGCTGTCTGAAATGATCAACAATAGCGACAAAACATTGCTACGCGTTTTGCATTACCCACCAATGACGGGTGAAGAAGAACCGGGAGCAATTCGCGCTGCGGCTCATGAAGACATCAACTTACTCACGGTGCTGCCTGCGGCAAATGAGCCGGGCTTGCAAGTTAAGAGCAAAGAAGGTGATTGGTTAGATGTGCCTTGTGACTTTGGTAATATGATCATCAACATTGGTGACATGCTACAAGAAGCATCAGGGGGTTACTTCCCATCAACGACACACCGAGTCATCAACCCAACGGGTGGTCGTCAAGAGAACTCCCGCATTTCTTTGCCGTTATTCCTCCATCCAAAGCCTGATACAGTGCTTTCGGAACGTTACACAGCACATAGTTACCTGATGGAACGACTACGAGAACTCGGCGTTATTTAAATCAATGAGATCTTCGTTCAAAAGGCCGACCGTTTCTTACTGTCTGCCTTTTTGTGTTTATGGTACAAATTGACTAGCTTTAGAGAATACACCGTGAAAACAAAGAGGATACATGGACGAACAACATGACGTTTGCCAACGTGGTCATCATGATATGGAAAACCCATTGTTATGGCCGATCCTCGAAATCCTCAAAAAGAAACCTTCAGGCTGGAAAGTGCATACTCTAGCTCATGAATTGAGTGAGCATGGTTACATTGCCCAATTAGACTCATCTCCAGATAAAGATCTCTTTAAACGTAACTTCTTGTTGATGAATGCGCTCTATCAATTACAAGAAACGTTATATCCAGAAGGTTGGCTGCAAGTTGAAGCCATGGACATCGTGTTAATGTCCTCATTAGAAGCTACGCGCCATACTGTCGATACGACGAATCCGTTACGAGAATACTACCTCGACTGGAGTAATTATGAAGCCAACGAAGGAGAGGTACGCCGATTGCTGAATGACTTTTGGAATCGCTATCAACACTTCATTGGTGGCTCATCCAGTTCTTGTATTGATAGGTCCAAAGCGTTGAGTCTGTTTGAGTTAGGGCGCGACGCGACAAGAGTGGAGATCCGTAAGCAATGGCGAAAATTAGCGTTGCGTTGGCATCCAGATAGAGAAAACGGCAGCGCAGAACGCTTTCGTGTGCTGTGTGATGCGTGGAACGTATTAAGAAACGGATAGTTAACTAGAAAACAGTTGAACATAAAAAGGCAGCGGTGAAACGCTGCCTTATTTAATTCTTCTTTAGGTTCTTGAACGATAGAATCAGTTGGTTGGCTTAAACTGAGATTTACGCATACGGTTTAACGCTGCCATTACGTCAAGCGTACGTGGCTTAGCTAGATCGCCTTGCTTAGGTAAGTTTGCGTGCCATTCGCCAACTAGCATGTCATCAATCTCTTTCGCAGGGTTGTTACACCAACCTGGAAGTTGCGCTAACTGGAACCACAGCCAGCCAATGGTGTTCACTTCATCCGCGGATTCTAGTTGCTCCAAAGCACTTAAATCAGCGAACTCTTTACCGAAGCGAAGTGAATCTTTGCCTTTTGCATTTACGCGGAATTTGCCATCCATCAAAATGTTCATTAACGCGACACGATTAAGTGCACGCGGACGGAACGTTTGCAGAGGCTCTTCAGATTCGTTATGACGCTGAGTAGGGTGCTGAGCTATCACTTGTTTGGCTTTTTCTGTCACGTTAACCGCTTGGTAATCGTGCATTTGAATGACGGTGTCTGCAACGTCTAAGTAATCACCAGACCCCCCCATAACAATAATGGTTGATATCTGCAGCTCATTACGTAATTGGCCAATGCGATCCACAAGGGGAGTAATTGGCTCATCACCTTTTGCAACCAATGCCTGCATACGCTCATCACGGATCATAAAGTTAGTCGCTGACGTATCTTCATCAATAAGCAGTGAGCTTGCACCGGCTTCAATTGACTCTTGTAACCAAGCGGCTTGAGAGGTTGAGCCAGATGCATCTTGAGTAGAAAAGTCGGCGGTATCTTTGCTCATTGGTAAGTGGTTGATGTAGTTCGACAAGTTCAAGTGATGAACACAACGGCCGTCTTCTGCACGAATCTTCATCGCGTTTGCATCGGTAACAATGTACTCACGGCCATCACCTGGAATGTGGTCGTAAATAGAACGCTCAATTGCATTCAATAACGTTGATTTACCATGGAAGCCACCACCAACGATCAATGTAATTCCTTTTGGAATACCTAGGCCTGTTACGTAGCCTTTGTTAGGGGCGTGGAGTGTAACTTGAAGGTCTTCAGGGGCTTTGAATTCGACCGCTTCTTTCATTGGTAGATCGCAGTTACCTGCGATACGAGGAAGAATGCTTCCATTAGCAACGAAAGCTACGAGATTGTTCACTTCCAACTGTTCACGCAGCGCCGCTTGATCTTCCACCACTTGGCAGTGCTCTAACAAGGCTTCTTTGTCTAGCTCACGTTCCAGCGTTGCACGGCGGATGAATTTTGGTAGATGGAAAGTCAGAATGTTATTGGCTTTTTTACCAAGCACTTGACGTCCTTCCGCAGGAAGGTTCACGCGGAAACGTAATTCAATACCATCTTCAGTAAAAAGGACTGCCGTGTTGTCTAGCACGGTCTGGCCGCTTAGCGAGATAGTTACCGTATTCTCTTGTTTCGCAAATTGCTCAAAGCTGCGTGCAATGAAATCACGCGCTGCACGTTGGAAAGCTGGAGATTCATCTTTTAGCCATTCAAGGCCAGTGAGTGACCAAGCACGAGTTGCACGCAAGCGAGAAGCAGAAGCGTATGGGTCGCCTTGTACATGATCAATGTACAGATTGAAATCATCGAAGTCGTATTGACCCTTGATTTGCTGGTAAGCGCGGTAGTTCTGCTTTTCGATTTTTTTTAGCGTGGCAGTCAACTGATCCATGAAGATATTGGCCTTTTTATTGGAAGCGGGCGGCGATTATAGAAACCACCGCAAGCAGAGTAAAGCAAATGCTTAGGAAGAATAGGTGTATTGACCGCCCAAGAGGTTTTGATTAAACAAACTTTGCTCAAATTCGTTACAAGGCATAGGCTTGCCATAAAGAAACCCTTGCCCAATGTCGCAGCCCTCGCCAATTAAAAATTGTTCTTGCTGGGCGGACTCAATGCCTTCTATGACGACTTGTAACTCCAACTTTTTAGCGATGTGTATGATAGAACAAATAATGGCACGGTCATCATCGGACTTATCCATTTGCTGAACAAAGCTTTTATCGATTTTAATCGCATCAAACGGGTATTTCTTTAGGTAACTGAACGACGCGTATCCTGTTCCAAAATCATCAAGTGACAGTGTCACGCCTAGGTTGTGGAGTTTATTCAATGTATTACGAGCAACAACCTCATCAGCAATGAGAGCGCTTTCGGTGACTTCAAGTTCTAGAAAGTGAGCGGGCAGATGGAAAGTTTCAAGTAGGTGTTCAATTTGTTCCGCAAAGTTGACGTTCTGCAATTGGATGGGTGATACGTTAACGGCAATCTTAAAGTTATCCACTAACTCAGACCATTGCTTAGCTTTATCGATGGCGGTGCGTAGTACAAACGAACCGACTTCAAATATCAAACCATTTTGTTCTGCCATATGAATGAGAGCCTCATTCGAAACATCGCCTAATACTGGATGACGCCAGCGCAGTAGGGCTTCTGCACCGATCCACTTGTGAGTATGGGGCAGTACTTTGGGTTGAAAATAAAGCATTAAGTCGTCGTTTCTAACTGCTTGGAGTAGGTAGCTTTCTAGTTGGTTATGGTTATTGAGTTCTTGTGTATGGCTTTCGCAGAAGTAACTGTAGGGTTCACCTGATTCTTTACAGAGCAGCATCGCGTAGCAAGCGTTTTGTAGCAGTTGTTTGGAATGGCTGTTTCTGTGCGCTTGAACAACCCCAATGTAAGAGTGTAAATGGACCTCGGTATCTTCGATGTAGAAATTACCAACACTTACATGTGTGATATCTTCTAGCAGTTTCTGGACTTTGTTTTCGACATCTTCTCCCGATACGACAATCACAAGGTCATTGGAGCTTGGTCGACCCGTGACAAAATAACTGGTTTCGTTATGGCCCAAGCGAAAGCGAAATTCTTTGAGTACCTCATCAAAACCTTCAAAGCCAAATTTTGTCTGTATGCTTCGTGCGTTGCTGAATCCTACGTTAATCACGGCAAGCGCTTCGTGTTCATGATTCAATGTTTCTAACGTGCTATCGAGGACTTTCTCTAATGCGGAACGGTTTAAAAAGCCTGTACCTTGGTCGTGTGTTTTTTGGTAACTAACTTGCTTTTCTGCGGCTTTACGGCGGTCGATTTCTTTGGTTAAGGAATAGCTGAGTTGTGCTAGGTCAGTGGTCCGAGTTTCGACTCGGTTTTTAAGTTCACTGTTTAGTCTCATCAGCTTGTGTTGTTGAAAAACCACCGCAAGCTGCGCTTCGATGGACTCTTTGAAAGTATTTAAAAGCTGCCGATAAGTTGCGTTGTATTGATTTTCTTTGGAGTCGAGCATGCAGATCGTTCCAAATGTTTCCCCATTTGGCCAGTAAAGGGGCAAGCCGCAGTAAGAAATCATACCAAGCTTAATATCAGGATTATTTTTCCATTCGTCATCGAGCAAAGCGTTGGGTACCATGAGCTCCCTTTTGTGTTCAATGACATGTTCGCAATAGAGGCCGTGTCCAAGTCCTTCTTTATCACCGACTTTGTAAGGGTTATTTTGTGTCTCGCTGGTGGTGTTGACTTCGATATGGTTAGGGTGGATGCGCATGATGAGCGTGGTCGGAACATTAGCAATTTGTGCGAGAAGGTTGACGATGTTTTGCCAACTTTTCTGCATGGATTCCGGGATCTTATAATCTAAAGTTTGCAATGTTCCCATAAGGTATCCTTCCCGAACGTTCACTTCCTGTGAATGGAGGTTTGTTTTTATTCTTGTGTTGAGGCTGCTATTTAACCACTCGTTAAGATTAAGTATAGGGGTGGGAGATTTCGAAACAAAAAAAAGTCCTGAAAACCGTTCAGGACTTTGAATTACTTGGCACTATCTCACCTATGAGACAAGCTGTTGGCTACGGCTTGAGTGCTTTTAATGTTTTTAAAGAGATGTCTTGTGAGTAATCCACGCCTTCAAAGTTAAACCCGTTCAGCTTCATGAACTCATCTTTGAAGCCTTCATAATCGCCAAGCTCTTTAAAATTGTCTGCGTTCATTTGTTCAAGGATGGCAGAGACCTCTTGTTGAACTTGTGGATCTAACTCAAGATCATCAATACGGATCAAGCGTTCACCATCGACGGGTACTTTTTCTTGGTCATACAGCTTAGTTGTGAATAAACGTTGCATTTGCTCAATACATCGTTCGTGTGTGCCTTTCTCTTTCATCACGCGATAAAGCGCTAGTAGATAAGGGCTCAACGCCGGTATGAATACACTCGCTTTGGTGACTAAAGCTTTACACACCGTCGCGTGAGCGCTACCGCCGAAGTTAGCCATTTTCAAATTCAACGAATGGCTGGTTTGGTGTAAGTCTACCTTTGCTCGGCCCAACGTACCGTCAAGGTAGATAGGGTGAGTTACTTCTGGGCCCATGTAAGAGAAAGCAATGGTTTTACAGCCGTCAGCAACCGATTCTGAGTTGATTAAAGCATCAATCCAACTTTCCCAGTCATCACCGCCCATGACTTTGATGGTCGCTGCCGCTTCTTCTTCGGTTGCTGGTTCAAGCGACGATTCAACCCATTGATCGTTCTCTAGCATAATTGAAGCGCCAGTGACTGACTCGCCGATAGGTTTGATGACACTGCGCCAAAACTCTTCTGAATTCGGCATAGGGCGAACACCCGTAGCCAAGCTGTAAATAACTAAGTCAACTTCACCTTCAAAGTAGGTTTCAATCGCTTCAATCACTTGATTACGGACTGTATCCGAAAAGGCATCGCCAACGATGTTGATGGCTGTACGGCCATGATGTATTGCTTCTTCTTTAAAAAAGATATTGTTGTACCAACCTGCGCTACCAACCCCTTTGTCTGACGGGCCGCGTTCAAAAGATACGCCAATTGTGTCAGCTTCTGCGCCACCAAAGGTTAGGGCGATACGAGCGGCCAATCCAAAGCCGGAGGAAGCACCAATGATCAAAACCCGCTTTGGGCCTTTTTTGATTTGTGGCGCTTGTTTTACGAAATCAATTTGCTCTTTGATGGAAGCACGGCAACCATATGGATGCGACGAACGAGCTACAACACCTTGAATTAACGGTTCTATTTGCATTTTTATTATGTGACCTTGGTGAATAAGATTCAGATAAGACTAACGTAAAGTTAGGTAAAACTTATTGAGCTAGACCAGTAAAATTAGAGATGTTTAACCAATTCTTCCGCGACAAAGTCGGCAATAAAAGGCTGAGCCTCTGGTTTGGGGTGTAGGCCGTCGGACATCATCCATCCTGGTTTGATGATTACGTGCTCTAGGAAGAAAGGCATCAACTCAACTTGTTGATGTTCTGCGAGCTTAGGGTAGATATCGTAGAACATGTCACTGTAGCGTTTACCGTAATTAGGCGGTACACGGATTTGCATCATGATCACATTCGCACCAGAATCTTTGATCATGGTAATCATTTTCGATAGGTTCGACGTAATAAGCTTAGGTGGGAACCCTCGAAGTCCGTCATTAGCGCCTAGCTCGATGAGTACAACGTCAGGAGAGTGTTGCTTCAATAACTGGGGTAAGCGGGCCAAGCCGTTTCCCGTGGTGTCACCAGAGATACTGCCGTTAACAACTTTTACATCTTGGCCATGTTCTAATAACGCGTCTGGGAGTAAGCTAGGCCAACTCTCCTCGATCGGCATTTGATAGCCAGCGCTCAGACTGTCGCCCAATACAAGAAGCTTTTCGCTCGCCATAGCGGTCGCGGAAAGACTAAGAAAGAGAACTAAGGAAAGTATACGAATCATGCAAACACCTGTACTTAAAGCACCTATTGTTCAAGCGAATTTGGTTTCTAAACAAGTTTCTACTAATCAAGAACAATTAACAATCCTTAAAAATGTAAACGTCGACATTAGAAAGGGAGAAAAAATCGCCATCGTGGGTACGTCGGGAGCGGGTAAATCGACGCTGATGACACTGCTTGCTGGCCTAGATACTCCAACATCGGGTGAAATTACATTATTAGGGCATGAGCTTTCCAAATTGGACGATGAAGCTCGCGCTAAAATCCGAGCAGATTCGTTGGGGTTCGTATTTCAAAGCTTTCTTCTTATCCCAAGTCTCAGTGCGTTACGTAATGTCACTCTTCCTTGTCTCTTACGTGGTGAGGCTGAGAATGATGCAAGAGCGACTGAATTGTTAACCGCGGTTGGTTTGGAAAAGCGACTTGACCACTTACCGAGCCAACTATCAGGGGGTGAGCAACAACGCGTCGCCCTTGCAAGAGCGTTTATGACCCAGCCGGAGTTGTTATTTGCTGACGAACCAACTGGTAACCTAGACCATCAAACCGCAGAGAAAGTCATCGAGCTGTTATTCGACCTCAACGAGCAACATGGAACGACCCTGATTCTTGTCACCCACGACAGTCATTTAGCAAGCCGTTGTGACCGTGTTTATCGAATGGAAGCGGGTGAAATGATAGAGGAGGTGACATGTCCGTAATTTCTTCAAGCGAACAAGGTTCCGACCAAGGGCACGTTAACCCTAAACAATCACCAAATAAGAGTCTTATCCGCTGGAGTTTAGGTGAAATACGTCAAGGTAACTTATGGCCCATCAGTGTGGCATTGGTATTGGTGATCGCTAGCATTTTCGCATTATCAGCACTGGCGGAGCGAATGGAGCAGGTGATCATTAAACAAGGTAAGGATGCGTTAACTGCTGACGCTGTTTTTGTCTCTGCTAATCCGATCCCAGAACCGCTTCTAGCGAGCACACAAGCGCTAGAACGTTCAACTATGACGCGGTTTGCGACCATGGCTTTTAGTGAGAATGGGATGCAGTTGATTACCGTAAGGGCGGTTGATGAAAACTACCCACTTATGGGGGACCTAGTACTGGATAGTAATGAGTCAGGTCATGTAACGCAGAACCAACTGTGGCTTGATGAACGTATTATGGCCCAGCTAGAAGTGAGTAAAGGTGACATTGTCACGATAGGCGATGCTGATTTTACGGTTTCAGGCGCTGTATTAATGGAACCGGGGCTGAGTTTTAATCCTTTCCAACAAATGCCTTCCGCCTACATAAGTTCGTCAGACGTGGTCAAAACGGGCGCAATACAAGTTGGTAGTCGAGTACAATACCGATTGTTTCTGAAAGGTGACGACGCGACTCTTACTAAATTGCAAGACAGCACCCAGCTTTCACCCAGTGACCGTTGGCGAACACAAGAAACCGCAAGTCGCAGTAATGAAGTATTCGACCGCACGACTCAATACTTATCTCTTACCGTTGCTATTGTCATCATAATGGCGGCAACTACATTAGTATTAACGTGTCAAAGTTACGTGAACAGCCGCACGCAAACCATAGCGATGTTAAAGAGCTTAGGGGCAAGTCGTCGCTGGATTGAAAAATGGCTTTTAATACAAGTTACGATTCTGTTGGTGAGTGCAAGTGTCGTCGGCATCTTGCTTGGCAGTGGGTTAGAGTACCTATTACGAATCCCACTGAAAGACTTGCTGCCAAATCCATTACCTAGTTACGGCGTCACACCAATACTTGTGTCTGTCGCCTCTGCCATATTGATCACGGTGCCTGCACTTGGGATTCCACTACTTGGCCTTATCAAAACTCCCGCCTTAGAAGTGCTCCAGCAAGGGACTGCAAAACGTTCATGGAAGCGTATGTTGTTAGTTTTGGTCCCAGTGGTTCCTCTATTGGTTATTTATGCCAATAACACGTTGGTGTGGATAGTCTTAGCTGGTATTGCGACATTATTTATTGTGTTGGCGGCGGTGAGCGTTGGACTCACCAAATTATTTGCACGTCTATCAACACGCCCTGCAATGAAACTGGCTTTAAGTCGTATCAACAGAACGCCTCTTACGAGTGGACTTCAGTTTGGTGCGTTATCGTTATCTCTAATGTTGCTTTCTATTATCTGGTTGGTGCGTAGCGATATTCTGGCTGACTGGGCGAGGACTCTTCCAGCTGATGCCCCGAATGTATTTGCTTTAAATATTGCGGACTATGAGTTAGATAGCTATCTGGAAACGTTAGATAAAAACCAAGTGACACGGTCACAAGCGTTCCCAATTATTCGTGGTAGATTGACCGAAATTAATGGTGAGAACGTTAAGGAAATCGAGTATCAAGGCGAAGGGTCTGATGCGATTCGTCGTGAACTAAACCTGACATGGGGCGATGTGTTACCTGAATACAACGAAGTGCTTTCTGGTGAGTGGACGAATAAGGACAGCGTCTCAGTCGAAGCTAAAGTTGCAGAGGACTTAGGGATAGGGCTGGGTGATACACTTCGCTTTGTGATTAACAGCCAGAATTTCGATGCAACGGTTGATAGTATCCGACATGTAGAATGGCGAGATATGAAGCCCAATTTCTACTTCATTTTTTCTTCGGATGTCATGGCTAGCTTACCTGGCTCCTATTTGATCAGTTATCGTATTAGTGAAGATGATGATTCGTTACTAACTTCAATGTCTCGCGCTCATCCAACGGTTTCGGTTCTTGATATTCGTACGATGGGAGACAAGATACAAGAACTCGTACAACAAATCGTCTCTGCTATTACTATTCTTGCTCTGTTGGGTGTTGTTGCTGGTTTATTACTGATCTTTACGCTGTTAAGGCTGAGCCTCTCTCAACGACAGCAAGAAATTCGCTTGTATCGTACCTTAGGAACAAGTAAAAAACGGATCAATACCACGTTGTGGGCGGAGTATGGGATCATGGCCGTTGTTGCGAGTGGTGTAGCTGTCATAGCTGCAGAGCTTTGCGTCGCTGCTGTGATGAAATATGGCTTTGATCTGAACCCGCAGATCCACCCAGAATTGTGGATAGCTTTGCCTCTGGGTACGTTTGCTGTTCTAGCCTTAGTGGTGATGAGTTTATTGAAAAGATTGTTAACCCCTGTAAACACTTAATGCAACGTGAGTTAGTCACAGCGGAAGCGCTCTATGACAGTTTTATTTTAGTTATCCACAAAAACAGTGGATAACTTTTTGGATAACTGAAGTGGTCGAAAAGTAGGGTGTTTCCGCAGGCTTTACACCATGGGTGTTGGAGCAAAATTATTATGCACATGCCCCTAAAAATTCGCTTTCTCAACAACCTCGTCAAGCATTTTTTTTCGAAATTTTTTGCTCTTAAAAGTAACTTTTGACGTATACCGATAACAAATGCAAACCCATGAACTTTTTGTGATTTTAATCATGCTCAAAGGCGAGTAGAATCAACATTAAGTAAAGATTTCTCCTTATAAAAATTTCAGTGAAGCAATGAAGTCTGAGTTTCCAAATCGTAAAGATAAACATATCGCAGTAATCGGTGGTGGCGTTGCAGGGGCAACCGCTGCTATCCATTTTGCAGAGCTAGGTTTTCAGGTATCAGTGATCGAGAAGGGTGTTTCGCTCGTTAATGGCCCACCCATCTGTCATTTACATGCTGGTGGTAACCTATATCGGGAAATTTCTGAGCAACAGTGCCTAGATCTTTTAACGCAGTCTATTGATACAATTCGTTTGTATCCTCACTCATTGAATATTCGACCAACCGTCATTGCAGTACCTCACTCCGATGGTGGAGACCCTACTACGCTCATCCCTCGTTTAGAGACTATCAAAAGCGCCTATCAATCTCTTGTTAAGCAAGACGCCCGAAATCAAGTTTTGGGAGATCCAGAAGCGTATTACAAGCTCTATTCAAAAGAAGCGTTATTAGCTTTAGCTGAAGGTATTCAACCAGAGAACCCTCAAACGATCGATGAGTGGTGTATTCCATTTGCACAACATGCCGATCTAGACACGTTGAAGTACCCAGTAGTCGCAGTACAAGAGTATGGTTGGAGTGTTTTCCGATTAGCAGCTGTTGCCAACATGACGCTGGCACAGCTTCCGAATGTTCAGGTATATACACAAGCTGAGCTGAAAGATGCGTCATGGAATGGTGATACATGGTCGTTATGCTTCCAACAAGACGGAATAGATAAGCAATTGTATTGCGACTATCTCATCAATGCTTGCGGCTTCGAAACCGGTGAAGTTGATGACTCCATCGGCGTAAAACGAGATCGACTTGTTGAATTTAAAGCGGCTTATGTGACTCGTTGGGAAGCGTGTCATCAGCAGTGGCCTGAAGTTATCTTCCATGGCCCTCGGGGAACAGACAAGGGTATGGCGCAACTGACGCCTTACGGTAACGGCTACTTTCAATTGCATGGTATGACGAAAGGCATCACATTGTTTGATGATGGTTTGGTCGAGAGTAGTGCTGAGTCTGCGCAACCGGTGTTACCAACACGCTTACTTTCTAAGATACGCAACGGTTGGAGGCAAGAGGTTCTTGAAGAGCGCACTGACAATGCGATTCAGCATATGGCGCAATTTATTCCAGATTACAATACCGCGATAAAAGGTGGTAAAGCTTTATTTGGTGCTCAGCAGATACCGGGCACTGATCCTGTGCTTCGTGCTGCTGATGTTACGTTTGAAGATAACCATTATGCACGTGTTGAGGTGGTTAAAGCCTCATCGACCTTACTAGCAGCGCAAAAAATGGCGCAATACTGGTTTGATATCGAGCCAAGTAGCCATGTTGAGAGTCAACATCCTGATGCGGTCAAGTGGACCGCAGAAGAAGTCGAACAGTTTGCTATCAAGCTCACTCAACAACGTGGTTACCCACAAGCATTAGCTGAGCGCTACGGCATGTAAATTTGACTTTACTGCAAATATCCTCATGGATAATGTTTAACGAAGTTAGGGCTCAGTACCCGAAAAACTGAGCCCACTGACACCAAACATCCTGCAAGCCTTTTCTATCTCCCTTAACAAAACTCACTGCTTGACCTGGCTTTGCTTGTGCTAAGCGAGGTAAATCAATTCTCGCAACGCAGCCAAATTTTGGATACCCCCCAATTGTTTGGTGATCATTCAGCAACACGATGGGATTACCATCATTTGGGATTTGAATTGAGCCTAGTGCAATGCCCTCAGATAAAATACCGTCATATGGCGGCATGATCGTTTTGCCTTCCAATCTATAGCCCATACGGTTTGAATTCGTTGAAATCGAAAAACGACTGGAATAGAAATCGTTGACAGATTGTTGGGAGAAATCTTCGTGTTGATAGCCTTCGATCACTCTTAGTTTAATCGGTAGGTTGTAATCAGGTTTGAATCGGAACGTCATCTGCTTAGGTTTAGTATTTGGCAGTGAATGAGGGTGACATTCAACGATATCACCAACTTGAAGCGCTTCACCGTTACCTTGCAAACCTCCGAGCGCCTCACGAACGACCGTTGAACTGCTACCAAGATGCGTACTGACGCTAAAACCACCTTTGACTGCTAGATAAGCGCGCAGTCCATTTTTTGCCATACCAAATCGAAGTGTTTGACCTTTTTTTAAGGTGAAATCAGACCAATTGGCTATAGGTGAACCTTCAACAGAAGCATTTAAATCCCCACCACAAATTGCTAGGTGACAATCGGATAATGCTTTAAAGCTCGCGTTACCGAGAGTAACTTCGATGACTGAGCAATTGACAGGGTTATTGAGTAAATGATTAGACCAACTGTATGCGTAATCATCCACTGGCCCACCTTGAGTGATTCCGATATGAGCTAAGCCAAAGCGTCCAAAATCTTGAATCAGAGAGAGCGCCCCTGGTTTTTCTACATATAATCCTATTCGACTCATAGAATACCTCCTAAGTTGAGGAATTCTTGTTTTGATATTGCACCAAATGTGACCTTGTCTCCTACTTCGAAAGGGATAAAGGGAGGGGTATCGACAAAGAGGGAAATAGGGGTTCTGCCGATGACGTTCCAACCTCCAGGGCTATCAGAAGGATACACCGCTGTTTTAGAGTCAGCGATTGCGACACTTCCGGCAGGAACGTGCGTTCTTGGGGTTTGATGCCTTGGTATTTGAATGCGTTCTGCTACGTCAGAAAGGAATGCAAAGCCAGGGGCAAACCCAATTGCAGAGACAGTATAAACCACTTGCGTGTGCTGTTCGATAAGCTCTGTCAGCGTTAAACCTTTGAGTTCAAACCGCTTAAGATCAAGAGCGGTTTCTTCAGAATAGTAGACTGGGATAGAAATGTAATTTGGCTGTTTGTTGTCCATGGACTGAACGTCGAAACGAGAGATGAGATGTTGAAGCTCATTTAAAATCGACGCTTCTTGAATTCGAAAGGGCAAATAATCTATCAAGATGGTGCGGTAAGATGGGACCACGTTCATGACGATCATATTTAACTTGTCAACAATCTGATGTGCGAGTTCGCCAATGTGCTCAACGGTAATAGGTTCTTCGAAGCGAATAAGAATACTGCACTCTGATATCGGTGAGATAGAAAACTGCCCTTGATTCATTAATTTCCTCCAGTGTAGAGACTCTGACGTATTTTTTGTATCAACGTGATCGATTCTTCATTGTCTCCATGTACGCAAATGGTATCGGCCTCTAAGAGAATGTATTGGCCTGAAGCCGTTTTTACTCTGCCTGATTCTGCCAGCATTTTAACTTGCTCAAGAATGGCGTGTTCTGTGTTTAATACTGCGTTAGGGTGGGTTCTAGGAGTGAGTAAACCGTCGTCTTGATAACGTCGATCTGCAAACGCTTCAAAGAGCAAAGGAACATCGAAATCATCAGCAATCTCAAGGTATTTTTCATTCTCTTGTGAAGCAAGGATCATTAAAGGGACTTTGAACAATGCGGCTGCTTTGACTAAGGCCAAGAAAACACCGTCATTTGCCATCATATCGTTGTATAACGCACCATGAGGTTTGATGTAACCAATGTCGGTGTATTGCGCTTTGCACAGTGCCTGCAGCGCGCCAACTTGATAAATCACCATGTTGGTAATGTCATCGTTGTTCATAGCCAAACTACGACGACCAAAGCCCTGAATGTCGGGATAGCCAGGGTGAGCTCCAATTTCTACGTCGTGCTGGTTGGCTAGGGTAATCGTATCATGCATGACATTTGGGTCGGAGGCGTGGAATCCGCACGCGATGTTCGCCATATCAATATGTGGCATAACCGTTTCATCGGCGCCCATTTTCCACGATCCAAAGCTTTCGCCCATGTCGCAGTTAAGTGTCAGTTGCTGTTTATTCAATGTCATACGTTTCTATAAATCCGAACTATGCATGTAAAATGCAGGAAAATACGTTTAAGTTCAGTGACTAACTTCATTTTTCAGGTAGAAGACTAGCAGATGATAATCGATAAAGATCGTTTAGTAATTTGAAATGATCCGAAGTTTCAAGAAAATCATGTTTTATCAGTCTAATATCTGAGAATTACAGGTTCATTTCATCGATTGTCGTGTTAGTCTTGACTCTTCTTTTTGTGTGATAGCTTGCATAGCAACCATTGTGTCTTTTGGGTTGTCTTTTGCGACAGGAATATATATGTCAATACGAGCAAAGCTAATATGGCCGATACTCGCTTTCATCACGGTCATCTTTGTTACATCTCAGAGTTACACGTCATACATCACGTACCAGTCCGCCAAACATGAGCTCGTTGAGCAGACGAAAGTTCTTATTAATGATGTCTCTCATTCCATTAAAGATGCGCTCGCTACAAAGAACAAGCAAAAAGCACAAACCATTTTGGCTGATTTTTTGATGGAGCCAAACGTATCACTCGTCAAGTTGTATGACAAAAACAATCAGCCGTTTGCCGTTTTTGCGCTTGATGGCTTTTCTGCACCGAGCCCCTCAGTTAAAGAGCGCAGCCGCTTGCATTCCTTAGGGTATGCGTTATCGGCTCATTTCCTTTATGTATTAGAGCCAATTATTCATGAAGGGCAAGTTATCGGTAGTATTCGTGTAACGTTATCTCAATTGCCGATGATGCAAGTAAGAGACGCGCTGTTACAAGATGGCTTATTGTTCTTGGTTATTCTCTTCGCTGGTGGTGTGACTTTTTACTTTGGTGTCGAACGACGAGTTCTTCGTCCACTGATTGAAGTGAACAGAGCATTACAGGATTTTGCTAACGGTCACCATTTGAGCGGACGTATTAATCATCGAGCAAAAGATGAAGTGGGGGATCTCGTTGCTTCATTCAACCTCATGGTCGATAAGCTACAAAAACGTGAGAAACAGCGTAAACACACATTAGATATACTTGAGCGCCGTAAGTCGTTTTCAGAAGAAGTGATTGACTCGATTCAATACGCGCTCATTGTGACGGATAACTTAGGAAGGGTCATTCATTGCAACAAGATGACTCACCATATATTTAAAGAAACGTTCCATAATTTGGAAACGGCGAACATCTGCGACTTGATTAAAACCAAAACCCCCAACGAACTTAGTCAGATTCTGAGCCGCGGATTAGAGTGTGATGATATACATCTACAAAGTGATTTGAACGAGCAACAATTGAGCCTTACGAGTCGACGCCTATCTAAACACGGATATTTGTTGTTTGCGATTCAAGATATAACCGCCATCGAAGAGGCGATGAATCGTCAAAAAGTTGCAGGACGTGTGTTTGAGAGCAGTCAGGATGGTTTGGTGGTTCTTAATCACTTAGGCATTATTACGATGGTAAACCCCGCCGTTACGAAACTGACCGGCCTTGAGATGGAACAGTTGATTGGAAAGCCGTTTATCAAATCGATTCGTTGGCGCAAGTTACAAGCGATGATGCCAAGCATTTTAGAGTCGATCGAAAACTACGGCATGTGGCAGGGGGAAGTCATTGAAAAAAATCACAACGGGCAACTCATTCCTCTGTTTGCAAAAGTAAATCGCATTGTGAAAAGTGAAGATAATAATGCGTATGATATGGTGATCATCTTGACTGATCTTTCGAGCGCAAAGGAAATGGAAAGGCTTGAATACCTTGCTCATCATGACGCACTTACCGGCCTTGCTAATCGTTCCAAATTTCATTTGGAGCTGGAAGAATTGGTACAAAGATCAGGCTACTTACGAGATGAATTTGCGGTACTTTATCTCGACTTGGACGGTTTTAAAGCCATCAACGATACTTACGGGCATGATGCCGGGGATGAAGTGCTTAAGCAAGTTGCTGAGCGTATGACGTCCACCACGCGACACAGCGATCTCATTGCGCGATTGTCTGGTGATGAATTTGTGATGTTAGTGAATCCTGCAAATCAAAAAGCAGTGACACGCATCGCTGAACACTTACTCGAGAGTATTTGTGCGCCGATTGAATACAGAGGCTCCTTACTGAAAGTCGGTGTCAGTATCGGTGTTAAGTTGGTCGGTGTGAATGAACGCGATGCCACAAGAATATTGAAAAGCGCCGATACGGCCATGTACCAAGCAAAGAAAGCGGGTAAAGGCCAAGCGATTTTAATGGGTTGCGAATCCCCAGAGACTGTTTAAAAACGGGCTAGAAACCTTTAAACTAGCCCGATTCGCGTCAGAAGGAATGATAAAATGAAAGTACTTGTTACGGGTGGAATGGGCTACATTGGCAGCCACACTTGTATTCAAATGATCGAAGCTGGTATGACGCCAGTGATTCTCGATAACCTTTACAACAGCAAACCGACAGTACTAGAACGTATAAAGAAAGTTTGCGGTGTGACACCTGTATTTATTGAAGCGGATATTCGCGACAAAGCCTCATTAGTCGATGCGATGAAGACGCATAACATTGAAGCAGTGATTCACTTTGCCGGTCTCAAAGCGGTGGGTGAATCTGTAGAGAAACCATTAGAATACTACGATAACAATGTTAACGGTACGCTCGTATTGGTCGATGCCATGCGTGACGCTGGTGTGAAATCTATCGTGTTTAGTTCATCTGCAACGGTATATGGCGATCCTGCAACAGTGCCAATTACAGAAGATTTCCCAACAAGTGCAACTAATCCTTATGGTCGCAGTAAGCTGATGGTCGAGGAATGTTTAACTGACTTCCAAAAAGCGAACCCTGACTGGAGTATCACGTTGCTGCGTTACTTCAACCCAGTAGGTTCGCACCCAACAGGTGAGCTTGGTGAAGACCCACAAGGCATTCCAAATAACTTGATGCCTTTCGTCTCTCAAGTTGCTGTAGGTCGTCGTGAATTTTTGTCGGTATTTGGTAGCGATTACCCAACAAAAGATGGTACGGGTGTTCGTGACTACATCCATGTTATGGACTTGTCTGACGGTCACGTTGCGGCATTAGACAAAGTAGGTAACAAAGCAGGCCTTCATATCTACAACCTAGGTACAGGTAATGGTTATAGCGTACTGGAAATGGTGAAAGCGTTTGAAGCTGCTTCTGGTAAACCGGTTCCATTTAAGCTGGTGGATCGTCGTCCTGGTGATATTGCTGAGTGTTGGGCTGACCCTTCAAAAGCAGCGAATGAGCTGGGTTGGAAGGCAGGGCGAACACTTGAAGAAATGACAGGTGATACGTGGCGTTGGCAGTCAAATAACCCACAAGGTTACCCAGACGCCTAAAAGTGACCGTTTTACAAAATAGTAACAAAAAGGTGCGTTATCGCACCTTTTTTGATCTAAATCGGAAAAAATCGTAAATTTGTGGTTAAAAGGTAGCACGTAATTATAGAAGTGCTAAACTATGCCCGACTCTTAATTTAGGTCGTAAATTTTCTTTAAACTATTCGGGGTAGTTCATGGAACTTGGTTTAATCATCGCATTCATCGTTGCAGCAGCAGTTATGGTGAAGAAAGAGATGGCAAAACAATAATCTTTCATTTTTCATTCTTTTCTTAACATTTTAGAAATGAAAGTACTGGTAAAAAGTCAGCATAATGCTGGCTTTTTTGTTTTTGTAGTGCGGAAGAAATGTTTTACTTAGAAAAGTCTGTAAAGCATCAAAAATGCGTTAAACCTACAGCTTTTTAGAGTTTACATAGAATAAAAAAGCGCCTGACACTGTCAGGCGCTTTTCATTATATCGCTAAAAAGTAAATTAGAATTGGTAGTCTACAGATACACCCCAGTTACGGCCAGGTTGGCTGTAAAAATCGGTGTTGTCGGTGTTATCAAGGCCGCGAACGTCTTGGTATGTCCAATATTTCTTGTCGAACGCATTGAACAAACCAGCCGATACTGTCAGGTCTTTCACTGGCATGTAGTAAGCGGTAATGTCCATTACACCGTAACCTGATGAATCGATTTGGTCTTCATCAGACCAGTCGTCTTTCTTCGCCGCAAGTTTTAGTGAGGCTAGTGCACCAAAGTTGTGCTCAACATTGTCGTAGCCTAAGCCAATGACTGATGAAAGCGGTGCTACAGAATCAAGAGGTTTACCTGTCGACTTGTCTTCGCTGTCTAGGTAAGTCACAGACAGTTTAGTGTACATACCTTTAGGTGCTGAGAAGCTTTCATCTAGCAGTAGAGTTGAACTAAATTCCACACCAGAAATATCCACCTCGTCACGGTTTACGATAGTGATACGATCTTTGTTTGGATCGATGCTTGGCAGGTCTTCAGCGTCAATAAAGTCTTTGTATTGCGTGATAAAGCCGGTCAATTCAAACTGAGCAAAGTCGTTTTGACCTCGGAAACCGATCTCGTATGAAAGGCTCTTTTCCGCTTCTAGATCTGGGTTTGGAACGAATTCAGCACCCGTGTCGTATTCGTAGTAAAGCTGCTCGACCGTTGGCGCTTTAAAGCCTTGGCTGATTTGAGCAAATGTACTTAGCTTATCGTTAATGTGATATACCGCACCAAGTTTACCCGTCCAAGCATCGTTGCTGTTTTTCTTACGTTCAGTTGTGAAGCCTTCATCTGAAGAAGGGTCAGCTTCAAATGAGTCATAACGAATACCAGCGTTAAGAACAAGCGTATCTTCTAGTAAGAATGCGTTGTTTTGAAGGAAAACGCCCCATTCAGTTACTGTTGCGTCTGGGATAGTGGTTGAACCAGGTTTTGTTGTGCCATTGTCATGGAAGATATCAACGTTAGTCAGCTGAAAATCAGTGTGTACAGAGTTCAAACCGTAGGTTAGCTCATGAATAGCATTGTCCGTGGTAATCACTTTATCGAACTGTGCATCAAACTGGAGCGATTTATCTTCAGCTTGGCGCAGGCGAGTTCGGTCACCTTCGTAACCAATGTAGCCTAAATGATCAGTCACGTTAGAGAAGTTAGAGTTTTCGCTTTCTGTAACCTGATAGTTCAAGTCTAGCTTCATTCCGTCGAAGGCTGGGTTAGCTTTCGTTAACTCGTAGTTAATGCCGTAGCGCGTACGTGTCGTCTCATCACTGCTTTTTGCATCAGCATAAGTGACACCAGGCATAGGGCCAAAGTTTAGTGTGTAGTTACCACTGCGATTGTTTTCATCGTACTGATAATTGTAACGCTCAAAGACGACACCAATTTTGTTCGTATCATTTAGTGTGTAGTAGGCTTTAGCAAGAATGTTGTTTAGGTCTTTGTCTGCAGGGTTTTCTAATCCGCGATCACTACCATCAATATCAGAACCGTCACCGTAAGTTTGTCGCTCGCTACCGGTAGCGTATGTACCCATTAATAGCGTTTCAAGGTTACCTTGGCGCATTGCCCAAGTTAATGTGTTCTTGAATTGCTCATCAACAGAGTAGTAGCTTGATTTAATACCAAAACGGTTTTCATCACCGTCTGTTTTCAAAACGTCTGATGGATCTTTCGTCTTTAGAACAACCACGCCACCCATTGCATCTGAACCGTAAAGGGTTGAAGATGGGCCTTTGTTGATCTCGATACTTGTGAGTGTATCAAGCTCAATCGCGTTTGGATAAATAGCTTGTACAGCGCCACCACCTGGGTTGAATGGAGTGGCTTGCTGAACACCATCAACAACGATTTTAACTCGATCGCCTTCCATGCCTCGAATGTTAAAGCCAGAGATGCCAAAGCGACCTGAAGTGGTAGCTTCAACGCCCGGAGTGTATTGAACTGCATCATACAGATCTTTAGAAACAGAGCGCTCGATATCTTGAGAAGATACCGATTCAACAGAAGCTGAAACATCATTGATGTTTTGCTCTGTACGGGTAGCGGATACAACCACTTCATTAAATGTTGAAGTATCATCTGCGTAAGCACCTTGAGAAAGGGCAACTAGAATAGAGGCTGACAAAATTGATTTTTTATACATTGGCTTCAATACCTTAAATCCATAATAGGCAATAACAACGTGCGGTATCTTAGTTTATCTAAATGGTAATTACTATCATTACCATTGCTATTTAATGTTATTTTTGTCAAAAGTAATTTGTGCTACGCCAAAGGTAGTCTTTAATTATCAATCTGTTATATTGTTTAAAGTCATTTTTTAACATGGTATTTCAAATGCCACTACTGTGATTAAAATCACATAAAAGGAAGTTCATGTGCAAAGCCCAATCACTTTAGAAGCACTTCATATCCTCGATGCGATTGATAGAAGGGGGAGTTTTGCTGCCGCTGCGAACGAGCTGGAACGAGCTCCTTCTTCTCTCAGTTACCAGATCCAAAAGCTTGAACAAGACCTTGATATCATCATCTTCGATCGTTCAGGGCACAAAGCACATTTTACAGAAGCCGGGAAACTGATCCTTGAAAGTGGTAGAGCAATTCTTCAAGCAAGTGAAAAGTTAGTAAATGATGCGACCTTGCTGGCTAACGGGTGGGAGTTGGACATTACTGTCGCTTTTGATGGCATCATTCCCATTTCCAATTTTTTCCCGATGGTGGATGCTTTGGCCAATGTGAGTAGTACGAGAGTGCGCTTGCAAGAAGAGATACTTGCGGGTAGTTGGGAATCATTAAATACAGGCAGAGCTGATCTATTAGTGTGCCCAGCACTTGATACACTTCCTCATGATGTGAAAGCGGAAAAGATCGGCAAAATGAGCATGGTTTGGGTTGCCGCGGCTGATCATTACGTACATAAGCGCAATGGCGATTTCGATGATGCGGCGAGAGAAAAGTACCGAGTGATAGCAATCGCCGATACGGCAAGAGAGCAACCAGCGCTGTCTATCAATGTTATGCAAAAGCAGCCCAGACTGACAGTGACAAACTTTCCTGCAAAAGTAGAAGCATTGGCTTCTGGACTGGGTATAGGGACGCTTCCCAGTCAAGTCGCACAGAGTATGATTGAGAGTGGGCAACTAAAACGTATCGAAGGTACTGAAGAGCAACCCATCGAGATAATCCTTGCTTGGCGCAGAAACGCCATGGGAGAAGCGAAGTCATGGTGCGTTCAGTATTTGAAGAAAAACTGGAAATTAAAGTGACCTTGTCACGCTTGTGGCTAATAACGCAGACGCTTAGAAATCAATAGGGACGCGCACAACGTCCCTTGTTTTTTCTGTCGGGTTCGAGGGTTGCTGTGCATATACTATACTCTATCCGCTGTGACAACTTTGAGCTCTTAAACCACATTGGCATAGCAAGGCTAATTTAACGGCAAAACCATATCTGCGGTGCCATCAGCAAACTGAACATCAAGTTCGAAGCCTAAACTTTGTGCTAGAGAAAGCATGCCTCGGTTAGTCGGCATTGTCATTCCGGACATCTGTTTGGTCCCTTTGACTTGACAATAACTAATGATTTTCTGCATCAGAACTTTACCGAGCCCTTTACCTTTCAAGTCAGACCGAACCAATATTGCAAACTCAGCATCGCTATTGTCAGGTGTAATCAACGCTCTTGCTACACCGATGATAGAAGGTCCATTCTCATCAAAAGCAACAGCAACAAACGCCATTTCACGGTCGTAATCAATCTGAGTTAGATTCGCAAGCGCTTCATGATTAAACTCGCCAACGTCCGAGAAGAAGCGATTGTACAAGTCTTCCTTTGACACACTATTAATAAACTGTGCATGGATGGGTTCATCTTCTGGCAAGATTGGGCGAAGTAAGATTGGTTGCCCATCTCTTAACGTGACGGTTTCCACAAACTCAGCAGGGAAAGGGCGGATAGCCAAACGTTCTTGAGCATCCCCTTGGTACTTCCTGAGCGTTAAGTCGGCATCAATGATGGTAAAATCACTACCTGATGCAAGTACTGGATGAATATCCAGTCTTTCTATTTCAGGTAGCTCAACCGCCATTTGTGAGATTCGAACTAGGAATTTAGACAACTCGGTAATGTCGATGGCATCTTTGTGTTTTTGTAATCGTATTTTGCCAGATTTGAGTGCTATCACGATTAAGTAACGCGCCAAATTCATATTTAGAGGAGGCAAAGCGGCAACAGCATCTTGGGTGATATTCCAATCTGAACCGCCTTGACCAAGCAGAATTACGGGCCCAAATACGCTGTCTACTACAATACTTACCCGTAGTTCTTCCGCACTACCAAGCTTAGCCATGCCTTGTACGAGAAGACCCTGAAGGTTTGCAGATGGATAACTCAGTTTCGCTGTATCAAGGATTGCTTGTGCTGCACTTGATACTTCTTGGCTGTTCCTTAGGTTCAACGCAACGCCATGAACATCAGATTTATGAGGAATGTCGGGAGAACGCAGTTTTACTGCTACTGGATACCCAATATTTTCTGCCATATGAAGCGCTTCTGTTACATCAGAGGCAATCCAAGTCGGTAGCATCTTAAAGCCAAACTGTTCGAATAATGGACTTGTCTGGTGCGTATCGAGAACCACTGATGTTTTATACAGTAGTTGGTCATTAACCCAATCACGGGCAAGGTTGACGCTGCCTGAGTGCAGTGGTTCTGCCGTCGTTGGAGTTTCCATCAGCTGTTTTTGGTTGCGTCTGTACTCGACTAAGTGCATGTATGCGACGACCGCACTCTCAGGTGTACGGTAGGTGGGAATACCGGCCTCAGTAAACGCCAAACGTGCTTCTCTAGAGGTTTGTTCGCCAGACCAATTTGTCAGGATATTGAAATGCTTGTGCCTTGGGTGTGCTTGAATCGCTTCAATAACGGCATTCGCGGTATCCAATGAATCTGATACCGCTGAAGGGCTGTGCATGATCAAGATTGCATCAGTACAATCATTATTCATGATGGCATTGATCGTATCGACATAACGCTTTTTCGTCGCGTCTCCAGCTAAGTCGATAGGGTTGATTCCTCGCCAATTACTGGGCAAAGCGGCTTGTAATTGGTTGATTGACTCTTCATCAAGAGAGGCGAGTTTTCCCCCAAGTTCTAGTAACGTGTCAACGGCCATCACTGCGGGCCCGCCACCATTCGTCACAATGGCGAGGCGCTCTCCGCGAAGTGGCACCGAATGAGTGAGCGTCTCTACAGCTGCAAACAATTCATGTGTATTGCCAACGCGCAACATACCAGTTCTACGTATCGCAGAATCATAAATGATATCTAACGCATCGATGCTTTCTTCATCTAAAGAGCGAGCTTGTTTAGAGCGGCCAGCTTTTAAGACCAAAATTCTTCGGTTACGTGAGGCAGCTCGAGCAGCGGACATGAAACGTCGAGCATCTTTAATTGAATCAACGTAGAGCAAGATTGCCTCGGTTTTTCCATCCATACTTAAATAGTCGAGAAGTTCCGCAAAATCGATGTCTTGACCTTGTCCAATAGAAATGAAGGAAGAAAAACCGATGTTCTTGTCGTTGGCCCAATCAAGAACGGTTGTACATACTGCTGCCGACTGTGAAATAAAAGCTATCTTTCCTAGTCGTGCAGCAACGGGAGAAAAAGAGCAATTGAAGTTATGCCAAGGCAGAATAATGCCAAGACTATTTGGACCTAAAACACGAATATTCAGCTCTGAAATATCGATGCTTTCAGCGTCGTCAGAAATAACAATAGCGAATGCAGTACCACGAGCATCAAGATCTTTTAAAAGCTGTTTATTACGAGAAACGTTTGTACAGAGGATCGCGATATCAGGTGTATAGGGTAGGGAAGCTACGTTCGGATAAGCAATGACACCAGATACCGACTTGTATTTTGGTGTGACTGGCATTATTGCACCGCCAAAACCACTTTGGAGTAAATTACGCATCACAATTTGCCCAGCTCGCAGCTCTTTTTGTGATGCGCCGACCACTGCAACAGAATTCGGTTTGAAGAGTTTTTGTAATTTGTTCATTGTTACTCCTTGGCCATAGACGTCGAAAGCGAGTGGTTAGTCCTTATACAATCATAAACGAATAACTTTCTGTTTAAATATGAATAAGCCAGACATTGGTGGAAATCTAAACCATGCTTGTAGAGTTTGTGTCACTCATCACATCAAATTCAAAGATTATTGTGTTTGGTGCTTGATAAAATAGCCTGCTATCGGCATGATTTATCGTAATATTTGTTCAGAGCGTTTGTTACTTCATGAAAAAAATCGCAATCATCGGCTTGTCAGTACTACTTTCTGCTTGTGCCTCGGAAACTTACATCACTGACGTGACATCAGAAAGTTACCAAGAAGACTACCAATCTCAGGCTGTCTCTAAGCCAATTATGTCTTCTGAAAACGCAGTGGTAGAAAAAGACGTAGAGCCTACCGTTGTCAAAATGACTGCGAAGCCAGAAGAGAAGAAGGTGGTTAAATTAACCCCTAAAGATCAAGCGAAGCCAGTTAAGATCATTCCACCAAGTAAAAAGCAAGCGAGCATTCAACGTTTTGGTTACACCATCCAAGTTGTTGCCGTCGGCAGCCAAGCGAAAGTAGACCAATTCGCGAGTAAGCTTCCACAAAACAGCCAACCTATTTGGGAAAACTACAAAGTAGTCAATGGCACTAAGTGGTTCTCAGTGCTTTACGGCGATTACGCAACTAGCGCTGAAGCACAACAAGCAATATCGACGCTTCCTGGGCATTTTCAGCAGTTGAAGCCGTTTGTTAAGAGTATCGATGCCATTAAAAACTCGGCATACCCAACACTTAATAAACTCAACTAATAACACAAAAAGAAGGGAGCAAATTGCTCCCTTCTTTCTTTGGTTAAATCCTATTCGAACAGCATTCTTCACAGTAAAATTACTGTACGTTGCTAACCAAAAGTTTATCATACTGAATAGTATCTTTTTAAAATCACGGAAAGATTGATTCATGATTAAAAATATTCTTCTTCTATGCGGTGGTTGTTCATCGGAACACGAGATCTCATTATTGTCTGCAAACTTCGTCGAGCAGCAATTAAATTTGATTGAAAACGTTAAAGTAACGCGCGTAGAAATCAAAAATGAAGGTTGGGTAACAAACCAAAATGAGTTGGTTTACCTAGACTTGAACACAAAACAACTTTGTTCAGATACTTCGAGTTTAGCCGTCGATTTTATCGTTCCTTGTATTCATGGTTTCCCTGGTGAAACTGGCGATATTCAGTCCATGTTTGAAATCGCAGGCATTCCATACCTTGGTTGCGGTCCTGAGGCGAGCAGCAACAGCTTCAATAAGATCACATCTAAGCTTTGGTACGATGCAATTGGTATCCCAAACACTCCATACTTATTTCTGACTCGTAATGATGAATACGCCCACGAGCAAGCGCAACAAGCATTTGATAAATGGGAAAAAGTGTTTGTCAAAGCCGCTCGTCAAGGTTCTTCTGTTGGGTGTTACAGTGTCACCGAAAAGTCAGAATTGCGACAAGCAGTCAATGATGCCTTCGGTTTTTCTGAGCAGGTGTTGATTGAAAAGTCAGTGAAACCACGTGAGCTTGAAGTCGCAGCTTATGAGATGGGTGGTCAACTGTACATTACCAAACCCGGTGAGGTAATCGCGCCTGATGGTGCCTTCTATTCTTACGATGAGAAGTACAGCAGTGCGAGTCATTCGCTGACAGAAGTTGAAGCAAAGAACTTAACAGAAGAGCAGGTGGATGCGATTCTTGAAGCTTCACAGACAGTCTTTAAGCAAATGAATCTTCGTCATTTATCGCGTATCGATTTCTTCTTAACGGAAGACAACGAAATCTATTTGAATGAGGTAAATACTTTCCCAGGTATGACGCCGATCTCGATGTTCCCTAAAATGCTGCAAAATAATGGTCATCAGTTCCACGACTTTTTAGCTGATTGTATTAATACTGCAAGCTAACTAACGTTACCGTCATTCGTTTTGTGGTAGAAATAAGAATAACCGAACTTTTGTAAGGCATTAGTGTTTGAATATTGTTCGGTTATAATTATGATTGTATCAAAGCATTAGATAAATGGCTCAGTGGTATGGCAATTTCAAATTATAGAGGTTTTAACCTGCAATCAGGCGGATCCGATGGTAGCGTTTGGAAGGTTAAAATCAAAAACCACGTTTTACAAGGCAGTTTAACGGCGGTAAAAAAGAGCATTGATTGGTGGTGTGATACCGCGTCTATTATCGATCCCAAAGAGTTTTCTTCTTTAGGTCAACGAACGCAAAGCACCGGCAACCCTCAATCTGAAGTATTTAATGGCTACACGATAAAGAACGATACAGGAGAGCCAAATGCTTGGTACTGTATGTTCAATGGCAAGTTGATAAAAGGTGCGAAAGCCGCAATTCAACGTCATATCGAAGCGTATTTAGTTGCAAAGCAAAAAGCGATGCAAGCACAACAGCAAAAGAAATAAGAGTATGTCTCTCGTATATTCAACAGAAACTGGTCGAATCAAACCTGAAGAAGAAAAAGTCGAACGTCCTAAAGGCGACGGTGTTGTTCGTATTCAACGACAAACTAAAGGTCGTAAAGGAAAAGGCGTTTGTATCATCACAGGTTTGGATTTAGATGACGCTCCGCTAAAGTTGTTAGCCGCAGAACTGAAAAAAGTGTGTGGTTGCGGTGGTTCAGTAAAAGATGGAACCATTGAAATTCAAGGTGATGCTCGTGATAAAATCAAAGCTCATCTTGAAAAGAAAGGCATGACAGTTAAGTTGGCCGGCGGTTAATTTAAACTAAGAAAAAGATTTTAAAGAGCGTCTCAAACAGACGCTCTTTTTGTATCTGTGGTTTCAGTTCGTAAGAGTTGTAATGCGTATAGAAACATACCAAAGAACAACCAACGATGAGTGAGCTAAAAGAAAAACGAGCTAATAGCAGAGCGAGCAATCGTAGATTGATAGATCCATATTAGCTATTTTATGGTAAATCACCATTATGTTTAATGAACCTAACAAACGATGTCTGAATTTGAAATCTGAGAGGGATAGGAGACCAATGTAGAGAAGATTTGGCGTACGCCTATACTGCATTTAACATAACACATATAATGCGCACCAAGGGGTTGGGTTTTAACAATTGCTAATTCTTTGATTAAGCCTTTCATAAGTGTCTGATAACCAAGCCGTAATTTTTAATTTTGCTAGTTTTAAACGTTTAAGTCATTTGTACTATTGCTGACGATTGTTTTGCACAGTCCATTAAAAACGCCTAAATTCCCGACCGCCACATTATGATGCGTTCGGTTACGGCGAAAACAACAAGAAAAAAATTTTTAGTCAGTTATCCAATATGTGAGCGTTGTCATGTTTCACGAATCATTCCGCACACTCTTTTGGCGTGAGTTTAAATCTATTAAGCAAGGCGCTGATTACTTTCACGTAACATATGGTTTTGGCGATTTACTACGGATAGTGAATTACCAATATAAGCTATTCATCCTAGAGTGACTTGCCTTAAAAACTAAAAGGTTTAGCTGTTTTCAGTATCAAACAATGTTTTTGCCAAACTGGTGGCGACATGACTATCACGATGCGAGGTTTTGTTTTTCCAGTTCGAATTGTCATTCAAGAAATAGTTGTTATGGAACGCGAATAGAGCACGTTCTACCATTGAAGGAGTATTCTCTCCGAACTCTTCCATTGCCTTCTTTCTAAATGCGGTCACTAACTGCGGATTGGTGTATGCTTTTTCGAGTTGCTGCGTTGTTGTAAATCCAAGGGCACCGGAAATCTTGGAATCTACGATCATTAAAGGGAACGCACTGTCGTGGCTCCAAAAATAGGCATGCTTAGTTGCGAACGATTTGCCAATTCCGTCGAGCTTACAGAACTCATCTATGCACTTGATATTGCCATCGACTGCGAGTTGGACCCCAAGCATGTACTGTTCAAATGCTCTTACATCATCTTCTAGCACTTGTCGCGGGGCATCTTTCCCTTTCATTGGTACATAAAACAACCTTCCAGATGGACCACCCCAGCAATAAATGAGATCAACGATTCTAAGTATCGTTGATTTGTCGAATTGCTTTTTACTGATCATGGAAAAAATTTCGTCCATACAGGCATTTAAGTCACCATTGAAATGCATGTATTTTCTAGAGTTAACGTTGGAATAAGTTGTCTTTTTTCCTACGGTCTCATACCAGGTCGTGTACCAGAATTGATAATCGATTTCGGGAAACTTCACTGTCACTTTCCTTTTTTGGGTTACTGGTTGTGTCTGCGCCCGTAGTAACTAGTTTTACTCGGTTCTCGATACCATAGAGTTAAAAAAGCCGAACCCCATCGCCAAGGGTTCGGCTTTTTAGTTGGCTTCTCACTGATCATGGAAACGTATGTAGTAACATTTTCGAAGCCGTCTAGGTCAATAGACGTGCCTAAGGTATCGGTTCAGCGCACGTTGTGTAAATCATCATTAGTGCAGGTCTGAACTAGGTCGAAAGGTTTAAGCGCTTATTAGATTCTACTTACATATTGTTTAGACACACTATACATAACTCGTCTCTCCTGCCGCTTTTATCTGGCCCTCAACACTAACGAACTAAGTATCTACCATGCAGCAAAAGGCTTAAGAATTAACTGCAAACTTTACTCATCAATAGTTCACCCCATTCAGCATCTCACTTTTAACCTAATAACGTTACAGTGTAATACGTAAGTAAAATTGCGTTTATATCTCCAATGTAGGCCAGTGATCATTTTTTGAAAAAAGTTGCGCTCATTCCATCTAAATCTCACGTGAAAAACACCGTTTACTCATTCTCTTTTTCTGTTTTAAGTACGGTTTCAGATTCGGTTCGGTTTTAGTCCGCAAGCACTCACTGTTTTCATAAGTACCATTTTATATGTCTAAATTTTCTGCCAATCAAAGTGACGGCGTCTCTTTTATGTTTTTGCAGAATATTTCACTATTGGATATGGCCATTGAATTCGTCACTGTAATTAAATTACAGAGCGAGGTGGGAGTGTTTTATTGTTTGAATGATTATCCCGAGTTAAGTGCTTGTATTTTAGGGGGTTATATTCAATTTGCTGTGCTTGCTCAGTGTTTTTGCCTGCATTTCAAAAGTGACAGTTAATGGTATCTAGTAAAATTTTACTAACTTATTATTGCAGGTGTTTCTACTCCACTTTTGAACTGCTTGGTTACGTGGTAACGTTGAATTTGTTTAAGGTAGTGTGGTGAAAAGACGGGGAGCTGTTTGATTTAGCGATATATGTGAGGGGCGTAAAAAAAGCAGGGTCTGTGCCCTGCTCTTTGTAATTTCTTAGTCTTGTTTCTTCGCGGCGTATTCTGCTCGAATTTGCTGGGCTACGATCTTAATCGCTTCTGCGGTACTGGTACCCTTCTGCATTAATTCTTGAATACGTTCTACAGCTTGTTGCTGCTCTTGATGAGACAGAGGTGGTAAATCGTCAAACATAAAAAAGCTCCTCAATATGAGGAGCTGACTATAACGGCTCGCTTAGTAGGTCGCAAGGAAATTAATCGAAGCACCCATTGCGTTTTCATTGGTATATTGCGCTGCAATATCAAGTTCGATTAAGTTCAAAGGTGACAAACCAATACCCGCCGTGATCGTTCCGTCGTCATCTGAACGTGCAAGGTTTTTCATGTATCCCCCACGCAGTGCTAGCTGACGAAGTACGTCAATTTCAAAACCGGCTCGAACCATTTGCATGTTGTCATCAAAGGTAGAGAACTTCTTCTCTTCATTCAAATCGTAGTCAACGCTGAAGCTGAAGTAATCTGCGACATATCCGGCACCTACGGTGTAGACTGGTCGCATGCTGTATTCGTAGGATTGAATGGTATCACCGTTGTAGGTGAAAGATTTTGTTTTCACGTCGCGACCGATTAAGTTTTTCGCTGAAATACCTAAACGGTAAGGACCAAAGAACCACAATGCACCCGCATCAAGGTTAAACATGGTTTCTGCGGTTTCATTTTCACGCAAATCTTTAGTATCGAACGCAGCAAAGCTTGTTGCGTAAGAGTAAGTGTAGATGCGCTGTAGTTTTGGTGTAATACCAAACGACAAATGCTGATTCATGAAGTTGGTGTATTTAGCGAGGGAGATCCCCGCTTCTGCCACACCAATAGAGACGCCGCGCACGTAGCTATCATTTAACGGGTCACCACTTGCCGTGTCGATAGTCGGTTCAACGAAAGACTCGGTATATAGTTTTCCGTAAGCTGTTGCAGATAAGAATTTATTCGGAATACCAACGGCGACGACACCACCAAGGTCAAAATCCATCTTTTGTCCGTTAATCGCGTCTAAGGAGTTTACGATTTCTGTTGGATCGGTCAGCTTACCTATGCGTTCGATTTCGTCGATTAAACCGTCTTGATCGTTATAGTTAACGCCAAAACTTGGCACGATCATACCTGCATCATCATTACGACGGTAGATTGCCGTTAATGCCGGGTTAAAGAATGGTGCAGTTAGGTAAGAGGCTGATACGGTGCCGACTCCACCCATTGCGTCACTACGAGCTTCGATTGCGTAAGTGCCAGCAAAAGCAGCGCTGGAGCATAACGCTGCTGTGATGGTCGTGGTTAAAATTTTGAATTGTGTCTTCATACTACACTTGTGATTTCGTTCGTCCTGAACTTATATCGGCACAAGTGTAATTTCTTTAGCTATTCTTCGAGAGAAACATCATAAGTTCGGCTAATAGTTTGAGCCTGCTCAACAATAATGTCACCTTGCCAACGTCGACTGTTAATGCTCACAGCTAACACATATCGGTCATTAGGGATTCCATCTAATTCGAGAGAATTTGGGTAATTAGATTCGTATGTCTTTTTCCATACTTGGTCATATTGACCTTCGACATAATCATAAAGGCCGACTTCTAGCTGTGGTAGCGGACAATGTGGGTTCCGTAGCGCGCTCTTCTCTACCTTCCAGTTCTCTTTTGAAGTCCAACGAACATATTGTGTCGAGTTTGAATCGCCTAAAATCACCCATGTACGGTAAGTACGTTTGTCTTTTGTCGTAACTGATAAGTGATATAAGCCCGCATCCAACTTGCCGGTTAGATTGTAGCGTTTTAAAAAGCTGCGTTCATTTGCCAGTTCTGCGCCTTCCGGTTGCTCTTCAAAATTGAATGAGCTGTCTGCAGAGATCGTACTGTCGACCCAACGGCGGAAAGAGATGTCTTCAATATCCGTTGTTGCACGCAGTTTAACGACAAGTCGATAAGTATCTCTGCCAGGGCTTTGGATGGTTTGTCGAATAACGTTAATGCCGCTTATCCAATCAGGAAGCGTGACACCTGTTAATGATTTGCCGCAGTCTCTAGAAAGTGATTGTGCTAATAAATCATTGAGGTGCGGTGTGAGTTCTTTGTTTGGTTCACTTTGCCATAGTTCGACAAGGGAATTGAACATGCCACCAAGGTCATCTTCGAGCAGATGCTGGTGAGCTTGTGTCAGTGGTGTATTAGTTTGAAACCAGTCCGTAGCTTGGACTGGTTTCACTAATAGCAATGAGAGAACTACAGGAAGTAGTGTTTTCATTCTTTGCCGTTACGCTTTCATCTTGTAACCAACGCCACGTAGCGTTTCGATTTCTAGACCCGGTAGCTTTTGACGTAACTGAAGTACGTGAGTATCTACAGTACGCGTTGTTGGGAAATGGTTGTAACCCCAAACGTGATCTAATAATTCATCACGTGTAAATACGCGACCTAAGTTAGATGCCAAGAACAGCAGTAGATCGAACTCGGTACGAGTCAGAGTGATCATTTCACCTTGGAATACGACTTCGCGAGTTGCGCGGTCGATCTCAAGGTCTTTGGTCATCACTTTGTCTGCATTACCCTGTTCCGCTGAATCTGGTGCGCGAAGTTGTGCTCGGATACGCGCAAACAGTTCCGCTTCTGCAAATGGTTTTGTTAAGTAATCGTTCGCACCAGAATCTAAACCCGCAACTTTATCTTTTACAGTAACCAGTGCAGTAAGAAGGATTACAGGGATATCTTTAATTTTTTTCCATTCAGGAAGAGATTGTACTGAGTCGCCGTCTGGTAGTTGGCGGTCCAGAATGACTAAGTCAGCCTTTTTCCATTGTGGCTCAACGTCTGAAATACGCTCCACATGTAAACACTCATATCCTGCTTGTTCCAGGCTTACTAACAGGCCGTCAGCCAAGTTTTTATCGTCCTCAACGAGAAGCAGTGTCTGTTTCACAAGGTATCTCCAATATAAAGGTTGTAGGTGGTCCCATTAGGGACATTTTTCCGCCCATGCGGCCTACCATTGATTCAACTATTGTTAATCCAAGCCCTAGTCCGCTCTTACTTACGAACGGCTTTCTTAGGTTTGCCCAATCTTTTGCAGTTAAACTGCCGGCATCTATGACTTGGATAATGATTTTATCCGCACTGGTTTCTACACATAGTTCGACCGGTGCTTTACCGTACTTCAATGCGTTTCGTAGCAAGTTATCGATACAGGTTCCGAGCCAATACACGTTAACTTTAGCAGCTACATCTTCGTTTATTTTGAAAAGTACAGCGTTATCAAATTCTTCTTCAATCTTATATTCTAGCCATTCTGCAACAGAAGGAACCCAGTCTGTTGCAAGCATTTGGTTATCAGATTGCAAATAATCTTTACTTGCCTCTGCTAACTGGCGTAATCGGCGCGTATCTTCGCATAATCGACGAAATTCGTCGTAAACGGTTTCTGGAAGATGTTCGAACTCACGACGGAAACCTTCAACGGTTAAAGACAAAGACGCAATCGGCGTTCTTAGTTCGTGAGTAAGAATTTGCAGCACCAACATGCGACTGCGCATTTCTTCTCGTTTGCTGTTCCAGCGATACACTGCCCAGCCGATCACCAATAAGATGTTGGCAATCACAAGAATGATCATGCTGATCCGCAACACTTGCGAGTGATCTTCTACATCCCAACAAATGTTACCGCGTTTCACAAAGCAGCTTCGGCTTTCTGATGCGAGTCCGTAAGACAGACCAGCATTCGCAACATTTTCTTGCCAAACATTTTTAGAGAAAACGAAGTAGTGATCACCGCGGCGTAGCCAAAGCTCCTTCCCTTCAATGAACATGCTTGCACCAGCGATGAGTGCGTTTATTGCATCATCATCCATGCTTTGCAAGCTTTCTAGCAGTTCGTCGCCATCGTCGTTAGTGCGCTCTTTAATGTGCATGTACTGTGCAAGCTTAGGGCGCAGTTCTGGATATTTCTCAGCATAACGAGCTGCGTAAGTGCCGCCTCCTGGGTGAATCAACCCACTACGAGAAAACCAACGTGGTGTGAGTTGCGTTCCTTTACATAAGGCACGAGTAAACACCAAAGGTTCCGTAATTAAAGGACTTAACGGCAGTTTTCCGCGACATGTGTTCGCCAAGCGATACAGCTGTTGAATGTCTTTTAGCGGATAATCGGCCGTTTGTGGCAACATTGAGTCCGGTGAAAGCAATTTGGTTGGGTAGTTCGATTGCAGTATGCGTATGTCATACGATTTAAGAGCCACTTCATAATTAAATAGCTCTGTAAACGTATCTATTCGTTCTGGTAATGAATCTGCAAATGCGCTTGCCGAGAAAAGTGGCAGCATTAAGGCAGAACGGAGCAAAAACTGTTTAATCAAACTGTTACCGGTACTTGTTACATTAGCCAGAACTATACATCAATCTAAAAACAAATGACATTAGGCAGCTTAAGGATTTGCAGTACTATAACATTGAAAGCCCACAAAAAAAGGCCAGCGAATGCTGGCCTTGATGAGTTTTAAAGCAAATACTTCCATTCGAAGCAGATGCTGATGTCCCCTACGCTTACAGTGCTTTAGAGATTGCTTCTACGCTCTCTTTCGCATCACCGAACAACATCGACGTATTCTCTTTAAAGAACAGTGGGTTTTGAACGCCTGCGTAACCTGTATTCATTGAACGCTTGAATACGATGACATTTTGCGCATTCCAAACTTCTAATACTGGCATGCCGGCAATCGGGCTGTTTGGATCTTCTAGTGCCGCTGGGTTTACTGTGTCGTTTGCGCCGATGACCAGAACCGTATCTGTTGCTGGGAAGTCGTCGTTGATTTCGTCCATTTCTAGTACGATGTCATACGGTACTTTCGCTTCAGCCAATAGAACGTTCATGTGACCAGGTAGACGGCCAGCTACTGGGTGAATACCAAAGCGAACTTCAATGCCTTGAGCTCGTAGCTTGTCTGTGATCTCATGTACCGGGTATTGAGCTTGTGCCACTGCCATCCCGTATCCTGGGGTGATGATTACGGACTTCGAGTTTTTCAGCATTTCAGCAACTTCTTCAGCTGATGTTTCGCGATGTTCCCCCTGTTCTTCATCACTTGAAATCACTACTTCTTGACCGAAGCCGCCTGCAATTACGCTTACAAACGAGCGGTTCATTGCTTTACACATGATGTAAGAAAGGATGGCACCTGAAGAACCAACCAGCGCACCAGTCACGATCAATAGATCGTTTGCTAGCATGAAGCCTGCTGCCGCAGCCGCCCAACCGGAGTATGAGTTAAGCATTGAAACAACAACCGGCATATCTGCACCACCGATTGATGCCACTAAGTGGTAACCGAATGCAAAAGCAATCAGTGTCATCAAGATCAGTGCGAACATGCTGCCGTCTGCTTTTACGAAGTAAATCATAAGCAGTGTTGAAACAACGATCGCAGCGAGGTTCATCTTGTGTTTGTGAGGTAGGTTAAGTGGTGAAGAAGAAATGATCCCACGAAGCTTACCAAACGCTACGATAGAACCAGTAAAGGTTACCGCACCGATGAACACACCAAGGAATACTTCTACAAGGTGGATAACGTGCTCTGCGTGAATACCAGCAAGATCTGTTGATACTGGTGCTGGTGGCTCTAGGTAGCTGTTGTAACCAACAAGTACCGCGGCCATACCCACGAAGCTATGTAGAATCGCAACCAATTCTGGCATTTCTGTCATTTCTACTTTCTTCGCGTAGTGGATACCAATACCACCACCGATCACCATCGCGATGATGACCCATGCAAAGCCTTCGGCACTTGGGCTGAAAATTGTCGCAATAAGCGCAATTGCCATACCAGCAATACCGTAGTAGTTACCATTTCGTGCTGATTCTTGTTTAGAAAGTCCCGCGAGACTTAAGATGAAAAATAGCGCAGCAATAATGTATGCCGCTTGTACTAATCCTGCAGACATTGGTAACTCCTATTATTTGTCTTTGCGGAACATTTCAAGCATACGTTTGGTCACGGTAAAGCCACCAAAGATGTTTATGCTTGCAATGAGAACAGCAATGAATGATAGGAAGGTAACTACACCATTACCTTGACCAATTTGCAGTAGCGCGCCCACTACGATGATGCCGGAAATCGCGTTTGTTACCGACATAAGTGGTGTATGCAGTGCGTGAGTCACGTTCCAAACAACGTAGTAACCTACCACACACGCTAATACGAAAACGGTGAAGTGTGATAGGAATGCAGCCGGAGCGACTGATGCAACCCAGCCAAACGCACCCAAACCAATAACCAGTGGTGCGAATTTCTTAACTGGTGATGTTGGCTCTTCAACTTTCGGCTCTTTTTTGACCGGTTCTTGGGTTTTTGCTTGTGGTTGAGCAGAAACTTGAATCGGTGGTGCCGGCCAAGTGATTTCGCCTTCTTTCACGACGGTCACACCACGTAACACAACGTCTTCAAAGTCGATATCGATGTTGCCATCTTTCTCTTTGCACAACAGTTTTAGAAGGTTTACAAGGTTGGTTGCGTAGAGCTGAGAAGATTGCGTTGGCAGACGGCCTACCATGTCAGTGTAACCAACGATTTTTACGCCATTGGCTGTCGTGATGACTTTGTCTTTTTCTGTATATTCACAGTTACCGCCATTGGCAGCCGCCAGATCAACGATCACGCTGCCCGCTTTCATGCTGTCGACCATTTCTTTGGTGATCAACGTCGGTGCTGGGCGGCCAGGAATTAGCGCCGTAGTGATGATGATATCAACATCTTTCGCTTGCTCAGCGTATAGCTCAGCCGCTTTCTTGTTGAACTCATCAGACATTTCTTTGGCGTAACCGTCACCTGAGCCTGAGTCTTCTTTGAAATCTACCGTCAGGAACTCAGCGCCCATCGATTCGACTTGTTCTTTCACTTCAGGACGAACGTCGAAAGAACGAACGATTGCGCCAAGGCTACCAGCCGCACCGATTGCTGCAAGTCCAGCGACACCTGCACCAGCAACTAACACTTTAGCTGGTGGTACTTTACCAGCGGCAGTAATTTGGCCAGTGAAGAAGCGACCGAATTCATGAGCAGCTTCAACCACTGCTCGATAACCGGCGATGTTAGCCATAGAAGAGAGCGCGTCTAATGCTTGCGCACGTGAGATACGAGGAACGGAGTCCATTGCGAGAACGTTGATGTTCTTGCTTGAGAGCTGTTCCATTAACTCCGCGTTTTGCGCTGGCCAGATAAAGCTAACCAATGTTGCGCCATCTTGTAACAATGCGATCTCATCGATGCCATTTTCTTCATCAACATGAGGCGCATTCACTTTAAGAATTAAGCCTGATTGCCATACTTCGTCGCTAGATACAATTGTCGCCCCTGCTGCTTCATAAGCCGCATTGTCGAAACTGGCTAGCACCCCCGCTTGTGATTCGATTGCGACATCGAACCCCAACTTAATTAACTGCTCAACCGATTTAGGTGATGCAGCTACTCGCGATTCACCCGCGAGTATTTCTCTAGGTACACCGATTTGCAAAACGCATACTCCTTGTATACATATCAATAATTAGTCCCAAAACAGAGCGTTGCTCTACTCTAATTCTTTTTTATTTCTATCTGTTTACTACGCAAGAAAACGCAAACGAATGATGGTGTTTTGGGTCACCCATTTGCACAGTCAAATCTTGACTAACAGCCCTGTTATTCTTCTGTTTTTAACGAACGTCCATCATGACTTCAAGTATTTTGTAATAAAAATACTAAATTTCATTACATATAACGCTAAGTAATGAATGATTCTCTACTTCGCGCTGAAAAATAACAACGATTAGCGCCACTAGACAGAGGTCTAACCAGATGAATGTTAAGTGGTTAATTTAACAGGTAATTAAGCCATAAAAAGAAAGAGAGCCATCAGCATATACACTAATGGCTCTCTTGGAGATGATTCGAATCAAGTTGCAGTGAGTTCTTAATTGAAGATTTTTTCACCCATTTGGTCGATGAACATCTGCGCTTTTTTCAGCATCAGCTCATTGGCGTCTTGTTCTGATCCTATCAAGTCGGAACGAATAAAGCGGTGGGTTTTCACTTCTCCATCGAACTCTTTCTCAATCCGTCCTGCAATGCGGTACTGACCACCTTCTGAAATACTCTCTTGGTAAATCAAAAAGCCTTTATATTCGACGGGGTCTACGGTTTTAACTGCGGCAGTTTTATCACCACCACCAAACAAGCGCGAAAAGAATCCCACAATTCCTCCTTGGGCATGCCTTATCTATTTAAGACTGATTAAGACATTCATTACTTAATGTTGACGTTGAGAATTGGCTTCTCAAACCAATCCAGTTCTTTGTCTTCATCATAACTGGTATGCGAGAAAATTACAGGTACATCATTGTTACGATTCGTGCGTCGATCTTCTTGCACCATTGCTGCTGCATTTTCTACCGCGATATAGACACTATCTTTAAACTGCGTCAGTTTACGCTCAGGTAGAGCAGACAGAAAATCGATATCATGGCGGATATAAACTGGTTTTAATTGGATCAGCGCCAAGCAAGCGATGTCAGCCAACTGTTCATGATCAAACTGATCGACGTATCGCTCTGAAGAGAGTTCTTGCCCAACGAGTGTCTCCATATAATTGTGTACATCTGAACTGATTTGCATCGATTTTTCTCCTTTGCTCAACACTACGAAATTATAGCAGTCACAACTATCGTGCAACTTGTTGATTGGTCTTAATTTAATCAACCTCTCTCTTTTTGTAATCATCGACTGTAAAACACTTGGAAAATTCGCAAATACACGTATTCTTGTTAGTTTTGAAAGCGTCAGAATATATACTGCCCACACACGGTATTAATTGAATGCTTAATGTAACTCTTTAGATATACTCAACTATTTGCAGGTAATTTGTAGTAGATGGCTTCATCTTTAATGACCTCTCCAGGCTTTCGGTTTCTATTTCCAATTATACTGTTGGGTATGATCAGCTTGGGTATGGATAGCATCATTCAGATGACTCAGTCTAACTGGGGCATTGCTTCGAATTTGCCATATATTTTGTTGGGCTGTGCACTGTTAATGTGTTACTCATTCAAGCAAGGTCGCGAGTCTATGGTTTGCATTGCCATGCTACTTGCCTACTTCGTAATCCAACATCGCCTACAAGTTCCGCTTCAAACGGGAACTGCGCTTTTAGAGCTCACCATTTTAGCGAGTCTTTTACCCGTCTCTTTCCTAGCGGTGTTTCTGTTCAATAAAGAAGGTTTCGATTCCAAAGCCACGTTAGCCTACATTTTTGTGCTGGTTATGTTTGTCTTTTGGTCCTATGTGACGCTGACCTATTACGTAGAAGGTGGATTCGATGAGTGGACCAATGGCATCTTGTTTATTGTTCCCAAGGTTTCCAAACTTCCTCTAGTACTTGTGCTCTATTGCGTTGGTATTGTGTGCTTCCTTGGCATTTTGGTGCTGAAGAAGAATAAGATCATTCACGCGATGACTTACTCTGCGATGGTGTTAGCCTCGGCGACGTTTATCTTCTTCGACGTCCAATATATCTCTAGCACCATGTTTACGCTAACGGGCCTATTGATCATCATTTACTCCACATCGGCGAGCCATCAACTGGCTTTTACTGATAGCTTAACGCTCATTCCTAGCCGTCGTGCGTTGGATCTGGACCTTAAGCATATGGGACGTAAGTTCACCATTGCGATGCTGGATGTTGATCATTTTAAGAAGTTTAATGACACCTACGGCCACGACACCGGTGATGATGTGTTAAAGATGGTGGCTTCGCGCCTAATGAAGACACAAGGTGGAGCAAAGGTGTATCGTTTTGGTGGTGAAGAGTTCACCATTGTCTTTAAAGGTAAGTACACCGAAGACTGCGAAGCTCATGTGGAAGAAGTTCGCGAATTGATTGCTGAATATGAAATGATTCTACGCGATCAAGACAGTCGACCTGATGACAACAAACAAGGCCGCAAAAAGCGCGGAAGTGCTGATTCAAAGAAAAAGACCGTATCTGTCACTGCGAGTTTTGGGGTTGCAGACAGCCGTAGTGCACGAAACCCAACTGACGTGATTAAACTTGCTGATGACGCCCTGTATAAAGCCAAAAAAGCGGGCCGAAACTGTGTGAAGTTCTGCCACGCTTAATTGTCCTATTTTCTGCTTACAAGAGTCGTTGAAATCTGAAAAGCGTTAAACTTGGTTGAAGAACATGACCAAACTACCCCCTTTAAACGCACTGCCATAGTTGAGACTCATCCCTACACCTATGTTCACCACAAATGGGATTTTAATCGGTGGTGTCATAAGCCAACCCATACTCGCTTCATAGTAGTGATCCGTGTTTAACGGTTTCTTGGTATCGCCACCTATGTCAACTCGGTTGAAGCTGGTATAAAACGACTGAACCATGTTTTGCCATATCGCTAGACGGTGAAAGACCTTTACACCATTAACCCAATACCAGCCTTCAGGGTTAATTACGTTGTCACCTTTTCCGAAGTTGACACCAACGCCGTTAAAGTAATGTGGTGAAGACCAAAAGTACCATTGACCAAAATGACCATAAGGGCTGTATTTTAGTGTCGCATTAACCTCGCCGACCATTGCTAACGCGTTGGTATTGACATAAATACCATCAATTTGGTCACGATAATCCTCCAACGTATCACTACGATAAGCGTAATCATTTTGGTAGTACATGATGTGCGTTCCCGCCGCTGCGCCCAACGTGATATTGCGATTTAAATAAGCCTCTTGCTCAACTTCTAAGTAGCCACCCAAAACAAGCTCATCAAGGTCGTCAGGAGTGTCGGCATTTAACGCGGACACTTTTTGTTGAGAAGAAAGCAGGTAGCCTCGCCCGTTCACGGTTGTCTGGTATGGGGAATAACGGTAATTGCTCGCCGGAATACTGAATGGCAACGACAATACGGAGATTTTCTTCCGAAGGTCGACGGATTCGTTATCACCTAAAGAATCATCATCGAGATTGAGGTATTCGTTAGGGTCAAAGTTTGAGAAGCCAAAGGTGAACACATCACTGTCTGAAAGGACAATGCTGGAGGAGAAGTTATAATCGAACTCTTTTTGCAGCTGCTTTTCAACGGTGCTGGAATAAGATGAAGTAGAAGCGAAACACATCGCCAAACAAGCCAACTTACGCATAACTTTTATAGGTTTGTTATTGTCGTTCCATGACTTGGTTTATGTGCTTATGTTCCTATTAAGCAAAATGGGGCGCGATTTTGGCTCGCCGAGTGAGGAAATGCAATGGTTTTCTTTGCCATTGCGGAATTACTCCTGATTAAAGAACAAAACAAGGCTTCCGCCTTTTAGTGCACTGCCGTAATTGACGGACAGACCGAGACCTATGTTATCAATCCATTCGCTTTTAAACGGTGGTGTCATTAACCAACCAAAGCTTGCTTCATAGTAGTGTGAGGTATTCATCGGTTTACTCGTATCACCGCCAACATCAACTCGATTGAAACTGGTGTATACAGACTGGACGGTTCTGCCCACTTTGGTGATGTCGTAAAACAATTTGACGCCGTTCACCCAATACCAGCCTTCTGGGTTTCCTATATCGCCATTATTTCCTTCGCCCCAACCCATTCCATAAAAGTAATGTGGCGACGACCAAACGTACCATTTCCCCCAATTTTCATTTTCGAGGTACTTGAGTTCAGCGTTGACCTCTCCGACCAACGCCCAAGCATCGGTATTGAGGTAAACTCCCTCTATATATGGCTTAAGGTTATCGAGCGCATCACTACGGTAGGAATACTCGTTGCGGTAATACATCAGGTGAGCTCCCGCGGCGCCACTCAATGATAGATGTTCTGTGAGTTGGTTTTGTTGTTCAATTTCGGTGTAAGACCCTAAGATAAGCTCTTTGTTTCGATCTGGCACTTTGTCTTCATTGACGGTCACATCTTGGTCGATACCTAACGCATATAATCGACCTTTGAGATTATATTTAACTGGGGCAGTTTTATCTTCAGAAAGAGATAAGTGATAAGGGAGTGTGGACAGCGCAACCTGTTTTCTCAGGTCGACAGAGTCTTGGGTACCAATATCTTCGTTATCAATATTAAGATATTTATTGGGGTCGAAATCATGAAAGCCTAAGGTAAAGACATCACTGTCAGAGAGCACAATGCCAATCGCGAAGTTGCGCTCAAACTCTTTTTGTAGCGTTTGCTGTACGGGATTTGCGTGACAAAAACTAGAAATAAGTGACATTGTCACGATAATAATTTTAAAATTAAGCTTCTGAATCAACTAGCATTTACCACAGTGTATGTATTTCTTCCTAGAGACTTTGACGAATAAAGCGCTCTATCTGCCGTTGCGTACAATTCTGCTATGTTGTCTTTACCTGTGGGTTGAAAGGCAAAGACTCCTTGTGACACTGTCACTCTATTTGCAATGCTAGAGTATGCATGTGGATAGTCGAGGAAGTACATGGCCTCTTGCACGCGTTCGGCTTCCCTTTCTGCAGTTTTCGCATCCGTGCTATTGAGAAGAATGACAAATTCTTCCCCACCATAACGCCCGACATACTCTCCAGAACGACAGAACGTTGCTTTGAGTTGATTTGCAATCGCTTGCAGACAGCGATCCCCTTCTATGTGCCCATAGTTGTCATTGAACGGCTTAAAGAAATCAACGTCGAGTAAGATGAGGGCCATTGGCATATGATGACGGCCATGCCAAGCAATCATGGTTTCAAACTTTTGATCGATATAGCGGCGGTTATACAACTTCGTCAGACCATCTTCATTGGCTTGCTGTTGTAATCTTGAGTTCATCTCTTCTAGTTGTGCGGTCGCCTGTTTCAGCTCTCGTCTCATGTGAGCAATACGTTGCATTGCCATCAACTTCGAATTAAGAACAAGCTTGTCGACAGGTTTGATAAGGTAATCATCCCCGCCGGCCTCAATAGCTTTGGCGATCATTTCTGGTTCCTCATGGCTACTGAGGAAGATGATTGGGATCCAGTCCGGGAATGTTTCTCTGATATGAAGTGATACTTCAAAGCCATTCATGTCTGGCATAGCGATATCTAGCAGAACCAGTTCTGGGTCGAAGCTTTCATAAGTATTTAATGCTTCTAGACCACTTCCAACGGCTTTAACAATATGACCTTGTTGTTTCAAACGGATAGCCAACTGCATTCGATCCAGCTGAACGTCATCAACCAGTAGAATGCGCATCGATGTCCCTGTCGGTTGCATAGCGCGTCCCATTCTTTTGTAAGTCTTTATTAAACATATATCATACTCACGAGATTGTTGCATTACGCCACTCATTTAGTGCTATATTTTTTTGTTGAGTGGTCACGGAATCAAATGCTTCTTATGGTAGCTATTTGATGCATTTGGTATTAATATTCCCGCCTTTTGTAACGAGAGACACACCATGTCAGAAGCAACTAACAACGAAAGCAAAAAAATCGATCTAGAAACCATTTCTCCTGAACTACGCAAAGTTATCGAATTTGACGAAGTTCCAGAGCAAATGTTCGAGATGGTTACCTCTATCCATGAAGTGTCTGAAGAAGCTGTTCGTGCGTCTTGGGACGAAATGCCTGCAAGTGCACAAAACATTCTGGACAACTTTGAGCAATTCCACGCTCTAGTAACGGTTGGCCAAGCATTCGCTGGTCTAAACGTAATGGAAGAATTCCCAACGCTTAATCTGCCTGAAAACATGACAGATGAAGACAAAGAAGACTACCGTTCTCAACTTCTTGACAATGTTCTTCACAACTGCGTGAAAGACATGGTTAAGCAACTTAAGAAAGCGCGTCGCGATCCTCTTCTTAAGCGTGAATTTAAAGAAGTATTTGTGAAGTAATTCTTCCCATTTACTTCAGTTAAGTTAAAGGCCGCAATTGCGGCCTTTTTTATTTCGTATAATCTGGTTACGCGCTAGTGATGCGCCAACGAGATATCTCTCTGCGTTACACTGACCCCTTTTACTTGTGCGTACACCATGTCACCGACTTTTAAATTCAAATCATCCAACGCCCAAGGCGTAATGGTCGCCCATAAGTGGCAGTCAGTATCTAACTTCAGCGATACCGTAATACTTTGTTTGTCTTCGCCAGCATTGAATTCTTCAATGGATGCGACGGTCGCTGACAGTACATTACGAATAGACGTCGCAACTGGTTTTTCCAAAGCTATAGAGACATCATTGGCACGCACTTGCAGGCGAATTGACGTATCTGGCTCACCATCGACCTTTTGAACCCACAAACAAGCCTTTGGTGCGAGCTTTACGCACGTTAACGCGTATTTGTCATGATGGGTCGCAATTTTGCCCTCAAACAAGCTACTGTGATCGGAAAATGACTGCCACGGACGCATCGCATGAGACGCCCATACTTCTTCAAGCTTACCTGACGTCATGATTCGTCCCTTGTCGAGAATCGAAAGGTGTTGGGCCAAGCGTAGGATTTCTTGCAAGCTATGCGTAACGTACACGATCGGAATGTTGACCTGCTCAGACAACTCTTCTAAAAATGGCATGACTTCTCGCTTACGTGGCATATCTAAGGAAGCCAAAGGTTCATCCATCAAAAGCAGATTAGGCTTAGAAAGTAGTGCTCGCGCAATGGCTACACGTTGCTTTTCACCGCCCGACAAAGAAACTGGGAAGCGTTTTAACAGTGGTTTAATAGCAAGTAATTCTGTGACCTTATCGAAATACTCTTCATCTTTTTCTACAACACCATAGAGCAAGTTTCCTTTTACTGAATAATGCGGAAACAAGCGAGAATCTTGAAATACATAACCAATTTTGCGCTTATGCGTCGGTAGATTAATACCCGCATCACTATCGAAAAGGATGTGCTCGCCAATCGCCACTTTGCCTTGCTGTGGTGTAACTAATCCACTAATAACGTTAATTAGAGTCGTTTTTCCGGCGCCGGAACGACCAAATAGCGCACTTATTCCGTTACGCGGTAACGACAAGTTAATGTCAAAGTTGGTTTCACCAAGTGCTTGTTTAAATTGAATTTCTATACTCATCGCTTAGCCCCCAGACGCGCTGCGGCTTTACGATTTAACCATTCTGAGATCATTAACGTCGACAGAGCTAAGGCAATAGAAATGATGCATAAGCGCGCGGCTTCCATTTCAGCACCAGGCGTTTCTATAAAGTTGTACATGGCTAGTGGGATGGTTTGCGTTTCCCCTGGTATGTTCGAAACGAAGCTGATAGTGGCACCGAACTCTCCTAAACTGCGTGCAAACGAGAGCATGGTACCAGTGATGATTCCAGGAATAGTTAACGGAAGCGTAATTGTGACAAAGACTTTTAACGGCGACGCTCCGAGGGTTGAGGCTGCGTGTTCTAATTTGGGGTCAACCGTATCTAAACTCAATCGAACCGAACGGACCATTAATGGTAAGGCAACGACGATACAGGCGATGACGGCCCCCTTCCAGTTGAAACTGAATATTAAACCAAAGTGTTCATATAGCCACCCACCCAAGTATCCTTGACGACCGAGAGAGATCAGTAGCAAGTAACCAATAACCACAGGAGGTAATACGAGTGGAAGATGAATCAAGCTATCTAATATGGACTTACCGATAAACTCTTTTCTAGACAGTAACCAAGCGAGAGCAACGCCTATTGGAATCAACCAAACGACGGCATAGGTGCCGACTTTTAGGCTTAGCATTAAGGCTTGGTATTCAAGTTCTGACACTCTGATCCCTTTTATTGAAAACCGTAATGAGCAAAGACTTGTTTTGCTTCATCCGACTTCAAGTACTGGAAGAATTGTTTTGATTGTATTGAGTCTTTCACAATCGCGGCTGGGTAAACGATGTCTGCGTGAGTATCGCTTGCAAATTCTCCAACTATTTTCACCTTAGTTGTCAATTGTGCATCCGTTTTGTAGACCACTCCCAACGGGGCTTCCGCTCGCTCTACTAGCGCAAGTGCAAGACGAACGTTCTTTGCTGGAGCAATTTGACGTTCTAGTACTTTCCACACGCCAAGGTTAGTTAAAGACTCTCTTGCATACATTCCGGCAGGAACGGACACTGGATTGCCTAGAGCAAGGCGGTTGCCGTCCAGTGCCTTATTCCAAGCATCAGCATCAGAGAAATCAAATGTTGCAATACTGCTATCTTGCGGCGCAATGACAACGAGGGAATTTCGTACTAAATTAGTGACATTGTCACTCTTTACAGCTTTTGATTTTACTAGGTAATTCATCCATTTAGTGTTTGCAGAGATAAACACATCGGTCGGTGCGCCATTTAGAATTTGGCGAGCAATGGATGATGAACCACCGTATACAGGTGTGACTGAGACATCGTATTTTTGCTCGAATTTTTGAGCAATATCATCAATCGCATTAGTCATTGACGACGCTGCATAAATTTTTAAGTCAGTTGCCGCGTTTGCTGCTGATGAAACGCTCAATATTGCCACTAGGCAAGCATGAATTTTCCATGCTTTCATAAAAACACTCCGGTGTTAGACAGGCAGAAGATGAATGAGTGGAAAGCAATCTCCACTTTTATTTATACTTCAGACAGTTAAAAACTGGTTTTATTTGAACAGAAAGTCAAGATTCATATGTTGTTCTATCGCATCTGCAATTCGATTAATGCCCTGTTCTTTGAGCTGTTCAAAGTCTTGTTGTTTGATTTGAGTGCCGTTTACCCATTCTGAAACAAGGCTCAAGACATCTCCCTCATCGAAGAAGCCGTGTAGGTAGGTTCCCATGATTTGGCCACATGCACTAAGCGCGCCTTCTGCTTCGCCAGAATTTAACTTGATAGGTTGAGCGCCCTGCACTTCACTTCTTCCCACATGGATTTCATAACCTTTCACATTAGCTTTTTTACCGTTAAGAGAAAGCTCTGCTCGTGTGTTTGTAAGCTGTTTGCTATCGGTTAGAGTTGTGGTGATGTCTAACAAACCAAGGCCTTCACTACGACCAGGCCGGCCCTCTACGCCATTTGGGTCATCAATTACGTTGCCAAGCATCTGGTAGCCGCCACAGATGCCAATGACTTTGCCGCCCAAGCGAATGTGGCGTTGAATGTCTTTGTCCCACCCTTGGCTACGCAGATAATCCAAATCGTCTCGGACTGATTTAGTACCTGGCAAGATAACGAGATCCGCTTTATCGATCTTCTCACCTTTGCCAACGTAGCGAAGGTTAATGTCTGGATTTAGACGCAAAACATCAAAATCAGTATGGTTACTAATGCGCGTTAAAACTGGTACCACAACATTGAGTTTCACTTGTGAAGACAGCTCTTGCTGCGCCGTAATGGCATCTTCTGCTTCGAGGTTTAATCCGTGAAGATACGGCAATACACCGAGCACAGGCTTGCCCGTTTTCTCTTCTAGCCAATCAAGACCAGATTCAAGCAAGCTGATGTCGCCACGAAAGCGGTTAACAACGAAGCCTTTAACGCGCGCTTGTTCAGATTCGGATAGCAACGCTAGTGTCCCGTAAAGATGGGCAAACACGCCACCGCGGTCGATATCTGCAATAATAATGACGGGAACGTCTGCTTCCTCGGCAAATCCCATGTTGGCGATATCATTTTCTCTTAAGTTGATTTCTGCTGGACTGCCAGCGCCTTCAATCATCACGGATTCGAATTCTTCGGTCAGTTTAGAGAAAGAGTCTAATACCGTGCCCATTGCGACTTTTTTGTAATCGTGAAAGCCGACAGCGTCCATATTGGACAATGCTTTACCTTGTAAGATAATTTGAGCGCCCGTATCGCTGTTTGGCTTAATCAACACAGGGTTCATATGAACCGTAGGCTCGACGTTGCAGGCTTGCGCTTGAACGGCTTGAGCACGTCCAATCTCACCGCCATCTTTCGTTACTGCACTGTTTAAAGCCATGTTCTGCGGCTTGAACGGGGCAACTTTTATCCCTCTGCGAGCTAATACACGGCATAAACCTGCCACAAGGACGCTTTTTCCGGCATCTGAAGTTGTGCCTTGAACCATTAATGAAGGGATTGGTGATTTCATGAACGTTTATTAAGAGAAAAAAGAAGGTGAACAATCATAACGTTATCTCAGCATAGGACTCAAGAAAATGAATCGAATATGAATGTTCGAATCAGTAATGGTTCAAATAAGGTTTGTTTTAATAGCACCATCAAAACGAACACTTTAATAGAGAAACCAAATTATGAAAAACACTGTTATCGCTACTATCGCTGCACTTGCTATCGCTCCTACTGTTGCAACGGCTAAAGACCACAACCACGGTCAATCAAGCATTCAATTTAATGGTCCTGTAACGATTGAAAAAGTCGATGCATTGATTAAAGACTCAAGCATGTTCACTGAGAAAGACGTGGTCGTAGAAGGCAACCTACTTCGTCAAACACGCTCAGACCAGTTTATCTTTAGCGATGGCTCTGGCGAGATCATGGTTGAGTTGGACGACGACATCCGTCTAGCGACACCAATTGACCAGACTACAAAAGTTCGTCTATTTGGTGAGTTTGAAGGCGGTAGTAAGCCAGAGATCGAAGTTGAACACTTAGTGGTGATGTAAGCACTGCTCTCTTGCCGCTTAATTGGGCGTCATCACCATGATCATAAGCACTCTGTCCTAGTGTTTAAGGTGACGGGAAACACCTGAAATGATATTTTGTAAATATTGGTCTGCATTTTGCAGACCTTTTTTTCGTTCGTATTATTTTTCTTGCCCGGAGACACCCATGCTAGGTAAAGCTCTAAAGGTTGCTGCCTTTGGTTTGTGCGCTGTTTTGCCACTTTCTGCTCACGCAAACAATTTCAACTACAACACAATGGAATTCCGCATGGGTACCAGCCCAGGTACGTTTGGTGGGGAAGTCACAACCTACTTTACTGAAAATACGCATTTTATTGGACGTGCTGATAGTGAATTCAGTGGTGATTGGGATGTTGCAGGCGGTATTGGCTTCAATGGTCCTGCAGGCCAATTTGCTGATATTTATGGTCAAATGTTGGTTCACAACATCAAACAAGACAATGGCGACGGTGATGAGTGGAAAACAGAAGTAAACATCGGCACTCGAGTCTGGTTTATGCAGAACATTGAACTACATGGTCGTATTGGCCAACTGATTGACAACGATGACTCTAAGACTATCTATAACCTAGGTGCACGTTTTCACTCTACGCAACAACTGTCGTTGGGTGCGGATTTAAAAAATAACGGTACTTACGGCCAACAGCTTGTTTTATCAGCACGCTTTGCTTACTAAGTTGTTCGATATTAAAGTTCAATAACGCATTGATATTATGTAAAAAAAGCCTCTCGAATGAGAGGCTTTTTTTGCTTGCTACGTGAAGCAGAGATTTACTTGCCGCTTGGCTTGTTTTGAACATACTTCTTAGATACGTCTACAACAGCAACGTCGCGGAAGAAGCTTCGACCAAGTAGGATTGGAAAATTCATGTGGCCTCGCTCAGCCAGTGTGAATTCCGTTTTCTCTTTTAGGTCACCAACTTGAATGTAAGCTACAACAACAGCGCGCTTATCTACTTCTTCTGAAGAGGATTGACGAACTTTTGCCCAACGTTCAACAGGTAACTTGAACTCTTTGCTCGCTTTACCATTAATATCGATTTTAAACTTAACCCAGTCTTTACCATCTCGTTCAAACGGCACTATTTCTGTCGCGCTGATTGATGATGTGGTTGCACCGGTATCGACGCGACCTTTAAATGTTTGGTCAATGTCTGGTACATAAACCCACTCTTCCGAACCAAGGATCAACATACCATCAGGTGTTTTCTTTGCCTGCGGTGGTTTTGCCGGTTTAGGATCGGGTTTCTTCTCGGGCTTAGTTTCCGGTTTTTGTTCCGGCTTCACCTCGGGTTTTGGGTCTACTTCTGGTTTTACATCCGGTTTTTCTACCGGCTGCTCCACGACTGGTTTTTCTGGCTCAACAGGCTCAGTGGTCGTCGGTGTCGACGTACAAGCAATAAGACCGCCGCTCATCATTAGCGGCAGAATCAGTTTCCAGTTCTTCATTAACTCTCCCAATTAACGTTGAGATATTTTTTGGATCGCGTCAGCAACGTAAGGAATATGAGTTTCGGTTAAACCAGCGATGTTGATACGACCATCACCGACACCATAAATCCCATAATCTTCACGCAGTTGCGCCATTTGGTTTTCACTAAAGCCTAGCACAGTAAACATGCCTTTGTGACTCTCAATGAAATCAAATTGATCTGTATTATGGTTGTTTCTCAATTCGTTACACAAAGTTTGACGAAGATTCAACAAGCGCTGCTGCATTTCGTTCAATTCTTGTTTCCAAACGGAAGTGAGGTTTGCATCTTGAAGAATGGTTTTTACTAATGCTGCGCCGTGATCTGGCGGCATAGTGTATGTTGAACGTGCTAGCGTAAGCAGTTTACCTTTCGCATTCGCCACATCTTTTGCATTCTTGCCGATCACAATCGCTGCACCGGTACGTTCACGGTACAAACCAAAGTTTTTAGAACAAGAAGTCGTGATCAGCATTTCTTCAACGTTGTCAGCCATAAAGCGAAGACCTTTTGCGTCTTCTTCTAAGCCGTCACCAAAACCTTGGTAAGCAATATCTACGAATGGCGTAAAACCATTTTTTTGAGAAAGCTCAGTGATTGTCTGCCACGCTGAAAAATCAATATCTGCACCCGTTGGGTTGTGGCAACAACCATGCAGAAGTACTACATCAGAAGGACCAGCTTTAGAAAGGTCTTCGAGCATTTTTGCTGTATCAACTTGCTTGGTTTCTGGAGAGAAGTAATGGTAGAACTTAACTTTCAGCCCAGCCGCTTCCATCACTGGTTTGTGATTTACGTAGCTAGGGTTTGAAATCCAAACCGTCGTATCTGGTTGTGCGACCTTCATTAGGTCACCCAGCATACGCAATGCACCACTTGCTCCAGGCGTTTGAATAGCAGCAACGCGATCTGTGGCTGATGTTCCCGTTAGAAGGAGGTCGATCATGCTTTGGTTGAATTCTTCACAGCCTGCAAGACCAACATAAGACTTAGTCTTTTGGTTCTCAACGACCACTTCTTGTGCCATTTGAATGGCTTTCATGATTGGTGTTTCGCCAGCGCTGTTTTTGTATACGCCAATACCAAGGTCAACCTTGTTAGGGCGTTCATCGCCGCGGTATGCGACGGAAAGAGATAAAATAGGATCTAATACAGGAGTTGGTAGATTAGAAAGCATGAAAGTCATAACCCTTTGAAATTCAAGTATCGAACCTCACGGTAACACTTTCGTTAAAAATGGCGAAAGGATTTTTAACGGATTTCATCAATTAGAGGACAAAATACTGGGAACGAACGCGTTTTATGATCTCAATCGGTTATAAAAAGAACGATTCACTCATCCGAGTTTGAGTCAAGTTTACCATTCTTTCTAAATTCACGTGGGGTCATGCTCGACCAGGCTTTAAAACGGGTACTGAAGTTCGCACTAGTAGGATACCCCACGATTTCGCCAATGTGTTGAATTGACCATTCTGTCGAACGCAACAATCGAGCTGCATATTCCATCCGCATGCGTGTGAGATGTGCTATCGGACTTCTTCCAAATTGTTGCTGAGTTAAACGATGAAGGTGCGGCTCAGAACAAGGATATAACGCTGCGAGTTGTTCAACTGTCCAATCTTTATGAAGTTGCCGTTGCACTAGATCGAACACACGTCGTAGTTTTAATTGATTACGCGAAAGGGAATCTGAGTGTGGCATATTTAGCATAAGCTCTAATTGAGCAACACTGTGAGCTCCTACCTCACCTCCGTAGTCAATAGGCAAGTTGATACTGCGCAGTAGCGTTTGAATGCAGGAATACAGCACTTCTGGTGCAGGGGTCAGTTGGTATTCGATCTCTTCATTAACCATTGGCCATTCTTTATCTTGTGAAAGGAAAACCCAAGCGATTTGCCATGTTTCATCTTCCATCCCAAACCCATTTTCCGTTCCAGCTGGAACAATTACTAATGACCCCGGTTCTAACTCATATCGACATGCCCCGCTCTCTAGCCAACCTCTTCCACGGACGGTGTATAACAACATGTGCTTTTTTTGGTTTTTGCGATAAACGGAAAAAAAATCTCGGCAAGTAGCGATTCCACATTGGACAATACCGCGTTCTTCAAGCGCAAGTACACGGGTATGATCGATGAATTCTTGATAGGTTTTATCTGAAATGGTGTAGCGTTCTTGTTTTTCTTCCATGATTCATCGACTCACTAAGGTACTTTCGTCTCGGAGTTAGAGTAACTCCCACAGAGACTGGATAGTTTCGCAAAACTATTGGATGTCTTTGAAAAATACACCGCTAAATCATGTGGATAAACTACTCGCATTATTCTTAGAGGAGAAATGCGATGCTCTTAACACGTCAATACATAGATAAAGCATTTTGGAAAAAACTGGTTGCGATTGGCGTTCCTGTCTCGCTCCAATCTATGCTGTTTTCGTTGCTCGGAGCCGTGGATATCTTCATGGTTAGTCAACTTGGTGAGTCCGCTACCGCTGCGGTGGGTGTCGGTAACCGAATCTTTTTCTTTAACCTTGCTGTGGTGTTTGGTTTGTGTGGGGCTGTAACGGTTTTAGCCTCTCAATATTATGGTTCGGGGAACCTTGCGGGAATAAGACGAACACTCGCTCAATCTTGGTTTATTTCGTTGGTCGTGACCTTGCCGTTTATCTTGTTGTATGTGGTTTACGATAAAGAGATTGTCTCTTTTATGGCGGACGACCCCGAGTATGTTGGGTACGCGAGGGAATACTTGGTGGTAACTGGATTGAGTTTGATTGGCACGGCTGTCGTTGTTCCCATTGAATCGGTGTTGAGATCAGTCGGTGAAGCTAAGATGCCGACTTACGTCAGTATTGCTGCCATTGTTGTAAACATCTTTCTCAATGCAGTTTTGATCTTTGGTTTACTTGGTTTTCCACAATGGGGCGTGTTTGGGGCAGCTGTGGGGACTTTGATTTCTCGATTCTTTCAAACGGCGATTCTGGTTTATTTCTTCTGTCGTCGATACGCGTATCTGCTCCCTACCCGTTCAGATTGGCGTGAAGGTACAATAAAGAAGTATCGGAACAAATATTTCAAAGTCTCTATGCCAATGCTGATCCACGATGCGTTGTGGACCGGCGGCCTGATTATCTACAGCATCATTTACGGTCAATTAGGCGTAACCGAACTGGCGATTATCTCTTTCCTATCGCCGATTGAAGGCGTATTGATTTCAACCTTTATGGGATTCGCTGTTGCCGCGTCTGTGTTGCTTGGGAATGACATTGGCGCCCAGCAATATGACCGTGTTGAGAAAACCGCTTGGTGGTATGTCTTAACCAGTGCCGTGCTCGCAACTGTGTTGTTTTTTGCTGTGTGGGTTAGCTCGCCTTTAATATTGAATTTACTGGAAATGAGCCCGCTCACAGACACACAAATGGCGCTGAATGTATGTTTAGTACTTGCGCTAGGCATGATACTGCGTGTGTTTAACATGGTTGGTATTGGGGGCGTATTAAAGAGTGGCGCTGATATTCGCTATAGCATTTTCATCGACACGTTTGGTCAATGGGCGATTGGTATTCCGCTTACCTACTACACTGGAATGGTATTAGGTTTACCACTGCATTGGGTGCTGATGTCTCTACTGGTCGAAGAATTGGTAAAAGGCATTCTAACAACTCACCGAATTCAGTCTAAGCGATGGATTAATAACATGGTTGATGATGATTCCACTGTGACAGTGTAACCGAAGTGTTGTGCTATAGTAAGATCACAACAGCGCGACTCATCTATCGAGCAAAGCTTTAAAAGAACTCACACCAAAAGGGCACATCCGAACTATACGAATGTGCCCTTTTCATATTTAGCTTTCTTGTGTTTCACGCTTAAAGCTCAGTGAATCGATGGATAATTTGATTCGAGCTGCCTCGCCATTCTAGATTGAGGTCTCGTTTATCTTGCTCGTATTTGCCATCGATTAATGTGTCGATGTACTGAGTCACTTCGCGCTGTGCATCGTCTAGTTCTTCAAGCGTGTAACCTGTCCAAATCCAAATATCTTTGCCTGGGCACTCTTCTCTTACGCGTTTTACAAGCTTAAGAATGTGCGGCACGTTCGCTGGATGCAAAGGATCACCACCAGACAGAGATAAACCACGGCGTTTGATGCGCGTGTCGTTTAGGTCTGCAATGATTTTGTCTTCCGCTTCTTGCGTGAAAAACACACCAGAATCCAAGCGTTGCGTCGACTGGTTATAACAGCCGCGGCACTGGTGTACACAGCCCGACACAAATAGCGTGCAGCGTGTACCTGGTCCGTTAACAACGTCAATTGGATAATATTGGTGGTAGTTCATAATCGTGCCTTGTTTTGCTGGCTAGAAAAGAAAATCAACCCACGACAGGTTGATTTTCATTATTGGGTTTGAGCTTAAGTGAACCTTATAGGTGCTTAACTCGACGCTTCACTTCTTCTTGCTTACCGAAGTTAAACGGACGTGCATCTGGGCTGCCTAAGTAGCCACAAACACGACGTGTAACTGACACTTTGGTTGAGTCATGGTTGCCACAGCTTGGGCAAGTGAAGCCTTTACTTGTACAGTCAAACTCACCGTTGTAGCCACACTCGTAACACTCATCAATTGGTGTGTTTGTACCGTAGTAAGGTACGCGGGTGTAACTGTAATCCCATACGTTTTCTAGTGCTTCAACATTACGTTGCATGTTCGGGAACTCGCCGTAACAGATAAAGCCGCCGCTTGAGATTTCTGGGTAAGGCATCTCAAAGTCGATCTTGTCGTATGGGTTTACTGTTTTCTCAACATCTAGGTGGAAGCTGTTAGTGTAGTAACCCTTGTCTGTTACACCTTTGATTACGCCAAACTCTTTCGCATCGATACGGCAGAAACGGCTACATAGGTTTTCACTTGGCGTTGCGTAGAGGCTGAAACCGTAACCGGTATCTTCTGCCCAACCGTTTACTGTGTCTTTCAAGTGCTTAATGATAGCTACTGCTTTTTCACGTAGAACAGCATCGTCGTAAACGTGCGCTTCTGTACCGAATAGCGCGTTGATTGTCTCGTGTACACCGATGTAACCAAGAGAAATCGACGCACGACCGTTCTTGAAGATATCTGCGATTGAGTCGTCCGCTTTCAGACGAACACCACATGCGCCTTCCATGTAAAGGATCGGAGCAACACGTGCTTTCACGTTTTCTAGACGAGAAATACGTGTCTCTAGCGCTTTACGAGCAAGACGTAGGCGATCGTTTAGAAGCTCGTAGAACTTCTCTTCACTGCCGTTTGCACGGATAGCGATACGAGGAAGGTTCAAACTTACTACGCCAAGGTTGTTACGACCTTCGTGAATCAGCTCGCCGTTTTCTTCGTAAGTACCAAGGAAGCTACGACAACCCATTGGCGTTTTGAATGAACCCGTTACTTCTACTACTTTGTCGTAGTTAAGGATGTCTGGGTACATACGCTTGGACGCACACTCAAGCGCAAGTTGCTTGATGTCGTAGTTTGGATCTTCTGATTTGTGGTTCAAGCCATCTTTGATGCCGAATACCAGTTTAGGGAATACCGCTGTTTTACGGTTCTTACCTAGACCTGCAATACGGTTCTTCAGAATAGACTTCTGGATCAGGCGTGACGCCCAACTTGTACCAAGACCAAAACCGAACGTAACGAATGGGGTTTGCCCGTTCGCCGTGTGTAGCGTGTTTACTTCGTATTCTAGAGATTGGAACGCGTCGTAACACTCTTTCTCAGTGCGTGATTTTGCGAACTCTTCTGGCTCAGCAATGTTCCACTCTTTTGCGATCTCTAGGTGTTTCTCGTAGCTTGTCATTACGTACGGTTCTAGTACTTCATCAATACGGTTGATGGTTGTACCACCGTATATGTGGCTCGCTACTTGAGCAATGATCTGTGCCGTTACTGCTGTTGCAGTCGAAATTGATTTAGGAGTATCAATCTCAGCGTTACCCATTTTAAAGCCGTGCGTTAGCATGCCTTTAAGATCGATAAGCATACAGTTAAACATTGGGAAGAACGGAGCGTAATCCAAATCGTGGTAGTGAATATCACCTACTTCGTGCGCTTGAACCACATCGCGTGGAAGGATGTGTGTCTTCGCGTAGTGTTTCGCTACGATACCAGCCAACAAGTCACGTTGAGTCGGAATCACTTTACCGTCTTTGTTCGCGTTCTCGTTGATTAGATCTAGGTTGCTTTCTTCAATTAGACCTTCGATTTCGCGAGTTAGTGCACTTTGCTTCTCACGAGCGATGTCGCGATCGTGGCGGTATTCAATGTAAGAACGAGCTAGGGCTTTGTAAGGACCTTGCATGAGTTCATTTTCGACTAAGTCTTGAATCTCATGAATGTGAACTTCATCGTGATCCTGAAGCTGTAACTCAACTGCCAGAGCAACATTTAGTGCATAAATGGCGACATCTTTGTCTTTGTTTTCCGCTGCAGCTTCTACTGCTGCTTGAATACGATCCCTGTTGAACGGAGCTCTTGAGCCGTCACGCTTGATTACGATTGGTTTCACTTTTTCTCCTTACCCCAAAATACTCACAGACTTATCCACAAATACACTATATGGGGTTATTTCTTATTCTGATGACACAATATATTGTGGCGTATTTAACGAGAAGCACCAATTGAAAACATTGATTTTGATCAATAAAAAATGGGTAGCGAACAAGAACAAATCGATCTTATTGGCGTTGATCTCAGTTGCGAAGAAAACTGTGAAAATTGCAAAATTGGAGCGAAATCCACTTGCTTTTTTTAGAGGTCTTATAGGATAAAGGATGGAAAGGAATGCGCTAAAAGATAGGAGTGCGATAGACCAAAATGCGATCACTTTTTGTTACGACGATATTACTTTTTAGTTCTTTTTCATTTGCTCAAAATTCCGTCAACTTAACCAGCTGGAATATAGAATGGTTATCTATAAGTGGTGGTAAAGTTTCGAGAACACCACAAGATTTTGAAAAACTGGCCCACTATGTGGATAACACACAAGTTGATATTCTCGCTTTTCAAGAAGTCGAAAGTGCAGCTGCAATCCAAAAAACGGTTGGTAATGACTTCACTATTTATTTGTCTGATCGTGCGAGCACTTCTAATCGACATCTTCAGTTCAACGATACCAACCAGTACACAGGTTTCGCGGTACGCAATGGCGTAAACGTATTGGACAAGCCTGACTTTTCTATCACACGAGGCAACAGCAAGCTCCGCTTCGCCAGCTACCTTGTTTTGAATCCTAACCAAGACAACGAAACTCACCTACTCTCTGTACATCTAAAAGCGGGTTGTAGTGGTGCGTATCGCAATAACCGCGATTGTAAGATAGTGAAACAACAAGGACAGGCACTAGCAAAGTGGATAAAAGCGCGCGAGGACAACAAACAACACTATGTGGTGCTTGGCGACTTTAACCACAATTTGGGTTATCGAGGAGATTGGTTATGGGACGTGCTATCGGACAATACCGATGCTAAGTTAGTGACCAAAAATACCAAAGCGGAATGTAAGGTGCGTTCTAATCGTAATCCGAATAAAACCCACCAATTCCGCTCGGTGATAGACCACATTATTGTGAGTGGTGATTTAAAGGCGTCGTCTGGTGTTCAAACCGTTTTCAAAACACAAGATGTACTCGACTACAAACTGAGTGACCATTGCCCGGTGTCTACGACCCTCTCTTTTTAATGACGAACCACTCTTTTAGCGGTGAATGACCCAACCAACATTGCCGCTATAAAGAGCAGAACTTGTATGTTGCCAGTGAAAAGGCTGGCAACCGCAGGACCAGGACACACACCCAGTAAGCCCCAACCAATACCAAACAGTGCTGCACCACCAACTAGCTTTTTGTCTATCGTTTTAGAAGTTGGACATAAAATCTCATCACCAAACACAGATTCGCTTCTTGGCTTTATTAATAAAAGATAAGCAGGAACGAACACCGCAAGTGCTCCGCCCATAACGAAGGCTAAGCTTGGGTCCCATGCGCCGGTAATATCTAGGAAACCGATCACTTTTGCCGGATCAGCCATACCGGAAATCACCATACCCATACCGAAAAGCGCACCAGAAAATGCGACAATGGAAATTTGTTTAACATTTTTCATTACGTCAGTTTTCATAACGACACTATTCCTCACGATACTAGCAAGACGGTTAGCATGGCTGTCGCCATAAAAGTACACGTCGCTACAACAGAACGGACAGAGAAACGCCCCATTCCGCAAATACCATGACCACTCGTACAACCATTACCGATACGGGTACCGACCCCAACAAGTAAACCTGCAACGACAACTAAGATAAGAGAACTGCTGTACTCAGTTGGTACATGCCCGCCAAGGGCATAAACAGCAATCACACCGCCCAATGCCATCGCAATTAAGAAGACAATTCGCCAAACGCGGTCTGCATTCTCAATCGCGCCATTTAAGATCCCGCTGATTCCCGCTGTCTTACCTGTGAATAGCATCAATATTACCGCTGATGCGCCAACCATGACGCCGCCTAAAAGCGACATCCAAGGAACTTCAAACATAACAACCACCAATATAAAGTTTGAATTATTGCTTACAGAAAACTTGGTTAAACGCTTCGATCAGCGGAGCGACTCTCCCATCAGAAATCGAATAAAATACCTGCTGAGAAACCTTTCGAGCTTTGATGATGTCGTGTTTTCTCAATACGGTGAGGTGTTGTGAAAAGGCTGATTGGCTTAATGTTGAGCCTTCAAACAGTTCACCGACTCCTTTTTCGCCTTCAATCAGCTTGCACATCACGATTAAGCGCTCTGGATGAGCCATAATTTTAAGTAGCTCACTCGCTTCGGTCGCGCTTTGTAGCATACTGTCGCCCATTCTATGTCCTTTCATCAATACGTTAAGTTTTATTAGATATTACTAATTAATATTATTAAGTCAATGCTAATGTAGCCAAATTAACATTAGACATTGCTAATTTATTTAAGTAAGGTGTAGGCGTTTTCGATCATTCAGTAGGAGAAATCCATGAGCAAAATCGTGATTATTGGTGGTGTTGCTGGCGGTGCATCTGCAGCAGCTCGCGCTCGTCGTCTTAGTGAAGACGCAGAAATCATCATGTTTGAACGCGGTCCATTTGTGTCATTCGCAAACTGTGGCTTGCCGTACCACATTGGTGGCGATATCCAAGAACGAAGTAAACTGCTTCTTCAAACGCCTGAGAGCTTTTTAGCGCGTTTCAATGTTGATGTTCGTGTGATGAACGAAGTGGTTTCTATTAACCGCCAAGATAAAACGGTTACGGTTAACAACCTACTTGATGGCTCTGAATACCAAGAGAGCTACGACTTTCTTCTACTTAGCCCTGGTGCAGGTCCAGTGGTGCCGCCTATTCCGGGTATTGATAACCCGTTAACGCATTCGCTGCGTAATATTCCAGATATGGATCGCATCATTAAGACGCTCGAAACCAACAAAGTGGAACATGCTACAGTCGTTGGTGGTGGTTTTATCGGTTTGGAAATGATGGAAGCCTTCCACCAGCTTGGCGTAAAAACCACATTGGTTGAAATGGCGGATCAAGTGATGACGTCCGTTGACCGAGAAATGGCTGGTTTTGCTCATGCAGAAATTCGTGAGAAAGGCATCGACCTGCGCTTAGGCGTTGCTCTATCTTCTGTTGAATATATTGCGAACCAATCTGTCGCTAACAACGAAGCGGGTGAAGATGACACGCACCAACACCTTCAAGGAAAGCTGACACTGTCTCTAAACAATGGTGACCAACTTGATACCGATATCCTAATCATGGCGATTGGTGTTCGCCCGGAGACAAAACTTGCACAAGAAGCCGGTCTTCAAATTGGTGCGCTAGGCGGTATTTACACCAACGAGTATATGCAGAGCAGCGATCCTTCTATTTATGCCGTTGGTGATGCGGTTGAAGAGAAAGACTTTGTCACTGGCGAACAAACACTTGTTCCGTTGGCAGGTCCGGCAAACCGTCAAGGTCGTATGGCAGCAAACAACATGCTTGGCCGCCAAGAAACTTATCAAGGTACACAAGGCACGGCGATCTGTAAGATCTTTGATTTAGCCGTTGCTTCTACTGGTAAAAACGAGAAGCAGCTTAAACGTGAAAACATCGCTTATGAAAAAGTGTATGTCCACACAGCTAGCCACGCGAGTTACTACCCTGGCGCAGAAACTGTGTCGTTCAAAATGCTGTTTGATCCATTAACCGGAAAGATTTTAGGTGCGCAAGCAGTAGGTAAAGACGGCGTTGATAAACGTATTGACGTAATGGCAGTTGCTCAGCGTGCTGGCATGACGGTAGAACAGCTGCAACACCTTGAGCTAACTTACGCGCCACCTTATGGCTCAGCGAAAGATGTGATTAACCAAGCGGCTTTCGTTGCAAACAACATCATTAAAGGTGACGCAACAGCGATTCATTTTGATGAGATTGACAACCTGTCAGAAAACCAGGTGCTGCTTGATGTTCGTAATCCGGGAGAATTGGAATCTGTAGGCTTCATTAAAGGCGCGATCAATATTCCTGTCGACCAGCTTCGCCAACGTATGAATGAACTGCCGAAAGACAAAGAGATCGTGATTTATTGTCAGGTCGGTTTGCGCGGTAACGTCGCTTATCGTCAACTGGTCAACTCAGGGTTTAAAGCACGTAACCTACTTGGCGGTTACCGTACTTATAAGTTCGCACAAGCTTAATCGCTGATTCTAAAAATCTAAGGTTTAGGGCTGAAAATAAAAAAGGGGCACGTAATGTGCCCCTTTCTACATCTCGGATTCGACTAATTGAATAATCTTGGTCGCTTTTTCGAAGTGATCGAGTTGATGAGTTTGAATCCACCAAGTCGCCGCTTCCATCAATAACTCAGGATTATCATTCTTATTGGCGAAAAAGGCATAAAAGGACACACCAACATTGTCGCCTTTCTGCTCTATTTTCTTCTTACACACCTGAATGATTTTGTCTCTTAACGCGATGTTCATTGCCTTTCCCTTTCTCTTCGCAATAGCAAAATTAACCCAAAACAAGAATAACTGTATTTATATACAGTTATTCTTAGTAAGGCAAATAAACATAATCATCTAGATGAATATTCTCGCGCGAAGACCTAATACCCAAGTGCTGCTTTTGTTCGAAAATGCTGGGTCTTTAATGTATTGAATATCAGGGGTAATTTGAATGTAGTCGTTTAACTGCATGTTGTAGTAAAGCTCGGCAGTGAACTGTTCAGAGTCATCCACACCATAGGCTTGCTCTAGGTTATCGTTAACATGGCTCCAGTTAACAGCGAAGCCGAGGTTGTTGGTTGGCTTACCTAAACCAAAATAACCAATCCCCACCGTTAGGGAGCGATCATAAAGCGCCACATCACCTTCCGAAAAGCCACCACGAACAAATGGCATTAATTGCTCTGTAGCAAAGTAGCTTGCTGAAAAGTTAATACCCTGTCCGCTGTCTTTATTCGTTAGGTTATGTTGCGTGTCGCCATCTAAATGCCAAGCCGTTAGGTGAACATTATCGGTATAGATTTGGTCTTGTGACGCCGTCCAACCTAGCTCGAACGTGGTAAACAATTTATGATCGTTGAATAAGGTATCGAAGCCATCAAATGGCTCATCTGAACGCCCTTTACCTTCTGCGACACCTGCAACCATATAGAAGTTATCAGTCAGCATGTGTCCCACGGCTAAGCCGAGAATCCCATCATCCGGTAGACCAATCGAGCCTCCACCAGTACTGAATGCAAGGTTAGTAAATCCGGTCCAAGGGCTTGCCAATGCATAGGCATCAACGTAGTCAGTCGTATCTAGGAAACCCACCATGAAGGAAGTTTTGCCATCATTCAGTTTTTGTTTCCAGTATAGGTTGGTTAGACGAGCTCCTTGATCGCTGTATGCTGGACCAATCATGCCTGCATAACCAAGCCCATTTCCGATAAAGCTGAACTCTTTTGGTGACAAATCGTTGTAAGCATGGCGATGTTCGACTTTCCAAACCAGACCGCCTGTATTGCCAGAATCAAGACCGATCAGATCCCAGCTACCATAAAAGCGAGCAACACCAGCACTTGCCGTATCTTCACCACCACTTTGAGGGGTTGAGGCCGTTAGTCCAAGGAATTGATAATCCAGACCGAAAGTAACATTGTGTTCTTCAGCTAATGACTCACGCCATGAGCGTTTTTCTCGAGCATTTTCTGCAATAGTATTGTCTACCGTATCAGGGCTACCAAAGTTCGCCGCGTTTACCGATGACGCCATTACAAGTGAAAGAGCGATAAAACTAAGCTTGGGAACAGTTACTTTCATGTCTGGGTTCTCATTAAATTGATTTCTAGAAAGAGATTTTAATGATTCAGAGTTTTGAAAATTGCCATTAAGCGACAGCTCACTGCTTTATGTCATTTCGATAATAGACTCTTATTGGTAAGGTCGGATAGAAACCTCGTCCATTTGGTAGATAGTTTCTACGTTCGCAGCACCATCAGAGTATGATACGTCTGCTTTGGTCTTTTTCACGTGCAGATCCCCTTTCACCCAAATTGGTTCGTAAAGAGAAGTCAGTTTCAAACCTTTCGGGTAATCAACCAACACAATCTGGTTTGCTGGAGGTGGTGGTGTATGGATACATGCGCCCATGGTGGGAACAAGGAAGAATTTTGTGACAACGTCATTGTTAAATTCTACTGGCGTTACAAAGCCTGGAATTTCATAAGTATCTTCGGTAAGTGTTGCGTTTGGCATTGATGCCAACATACGACGATGTTCAGTAATTTCTTTGCGCTTTTTGAACAACCATTCAATGTCTAAGTCGTCAGCTTTTAAACTGTCCTCTAACTCTTTCATGGTTTGCTTCTGTTGCTCATTAAGATTTTGAGAATCGCGGTATCTTGCAAGAGAACCAAGTTCGAAAAGCTGTTGATCGGTAAGTTTTACAAATGGGTCTTCAATTTGAGGAACATTGACTGGCAATAATTGCTGCCAACTAAGTTGGTCGGCGGATACATTTGATGAAGCCAGCAAAACTAAGCCAGCTAATAGGTACTTCTTCATACGTTCCCTTGAATCGTTCTTTGTCTTTTAGAGAAAAATTTGGGGACAGCCTTCGCCCCCAAATAGTCGAAAGAGTTTACTACAAGGTGTTCTTGTGGATCTTGCCGTCTTTCATAATTATTTTGAATTTATCTTGGTAATCGTTAAGAACTGTGATGTCTTGCAAAGGATTTCCATCCACCAGCACCACATCGGCATAAGCCCCCGGCTCTACAACTCCGAGCTTTCCGTATTTATATGGATTCATACCACCCGACCAACTAAGCACTTCTGCTGCGTTCGATGTGCCCATCTTCATGATTTGATAAGGGGTAAATCCGACTTTCTCCATCCAAACCATGTTGTCTGCTTGGCGCGTATTGTAAGACGGGCCAAACATATCGCCGCCCGTTACAATCAACAAGTCGTATTTACGCGCCCACTCAAACATCTGTTTCGCGCCTTCGTTTACTTTAGTCGCTTTGGCTTTTTGATCGGGACTGAAGAAGGTGATCTTTTCTGGTTCTGCAAAGGCTTCAAGAGACATCACTGCTTGAGCAGAGAGCGCTACGCCCTTCTCTTTCATTCGTTTGATAGTTTCCTCAGAGATAAGGAAATTATGTTCGATAACTTTCACGCCAGCATCAATGGCGCGATTAACCGAACGGTCATGATAAGCGTGGGCCATGACATAAGTGCCATAGTCTTCCGCTACGCCCACAATCGCTTCCATTTCTTCTTTGGAGAATTGCGTCATATGGATTGGGTCAAACTCACTTGCGACGCCGCCGCCAGCCATGATCTTGATTTGAGTTGCCCCCGAGCGAAGGTTCTGACGCGCAGCACGACGAGCCTCTGTTTCACCATCAACGATATAGCCAAAGCCGTGGCGTTCGAGATCGTCAACGCGTCCTGGTACATCATTGAAGCTGCCGGTATCAGCGTGGCCGCCTGTTTGACTCAAGAAACCGCCTGCTGGGAAGAGTCTTGGGCCTTCTAGCAAACCATTGTTGATGGCTTTTGCCATACCAAGAATATTACAGCCTGCGTCACGAGCCGTCGTAAAGCCTTGGTCGAGGTACTGCATCATGGAAACGTGAGCACGTGCACCCATCGCCATTTGGTCGTAACCATCTCGACCTACCAACATGCCTTCCTGAATACACATGTGTGAGTGCATGTCGATTAAGCCAGGGATCATGGTTAAGCCTTCGCCATTAATCGTTGTGGTTTGCTTGTCGGTTTTTATCGGTTTAGCCGAAATCTCTTTGATTAAGTTATCGACAACCAATACGTTCTGGTTTTGCAGTAGCTTTTCATCCGTGCCATTGAAAACATCGACGTTGGTAAACAGCGTTGAGGCTGCATTGGCATTGAGGGCGAACGCACAAGATAGCGCAACTAAAGAAAGGTTCTTCTTAGAAATTGTCATTATTACACCTATGTTTTTGGATAGTTGGGGTCCATTTCCTATAACCTCCCTGTTTAAACAGCGGCGTTATGAGGGCATCTATTTCAGTGATCACCAAAAACAACTGATCAGATAAAAATACATATGAAACAGACGACTTACGTTAAAAACATAGAAGTCATAATGACGACTTTCAAGGTGGTTTAATTGCCTTTACACGACAACATGCGGATATTGTTATAGAAATGTGAGTTGAGACGAAAACCTCCGATTATTCAGAGGTTTTATGTGTCAGGGTCTGTTGACCTTTCGTGATGATTTTTGCAGCAGTTTGTAGGTGTTTTATGCAAGGCAGAGGCTTTGATATGTAGTTATTCTACCTGATAAGCCGATAACGCAGTAGAAAGCACCTACAAACGCTGCCCAAAGGGTTCGGCTAGGCGCCCCCGGCTAAAAGCATTTTACTCTTTGTTGAGTCAATTTTACTTAGAAACACTAGGCTTCAATCGACTCGTCGCGATTAAAACGCTTTTGACTAGGCGTCCCCATCCGAACGAAATTTAACCACGAAAGATAAACAGACCCTAATAATTACAACAAAGATTGACGGTACGCTTTAGGTGTCATTTTCATCATTCGCTTAAATGCACGGGTGAAATGAGCAGAATCGGAGTAGCCTGTTTTGAGCGCAATGTGCGTAATACTGAGGTCTCGGTCCGCTAAAAGCTCTAGCGTTTGTTTCAGCACCAAACCTTCGATCACTTCTCTATACGTCGTATCCTCATTTGCTAGCCGCCTTTGTATGGTGCGAGCATTCATGTCAATCAACTCGCCAGCAAACTGGATAGAGATCTTACCCATCGAGAGATAAGGCGTGAGCGCCCTTGCTAAGGCATCGCTGAACTTATCATCCTCACCACGAAAACTTGTATTTGGCGCAGTTTGAGATGGTGTGAAAGCAATCGGCTGGTTAATCCATTCATTAGGAATTGAGATTGCAGTAACCGGTCGACCAGTAAAGAACTGCGCACTCTTCATACCCGGCAACAGATTGAAAGGTTCGGCTTCTACATCTTGAATTCCGACTTCTGCCAATCGCCATTGGGCACCAACTAGCTTTTTGAGCAACTCATTCATGAACATCGCGGAGAACATTTCTGCGTAACGGAACCAGTCCCTTTCTGCGTTCTGTTTTTCTCTCACTAGCCACCATTTCCCGCCGCGCGATTGAACAGAAATACTCACGTTATCAGAGATTTGTTTAAGCAGTTGGGATACCTCTTCTAGCGCTGCTTTTAGCGAGTGAGTTTGAGTAATTTGATTCGCAAATCTAGGCACATAGATGTCGTGACAAAGCGTCCAAGTAAGCAAGGCAAACTTCTCTGGTGACGCACGTTCCCCCAACGTTTGGAAGACGGCTTTTAGCGCGCTCTCAGGAACAAACGCGTCAAGGGATTGGTTAGACAAGATATCCTGTGGCATTCGGGCGGATTCAAGTAATGAGTGAATATCTCCATCAAGCTCATTTAACATCGTGGCAAAAAGCTTTACTTCTTCCGAGTGAACCAAAGGAATATCTGTATTGGGCATGCAAGCTATCATCTTAAAATACCAAGGATTATTCTAGTTTATGCACAAACTTCCGAGCTGTCATTAATAGCAATCTAAGTGCCATTCCATATTGAGAGAGAACTCACCTGCAGGCATTTGATACTCGTTCATATCAACTCTGGCGCTGATTCGGACTTCTTTACTAGAATCTAATTGCTCAAGGTTTAGCTCAATGCCTTGCCGCCAGAAGTCAAGATTACCGACAAAACTCTCCGGCGTTTCCACTTTAAAGTGAATACGTTCCGGACTGATGGTCTCTGCGCCCATATCAATATTGAAATAGGACAAACGAAAATAGAGACGCTTATCTCGGTTATTCGCAAGTAGTTTGAGCGTTAATGAATCAGTGCCAAATCTTCGACCGAAATGAATTTCGCCACGCTCTTTAATCACTTCAATGCCACAAGACTCATCGATATGTTTATGAAAATGAACTTGGGCCGCACGAGAAAGCGAACTCACGCTTAATAGCGCGACTGCTAATAATGAAATTAGAAATTGCTTCATAAGAAAACAAGCCCTATTAAAGGGCTTTCATTAATTTATTAATCATCACATTCGATGACCCAATTAGTGACCAGTGTATATTGGTCAGCATCCAAATTGCTTTCATCGACATTAATTCGAGCGGACAAGTCAACGAGATTATTATTTCGGATGTCAGAACGGGAATATTCAATACCTTCCTCCCAATCTTTAGCATTCATATTTGCTTCATGGACACCGCCGGATTTAAACCACACATCTTCTTTATCAATGTGGTTACCGAGTTCATGCTCTTTTAATGGCTCAAGGCTCAGCTCAATTTTTCCGTCGTCTTCGTTGTTAATCAATTTAACTTGTGCTTTTGAATCGTTATATTGCTCACCAAAAGCAAGATCAGCGTTCGCGATGGTGACATCAATGCCGCATTGTTCTTGAATAGTCGCACTAAACGTGACGTCGTCACTCGTAGCTTCGTCCTTATCTTTAAGCGCTTGAGCCTGTACACCAGTCGCTGCAATGAGTGTTGCCAACAATGCAATGCGGACCGGTCGTTTCTTGAGTTTCATGTTTACTCCGAAAAAGTGGTTTGAGTTTGCTTCATTCTCTTGAGCCTTTGTGTTTCTGCTTGAATTTGCAGAAGCTTCAGCTCGTGCTCTGCCTGAGCGAGTTCTTCCTGCCGTTTTCTCTCTCGCAACTCGAATTCATAAAGACGAGTACAATCGACTCGTTCCTCACCACCGAATTGAAAAGTCAGTGACGCGTATACGCCCGCCTCATCTTGGTTTTGCTGGTAATAGTTGTTGTAGTAGTTATCACTGTCTTCTTGACCCGTTGCGCCATACGTACCGACCTGAAAGGTTTTACCAGTTGAGACGGCTTGCTCACAGGTTGCGCCTTCAGACGTTCTGATTCTGTCTGTACCCGATGGGTTAGAAACACTGGGAATAGGATTTGCGATAACACCAAAACTCAGCAGTAACAAAGGCAAGCCACAAAACAGAACACGCTTGCTAGCAATCGTGCTCATGCTTTAATACCTTTTTAACCGGATGTTAGAACACACTTCGTAGCTATTTAGTGTGTTATTCACCATTCGAGTACAAATTTTCTTTTTGCTTATTTGGCCCGCAGGTGTTTTGACTCGAACGTTTAATGACACTTCTTGTTGAGGATCGAGTGTTATTTTACTGTTGAACGTCTTATCATCGATTCTGAGATAATAATCCGCTTTTTTGTTGTACTGATTCTTTAAAAGAAATTGAACTTCCGTCATATCGGTATATGCGGTGAACTCTCTCTCTTTCCAAATATGTAAATTTGCCGATGCACTGCCAGAGATTAGCATCGTTAATATAATCACCTTTCGTACCATGGCTTATTACCTTGAGAAGAAATCAGACGGTGATTTTATTTTGTGCAGTTTTTAATCCTTACCATTTTACGCCAAGGAAGAAACTAACTAGGTAACTGGATGCTTATCGCTCGAATTAAGGCTATTCCGCACAGAATGTGATGATTTTCACGCTTTCTAAATCAGCAATCGTTTTCTAGGAATTTTTCCTAGTCGATCTAAGCCCTCCTCTCATGTGGTTCAAAAGAGGACTCTCTACAATCGCCGACAGTTAAAAGAAAGCGAGCACGCAAGTGCATCACACTAATACAAGAGAGTTCACGATGTTAAGATTCCTTGAACAAGTCCGAAAGCCTACCCTCGACCTTCCTGTCGAAGCACGTAGAAAAATGTGGTTTAAGCCATTTATCCAATCTTACCTTGTGGTATTCATTGGCTACTTGACCATGTACCTGATCCGTAAAAACTTCAACGTCGCGCAAAATGACATGATCTCAACTTACGGTTTGTCGATGACAGATCTAGGTTTGATTGGTCTGGGTTTCTCGATTACTTACGGCATCGGTAAGACCGTAGTCTCCTACTACGCCGATGGTAAGAACACCAAGCAATTCCTCCCTTTTATGCTTATCCTTTCTGGTCTGGCGATGCTTGGTTTCAGCTTCAGCATGGGTGGCGGTAGCGCGAGCTTGTTCATGATGGTCGCATTCTATGCACTGAGTGGTTTCTTCCAAAGTACTGGTGGTCCTTCTAGTTACTCGACCATCACTAAGTGGACGCCGCGTAACAAGCGTGGTTCTTATCTAGGTCTTTGGAACATGTCTCACAACGTAGGTGGTGCGGGTGCCGCAGGTGTAGCTTTGTTTGGTGCAAACTACTTGTTCGACGGTCACGTAATCGGCATGTTCGTGTTCCCTTCTATTATTGCGATCATCGTTGGTTTCATTGGCATGCGCTTTGGTAACGACTCTCCAGAAGCATATGGTCTAGGTAAAGTTGAAGAGCTATTTGATGAAGCAGTCAGCGAAGAAGACGAAGCGGCTGAAGAAAATCAAATGACCAAGAAAGAAATCTTTGTTGAGTACGTACTGAAAAACAAAGTTATCTGGCTACTTTGCTTTGCAAACATCTTCCTTTACATCGTGCGTATCGGCATCGACCAATGGTCAACGGTCTACGCTTACCAAGAACTCGGTCTATCAAAAGAAACAGCAATCTCTGGCTTTACCCTATTCGAAGTGGGTGCGCTTGTGGGGACTCTGATGTGGGGTTACCTGTCTGACCTTGCGAACGGTCGCCGTGCGCTAGTGGCTTGTGTTTCTTTGGGTTTGATCATCGTATCACTTGAGTTCTACCAACACGCAACGAGCGAGTTCATGTACCTAGCGTCGCTATTTGTTCTAGGCTTCCTCGTGTTTGGTCCTCAACTGCTTATCGGTGTTGCTGCGGTTGGCTTTGTTCCTAAAAAAGCAATCAGTGTTGCAGATGGCGTAAAAGGCACATTCGCTTACCTAATTGGTGACAGTTTCGCGAAACTGGGTCTGGGTATGATTGCAGACGGCACGCCAATCTTTGGTCTAACGGGTTGGAAAGGCACGTTTGCTGCCCTAGATACCTCCGCAATGATTTGTATTGTTTTGCTGGCTTTTGTTGCTATCGCGGAAGAGAAAAAGATCCGTCAAAACAAGAAGAAGCTTGAACTCGCAGAAAACCAAGCTTAATCAAACAGCGCGCTTTGCAAGTCAAAGCGCGCTAGATCATTAAATAAACTTGGTCAATTTAGTATCATAGTAGGTTTTTATTGGGCTCTTTGAGAGCTCATTTTCGTTTGTGTATTGCTGAAGTTTGGTATTTAAGATGATTAACGTAGCGCTTGTTGATGACCATGTCATTGTTCGTTCTGGATTTGCTCAATTGCTGAGCCTTGAAACAGACATGAATGTTGTAGGTGAATTTAGCTCGGTAGCAGAAGCTCGAGTGGGATTACCTGCGTGCAAGCCAAATGTAGTTATCCTAGATATCTCGATGGCAGACGAAAGTGGGCTTACCCTACTCTCCGAAATCCCTTCTGGCATTGCTTGTGTCATGCTTAGCGTGCATGACTCTCCGGCAATGGTTGAAAAGTCACTTAAACTCGGCGCAAAAGGTTACCTAAGTAAACGTTGTAGCCCAGATGAGTTGATTCAAGCTGTAAGAACTAGCGCATCGGGCGGCTGTTATTTAACGCCGGATATTGCATTGAAGCTCGCCACACCGAGTGACAAAGCGGCGACGCTGACTCAACTGACACGTCGTGAAAACGAAGTCTGCCAATTGCTGGCTCGTGGTTTGGATGTGAAGTCTATCGCCACTGAGCTTGGCTTAAGCCATAAAACCGTTCACGTTCACCGTGCAAACGCCATGGATAAGCTTGGCGTAAAGAACAACGTTGAGCTCGCCAAACTGTTCTCTCAAGAGTCGTTTTAATGCGTAGCTACACCATCACCTCCATTTGCGGTTTATTCATGACAGGATGCTCGTGGTTCTGTCTGTGGGTGATCGCCTATTACTTTGTGAACGATGCCGAGCTTGCGATCTTGTTGTTCCCCTTCGCGTTGCGTTTGGGGTTAACACTGCACACGCGCACAAAGTATTGGGCAACGATTTACCTTGCCGAATGGGGGCTGACCGTTGCACTCGCTCTACTTCTTGAACAGCCACAATGGTTGATGGTGTTGGTGGCCAGCGTGTTGAGTATTCCAGTGGTTTACCTTGCTAAGCGTTATTACAAAGGCGATCAGAACCAACATTTAGCGGTGATGGCGGTCGTGTTGCTCGTGACGTCTTGCATTAACGTACTTGCGGTTGGCTATCATGTTCAATCTGCCTATATGGCATGGTTAGCGAGCATTGCGGGCGGTTTGTTGGTGCTGCCGATGTGTTACTTGCTATGGAATTATCTCTTCCAAAGCCCTTGGTCACCGCTGACCTCGAACTTGTTAGCCAACGAAGTTCAATTCAAAGTTCGTCATATTCTGCTTTATAGCGTGCTGTTGATTGCCAGCATTTTGGTTCAAACCAGCTTGCCTGATGAACTGGCTCGATTTGCACCTTTCTGTATGGCGATCCCAATCATCGTCTTGGCACTGCGTTACGGTTGGCAAGGTGCACTGCTTGCGACCATGTTAAACAGTATTGCCTTGATCGCTGCACGAAGCGGTGTTTCGAATCTGGAAATCACTGACCTTCTGTTGTCCCTTTCGGCACAAACCTTAACGGGCATCATGCTCGGTTTAGCGGTGCAGAAACAAAAAGATCTTAACCAAAAACTGCGTGGCGAATTGTCGAGAAACCAAACTTTGTCCCGACAACTCATTCAAGCGGAAGAGTCGGTACGTCGTGACGTGGCAAGGGAGCTGCACGATGAGATTGGTCAGAACATCACAGCTATTCGTACCCAAGCTAGCATCATTAAGCGGGTTGATAATGCCGAAATGAACACACGCTGTGCCGACATGATCGAAAACCTATCACTCAATGTTTATGACACCACCAAACATTTGCTGAGCAAGCTACGTCCGAAAATGCTCGATGATTTGGATTTGAAAGACTCCGTTCACCAGTTAACCCGTGAAATGGAGTTCGACAATCATGGCACTCGCGTTGTGCTTGATTGGCAAGGAGACTATGAGTCTTTGGGCGACACGCTGAAAGTCACCCTATTCCGTTTGTGCCAAGAAGCGTTGAACAACGCTGCCAAATATGCGAGTGCGACGTCAATCGTTATCGAGCTGTCTATTGACGAGAACATTTCGTTGAACATCGCTGACAACGGCATTGGTTTCAAAACCGAAGACTGCATGAAAGGCATGGGCGTTCGCGGCATGCAAGAACGTGTGCAAGCGCTTGGTGGAAAAATGTATATCTACTCTTTGAACGATCATGTGGATGGTACGCAAATCGCCATCACATTACCTAAGGTGTAACGAGCATGTTTGGATTATTTCAGTCTCCGAGCTACAACCAAGCTCCCCTTAGCAAAGACCAAGTGGATGAACGTTATCGTTATTGGCGTCTGCACATCATGCAGGGCATGTATCTTGGTTATGCGGGCTTTTACTTCACTCGTAAAACCTTCAACTACGCCGCACCCGCGATGATCGCTGATTTAGGTTTAGATAAAGCCGATATCGGTATGATTGGTACGCTTTTCTACATTACCTATGGTTTATCAAAGTTTATTTCGGGCACCATTTCCGACCGTTCTAACCCTCGCTTTTTCATGGGTGTCGGTTTAATCGCGACGGGCCTTATCAATATCGCATTTGGCTTCTCTAGCTCTTTGGTTGCACTCGCAGCCCTGTGGGTGATGAACGCTTGGTTCCAAGGTTGGGGCTGGCCTTCGTGCTCTAAGTTACTTACGACGTGGTATTCGCGCTCAGAACGTGGCTTTTTGTGGGCAATTTGGAACACGGCTCATAACGTAGGTGGCGCGTTAATTCCCCTACTCGTTGGTTTTCTCACATTCCATTACAGCTGGCGAGAAGGCTTTATCGTACCGGGCGTAATCGGCGTGATTCTTGGTGTGGTTGTGTGTTGGCGTTTGCGTGATAAACCGACCACTCAAGGATTGCCGACGGTTGGTCAATGGCGTGATGACAAGTTAGAGCTGGCACAAGAAAATCACGGGCAAGGTCTGAGTTATAAAGAAATCCTCAAACAATACGTGTTCAACAACAAGTACATTTGGTTGCTCGCGTTCAGTTATGTACTGGTATACATCGTGCGCACCGCCATCAATGACTGGGGTAACTTGTACCTGACAGAGCAACACCACTACAGCCTGATCAATGCTAACGCAGCATTGTCGATGTTTGAAATCGGTGGCTTTGTTGGTTCTCTGGTGGCTGGTTGGGGCTCGGATAAACTGTTCGGTGGTAACCGAGGTCCGATGAACCTGTTGTTTGCCGCGGGTATATTCTTATCTGTCGCAGCCCTGTGGTTGATGCCATTAACCAACTTCGCGTTCCAAGCTGCAGGATTGTTTTCTATTGGCTTCTTTGTGTTTGGCCCACAAATGTTGATCGGTATGGCAGCAGCGGAATGTTCACACAAAGACTCCGCTGGTGCTGCAACGGGCTTTGTTGGTTTGTTTGCTTACATGGGGGCTGCTCTTTCTGGCTATCCATTGGCATTGATTCTTGAAGAATACAGCTGGACTGGATTCTTTATCACCATCTCGGTATGCGCAGCCGTTATTGGCTTGTTGTTATTGCCATTCTTACAGGCTCAACCTTCAAGAAAGCCGCTGGCTCCCAAGCTTAGGTTGTAGAAGTCTGATTGTAGAAGCGACTTCTACACCTCTTAGGGTGAGTTAACCACTCACCCGTCGAATCTCCACTATTTTTTGCTTCCGATTCAGTTCGGAGGGTTTTCTACGGGTAAAATTCATGAATTCGAATACTATTTCATCAAAATGCTTCTTCAAAATGGACAATAAGATCCAAAACTACGACTGGGGAAGCCGCACTGCTATCCACGATTTGTTTGGCTTTGTTAACAAAGCTCAACAACCTCAAGCCGAAGTTTGGATGGGCACGCATCCGAATGGTTGCTCTATCGTCAATCAAGGAAGTACAAATGTGTCGTTATCAGAATTGATCAAACAAGATCCTTCAGCGTTTCTATCCCAAAACACGGCTGAAGTATTTGGTGACCTACCTTTCCTTTTCAAGATTCTTGCGGCGGATAAAGCCTTGTCGATTCAAGTGCACCCAAACAAGCAAGATGCAGAGCTCGGTTATGCAAAAGAACAACAGCTAGGTGTCCCGTTAAGTGCTTTCAATCGTAATTACAAAGATGCTAACCACAAGCCAGAGCTGGTTTACGCACTTACTGAATACCAAGCAATGAACGGCTTTCGCTCGTTTGATGAAATCATTGCTGAATTCCGCCTGTGTGACATTCCTGAAATCAACGGTTACCTAGAGCAATTTGAGCGCAATCCTAACCAAGACGGCTTGTGTAAGTTCTTTGTGGAGATTCTTTCTATGGAAGAGGCGCGCAAGATTAACGCCGTGGATCACTTATTAAGTTACGCAGCAGCCAACCAAGTACGCCCTGTGTGCGAATTGATTTTAGACCTTGCTGCTCAGTACCCGAATGACGTGGGTTTGTTTGCCCCATTACTGCTGAATGTTATTACGTTAAAACCTGGTGAAGCCATGTTCTTAAGCGCAAGAACGCCTCACGCGTACATTAAAGGTACTGGTCTGGAAATCATGGCGAACTCAGATAACGTACTTCGCGCTGGTTTAACACCAAAACATATGGATGTGGAAGAATTGGTTAAGTGTACCGACTTCATTCCAAAATCAATGAATACGCTACTAACCAAAGCAGAAATCAAAGACTGTGAGCACAACTTCCCTGTCCCTGTACAAGACTTCAAGTTCTCTGTGTTCCAAGAGCCAAAAGATCAACAAGTCGAGATGATCAGTGCAGAAATCTTAATGCCAATCGATGCGGACGTAACGCTGCTTGCAGAAAGCGGCGAAACATTGGTGCTTGGCAAAGGGCAATCGGCTTTCATCCCTGCTTATGTAGGGAACTACACGCTCAGCTGTGAAGGTCGCGTAGCTCGTGCATTTAATGGCTAAGTTCATTTCCTCTTAAAACAAAAATGGCGGAGACTTTTCAGCTCCGCCATTCAAACCATTCATTTGTTTACTCACTCTGTGCTTGAGCTAAACGAATACTCACCAAACTTGCCACCATGATGGCTAAGTAAAAGCTCCCGACTATCGCTTCAAAGAAAACGAAGAACTGAGCCACTGGAACCGTTGGTGAAATGTCACCATAGCCCACTGTCGTTAATGTGATAAAGCTAAAGTACAAGGCATTAAACAAGTTCGACAGCCAAGGTTTTGCTTCTAGTCCTGTGAAAGAACTCGGGAAGAACTCCAACACCAACAAGTAGATCACTGCCCACGCAAGCCCTAATAATAGATAGATACAAATCGAACCTATGATGTGGTTTGTCGTTACCGACTTGGTTAATACTACCTGCTTTAGCGCCGAGTATATGTGCGAAAACAAGAACACCAATAACGCACCTAGCGTCAAAATAGACAGATCTAAATGCTCTAAGAACGACATCCCATAGGAGATGACGGCCACAATCAGTAGCACGCCATACCATGTTCGGTTGGTTTTGTTCTTCTTGTTGATACCAGCAATCGAAGCACCTAGTGTCACCACCAAAAGAGCAAGAACAAACTCCTGCCCATCTGGGTAAAACTGATGCATCACAGCACAGCCAAAAAACAACGCAATGAGTGCGAAAAACAAAAAGTAGAAGTTATCTTCCCTGGTCATCGGTTTCATGATGCCACCTCTACTTTGTCTTCCTCCTTCGCTTTTTGGTCAATGCTCAGTGCTTTGTTTGTTTCCGCGTCATCTTCATCTAACCAGTTCACCATCAACTGGTAAGTCAGACTCAGTACCACGGCACCAACAAACAGACCAACGATACCAGACATTGCCATACCACCCAGTGCACCCAACAGTGTCACAAGCATCGGTGTGTCAGAACCACGGCTTAGAAGAACTGGTTTCAGTACCGCATCACTCGCGCTCACCAAAATACACCAAACGAGGAAGATGCCAGCAACCAGTGTTGATTCGACACTAAACACGTAAATGATCGCAGGAATCAATGCCAGAATCGGCGGCAACTGAACAATCGCAATCAGAATCACGGCAACCATCCAAAGCGCAGCAGCAGGAACGCCAACTGCGACCATACCAACACCTGCCATGACAGATTGAATCAGCGCAACGCCAATCACACCTTGAACGACACTGCGAACAGTCGACTTTGAAAGATCAATCAACGCTTCGCCTTTCTTGTTGGTGAGGCGATCAGCTAGCTTGGTAAAGCCTTTCTGGCACACTTCAGCATTGCTCATGAACGCACCAGCAATCATGGTAGAAATAATGAACTGAATAAAACCACCACTTACTGAACCAACAATAGATGCCGCTTGAGAAAGGAAACCTTTCACTTGCTCGCCATAGTTGACTAAAAAGCCCTCCATGTTGGTCGATGCGTAGTTAATCGCAACGAACAGCTTGTCGCCCACGACAGGGATCTCTTTTAAGCTTCCTTGTGGCTTAGGTACAACTAAAGTGCCATCTTGCAACCCAGTGACGACCTCGGTGCCACTGGTATAAAGGCCAGATGAGAGCGCGATAAGTGGGATTAAAAGTAACAGCACACCGATAGTACTGAGGAGCGCACTCGCCTTACCTTTTGAGATACCTAAGCGATTGTGAAGGGACATCATGACTGGGTACAAAGCGATGGCAATAATACCGCCCCACACGACCAACATAATGAATGGACTAAGGATAGAGAAACACCACCAGATCAGTAACGCTACGGCTCCGATCTTGATAGCGGCGTCTATCGCCTGTTTAGAGAAATCATTTGAAGCTTTCATAGCGTTACCTTTTCACTGTCTGTTAAGTGTTATGTTTGCAAAAACTTCCATTGTCGGGTTTCCAAAAAGAGTGTTGCGAGGATCATGTACGTCCCGACCAACACCAATTGGAAGATTCGGATAAATGTATTGCTGTCGATATCGCCAGAGCTCATTAGCGTGCTGCCGATTAAGACAAGCAAGGTACTGAACGCCGTGGCGAATATCGGTGCCTTCTCTGGCACGGTGTAAATCTTCTTCCCTATCAATACCGCCAATAACGCAATAAAGGCGGTGTAAAAGAATATGCTTGGCACAATGGCAAGAATCGAGAATGCCAAGATGGCAAGTATCCCGCCGATACCGTTACTGATGATTAAGAACGCGCTTAATTTGACTGACTTCTCTGACGTAATCATCAAAGACAGCAACGCGACAAACATCATGGTGAGCAGCGCTTCTGAAATCTGAAAGATAAAGAAGAAGCACACCACAGGAAACGAAATCAACATGGCTCGAAATGACGCATGCCAACGTTGTTCTTTGCCAATTGGTGGAGTCGCATAACCAGCGAACTCACTGTCTGGCTCTGGTAGATAAATATGAACCAGAGCAAAAATCGCCACCGATACCGCACCGGAAATTGCCAAACCGCTCGCGAGCACCAAGGAAATCGCTGGGTTATTTATTGCCATAAACGGCAACATCAACACCGCAATCAACAAAATGGTCGCGAACAGATTCCATTTGGGGTCAGTAAACAAGTAGTAACCCCATGCCATCATCAAACCGACGGCAATCAGTAGAACAATTGGGTACTGAGTAATGCCTCCTGAAAGAAGCAGTCCCAATCCCATCGTGGCAATCAATGCCAGCAGCAACTCGTAAATCGTCTCTCTGTGAAGATTTGGCTTATCGACCAAGAACTTCGCGGTAAATACCGGCGCGACAAACGCCAGTTGCCAATTAATCCAAGCAGCGAGAAACACCGCCAGACCGACACCAATGGTGAAGCGCAGAATCCGGCGTTGAGTTGCGTTATCAATGCTCAGATTATCGGACATAAGACAGTACGCTCAGTAGACGAATCCAAAGTTTGCCAAGGGTGTTGAACACGAAGTTGTCACCGCTGTAGACAATCACGTCTGCTTGACCGCCAACGCGTAGCATTCCCGTCACCTCTTCACGATCAAACTCGATAGCGATTGGCAACATTTGCGTTTGGCGTAACCAGCCTGTTTGTTGGTTGGCTTGCGCGAGCTTACCTGCTTGTTGGTTTTGTCCCCAATCGACACCCCAGTCGATGCTACTGACTTTGCCTTTAATGACTTTGCCAGGAACAAAGTCGAGTGCGATTTCTACTTCGTCACCAATGCTGACGTTGCCTAAACTGTTTTCACGAAAGTATGCTTCTATCCATATGTCTTCTGTCGACACAAACGTCATGATTGGCTGACCTGCTGAAGCGTAGAAGCCTTCGGTTAAGCTGAAGTTCGAAACACCGCCTTGAGTTGGCGCACGAATCACAGTACGTTCTAAGTTCAGTTGAGCTTGCTCAAGAGCCAGCAATGCCGCTTTAACTTGGCTGTTTTCTTCACCTTCTGCGCCAAGTTGTTGTTTCGCTTTTTCAAGATCCGCTTCTGCATTTACTACGTTCGCTCTCGCGGTTGCCAATGATGCTCGTGCTTTATCTGCATCCGAATTCGACACTACGCCTTTCTCTGCCATGGCAAGAACACGGTTGGCTTGCGCTTCAGTGTTTTGGCGTTCAACAATCGCAGAAGTTAACCTTGCTTGAGCCGATGCGATTGATGCGGTTTGTGCACCAACGTTCTGCCCAGCAATTTCCAGATTCTCTTCAGCTTGCTTCACGGCAATTTCATAATCTGATTTGTCGAGAACGGCTAGCTCATCACCCTCTGCAACAAGTTGGTTCGGACGAACCTTAATATCTAAAACGTTGCCAGAAACCTGAGGTTTTATCGGCACGATATAGCCTTTGACGCGTGCATTGTCAGTCACTGGAATGATGCGGTCTGACACAATGCTGAACCCGAGCATGACGACGATAAACAAAAGCAAATAGTTGGTGACCATCTTTACTTTGTCTTTTTTATTCGTCTCTTTGTTTTCCGCCACTTCCGTTGGCTGTTTTTGTTTTTCGTTCTCGGACATGTTATCCCCTTGCCATTGAATAGATTGAACATTTTAATAATATACCGTCCTGCCCAACCTTCAATTAATTGAATAATAAATAGCGAGCTGTATCAAAAACCGTCCGTTATGCGCTAAGATTAGTCGTTGATAAAGGAGTATCACCACAATGCCAAATCAAACGTTTCATTTACCTGTCATTCAGACTAACTATGCTCGTATTCTGGTCGAAGTCTTTGCCGACTATGGCTTGGACAAGCATAAGCTCCTTAGTGACGCTGGCTTACCTGCGGACTTATTCCAAACCGAGAGCGACTACATTCCGTCTGAATCAATAAAACGTTTGATTCATCTTACTTCTTCCCAACTTGGCGTAACGAAATTCACCGACTTATTGGTGTTAGTCTTTCGTCGCCGCGTTATACCCAATGTCTTGCATCAGTTTTTGCCATTTCAAACCATCGGTGAGTCAATGCAGCACATTGATGAAATCTTCAGTTTAGACTCGCCTGGCAGTAACGTTTCTTTCGAAACCCATCATGGCCATGCCTGGTTCTGTCGATATTCGGAACAAAAAGACACACAAATCGCTAACTGGTCTGAAGCATTTGCTGTGATTTACATCATTGAGCTCATCAGCATTTTGACCAAAACCGCTTGGTATCCAAGCAAGGTACGCCTGCAAGGCAGCAACAGCGATATCGTAAAAAGTGTTGTTCCTAGCCAGTGCCAGATATTTGTGGGTCAAGAGAAGACCGGTGTTTACATTCCCGCGGACATTCTTAACGTACCAATCCAAATATCGGACTCACAGTTAGGCGCTGAACCAAGTCAGATCCAGTGGCATACAAGTTTTACCGATAGCGTGTTTGAACTCCTGCGCCCTTATGTGCGAGAGCGTAATTTGTCGATAGAAGAAGCTGCTCAGTTGCTGAGCTATTCTGTCCGAACCTTTCAAAGAAAGTTAAAGAATGAAGGCACTTCTTTTCGGCATATTAAAGAGTCATTGATGTTCTCTGTTTCTTGCGAATTGATGGAAGAAGGACACTCTCTCACTTATATATCCAATCAACTTGGCTACACCAGTATTTCGCACTTTTCGCGCGCCTTTAAAAGAGTGTCCGGGTTATCTCCTAAAGTGTATAAACAGTCTATTGCGCTGAACGCATCCAGCACTTCGTGACGTTATACTGCTCAGTCCATTTGAGGCTTGGTAGTTGGTAATTGTTTGAGCTTGGCTTGCATCAGTGTTGCGAGGTCTATTTCATCACACAGCACTTCTACGTCCTGAACTCGAAAGTAAACAATCATACGTTACCCTCAATTGAAAACGTGGGGCTATTATGCCGTGACGCAAACCAAGTTATTTACCATTTTACGCCACTGATCACATTCCAATCTCATTATTTGAAGTCTCAAATTAGAGTAGAACGCCCACTTTGCACAATCTTTACAGAAAGAAAGAATTTCTATTTGAGCTCTTCATTGCTCGATTTTAACCTTTCAAATAAGCCCGATTTTTCTCTTTTTTTCAAGAGCATAGAGAAAAAAGGCGCAAAAACCAGACGCTTTATACCAAGCATTTAAAGGGCTATTTATTCGCCAAGTAAGATTTCAGTGAGTTTGAAGTTAAGCAGCCTTTTGTTGCAAAACGTATACGCGGGATTGTAATCACGTTTTGTATCACTACAATTCCAAACCAAATGAATAAAGAAACGTTTGTATGCCGAAATTAAATTTAGACAGCGCAAGGAATAGCTCTGCACTCTCTGATAATGAAACCTGCGAAAAAGTACAATCGGCATTAGAACCGAAATACCACAAGCCAGAAAAGAAACTTTGCCTCAGTGCGGGTCTGACGGAAAAGCACATTGAACGCCGTTGGAAAGTACTCGAATCGATGACGGACAAAGATCTTCTGCTGGATCCTTTCACACAATCGCATTACGACCAATACGCCAACAACATTGAACACTTTATTGGTACCGTTAACGTCCCTGTCGGTGTTGCTGGGCCTCTTCGCATTAACGGCTTGTTCGCGAATGACGACTACCTAGTACCACTCGCAACAACAGAAGCCGCTCTCGTTGCCTCTTATAACCGAGGCGCGAACTTGATTACCGCAGCTGGTGGCGCAAGTACGCTTTTGATCAGCGAAGGTGTGAGTCGTACTCCGGTGTTTGGTTTCCAATCACTTGCAGAAGCCGCGCAGTTCGTCAGTTGGGTGGTCACTCAATACGATATCTTCCGTAAAGAAGCAGAATCCACCACCACGCACGGTAAGCTTAAAGACATCAACGTCAACATCGAAGGCAATCATGTTTACTTGGTGTTTGAATACGTGACGGGTGACGCATCTGGTCAGAACATGGTGACCATCGCGACACACAAAGTCTTCCATTACATTCTTGAACACAGTCCAGTCGCGCCGGTTGATGCTTACCTTGACGGCAACTTATCTGGTGATAAGAAAGCCAACGCCCACACTTTACGCTCTGTTCGCGGTAAAAAAGTCTCAGCTGAAGTGACGATTCCTGCAGCTTTGGTCGAGAAATACCTGCACACCACACCAGATGCGATGGTGAAGTTTGGCAAAATGAATACTGTTGGTGGATTACTAAGCGGCACTATCGGTATCAATGCGCACTACGCCAATGCCCTCACCGCTTTGTACATCGCCTGCGGACAAGATGCAGCGTGCGTTGCAGAATCTGCGGTTGGTATTACTAGAATGGATGTGGATTCTCATGGCAACCTGTATACCTCTGTCACTTTGCCAAACATCATGGTTGGCACCGTTGGTGGCGGTACAGGCCTACCAACTCAGAAAGCGTGTTTGGATATCCTTGGTTTGCACGGCAACGGCAAAGCAAAAGCGTTAGCAGAAGTCGCTGCCGGTTTATGCTTGGCAGGTGAGCTTTCCATTGTTGGCGCATTCTGTGCCGATCATTTTTCTAGAGCGCATCATAAGCTTGCGAGAAAATAAGCTGTTGAGCCTAATTCGTTAAAACGAAAAGCCGCGCACTCGTGCTAATACAATGAGTGAGCGGCTTTTTAGTTTAAGCTCTTGTGCTTATTTCGTTATCGATACTACTAGCAACTTGGCTTTTTTACTCAGGTTGCGGTGGTATGTATAAATCCACAGTATCAACAAAATACGTACTCCACATCTCGTTCATACTCGTATCTGCATATTTGTCAAAGATAATAACTGCAGCGCCATATTCACCTTTGAAGTAAGGCGCAATCAAACGGACAAAATCGTCTCCTTTGCTTAACCTTAAGTAACCTTCTGAGGTGATACTCCAATCCCAACCGAGGTTTTCAGTATTACCTTCGGCTTTCCAAGTCTCGCGATCGGCCATACCACCTTCATAGATGTCCCAGAAACGAACTTCGACTCCGTTTCCTTTGCGTCTCGTCAGCCTTGAATCGACAACGTCATCCGCCGTTAATGGTTGAAGGCCACCACAGTTTGTCAGCTCTGTCGCCAACAAAGCGGCATTGACTGATGCACCAGTCGCATTGACCTCGCAGTAATCGTAACCCTCACTGCGACTCACGCCACGTATAGACTCACCAATGACTCGCAACCATATCGCTTGTTTGGACAGTCCTTCTTCGATCCAACCGTCGACCAGTTCGCCTAAGTCTTCAATATAAGGACCAACGTACTCAGGATAACCGGTGTAATTGTCGTTGATTAGAGTGCTGTATTTTTGTCCACCATCATTAAAGGTGTAGTCATACCTTTCAATTGCAAAGTGTTGCCATTCAACATGAGTACGAATATCTGTCTCTGACCAATAGGTTTTCACTTCGTCCCAACGGTTGAACATCATACCATCGCCATTTTCATCAACTTTCTTGACCGCGTTAGCTTCATCGAGAATATATTTGCCACCGACACTCGTTTCGATTTTCTGACTGTCGTCGTTGACACCCTTGGTATAGGTATATTCTTCCCAATAATTGACTTGGTATTCGAAGCTAACTGAACCATCCCAGTTCCAAACCGGACCTGCTTTCGTGTATGACTCGGAGCCATCGGCATTGTTCATACTTGTTGTCGTTTCATTAACTGAACCGTCTGCATCCCAATCATGCATGATGACTTCTTTGTTACCACCATCCACATAGTCCCATCGTTCACGAACTTGCGCATAGGTAGCCGCTTCTAGAGGTACTGCAGCGTCTAGGTCGTACTCTTTAAATTCACGAGATTCGTAATCGTATTCAGTCGTTGTTTCTTCCACCTCAACCATGGTCTGCAACAGGTCCACACCGGACATTTCACCCGCCATGATGGCTTCTGCGAACAAATCAACCGTGCTGTAGCTTAACTCTCGCTCTGGGTTATCCGTAGTGACACTGTCACCACCAGAATCGGCAGGATTGGATTCATCAACGTAACGGGTAAATTCCCACTGACCGCGAGTCTCCCGCTCATCTGCGACACCGACATCATATACATGGCTCGTAAAATCAAACTCGCCATCGAAGTTCAAGTCTGCTTTAAACGTTATCTTGGCCGTGAAAGTACCGTCATCGAGGTTCTGCACCGCTTCCTCTGTAAACGTACTGAACACCGTTTTTACGCCGGCTCGTTGATAATACTCTGTAGCCGTGGCTTGATAGGTCAATGTGTTCGCGGTTTCATCGACGATCTCCGTTTCACTGCCTTCGACCGTGAAGTCTAATGAGATATCCATGTTGTCCGGTGTACCGTAGTAACTGTCTGTATACGAGTAATGGGTCACCTTACCGTCGGGGTATTCATCTTCTAACTCTTCGGCAACTCGCTCATCCGATACGCGCTCGTCGACTTTACTTTCAGCTAGTTCGAGAATTTCGCCTGTGTCGCCTTCAGCGATAAAATCCCCCATCAAACGGTCTTTAAGTTCTTCATCGGTCAAGGTGCTATCTTCGAGCTCTTCTTTTAACTCGTCGACTGCATCGTCAATTGCTTGGTTCACCAGGCTCCCAAGCGAAACAAGCAGCGCTGCTATTTCCTCATCACTCAACTCATCGAGGTTTTGATCTTCCAGAACGGCGCTTACTCGAGATGTCAGCTCTTCATGAACTTGGGTAGTAAAAGGGTTGATGACCTGACCATCGAGTTCACCGTCTTCAAGATCATCAAAGTCGGCTTGTGTTAAAGGTGGCATCCCAAGAACAATGGCGTGCCCATCTTCAGCATCTTCAAAGACTTTCTCTGCTTCATTGACAGCGATTTTCTGCTCTAACTCTTCCATCGTAGTTGGGGGTTCAGTCCCGACATCGACAGAGTCGTTCGTTAACTGAGCCAAAATCGGCACACCCACTAAGGCGTCCTTTTGTGCTTCTGAAATTTGAAATGAATATGTACCATCAAGACCAGTGTTTGCCTGAGGTTCATCAGCGTCTGGCTCACCATCTCTATCGATGTCCATCCAGACTAAAGCGTTATAGATGTACCCATCTACGACGGTACCATTAAGTGTGTACGTTTGACTGGCGCTCTCATCATTGTCATCACTGCCACACGCAGCGACCGTAGATGCAATAACAACAGCGAGCATAGTTTTGCGAGCTTCCATGTGTGCTCTCCTATCCAACATTTATGGTGCAGCTATTACCTCTCCTCTTTACTAGCTGCGGATTGAACCGTGTCGAACTTATCGACCCGGTAAATGTTAGTTACTGATCGCATTTGTTTGTGCAATTTATGTACAATCGTGAGCTCATTCACGCTTTATGCAACTTAATTAATAAATCGATCAGTAAAGTAATCACTCTGGCATGTTTTTTATAGATCTAATTGTCTTAAAAGCTCACAATCATCAAACTAACTGTTATATCAGTATGAAGTCAGACGTAATTTCTGACATGTGACCCCGTCCAATATTTCTACGTATTCAAAAAAGTTTCACATTTTATTTGAGTTCGATCACAACGGATTGGTAGCAATACTATTCAGTCACTTATCCGTTTTTTATTATCTTAAATTAAGACCTTGCCAGACTATTTTCTGTAATTGATAGCTTTGATAGTGATTTTTACCGTCTATAATCCGTCTTGCAGCTGCTTGATTTCACTAAATTTATTAATTAGCTCATTTCGAGCTTCATGACTCCCGTTAAATGGATTTAAGTCGTTCCTTTGGGTAAGCGAGTTAACTATGAGACGTCAGAAACAAAACGAAATTTCTTGTTGGGTGCTTGGCTTTGTCGCAATGCTGCTCTTCTTTGTTGGTCCGGTTTCAGCTGATGAAGATGACCCAGATTTAGCCGATGCCCGCTTTATCTATCAAACCACATTTGGTCCAACACCTCAGTTAATCGAACAGGTTAAGCGAAGCAGTTACCAAGATTGGATTACAGAACAAATTCTTTTGCCTCCCACTTTTCACAGCGCTCTTTACTCCACGTCGTTTAGCAAAGGTGCGCAAGCTAATCGAGAAAATGCGTGGTATCAAACCGTTCTCACCGCGGATGATCAGTTGAGACAGCGAATGGCATACGCACTTAGTCAAATTTTGGTCGTGTCCCGCTATGGAGGAATTCTTTCTAGCAAACCCGATGGTTTAATCAATTATTACGATTTGTTGGTTGAGCATGCATTTGGCAACTATCGAGATTTGCTTTTACATACGGCGAAACATCCAGTGATGGGCAACTATCTCTCAATGATGGGCAGTGCAAAAGAAAATACCGTGACAGGCGCCCTACCTGATGAAAACTTTGCTCGCGAATTGATGCAGCTTTTCACTATTGGGTTATACCAACTCAACCTTGATGGTAGTGTTAGATTTGACCAAGAAACCGGACAACCGCTTGCAACATATTCGCAAGCAGACATACAAGAATTGGCTCGTGCCCTTACAGGTTGGAACAAGTCAGATACTTTGTTTGTGAAGCCAATGCGCGCCATTAACGGCCGTCACGATACGGGCGAAAAAACGGTATTGGGCACCATCATCCCAGCCGGATTGACAGCAGAGGAAGAACTAAATCGAGTTGTTGATCTCTTGATGGCGCACGACAACATTGCGCCATTTGTGTCTAAGTTGTTGATTCAACGATTTGTGACTTCCAACCCAACGCCAGAATACATCGCAAGAGTCGCCTCGGTGTTTAACAACAATGGTAAAGGAGTGAAAGGCGACTTGAATGCCGTGATCAAAGCCGTTTTGCTCGATGACGAAGCCAAAGGTTTAACCGCTCATCGCCCCATGAAAGTCAAAGAACCAATCCTCGTACTTACTAATTTTCATCGCGCTGCGGGGTTCACCCTAACCGCCACGCGATACGATGGCGCAGTGACATTAATGAACATTGCAAACCAAGGACCTTTGCGTTCTCCTTCTGTATTCAACTTTTATTCTCCCAATTACCAACCTTCATCGGATTTCGTCTTTACAGGTATGGTCTCACCCGAATATGAACTGTTTGACTGGTCTGTCTACAGTGAACTGGTCAATTTTATGCTCTATAGCGTACGCAAAGAATCCGGCGCCACTTATACGCTTGATATGGACGAGCTCTACAGCTTGTTAGACAACCACCCCGCGCTAGTAGACGCGATTGATGCGCGTTTCTTTGCTAACACAGCGTCTACTGGATTGAAGCAAGTAATGCTCGATGTCCTCGACAACTATCAAACCAACTATGTACCCAAAACCAAACTTGCCTTGGTGATATTCACTGCGGTATCTGGCAATGAATTTTATATTCAAGATTAGGAGCGAATTATGGACACTTCACGTCGAAACTTTATCAAAGGAACCGCTTCTCTTGGTGCATTGGCAACGGTTGGGCTACCAGGTTACACACTTGCCTCACCAAACAACGATTTTCGAGCGTTAATCTGTGTTTATTTAGCGGGTGGTAATGATGCGATTAACACCATATTGCCATTGTCTGATTTTCATTATGACCAATATGCGAATGTCAGAGGCAAACTGTCTGTCGCTAAAAATACGATCATTCCGATTGGCCTCAATGCAAAAGACAACCAAGGTAATACCGTCCCTTTAGGAATGCACCCTAAACTTGCACGACTATCTGAGATGTTTGATAACGGTGACGCCACCGTCGTGCTCAATAGCGGAATTCTAGAACAACCAATGACGAAACAGGCGATCGAATCTGGTGATGTCCCGTTACCAAACCAACTGTTCTCACATAATTCTCAAACAAACTCTTGGTTGCGCGGTGGCATGGACGAATTTACCAACCTTGGCTGGGCAGGCAGAATGTTGGATGTAATGAGCCCTTCTTCTGAAATAACGCCTCTTTATAGCGTGCATGGTGATTCACTTTGGCTGCGAGGATTAGAACAACGTCAAACGGTATTGAAAAAAGACCGAGCAGTACAGCTAAGTGCCTTGGGCAATCCTTTATACAAAGAGATTTACGACCAACTTCAATCGACACCGACAAACAATCCATTCAGTGGCCATTTCAATCTCATGGTAGATGAGTCGATGACCATGAGCGGTGTTTTATCTCAACAGTTAAATGATGTCGATAACGCCCCTCTGTTTACCTCCAGTACATTGGGGAAACAAATGCAGACGGTCTATAAATTGATTGCGAGCCAAGGAGTGTTGAATCAACAGCGCCAAGTCTTCTTTGTTAAGCACACCGGTTATGACGTCCATGATTCACAGCTGTCTAAGCACCCTGCATTACTTGGCGATCTCGCCACAAACCTCTTTGCTATGTATCGAGCTATCGAACGCTTGGGATTGAGTGACAATGTCACGACATTTACGATGTCTGACTTTGGGCGAAGAATGACAAATAATGGTAACGGTACCGACCATGGCTGGGGCGGGCATCAGTTATTAATTGGCGGAGCCGTAAAAGGTTCCCAACCTATTGGAACTTGGCCTGAGCTGGTCTTAGGGGGCGAAGATGACTATTCCAAAGGTCGTTTGATTCCGAAAATAGCAGCGGACCAAGTTGGCGCTACACTCGCACAATGGATGGGGATTGGTGACAATGCAGCGTTAGATTATGTGTTCCCAAACATTCGAAGCTTCTCTTCATCAAATCTTGGTTTTATGTCTTAACGCCTGCGAAGAAATAGGTACAAAAAAGGGAGCCTTGTGCTCCCTTTCGCTTATTGCTTGTTTTGACCAGTTAACCGCGAGCGCTAGTTATGCGTCTTCACCACGTGGGCGTGCGTTACAAAGCTTAATAGCACGCTCTAGTAACTCAAGTGCAGACTTGTCACTTTCAGGTAACACAGCGTCGCTTTCTGCAATTGGCGTTACGCGGTCACCCCACTTCAGCACCGCAGCACCCCATGTTAGGCCAGCACCGAACGCTGCTAATAGCATGTTGTTACCTGGCTTAACACGGCCTTGTTCTAGCGCTTCACATAATGCGATTGGCACCGTCGCTGCCGAAGTGTTGCCGTAGTTTTGGATGTTCACAAACGCTTTTTCTTGCGGGATACCAGAAAGATCACACAGTGTTTGGATGATACGGATGTTTGCTTGGTGCGGGATTACCACGTCGATTTGATCTGTGGTTAGTTCTGAAGCTTTCAAAACTGTTTTCGCCGCTAGACCCATGCCTTTTACGGCGCGTTTGAAGATCTCTTGACCTACAAAGTTGAAGTCCCAGTAACCGTTGTCTTCCGCAAAGCGATCCATGCATGTACCAAACTTAGGCACGGAAAGGATGTCGCGCCCTTTTGCATCACAACCAATTTGCGATTGCAGTAGACCTGTTTCTTGCTCTGTACGGGTCAGAACAACTGCCCCGGCACCATCGCCGAACAACACAGCAGTGTCACGCATTGCCCAGTCAATGTAAAAAGAAAGACGCTCAGCACCAATAATGATTGCGTTTCGGTAGTTGCCCGATTGAATCAAACGTGTGCCTGTTTCAAGGCCGTATACGAACCCAGTACATGCCGCGTTTAAATCGAATGCAGCAGCAGAGCGAATACCAAGGTTTTGCTGAACCTTAGAAGCAATGTTTGGAATAAGAGAGTCAGGAGAGCATGTCGCAACAATGATCAGGTCGATGTCACTCGCTTCTACACCTGCACGAGCCATCGCGTGTTGCGCGGCTACCGTTGCCATGTCAGACGTGTTTACGTGGCTGATGCGACGGTTTTCAATACCAGTACGGGTGCGAATCCATTCATCTGAAGTTTCAAGGAAAGTGCTAAGGTCATCGTTAGAGAGCGTGGCTGGTGGAAGACATTTTCCCCAACCGGTAATTTCAGCGTAGTAATTTGTCATCGCAGACCTATTTATTGTTGTATTTTAATGAAATTTCTTAGAACCTGTTCGGGTCCAAATACAGACTTGCCGTCTTATAATTCGGCAGGCTAAAAAATAAGTATACAAATTATGAGGCTGACTGGTAAGTCATGTTTTCATCAAGTTGTCATAAAGGAAGAAGTCATGTCATCGTTTAAAACTCGTTGCCCGTCTTGTGGCGGTTTAAATCGTGTCCCTAATGAGCGAGTTGCAGAAGCTGCAAGTTGCGGTAAATGCAAAAACGCCCTGTTTGATGGTGCACCGATAGAAGGTACTGTCGATAACTTCTCGGCGCTGCTAGAAAGTAACACGCCAGTTGTGGTGGATTTTTGGGCACCGTGGTGCAATCCATGTGTTGGTTTTGCGCCTGTTTTCTCGGATGTGGCACAAGAACAGACCGGAAACGCTCGTTTTGTCAAGATTGATACCGAAGCGCAACAGCAGCTTGCCGCTCAATTTGGTATTCGTAGCATCCCAACCATTATGGTTTTCAAGAATGGCCAGCGCGTTGACATGATCAACGGAGCACTACCGAAAACTGAATTCGATCAGTGGTTAAATCAAGCACTTAGTAAATAATCCACTTCGCCAGCCTCGTTTACAGGCTGGCGTTTTTATGCAGCATTTCTTCATAGAATATCGATAAATATCTTTTATCGAAACGACTGAAATATATCGTTTTACTTGCCTATTAATTAGCCTCATATTCGCGCCGAATAACCCCTTAAATTTACTTAACTAATAGGCGCAAAACATTGGAAAACACAGTCGTTCCCGCAGCATCACCACGAGTCACAGTTCCGGTCGTAGCACTGTCTCTTTATGCAGTGGCATCAGGCTATTTGATGAGCTTGATTCCCCTCATGCTTGGTGAGTACAACATCTCTGCTGATTACGCGAGTTGGTTGGCGAGTGTGTTCTATGGCGGCCTATTAGTTGGTGCGATTTTCTTTGAGCGTGTCGTGCGATCCGTTGGGCACCGCAAAGCGTTTGTTGGATGTTTGGCGACCTTTTCTTTAACGATTATGGCAATGCCTATTCTTCCAAACGGTATGGTGTGGCTTGTTGCCCGCTTTATCGCAGGTATGGCGGTCGCTGGCGTGTTTGTGATTGTTGAATCATGGCTGATGTCTGGTGATGAATCGTCTCGTGCGAAACGTTTAAGCCTGTACATGCTTTCTTTGTACGGTGGTTCTGCACTTGGTCAGTTCGGTATTGGTATCCTTGGTGTAAGCGGCGGTGTACCTTTTATCGCAATCACAACGTTGATCCTAATGGCAATGCTAGTATTGCTGTTCATCGATTGTGAACAACCAAACAGCCACGAATCAACCGCACTATCGTTTAAACAAATTTCTAAGCTAAGCCACGCTGCAATCATTGGTTGTATTGTTTCTGGCTTAACCTTGGGTGCAATCTACGGTTTAATGCCTGTAGAGCTAGCAAACCGTAAAATTAGTCACCAAGATATTGGTACCCTAATGGCACTTGTCATCCTTGGCGGCATGTTGGTTCAACCTATGGTGACCACATTAAACAAATACATGGCTCGTACAGTCTTGATGGCGTTCTTCTGTATTTTGGGTATTTTCTCTATTGGTTTGACGTTTGTTTCTACCTCAGCGGTGGTTCTAGCAGTAGCGCTGTTCCTATTGGGAATGGCAACATTTGCACTGTATCCAATTGCAATCAACTTGGGTTGTGAAGGTTTAGAAGAACGTTTCATTGTATCCGCAACACAAGTGATGTTGTTTAGCTACAGCATCGGCTCAGTTGCTGGTCCTGTAGTTGCTGATAAGTTCATGGGCCAAATGCACGGCTTGTTGGGCTATCTATTTGCAGCTTTGCTTGCGACTTGCATCTACATGCTCATCGCTGCAACAAAATCAAAGCATCAAATGGCTGCAGGTTTGTAATTCAAACCTCTCCCTAAAGACAAGCAAAAACGAGGGTCAATGCCCTCGTTTTTGTGTTTCTGAATTCTCTACTTTATCGATCATTAGGTGATCATTAGAAATCAAAACGACTCATTGGTTTTGATTCTCCAGTAGCCTCTTGCGATAACGTGTTGGCGAAGTGCCGTAGAACTTTTTAAATCGATGAGTGAAGTTGTAAGGATCGCGATAACCCAATCGGTTGGCAATCATAGCGACTGACCAAGCTGGATACTGCAATAAGTCAGCGGCCTTGTGCATACGAAGCTCAATTAACTTGCTTCTCGGACTCATATTGAAAAGCTGTTTAGATAAACGATTGAACTGCTCTTCACTGATAAAACACTGCTTGGCCATTTCGGCAATGGTCCACGGCAAGTGTAACTGACCTTCAACTTCGTTAAAGAGTGTTTGAACGCGCGACAGCGACGTACTGATTGGGGTTTCAACACTTTTTACCAATCGTTGCACTTCACTGATCAACAGCTGACGAAACCCCGTTCGTCCCCCTATTTCGTTGTAGAGTAAGGTCATCAATGACCATACCTGCTCAGAGCCCATAAACGGCACCACGGTTTGCCCCAAGTCAGAGAGATGCTGCCAAGCCTCGGTATTTTGTGGCAGAAGCCAAACCATCTTCCAGATTCCTTTGCTTGGATTCATTTCAAATCGAAAACACGTATCTACGGGCAAAATAGTCAGCGTATAAGGCTCAATTTCTTTAACGAAACCCGGTGTAATCAAAACACCGCCACCTTCAATGGTAAACAGCAAGGTATGAACGCCCACTTTGTCTCGCTCGACATGGTAACCATCGCGCAGTTCAGCCAGCCCCGCCATAAAGATATCAGCTCGTTTCCATTCGGGGATTTCAGTTAGAGTCAGGAATCGTTCTTTACATGCAGGAGCTAAATGCACATCGTCGTGCCACTCTGTTTTGATGGCAAATTGTTCGATGACGGATTCGCACAGGTTTTGTGGTTTTTCGCACATGTATTTCTGTCCCTATTGGCTTTATATTCCTCACAAATTTCGAGGAGTAACTATGACGAACAACATTGGCATCAAAAACAGCGACAACTCTTTATCTAGCGGGCTACTTAAGCAGATCATCCGCTTGGGTTTCCCTGTCGCGATCCAGAGTGCGTTGGTGGCTATTCTCGCCTTGGCTGATGTTCTCATGGTTAGTGACTTTGGTAAAGAAGCAACCGCAGCTGTGGGAATCGCGTCAAAATGGCATTTTGTCGCGATTATGATCATGGCGGGTTTAGCATCGGCAAACGGCACACTCGTTGCTCAATATTGGGGACGTGAAGACGCGGTAAGCGCCAAAACCGTTACTGGTATAGCGATTCGATTTGGTTTAAAAGTCTTGATTCCTGTTACCCTGATAATCACAGTCGGTAGCGAACTTATCATGCGTCTACAAACCAACGATACGCAAGTCATCGAACTCGGCTCCACTTACCTTTGGTATGCATTTCCTGTTCTGTTACTCACTCATATCATCATTGTTTTAGAAGCGAGCATGCGCTCTTCTGGTGACACCGTCACTCCTTTACTTTTGGGGGCGGTGACGATTGTTCTCAATATCGCACTTAACTTCTGGCTCATCAAAGGTGGTTTCGGTGTACCAGCAATGGGCGTTGCAGGTGCGGCTTTGGCGACAACGATTTCTCGCCTGTTCCAAGTGCTGGCAATGGTTGGTTACATGCGTTGGCGTAAGCATTGGTTATTGGAAGTGAAAGAAGGTTCTGAGCGTCCTTCGCTGTGGCTCTCTTACCGTCGCTTAGCTCTGCCAATGACCTTAGGTGCGCTACTTTGGGCTATTGGCACCATGGTGTATCAAATGATTTTTGGTCACATGGGCACGACAGAACTGGCGGTATTCAGCATGTTAGGCCCGTTTGAGTCGCTATGTTATTCCATCTTCTTTGGTATATCGGTCGCGTGTTCTGTGATGATTGGCCAGTCGTTAGGGCGTGATGCTTTTGAACAAGCTCAGTACATGGCAAGCTTCTTCATTAAAGCGGTTTTTGTGTTTGGTATTTCGATTGGTGCGTTACTGCTACTAAACCGAGAATTAATCATTGCTGCTTTGAACTTAGACAACCCTGAGCTTTACCCACTTGCAGCGCCTGCGGTTGTGATTTTATGCAGTGCGATTTGGCTACGCATGCTTAATATGATCATCATCAACGGTATTATTCGTGCGGGTGGCGATAACGTCTTTTGCTTACGCATGGACTTTATCGCGATGTGGATGACAGGCCTACCTTTGTGTGCGGTTGCTGCGTTTGCACTAGGTTGGGAATTCAAATACGTTTATGCGCTCATGATCGCCGAAGAGGTGGTGAAACTAGCATTGTGTTACCGCAGATACACGCAAAAGTATTGGATTAAGAATTTAACGGTAGTGACAACTTCTTAATTCTTATGTTGGCTAGGATTTCTTACCCTCGCGCTCTTCACTCATCCGTTTGTGGCGATTCGACGCATTGGCAGCAGGTTTTTCAGGCACCTCGCGTTTCTCATGCATCAAGTGTCGAATTGCCAAGATTGGGTGTTTAAGCAACATTCTCGGCCCTGAATAACGCATCACTAAACGCATTTGTTCTTTAGGCTCTGGCTTGTAACAGTGAATCGGACATTTGTTGCATGTTGGCTTGTCTTCTCCGTAAGGACAACGATCAAGGCGTACTTCTGCATATTCTAATAATTCACGACATTCTGTACACAACTCACCTTTCGTACCATGGTGATCTTTGCAATAGACCTCAACCATAGCTTTAACGGTTTTAAATTCAGTGGCGAGTTTGCCCAGTAAAATGTCGCTCATTGTTCACCCTTTGATTACAGCGTCATGGTGTAGAGTTGTAAAGTTCGGCCATTATCGTAAGTCTGCTCAATACGTTCAAACTGAAAACCCAATTTTTCTAGCAAACTTATACTACGATTATTGTCATTATTGGTGATGGCGACCAAGTTTTCTATGTTCATCTCGTCCCGAGCAAAATCGACCACGACACTCGCTGCTTCTTTTGCGTAACCTTTGCCATAAGCGCTAGGTAGATAACCGTAACCAATATCAAACGCCGTTAATGTGTCGCGTTTGACCAAACCACAAATACCTATAGGTTGTTTATCATGATTGGTTTCTACCACCAGCAAACTGACGCCCTTGAGTTCTTGCATCCTTAACATGTTGTCTTGAATGTAGCGTTTTGCTTCTTCCAAGGTGCGAATTTGCTTGTCACCGACGAAGCGATAAAAGTCAGGCTGATTGTAGAGTTCTAAAATAAACGGCGCATCTTCTACACTAACAAGACGAAGTGTCAGGCGTTCTGTAATAAGTGTTTTCATAAGGAATCCATTAGGCTTGTAACTTGGTGGAAAAATCACTATCCTGCCCCGCTAAATTAAAGGACCAACACCATGAACCGCAAGAAGAAAATCAACTCGATCTTAAAAGCGAAGTTGAAAAAACAAAATGCAAAGCTTCATAAGAGCAACAAGCCTCGCTACATCTCAAAAGCAGAGCGTGCGAAGATGGAAGCTGAAGAAAAAGCAGCTGAGCAAACTTCGCAAGTGAGTGAAGAAGCTCAAACAACTGACGAAGCATAAAAGAAAAGCCGCATAACGCGGCTTTTTTTATTTTAACCAAGGTTAACTTGGCATGTAAGTCGCCTGAAAATCTAACGCCTATCGTTTAAATTATCATCTAGGCCAAAAAGCGCTCAAAACCACTGAAAATCCTTGCACCAAAATGGACCGCTGTAACCTTAGCTGACGACGATTCAAACATTCCTTCAACACCCTTTCAAACCGCTATTAACACTGACACGGCTCAGCGTGAGTTATTCCCAATTATTGGACATTGCTGTTTCTTATAAAACGGAATGTGAACAAGGCTAAGTATTTTTTCCTTCAATATCGAAACAATAGAAGTCCCTGTTTCTAATAAGGAAATTAAACATGTTGTATCTTGAGTTTCTATTTTTGCTCGTGATGCTGTATATCGGCTCACGGTATGGCGGCATTGGTCTTGGTGTCGTTTCTGGTATTGGTTTGGTCATTGAGGTTTTCATTTTCAAGATGCCTCCAACGTCTCCGCCAGTGACCGTAATGCTGATCATCCTCGCGGTGGTTACTTGTGCCTCCATTCTTGAAGCCGCAGGTGGCTTAAAATACATGTTGCAGGTGGCAGAACGCGTATTACGTAAGAATCCTAAACGCGTCACTCTTATTGCGCCGTTCGTGACTTACTTTATGACCTTCCTACTTGGTACTGGTCACGCGGTTTACTCTATCATGCCAATCATTGGCGACGTTGCGCTTAAAAACGGCATTCGTCCTGAGCGTCCAATGGCAGCGGCATCGGTTGCTTCTCAAATCGCTATTACTGCGTCACCAATTTCAGCAGCAGTGGTTTACTACCTTGCGCAATTGTCTGATATCCAACACGAGATCACCCTACTTTCTATTTTGCTCGTTACCGTGCCAGCAACCTTATTCGGTACGTTGTTGATGTCTCTATACAGCTTAAAACGCGGTAAAGAGTTAGAAGACGATGAAGAGTACCAAGAACGTCTAAAAGATCCGGTTTGGAGAGACAAGATCCTGAATACAACCGCAACTTCGCTCGATGAAATATTGCCCGTAAGCGCACGTAATTCAGTATTGCTATTCATTCTATCGATTCTCGTGATTGTAGTGATTGCTATGTGGCCGGAAGTTCGAACTATTGTCGACGGCGGCAAACCAATCAGTATGGCGGTGGTTATCCAAATGATGATGCTCTGCTTCGGCGGTATCATTCTGCTTGCGACAAAAACCGATCCACGTGATGTTCCAAACGGCGTGGTCTTCAAATCCGGTATGGTGGCGGCAATTGCGATCTTCGGTATCGCATGGATGTCAGACACCTACTTCCAATACGCAATGCCTCAATTTAAATCCGGCATCGTAGAGATGGTAACTAGCTACCCTTGGACCTTCGCGCTTGCACTATTCATCGTATCGGTTGTGGTGAACTCTCAAGCAGCGACAGCGCGTATGATGTTGCCAGTCGGTTTAGGTCTAGGTTTGGAGCCAGCACTGCTTATCGGCTTGATGCCAGCGGTTTACGGCTACTTCTTTATTCCAAACTACCCTTCGGATATCGCAACTGTGAACTTCGATACCTCAGGTACAACTAAGATTGGTAAGTGGTACTTCAACCACTCATTCATGTCTGTGGGTTTAATCGGCGTGATTGGTGCGTGTTGTTTGGGTTACTTACTAGGACAAATGATCATTCCTTCGTAAATCATCTGAATCAGAAATAAGGGGCGAGTCATTGTACGTTTGCGTACAGCCTGAAGTGACTCGCCCTTTCTTTGATTCTCGAAGCTATACAGCTAGGCGAGATTAGAGAAGAAAGTCTTCATCGATAGCGACGAAGTTATCGGCACAATCGATCAAGGTTTGAGACGTAAGCCTAGGTACGCCATACACTGTGACCCTCTTATTGAAGCGCTGCTGAATTCGCTCAACCAGCAAGCAAAAGTCACCATCACCAGAGACCAATACGACTTCATCTACGTCTTGTGCTACTTCGATGGCATCAAGTGTAATACCCACATCCCAATCGCCTTTTGCACTACCGTCACGTCGCTGAATAAACGGTTTAAGCATGACTTCGAAGCCTACACCACGCAGGATATGATGAAATTGACGCTGCTTCGGGTCATTACTCGCAATCGCATAAGCTTTTGCACTCGCCACTTCTTTCCCTTGTGTCGCAACATACCAAAACTGGTTGTAATCAAAATTGCTGCGGTACGCTTCGCGGCAGGTGTAATACACATTCTGCACATCAACCAAGATGGCGATCTTTTGTTTGCTTTCCGAATTCATCAAGTTCTATGCCTTATTTGTTTGTGCCATACCCTAAGCGAACTTGCGCCAAAGCACAATGAACTAATTCCACTAAACTTATCGTATAACCTGATAATCGGAGTTTCGCGTTTCAAGGAGGGAAACCATGAACAAGCCTACTATTGCCCTGTTGCTTTCATGCCTCATATCAAGTGCCGCGTTTGGTTACCCTGCTCACTCTCAATATTGGCCACACCGCAGCGTCTTATATTTTGCGCCAGAAAACGACAATCATGTGAAACAGTTTTTGCTAGAGGCTTTAATGAATGAGTGTGAACTTGAAGACAGAGACGTGATAACGCTCGTCATTGCAGAAGATGGGTATACAGAGCCGTCTTGGTTGAAAGAAGAGTTTGACCTTAAGATGCTAGCCAAACTTTACGAAGTGAAACAAGGCCAACACACGGCGATTCTATTAGGTAAAGATGGTGAAGAGAAACACCGCTGGGGAGCGCAAACCGATTGGCAGTTCATCAACAATCTGATTGATGAAATGCCAATGCGTAAAAGAGAGATGCAGCAGAAACGCAGTCCTTGCGCGATTTAATTCTTAAGATTAGGTCTTCGGTTACTTGCCGAACCAATCCAATTTGTTGTGCAGCTGAGTAACGCTACCAACCACAATCAATGCCGGGCTCACGGCTTGCTCTGCCATGCTCGATAGCTCATTCAACTTTCCTTGGAACACGCGCTGCTCTGGGCGCGTACCGTTTTCAATAATGGCGCATGACATCTCAGGATCTAACCCGTGAGTGATCAGCTTATCCATAATGTGGCCGCTTTGCTTCAAACCCATGTAGAACACAAGTGTGTTATTGGATTGTGCTAGAGAACGCCATTCAATTTCGCGCCCATCTTTTTGTACATGACCCGTGATGAACTGTACGCTTTGTGCATGGTCACGGTGCGTTAATGGAATACCGGCATAAGCCGTTGCACCCGCTGCTGCTGTGATACCCGGAACCACTTCGTATTTGATACCAAATTCCGCTAGTTCTTCTAACTCTTCACCACCACGGCCAAAGATAAATGAATCACCGCCCTTTAGACGCACAACGCGTTTACCTTCTTGCGCTTTCTGCACCAAGATTTGGTTGATTTGATCTTGAGGTACGCAGTGAAAGTCCAATTTTTTGCCTACGTAGATCATCTCTGCTGATGCGTGAGCCAATTCCAGAATGTCTTTCGACACCAATCGGTCGTAAACCACAACTTCAGCCGCTTGAATGGCTTTTAAGCCTTTTACGGTGAGCAAATCAGGATCACCTGGACCGGCACCAACAAGAGAAACAAAGCCGCTGTTTAAAGATGAGTGAGCAGTAGTCATATCAACGCCTATCGAAAAATTTAGATATAAAGAGTAACACTCGCGTTATGCACTTAGGGTTAAAACCACTCTAAGGAGTTATTACTTTTTATAGCTAAACCAATAAATATGTCGCGAAAGCGAAAGTTAAAAATTGAAATCCAGGTTGGAGAATGGTCCCGCCCATCCAGAAGCGGGACCAGATTAAGTGTGTTACCAGTGAATGGTTATTTAGCCATTGCAGGCTGTGCTTTTACTTCTTCTTCAGCATTGATAGAAGGCGCAGTTTTTGCGTGAGTTAGGTACAGTGGAATACAAGTCATCACTAGACCACCAACAATGTTACCTAGGATGGTTGGGATAAGGTTGAAGTTCAACCAAGTCGCGATACCAAAATCAGCACCTAGGATCATACCTAGTGGGAATAGGAACATGTTTACTACTGTGTGCTCAAATACTAGTGCGAAGAAGATGAAGATTGGGAACCACATCATTGCTACGCGACCAGACACTGAACGTGCTGTCATGTTGCCGATAACGCCTAGACACACCATTAGGTTACAGAAGATGCCGCGTACAAAACACGTGATCCATCCGTCCATCCCCATGTTTTCAAAACCAAGGCTACGCGCGGTAGAAACAGCGACAAACTTCTTCGCTACTGCGTTCAGTTCTAGAGAGAAGTTACCTGTTAGAGAGATAGCAACTAGGTAAGCAACAATTAGAGAACCGATAAGGTTACCCAAACCGACAAGACCCCAACAACGGAAGATGCGGCCCCAAGTGATGCCTGGACGGTTTGCAAACTTAGCTAAAGGAGCAAGACCGAATACGCCAGTAACGAGGTCGTAACCCATCACACTTAGAATCACGAAACCAACAGGGAAGACAAGTGCACCTACAATACCAACGCCAGTTTGAACGATAGTCGTAATCGCAACAACGACCGCAAGTGACAGGATAATACCTGCCATTGTGCCGCGAAGTAGCAAATCGCGAGTGCTGGTGTTTGTTTTCGCTTCACCCACGTTAATCATGGTTTGTACGAATTCAGCAGGTTTAAAGTCTGTAGACATGAATGTGTCCTTATTCAAAAGTTGAAAGTTAAAAATTAAAGATTGAATAGAGAAAGGCTTCCCGTTAACTCAGTAACACCTTGCTTCCTTGTCCCCCGAAGGTGAACATCGAAAAGCCTTTACCTATTGAATCTAGATTTCGGTTCATTCCCTCCCCCGAAGAGGAGGGAATTTAACCAAGCTCTTATGCTGAGATTTCGACTTTGCCTTTTGTTACACGCGTTTTGTACGCTTTCACGCTAAAGTGTTCATCTTCCATGCACGCACCTGTTTTCAGGTTAAAGCGTTGTTTCTTAAGTGGGCTTGCCACCCAAAGCTCGCCTTGGTGCTCACAGATCAAACCGCGAGAGAGCACGTTTGATTGGAAAAAAGGGTCTGTGTTGCTAATCGCTAGCACTTCTTCCGCTTCAGTTGGACGGAATACCGCTACTTGTTGACCATCAACCAGTGCACAAACACCTGTGCCCGGTACGATGTCGCTGATTTGGCAAATCTTTTCAAATGACATAATCAACCTTCTCTTATGCTTCTGTAATCGCTACGTGTAGGATGTCGCCTTTCGCTTCAGGGTGCTTCTCCGTGAAGGTTGCTGGGCGGTGCTGTTCGCGTTCTTGTACAAACACAACATTGTCATCGCGTTTATCTGAGTTAACGAAGTGTGCAAAACGAGTCAGCTGTGATTCATCATTGATGGTTGCAGTCCACTCACACTCGTACTCATCGACCAGTTTCGCAACATCAGTTTCTAGCTGAGCATTAATGCCAAGTTTGTCGTTAACAATCACTTCGCGTAGGTAGTCAACGCCACCTTCCATGTTTTCCATCCAAACTGATGTACGTTGTAGTGGCGCAGCAGTACGGATGTAGAACATCATGAAACGGTCGATGTACTTGATCAGAGTCTCTTTGTCTAAGTCGCTCGCTAGTAGGTCTGCATGACGAGGTTTCATACCGCCGTTACCACATACGTACATGTTCCAGCCGGCGTCAGTCGCGATAATGCCAAGGTCTTTACCTTGTGCTTCCGCACACTCACGAGTACAGCCAGAAACACCGAACTTCATCTTATGAGGGGTACGAATGCCTTTGTAACGATTCTCGATGTAAGAACCTAGACCAACAGAATCTTGAACACCGTAACGACACCAAGTAGAACCAACACATGTCTTCGCCATACGAAGTGCTTTGGCGTACGCTTGACCCGTTTCAAAACCAGCATCGATAAGCTTGCGCCAGATTTCTGGAAGATCATCTTTTTGCGCACCAAACAGACCAATACGCTGTGCACCAGTGACTTTGGTGTATAAGCTGTATTCTTCTGCAACAGCGGCAAGCACGCCCAAAGCTTGAGGCGTTACTTCACCACCTGCCATACGTGGGATTACTGAATAAGTACCGTCTTTTTGGATGTTACCTAGGAAGTTATCGTTCGTGTCGTGCAGCTTAACCAGTTGTGGCTTAAGAATGTGCTCACCCCAACAAGAAGCCAAGATTGAACCAGCCAGTGGTTTACAAACTTCACAGCCATAACCTTTACCGTATTTCTCTAGAAGCTCATCAAACGTTTTGATCTCTTCGATACGGATTAGGTGGAACAACTCTTGGCGCGAGTATGCAAAGTGCTCACACACGTCGTTCTTCACTTCGATACCAGATTTAGCAAGCTCAGCATTGAGAACAGACGTTACTAGAGGGATACAGCCGCCACAGCCCGTACCTGCGCCAGTCACGGCTTTGATGTCGCCCAATGTGTGGTGACCATCAGCAACTGCTTGTGCGATCTTGCCTTTTGTCACGTCGAAACATGAACAAATAACCGCGCTCTCCGGCAATGCGTCTGCACCCAAAGAAGGTTTTTCAGCCCCTGCGTGTGCTGGTAGGATCAACGCATCTGGGTGTTCTGGTAGGTCGATTTCGTTCAGCATAAGCTGTAGAAGATCACCATAGTCAGACGTATCGCCAACCATTACTGCACCTAGCAGTTTCTTGTTGTCTTCCGATACGATAAGACGTTTGTAAACTTCTTGTTCTTCGTTTTGGTAAACGTAACTCTTACAGCCTTCAGTGCGACCGTTCGCATCACCGATAGAACCAACTTTCACACCAAGCAGTTTTAGCTTCGCAGACATGTCAGCGCCTTCGAACTTGCTTTCCGTGTTTCCAAGTAGGTGATCCACTGCAACCGTCGCCATCTTGTAGCCAGGAGCCACAAGACCGTAGAACATTTCGTTCCAAGATGCGCACTCACCGATAGCGTAGATGTTTTCATCAGACGTTTGGCAGTAGTCGTTAATGGCAATACCACCACGTGGCGCAACGTCTAGGTCCATCTGACGAGCCAGTTTGTCTTGAGGTCGGATACCTGCCGAAAATACAATGAAGTCTGTTTCTAGTTCAGTGCCGTCAGCGAAACGCATAACGTTGCGTGCGCTTTCCCCTTCTGCTGCAATCTCAAGCGTGTTTTTGCTGGTGTGAACGTTCACGCCCATACGCTCGATTTTTTGACGAAGCTGATTACCACCAGCAAGGTCAAGTTGCTCAGCCATCAGTTTTGGTGCGAACTCAACCACGTGAGTTTCCACACCCAGAGCTTTTAACGCGCCTGCAGCTTCAAGGCCTAGAAGACCACCACCGATAACCACACCAGATTTGCTTTTCTTCGCACACGCTTCGATCGCTTTTAGATCTTCGATAGTGCGGTAAACAAAACAGTCTTTGCTTTCATGACCTTTGATAGGTGGTACAAATGGGAATGAGCCAGTAGCAAGAATCAGCTTGTCGTATTTGATTTCACGACCTGTGCTTGAATAAACAATACGGTTTTCACGGTTGATGTTAATCGCGCGCTCGCCGATCAACATATTGATGCCGTGTTTCTCGTAGAAGCCTTCTTTTACTAAAGAAAGTTCATCTGCAGTATGGTGAGAAAAGTAAGAGGAAAGGTGCACACGGTCGTATGCGACACGAGGTTCTTCACAAAAAACCGTGATATCCATATTAGAGACATCGGTTTTCTCGACTAAGTCTTCGATGTAACGGTGGCCTACCATACCGTTACCGACGACTACTAGCTTCAACTTGCTCATTGTACTTCCTAAGGGTTAGGTTCTTAACTGTCTGCATTGTTAATTGTGAAAGAAAATTAATACATGATGTAAATCAATTACGGAATTAAACTACCCTAAAGGGGTAGGAGCACTTTTTAACCCGTATTTAAACCTTTACTTTCGTAACTTAAACAAAATTAATGTAACCCGAATAAAATAAGATCACCCTTTTTGTCATATTTCTTAATAACAAACAAAAAGCAAGCACCAAAATGCTTGCCTTTTCTGTTCAAAAAATTATTTAAATTCAGTCAATTAGATAATGCCTCTAGACGTACCTACCCTCCGTCCTTCTTCCATTTCCCATTGAATGCCGTATTTGTCTATCCAGTAGAAGAAAGAAATCGGGAATCCGTCGAGCTTTTCAGGATGATATTCATCCGACGTATTGATCATGGTTACCCCTTCTTGTTGTTTTAAGTAACGGAAGACTTCACCACAGTTTGAAACTTCTAGCGCGACATGACGAGGGCCGCCCAAGTCATAAGTTTTTGGTTGAGGGGGGATGTCTTTTGTCCCGATTGGTGTGTGATATTTCATCAATTCAAGATAGACCGACGCATAAGGATGCTTCACAAACAGCACGTCAACGACAACATCTTGTCCAACTAAACCTGCATCTTGGTTAAACTCGGCCATACTCACACCGCGGTAATCCATTTTTTGCCGCTGAGCATCAAGTGCGCGTTCAAAGCCGAGTACTCGCTGGTAGTAATCAGCCGCCGTATCAACATCGTCGACAATGACATTGATATGAGATAAACCAAGTACAAATGCGCCAATATCACGCTCCGCTAAACGCTTAAGCATTTCTGGTTCGGCATCCGGTGATACTTCAACCACATAGTCGACCTCTCGTCCCTGCTCTATCGATTCATTGCAAACCAGATAGGCTTTCTCTTTGTGTTTGTCCGTATCACTTGCCGCGATCTCCACCTTGGCCTCCCAAGAATGAGATACAAACCATTCTGGATTCACCACATAAGCTGCAGCAACCATGTCGAAAGGAATGAACCCTTCTTTTGCACCAAAGATCAGCTTCCACTCTGTCCACCAAATCATTGAGTGTTGTTCCAGAAAGTGGCTTAAACTGCTGGAGTGGCTCATGGCTCTTAGTTCAGAAAAGTTCACCCAGACATCCGCACATACCTCAAAAGGAACCAATGTTATAGGTACATCGCTACTTAAAAGTACTTCGAAAGCCGCTTCGTCGACCTCAAAGTTGAGATCGCGAAATGGACGCGTTTGATGTTTGCTCGCGACAAAATGCTGGTCGGTACTGCGGCGGCCTGCAACACAAACGATCTTTTCGATGTTATGAAGCACATCAGGGTAATGTTTAATCAGCAGTGCAATATTGGTTAACGCACCAATTGCCAAAATAGTCAGAGGCTCTTGTTTTAGTTGATAAGCAAGATCGGTAACGGCTTTTGGAACCCCCACAGCAGAGTCAAAGAAGCTTGCACTTCCCTTCGAAACACTCAGATATGTCGGACCAAACTTTTGGATAAAAGACTGTGCGATTTCAGTCGTCACTTCAATATCGTCGCAGTTACCCAATGTAGAGCTTACTCCAACAATATCCACTTCTTGGCTTCGAAGTAACAAGCCCAGTGCATACCCGTCATCGACATCACATGGCTTTAAACCACTCTTGTGACCAATGGTGATATCAGTATCCACCCATAAACGTGTTTGTGAGCCGCAAAACTGTTTATCTTCCCCAATATGATGCATGGAGACTCCTTTCTCTTTGCTATTTTTTGAATTTAGTTTGGCCAGCGTGGGCCGGTGAAAAACTGGACAAATACCAGTTAAATTTGGATAGGCTTCGCCATGATCACCGTATTTCGGCCAGTGTCTTTGGCGGTGTATAGGTTTTTATCTGCAATTTCAAAAGCACGCTCTAGTGCTGCCTGACAGGATTCAAAGGTTGGTTCTTGTGCTGAGAGTGTTATTGGAACAGCGCCAACAGAGATAGTAACTACACCAGATGGGTGATTCTTCATATGTGGTATAGAGAGTGTTTCTACGGCCTGCCTTAAACGTTCGACTTTAGAATTAAGGACGTCAGGATTGTTACCATAAACGAGCAGAGCAAACTCCTCCCCACCCAAACGATAAGACGGCTGGTCTGCCCCAAGCTGTGAACGGAATACTTCCGCCACGTCACAAAGTGCGTTATCCCCTTCGGTATGGCCATAGGTGTCGTTAAACTTTTTAAAGTTATCGATATCACACAGAACAAAGCAGACGTACTCCATAGTCTTGAGTGAATCTCGAACAAAGAACGGCGCGCTACGTTTATACAAAAACCGAGAACCAACCCCTGTCAGCGTATCAGTATCTGTTTGTTGACGAAGCACACGAAGTTGATTTTTGATCTTGGTGATCAAGCTAGAATATGAGCGTGCCAACTCGCCAATTTCATCAGAACGTCGGATTTCCGGAATATGGGATTGATCTATTTTCTCAATGTCTTTCTTCATCGAAGTAGACAAACGCTTTAATGGGCTAACGATCCACATCGTAACGACATAGATAAGTATCATTGAAATCAAGATGGCAATGAGCGCTTCACGACTTAGCTCTTTGATGAGGTTTAACTTGATGTGGTCGAGCTGGCTTGCATCCAACACTGCCCAGATGTAGCCACCGTTATTGTTACGAAGTGGTAGGCAAACATGCAGCACTGACAAGGTAGAATCGTAATAGAAGTCAGTTTGACGTAGCACATCCTTATTCCAAGGTAATTCTGTCTCCCTGTTTAAACGCTGGCTATCTTGCAACGCATCGAGGTCGATGCTCGTTTTGTTTACCAGATATTGGAGCTTATTCCGTTTTATCTCATCTTCATCAGGCGTCATTGAAAGCATACGAAGTAGATTATCTTTTTGTCCCTTTAAGCTGCCTACTTCGTAATCACTGACATCAATCCGCCATACTTGGTTGGTTTGAGCGAGGTAACGCACAGCTACCTCTTGAGTTTTGTAATCCGATACACCAGACACTTCGACAAAAAGCAAATCATCGATAGCACTCAAATTTGCTTTAGTAGATGGCATCATTAAGTTTGCGTAATTCCGCCCTGCAATCGATCCAGACAAGAAGGTCATTTGAGAAGAAAGGTGAGTTTTTGCCATGGTCGCAGCATGTTCAATGCGCATATCCCATTCGCTCTGGAACCGAGTCAATGACAAACCAAAGATAATCGACATCACTAACACCAGATGCGAAACAAACAACATCTGGTTAATCGTAAGCCAACCAAAAACTCGCGTGCTCATTTTTGCTACTACTTGTCTTTGTACACACCTAAGACAGGCTCTGCACACGTTCCGTTGATACAGATATCTTGATAGGTCGTGTGACAGCTTTGACAAAAAGAAGGTTCGAGAGATGGATGAGTATGACTGATGTCTTTTCCTTGACGATCATAACTTCCGTATATCGCCATACCGCCAATGTGCTCTGTTACCCAAACGATGCCATCGACTTCAGAAATGGCAACGGCTGTTGGACCATCGGTATATGGTCCGTGGGTTTTATATTGTTCTAGCTTTGCTGGATTAACTCGGATCGTCAGTGGCGAACCCTGACCATTATTGATCCAGCTATAAGCTCGAACAGATTCTTGTATAAAAAGAGAAGTATCTGGAGGTAGAACCGTGTCTGCTGGTAGGTTTTGTGACTCTTTTACAACAGGCCAATCGAGCCACCCTTCTGGGTAACTGGCCATTGAAGCAGCGAAAGTTGAACAAGACGCAGCACTTAACACCAAGGCTAGCATTCGCCTGCTTTTACGACTAAACACGTGTTTTTCTCCCTAAAACAACAATGGGCTCGTCCTGAGCCAAAATCTAACAATGTCATATATTAACAATACGTTATATATGATGTTATCAATTAGCCTTTAGTAATGCACCAAGTTTATAATTAACAACGTTCTGTTAATAGAGTTGAATGTGCAAAACTGGAACATAAAATTGTGGTGTTAAGTCGAAAATGAGGATTACGTCGAATTTGACGCAATAAATATCGGTTACTGATGAGTAAATTTATGAACAAACGTCTTAAATTTTGACTTATTGAGTGAATGGTCAGAGGTCTTAAGTGAAGTGATTATGTATTAGAGAGAAGATGGAGGCGCCTCCCGGAGTCGAACCGAGGTCCACGGATTTGCAATCCGCTGCATAGCCACTCTGCCAAGGCGCCATTTTGTCGTTTCTAAGAAGAAACATTGAGGTTTTCGTTAGGGTTAACCCTTTCGATGGTCAATGCGACAGATTCTATTCAAATTTTCTAGAAGCTAAATCAGCCTCAAATAATTTAAATAAACACACTAACCTAATCGTACGTTCGATAATGAGATGCGATGGTACTCAATCGAATGGAGGCGCCTCCCGGAGTCGAACCGAGGTCCACGGATTTGCAATCCGCTGCATAGCCACTCTGCCAAGGCGCCTTACCGATTTTTGTTCTCTGAGACTTTAAAAATCTCAATCTACGAGAGATGGTGCCCCGGGCCGGACTTGAACCGGCACAACGCGAACGTCGAGGGATTTTAAATCCCTTGTGTCTACCAATTCCACCACCAGGGCAACGCAATCATGCGATGGCAACACCACCTGCTCTAGCGACCTGTGCCGCGAGAACGAGGCGTACTTTAACGGATTCAGATTTTAGATCAACAGATATTTTGTCTTTTTCATTCATATGGTTAAAAAGGCGACTCACATGCCCAATCTACGATCATTTTGCGCAATTCATATACACAGCGAATGGCATCTTCCCTAATCCCGGTCTTGCTTGTACAAACAAAAAACTTCAAAACCCTCCTACATTGAATGAATACTGACGCAATACTCTGCTTTCACTGGCCCTTGAGTAAAAACGCTTCGCCAACCTCTGTTCATTTCTCATCTTCATCTAATTTTCATATTTCACGTCTAGAGTTTACGTTGACCAAGAGACAGAAAAATAATGTGAAGCCTTTAAAACGATATCAGTACGAACGCTACGCCGTCCTTTGTAATCTCGCCTACCCCAGAGTCTTTAAACAGACCCGCTATGGGTTTGATCCTAATGGGCAGCGCATCATTAAAAACGAGTTTGGCAAAACCATGATCCGTGTTTTATGGAGCAAGAAGCGTACGGAAGTCGTCGTAGTAATTAAAGGTTCGCATAGCATGACCGATTGGCTGTTGAACTTCGCGATGTGGACACGCAGCTGCAAGCGCTTGGGGCTAAACTATCGAATCCATGCAGGCTTCTACCATTTGTTATTTCAAGAAAGTCAACCTTCTCGAAATGAAGATCGTCTTGGTTTGAGCGTGATTGAGCGACTAGAAGCCACCGTCGTACCACTGATTCTACAAGGCAAGCGCATCACCATTACTGGGCATTCATCGGGCGGCGCAATTGGTAGCGTGTTTGCCGATTATATCGAAAGAAAGTACCCGAAAAGCATCAAACGTGTGGTGACATTTGGTCAACCAGCGATTGGTGATTGGACATTCAAGAAACGCTATCGTTTAAGCCACAAAACCTATCGAATCTGTTGCGACATCGATATTGTTACCTTTATGCCTCCGGTGCCTTTTCTCTACTGGCATGTGGGCAAAATGCTTTGGCTTTATAACGGTAGGATTTACGAGAACACACCAACGTTGATGCGGCTTGGACGCTCTTTGGTGAGTTGGGTGATACGCCCTTTTTCTTATCACTTGATGAGTAAGTACATTCGAAATAAAGACTTCTTTGATGAACGGTAATCCATTGCTTCGCTTTCTAGGGATTAAAGGACGGATACAAAAAGAGCCAGTATTAAACTGGCTCTTTCGTCTTGGTTCAGAATTACAAGGACGCAATTTCTTTATCAAGTTGGTATCTGTTGTCGGTAACGATGCGCTCCAATACTTCAACGCGCTGTTTGAGCTCTGCGACTTGCTTGTTCAAACCATTTCGCTCTTCTTCACTCATCTGATTGCGTTCAGAGATCTCTAACGCTTTTACTTCCTTACGATGGTTAAGTACCAGCTTAACGATACCACCACCAAATATTGCACTGAATACAATCGCAACAATCAAAACGTCAGCCATAGATTCCTTTCCTTAATCTGCCTACTGATAATGCTCAGGTATAAAGTTACGCATATGTTTCATGAATATCAAACAAGACATTAATTAAATGCGCACTATTTTCGAAATCGGTCACACCTGCAATTCTTCGAGCCTGATTATTTAACGCCGACCCAAACAGAAACCGAACCGCCGTTCACTGGGAACTCTGCCCAACCGTTGGCATCAGTCCAGACTTCTTCGGTGCGAATACCTAACTTATCGACGTAGCGCGTACTCGGCGAACCTGTGTACATCCATTTTGTTCCGCCAGGTCCGTCACTCATGATAACCGCCATTGAGTTCGGGTGTTCTGCATCCCCTTCTCGCGTCCAACCAATCACATCCCAATGATCAAGGTAGGAGTGCTGCTTGCCATAAGCATAATCTTTACGTGCTTTCACCAACTGCTCAATATACGGCACTTTAACCATGTTGATGTCGTGTCCTTTATCGCTGTATTGTGCGCCGTAGTAATCCGCGTAGAACACTGACGGATAACCTTCTTCACGAAGCAAAATGAACGCGTACGCAAGAGGCTTGAACCACCAATCCACCGGAGACTCCAGCGCTTGCAGTGGTTGCGTATCATGGTTCTCGACCAATGTTACCGCTTTCACTGGGTTGTCCTTCATCAAAGTTCCATCCATGATACGGCGCATATCGAAGTTTCCACCCGAGCGTGAAGCGTTATAGAAGTTCATGTGTAGCGGTGCATCAAACAATGACATGCTGCCAGAAGTCTTAGTGATAAAGTTATGCAGATTGTTCACGTCGTAGTTCCAGTATTCACCCACAGTAAACAGCTCTTTGCCTGTCTTCCAACGCAAGTAATCGATCCACTCTTGTAGGTACTGATATTTGATGTGTTTAACCGCGTCCATTCGGAAGCCATCCACACCCGTCATGTTTAAGTACCACTCGCCCCAGTCTTTCAGCTCTTGTTTGACTTCTGGGTGATCCATGTCTAAGTCTGCGTACATGAGGTAGTCGTAGTTGCCTTTTTCAGAACTGACTTCCCAATCCCATGCTTTGCCGTCACCTTTGAATTTGAAGATCGCTTTTTCTTTACCTGCGTCATCCCAGTCGACCCCGTCAAAGTGATACCACGTCCAATGAAAGTCTGAGTATTTATCGTTACGTCCTGGGAAGCTAAATTCGACCCAAGCTTCAATCCATTTGTCGCCGAGTTCAATGTTTCGGTTGTTCCAATCGACTCGCTTGGTGTCGACCCACGATTTACTATCCGCACCGCCACGGTGGTTAAACACCACATCACCATAAATTTGAATGTTGTTTGCGTGTGCCGCGTTAACAGCATCGAGGTATTGGTCTTTGGTACCGTACTTGGTTCGTACCGATCCTTTTTGATCAAACTCGCCTAAGTCATACATATCGTAAACACCATAACCTACGTCATTGCTACCACCGGCACCTTTGTAGGCAGGAGGCAGCCATAACGCGGTAAAGCCGTTGTCAGATAATGCTGGTGCGTTGTTTTCAACTTGTGTCCAGAGTGCACCATCATTTGGCACATACCAATGGAAATACTGCATCATGGTTCCATTTTGAGCCGCCATTACCGGCGAACTGAGCAGCAAAGTTAAAGGTAAAAGTGTGGGTTTAAGGTTGAATGTTTTCATTATTTTTCTCTCACGTTTTAGGACGAAGCCCGAACTTAGAGAGCCGCAAGACAGGTAGAAGAAACCCAACTAACCGTCTGTTGTACAACAAAAAGTTCGGACTACAATCGTGGAGAAATTATCACCAATCACCCTCTACAATTATTGAGATGTGTAACATTTATAAAATCAATAACTAATTGAGTGCAATTATTGAATCCCGATCAAATAATCAGGGAGGAGATAATAAGTAAACAGGAGAAAGAGGGATTAAAGCGCGTCGATTTCATTGCGCTAAAACGAAGAAAGCCCGTCATAATGACGAGCTTTCGAAAAGAATGGAGGCGCCTCCCGGAGTCGAACCGAGGTCCACGGATTTGCAATCCGCTGCATAGCCACTCTGCCAAGGCGCCTTACCGAATTGTTGTTCTCTGAGATTATTTAATCTCACTTTATGAGAGATGGTTCTCCGACCGGAATTGATGGTCCGACACTCGGTCGGTCAACTCGACGGTGGGATATAAAATCCACACACTCAATTTGCGGATGGTGCCCCGGGCCGGACTTGAACCGGCACAACGCGAACGTCGAGGGATTTTAAATCCCTTGTGTCTACCAATTCCACCACCAGGGCAACGCAATCAATGCGATGGCAACACCACCTGCTCTAACGACCTTAGCCGTGAGAACGAGGTGTACTTTAACGGATTATATTTCTAGGTCAACAATAAATTTATCCTTTTTGATTCAGATGGTTAAAAACACTACTGAATGTATGGGAGTTGAGCTATTCGATTAAAACACACACGCAATCTTAACGACCTCGCCCATAAAATAGAGCCGCTATATTAGCGACTCCCTATCAGCTCTCTCAATGAAAACGTTATGCACAACAGTTACAGTTGCGCTTGTAGCGGTCCATTTTACCTATGCCTGGGTTAAAGGTGTTGGTCGGATCAAGTTGATGGTAGAACGTTTGCAGCGAGTTTTCCGCTTCGTACAGATGCCCTACGTTGTGTTCAGCTGGGTATTTTGCACCGCGACTGTTTAGGTGTTCCAACATTAGCTTCTTCATCAGCTTGGTGTCGGTACCCTTTTTGAAGACATAGTCTTGGTGGAAAACATAGCACATAAAGTGCCCATAATAGAGGGACTTAACTAGGTTCCTACTCACTTCCTCAGGTAATGTTTCTAACCACTCCTCATCGTTACGTCGTAACGCGATATCAAGAGCAACGATATCTTCCACTTCCTTGCGGTGAATGGTTTCGTAACGAATGGCTGCACCTGCTGCTGCAAAACGGTGTAGATACGCTTTCTTGCCCTCTTCTGGTGTACATTCGAAGAAGTCACTATCGTGCTCAGCCGCCCACACCTCTTTTAGGTATTTCTGCGCTTCGGCAATGCCGCCGTCACTCATTTTAAGTACAAGATGGTGCTCGTACTTATCACGGTATTCCAACATCCGCTTAGGAAGATGCTGCGGGAACAACTTGCTTGCGTAATACAGAATAGTATCTGGCAGGTATTTACTGACTAACGGAACTCGCTCTAGGAAGTTTTCGACCTTAGCTTTAAGCGAGAACATCTTAGGTAGATTGTCTGTGCCCAATAGATCGATAGAAAGGAAGACGTCTTTACCGTATTTCTCCGCCATGTTGAAGATGTCACGATGAAGGTACTCACCCATTTCTGGTAAGTTTTCAAACTGAGTAAGGAAGTCTTTTCTCAGCTTGGTAAGTTTATCTGGATCGTTAGTACCTAAATAGAACACCTGCTCTTTCTCAGGAATAGGATAGCTATCGACTCGAACAGCGAACACGCCCAGTTTACCTGCACAACCACTCGCCTCGTACAGACGACGCTCATCCGCATTAAAGCGCGATGGGATATCAGAAGTCACATCACGTACACGTTCGTCGTATTCTTTGTCCGACGCCATGCGTTCATCATGAATCACTTTATCTGGGTCGAAGTTACCATCCTGGATGTTCTGTAAGATCTCTTCAGGCGTCGAGCCTAATCCTTCAATACCAAGGTGGTTTACAAGATTGAGCTTACCGTCCTTGTCGACCTGAGCAAATATGGCAAGCTCTGTATAAGCAGGACCTCGTTTAACCAAAGCGCCACCAGAGTTGTTTGCAATACCGCCCACAACGGTTGCGCCCAGAGAAGAAGAACCAATCACCGAATGCGGCGCGCGATTAACTGCTCGCAACTCTTTTTCCAGCGAATGCAGACTTGCTCCCGGAAGACAAACCGCTTGCTTACCGCCATCTAACAGATAGATTTGCTTCATCTTGGTAATATTGATCACCACCACGTCGCGGTCGTAATCACTACCACTTGGCGCTGAGCCTTCGGTCAGACCCGTCTTGGCTGCTTGCATGATGATGATGCAATTTTTGTCGACACATTGTTGGATGACCTTCCACTGCTCTAGCAGAGTCTTAGGAAAAACCACCGCCAACGCCGTGCCGCTTCCTGAGCGAAAACCGCTGCGGTAATACTTGGTTTTGATTTGATCGGTAAGGACATTTTCTTCCCCGACAATGGTGACAAACGCGTCGATGAGCTGCTTCTGTTTCATATCCGTATCTCTAGTTATTATGCCCAGCCAATATAAGTAGTCCGAATCTGAACGTCCATGCCACCAAAGTCCGATAACGACACCCAGACAAAATTAACTACTTTAATTACCCATAGATTCAATCACTTAAGTTTCGAAGAACTATAAAATCAACAAAGAAACTTATCGTTTCCAAAAAGAAACAATAGCAAAGTGTATTGTTAACAAATGTGCACAACATCCAAGAAAAGCAAAGTCAAAAGAATCACAAGGCTTTATATACCTAACCTTGATAGAATATTGAGTTAAAACAAAACCACAACATGTGAACACCATGACGTTATCGCAGCGTTATATCACTGTGATATTGTTGATCGACAAAGAAAACAGATAGATTGTGGAGTTTTAAATTTAGAGCGAATCCCTTCGAACAAAGGAGAATCACTCCTTTGAGAAAAGTTGAACCACTAGAATTGATAGCTACGACGTTGAAAACACTGATACAGATGCTCAATAAAGATCTTAATCTTTTCTGGTTGCTGACGTGTGTATGGGTACACGGCATAAATGCCCAAGCACTTAGCGGTTTCGTCTTTAAACAACTGAATCAGCTTACCTTGCTGCAAGTCTTCATAAACCAGTACCCGAGGTACATAAATGATACCTTGCCCTAGCAAAGCGACGTTACGTAGCGCAGATGAGTTATTGGTACATAGATTCCCATCTACCTTAACCTGATACACTTCATCATGACGCTTGAAAGCCCACTCACGTGCACCTGTCTCTTGATAGGCATAAACCAAACAGTTGTGCTTAGTGAGATCGTCCGGCATTTTTGGTTTGCCATGTTTGGCGACGTACTTAGGCGATGCACACACAATCCAGTTTGCATCAACAAGCTTACGTGCGATTAGGCTTGAGTCTGGTAAAACCCCAGTACGAATGGCAAGGTCAAAACCTTCGTTGACGATGTCGGCGAATCGATTGTCCAGTTCCATATCAATGTTGATATCTGGGTAAGCTTGGTTGAATTCAGAAATAACGGTAGGAAGGATAAGTTCACCAGAGATAGTCGGAACGGTAATCTTGATGTTGCCGGATAGACTCTTACCCAAACCAACAATGGATTCTTCTGCGGTTGCGACGGCTTGGTAGACACTACGAGCATGTTCGAGAAAGGACTGCCCTGCTTCTGTCAGTTTAAGCGTGCGTGTGGTTCGATAAAGCAGTTGAACACCTATCTCCTGCTCTAATTTGGCAATGCGCTTACTGACGACCGACTTAGTAAGTTCCATTTGTCTTGCAGCGGCGCTGAATGAACCCTGTTCAACCAAATGATAGAAAATAATGTAGTCGTCGGTATTTCTCATGTGTCTTCACTGCTTCCTTGTCGAAGAAGACATTCTAAAGAGATTTCACACAGATTGCCGCAAGAAAGTTCACACTTGGCTTTTAAAGGCTTCCTCAACGAGAAAGGCGAGCTATTGAGGCTCGCCTTGTTTCTACTAAATTGAGTAACTTTCCTAGATGGTCTGTTTACTTCGTGAAGTGAATATCACTGATTTCAAACTCTACGCCAGCTTGGGTATTTGCCCATGCGGGGAAGATAGTGAACGTCTTAACAGTTTGCGCCCAATACTTGTTATCGAACTTATCTCCAAATGTGGACATTGGAACCGTAACGGTAACATCAGAGTTTAGTGCAAGATTCGCAGCGGAAAGTTCCGGTACAAAAACATCTCCCGTATCGCCATCCGCATTAGCAAGTTTCAGCACTAAGCCTGTTTGATCATTATCAGGCTTTTGTGAGCCAAAGGTAGTGACATTCACTGTGAAGACTAGTGAACCCGCTTCCGCAAAGTTTTCCAAGTTTTGTGCATCAAAGTTGAAGTGCAATAATCCTTTGTAAGCCTCTGGACTAGCACTGTTGTACGTGACTGTTGCCCCATCTGTTACCGGGGTTACTGTCATGTGTGTTTCCCCATCAGGAATTGGCCCCCAACCTTCAGTGGTATATTGGTCTGAAGCATTTATCTGCGCGTTGAAGTCAGCGAATAGGTTATAATTGTCACCCGTTAGTGGTGGCAACGCATCTTCTAGCATGTCTTCACAACTTACCGCATCAGAAGGTAATCCTTCAGGGTTTGGAACGTAACGGATCTTACCCAAATCAAACTCCACCGCCTCCGTTGCGTACATCAAGAAAGACGTGTTCAACATTTGGAAACTCATGCCAGTATCTTTCAAGCATTGAAGCGGCACTTTGATCGTCGTCCAAGTGCTTTCTGACGGTTCTGGTAAGACTTTGTTAATGTTAACCTCACCGCGACAAGGATACTCACAGTGAGTCGATAGCACTAAGCTCTCTGGCGCTGCAGTTCCCATGCGAATATCAAACTCCAAAGTCGAATCCGCATTCATGTAGCTGTTGTAATCAACACCCTTTTCGTCTGGGGTTTGCATGTAAATTTGAGCGGCTGAATTGCCAACAAAATCACCAGTCTCTCCCGAGAACTTCACATTGATTGCTGACTGCTGCATGCCATCGTAGTTGATGCCTTTCGTTGTTACTGAGCCGATTGTGGTGGTGTCTTTGCTGATTTCCAGTCCAGACCAACCATTCGCACTGCCTGACATACGTGCAACAAACTCTCCTTTTGCATCTTTACCGAAGATCTCTAATGGGAACTCAGCGATGCCGTTATCTGGCTCATCCATACCACAGCCATAATCACGAGGATCAAGCGGGATATCGTTCAAGTCTTCATACAGAGCAGGAACTTCGGTCTGATTTGCGTAGTTCAAACCATATCCATATGGGAACAACGGCTTATGTTCGCCTTCGATATCTTGCTCAATCAACTCACCATTTATGCCATCAATTGGTGTCGTGTAGTTAGGGATATTGAGTGCCTTGCGGTTGATTGTGGTCGAACACTTCTTAGCACCCCACGAATAAGAGAGCTTACCTTTGAAATCCGCTCCATCTTTTGCGAACAACACATCAGTAATACCTAGGCCTTCCGTACCCGGCAACCAAGCTGCAACGAACGCATCTGAGTTGTTGAGCTCTTCATTGACATAAAGTGGACGACCAGAGAAGAATAGCGTGACCACTTTGTATCCCTGCTCTTTTAGCGCTTTGATCGTATCAAGATCCGCTTGATAAGAGGCTTTTAGCTTCGAAAATTCAAGCGTTTGTGCTTTGCTGATGTCACCGAACATTTCTGCATAAGGATCTTCACCGATAACCACAAGCGCAGTAGCTTCTTCTGGTGTTGTTGCCGAAGCATCGGTAAAAACGTTTTCTTCACCAACTTCTTTCTGCATTGCCATAAGCACCGTTTGTGCATTCGGGAAGTCTTTCTCAATGGTATTGCCATCACCCTGCCAAGTTAGCGACCAACCACCTGTTTGTTTGGTGATGTCGTTGGCAGCCGAACCTGTTACCAAGAATTTCGAATCGGATTTCAAAGGTAGGATTTGGTCTTGGTTTTTAAGCAATACTAAGGATTCAGATACCGCTTGGCGTGCAATAGCAACGTGTTCTGGCGCGCTCAATACGGATTGTTCGCCTGCCAATGAACGTTCTGAAGGCTGTGGTTTTTCCCAAAGGTTTGCACGCATTTTCACACGCAAAATACGCGTCACGGCGTCATCGATACGCGACATTGGAATGATGCCTTCGTTTACTTGGTCAATCACGTTTTGATAGAACGCTTGCCAGTCATTACGCGACGTCACCATAAACACATCATTACCTGCGATTACAGCTTGCGGACAGTTTGCTGCTGTACAGCCGTTGATCTCACCTTGTCCGTTCCAGTCTGTGACGACTAAGCCGTCAAAGCCTAATTTGCCCTTCAAGACGTCAGTAATCAGGTATTGTGAGCCGTGGATTTTCTGGTTTTGCATGTAATCGCCACCATCCTCAGCACCGTCGATACCAACCATAGGATCGTAGTTGGCATCATTCCACCAAGAGTTGAACGACGACATCACCACTTGTGCGCCTGCATTCAAGCCACCGATGTAGCCCATTGCATGAATATTGCGTAGGTACTCTTCTGTGTAACGGTTCTCACCATGGTCAACACCACCCAACGTACCACCGTCACCGACCCAGTGCTTCACGTTAGAGATTACGTTAGTGTCCCCTTTTAAGCCTTCTTCACCACCTTGAATGCCTTCCACCATGCGCTTCGCGTATTCATACACGATTTCTGGATCTTCCGAGTAGCCTTCATATACACGTCCCCAACGATAATCGCGTGGTGTCGCAACGGTCGGTGCGAATGTCCAATCAAGACCTGTCGCAACAACCTCTCTTGCGGTCGCTTTTCCTATTTCTTCAATCAGATCAGGGTTGCGAGCTGCACCTAAGCCAATGTTATGAGGAAATACCGTCGCCATGAAAACGTTGTTGTGGCCATGTACTGCATCTGTCGCCCACATAAAGGGAATTCGGAATCCTCGGTCAGCATAAGCGTCTTCCAACGCTAACCAGTATTTATCCGCTTCGTCCGCCCAATCTTGTGCGGTCGCGTATTTATCATTGTTTGGAAAACCGCCACCACCGTTTAGGATTGAGCCAAGCTTATAGGTTTTCGCCTCTTGTGGAGTGACCTCACGAAGGTCCGGTTGTACCATCTGACCGACTTTTTCTTCTAACGTCATTAATGCAAGGATACGTTGGATTTCTGCTTCCATCGCATCATCTTTTTTAATAACACTGTCGACATCCTTCCATTCCGCAAAGTAAGGAATAGGACTGGTTGAAATGGTGTCACTGTCTGAATCATTGCAGCCTGAGATCATCGCCATTGAAACGAGAATACTGACGATTGTTTTCTTTGTTCGTAGCACGTTATTGCTCCTGAAATATTTTGTTATCCAACGGGACCACACGCCAGAGACGTGCTAGTCACCACTAATTTTTCACTACAGGGGTTTTATTTAGACTACTGAAATAAATGATAAATAATTCTGTGTTAGTCACAGAAATATGCTGATTGGATACACGCAATAGTTCATGAAACAAATAAAGATATCGTTAACAGTTTGATTGTTCGTTAAACGAGAAAGAGTAAGGCTTGTTGCACTTTTGTATGATATGCATGGTATTTCGCAGATTCATAGAAATGTGATTTGATTTCAAATCTTGAAAAAACGTATTAGTGATAGATGTTCCATATTCAACAATTTAAATTAGTGTCAAATTGCATAAGTTTGAAGCATATTCACACTATGTGGCGTTATTAATTCTCCTCGCATCTTAAGTTCACGAAGTAGCAAAATAATAGCGCTACCACGAAACCGAGAGAACTCAGAAGTGAAGCTCTACTAAGTCTCAAAGCACGACACATGTGAAACAGTAAAGAGAAAACAAAGTAGTGATTGACGGCGGCAAAAGGAATTGATGGAACAGGAATTTTAGATACAAAAAAAGACGCCCTAGGACGTCTCTTTTTATGAATTTGGAGGCGCCTCCCGGAGTCGAACCGAGGTCCACGGATTTGCAATCCGCTGCATAGCCACTCTGCCAAGGCGCCAAATTGTTTACGCTTAACGGCTCTGCCCCGTTGCGTTGGGTGCTACTTTACGGATTCAGGAAATATAGTCAAACAAAAATCTTTTATTTCCGCTTCGTTTGCTTTGTTTTAAACCAAACAGTCGATAATTCGATCTAATCGGCGCCTAATTACTAATGGCTTTATTGCATATCACCGAACAAAAAACGACAAACGCGACCGCTTAAGCCGCTTTTGCTTGTCACTTTTATACTGTTCGATGGTGTTAGCCGTTTGCGACGCGTTTAAATAAGCGCCCCACTACATTTGGATGGTAAGACCAAGTGTGGTCAAACATCGACATTAACGCTGGGTTGCCATACTTCGATAAGCTAATGGCATGAAAGCGGTTCTTTTTCGCTTTTAACGCATCGACTTTTGCAAGCAACTCATCTTGCTGTTTTGGTGCAATGAAGTCTGAGATAACAACCATGTCGGCATTTTTGTATTTGTCGCTGTTCATTAGATCAATAGATTTAATTAACGTTGGCTCCAAATCCGTCCCACCATGGAAGCTGTAAGTTAAAAAGTCAGCGGCTTCACGTAAACCATCCTGACGCGTTAGCTCGTAAGTAATGTGTTCAGTGGAGAAGATGATCACATAACAATCTCGTTGTTCAGCCAGAGCGATTTGCATAAGTGCGTAAGCCATGGCTTTGGCACATTGCTCCGGGAATCCACTCATCGAGCCTGACGCGTCAACACAAACGATAAATGGGCCTTTTTCAACATCCACCGCTTTATGATCTGGTTTATGCGCTTTCACTTTACGTAGTGTGCGAGACTTACCTTGCGTGCGGTAGTTCATCAAGCGTTTATCAACCAAATGCTTGTAGAACACGACTTCCAGCTCTGGATACGCCAAAAACATGGTTTCGTTAGGTAGCAGTTTGTTGAGATCGTCACTTTCATGAATACCGACGATATCGTCTGTCGCTTCGTCACTCTTTTCCTCAACCATTTGCAGCTCTTCTGCTGGTGCGCGGTTGAGGTCAGGATCATTCACTTGTCCCGCCATGCGACCAAGTTGCTCTGCGATCTCTTGCAAACCTTTGTGCTTTTTAAGGAACTCTGCGTGGCGCTTCATCACGGTTAAGTCAGTTTTACTCAACTTAGCGGACGCCATATCCCACAAACGCCCAACGCTTTCTTCGTCACCAGACTCCGTCACTTTATCCATGTTACGCATGGTTTCCATACGTTGATAAAGATCGTTGAGGACTTTTTCTTTGTTCTCTTCAAGCTCAGAGACTTGCGCTTGTTTGATTGCTTCTGCAAGGCTTTGATACCACTGGTCACAGAAGTAATGAGGGAACATTGGGTTGTTCACCCCCTTGTTCTTCTCCATCATGCGACGCGCTTGCATGTAAAACGCCGAGTGCCATTCGAGCTTTTTGATCACGTCATCAATTCGTTCGAAAAACTCGTTTTCATCCCAATAAATCACTTCTTGATAGAGTGCGAGTTCCTGTTGAAAACGTTCTGTCTCACAGACTTTCGTCATGCGCTTTTTCACGTTGCCACGCCATTTAAGTAGATGGTTTTTCACCGAGGATTTCATACCTCGATTTTCTGCCATCATCATGACTTGTGAGCGCGCCATTAAATCGTTAACCGCACTATCAATGATGCCTGAATCTGCCACCATAAGTGCTAAGCTGAGTCCGTCTGCACCTAACATGTCGTCTCCTTAAGAGAAAAACTGATGTAAGTTTTTAAAGCGCTGAATGATCTTCTCGCTTTCACCTTGGATAGACTCAAGTCTCTGGCTCACCTGTTGCAGACTCGACTCCATTAGACGTGGTAACTCTGGATCCACGAAACTGTGAGGTAATGCGCCATGAAAGTTGGCTTTAACCTTACGCATATGATGTTCAGCTTCACTCAATTGGCTGACTGCTTTTTCGCTTTCTGCCAACCATTTTTGGTAAAGCTCAACGTCTAAACCTTGTTGGGTAACCAAGCTCACCAACACACCGCGGTTTGCAATGTCACGGATCACAAGGTTGTTTGCCGCATCGACATCAAACCGCAGACGACACATATTGGTGTTTTGGTTCACATAGCCATACACATCGCCATGACCTTCTTTGATCACTCGGTCAAGCTCGTCTTTTGGTACGTATACCCAGCGGCTGTCACCCTTCTCTGATTCAGATACCGACATGTTGCTTTGCAGAATAACCAGCTTAACCAGATTCACCGCCGCGCCTACTTTGTAAGTTTTCGCTTTGGATGTATCGAAGCTCATGGTTTCTTTGCGAAGCAGTCCCGTTGCCGCTTCAGCGTTTAGCGTCATGCGATATTTGTCTTCAAGTTCATGCTGCACATCAACCAAAGATTCACGACAGTATTCGATCTCTTGCTCTGCTTCTTGCTGATCAAAGGCATGTTTTAGTGCGAACTCTTGAATCACACTGCGAACGACATCGCGTGACTCAGGGCTATTCCATAAACAATCTTGCAGTAGCAGAAGATCAAGTGGGTTGATTTCATCACGACCATTGAAAAACGCGCTCGCTTTAAGCAATTTGACCGCTTTTTTCCAACGGCGGTCAGACACGTACATATCTGTTAATGATGCGTCGCCAAACTCAGACTCTACTTTCGTTTCCAACATAGACTTAAGTTGGTATAGCTTTTCGAATGTATTGTCGGTGAGAGTCAGCTTATCGAGCTGTTGCTGCCAGCGGTGGTATTCTTCGTCTGTGATCGCCAAACCCTCTGGAACCTGCGCTTCTTGAGACGTACCCACTGTCAGCATGGATTTGAAGTTTTGCTTATCCTGAATGCGGTTTACAAACACGCGCACCAACATGCGGTCGTAAAGTGCGTCTAAACCACTATCTTCGTCTGGTAGTTCGTTTGATGCTGAAACCAAAAGGCGCATCGGTACACGTTCAATTTCACTGCCGTTTTTGAACGTCTTTTCGTTCACAACAGTCAAAAGCGTATTCAGAATCGCAGGACCTGCTTTCCAAATCTCATCAAGGAAAACCACCTGTGCCGTTGGTAAGTAGCCTTGAGTAAGACGGACATAACGACCGTTGTCTTTTAGCTCTTGAATGCTCAATGGACCAAACACTTCCTCTGGTGTTGAGAAGCGAGTCATTAAGTACTCAAAGTAACTACTGTTATCAAATGCTTGGATAAGACGTTTGGCGATTAAGCTTTTTGCAATACCCGGAGGACCAAGAAGGAAGACGCTCTCACCCGCTAGAGCGGCAAGAAGACAAAGTTTGATGGTGTGTTCGCGTTCGTAAACGCCGTCGGTCAGTGCTTTAGCCAGCTTGTTGATACGCTCTGAAAGAAGCGCCTTTTCTGCATTTGATGCGAAAGATGGTTGAATCATAAAAGCTCCGGCTGTTGAACTGAGGCTGTATATTTAATTTTATACATTTGTTATCACTTTGTTACAAGTGTATTTTTTAGTGAACCGCGGTTATACCAGATGCTCTTCGCGCGCGTGCGCGGGTAACCATAGTTTTCATTTATGAGACATAACTCACTGAATGTGCTGATTTCATAAGAGTATGAAACCATTTTCTACTTTTGTTTCACGCGGTTTGTGGTTAATGTGCAAAACACGTCAACACGCGGTTACCGCTAGGATCCACAACTGCATGAGCAATACAATTCATAAATGGAAGCAGATTTCTCTGGTCGAAGAGGAAGTTAAACTACCAACTGGTCGGATGATCACACATACCACTATCCAACACCCCGGTGCTGCCGTTATCTTACCTATTACTTCAGATGGCAACATCGTTCTTGTTAATCAATTCCGTCCCTCTCTTAACAAATGGCTGCTTGAATTGCCTGCTGGCACACGTGAAGGCGATGAAGATCCGTTGCACTGTGCTCAAAGAGAGTTGGAAGAAGAAACAGGATATAGCGCCGAAAAGTTCACATCGCTTGGTCAAGTTACCCCTCTCGCTGGTTTTTGTGATGAAATCCAGTACTTGTTTGTTGCTGAGCAACTGAACAGGACTAATCGATACGAGTGTGACGACGATGAAGTGATTGAAGTGGTGACATTGTCACGAGAAGAACTCGAACAACAAATTATTCAAGGCATTATTACGGATGCCAAAACTATCGCTTGCCTAAGCAAAGCTCGTCTTTGCGGTTATATTTAGGTCTTTTCGACCGAGGAGAGAATTATGGACTTTCGATCAGATACCGTTACGCAACCTACCCAAGCAATGCGTGAAGCAATGTTTACCGCTCCGGTAGGTGATGATGTGTACGGTGATGACCCAACCGTTAACGAGTTAGAGCAATTTGCTGCTGAGCTTGCGGGCTTTGAAGCGGCAATGTTCACAACCTCTGGCACACAGGCAAACTTACTTGGCTTAATGGCACATTGTGAGCGCGGTGACGAATACCTATGTGGTCAGCAAGCGCATAACTACAAGTACGAAGCTGGCGGCGCGGCAGTACTGGGGTCTATTCAACCTCAACCGATTGAAAACAACCCAGACGGTACTTTGCCATTTGATAAGCTAGAAGCAGCAATCAAGCCAGATGACGCGCACTTTGCACGTACTCGCCTACTTAGTCTGGAAAACACCATCAACGGTAAAGTGATTCCTCTTTCCTACCTTGCTGAGGCTCGTGAGTTTGTGAACAAACATAACTTGCAGATGCACCTAGATGGCGCTCGCGTATTCAACGCAGCTGTAGCGCTTGATGTTCCAGTGAAAGAGATTGGTCAGTACTTTGATTCAATGACTATCTGTTTATCTAAAGGTTTGGCTGCCCCTGTTGGTTCGCTACTGCTTGGTAGCAAAGAGTACATCGCAAAAGCACGCCGTCTAAGAAAAATGGTCGGCGGTGGTATGCGCCAAGCGGGTATTCTCGCTGCAGCTGGTAAACTAGCCCTTACCGAGCAAGTAGAACAGCTAAAACAAGACCACATCAATGCAAAAACCTTGGCGGAAGGTTTAGCGGAATTGTCTGGTTTCTCTGTTAATCCAGAATTTGTTCAAACCAACATCGTCTTTGCCAAGCTTGACCCACAAGTGGATATCGCTGGTATTGCAGAAAAGATGAAGGAGCAAGGCATCACGATTACTCCAGGAAACCCAATCCGCTTCGTGACGCACAAAGATATTTCGGCACAAGACATCGATACCTTCCTATCTAGCCTTAAATCTCTGCTTTAACTTGATTTTGATCATTGAGCTTCCCCTAAGGGGAAGCTTTATTCTATGCGCTTTCAAGAACTACAATGAGTGCATTTCATGCTTAGATACGTGCTTCTAACGTCTCTTCTTCTCTCTTCCTCTGTTGTGGCGAAACCTTTTGGTGACGTTGATAAAGGCAAACTTAAATCGCCAAGCTGTGTTTACTGTCATGGTTCGAACGGCATGACGACAAACGACGCTTACCCTAACCTAGCCGGTCAGAATGCTCAGTACCTGTATGATTCTATGAAAGCCTATCAAGATGGGCTTCGCTTAGGTCCTTTGGCTGAGATGATGGCAGCCCAATTACGTATGTTGAATGATGAAGATTTACGCGATGTTGCCGCGTTTTATTCAGAACAAACACCTCATGCAGAAAAGTGAATAATTATGGGACTTGTGAATCACCACAAGTCCTAACTCCGTTTTCATTCGCACAACATCTAACCAAAACAATTAACCATTAAATCATTGATAAGCAACTCAACCCTCTTCAGATTAAATTATTGATGAATTTATAGTTCATCAACCCAGTTAATATTGACTTTTTATTCTATTTTATCGATATTTCATGCTTTCTATAATTCGACGTGAAATAGGTTATGTCTCACACACACGCTCAGCCATCGGAATCGGCGGCAACCCCTAAATCATGGCAGATGCCTGATACCCTCATTTTGATCTTCATTGTTGGTATTCTTGCTGCGATTCTTACCTACTTAATTCCTGCTGGTCATTTCGATAGCCAACAGGTGACCTACATGGTCGACGGTGCAGAAAAAACTCGCACAGTTATCGATCCATCTTCTTTCTCTTATGCAACCGACGAAAACGGTGAATTGGTTTACAACAAGGTTGGACTGTTCGCTTCAGGCGGTGGCATTGGTCTAATGAACTTCCCATTCGAAGGTCTGGTTTCAGGCTCTAAATGGGGCAGCGCGATTGGCGTTATCATGTTCATGCTGGTTATCGGTGGTGCATTTGGTGTGGTAATGCGCACAGGCACAATCGACAACGGTATCCTTCGCCTTATCGATAAGACCAAAGGCAACGAAGCGCTATTCATTCCCGTTCTGTTCTTGCTGTTCTCTTTGGGCGGCGCAGTATTTGGTATGGGTGAAGAAGCCGTTGCATTTGCGATTATTATCGCACCGCTTATGGTTCGTCTTGGCTACGATGGTATTACTACAGTAATGGTGACCTACGTTGCGACTCAGATTGGTTTTGCAACGTCTTGGATGAACCCATTCTCGGTAGCAATTGCACAAGGTATTGCCGGCATTCCTGTTCTGTCCGGTATGACTGTACGTATGGGTCTTTGGGCGGCTTTCACCGCGATTGGTATTGCTTTCACTATGATTTACGCAGCGCGTATCAAAGCAAACCCTGAGCTTTCTTACAGCCGTCGCACTGACAAATACTTCCGTCAGCAAGAGCTAGGTGACCACGATTCTCGTTGGAACCTAGGTGATACCCTAGTAATCCTTACGGTTATCGCAACGACAGTATGGGTTGTTTGGGGCGTAGTAGCCAACGCATGGTACATCCCAGAAATCGCATCTCAATTCTTCACTATGGGCTTTGTCGTTGCGATTATCGGTACGATCTTCCGTCTGAACGGCATGACGCTAAACTGTGCGGCTGACGCATTTAAAGAAGGTGCAGCAATCATGCTTGCCCCTGCTCTATTGGTTGGTTGTGCGAAAGGTGTATTGCTTATCCTAGGTGGCGGTACTACTGATGAAGCGAGCGTGTTGAACTCGATCCTGAACAGCGCTGGTGGCGTAATCAGCGGTCTTCCTGACGTTGCTGCGGCTTGGTTGATGTATGTTTTCCAATCTATCTTCAACTTCTTCGTGACTTCAGGTTCTGGTCAAGCAGCGCTGACAATGCCTCTATTGTCTCCTCTTGCAGACATCGCTGGCGTTACTCGTCAGGTTGCGGTTCTAGCATTCCAACTTGGTGACGGTTTCACTAACGTTATCGTTCCTACTTCAGCGTCGCTAATGGCAACACTGGGTGTATGTCGTATCGACTGGGGTGACTGGGCGAAATTCTGCTGGCGCTTTATGCTATTACTCTTTACCCTATCGAGCATTGTCGTCGTCGCAGCTCACGTGATGGGTTTTGCGTAAACTGATTACCAATATCCCCAAGCAACTTAAACGCGAAAGCGGAGTTTGGGTATAAAGAATAAGGCGAGACAAGTTCTCGCCTTTTTTAATTCAAGCCGTATGGCAAACAAGCATCGAAGTAAGATGTTTTGGAGTGACAACTTTAATGGCAACACAATTTCTGGATGACGTAATTCAAGGTCATCAAGTCATTCAATCTCTTGACGTAACAGACTTGCCTGCGGGTGAGCATAAGTTTTGGTTCCGTATCGCAACCAACGCCCTATCTCAGTGGCAACATTTACCTGTATTGGTTTTCAAAGGCGAAAAACCGGGTAAGAAAATCATGATCACAGCAGGTGTTCATGGTGACGAATACAACGGTGTTTTAGCGGCGCAAAAGACCGCTCGAGAACTGATTGGCAAAGACATCGCGGGTACTGTAACTGTCGTTCCGACCATCAACTTGACGGGTATGCTGAACCACAGCCGTGACTTCTTCTCTGCGGATCCAGATGCATCTCCAGCAAACTTAAACCGTTTCTTCCCTGGCGATGCAAATGGCAACGAAGCAAACCGCTTCCTATTTGCTTTGTGGAATAACCTTCTTAAACCGAACGCAGAACTGGCGATTGATTTGCACACTCAAACCACTGGTGCTGCTTACCCGCTGTACGTGTTTGCTGACTTCCGTATTGAGCAATCTCTGGAAATGGCTCGCCTCATTAACCCAGATGCGATTCTTAACGATCCGGGTGACGCTGGAGTACTTGAAACCGTCTGGAACAACAGCGGCATTCCAAGCATCACCATCGAGGTGGGCATGGGTCGTTACACAGAACAAGAGCTGATCGACCGTACCGTGACTGGCATCTTCAATATCCTTGCTCGTCATGACGTAGTGACCGGCGAAGTTGCAGAGATCACGCCCTGCCTAGAAGGCAAAGACATCATCAGCATTCGCGCTGAATTAGGTGGTTTTGTACTACCACAAGTGAAGATGATGGATAAGGTAGAACAAGGTCAATTGGTTGCAATTCAATACGACAGCTTTGGTGATGAGATTCAGCGTTACACAGCGCCGACTGAAGGTACAGTGCTGAGCCACAACATTGAATCGATCCGAGCACCAGGTTCATTAGTTGTTCGATTAATTAAGTAATCCAGAACTCAGTTGAATACATGCCCCACTTTTTGTGGGGCATGTTTCATTTGTCGCGGTAAGTATTACTTTGTTTGCTCTACGAGAATTAATTCGTCCGACGCAAAGCCTTTCTCTTTTGCTACTTGTTTGAAACGCTCGACCGTTGCTTTATCGACAGTTGGTGTGCGTGACAGTAGCCATAGGTAGTCGTGATTGAAACCAGAGATAAACGCGTAGTCGTAGTTCTCACCTAGTTCAAATACGATGTAAGACGAATAAAACGGACCGAAGAAAGACACTTTTAAATGCCCTGTGTTTTCACCATCAACGAAATACGCTTTGCCGTCAGCTTGCGTCCATTCTTTATCTTCTTCTGAATAACCTCGGTTTATAACCGTTACGCCACCGTCCTCACGTAGCTCGTATTCAGCCGTCACATTCGATAAACCACGCTCAAAAGAGTGATCAAGACGCGCAATTTCATACCACTTGCCTAGATATGGTTGAAGTTCAAAGTTATTGACCGGCTCCACGCCATCCGGTTTAGACGTACAGCCAAACAACGTTGCAAGGGACAAAAGTAAAAGTGTTTTAAGAGATTTCATACAGCAACCTGAAATTAAGTTAGTGACTGATTTTACTATAGAAGATAAAAATTCGATCAGAAATTAATGTATCGAAATTCTCCACAGGACAGTCCTACGTCTTGGAAACCTTGTAGTGCTTCAAACACATTAAAGTGGCTCACGACAACAACCTTTCGATATTGGCGGTAGCGTTCCAGCACCAACTCAGCCCGTGCTTTTAGCCCATCAACATGTTCGTAGCGACTGTCGGTCATTGGAATCCCCGCTTTTAACAACTCTCGGTATTCGTGCCAGCGTCGGTCTCTCTCATTCAAGGTAATATAACCGCCTTCTTTGTCCGCACGCCACTCTCTCAAGTCATGCTCAACAAACAAAGGCAAACCGCGGTGACGATTGAGAATTTCTGCTGTTTGAAGGGCTCTTGTATAAGGAGAGCTGATGATGATTTCAGCATCATTGAAGACTGGATGATTGAGTTTTTCTTGCAACACAGACAAATGCTCTCGACAAAGCGGGGCATAATCCTTCTCAAGTTGGGTCATCTGCCGCTCATCCGCTAACGTAAAATCTGGCACGCCATGCCTTACAAATACAATATCCATCTTGTGGTGCTCGTCCTTGTTAAATTGCTATTGAGAAATTGGAGTCAGTTTTAGATAGGAGTGCACTTCTCCATTTTTGTATTCAATCGCCGAGTGGATGGAAGGTTCACGGTTTCCCACAACAGAAAGTTCGTAAGTGTTTTCACCTTTGTAGATCGTGATATGAAGTACGCCAGCCTCTAGCTCCCAATGCCCTTTGGTGTGAAGGCGTCCAAACAAGGTGTATTCATCAAGTGAACCATCCGCATGTAAGTGCACCTCTGTGATGTAGCCACCCGTGCAGCTCTTGATCCAGCAACGATCACTGACTTCTTCGAGGCGTATTTCTCTTTTGCTTGCCTTCCATTTCGAGAAACGTTCAGACTCCGCAAACGACGCTTCGATATCGGAATGTTCTTTTATGGGCGCCCCTTCAAGCTCGCGCAAGTAAAGCTGAATCCAACTAGTTATTTGCATGGAATATCCTCAAGGTTTCAATTGCCCTTTTTACGCCTAAACGTGGGCTGCTTAATACTGGAATGTCGACATCAACTAATGATGCAGCACCTGACATCGAAGCTTGTGCCAGTACGATTGCGTCATAATCACGAGCCTTTTGCTCTATTACCGCTTTTATCTTGTCGTAATAGCCTTGGTTATCTTGGTCGAGAAAACGCTTCCAAGCACCTTCAACTACAAACGTATCTAACTGACGGATACAATTGCCCTCACTTGTCTCAAGTAACGCCAAGCTAGGTTCAATGGTTGTCGATAATGCCGCGAGTAACAACACTCGCTCATGAGTGACAGCTTGGTCACCCATCGCGCGGTCGATACGCTGAACATTGATTCCCTGCTCCGTAAGTGATTCAGCAAAGCGACCAATTGAGGAGCAGGTACAAACCACCAAGTTTGCTTGTTCAGAAAGCTCTCGTACTTTGTCTTGTACGGATTGCTCCACCTTAGATTCGTCCTCTCCAGCAACCAAACGCTCCAACAAGTCAGCATCGGCAAAGTGTGCGACTTTTAAATCCGGTGCGAGCTCTGTCATCAATTTGGAGAAAGGTGGAATGTGTACGGGTGAAGTATGAAGAAAATAAAGGTCGTATGGCTTCATGCTAAGTTGTCGATTTTTAGTTCAATTTCGACAACTTAGCACAAGGCGATGGGAATTAATGCGATCAGAGTTACTGTTGTGCTTCCCAAAGACCAAGAAAGTACTTGCCGTAAACCACTTCAGTTTGCATATGCATAATCAGTAAAAATGCAATCAAAGCTAATATAAAGCGATTGAAATAACGACTGACTTTGGTACGGATTTTTATATCGAATACACCGATATGGATACCAACATAGGCAAAGGGGTAAACCAACAAAACAGCGAGTAACCAACCTAGGTAGCCGGATATCGCCATTTCTTCGTAGCCGATCATAATACCTCCACAATGAATACGACGGGAACGTGGTTAGTATTCATCATCTAACGGAGGCGAAATGTCAGGATTTACACAGCTGCGAGCCGTTGCCAAAAAGTCCCTTAAATAAGTTACTTATCTATTTATAAAATTTTGAGAACCAAGAAAATCTTGTGCCATTTTTGGCGAAGTGATATGGATGAACTCGATGGGCGAACCTTTTAAGTCCTCTTTCAGTTTTAAATAACGCTTCCGATTCTTTCGGTAATTCTTAACCGACCACCAAATAATCGAATTCTTACTCAAAAACGCTTTTCTAAAACTTCCTCTATTTCCAGTTCCTTCCCAAAACTCTTCTTGAGTCCATGCCCTTTTGATAGCACGAGTTGCGGAGCGATAAGTGGTGATAGAACGTGAATAATCGAGCCAGATGATGGTATCGACCCTTTGCCATTTGTACGGTTGTGTTCTGCTGTAGTTCCCGTCGAGTACCCAAGCCTCTTGTTGAGTTACGTCCACGACTTTATCGAAGAACGTCTCATCATCGAGTTCTTTTCAATCAGGAAGCCAGAACAACCTGTCCATTTCTATGTACGTGACACCTAATTTCATTGCGAGCTGCTTTGAAAACGTCGATTTACCGCTTCCGCTGCTGCCTACTACATTGATCCTTTTCATTAAATCCTCCTAGGTGACCGTACCAAATTGACAAAGAGCGACGCATTCCAGCTATAGGTAAGTGTGGAAAATGCGGAGGCGGGATACTAATGATTACGCTTTAAAGTTCTAGCGTTGATTCAATGAGATGTGAAGTTACGCGCATAAAAAAGCCTCCAATGAAGGAGGCTTGCAATAATTCATGAGCTAATCACAACTTATCCCATGCGTCTGACCAATAAACGGTTTCACCAGGTGCATAAGAAGGGTTTGAACACCACCCTGTGTATGGCCACGGTTTACATTGATACAAGTTGCCATCTGAACCTGTAACAATGTCACCTGCCTCATACGTTTTTCCAGATTCATACGGAGGGTAACTGCTGCCATCAGAAACAATCACAGAACGCTGAGATGTCGTAGTCTGATTTGCACTATCCGTTACTCGGTAAACCAAGTCGTAGACACCTAGCACGTTAACATCTACGCTGCCCTCTACACGAACTTGATCAGTCAAATCACCGTCTTCTGCATCCGTCGCTTTTACGCCTGCCATTGGGTCAAATGCGTCACCAAGCTGTATGGTCGTATCCGTTACACCTTCAAACTCAGGCACTAGGCTGTAAACAACAACTGTTCTGCTTTGCTTGGTTTCATTGTTGTCGCTGTCTTTTACACTGTAAACCAAAACATATGTGCCAACGGTGTTCACATCAACTGAACCTTCAACAGTAATGCTGTTAGTTAGGTCTCCATCTTCTTTGTCAGACGCGGTAACACCTGCATACGGATCAAATGAACTACCATGATGCACGCGAACATCACTGATGCCGCTGAACACCGGTTCGCCTTCACTTGGCGGTGGTGGAGTCTGGCCATGGATAAACGGACCGTAATCCTTCACAAACTTTTCACCGTACGCCTGACCATTCTTGTCTGTGCCCATATCCCAGTTCACCGACCATGTCATTACGCCACGAAGTGCCTGCCCTTGCGCTTTAAGTTGGTCAAACGCATCGTAAAGATCTTGAGGGTCTTGTACAAAGCCCGTTGCGGCTGCATCAATGTTAGATGGAATACCAAACACCAATTTGTCATGCGGAATTTTGTGGAAACCACGTGTACCGTTCGATAGAGAGTCTGAAATGTAGTAGATGAATTCTTGTTTTAGCGCATCATTGTTTTGTGCAATCCAACCCACACCTTCAACCCAAATGCCATCACCACCTTGGTTGTAAAATTGAGGGTTGATCCAATCGTAGTACCCTTCTAATCCCGTAATATAAGGAACGTATTTGCCACCTTCTGTTAAGTATGGGAACTCAGGCGCCATCGTAATTAGGAAGTTTTTACCCTGCTGTTGGTAGTGTTCTTTTACAAGGCGAAGTGCAGCTGGGATTACTGTTTGGTTGTCTGACGCGGTTACTGCAGATTGCTCTAAGTCGATATCCAGACCATCAAAGCCGAACTTATCAGTCAGGCGGATGATCTCTTGTGCGAATGCTTGCTCATCGCCAGTTTTCAGCTCAACGTGTGCATCAGCCCCACCAAGCGCAATAAGAACGGCGCGTCCTTGTTGGTTTAGTGCGCCAATTTGATCAATAAATTGTTGTTCTGAAAGACCAATATTTGGATCGAGCTTAAAGGTTGGAATACGGCCTTCACTGGTATTGAACACCTTCATAAAGGAGACGTTAACCACATTGTACATAGGATCAACTTCATCCAATGTCACACACGGTGCATTACCACCCTTGTAACCAGCCCCATCGCACCAGTTATGCCAATAACCGACTACGACACCACCATCTGGATTCACCATCTCATTAGCGGATGCTACGTTTGAAAGACCACTCAAACCCAATGCTACTGCTAGATATAGCGCTTTTTGCTTCATCGTGTTACCTCTCATCCATTTTGCTTCATCACAACAATCACTCAGCACTTTCTATTGGTGCCTAATGAATTTTGATTGGATTATATGGCTGAGCTAAGAAAACAGATACACTTACAAAGTTATGTTTTTAATCTCTATTTTATAATTGTGATCTTAATTCACGACGCGAAATGAACCGTAAAGCTGCGCTCGCAATTAAGCGTGACGTTCTATCAAAATCCCACAAAAACTTAACCAATCTTCTTTTTTTGGAGCTCGCTCGCAACGATTTCATTAGGATTTAACCCTCTGCATATCAAAAGTTTGCACAACGTAGACATTGTGCTTTAACACCGAGCTTTATAATGCGTGCTTGCAAACAGAGGTTAATTTTATGAAATTAAAAACCGTGTCAGCTTGCGCAATCTTGGTTTTGCTTGTCGGGTGTCAGCAAAATACTCAAGATGAAGCGGCACAACCAACAACCTCGGCAGATGTATGTAATACACAAGGAAATATGCCAGGTGGGTGGAACGAATTTGATGCTACCCCAGACGCTCAAAAGGCAATGGCCTTTGTCCTAAATAAAATGGAAACTCTCTCTTCATTTAAACAGATCTTGTCCGTTCATGCACAAATTGTGAGTGGTGTGAACTACGCGATAGAGTTTGAATTGAATGACGGTTCAGTTTGGAACGCGGTTGTTTACCGCAATCTTGATGGTGAATATGCGATTACGCAATCACCGAAAGAAGGTCGTTTCTGCGAACAATAAATGCTTCGAAACTGAAAACCCAAAAGCCCCGCTATTTTACACCGTAATCTAGCGGGGCTTTTTGTTTATCAATGTTTACCGGTACCGTTTACCTTTACCGATGAAGAATCAAATGCCATCTGAGACTTCACAGAAACTGTAGAACCAAGTCGCGACGGTTCGACATCAATGCGTTGCGCCATTTGCTCTTTCAGCTCGGATACATGAGAAATCACGCCAATCATGCGACCCGTTTGTTGTAAGTCGACCAAGGTTTGAATCGCAAGATCCAAAGATTCCGGATCTAAGCTGCCAAAACCTTCATCAATAAACAGCGTATCCAAGCGAATACCGCCACTGTAAGACTGCACAACATCAGATAGACCGAGCGCTAATGCCAACGCTGCCATGAAAGATTCACCACCTGATAACGTCGCGACATCGCGCGTTTTACCTGTGTAGCTATCCTCAACCACCAAATCCAAGCCTCGCCCTGCAGCACCTTTAAAGCCTTCAGTTTTACGAGCCAAGATATAACGACCTTTACTCATCAGACTTAAACGCTGTGAGGCTTGAATCAATACATCGTCTAATAACACACCAAGGACAAATCGGTGCAGACTGATACGGCTACCCGTTTTACCGCTTGCAACGTCATACAAGGTGCCAAACACTTTGTATTCGTCTTCTAACTTAGTGTTCTTGTCATGTAACGTCGCGATGTCATTACGGACTTTCTCTAGACGTTCAAACAGAGAGCGCGTGCTATCAAGCTGATTACGCGCTTCAACGTAACTTTGCTGAATGCTGTTTAACTTAACGTTAAGGTCATCTAAATCAGGCAATGCCAAGTCTTTCAATGTTGAACTCAAATCTGCCAATGTTTGTTCTAGCTTGATTTGGGTCTGTTTGAACACATCAATTTCTTGCTGCCAAATCTGCATCTCGGCTTCATCAACTTTACATGCTATGAATTGCGCTTCATCCTCGAATGCGCTCGCCTGCAAAGCCTGGTTCCAACCAGCTTTGGCTGTGTTCAAACGATCGAGTGCCTCATTCAACCACTGTTGATTGGTTGTCAGTTGGCTTTCAATATTGGTCTTCGCCAGCACGGCTTGTTGCAAATGGTTTTGTGCAGACTCGAATGCGGTATTTAACTCGGTAATCTGTTTTTGAATCGCAACAATCTCTTGCTCAAGAACGTCAAGTGACGAGTACTTAGCATCTAACGAAGCTGAGAGTTTAGCCAATTGCTCTTGATTCACTTTTATCGTCGATTCATTCGCTGCCATCTGGTTTTGCAGATCATTGATCTTACTTTCACCAGTGATGCAACGCTGGTTTAACTCATTAACGCTTTGATCCAATTGAACCAAGTTAATCGATGACAATTGCTGTAGACGTTCATTGAGCTGCTGCATGGACGCTTGTAACGCGCTTAAATCCATTGATGCGTTTTGACCAAGTTCAACGGATAGTTGTTCAATCTGCTGCTTGTATTGTTCGATTGCGATATTGTGCTGCTCCAACTGATTGTTCAATTGGTTAAGTACAACTTGCCCTTCTCGCTCCGTGTTTCGAGCACGCTGAACTTGCTCTTTTGTTACCTCTTCACCAACAAATTGAGCGGGTTGAGGGTGTTCTACACTACCGCACACCGGACACATTTCACCGGCTTGTAAGCGCTGAGCCAATACTGCGGCTTGAGCATTGTGCCAGCTCAGTTCAAGTGTATCTGCTGAGCGTTGAAGTTCTACGTATCGCGCTTTTGCTTGGTCAACCGAAGCTTGTTTGCTAGGCGTCAATGCATCCAATTTCGCTAGCTCTTGGTTTAAGCCAGTGAGCTTCTGTAGATCTTGCATCAAACGTTGTTGCTGTTTTATCTCAGCCTCTACACTGCCAATACTTGCAACATCGACTCGAGCTTGATCTAGTGACTTCTGACCTTGTTGCGCCTCTAGCGTTAACTTCTCTTTCAGAGCGATATATTTCTTAAGCGTTACCTCAAACTCCGACTTTTGGGCCAAACCTGCGTTAATGGCTTCCTCTAGCTCTGACTTTTCAACCAACTTTCCTTTCATGCCTTCAAGTTGGTATTGCTGCTCTGTCAGTTTTGGCAATTGTGCAGCTTGTTCTTTCGCGGTTTGCAGTGCGCCTTCTTTGGATTTTACCGCGTCATTTGCCACAGTAAGATCTTGAGATAACTTAGCCACCTTTTGCTCAAGTTCTTGCGTTTGCTTTGATGCGTTTTGTAACGTGACATAAGGCAACTCAACCTTGCTTGCCTTCTTCGCATTGTCTAACTGCAATTGACGTGATGAGACAGCATCGCTCTGTTCAAAATGTTGCTTCAATGCAACTTCGGCGTGCTCGCGCTTTTTAAACTCATTGCTCAGCGCTTCTGCTTTTTGCAGTTCCGTTTTTACCGCATTTAATTGCGCCAGAGATTCTTGCTCTTGCTTTTGTACCGATTCAAATTGAGAAGATAACGCTTCACGCTGCTCTGTTAACTCCACTTCGGAAGAAACACCAGCTACCTGCAGCGCGCCTCGAATTTGGTTATCAAACTCGTCTTTGGCTTTGCTAATGGCACTCGCTTTGTCTTTCAGTGCGTATTCAATCTTCTTGTAGATATCCGTTTGGAATAGCTGACCAAAGATCTCTTCCCGCTCTTTGGATGTCGCAAGTAACAACTCTCGAAACTTACCTTGTGGCAACACCATCACTTGGCGGAACTGAGTTTCGTTCAAACCAATAATGTTGGCCACTTCCGTCTTTACTTGCGTTGTTTTGCTGGTGATGAGCTTTTCTTCGTCCGTAATCTCATACAAAGCCGCGGTATGCTTTCGCACCGTCATGCCCTCACCACGCGCCTTTGGTGCTTCTTGTTCTGGTGAGCGAATCACTCGATAAGACTTGCCGTGCAAAGAGAACTCTAGCGTCACTTCGGTCAATAACGTTGACGCTGCCATATCGCAACGCATTTGAATTCCTTGGCGCTCATTACCCGTCGTTTCACCATATAGAGCAAAACAAATCGCATCGAGGATCGAGGTTTTACCCGAACCAGTAGGACCATTGATAAGAAACAGAGGGTTAGTTCCCAGCTTGTCGAATTCAATCGTTTCTGTTTGAGCAAACGGACCAAAAGCCTGCATTGTCAGTTTAATGGGTTTCATGTTTGGTCCTTACTAAGCCTGCTGGGAAAGTTGTTTGATGATGTCACTGATCGCTTGATCTTGTTCTTGCGATAATTGGCTATCTTGCGCTTCCGTGAAAAAGTCTCGGAACATGTCTATCTCACTTCTCGCCAACTTCGCTTGCGCCATCTCCTGCTCGACACCAATTAACATGCCCGGTTTTTCTAGGTGCAAAACATTCGGGTAAACAGTACGTAGCTTTTCCATTGGGTTTAAGATTGCGTGCTTATCCATCAAACGTACCAACAAGTAGTCTTCGTTTTTCGGATCGGTTTTGCCCTGCTCTATCACTTGTTCAAGCTCACCTTCAACGATTCGCATCTCATGAGGTGCAGCAAGGTCAACATGCTCGGCCGAGACAAACCCGTTTTGGTCGATTTCCACCAGCGTGAAACCTTTCTTCTGGTTTTGTTCACCAAAGCTGTATTTCATCAGTGAACCAGAATAACGAATGTACTCTTCGCCTTTTTTCTGTGGCTGATGCAAATGCCCCAACGCCACATAGTCAAAGTTGAGGAAATGCTCGTGACTGACGCGGTCGGAACCGCCAATCGAAAGTGGACGCTCAGATTCAGACTCAATAGCACCATCGACAAAGCAGTGGCTGACTAAAACGTTGCGTTGCTCTGATTGGAACTGCTCAGTGATTTTCTCGGCAAGTAACTTGTGCGCTTGATCGTGGGTCGAAACGGGTTCTTGATAGGCAAAACGGACTTGCTCAGGGTCGTTATAAGGCATGCCATAAAAAGCCACTTGCCCTGCGCTTTCGGTTTCAATAACAACAGGGGTAAGCATGTCTTCGAAGTTACTGATAATGTGAAGGCCCGCATTTTTCATCTGTTCAGAGCCAAATCCCAAGCGCTCAGCACCGTCATGGTTGCCAGAAATCAAAATCATCGGCGTGTTTAGCTCACCACAGATTCGCTTCACTACTTTGTTAAGTAGTTCAATCGCGATGGTTGGTGGGACAGAACGGTCATAAATATCACCAGCAACTACCACTGCATCAACAGGGTTGTTTTCAATGTATCGGATTAACTGGTCAAGAACGGCTTGCTGATCGTCAAGCAAAGAGACGTTATGAAACTGTCGGCCAAGGTGCCAATCTGAGGTATGGATAAACTTCATTCGAATTCACTTTCTGCCATCTACATGGCGTTATCTTATTATCCCACTAGGATATCGTGAGTTCGTAAGCTTTTCATGTGGTTTGTGGCGTATGCTGGAGTTAAAGTTTAAACGAGCTAATTGTCGCACTTCAAATCTACCAACCATAAGCATCTGAGATTTGGCGATATAGTTCCTCATACGCATCTTCTTCATTTTGACATTCAGTTACAGAAGTAATTCTTCCTTGACTGTTGTATACAACTTGCCAAGAACCATCTCGATTGACCACACACAAACACTCACCATTTTTTAGTCCATCTAGGCTATAGGGTTGATGAGGTACTTTTTTCAATTTATTTGATTAATCATTTGAGCTCATATCTTTTGCCTAATTTACTTGCACAAACCCGCTCATTATTTGGGGGCAAAGAATATGCCCCCAAGCACTTGGTTTATCTATCCAAGAACTCTACGTCCAGCCGCTCGACACAGAGGCAGATAAACTGACCTTCCAAAGAAGCATAATCAGACTCTAAAAAATCATCGCAAATCTTAAGTCCAGCGTCTATGGTCCCACCGTTTAGTCTACCTAATAGCTTGTAAGCATAGGTACTATCGACCCTTGTCGTACTAGTTTCTTCTGCACTTTCCTGCTCTGTTAATTCAAAATCCAACATTTCAAATGTAACGGGATATTCTTGCCCAATATACAATTCATAGGGGCACACCCCGGCAAAACAGGTTAATTCGACACCATTAACTTCAAGCGTAACTTCTTCTTCAATATCTGAGTTTAAGCTAAGAACTCTTGCCTTGTGTGTGATCACTATTCAGCCAAACTGATTGTTTAAAAGATATCTATCTAGATCGATACTGGGTAAACAAAAGAGCCCACAAAGCGTGAGCTTGAGTTTTGCTACGCAGGACGGGTTACTCTCTGTGACTTTTAAGGACATTGCCGACCATTGACGCCATATCGATAATTTCGGCTCCCCCTAAATCCGCCATAACCTGTAAAAATACATGTAGATCTTCTTTGGTCATAGCATCTGCGGACTTCTTGCCCCCCATAAATAGGTAAGGGGTAAACACCATCACTTCTTCTTTACCCACTGGACCATGTTTTTTAATCGCAGACGGAAAGAGAGGTTTTGAACTAACTTCTACGTCTATATATTCTTTATCTTGAAAACCGAAAAAGCTTTGAATTGCAATATTAGCATCGCCTTTAGAAATGTCTTTTGCGTGTCCTTGATTTGTCATTATCCAATTTAAGTGTGTCGCTATATCGAGTGACGCACCTGTTCGCTCTCCCCACAAATAGAGTTGACCATAGGCGCTTCGAGCGATCACATGGTAATTGTCAAAGTGTGCGAACTCTGTATCGTCAAGAAAAGATTCAAGCACATCTTCAAATTCTGCGGGATTAGTGATCCAGAATAGACCATCGTTAAAGCCAGAGAAACCGACCATTTGCCAGTATTTAAGTAGCTGATCTGGAAGTATGCCTCGATATGCTTCAACTTGTTGGTCAGTTGCCTGAATATGTTCGGTCGGCTCGCCAAACTCTTCTATAAACATTTCAAAATATTCGTCATTCATCTTATTTAATTCCACGTAATGGGCAGCGCTCCAGCGAAACATTCATTTTGACATCTGGTCCTAGGTTTTCAAATGCACGTTGTGCTTGCTCATCCATCTGAGTTAAGCGCGACTTTGTGCGCCACTGAGAGCCAATTGAGGAGTTAACCCCTTTATTCCCCATCCTATTCACCTTGTCAGCCCCGCCTGCAATCATATCTGGATCATGCAAAGCCGCAAGGTTATCCATAATCTCAGATGTTCTTTGTTTCGCCGCTTTTTTGGCGTCCATAGGGCTCATCTTCAACTTAAAGCTTTCAGCTAGCGAACTATTCAATTGACGAGAAAACTGCTTTCTGAAATCCTCCTGAGCCATACCCGTTCCCGCTCGTTTCATTTCTTTGTAACGATTGCGATTTTCGATGTATTCCCCCACGGTCAAGTCATTAAGACCCGCTTCTTGATGCCTTAGTTGGCGAGCAAAATGACTTTCCAATTCACGCTCTTTGCCTTTGAACTTGCCTTTAATCGTTGCCCCAGGTTCAAAACAAGGCACTTTAAATCGCTTCATGGTGCTCAAAGACTTCACCATGGCGTTATCGAGTTTTTTCAGCGGCAGTTCATCGACAACTTTTTCCGCATATCTGCCTGGTATTGCGGTGATAGCCATACTCGTTGCAGTAGAGAATGAAGGATTATCGATAAATGCGTTCCCTGCATTTATCATATCTTCAATCCCTTCGACCATCATCGATATTGGATCGATATTTACAGCGTTAATACCCTGTAAAGTCGGATCTGCGATAAGTTCCTCAATCGTTGGCCCAGAAATATTAACCGCTGCTTTTTCGTAGACCATCCTCTCCGGTGCATTATCGTTATGCCCTGCTAGAACTGTATGCGCATCCTCTTTTGCACACAAACCCAGAGGATCAACCCACGAGACAGGGTTTGGTGCGAATTGATAGTGGTTGGTTCCACCAAGCAGCCCTAGAGGGTCGGGTTGGATAAATCGACCTATTTGAGGGTCGTAGTAGCGTGCTAAGTTGTAGTGCAGACCAGTCTCAATATCGAAGTACTGCCCCTGTAAGCGAAGGTTGTTTTTAACCGTCTCGATTGCAACGTGAGCAAATCCAAAGGTATCGTATGCTGCTTGCCAAACTACCTGCCCTTTAGAGTCAACCAAACGTTCTGGGGTTCCGATTTGATTACATTGGTAAAAATAACACTCACCGTTTTCAATAAGAGCAAGCGGAACAAAACTGTTTGGTTGATATAGATACCACCGATAACCCGAACGAGAATACTCGCCGACTAAATGACTTCCTTGCCAAACAAATTCAGTGGTGCCATTTTCACTGATTTTCTTGATTCTTCGGCCTAGTGCGTCGTATTCGAATTGACATAAACGCCCTTCGCTCTCGACAAAAATTAGCTGCCCTTTAGCATCGTAAGTACAGCGCTGCTCTAATCCATTACCTTGACTACTGGTTCTGTTACCTAGTTCGTCGTAGTCGTACCTGACGCCATGGTATTCAACAAGGCGGTCATATTCTAGCTGTGCACCTTCATCATTAAAGTTGCCAAAACTGTCATAGATGTATGACTCCTCAGAGGTTTGCGTCTTTACCCTTTCTAAATGGCCGAGGTCATCATATTGATAATGTTGGGGCCCCTTCTCACTGTCGACGATAAGAGATAAAAGATGCTGTGCGTTGTAATGATACTTTCGCTCCAAACTCTCCCATATTTGACGCTTTAGTCTTCCTAATCCATCAAACTCTTTTGTTTCCCCTTTAGTGCCATACTGAATACGAGTTATTCGCTGTAAGTCATCGTATTTAAACTGTATTGTGGTGTGCGCCCCCCCTTGAATAGAAATGGAACACACCACACCGTACTCGTCGTATTGGTAGGAGATTTCAGTACCGTCACTATAACATTGGGACTGGAGTAAACCGTTATTAAGATATCTGTTGTGGAAGGAATAGCGTCCCTGCTGTTCACTTACCAATTTTGTATCTTTATAGGTATAAGAAGACATCGAGAAGCGATTATGCACGTGGATTAGTTTACCGCCTAAGCTATATTGGAAATGGTTTTCTACTCCCTTTCCGCTTCCAATTGCTCGAATATTGACGACTCGCCCAAGGTCATCATAACGAAAGCTAACTTGGTTAGTCCGGCGCCTAATCTTGCTTAATCGCTCAGCCTTATCGTAGGTATAACTTGTATGTATTTGGTCGAAGTTTATCGTCGACTGAATTTGTCCATCAGGTGTATATGCAAATTCGTACTTACAACCATCGGAACGCTCGATAGTTTTAAGGTTCCTTTCTTCGTCATAAGAGAACGACATGACGCTTTTATTTTGTTTAAAAACCTCTACAGGTTGAGCAAGGCTGCTCCAATTGATCTCTACTTCCCCTCTCGGTGTACTGATAAGTTTGACACGGCCGTAGTCGTCATATTCGTATCGATGTTCGCGTAAAATTTCATCTTTCGAATTCTGAAAATACAGACGGGTAAGTAGACGATTTTGATTGCGCTCAAAGCCGGAGACAAGACCTTCCGGATAAGCGATTCCATTTACAAGGTCATGTTCATCATAACTGTAGCGAAAGAGACTTTTATTGGTTTTCTTCGCTCTAAGTTGATGCTCATCATCCCACCACCATTGAACACATGCGCCAGCGTCAATAACCTTTTCAACTAAGCGGCCATGTTTATCGTATCGGTATCGCTCTTGTTTACCTTCTTTACTTTGTTGCCAAACCAGTTGGCCGAGCGCGTTAAATTGGTTTTCAATGGTTTCACCGTCAGGCAACTGATGTCTCGTACTACAACCGAATTCATCATAGTCAAAATGTTCCGTTGCACCTGAAGAATGCCGTTTGTTTTTTAGTTGCCCAAATTGATTATAGGCGTAAGTGACGTAGCAGCCATCCGGTGATACTTCATTTACCAAGTGCCCTTTCGAATCATATTCATATACCCAGCGTCTTGATTCAGGGCTTTCACACTCAAGCAACTTTCCTTGTTCATTGTGTTTGTATCGCCATGCATGACCTCTCGGATCGACAACAGTCGATTGAGTCGGTTGGAACTCAAAAGTATATCGATACGCGCCATCATCCGCCCAATTACTTACGCACTTAGCACTCACGCCTCGACCTATCCAGTCAAAATAATGCGAAAATCCTGTTGCACGTGTTCGTCTAGTTAGTAAACAGGTATCACTATATTGATAAGATTCTGCTTGCCGATGTTCATCCGTGGCCCTGGTTAAACAAAAGGTACGGTCATATTGATACTCAGCTAGAGTAGCTAGGGTTGTAGGATGGCGTATTTCAACAAGTAATCCTTGCTTGTTATATTGTAATTCAAGTTTTGCTTGTCGATTGACGTTTACTTGGGTGATGCGGTGATTACGTGAATATTCTAGATTTACCGTTTTCATGAGCCCAAGTCGAATCTCACTAGCTAACCAGAGCTCCTCTACTTGAACAAACTTGACTTGTACACTGCCATTTATCGTAACCAATCGATAACCATTTGGATGATATTGGCAAGTCGAATCGGTATAAGTTTGGTAACTCACCCCTCCTTTAGAAACAGGGGGGAATAAGATGGAGTCTCCCATTTCATCTACAAAGAGCCAGCCAATAATCTGTTCTTTCTCATCCAGTACATCCTTCAGTTCATACTGGAAGATATGTCGCCAACCAAAACCAAGTCCTGTATTTTTATCAGAAAGCGAAGATCGGTAAGTCCGCTGCCACACTAAACCGAAAGGTAGTCGCACATCAGTTAGTGTTAAGTTTTCTTCGCCCGTTACCAAAGAGACAGGATCACCTGCTTTTGCATGTTTTTTACTGCTCTCATTTTGGGGAGTATCACTACTTTTACTCTCGCTTTTATGAGGACTGTCATCTGTCGACTTTGCTTTTTTATCGTTCGTCTTGGCAATTAGATCAGTAGGTATCTCTGTTGGGGGGTAATAGGTACTAGGCGCTTGTTGAGGTGTCTGAAAGGCGAACAACGATTGCTCAAATAAACTCTCAGCAATACGCTTATAAAGGTCCTCGTCAGTGAGCTCTTTCATCTCTGCGGAGAAATACGTGGTCGCAGTAGACCAAGACGCAATTTCTCTGAGTTCATCAAACGCAGAGTAATAAAAACGTTCGACAAAGATTTCAGCCGCTCTGACAGACGTGAATCGTTCCTGTTTACCAAATGGGGGTTGATGCGAAGAAAACAAATAGGCTTCGCCGTCCAGCGTTGTGAGCTTAACAATCCTTTGTGCGTTCATTTTAAATCTTTACTCACTACACCAATTGAAAATCGTGCCAATGGCATAGCCTTGAGTCTCTATATCCACTTGTAAGACTTGAAAGTTCTCGACATGTTTAACGCGTTGTCGATGACAGAGAGAGAGTGCTTTTAGAAGACCACCACACGCCCCTAAAGGGCCTGTTCGGGAATCGGAAAAGATGTATCGAGTCTCCGCACTAATCCATGAAGACAAAAAGTGAATCGAGTTGAGCCATTGTGGCTCTTCTTCAATTCCTATAGACAATAAGAGTTCATCAAAGCTTTGTTCAGAAGCGTTGCCTAACTGCCGAACGATATTGTCTGTCGCCGTATTTAATGGCGTAAGTTCGAGATCTATTGATTGAGTCCGAACGTTAAGCCCCTCTTTAACCGCAACGCAACGCGCCACAACTAATGAATCATATACATCAAACTTGCTGCTTGAACCCTGTGCAAGGTTGATCGCAATAATCCATGGAACTGTGTTTTGATGACTAAGCTCTTCCAATTGACTCAATGCCATTAAGAGCGACGCTTCACCATACGGATAGAAACGAATAAGTGGATTAGCTTCAAGATTAAACAACGACAAAATAACGGAGGAAATACGCTTCAGCACTGACTTGCATGATACCCGAGGAAGTAACACACACACCGGCGCTTGAATGTCAAAACCATGAATGTGATGACTAAGATTCTCGAGTAACGATTGAACCCTATCTTCCAAATTATTGGCATGACTCTTTACACGTATAGCATCATCAGACACGTTAAGTGTGTTGTTAGCATATTGTTCAATAGAGAATTCTCTTCCGTTTAGAACACAAAAAACAGGGTCAAATATGATCGGCATTTATCCCCCAATTAAAACCGTAGTGACGCCAGCGACAATTTTTCCACCATGGGCGGTAGAGTCTCCTAGTCTGGCTGCCGGTTTTCCATTGATCTTAACGCTGGAGGAGCCCGAAGAAACACTATCAGGAGGTCCAACGCATACTAGCTTATCGCCTTGCCTCGCAGCTGGAATACCTGAAATTTTTACGTTTGCAGAACCTATCGCTACAGGGCCGCCCTGATGAGGTACTTTTCCGGTTTTAGCTGGACAGACGTGATGACTTCCTAAGACAGCAGCGGGTTTTCCCATTTGCTTTCTCCCTAGTTCAAAGATATTTGGCCAGCTTTCAGACCGATAGTGGAGCCGTTGATCGAGATCTTATTTCCTTTAATATTGATGTCCCCAGAGCTAGACATTTGTATCGACGCTCCGCCAACTTTAATTTCGATACTCTTCCCAGCGCAAACCGACAAGGCCTCACCAACGTCAGTTTTATGATTTTTTCCAACGTTAAGCGTCGAGTTTTGGCCGATGTCCTGCGTTACATTGTTGGTCACGGTTTCCGTTTTGTTATTTTCAACGGTAATTTCCGCGCAATCTTCTACCAACATTTGAAATAATTTTTCGGCGTGTAAATAGACGTGCTCTTCACCAGGTTTGTCGTCAAAACGTAATTCGTTAAAATTGCTGCCACCTTTCTGCACTGATCGAGATTTGTAACCACTTTGGGATGCTTGATCCGGCAAGCTATACGGTGTTCCTTGGTTACCGTTATACAAAGAACCAGTGACGATAGGTTGGTCTGGATCACCGTTAACGAAGTCAACAATAACCTCTTGTCCTACTCTAGGATGAAAAGCACTCCCCCAACCATTTCCTGCTACTGTCTGAGCAACACGTATCCAACATGAACTGTTTGCGTCATGCTCTCCTTGACGATCCCAGTGGAACTGAACTTTGATTCGCCCATGCTTATCTATGTAGATTTCACCTTCTTTGTTTCCTGTCACTATGGCCGTTTGAAGGCCTCGAACTTGTGGTTTTCCAAACCTAGCTAATGGACGCAATATCGTTTTTGAATCAACACAATAAAAAGCAACTCTCACGCCTTGGTTGGCGGTACCACCCTGACCTGTCTGATTGAATACCGAAGCTGAAACGGAGACAGAAGACAGCACATACTCTTTACCAATTCGACTTTTATCTTCATGTTTTTTGAACTTAAAACACGTTCCAACCGCAAATGATCGACAACTCGTTTCCCCCATGCATTGATAAACATTTTGTTGCAATGACTCGATGTTATGCATGTTTCTTAATGCGAATTGGTCATTGGTTTCAGTCTCCGCCAAATACTCGTAATGCTCACTGACTGGAACGGTGAAGAAGTTGGTTGACCCGTTAGCAGAGTGCTTCGGATAAGAGCTTGGCTTCAACATATTGAAACCGGACAAATGACTGCTTTTTGTCGTGAGGGACTGAGTTTCATTCCATGAGAAGATATGGCTAGATGCTGCGCTACCAGTTGAGTGCTCTACAATAAATTCTGCCGAAGGGGTGTAGTAACTGATATCGTCAAAAAATTCTATGACATGATCTGAATCGGAATGTAAAAAACAGAACGCGATACCTTCCTCCGCCAAAATTCGCCTTACAAAGGCCAAATCAGATTCTTCGTATTGCACTTTATATGTGTATTTGGTGTAAGCTTTAGTAAGCTTAAAACTGAAGGTAATTTCATGCTCAGCAAGAATTTCTGATACGATCTCTTTCACATCTCTATACTGAAATATTCTGCAATTTGTCCGATAATTTGAGAAGCATAACTTTGGTTCGATTATCAACTCTATATTTTTATATTGCTCCCCCCTATCAACAGTCGAAACTCGAGTCCCAGACAGTTTAGCCCTAGAAACTACGCCATGAAAATATCTAGGTTGTAACGATACCAATGAATGATTATCCATACTAATCGTCACTTCTTTGCCTATAATCTGATTTAACTCAGCTTGTTGCCCATTAAAATAAGCGTAAGCATGCAATGAAAAAAGCTCTGAAGCAGCCTCTTTATACTCGAAGGAATTCAGAATTATTGCATCCTCACCAAATGGTGTAAAAATTCTAATGAAGTTATTGTCTTGAGTTGCTTTTATCATTGTACACTTCTTAAAAAATGCGGGGAAAGGATCCCCGCAAATTAATTACATTTGTTGACCTTTAACACCGCTGTAACCGTATACTAATGGTGCTGATGTATTGTTCTTATCATCAGTAGGTGTCACTGTCATCATCATTTCAGTGTATGAAATAGTGATTGTTTCAATCGGGCGATCATCTTGAATTGAAACAGAGTAATTAGAAATCATTGCATCAGTAAGTTCGATTTTCATGATTTCTTCTACTTTTTCACCCTGCTTAGTAATATGGAATACCGCAGGTTTACCTTTACCAATCGTTGCTTCTTTAAATAGATCTGGTGATGAACGATCTTGCAATTTGGTGATAGTTAAATCGTACAAGCGAGTCGCGCTAGCTTCACGGTCCATTGCGGTACCTGTGAATGATGAAATTTCACGACCAACACTCCAATCTACAGATAGTAGTGTAATTAGATCCTTGTACTGCTCAGCAGTTGCTTCACCTTTAATATCTGCATATTTAAGATACGTGTTAGACTGCATGCTAATCTCCTATAGCATTAATAATTGACATATTGCGTAGTTATTTAATCATCAAATCGGCATTGATAATTAATGACTTATGTATCAAAAACTTTATTTTAAATACGCTCTTTTATATCGTTTAATTTGAATTTAATTAAGCACTATTTTCCAAAAAATAAAGTTAATATGAAGCGAGTCTCAATTTATTTTTACATTGAAACCGCTGTTAAATAAGTGAGACGTTAAGTAATTTAATTTCTCCATTAACGTTAATTTCCTCAAATGTCTTACCATTAAGAATAGAACTCAATATCTCATGGGAAATTTTTGGTAACAGCGTATTTTCAATCGTAGTTTGTATTACCCTAGCACCACTCCCTGACTCATTGCTATTATTAACTATGTCATTTATTAATGAATCACTAAACGTTAATTTGGCATTGTAGTTTCTTTGAATTCTGTCGGATATTTTCTGTAATTTTAAAGAAGCAATATTACTTAATACTTCTTTATTTAACGGCAGATATGGAAGTACGTTGACTCGCCCTAAAAACGCAGGTTTAAAATCACCCAGAAGATCCTCCCGTAGCGCCTCTTTTAAAGCTGTTGGTTCTGGGGCTAACTCAGGGTCTTCAAATAGAGACATTGTCGTCTCCGTTCCTGTATTGGCAGTCATGATGATAATAGTGTTTTTAAAATCGATATCTCTTCCTTCACCATCTTTGATCATGCCCTTATCGAAAACCTGATAGAAAATGTCTTGCACACCCGCGTGCGCTTTTTCCATCTCATCCAATAAAATCACACTATAAGGTCTACGTCTTACCGCTTCTGTGAGAACCCCGCCCTCACCATAACCGACATAACCAGGAGGTGAACCTAACAATAGAGAGACTTTATGTTCTTCTTTAAACTCAGACATATTGATTGTCGTAACATTATCTTCGCTACCATACACTTTTTCCGCTATCGCCAGCGCAGATTCTGTCTTACCAACTCCACTTGGGCCTGTAAGCAGAAAAACGCCATTAGGTTTCGATTCATCAGTGAGTTGCGCGCTCGCAGTTTTGATAACCTCTGACATGACTTCGAGTGCGTGATCTTGCCCTACCACTCTATGACTTAGTGTCTCTTTTAGTGTAAGAACCGCTTTGATGTCATCATCTTGCAGTTTTCCTAAAGGGATACCAGTCCAATCTGAGATCACCTCAGCAATTAAGGCTTCGCTAACGTGTGAAAAGACAAGAGGTTGAGAGTTTGAGCTTAAGTCTTTCTCAATACTTACTAAACGATTCTTGTCTTCTTCATTAGCTTCACCTTCCTGAAGTTGAATCTTATGCCGTATTAGTTTTGCTTCATCGACCCATTGTTTTTCTTTTTGCCAAATTTCTTCTAATTCAAGAATCTCACCATGTAGAACATTAATTTTTTCTTTAACATCAGAAATTTTATGGTCATTCGCCGAACCGAATTGAGACTCTTTGTACAGTTGGTCAAGTTCCAACTCTCTTATTTGAAGATCTTTTCGTTTACTATCCAATGTTCCTGGCGTGGATGATTGGCTTAGAGCAACACGAGAGCATGCGGTATCAAGAACAGAAACTGCCTTGTCCGGCAATTGACGACCATTTATGTATCGTGCAGAAAGTTGAACAGCAGCTTCCAAAGCTTTATTTGTGATATACACGTCATGGTGTTTCGACATCACGTCCAACAACCCTCGCAACATTGCAATTGCAATTTCTGGCATAGGTTCATCGATCTTAACGACTTGAAAACGTCGAGTTAGTGCTGCATCTTTCTCGAAATACTTTTTATATTCCGCCCATGTTGTCGCCGCTATTGTCCTAAGCTCACCACGGGCCAACGCCGGTTTCAAAATATTTGCCGCGTCGCCTTGACCTGCTTGCGCTCCACCACCAATCAAACCATGGGCTTCATCAATGAAAAGTATGATAGGTGTTTCCGATTGATTAACTTCTTTAATCACATTCTTTAATCGGTTTTCAAATTCACCTTTCATGCCCGCGCCTGCTTGCAGTAGTGCCATATCTAACGATTTTATTGAAACGTTCATTAATGCAGAGGGAACATCACCATCGATAATTTTTTGCGCCAATCCTTCGACAACGGCAGTTTTTCCGACGCCAGCTTCACCTGTCAAGATTGGATTATTTTGTCTGCGGCGTAGCAAAATATCGATCATTAAACGGATTTCGTCATCTCGACCGACAACGGGGTCGATTTTCCCTAATTTTGCTTGCTCTGTAAGGTCAACAGTAAATTGGTGAAGTGCAGCGTTTTTGCTCTTACTAATCCCTTCGTTAGAGGCGAGATGCTTTGATTCAGATTTATTAACATCCAACAATGTGTTTACATCAATTTTCATTAATTCTGAGCTAGGCTGATTCAACATCGTCACCAAAGTATCATCCGTTAAGTAAGCTCTTAATAAATGGATACAACTCAATTGCTTTTGATTAAATTCAATCGTCGCAATCATCATTGCATTCTGCATGATGGTAACGGTATGTTCAGACAACCCAGGGACCGAATCGCAGCCTGTTCGATACTTTTCTAACTGTTCGAGCAACTGTGACTCCACTCGGCTAGCATCGATATTTTGGCTACGAAAGGCGTCCGCGTATATCCCAGACGGATGTTGGATAATACTAATTAACCAGTGCGTCATTTCAATACTATGATGAGTACGAGAGCTGGCCATTGCGGCAGCATGCTCTAACGTTTCTCTTGCATGCGGAGATAGCCTCTCAACCAACGCTGATAGTGATAATAAAGCCATTGTGAATCCTTTAAATGGTAATTGTTATTCTGCGGTCTTTTGTACGCTTATGCTTCGTCAATACAGAACCAATGCCCAATTGACCGACTTGTTTTGAGATACAAACCTGAGGAAGGTATTTATGTTGAGTCGTTAACTTCCATTTAACGCGCTTATGCTTACCAAGAAAATCGTGTGTTATAGATTTCATCGTATGCACACAAGGTGTATTAGGTAAGAGTTGCTTCACTTGTTTCGTCGTGTTTGGGAAGAATTCAATTGTAACGCCCGCATTGATGTTCCAAGCTTTAGATCCTACTGAAGCACCACTGCCTAATTGAGCGAATTGACCTTCCGGCATGCTTTGAGAAACCAGTCGAGTTTGGTCTTCTCCCGTGAGGTGCAACCATTGCCCCTGAAATTCATGTAAGCGGACATCACATCCTGAGAGGCTTTCGAGCATTCCTTTAAGTGCACTTTTACTACGATTCGATGAAGCAAACACCCCTGCAAAATGATTAGCAAGATGCTGGGTTTGCCCTGTCACCGACTCTAACATGCTACAAAGAGGCGATCGTCGTCCTACCGAATGAGCAGTAACCTGTGAAGTAAGTTGAGTCAGTTGCCAACTACGGTAGTAAAGAGACAGTAACCGATGATTAAAAATGTCATAGAAATCGACCATTGCGTTGTCTCCTTCTTTTTGACGATTCAATGCAAGTTCGCTGTAATGCTGTGGCAAAACACCTTGCTCACCCGTTAATCCGATTAAGTTTGTCTCTAACCTTAATTTGCTCTGGCTGATCGCTTTCACAGCACACAACTGAGAATTCTCATAACCTAACGCAGGATTGACCTTAATCGATATCTTTTCGTCTCTAGGTAGCGCATCGGAACCTAACTGTGCCTCAACTCGAAGTACTTCTTGTTCAATCAAGTGTAACGCTTCAAACAACGAACGCTGTTTCAATTGACGATAAAAGTCTTCAGTCTTCATAGCAGAACCTTATCGCCGGTAAGCGATGGCCATTGATAAAAGCGTTTACCTGTCGACTTCAACTTAACTTCTAGTTGAGTAAAAATATTCACTTCAGCGTACTGAGAGAGATAGACTGATAACACACTGCCTAAAAAGAATATTTGCTCTTTAAGGAGGATTTGGTCTGATACAGTAAGAATCAATTTAACACCATGGGCAAACCCCATTTTCCCTTGCTCGCTCACTCTCCCGGCCACTTTTTCAAACTCGAGTTTCACAAGCGCATCAATCAGAGCCTTTGTTTCTGCCGTACCAGAAAAAGCATATAGGTTCAGGGTCTGTTTGAGCACTGCCAGTCCATCGTCTTGTGTGAAATGATTCAGTGTGAGTAGCTTGGTCAGTTGCCACCGCGTACTTTCATCCATTTCAGGTCTCACTGTTTCAGATAAAGACACCAAACAACGTACTGACTCAAAGTTATCGTTAACGTCAGGTAATGATACTTCTGGTAAACCACCACCAAACGGAAGTTTTTGCGGCAGGTTCCGATTACAACACTCCGCTTGTACGTACATAAGCCAATTTTCACGGCTCTCTGGACTAAAGAGTTGATGTTTTTTATCCACAAAAGACAGATACGTTTCTCGCCCGGGTTCGTCGTATCCACCAGCCCAGTTTTTGTCCTCTCGCCTCATTAACCAATAAATGTCACTATTACCCATGTAGTGCGTATGTTCACCCGCATAATAGCAAGGCAAATTTTCATAAGTCTTATTCCAGTTTCTCAACGTCACATTGGTAATCGAAACAACTTCATTACTCTCTGCTTCTTGGTATTGAGGCGACAAATGGTAATCGTACTCAGATGGCAGTAAACGTTTAGGTTCCATGGTACTTTGAAAGAGGTTAATGACTGGAGTACAGCCCAGCATTAGGCTTTCGTTGTCGACTTGTTTCGGTAACCAGTCGTCTGTGGAGTCAAAGAAAAAACAGAGGCTTATCGATTCACCTAAATCAAGTTTATTGAGTTCTAAATCAATCAGATCAAAGAACATAAATTTTTCTGGGAAGTGTAAGTATTCAACCAACATTCTTGACGCTGAGAAGCTTCTTTTGCCATAGGGCACAACTTTATCCGAATCCGAGAACCCCACAGATTTCAGATGCCTTTTCGTATACGATGCGACTTCTTTCCCTTGAACGGATACCGACATTCCAACAAGATTTTGGAATAACATTTGATACAACTTCTGTGTAAGTTGAGGTTGGCCATTGAGGTAAAACCTCAAGGTGTCGATGCCCATCAGGTTAATTGCACTTTCACTATCATTGGCATGAAGTTGAACATTAAGCATCGAGTTTGCCACTTGCTCCCATCGAGACCCCATAGGTTTCACAGGCGCATTTTCAAATGAGCAATCATTTACGCGTAATGGGTACATTCGCGTTTCATAGCATGTTCTAAATTCACATTCTTTAAATCTTGGAGCGCCGATGACAACACGTTCACCAGAGACAACATCAAAATAGGCATTGGTGGATTCCGAGCACGTCATTTTCACAATCGACATGGAAGGAATTGGCGCGTGAAAATCTGGGTAGAGTTGCCCCAGCAGTGATTCTGTGAATTGAGGGTAGCTGTTGTCTAAACTTTGGCGAATTCTCGCAGTTAAAAATGCGCACCCCTCAAGAAGTCGCTCTACATGAGGATCCTCGACTTGTTCTTCACTTATTCTCAAACGAGACGCGATCTTAGGGTACTGCTCACCGAACTCCTGTCCTTTATGGCGTAAGTAAGCCAACTCGCGATTGTAGTACTTTAGAAACTCTTCACTCATTTTGTTCTACTCAATTTCATACCAAGGCTCACCGGTTCAACTTCTGAGTTAAATGTGACTTCGTGGGTATTGCTTCCAATTAGGCAGGTTGCGGTGATTTTTAACCTCAGCGTTCGATCTGTGGCGCTTTTCTCACCTAAAATACTCACCAAAGGAGACTCTAGACGCGGTTCAAACTCCTTTATTGCATCGCAGACAATTTCACAAAGCTGATTTTGCCCTTCTTGGCTGCTGTATGGCATTGAAGAAAAGTCTGGCAGACCGTAGTTTAAAATGGAGTCTCGAACTTCTAAAAGATCATCAGGAAGTTCACGCCAACCAATTCGACTATTCAGCATGGCTTCAACATCCCTTAATAAGTTATTAAGTAAGGACTGAGAACTTGCTGGAAAGTCTTTCTCTTCACGAACATTCGGATCTGAGTCGATTAGTTTGTCCAGTAATGACGCCTCTAAAGCCATCGCGACCTCTAAGCTTTTAATACGGTTTCTTCAAGTAATTTCAAATCAAAGAGAGGAAGTGCAGTTTCACCCACTAACCAGCACTTTTGACCCAACCCAACGAATAACTCTTGCTCTGCAACTTGTTGCCAATCCGTTTCTCTACCTAGTTTTTGGGCATCGGTTTGAGAACCAATGTAAGTCAAAGGCGTATGACCCTCGCCTTCACCTAGACCTTCTATATCGAATTCAACGGGACGCCAAATCGTCTCTAATAGTGAAGATGGTGTTTTTAGTTCAAGCTGTTTCACATTGGCTATAGGCACAAGGAAGTAATTGCCTGCAGTCGAAAAGAGCTCTATGTATCCACCCAATTGATCATCTATGTCTCGAACGTCATCATAAATATTACCGCCCTGACTAAATGATTTTTTGACGCGTTGTTGCTCTATCTCAGACGCTAAGTCGTAGGCATTACGTTGGTCATTATTTTTTAGTGTTAAGTTGAATTCAATCAATAACCTATTCAGCCCTTCATGGTCACTGACAAACTGAGCCGTTGCTGCTCCATGAAAAAAATCCTTACGGGCTTGAGCTGCTTTAACGAGGTGACGTAGTTGACTGGCTCCAGAAAGATATTCTGGGAACAGTTTAATCGCTTGCATCAACTGTTCGTCCGCCCGTTCAAAATTACCGTCAATACAAAGAAGCTCGATGAAAGAACTACGAAGAGTTGCATCTTTAGGAGAAGCTTTTATATTCTCGATGAGTACTTCTAGTGCTTCTGTTAAATTGCCTTCTGCTAACGCGCTTTTCCATTGTGTCATTTTGATTCCTTACATCACCTTTTCTGGTGATAACTCCGTTATTAATTTGATCGCCGATACCATTTGATCGAGTTGAAAATGAGGACGTAAATGAATCACCGAATAATAATGCCCCGGCGCATCACGCTTTTCTTTCACCGCGATACTTGCCTCGTTCAGGGGGTACTTAGCCCTAAGCTCATCGGACGCCTCATCAGAAGCAGTCGTGTATTGGTGTAACCAATGTTGAAAATCTCGTTGTATTGCAGACGAATCTTGGTAACTACCAATCTTGTCCCGTCCCATCACTTTGATGTAATGAGCAATTCGAGATACACAGAGGGTATACTGCAACATCGATGATAATTTCGCGTTTACGCTGATGTGCGCTTCTTGGTATCGCTGTGGTTCATGTAGAGAAACATTCGATGTCATCCCAATCATGTCTGTTTCCGGTACAGGGGTAAGTGACATGAAACCGTTATCTGCTAAAACCTGCTCTCGTGACTCAGAAAGCTTTACGTTTAAAGGGCTTCTATCACGTGAATTTTTCACATTAAACTGAATCTGACTACGCGTTGGAGCGAGAACAAGGCCTTGAGTATAGTCGCCTTTTTTTATTCCTCTCATGTGAGTAAACCAACCGTGTTCCTGATACGTTCTTATTGCAATGGCACCGAAGCTATATGCTGCGCTTCCCCATAAAAGTTGTGTTTCTGAGTCGTCAATTCTCTCTTCAAACTGAAAACTTTCCGCTCGTGTTCCATCGCTGCCATGCGGCTGGCGAAACAAGACATTTGGTGCAGTGATACCGATAAATTTCGACTCTTCTGATTCTCGTAGCCTTCGCCACTTCCCATATTCCACTTGTTCAAATTGAGTCGAAATATCACCAATCGCTGAAAGCTCAGAAAAACGATTCACCCCAAAAACACCCGGTGTCGCTGACAATATAAAAGGGCTAAATGCTGCAGCCGCTGATTGAGATACCTTACTCAATACAGATAAATCACGATCAAAATGGTTAGTAACAGGGTCGTGACGAAGCTCGTAATCACCAATGACTAACCCAAAAGGCTCTCCACCAGGTGTTCCATATTCGTTTTGATACAGAAGTTTAAACAATGCAGACTGATCAAATTCGATCGCTTTTAATGCGTCTTTACTGATTTCGTCCCATGTTACTGAAAGGAGCTTCACCTTAACTTCTTCTGATGATTGCCCATCGACCTGAGCACATAAATAGCGAAGGCCGATCCAACTGCGCTCTAGCTTCTGGAAAGCACAATGATGGATTATCTCATTGAGTTGTTTTTCGAGTAGCTCATCAATCTCGTCTATAGCACTCATCAGACTATGTCGAAAACTCTCAATGTTTGGACTTTTAGTACCTTCCAACCATACTTTTGCCGAATGTAGTGAATCCATTGAGTCGATAAATTTATTCATCCAATGGCTATCAAGTTCCGCACACCCAAGGGGACTAAATTCGTGCTTCAATTCACTTGGGTCTAAGAAATTTAATGACGTATGTTTGCGCATGTATCAAGCCTATTCCGCTAGAAAGTGTGGTTGGCCAAGACAGCCAACCACAACGTGCTTAACCACCCGATTGCGGGATTTTTGCCACCAAACGAAGTGATGTGGTGAGCTCTTCCATTTGTAGCCAAGGTTTCAACCAAGCCACAGCATTGTATGAACCTGGTGCACCAGGAATCTCTTTGACTTGAACACGAGCATCTGCCAACGGATATTTTGCTCTGATCTCTTGACCACCACCCTCAGAAGCATTGACGTAACTTAGGATCCAGCGGTTTAACCACGATTCCACGTCCTCAGCCTCCATGAAGCTGCCAATTTTGTCACGGGCCATGACTTTCAAATAATGCGCAAAACGTGACGTTGCCATCATATAAGGTAGACGAGCCGAAATAGCCGCATTAGCAGTGGCATCCGGCGAATCATGGTTGGCTGGTTTTTGGCAAGTTTGAGCACCGAAGAACACCGCATAATTGGTGTTTTTGTAGTGGCACAATGGTAGGAAACCAAGTTTACCTAGTTCCGCTTCACGTCGGTCTGTAATGCCAATTTCAGTCGGGCATTTCATATCAGGATCGCCATCATCACTCATGAAGAAGTGTGTCGGTAAGTTATCCACTCGACCTCCCCCTTCAGCACCACGAATGGCAGTACAGAAACCATATTTAGAAAACGCGTCTGTAAGCTTTGCCCCCAACACGTAAGAAGAGTTCATCCAACAGTAATCATTATGCTCAGCATTAGTCGCGATACCTGAAACTGAATCGACTTCAAACTCCTCGAAACCAAATTCTTCCACCGGAGAAGTCGCTTGACCATAAGGTAAACGAGCTAATACTTTGGGCATGGTTAAGCTTACAAAGCGTGAGTCCGCACTCTCTCGGAATGAACGCCATTGTGCGTATTCAAGAGATTCAAAAACTTTATCTAAATCACGTGGCTTCGAAAGCTCTGTCCACTCATCAAAACCAAACAAAGCTGGTGAAGCGGCGGACAAGAATGGAGAGAAACCTGAAGCGGCCACATTCGACATTAAACGAAGTGATTCAATGTCTTCTGGATGGTTAGTAAATTCATAGTCACCAATCAAAGCGCCGTATGGTTCACCGCCGGCACTACCGAACTCAGACTCATAGACCTTCTTAAAGATTTGGCTTTGGTCGAACTCTACCGCTTTACTCAAGTCTTTATGAAGCTCTTTCTTAGTAATACTGATCATACGAACCTTTAAGGTAGAGCTCGTATCAGAGTTCATCACTAAGTAATTGAGACCACGCCAAGAGCCTTCTAGTTTTTGTAACTCAGGGTGATGCATAACTTCAGACAATTGCTCTGAGATTTGCTGGTCTAGCAAATTAATGGCTTCACGGAATGTCACTGTTAAGTTCTTATTCCAAGTTACAGTGCCTTTCATCGCTTCTTCTGCCAGCGTTTTTATCAGCTCTTGCGCTCGAGAGGATTCTGTCTGCTTCGTCGCTCCGATCGCTTGCTCCAAAAATGAAGACGCTTGCTGGCTAACTGTTGGATCTAGTTGCTTTTCAACTTGTGTAGTCATTACTGAGCTCCTTCTGGATTATCTGAAGGAACAGGCTCACTAAGTTTGAGTTCACCCGCTAGTTTAGTAAGGTTCTCAGTGTTGTTCAGAACATCCTCTAGAATGTTTTCTAGCTCCTCAGATCGGTCGACTTTCGTCATTAAATCACGGAGTTTGTTGCGCGTTTCCATTAACTGACGCAACGGATCCACTTGATTCACAATCGCCGCAGGTTCAAAATCTTGCATCGATTTGAAACTTAAATCGACCTCGAATTGAGAATCATCGTTTGCTAATTTGTTCGCGACTTTAAACTTTACTGATGGGCTCATCTTTTTAAGTACATCATCAAAGTTGTCACGATCGATCTGAATAAAACGACGGTCTTTAAGTGGTTTCAAGGCTTCTGTATTTTGGCCTGCAAAATCACCCATTACACCGACAACAAAAGGAAGCTCTTTTTTTAGCGTTGTCCCTTCGGTTTCAACATCATAAGTAATGTGAACACGAGGCTTCCTAACTCGTGACAGTTTCGAGTGGATACTCGTCATACCGTTCTCCCTTTCTTAATTTTCATTTTGTTCTGCTATGCCAACTAAACGGAAATAACTTTTCTTTGCATCCCCGTCGGATATCAATTCCGCCAGTAATTCAGGCAGAGGCATTCCACACCAACGAATAATCTGTTCGATGGAGTAAGAAACTGGTGAGTGTGGCTCACTCTCTCTAAAGAAGTCAGCGACCTGTTGCAATTGTTCAATGGCTTGCTCACGAGACTGCATATTAGTTGTTAGTAGTGCCAGTGGTTGGAGAGGTGAAGACTGTTCTTGCACTTCGATTTCACCGTCATATTCATTTAGTTCTGCAACTACTTTGGGCGTCTTAAATCGGCTACCTAACAAATGCTTAAGTGCCGAGTGTATTGAATCTAATTTTTTTGATATGTAAGAACTTGGGGTGACGTCACCAACCGCTTCATCAAGTTTTTCGCTGAACTGACTGAAAGCAATCATTGCAAACTCCAAATCACCAATCAGTTGCTGGTAAAATTCATCCGACGTGGCTTTTACGGTTTCTGCAATTTTCGACATCTCCACTGCACCTTGGTCAACTTTTGAACGACGCTTGTCTTCATCTAATCGTTCTAGCTCAACAGCTTGTTGGTACTCCCAGAATGCATATGCTTGTTCTATACCCACATCTGTTAGCGGCACCGAGGCAATTGGAAAAATCAATGTACCTTCATTATCAATGCCATTTAGTCCGATGATCGAGGAAGTTCGGGTTTCCATGCCATCTTCATCCGGCATTGGGTACAATTGATCCCAGTACTTTTCGATGTAAGTCGTTGCCAATTGGTATCCAAGGCCTAATCCACGAAAGCCATGAATTCGAGTTAACGCTTCAATAAGCCAAGCTACGAATTCCAAGTCTTTAGATTGTGAAGCGAGAATGTCAGGAACCTCATCAACAAATACACGCCATAAGTTGGTATGAGTAAGGATGCTTTCCTCTTCGATGATGGCATTTCGCTCTGCATTACGTGCCGCCATTCTATGATCTTTTAAACGATAGTAAGCCGACTGGGGGGAGACATCTTCGCGAGGATCGATACCAGTTGGATTTTCCTCAGAGATAGGCTCAAGAGCTACATCGTACCAATCAAACATATCACTCATGCGACCTTCCTCTTAAGAAGACTGGAATCGTCGCGTCTTCGTGTCGTGGCAATTCAATTTCATTCTCTGATTTACACACTTTCACCAACGCACACGTGACATTGTCACTCGCACCACGGACTAAGGCTGAATGCATGAGGGCTAATCCAGCTTGATTGACAGAATCTGCATACAAGGTTTTGTGCATTTCTTCGTTGGTCAGTTCTTTAGATAAACCGTCACTACATAACAGGAACTGGTCACCGTCCGCGAGCTGTCCAGAGATTTGATCTATGGTCACTTCTTCATCTACTCCCACCGCACGAGTTATCACATTTGCAAGCGGATGAGACTCTGCGTCTTCAAATGCGAGTAGCCCCTGCTCAACCAAATCCATCACTTGGCTGTGATCACGTGTTCTTTGTGAGAAAGTACTCGCTCTTAATTGATAAATACGGCTATCACCAACCCATAAACAATGGTAATAACCGTCTTGTACTAACAGCAAAACGAGTGTGGTTCCCATTGTTTTCCCTTCTAACTGGGCTTGTGCATAATGGTAAATTTCTCGGTTTGCTTGCTGGACCACATGTCTTAGTTCATCGATTCCAAACGAGTCTGAATCTTTTACATAACGCGCGATACGATCGACCAACATCTGACTTGCGATATCGCCAGCACTGTGTCCCCCCATCCCGTCAGCGACGACCCAAACACCATGATCAGACATATCAAGCAAAGCATCTTCGTTGTGCGGCCTTACCTTTCCAGGATGTGTTTTGGCAAAGGTAAAATAGTTCCAATTCATTATCATTCCTACCAATTCCACTTGTGCCATTGGCCGTCTAACATTGCCGAGAACTGCCCTATAGAAGGGAGCCCTGAACTTACAAACATACACGGTTCAACCTTGGACGATCCCTCTGTCCACCAAAAGCAAGGCGCTTTGTTTTGCTGTTTTATTAACGCACTAAGTAATGCAGTTGATGTCAAAGCTTCGTTTTGGGAAAACACCGTTGAGAGCTCACTTCGATACATTTCGGATATCGGTGAGACTTCAATGTCAATTTTAGAAAGCGTGTCGCTGGGCTGATTCAAATTTTGTGTCCATGCATCAAAAACGAAAGCGTCGTCAAGAACAGCGAGTGCTAGATCTTGACTATCTCTCCCCCAACCATTATTCGACCAATACTGTGTCGCATCTCCTTTGACCGCACGAGCAACAGTAAAAAAGAAGTAGCGTCCAGAAGCATCAACACTTGGTATCATGCTACCGATGTAAGTCGCCTCTTCCATATAGCTGACATCTAGAGCAAAGTTCCATACTGGTGACGTAAGAAAACACTCGTCCCACTGTTCACCAAGCTGCTCTCGACTGACCGCAATAATCGCTTGCTGCCAATCATGCCAACGATTGGTAAAAGATTGTGGCAATCCATGCTTAACAAAATCACCTTTCACTGGCATTTTGCCAACATAACCCCAGCTTGGACTTATAAGGTTTGCGGACATCGGAATCTCTCCATCTCATTCGACCAAAACGGATTAATAGCACTTGTCGGGATAAGCTCTAACTGAACCTTGTTCCCTTTTAGGTCAATCATCACGATATTGTCTTTTCTTGATTCAGGCCTTGCTTTAAGCGACTGATCTAAAAGCTTAAAGATTCCCCATTCACCTTCATAGGTATGCGCAATTTCGCGATTGGATTCAGGTGGTGTAAACACGATTCGAGTTTGATCTTGACCTGCTGGCCAACTTAGCGCTTTCGCTCTTGCTGGCCCGTGTTTATAGACGAGATCTTGAGTTCCTAACTCCAGCACAAAACGCGTAATATGCTGGTCGAGATAGACTGGCTTCATTCCAAAATCGACACGTAATGAATTATCGGATTCAAAAAACGTTTGCCTGATTCGCTTAGCCCGTTGGAATACCGCCAATGTTTCCTGTCGAACGCCAATCTCTTTCTCAAATGTCCAACGTCTTGAGGAAGTATCAACGAAAGGTTCTAAATACTCGTTGAAGAATGAGTCCAGTGTCCCGCCATACCCAAAGAAACGCTTAAAGTCTTTTAACCTGACTTCTTTTGCCGCATTTGGAACAAATGGATAACGACCAGCGATTGAACTACGATAAGGTTTAATGACTTGCGTTAACCACAATTGATTAAGGTGATCCTTAGATCCGCTTTCGGCAAACTTAACCGATTCCTGAGACAATTCTCCTAGCCATTGATTAAACGGTTTAGGCAATAACTCTTGTGCTCGTTCAAATGACGACGCCACATCCTGTGTTACTGTGCCATCCAAAATGCTCTTGTACGCTATTTTTTGATTGTTTCCAGAGCTCGATAAATCTGACAAGTACGACCTTAAATTAATCATGGCCTGCTGAATATCAGCATAATCCTGCTCACCCAAACGGAGCACAGCTGTAAAATGCTGTTCTACTTGTTTACCCGGTAAAGCGACATTAAAGGTGTTTTCTTCAGGTAAATACATGTCTAGCTTATCTGCGGTATTAGAGAACTTAACTTTTGCTGCTTTACCAGCTACCTCAGAAGCGGCTTTTTGATTGTCAGACAATACAACCTTCGTCAGTCCAACTTCCTTCTGAATCGCACGCAATAAAGATTCAATAGGCCTTTCTACGCCAGCTAAGACTCTTGCTTGTTCAGAGGCAAACTCTAAGTTGGGCGCTTGCTTTAATTGAATGTCTTGAATCAAATCCTTCCATTCATTGACATAATCTTGGTAATACCTGTTTTGTACACCTTCAATAGCGCTCGCATGATCTATCTCGTGAGCTTGTAAGTCATCACCATAGACCCAATTTTCTTCCATCAACCCTTTCACCGTTCGGTTGATTTGAATTTGAAAAATACTATGAAAGCCGTTGTAGGTATAAAAGCCTGAAATACCCTGAGACAAAGGTTTTCCGCTGACACGCTCGAATTGCTCCAGTCCCTTCGGACCGAGGACATCAGTTAAACGAAATGACGGTACATGGCTCTTTGAAAACTGAATTTTCATTCTTTGGTATGCACGTTCTGGCAATGACATCTCAGTTAATATGTCCCTTGCACTAGCAACAACATCATCTTGAAAAACAAGACCGCGTTCATTACTCTCCAGCAGATGTTGAGTATGAACCATAAGGCGCCCTCTTAACGCTTCATTAAGCACTCCTGGATATTGACGTTCAAAATAAAAACGAAACCACGCTAGCACTTCTTCTTGCTGATATTTATCAGGGTTAAACAGCATTAGGTAAGTTTTTAGAGTTTCATAGAGATATTGTCGATGTGCCTGGTTACTCTCCATCTCATTGACTAAGCTGCGAGTCACCATTGGGGAAAAATGTTGGGCCAAGGCTGCAATGTAAGCGCTATTCGCGGCTTGAGAAACTTTGTCCCCCTGATAAAGACCAAATTTTTTAATGGTGTCGCTCTCTCCGTACTGGCTTAGCTTTCCAAGAGGTAATGTCATAATACGATCTAGCGTTTCCACAGCACTGATAATATCTGATTCGAAATCCAGACTGTCGGCACCAATCATGGCGTTAACATGGCCAGTCTGACGATTAGTCTCTCTAATAAGTTCTTTATTCCATTGATAACTTGTGGCCCAAGCAACAGTGGCTCCCACGAGCGTAATCGTACAGCCGATGTATACCCCTTTATGGAGCCAACCGGACTTTCTTTGGTAATGACGATTCACCGTCCCTAACAATTGTTCTTTGAAAATCACACGGTCAAATAGACTCTTAACAAAAAAACTATGTGAGCCGGTACTGTGTGAGGTTAATGGCAAATTGCCCAATCCCAGCCCATTTGTAGATTCACTCATCAATCGATTCATAGGCGCCCCCTCTTGAACCGAGCTAACCATGAAAACACCTCGAATTAAGGCAGGTTCCTCAAAGCTGTTTTGTGAAAAGATCTCGGCTAGAAATTCGTCTAAGTTGGCCTGTAATACTCGTAACTGTTTCGGAAACTCAAATATTAGCGCTCGCTTATCGAGATCGTCTTCTGTTTCGAGAATGCGTAACATCCGTGCATCTAGACGTTCCAGCATCTGATGGAACTCTCGGTTAAACAGAGAAATCACTCCGCGTTCATCATCGCATTCTTGAGGGAACATAAAACCAAACAAATCGTCACGTTCTTCTTTACTCAAATCCGAGAAATACTCATTAAAGCCAGCAACGAGATCCATTTTCGTCAACAAGACATAAATTGGGAATTGCATACCAAGTTGGTTTTTAAGCTCTTGTAAACGAGATTTAATGGCTCTGGCATGAAGACTTCGTTCAGTACGAGTTTGAGACATGACACTTGCCAAACTGACCGTGACAATTGCGCCGTTGATTGGTCTTTGTGTACGGTATTTTTTCAATAACCCCAGAAAGCCATGCCATGCTTTTGAATCCACTTTCTCTTGGCTATCTTGAGTAGTGTAACGACCAGCGGTATCAATCAATACGGCTTTGTTCGCAAACCACCAATCACAATGTCGTGTTCCCCCCACACCCGCGACCGAATCTGACCCTGTAGAGTTAGCTAACGGGAATTCCAGCCCAGACTGCTTCAAAATCGTGGTTTTTCCAGTACCCGGAGGACCGATTAGCACATACCACGGTAAGTCATATAGGCTACGTTTACCTTTATGGGTTTTAGTGACAATCTTGATCGCTTGCTCTATACGATCACGCATTAAATCAACTTCGGTGGCAGCTTCTTTGTCTGATTGACTATCAAGTTCAAGCAAAGTCTGGATACTTTCATCCTCTTTCACTTTCTGTTTATGCTGCTTGGTCAGGTTGAATACTCCCCAAACAAACACCAAGATAAGAATTGTGACTAAGCGCTGGAAATCTGTCTTTAGTGGCTCATAGCCAGCGACAATAATTAAAGGACCGACCGCCCAAATAAAAATAGAACACGCCGCAACGCCAATAAGGCCGATAAACCAGCGCTGAGTGAAGACTCTGCCTACTTCTCGGATACTCATATCTCTCACTTTTCCTAGTTTGCGACAATCAAGTCAATTTCGATACGACGGTTCAACGCTCTATTGTCAGAACTGGTGTTTTCCACCAAAGGTCTCGCATCACCTAACCCTTCAGGTAGCACTCTTCCTTCCAGCCCACTATTTGCAATCAACTGGTCTGACATGGCAGTGGCTCTTGCCAAAGATAGATGCCAATTAGAAGGATATTTACTGGTGAAGATAGGGTTATCATCCGTATGGCCGGTAACAAGAATTTTGCCTTCTGTCGCTTCAAGAGTACGTGCTATTTTGGAAACAACGGGTTGTATGTAAGCAACAACATCTGCACTTCCTGACTCAAATAAGTCTTGCGCTTTCAACGATATTCTTACGCGGTCGGGTAACGCTTCTACCGTAACCAGTCCTTTATTCATTTCCGTCGCAAGATACATAGAGATACGATCCGCCACAGGTTGAACCTTCGACTCAAGCTCCGCTGACGAGACTTGCCTATCCGGCTGGATCAAATTAACCAAATTCGAAAACGTTCGATTGGAAGCACTATTCAAGTCATAGCTAAGGTACATAAAAACGCACACCAAAATTGCCGAGGTAACCGAGCATACAACCCACAATGGTGCTCGTTCTGACATTCGGGAACCTGAAAGCGTGCGCTTATCAATATTGGCACTCATTTCTTTTGCAGTACCACGCCCATAGGACTTAAGAATGCTCATGATTTGCTTTCTAAGACGTCGATGATTTTCTAAGCCATTTTTCTCTAAACGGTATTGCCCGACAAAACCAAGCGACAAGCAAACATACATCAACTCTAACAAATCGAGCTGCGACTCTGGCTGAGACAGTGCATTATCAAGATGTTTGAAAAAGGCTTCTCCACCCTGACTGCTCGAATAAAATGAACTCAATAAAGAATCATGACTCCATGTAGATTGGCTTCCCCAATGGGTATTCAATACCGCCTCATCAATTGAGCAACATAAACAGTACCGTGCTGTATCAATGGTTTCTAATTCAACGTTGTGTTGGCGCAGTCGGTTTTCGTAGTCTCTCAGTTTCTGTGCGAGTGTTTCCTTTAGAAACAACACATCCGAATGTGAGGCCGTTGATCGAATTTGCCCTACCATTGATAAGATACCGTTGGCTTCAGCCAAAATGGGGTTGAGTCCAAAAGCAACGACTGAGTCGTTATTAACGATCTCAGGGCTTTTAGAGATCACAACCGTGCTATCTACTGGCTTTACGTCTGGTTGTTTTAAATTTGGTCGTCCACCCGGTGTGGGTTTGATTATCGTTTGTTCCATAATGACGAAGCCTGTTATTGGCTAATGCTCCAAAGTTCAATGTCAGCATTCGGGAAGTGACCAGAAAGTTGTAGGGCGATGCCGCCACTTTCTCGCAGCCTCATCCAGAACGGTCCCTTTTTCACAACCTCGAAGTACACATAGCCCATTTGATAAGGTATTTGTCTTGGAACAACACTCAAAGGCGCAACACTGATACCGTTGATTTGATTGTTAATGAGATCGCGTATTTGCTCTGCAGGCCCTAACTTAAGCTGAGCAGGCACTAAGCGTCGTATTTCATCGGTGGTTGTATCAGCCTTAACCGCGAGTACAAACTGGCAAGACTCCAATAAGCGTTTGTCTGGTAGAGGTGTCACTTGGATGCCATATTGACGTATTTCAAGTGGTAACTTATTCGCCGTTTGGTCTAAAACAACACTTAAGTACTGGCTGAGTATCTGATTAATCTCATGAAACACACTGGAAAGATCGAAGTGATCGTATTTTTTTAGTTCGGGAACACGTTTGTTCTTACTCGAAAACGTTGATAACTCACCGATGTAACCATGCAGTAGTGCGACTAAATCTAAAGGGTGTACCTGTTCTAGTTCGGAAAAGTGACGTAAAGTCACTTCATAGCGGTTCAACATCTGCAGCATAATAAAATCGACCGCAGAAGCGGAAGCCGCCTTACCCTGAACCAAACGCTGAGACACAACGTCTGCACGGATCTTTGTCATTGCAAGTACGTTACGTAAACATGTGGTTATAACAGCACTATTCAGAATATTTATGTGTGGTGGGATGTATTCTTCATCAAGAATGACTGCCCCTTCATCGGATACTTCTTTGATTTTGAAAATCGGCAATTCAATAAAGCCAGACTGCTGCTCATTACTTGCTGCTAGCTCTAGATTAATCGCGGTTACTTGAATGCACTCTTCATCTTCCCCAGTTAAAACATCTACAACATCCAAATCTTTTAGAAGATAACGTGAAACCAATTCCTCACTTTTATCAGAAACCAATCGCTGTTTTAAGCTAAACGCCGGAACAACGATTTTGACCAACGTTTGATGGGTGCCTTTTTTTACGAATAACGGCGTTATGCTCGCATCACCTTTTTTCCATTGAACGAGAGTCATGTCTGGCAGGATCGCATCGATTTTTTCTATCTCAATAACCCCTTCTTTTAAAGCGGTAGGATTGATTAGGCTCGATGATACGCCCCAATTGTATGCGTGTTGTAAGTGAACTAGCCCCTTGTATTCGTGAGCAGTTGCTCGTTCACTTTGCTGGAAATGTTGAGGACGCAAAAACATCCCCTCACACCAAGCGGTATGGGAAAAGTGTGTCATTGAATAGTCACCCAGATTATTTCACGAACAAAGACAGGTCTTCTAAGTGGATTTGATAGGTGTTGTAACCTGTCTTTTCAACTTCGATCACTTGCCTCCAATTCGAGTTTTCGATGTCTCGAAACGCGGCCACTAAGCCGAGATACTCTGTCTGGGGAGACATACTGGCTTGGTAAACCTCCTTTTGACCTGGCGTTAGGGATATCTCAAATTTGTTGACTAAATCGGGGCCCAGAACTTTGTCATAGCTTTCGTATATTGAGAAAAAGTCCTGACTTTCAAATACCGTTGGTGATGTAAGTTCGAAAATATATATAACAACTGGTGACGGCCTCCCATTAGAATCTGGATTGATATTATGGCTCGCCGTTATTTCTAAATCCGCATAAGGGTCAACCACTAAATTTGCCGCTGAACACCCAATGAGAGTCACTGTTAATATCAGTAATACTATTCTTTTAACTAATTTCATAATTAGACCTTAACTATCACGTCTTAGAGCGTTTTCATAATGCTTGGCAAAGTCATCTAAATAAAAAAGGTTCTCTTTATTAACAACATCGTTGGTTAGTTGGTTATAAATAACCTCGAACCTTTTCCAACTTTTATAATACTTTCTTGTCGGAATCACTTTATTAAACAAACTATCACTAGAAAGTGACTCAGAATATATTAAAGATGGATCAACTAATGACATAACACTTATTACCGTACCATTCACACCTTGCATTAATGCTTGTTCATGGTTTTCAATATCCTTAAATGCCTCTTTTATCGCCGAATCAGGCGGCATAAAACTCGCTGTTTTCCGGTTATAAAGATTATGCATAGCGTCTTCTAAATTGGCCGAGAATTTGAGTGGATTATTCTCAGATTTTCTAAATGCGGTATGATTTAAGCGATTAGTCTGTTTGAATTCAGCTCGATTGTGTAAAGTCTCCATTAATCCTGTAAGCATTAAAGAAAAAGACTCTCCTAGCTGCTGAAACCACATCTCTCTCTGCTCGTCAGGTACCATATTCGGACTAATACCTAATCCGCGAATGAACGCGTCAGCCTCATTACCGGCACTCAGTTTTTGGGGAGTTCTGTTCGGTTCTTCTGTGACGAGACGTGATATATCTTGTTCTTGCTGAGGAGGAATCGAGGGCTCAATAAAGTCATCCATTAAGCCAATATCTAACTGATACTCATTAGAAACACTGTCCTCTAAGAGTTCAGAAGCGCTTATGCCAAAGTCACTATGATTGAAATTACTGCTAGCCCCTTCGTTAAAGGATTCATTTGATTCAACACTTTGAACTGGCACCTGTTCTAAACACTTCTCCTGAACGCTAACCTGAATTTGATAATCGCCGAGGGTCACCACATCATCATGAGCTAGAGCGATTTCATTGCCCTGTCCGATTGGACTGACTGAGTTGTTCACGAATGTGCCGTTGGTCGATAAGTCTTTGATCAAATACTTGTCACCAAACTTGATAATTTCACCATGCTTACCTGAAATGACTCTTTCTGGATCGGGGAGTGTCCAGTCACATTGTTCAGAGCGGCCAAAGGAAATTTTTTCGTGTTCGCCGCTTGCGTCAAAGATGAACTCGCCTTCTATCTCAGGAGTGAACTTATGAAAACTCGTTATGGTTAAAACCAACGTCATGTAAACCTCGCCAAAGGGACTGCTTAATATTTGTGTTTCATTCTTTATGTTTAGATCGTTTATTTATTAACAATTAAGTTATTATCGACCCATAAAATAATATTTATATTTCAAGAACGGAATAATGAATTAATTTTCTAGCAAAGCAATCAGGTATTTTTACTCAGAACAAAATATACAACGAGGTTCAAATTTTTGACACTTCAATTTACACGCGTCAAAAAACCGATGTTAGCTTGACCGAGAAATCAAAAAGTCATCATTTTTCATGAGTTATTAGACTATATATTTTCACCATCATTTATACGGAGCCTCTGTGATGGAAGACCAAAGTAAAAACAATTCTATAAATAAAGATACGAGCGGTGATAAAACAAAAATTGTAAAGACTCAAAAAAGAGAAAATACAGTTGATAAGATTGTTGACTCAAATTATGAAGGCTCCGCCCAATTAAATAATGAGACAAATACAAAAATGTCTCAAAATCAAAACACTTATTCTCTAGATAATAAAATAGACAATACTTCATGCAATCAAAGAGAACCTTCAACATCGCAGTCTTTAGTTGGTGAAACCATCAAGAGTCGCTACGAAATTGAATCACTTATTGGGCACGGCGGGTTGTGCGATGTTTACTTGGCAAAAGACAAAATCCTTGAGTCATCAGGGACTGATAAACCTTACGTCGCATTAAAAATTCTTCAGGAGGAGTTCTCTTCCCAACCTGAAACCGCACGAATGTTGATTCGAGAAGCACAGCAAACTCAAAAACTCAGCCATCCTAATATAATTCGTGTTTACGACTTTGGCGTTGATGGCGACGTGTATTTTCTCGTCATGGAGTATGTGGATGGTGAAACTTTAGAAACTCTGATTCAGCGCTCTCGCCCTGATGGTCTTAAATTTAAGGCCGCGCTGTCTATTTTAAATGAGACTCTGGATGCTCTCGCGTATGCCCACTCTCTAGGCGTGGTTCATGCCGATCTTAAGCCTGCGAACATCATTCTTACCTCAGAAGGAAAAGTTAAACTTCTAGACTTTGGTGTATCCAAAACTCAACAGTTAAAGCACGACCAATATGCCGCTAAACGTAAAACCCAAGAAAGTGATACTCTGGGGTTTACGCCAAACTACGCTTCACTTGATATTCTCTCAGGAAACGATCCTCAGTTTAGAGATGATATTTTTGCTCTTTGTTGCATTACCTATGAATTATTGAGTTGTAAACACCCTTACGCACGCACACCGGTTGACGAAGCACTAAAGAAAAATGTTCGCGTCATTAAGCCCGCTCATTTCCCGCTCACGAAATGGTCTTTATTCTCGAAAGTGCTAAATAAAGGACTCGCACCAACGGACCTTAGTGCAGGACTCCTTAAACAGCACATAAACAAAACGAGATGGCCAGTTTACACGAGTGTCGCAGCATCGCTTGTCGTCGCAACGCTTTTAGGATTGGTATATCAAGATCAACAAGACCAGCTCACTCAACTTGAGGCTGCATTAAACCAGCAAACAAAGCATATTAGTTCGGCACAAGCACTACTCGATACCGCGCCAGAAAACACGAAATCTCTTATCGATTCACAACATGATCTGCATCCGGTGATCAAAGCGGGCTTTTTAAGGCTGTATAAGCCCTACCTACTTGGTGCTTACGAATCAAAGATTGATGATGTACTTAACTCTGATGTTAGTACTTATCCCAATTACGACCAGATTGAGGAAATTCTTCAACAAGCTAAAGTCTACTATCCTGACTCCCATAAAATTGAAGTGCTTGCACTGGATATTCAATCGAGTAAGCATTCAACGTTACTTTCTATCGCGAGGCAAATTAACAGCCAGTTAGAGAAATCAAGCTACACCCAAATTGAAGGCTCCAAGTCAATTTATGACCTCAAACAAGAATTACGTCAAATTCATCAAGAGTACCCGTTTGTACCAAGTTCACTTGCAAGCGAGGTCTTTGGCCAGCACTTAAATGAAGCGTTACAGCTGAGAGATGCAGCCGCACTTGTTACTTTAATCAAAGTTGGAAATACCTTTTTTGCCGATTCTGATGAGCACCGCCAAAACATCGCAATCAGTAATGCGATGAAAGATGCAGTTTTAGAAATGAAACTCTTTGAGACAGCAAAAGACAGTCAAAATCCATTGCCATTCCCGGCCGATGCTGCTCGCTTACTCTATCAAGAAGAATTTGAAGGGCTCTACTACCGTTTGAAGCAAGCGAGAACAACCGTCAATCTCGACAAATTGGTTAAAGATATTGACCTATTTTCTGAAAACTTTCCGACGGGATTTCAAGATATTAACGACTTAAGATTTCAAACGGCGGATAAGTACCTGCAATTCTCAGACATCCTCTTGAACAAACGGAAGTCGACAAGTGCAAGAAGAGCGATGAAAAAAGCGAACGAGCTGCTAAGAAGAATAGAAACGGACTCTGTGCAGAGTTAATTCACGCAAATGTTGATGGGGGGCATGTTGCCCCTTTTTAATCTTAGAAACAGCTTGCCTTTATGCAATCCGATGACTAATTTTATTTTAGAGTGTACTAATCTGTAAAATAGGAAGAAGTTTGACCGCAGGGAAGATTGAAGTCGAGAACATTGGTATTTTGGTGATAGATGACTGCTCAACCTCATCGACGTTGATCAGGCATCAACTTGTTGCGCTTGGCGCAAAAATCGCCAACATCACTTGTGTAAACAGCGCACAAGAAGCACTCGCCGCGGTCAAAACTCGCTTCTATTCTTTCATTGTGATGGATTACCACCTATCGACGAAACTGACTGGCTTAGATCTGATCAATTTAATGAGCCGCGCAAAACTCATTTCAGAGACGACAGCGGTATTGATGATATCTGGCGACGCTACTCAAGAGACTGTTTTGACGGCTTTGTCTGGCCGAGTTCGTCACTTACTCACCAAACCACTGCAAACCAAAGCGTTAAAGAACAAAATGCTAGCAGCGCTGCAAGAACAACATCAACTGGCAGACGTGGGAAATCAACTAAGTAAGATTGAAAGACCTACCCTCGCCGATATCGCTCAACTGCATAAAAAGCATACACAAAGCGTGTGCGTGGAGTCTTTACTTATCGATACACTCATAGAAACGAAGCAATTTGATGTACTCGAAAACTTTCTACCTTTTTGTACAGAAAAGGAACACGCAAGTCGTATCTGTGCAGAGGCTTTCGTACAGCACAAGAAAGGAAATATTCGTGAAGCAGTCACTATCCTTGCTGATTATGTCACACGAAACCCACTTTGCTTGCGTGCCATAGATAACCTCGTGGGCCTTTATGAAAGTCTCGGCCAACAAAATAATGCGTCTATATTGGCTAATCGCGCTTTTGAGCTCACACCAAGTAGTAGTATCAGATTAGTAACCGTATCAAGAATCCTTGCCAAACTAGGCCAAATTGATCGGCTGTACGATGTAGGTTATATGTACGCTTCAAATGTTTCTTCTACAGATTCACAATGGCTATCAGCGATGAACGCCTATGTCGACATCATCAGCGAGCACTTTAAAACACTCCGCTCGCCGAATGAGAAGAAACGTGTTCTTTTGAAACTTAATGATTTTTGCTTGCTGGCCGAAAAGCAATTGAATCGAAACCAGCAGATTGATCTCGCCGCATTCAAACAAATGATGCAATGTAAGTTACTTTTGCTGGAATCACGACCTGAACACGCGCACAAAAAATTGATGCAATCTCTGAGCTATTACTACTCTGTGCCAAGTAAAACCCCCTTATTGCTGTTAAAGCAAGCGATACCATTGATGGACTTTTTTGGTGAATTTGCAATAAAGCAGAGCTTACTTACCTTAGTGGCGGCTAAGTCTGGCATTCCTTTAAAAGACCACCCCCAGCATAATTCGAAAGAACCAAAGTTTCGACAAAAGTATCCATTTTCAGCTGAGCTGAGACTAAAAGACCTTTCCGACAACAACATATCAGCACCTAATATCATCTTGGATGAAAGTATCGAATTTCTATCGCAACGACCACTCCCCCCAAACTGGTCGAACTGGTTGAAGGATTACCTTTCCGGCTCCTACTCAACTCAATTACCTTTGCCTTTTAACTTACACATACCACAGTGGAGATGAGAGATGATTAACTTCGAAGTACTTAACACCTACATGGATAACGATGTCGATATTATCTTTGCTGTTTTCTCAACCTACATGGAAGACTACGAAGATGGTTTAGACAGAATTAATAAACTCAATGCAGAACAAAACTGGTCGGAACTATTCCTTCTTTCTCATAGTTTGAAAGGCATACTTTCAAGCTTTGGAGAAGAAGCTGCAGTCTCCGCTCTTGGTAAAGTTGAAGAACACACACGTGACAATATCGCTCCCGATAACGCAGATATCGCTATAATTAATAAAGAGCTTGTCACCATTAATAAACAAATTAACGATTATTTAGTCAATATGGACTAAGACCATTAGAAAATTATAAAACGTCAACGGGGAAAAGCTAGGCTATGAACACAAACCACTTCAAAGATTTGATTGACTCCTTAAAGGATCTCACACCAACTCAAAAAAAATACTTGATAAGTAAGACACGGTTATCTTTGGAACAGAGTGATATTTTACAAAAGAAAGATCTACTCACTCCTGAGGAACTGGAAGCGCTACTTGCTCCTATGCCAACGACAAATACTAAATAAATGCGATTAAGTTAGTGAGATAGTAAGATTTGCACATCAACAGACCAATGAATGAGAGTCTGATTTTCATCGCTAATCTATCGACAGAGTAAAACGCTAAAGGGCAAGCACCAACTACGATGCTTGCCCTTTTCACATGCCTTGTCATATTGGTTCAAGGCTGATAATAGCGAGCATATCTTCGCCATCTTCGTCCATACCAACTTCCATAAAACCAAACTGAGAGTAAAACGTTTTTGCTATGGGGTTGTTTGGGTTGTAACAAATTTCAATCTGACGGAGGCTTTCAGTCTGTTTGATTTCCTCTAGTGCCTTATGAAGAGCTATACGCCCGATGCCTTTCGCTTGATATTTGGCATCAATCATAAAACGCCAAATAGAGATTTTTTCTTTTGTTTCCCGAACCCACATAAAAAAGCCGACAACTTGTTCATCTTGGTAAATGGCACGAGTTACGTGCGTATCGTTATAGAATGATTCCACCAGCGACCACATGTTACAAGCGACATAAGACTCTTGCTCTTTAGTAACATCGAGTTCACTGACGGACTCATAGTTTTCCTTTGTTATCTCGCGTAGAGATACCTCCATCAAACACCTTCCCTGATCCTTTACTAGTGCGACATTTGAGCAACTTGGATATTTCTTACATGTAGCCTAACCAATCCAAATAACCCATTCCCGGTGGTTCACCGTTTGTGATTTGATGTAAAGATCATCCAGATGTTCAAAAGTTTTTGTAATCTTGAATTCTTAACTAAGCGTTTTTAGCAGTAAAATAAGTATTTAGTCAGTTTCATTGTTGTTGCCTTGTTTCGAGTCGAATTCATTCTTCAATTTTGACTTTTGTTCAGCCTTTACTTCTGCCCAACTCTTCCCATTTTCAATGGCAGTCACACGTGCTTGGTATTTTTCAACGGCACGTTCAATCACAGACCGAGCGTCAATGCCCTGTTCTTTTTCTAAGGCCATCAGAAGATTAAGATAATTCCACAACACGTCTCCCAGTTCGTCCTCTAAAAAGCATGTTCTCCCTTTGACTTCCTCATCTCTCACTTCTTCCAACTCCGAGTATATCGCTTCGAAGTAAGTGACGGAGCCCTGATACCAAGTATTGTTTTCATCGTAGTTTGACTTACGCTGAGCAATCTCAAACAAGGCGGTAAATTTGTCCATTATCTCTCCCCTATTGAGCTTGCTGTTGAATTCGTTCAAGCTCTCGAATGTCGATGAGATCCACTTCTCTTGAGAGGACACGCTTATAATCGATTAACCTTGTAATATCGATCACTGAAAGCTTCATTCCATTAAAATCACAAATAACATTTGCTGCGTAGTCAATTTCCAGCGTCGCCCACTCTTTGCTTTTTGAGCTAAATATTCGCGTTCCTGGACTAAGGCCGATTTCAATTTTTTGTTGGCCATAAATAAGCTGTAAGTACTCAAGATCCCAGCCTTCTTCCTGATAGTGCTTAAGTGGCTTACTGATGTAAGGGGCAATATGGGGAAGCAATTTTTCAAAATCTTGTTTCTGGATGTACAGATCGATATCCGCAATAGGTCGTGATCCACCGTGCAAATGGGCAGCAAAACCGCCGACGATTTGATAAGTAATCTGGTTAGAATCTAATATCCCTTTTAGCCACGTCATGGCCTTTAACACGGATTGATTCATTTTCCCTCCTAAAATCTATTCCCAATAAGTCTGTATGAAGCTATTAGCACTCTAAGTAATCTGATTTGAAAAGAAAAGCCTAACCTATCAGTTAAATACATAGATAAAATGCAATCAATAAATCATTTACGTTAAAAAGCAGTTCAATAAAAATAAATTATAAAAGCAATAATCAATGATAATTTTATGTTTCAAAGGCAACCTTATATATTTAGGCTCATAACGTCGCCATTAGGTACTTAGCAATAACAGAAAAGTTAAGCGCCAAGCGAAAACAAAAGAAGGCTATATATGAAATTTCTTCACACTATGATCCGTGTTGCTGATCTTGATAAATCCATTGAGTTCTATACCAAAGTGCTTGGTATGGCTGAACTGAACCGCTTCGAGAACACTGAATACCGTTACACATTAGTTTTTGTTGGGAACGCAAACCAACCAGACGGTGCAACGATCGAACTGACTTATAACTGGGATACAGACAGCTATGAACTCGGAAACGCGTTTGGTCATATGGCTTTAGGTTGTGAAGATATCTATTCGGCATGCGACGAAATCAAAGCACTTGGCGGCAATATCACACGTGAGCCAGGTCCGATGAAAGGCGGCGAAACGCATATCGCTTTCATCAAAGATCCAGATGGTTACCAAATCGAATTGATTCAAACGAGCAAATAACGAGGCTTATTATGAAAGATGTACTGTTCCAACCTGTTCAACTTGGTGCTCTAACACTTCAAAACCGCATCGTTATGCCGCCAATGACGCGTTCACGTGCTAGTCAACCGGGTAATGCTGCAAATGAGATCATGGCAGAGTATTACGCTCAGCGCGCATCTGCTGGTTTGATTGTCGCGGAAGGCACTCAAATCTCACCAATGGGTCAAGGTTACGCTTGGACTCCTGGTATTTATAGCCAAGAACAAATTGCTGGTTGGAAAAAAGTAACGAATGCCGTTCACGCAAAAGGCGGCGCTATCTTTGCCCAACTTTGGCACGTTGGTCGCGTAACCCACCCTGACAACATCGGTGGTGAACAACCAATTTCTTCTTCCGCATTGAAAGCAGAAAATGTGAAAGTATTCATCGACAATGGTAGCGACGAACCAGGTTTTGTAGATGTTGTCGAGCCACGTGAAATGACCAAAGCAGATATCAAAGCCGTTGTAGAAGAATATCGTCAAGCTGCGCTTAATGCGATTGAAGCAGGTTTTGATGGCATAGAACTGCACGCTGCTAATGGTTACCTTGTTAACCAGTTCATCGATTCAGAAGCCAATAACCGCGTAGACGAATATGGTGGTTCCATTGAAAATCGTCTTCGTTTCCTTGGTGACGTTGTCGAAGCGATGACACAAGCTATCGGTGCTGAACGTGTGGGCGTTCGACTTGCTCCATTTACTTCACTCAACGGTACGGTAGATAAAACCCCTGTGCAAACGTACACCGCTGCCGCTGCCTTACTTAATGCGCTCAACGTTGTGTACATCCACATTGCAGAAGTAGACTGGGACGACGCGCCAGATACACCTGCTGAATTTAAAACTGCAGTTCGTGAAGCTTACAAAGGCACCATTATTTACGCTGGTCGTTACAACACTGAAAAAGCGGCAGCAGCACTAAAAAGTGGTCTTGCAGATATGGTGGGGTTCGGCCGTCCGTTCATCGCAAACCCTGACTTACCGAACCGAATTAAATACGACTACCCGTTAGCTGCACACGATCCTGCGACCTTGTTTGGTGGTGCCGAGAAAGGCTTACTTGACTACCCAGAATATCAAGCAAGTTAGCGTTTCCGTTCATAAAAATAAAAGAACCCCGCTCTTTAGACGGGGTTCTTTTGTAAGTCGGATCAGCGTGACGTCGAAAAAGAAGCTAAGACTGCCACATTGTTTATCTTCTTTGGCATGTCGTACAACCACGACATGCTGAGCGTGTCGTTTTATCTAATAAACTGCGCTGTACTTTGCAGTAAGCATTTTTGAACGCACGACGGGCAGAAAACCAATCGTCCGGCTTGCTCATAATTAAATAACCATTAGACCGCTTTACAAGTTCGATACGGTGTTTGTCTATGAAGCGACTATCAAAACCAATATCAAAGTACTCTAGCGCTTCTTCTATACAGGTAAAGCTAGCAATTTTTGCCTGAATATCGCTTTCACTCATTGACTTATTAATTCTAAATCTTTTGCTAATAACTGAACACTGAGTGTAGTGCGCTTTTCAATTTCAATCTTTGATTTCATACAGTGTCTACCCTTATCTCTGCTGCTTAATAGGCTGTATTATTGCTGAGGGGTAGACTTTACATTCGATAGTACCAATTCTCGCCCATCCGCCATAATGCGTCGCAAACGTCGAGACTGAGGGTCTTGAATCAAGGAGCGCACATTAAGTGCTATCGCCTTAGAGTAAGACTTAGCTTCTCGATAATAATCGGCATATCCTTCTAAGATTCTAGCGTTCGCTTTTTTAAAGGCTAAAGGAGAAATATCATAGAATGACGCACATTCTCGATACGTTTCTAGAATGCCATTCACACAAGCCAGTTGCTGTAATTTACGATTTTTGGTATTCGTGATGGAACCTTGGCGAACCAGATAGCCAGCTTGAATTGAATTCACCACTCCCACTTGGTATTTTTCACAAATTCTTAGCCACAACTCCCAGTCCTCCGCGTAAGGCAGTTCTGCTTTGAACAGAGGAAATGCCTCCACCATCTTTGCATCCAACATAACGGTGGACGTACCGATAATATTATTGGCAATGATCATATCCAATGGTTTGCTAAGCAGTAGTACGTCATCAGTCTCGTCTTGGAGTTGGTTCCAAAACCCAAAACAATCACTAAAGGGTTCATAACGCTCCGAGACATGAACATAGTTACTAAAACTCAGAGCTAACTCAGGATTGCTTTGATGTAAGGCGACCTGCATTTTTAACTTGTTAGGTAGCCAAAAATCATCAGCGTCGAGAAAGGCAATGTACTCACCCGATGCTTCTTTTACTCCCAAGTTTCTCGCCTCAGCCACGCCAACCCCATCGGTGTTAAGGAACCTAAGCCTGTGATCAAGCAGCGACTCAAGATAACGCTGAGTTCGAAGGTCACCGCCGTCATTAATCACGATAACCTCAAAATTACGGTGCGTTTGATTGAACACGCTTCCAAGCGCTTTGGGGAGATATTCCAAACATTGATAGGTTGGAATAATCACACTGACTTTATCCATGCCATGATGCCTCTTCACCTGTCAGAACGATTCTGACCGATTAAAAGTAGCAATATCTAGACCATTCTAATTTCGGATTAAATCCTCATAAAAGAACGGTTATACCCAAGCATGAACGGTTTTTCTCAATTAAAGACTTCAAATTGAGAACGCCTTAAACTTCACCGTCATTTTTATTCTCAAAATAGAAATTTATCCCTAATTTATTGATTTTATGTCGATGATTGTTTGGTTTGTTTTTTGCAATTCCCTTCTCGACCGTGAACGAAAAGAAGCGAGCCATAAAATGAAAAAAATCGCGTTTATTACACCTAGCTACCCAGTTTTGAGTGAAACCTTCATTCAAACTGAAGTGGACGCCATTCAGGCATGTGGCCACGACGTGACAGTTTTTACGTTTGAAATCGAACCTTGCGAATCTTTTTTTACTTACGATGTTATCGAAATTGGTAAGAATATTAAGACAGAGGGCCTACAGCACCTTCGCGTTCAGGGGCTGTTCAAAGCATGTCACTTTGCCTTCAAGCAATCTGGTATTCCGAAGAAGTCGTTAATGGGTACAGGGCTTAAATTAGCATTCCAACTCGCTGAGCAAGGCATTGGTCACGTTCATGCTCACTTTTGTCAGCACACAGCAGCACATGCCATTGTCGCCGCTAAACTGCTCAATATTTCTTGCTCTTTTGTTGCTCACGGGCATGACGTTTATGAGTCTCCGTTTGATGTAAAAGAGAAGATCAACGCCAGCGACTTCGCAGTCGCTGTTTGCGATGACATGTATAACGACTTTCAAAATATGACCAACGGAAACGTAAAATTGCTCCACTGTGGTGTAAAACCTGAGCTATTCACCCCCGAAAAAAAGACAGACTCAGAACAATTACGTTTGGTTTTTTTAGGGCGATTCGTTGAGCAAAAAGGTCTGCAATATTTACTTGAGGCGTTAGTCCCTATCGCCAATAAGCTTAATGTCCATCTTGATGTCATCGGCACTGGCCCTATGAAAAAAGAGTTCGTTTCGATGACTAGCCAGCTTGGTTTGACTCATTGCGTCTCCTTTTTGGGTGCAAAACCACACAGCTGGGTAAAGGACAATTTACCAAAATACGATTGTCTCGTGGCTCCGTTTTGCTACTCGCGTACTGGCTGTGTCGATACCGGGCCTCTTGTACTCAAAGAGGCAATGGCAGTTGGCACACCAGTGATCACCTCAAACGTCATGGGATGCAAAGAAATCGTCACCGATGAGACTGGATTTTTTGTAAAACAACACAGTGTTGACGACATCACTCAGTGCATTAATGAGTTTGCGGAGCTATCTCTGGAGAAGCGTAAAGAAATGGGCAAACGCGGACGACAACGAGTCCTCAAATACTTTAATGCTTATCGACAAGCTCAAAGGCTATCGCAATGGATAGAACAACCTAATTAAGATCAAGTCATCCCACCCAAGGATGAACAACAAACGTTGGCTACATAAATGGAGAAGATCATGACTTACCGAGCAGAAATAGATGGATTGAGAGCACTAGCGGTCATACTCGTTATCTTATTCCACGCAGACATCGAAGCTTTTGCTGGTGGTTTTGTTGGTGTTGATGTTTTTTTCGTGATCAGTGGTTACCTCATTACTACCATAGTCATCAATGATTTAGACAAAAATCAATTCAGCCTTGCCGATTTTTATGAGCGACGTATCCGCCGTATCTTACCGCTGTTGTTACTGGTTATCGCAGTGAGTTATGTATTGTCTTGGTGGTTATTTCTCCCTCAAGCGCACAAAGAAGTCAGTGAATTTTCTGTTTCATCCATTTTGTCCGCTTCTAATGTTTTACTTTATTTGAAGGGTCACAATTACTTTGGTTTAGAGGAGCAGGCCAACCCACTCTTCCACACTTGGAGTCTAGGCGTTGAAGAGCAATATTACATCGTCATTCCATTACTATTGATGTTGCTCGCCCGAAATAAAATCATGTCATACCTTGCCTTCTTTATTGGTGTCTTTTTATTGAGTTTAATGACGATTTGGTATGCGAGTGGCGATCCCGATTTCGCGTTCTATATGATTTTTTCGCGAGCATGGGAACTAGCCGCAGGATCAATGATTGCCCTCATCATGAGAAAGACCAACGTAACACCAAACAATACGCTCGCAGTCATCGGTGTGGTTTTAGTCATGGCTTCAGCCTTGTTATTCGATAAGTCAAAAGATGGTGCGGGCCTTATGTTAATAATTCCTGTCATTGGTACATCGCTGATCATTCTGTTTTCAGCAAACCAAAATACGTGCGGTAAGGTACTTAGCTTAAAATGGATCGTCTTTATCGGTTTAATCAGTTACAGCCTATATCTATGGCATATCCCACTGTTGGTATTTTATCGTTATGTACTAACGGCCGGACAAGAATTCAGCTTCCTTCTTTATGTCGGCATGCTATCAATAATGTCGTACATGACTTGGCGATTTGTCGAGAAGCCATTTCGCAGCCGAAGAAAAATCGGCATGAAAACACTCACCGCTTCACTTGTATTGGTGACGGTGCCCCTGCTTACATTTGGCTTTATTGGGCATACAAGCGGTGGGTTCCCTGACCGAAATGCATTTTTTGAGGCCATGCGTGTCAATAATGGCTACGGATTAGCGTGCAACGGTAATACAAATGTAAACGACGCCTGCTCTTCTTCATCGCAGCCGACAGTCGCGGTTTTAGGAAATAGTCATAGTATGGTATTTGTTCAACAACTAGCACGTGAAACGCCAGCAGGAGTCGTCCAACTTACTCAAGATTCTTGTGCGATTGGCTATATCGACGTGATTCCTGGCGTTAGCGGGCAATCTTGTCACGATTTCTTCACCAACGCAGTCAAAACCATTCAAAACACGCCTTCTATTCGACAGGTCGTCATTTCCTCTAACTTCGGAAAAGAGCTTTCCAGTAAAAACTATCAAGCTTCGCTGACGCGATTATTGAAGGGATTAGAAGACAAAGAGATAGTGGTATTTGGGCCAACCCCTTCTGCGCCTTTTGCTATTGGCGAGTGCTTATGGAAAATCCGCTTATTCGGCGGTGAAAAAGGCACAGAGTGCGACTTTGCCCCAAAACAAACCCATCCGAAGAATATTGCAATTCTTGCTCAGTACTTTGAGCAGTTCGAACACGTTGAGTTTGTCGACCTAACTGATTACATATGCCAGAGAGGCAATTGTGTCATGAAGATCGACGCAAATAACGCGATGTATACCGACGCAAGCCATTTGTCCTATAAAGGAGCTGAAGTGGTATTAAGCAGCTACCAAAACGACACGAGCGATGGTCAACAGCTGGCCGCCAAAAACTAACGCATACGCCGCTCACTCAAATTCGGGATAAAGACCAATAAAAAACGAAAGCTCAACGTTTACCCTATTAAGCGTTGAGCATCTTATTTAAATATTCGTGGATCAAAAGCAAATTCGAGCTTTTCTGCTTTCCTGATGATCTCTTTCATCTTGGGATGGTTTGGGTTCACAACATAGTTGTTATCGCGGGGGGAAATGGTCGAGGGTACTTGTAATGCCGCGAACTCTGGATGCGGATCATTTAGAAATTGGTCACCAATGTACTGAGTGGATTCACTGGCGGGTATAGATCGCCAAGCTACCGGCAAGTCTTCTTCATCCAAAGCAGCAATCAGATATTCGGGCATCTCGATACGATACAAGTCGTAAAGTCTCGTAATAGCAGGATCGTTATTAACATGGACAAATACTTCTAAAGAACAAAGTGACTCAGACTCCGAAAAATAGAGGGCCTCGGTTCCTTTTGAGTTCCATCGCCCTCCGTAAAGCTTTGCGCCAATCGGACTAAATGGAGATTCGGAAAACTTCTTTTGCGTCAGTCGATAGAGCTTCATACTACGAGAATACCCCGTGCTCTAATCGCCCTATTAAGTCTTTAACTATCTCGAAATCGACCGTGGTAGAGACCATGTCGAGTGGGCGTTTTCCTCCTAAACCATAGACGTTTTCTCGCATCCAGCCCAAAGCGCGCTCTTCATCATCAAACAACTCCGTTGCAAGTTTGAGCAGCATTGCTAAACGGTAGATTGCATCGCTCTCTTGCGTATTAAAACGTTCTTCATTTTTTAAACGTCGTTTGATTGTGCTGACAGGGATAAGCGTCACGTGCTGAAATTCGCTTTGAGAGAGCTTTACGCGCTCAACGATATTACGATAAACCTTTGGCTCAAAACCTTTATGAACCGCATCTGTACGACCGGTTTCGGCATCTTCAATGCCCAGCATAAACCAAAAATTTGCCTTAGATGGCAGCTTAGGTTTAAAGCTTTTTAATGTTGCTGTTGCCATCTTGAACTCCTACAGACCAAATGGTCTTATTATTATGGTCCAAATGAGCCAACTTAGCAATCGTATAAAATGCGTTCAAAGTAGGCTTACTCGTATAGATTTGAATTACGCTGTATCTCGATCACTTTTCCATCCCGTTCCACTCTACAGTGGGCAAGATCGTGCGCCCTTTGCTCGATTGATACATCGACAAGCAACCACCCTTTTTCCCTCTCTTCGGCAAAGAGATCGCAGAAGCAAAGTGTGATTTAGTAGGTACACCCGAAGACGCTCCTAACAATTCAGCACCATATTGCTTTCTATTCCTTAAGTAAAAGCTCTAATCGTTCATAAAGTTTAGCATCCGATTCAGTGATAAATTGCATCATTTCCGCAAATTCGACTTTTAAGCCTTAAATATCAATTAAACAACCGTTTAAAACGATCGTACTACAAAATGATTTGTTACAACCCGCTATTTGCTGATACTTAAGCCACATTTTTAACGTGGACATCAAACGCAATCAAGTGCTTTCGTGAAGCTTCTCTACGATACAAATTGAACTTAACTATAACATTTACAGATAGTTATAAGCACATTCATAACCCGTTGGTTATATGAGATGGAAATAACAGATCTTGAAATTCAATGTTACAAGTATGTTAATTGTTTTTATGCTTGAGATGAGTGTTTCGTGAATAACCTACTCACCCTCTTTATGGGTACATAAGCACTTTTATTTAAAACGCATCCTAAAAACACATGGAGTTTCAGAGTGATATGAATACAAGGAATGCAAAACTCGCGCTTGCTATAGCGATAGCGCTCAGCTCCCCTAAGTTATACGCTGCGGGGTTTCAGTTATCTGAGCATTCTGCTGCGGGTCTAGGACGAGCCAATGCAGGAGAGGCAGCCATTGCCGATGGCGCATCAGTTGTCGCCCACAACCCTGCTGCGATTACGATGTTTGACTCATACGAGCTTTCTATCGGCGCCGCTTACATCATGCCAGAGGTTCGAGTCACCGGTAATGGTGCGTCAGACGCTTTTAATAATCAGCTAACCAACAATGACGTTGTTGATAATGTGATCGTTCCATCGTTTTATATTGCCGCCCCTATCAACGATTCATGGTCTTGGGGACTTGGTATATTTACCGACTTTGGCCTTGCCACTGAATATCCTGATGATTATCTAGCGGGCCCAATTGGCGGAGAAACCAGTTTAGAAACCGTCAATTTTAATCCAACTATCGCCTACCGCATCAACGATGAATTCAGTGTTGGTGCTGGAGCAAGCCTTGTCTATGGTAAAGCCAAGCTTACTCGCACCCTTGGAATCCTTGCTGATGCCATCAATGCCGATACCGGCGCTAATTTTGCTCGCAGCGACGTCGCGAAATCACTAGATGGTGATGGTTGGGGTTATGGCTTTAATTTAGGCGCGCTGTGGGAGATAAACGAAAAACATCGCTTTGGCTTAAGTTACCGCTCCAAAGTTGATGTAGATTTTGAAGGTGATTATTACTCAGATATTCCAAGCTCGATTTCGATGCCAGGTCAAACAGTGACTGGTGACTTAACCTTAAATTTACCAAGCATCACTGAGTTCTCTGGTTTCCATCAGATTACAGCGCCACTTGCTATTCACTACAGTGTGATGATGACGGGTTGGAATGTATTTGAGGAAATTCGCGCAACCGTCGATGGACAAGAAGTTCTGCAAAAAGATGAGAACTTTGAAAACGCCTTCAAGTATGCGTTAGGGGCAACTTATCAGCTCAACCCTTCTTTCACTCTTCGCGCAGGTATTGCCTACGACGAGACACCTAACGTGAACGATAAGAGCATCAGCTTACCAGATTCCGACCGAATCAATTACAGCTTTGGTGCAACCTACGCTTTCAATCAAAACAGCCGAATCGACTTTGGCTTTACCTTTATCGATGCTGAAGAAGTCACGTTTGCCGAGCCACTTGAACCACACGCTCTGCCGGGTGTTGATATTGCCTATCGTTCAGAGGGCGATGCCTACATCTACGGCATCCAATACAACCACTCTTTCTAATTATTCCTGACTGAGTCAATAAAACTAATTACAGGGAAGCAAATCATGCATGGAATAAACAAAACGGTTGTCGCTACGCTAATAAGCTCCACGCTTTTAATTGGCTGTAACAGTGATGATTATGACGAACCGCAATCCTCAAGCGGGTATGAACTGTCTGAATACGGCACACCTGAGTTGTGTGGAAATGGACAAGAATGGGCAAGCGCAGCAGAAGTCACTGCGATTGAAAACCTTGTTGAATTGGCCGAGGACAACAGTGTTGTGACCTTACCTGCTGGCTGTTTTAAAATGAATAACCAGTTAACGGTCGATTCAAAAAACAACCTCATTTTACGCGGTGCAGGACTTGATCAAACTTACCTCGACTTTAGTAATGTTAATGGTAAAGACGGCATCGCAATCAGTGGCGGTTCTAATATCACTGTCTCTGATTTGCAAGTATCAGAAGCGTCAAAAAATGGCATAAAAGCCGATGGTGTTGAAGGTATCATTATTCGCGATGTTGCCGCGGTCTGGCTCGAAGTGCCACGTGCCCGTGATGAAGATGGTAACCTACGTGGTACTTATGGTATCTACCCAGTAAAATCCCAAAACGTATTGATTGAAGACACTTGGAGTTACGGTAGTGCCGATGCTGGTATCTATGTGGGTCAAACCATTGGTGCAGTAATACGTGACAACGTAGCGGAAAAGAACATCGCAGGTATCGAAATTGAAAATAGTTCGAACGTTGATGTCTATGACAACCTCGCTTTAGGCAATACGGGCGGTGTCTTGCTGTTTGACTTACCGGGAGCAACTACGATCGGTCGTTTAATTGATGATGTTCGTATCTTCGATAACGTGATTCGTGACAACAATCTAGAGAACTACGTTGATACCACTTGTCAAAGCGGACTTGGTGGATGTGGCGTAGTTGGTATTGTCCCGCCAGGTACTGGCGTTGTGATCCTATCTGGCCGTAACAGTGAGTTTTATAATAATACCATCTCCAACCATGATTCGATGGCGCTGGCCATGACCAGCTATCTATTGGTCAATGGTGACCCTAATGCCTACAGTCCGCTGAATGGCACATCCGAGGGTAATGCGGTAATGCAGGGTTGGAATCCGGTTCCGACCAATATGTATTTCCACGACAACACCATTACTAATACAGGCGCAAACCCTAACGGCTCGCTCATTGAAGATATGATTTTAGCTTATACCTTAAATCATCAAGCCTTCCCTGCGTTGTTCTACGATGGCGCGGGTGAATCACTAATTCGCTCCCAAATGTTTGCCCCTTTACGCGATGCTTTAAACGGCATGACAGGAACAACAAACTGGAACTACCTCACGGAGTTTAATGACGCAGAAAGTAATTGCTTAGTCAACAATGGAGCGAGCGTAGGTGTATTGGTTGATAATATGGACCCTACTGCCATTGCTCGCTACGCCGAAGATCCAGCGAATGCCGATTTCTTGTACGAGAATGAGCAATCGACGCTACTAACCGCTGGCTGTGATTCTAAAACGCCATTAGACATCAATACCGTCACGATTAATGGTGTTATTTATGGTTACAATCAAACAGAAGACGGGGCTACTGACCCTGATAATCCAGATACACCAAACGGTATCGTAGGCAACGTGAGTTGTACTGTAGAAAATGTGTCCGGCATAAACTGGGATGCCATTACGCGAGAAAGCGCGACCTACGGTGAAAACTGTGTGAGTCTTTCTCAATACAATCTGTTTGAAGATGCCAAAGATCCAACGCAAAACCTGAACTTGGCTGCATCAGCCAAAGGTACGCTGTATGAGATGAACGTTGAGCTCTTTACCGACTATGCACGCAAATACCGTTTTGTTGTGATGCCAAACGAAGTCTCCGCAAGCTATCGTGAGCAAGAGGTATTCGACTTCCCAGTTGGCACAGTATTGATCAAAACCTTTGCTCTTCCTTCAAGCACCGATAATGCGCGTGGTGAAAACGAGGAGATGATCGAGACTCGCCTGTTGATTCGTCGTGACAGTGGTTGGATTGCCCTACCTTACGTATGGAATGAAGACAAAACAGATGCTTACCTGACTGCAGTCTCTGTTCCGTTTGAACGAAGTGTGGAGCATAACGGTGAAACGCTTAATTTCACTTATGAAGTGCCAAGCCGAAACGAGTGTACCCTGTGTCACAAGGTTGAAGCCGACGTGTCCGACCCCACTGGCAATACGCAACCTAAGGGGTTCTCTCCAATTGGTCCGAAGGCTCGTAACCTCAACAGCGTACAGGACGTTTCTGATAGTTCCCCAGTTAACCAGTTAGTACATTGGGAGACATTAGGACTATTCACAGAAGCCTTGCCAGATACACCTGAGAACTTACCTAAGACCCCTGTTTTTAATACGGAGACTGGTGCAAGTAACCTGACGAATACAGAACTACTGGATTATGCCAAAGCATACTTAGATGTGAACTGTGCGCACTGCCACCGTACCGAAGGTAAAGCTGCAAGCAACCCATTCAAGTTTGAATACTGGCGTGAAGGTATTGGTGAGATGGGCATTTGTGCTCGCGGCATCACCTTCCATAAAGGCCCATCGCCATATGTAATTGTGCCAGGCGATCCAGAAAACTCCGTATTGCACTACCGTATCAATGTCGACAACGGAAACATGATGCCAGAGCTAGGTAGACACGTTGTCCATGATGAAGGAGTTCAGTTGATTGCCGATTGGATTAACTCGATTGATACAACAGGCTGGAGCTGTGTAGAGTAGAATTATCAATGGCTACCGAATGTTTAGGTAGCCATTAAGTTACATAGTTTAAGCTGCACGACTGTATATTCTAACCGCAAACAAAAACCGCCTCACTGGGCGGTTTTCTTATTCCTAAGCGTTCAACATCAAAAACGTTAACGCATAAAGAACTTTTGTAGTGCTTTGATTGCCATGCTACGTCGTTCCATCAACATACCTACACGAGGTAACCACGTTGGTGTATTTAGAACAGTTTTGGCATGACTAAAGGTTCTAAAACCTTCTTCTCCATGGTAGTGACCGATACCAGATTCACCAATACCACCAAATGGGGCGTCTTCTGCGCCAACGTGCAAGATAGTGTCATTCACCCCGACACCGCCACTGTGGGTATTACGGGTAATATTTTCAATCGTGCGTTTGTCATCCGACATGATGTAGAGCGCAAGTGGGCGTTGATTCTGGTTGATATAGCTGATGACATCTTGCATATCACGGTAAGGCTTAATTGGCATAAGGGGACCAAAAATCTCCTCCTGCATAATAGTCATCTCTTCTGAAACATTGGTGACCAGATGCGGGTATAATCGTCGGCCTTCTGAACTCGTCTCGGGCACGGTATGTACTTCTGCACCCTTGGCTTTAGCATCTTCCAACACAGCCTTTAAACGGTCGTACTGGCGTTGGTTGATGATATGAGTAAAGCCTTGCTCCTTTTGACCTTTTAAGTAAAGCGCATCAAAACGTTGCAAGAAGAGCGCAACAAACTCATTGACTCTTCCCTCCGGTACAAAAGCATAATCTGGAGCAACACAAATTTGCCCCGCATTAATACACTTACCGAACAAAATAGCATCGACCGCTTTATTTAAGTTCGCGTCTTCCGCCACGATAACCGGAGACTTTCCGCCAAGCTCCAATGTAATTGGTGTTAAGTTCTCTGCGGCGGCACGAGCCACTGCACGACCAACATTAGTTGATCCAGTAAACAGCAAGTGATCAAACGGTAACTTGCTGAATGCTTGAGCAACCTCTGCTTCCCCTTCGACAACAATGACATCATCGGGCAATGCTCTACATATCTCAGTGATCACTTTATTTGTCAGTGGCGTAAATTCACTCAGCTTAATCATGACTCGGTTTCCGGCTGCAAGAGCCGTTACCAAAGGGGACAAGCTAAGAATGACCGGGAAATTCCAAGGAGAAATAATGCCAACAACACCAACAGGTTGGTACTCCACCGTAACTTTTGAGGGAGCAAGCAATAAACCAGCATGACGACGGCTTGGTTTACACCATTTGTTGAGGCGCTTTAGGGTGTAGTTGATTTGAGCAACGGTCGGTAGTACATCTGTCATTGCCGTATCAAACTCAGAGCGGTAGCCAAAATCTTCACTCAACGCTTCAACTAAATCTTGTTGGTTATCCAAGATAGTCTGCTTGAGAAGATTAAGCTTTTGCTTTCTGGCGTCTAAGCCCGGGAATGGTTCTGCGTTATACGCCGCTCTGACTTTATCCAACTTCTGCTGTAGTAATTGACCCACTTCGACGTCGACGATCGCGTTCATGTTTATCTCCTTGTGCACCCGATAACGGGCAATGTCGCACTTATGTACAGTTCAACGTTAACACAAGGGCAACATTCTGACTATTAACGCAATAAGGAAGTTAGAGTTCAAACTCAGATTATTTTGCTTAAAGCGCAAGCTTCATTTTGTAGTAAGGAATTTCAGATTTGTAGAAGCGTTCACCCTCAACTTGCATCCCAAACTTTCCATAGAAAACCAGAGCAGATTCCCTCGCATCACACCAAAAATATTCAACGGGTGACAACTGTAAATTCGCTAAAATATATCGAATCAGGGAAGAGCCAATGCTTAATCTTTGAAACTCCGGTAACACCGCAAATTTGCGCAGTCTTGCTTTGTTGTCATCAAGATAGATTGAGGCAATCCCAACCAAAACATCATTCACAAACGCCCCAAAGTGTTCAGCGTCTTCATCACCCTCTACTATGCAATGCTCGATAGCCTTCTGGGGCCACAATACCTTATGGCGAATAGGCATTGCTTCTTGCCAAGTAATGGGACGAATGCTTATTTCCATCGCTCTATTCCTTTGCTATTTGTTCTTTCTTTTATATCGCCACATTTACTTTTAGGCTATGTTTATCAAGCATTAATTTCAGCTAGTTTCAGTTCATAAATGCCTAATCGTTGAGACGGATCCAACGTTTCAAAATCATGATCAACGTATTCTTTCAAAGAGGCTCCCGCTCGTTCCGCTACTTTAATACTCGCGATGTTATCTTCCATACAGTGAAACTGAATCAAGCTCGCGTGCCCTCTTCCCTTCACTAACGGAATGATGACAGAGAGCACTTGATTGACGACACGATGACCACGCCCACTTTCTGCAAGCCAATACCCCACCTCGGTTACGCGTGTCTCTTCGTTCACACCTTTAATACCGAGAACGCCGACAAATTGATTATCCAGTAAAAGCGCAAACCAGTGTGCTTCGCTTACACGACTGTTGATACGTTGAGAAATGTAACGCACGGCTTCGCGTCGATTCTTTACGAACTCTGTCCATGGCAGATAACGAGACAGGCTGTCGCGGCTTTTATTGACAACTTCAAGTAACGTATTGGCGTGCTTGGTCATTAATGGCTCTATCGTAATACGTTCAGAAATTTGCAGCGGTTGGCTCGTTTCATACCCTTCGTACATCGTTTTTCCTGTTTGAATCTAGCTCTGTTTAATAAGAGTAAATGGTGTTGGTGCTTTATCTACATAATTTTGCCACACATGATCATAGAGTTGATGCTGATTCGCAAAAGGAGCAAGTTGCTTTGCCTCTTCTAACGAACACCAACGATAATCGGTATGTTCGTGGTTCAATACCACTTCTTGGTTGGGTTTACAAAACATAACAAAGCAAGGGATGACCATGATTCGGTTCTTGTGGGCTTCATAAAACTGCTCAAGAAAATCCGCACTGTGAAGCTCGACGTCTTCAATTTGTGTTTCTTCCTTGAGCTCTCGAACGATCGTTTGCCAACCAGTTTCCTCTTCTTCGATCCCACCAGCTACATGACACCAATAACCACCTTTGACTCGCTCTAATAACAACATTTTCTTTATGCCGTCGAATTCGGAAATCACAACACCAGATACATGCGTTGCTTGAATAGGAATCATCCCTTTCTCCTTATGTATTTATTATTTCTATATCTGAACGAGACAGTCTACCTTGGTTCAAGAAGATCCGGAGCCTTAATCACAAGGTGCTGATCTTTTTGTCAGTCTAGTATGCTAAAGTGCGATCTCCCTCAATAAGCGAGCCGTAAGATGCCTAATTCAATCAATTCTATGATTCCCATTGGTGTGCGCTTTATGGTGCTCTCTGCCTTTGGTTTCGCTCTCATGTCAGCCACTGTTAAGCATGTCAGCTTACATGGCATACCTGTATTTGAAATTGTCGCAGCGAGGGCTTTAGTTTCACTCGTGATCAGTTACCTAGATGTAAAACGCAAAGGCATATCAGTTTGGGGCAATAACAAACCCTTGTTGTTTGCGCGAGGCGCGGTTGGCACGATGGCGCTCATGTGTGTGTACTATTCCGTTACGACGCTACCCTTAGCAGAAGCGACCATTTTTCAGTACATTCATCCTGTATTTACTGCACTGCTCGCGGTCTTCTTCCTTAAGGAGCGCATTCAGTTTTCGACTCTAATTTGTATTGTGCTGTGTTTATTGGGTGTCTATGTCATGGTCAGTTCGGAAACGGGCCCTAATGCTGAACATGCCCTTCCGATGTTTAGTGTTATGATCGCGATATTAGGTGCATTTGGTAGTTCGATTGCGTACGTGATTGTTCGGAAACTCAGTCAGACAGAAGACAGCTCCGTTATTATTTTCTATTTTCCATTGGTTGCACTTCCAGCATCTATCCTGCTCATCGGAGATCAGTTCGTGATGCCGGATTTGTACTTGACCTTGATGCTCGTTCTCGTTGGTGTATTTACCCAAATTGGCCAACTTGGTTTAACCAAAGCCATGCAAACACAGGAAGCCGGTAAAGCCTCCGCCTACTCTTATGTCCAAATCATATTCTCCGTACTGCTGGGGATCGTGTTCTTTGGTGAGTTACCGTCCGCTTGGACTTACTTAGGAGGAGCACTGATTGTTACGGGCGCGCTTATCAACGTATTTGGACAACACTTAAAGTTGCCATTTATGAAACGCTAACAAGGCAAGAACCTGCTTTAAAATGCGAAAAGCCAGAGTCTGACTCTGGCTTTTACTTATCAATGATTGAGAACTTAAGCCGCAAACTTTAAGCCTGCAATACCAGCAATAATCAACAGTAAGCTTATGAGCTTGACCAATGTCGCTGGCTCATTAAATAAATAGATACTGGCAATCGCCGTTCCTATCGCACCAATGCCCACCCAAACACCATAAGCAACACCAAGTGGTAACGTTCTAAGCGCAATACCAAGCAACCAAAAGCTTAACGCCATAAAACCGATGGTGAATACTGATGCGCCAAGTTTGCTGAAGCCTTCAGAATATTTAAGCCCAACAGCCCATGCGACTTCGCATAGACCCGCAAGAAAAAGAATTGCCCAAGCCATTGAGAGATCCCTAACAAATGGGGCCGTCCCCGATAGTGATGAGAGCGGTGAGGTCGTCCTCACTTCTGGTACGTGCACAGTATAAAGAAAAACGTCTCTCACCTAAACTCAGTTTGTATGCGCACAAAATCCACTTCATTCAATCAATTAACGCTATAAATCCATTCCAATTAAATAAAATAGACATCGTTATTTAACAGATTGTATATAACCTTCTACTGTTGAAAATGATGCACTTATTGCATTAATCACACAAAACCTGATCATTAGTGCAACTACGCAATCGTTTGTGTGACGAAGATCGCTTACAAAAGCTACTGATAACTTTAGTATTTGCGCGAACCCAATTATAAGGTATTGCATACTAATGAAATACATCAAAACCCCTTTAGCTCTCCTAATCGGCGCTGCGTTACTTACTGGCTGCAACGACGACACTGAATACGTAGATGTTCAACCTAAAGAAGTAAAGATCGCCACTTATAACCTCTCTTTTGATCGTAGTACTTTTGAAGACCTCGTTGCAGAAATGCAAGTTGAACCAGCAAAGCAAACTGAGCTGGTAACGGCTTACCTTGACGGCACAATCGCCGACGAAGATAAAACAATGGCAGAGAAAGTCATTCAAATTCGTAACGTCGCAGCCATCATTCAAAAAAACCGACCTGATGTTCTGATGATGGCGGAATTCAATAATGATGGAACTGGAGAAGATAAAGTCGCACTGGAAGGTTTCCAGAAAAACTACCTATCTATCGCACAAAGCCTTGAAGGCGCCGGTGGCGAAGCTAACCTTGAGCCTATTGAGTATCCTTATGCGGAATCTTACTCAACCAACACAGGCTTAAACAGTGACCTTGACCTAGATAACAATGGCACTGCAGGCCAACTTCCTGGCGATGCATGGGGCTTTGGTTTCTATCATGGTCAATACGCATTTGCACTGATGTCTAAATACAAAATTGACACAGAAAACACACGAACTTTCCAAGAGTTCAAGTGGAAAGACATGGAAGGGGCAGAAATCCCAACCATCACTATCTGTGACGGTTCACAAACGATCCCTGATGGCATGGCCTGTGGTGACGATTGGTACACAGCAGAAGAGTGGGATGTTGTTCGTCTGTCCTCTAAAAACCACGTAGATGCTCCGATTATTATCCCAACAGAAAAAGGCGACGAAGTTGTTCATCTATTGATGTCTCACCCTACTCCACCGGTGTTCGATCCAGGTAAAAACAAAGTTCAAAACGGTGCAGAAGTTGAGTTCTGGCATCACTATGTACAAGGTAAAGAATACTTCTACGATGATGCAGGCAACAAAGGTGGCTTAGCTGAAGGTGCGAAGTTTGTGATGATGGGTGACCAAAACCTTGACCCATTGGATGGCGATGGCTTTAGTGAAATCATGCAAGACTTCCACAATGATCCGTTGGTAAACCAAGATGTGATGAATGGCGAGCTTTACCCAACAAGCTATGGTGCAGCCGAGCACGCGGTAGACAAAAACTCAACACACCCAATTCCAAACCGCATTACGTCTACATTCGGTCTTGGTGTTGACTATGCGATGCCATCAGCGAACCTAAATGTGGCTGATTCTGGTGTTTACTGGGCAGCATCATATGAAGAAGGTCGCAAGCTGTTTAACGACGACCGTATCGGTAAGTACGGCAATGGCAAAGATGTCTCTTCAGACCACCGTATGATTTGGATTAAGGCCCAGTTCTAAAAACTGCACTTAGAAACGAAAAGTCATAATACAGGAGCCTCGGGTATGCCGAGGCTCTTTTGATCGTGCTCGTACAAAATTACCAATGATAAGTCAGCGATACACCAACGTCTTCACTCGTCACCCATGGGACAAGCTGCACATTTTCATCATAAGCATCAGTGAAGACGTACGCGCTCAACGTACCTAAAGCTGCACCAGCAAGAACATCACGCCAATAATGTTTTTTGGCCTCCACACGCCCTACACCCACCAGTGCTGCAACACCATATGCAGGTAAACCAGCTTCCCAACCATAACGTAAATAAAGGTTTGTTGCCGAAGCAAAAGCGTTAGCCGTATGGTTGGATGGGAAACTGTCGTTACCACTTTTATCCGGACGTTCTGCATCTATAGTGGTTTTACCGATCAAACCGATGCCTGAAGCAGCACCAATGCTGAACCCCGCTTGCCAAAAGCCTTCCCAATCCCCTTTGTAAGCAGGGACGGCCGCTGCGGTAGCAACCAGGCCATACGCACCAATGTCAGTCAGAATATCCCAATCATTTTCACTCATTGCATACACAGACTGAGACCCCATTATGGAGGCCACACCAACCAAACGTACAATTTTCTTCATTAATACAACCAATTATGATTCAACTCGGGCGAAAACTATCACAGCTATCGCGACTCTTCGACCCGAAACTGTAACAATTCATCCGTGAATTGATTGTGAAAAAAAAGCCAACCACAAAAGATGTGATTGGCTATATATACTTGTGAACAATCTAGTTCACTAACAACGTCAGTTGGCTAGGTGACCCTCGGCTTAAAGGGTCACTCTAACTCAAGCATTAGATGTGCCAATTTTCAGTTACAACTTAACCAATTGATATTCAACTAATATCAATTAATCACCATGAATAATGATCCATTGAGCATTACTGAGAATGCAATATGCGAACGTATTTTCGCAAATAGCAACCAATAAGGAAAAATTCAGGGGTTACGAGCCAAATCTCTCGCTAAAATTAACGCCAAACCAAACACTTGAAGAAACAAGCCAATACTTTTATACCAAGCCATGTTTTCCTCCAACTCTGACATCACTTCACTGATCTCCAAGTTTTCAAGGTAATAGCCATCAATTCTATTTCGATCGTTACCTTGAGCGTGATTAATTTCTGCCATCAGAGTTGGAAGTTGAGTGATTTCGATTGGGCTGACCTTTTCACCAGTCCAAGCAGACAAATGCGCTCTGAGTACGTTGTTCATTTCTTCGGAGACACTCTGGCTTTGAGCTAAATGTAAATGCAATAACAGCACTTCCCGTTTTCGCTCTAGCGTTTCAACCCTGTTCCAAGAAAGTTGAATCGAATAAAGATTATCAGCTTTTTGATCAGCAAGAAGGCTTGTCTCTTTTCCAAGTTTATCCAACACCACACTGGTTAAGATAATTGCTGCTATGTTCAGTACTAAGCCAACCAGAACAAGCAGCCAAGCTGGGGGTAAATACGTTGATTTTTTTACCATAAGTGATCGTAGGGCAAGTAGATTAAGTTAAGTGCAACTAAACCAATCATAGTCAAGAAGGTTAACTTCATCCCGGTAACACGACCTTTCAGCTCTTCTCCAAGTATCCCTTTTGCATGAATGACGCGGCCAATGACGAACGTGATACCAGCAAGGTGTATCCACCAGACTGGTGCGCCATTGTATTCAAGTAATGCCATGAGAATGAGGGTGATGGGAATATATTCGCTTGCATTACTTTGCGCACTGCGAGCAATTTGAAGCGCTTCAACGCCCCCGTCAGCATAAGCAATTTTGTTACTTCGTCTTTGTTTGATGACTTGAAAAGCAAGCCAGATGAGCAGTAATGTGAGGACAGAAGCGTAGAGAGCGGTAATCATGACAATTCCTTCTTTAGAGTTCATTATGGGTTAACTATATATTAAATATAAGCTAGCCCTATGAATCTAAAGAAGGAATCAATTAAAGTGAGTGGTTGGCAAGCTTTTTGCGCTTGGCAAGTTTGGCGATCCCTTCAAAGATAGTAAATAGCAGCCCTACCCAAATAAATGCAAATGTCACGGCTTTTACGCTATCGAATACTTCTCCAAAAAATACAACGGCTAAAACAAACTGTAAACTCGGCTCGATGTATTGCATCAAACCAACCGTTGATAAGTTAGTAATACGAATAGCAATGGAGTAGAAAATTAACGGTAATAGCGTAACCGGAGCACTCCCCAAATAGAGCATAAATGTTGTTACATCAACCGTTGATGCTAGTTGACCAAAGCTCCACTGTTTAATAAATAAATACGTTAAGGCAAAAGGTGTTAACACAATGGCTTCGACAAAAAGCGTTGTACTCCAGTCATAATTGATCTTTTTCTTGAATAAGCCATAGAGTGAAAAGAACAACCCCATCGTCAACGCAACTAAAGGTAACTGACCATATTGAATCACCTGGTAGATAACACCAATTGATGCCAGTAATATCGCAATAAACTGCCCTTTTGAAAGCTTATCACCTAAGACAAACACCCCAAGGGCCACTGAGACAAGCGGGCCTATAAAAAAGCCTAAGCTAGCATCAATAACACGGTTATTCGTTAACGCCCACGTAAACGCCACCCAGGATATACACATCAAACTACTGGCAACAAACGTATACCATAGTGATTTTTTATCTTGCCAAATTGCCGTCCATTTAGGCCAATGACGGGTGATCGCCAAAACCATAATAAAACCAACCGGAACTGAACCAATAATGCGCAGTGCCAATAGTTCATCCATTGAAGCATTAGGTAAAAAACGATAGTAAATAGGCAGTAATCCCCAGATTACAAAGGACAACGCTGCCATGAAATTGCCGTAACGACTGTTGTTCATAACTAACTCGACAAAGAAAAGTGACGCGATTCTATAGTGAGAACGCGTTTTGTAAAGCGAATTTGACCTTCTCGGATAACTACAAAGAGAGACCTTGGATCACCGCAGTAATACCACTAACAAAGCACAGTGTGAGAGCGCCAAAACGAATCTTTTCTTTTGGTAAAGACTGCGTTGTTTTTACCGCTAACCAGTAACCAAGTGTGGCCGCTGGTAGCAAGGGCAAAGTAATCACCAGATGATGTAAGTTAAAGAAACCCACAGGGATCTGAACAATCAAAGAGATAATAGAACTGAACACAAAAAACGCTGATAGGTTACCACGTAACTGATTTGCTTCTTGATGTTGCAATAAAAGCGCCATTGGTGGTCCACCAATAGCAGAACTCGTACCAAATAAACCAGAAAAGAATCCAGCAAAAGTCATACGACCTGGCGTAGGTTCAATACGAAATGGCAACACGCTGACGGAAACGGCAAACAGAACCAAAAAGCCAATCCATAAAGTTAATGCTTCTGTCGAAACGAAAAACAGTAAGACACCACCAGCAATTGATCCGGGAACACGTCCAATCAGTGCCATCTTTAAACCGCCAATTTCGACGCTGCTTCTGTGCTTCATCGCATTCATTAACGAGATAAACAATGCGACCAAACAGATAGGTGCAGGCACATACTCTGGAGCCCAGAGAATGAGTAGTGGCGCGGCGACAATAGCAAGGCCAAATCCAATCGCGGTTTGAACGTAAGAGCCTAAGAAGATCAGCCCCATAGCAAGCAAGTTTGTAGAATCGAATTCCATCGATGTCATTCTTATATTTGATTTTATGATTAGAAAGCAGAATGAATATCAGATAGTAATAATTCCCCTACTCTCGCCCTGCGTAGGATTCATCAAAGCGCACTAAAACACAATCAAAATGTGTCAACATTTGAACTTCTTAGTCTCAGTTTCTACGACTTTACAATTCATACAGATTTGCAACGCTAGATTTACGATTTCCGCACTATTCAGCACAAATAAACGGCACTATAATCACAATCCATTTTAGAGTGGATGCACCATATAAATTCACCATTAATGGAAATTAATAGTCTATAGCACCATATAAATTAAAAACATTAGACTATCGTATCAACCTAATTAAAAGATGATTTATGAAAAGAAAATCAGGTTTTACTTTAATTGAGCTTGTTGTTGTTATCGTTATCCTTGGTATTTTGGCTGTCACCGCTGCTCCGCGCTTTTTAAACATTCAAGACGATGCTCGTGAAGCTCGCTTGGAAGGGATGAAAGGTGCGATAGCTTCTGGCCTAGGCGTCGGGTATGCAAAACTAGCAACTACAGGGCAAGAGCACCTTGCCTATGTTTCAAACAAAAACACACACGGCAAAACACCAATGCAAGCACTGCCTTTCGATGGTTGTGAGCTAAATGGCTCGAAGTACTGTGTATTTCTTTACGGCTACCCAGATGCGGACAATGATAGCCTTCCATTATTAGTTCAGGGAATTGATGGTTCGGACTCAGATTGGAAGATTATCCGACATCCATCGGGTTCAAGTACACGTGAAATGGTTATTGCTGCAGCAGATGAACCCCGCGCTAGCCTTACTCAATGTGGCATTTTATATGGACCGCCAGAATCAGAGAATGAGAGCTACACGCTAGAGATTCTTCCTTGTCCTTAATAAAACAAAAGGCTGCCAAATTGGCAGCCTTTTTGTCCACTGTCGGATAGACTACGCAAAATTAAACACGTGTTTATCCATCATATTCACCATACGGCCTATCTCAGGCTTGGTGATGGTGTCATTCGCACCAAGAGATAATGCCTTCGCGCGGTTGTCTTCACTCATCAAAGAAGAGAACATCACAATTGGAGTTTGGTTGTACGCTTCTGTATCACGTAGTCGTTTCACTAAGTGCATGCCATCCATACGAGGCATCTCAACGTCAGTGACGACAGCATCAAGCAACTCACGCACTGGTAAGTTTTCTTCTTTCGCCACTTCAATCAAGCTCATTAGCTTTTCATACGCTTCACCACCATCTTTACAAGTGATCACGTTATAACCCGCAGAAGCCAAGGTATCTTGAATCAAAGAACGAATAAATGCAGAGTCATCCACAACCATAATAGTTTTAGCATTACGTTTGCCAACCATTCGCTGGTTCAAATCAACCGATTTATCGCCCGTCACATCGTATTTTTCCATGCTCAGTTCTGGGTTGATGTCAGCAATGATTTTTTCGAAATCGAGAATCATGATTAAGTTGCCATCTTTACGCACAACAGCAACGACACAATCTTGCTCCCCAGCTTCTAGAAACTGGCTTGGAGATTCAACATCATTCCAAGAAATACGATGAATACGAGAAATACTGTCGATCAAGAAGCCATTAGTCATCTTGTTAAAGTCAGTAACGATAACAAACTTACGTTCTAAATCACGGCGTGTCGGGACACCTAACCAACCAGCAAGATCAACAAGAGGCGTAAGCACTTCACGAGAAGAAAAGACACCAATCATGTGCGGTTGGGCGTTCGGATAATCAGTCGTCTCTGGGACGCGAATCACTTCACGAACCTTAGCGACGTTAATGCCGTAAAAACATGTTTTTGTGCTGCCATCTGGCATTTGTTTTTCTAGATGGAACTCAATGATTTCAAGTTCATTGGTGCCACTTTCAGTCAAAATGGTGCTGGTTACGTTACTCATAAACCCAATTATCCAAAATACGCATCAAGAAAAAGAGGCTTGATGCAATGCCACAGAGAATCACTTCACAGGCGAAAAATCCAAGAGTCCTTTTGTAGTCGTTGAGACAGAATTTGTAAATAATCAAAAGGATGCGAACTGCACACTTCTCTATCAAATGCTGAAATTTTGTCTCATTTTTGAACAAAACACATTCAACGACTCAATATCGCAGTTTACTCACTACTGTTAACGGCATAGCGACAGAAAAGTTTAGTGTTAATTAATGTGATTTAATCACGCTGTCGTTGGCAACGCGATGACGTTCTCCATACACGCCTTCTTCACTTCTTACACCGCAGCTGATGATCATGGTGATCTGGTCACTACCACGTAACCCAAGAAGCTGCTTTACTCGTTTTGAATCAAAGCCTTCCATTGGGCACGTGTCGTACCCCTTTTCACGCATCGCATACATAAACGTCATCGCGGCTAAAGAAACACTCTTGTGCAAACAAACACGAATATCCGACTTACTGACTTCGCGAACCATTGGCTTATTGCGCCCCAACCACCAACTGTATAACTTGCGCACAACGCCACGAAGGCCAAATGCATCATTGTTGTAAACCATTGGAATCAGTTTTTCGTAATACTTAAGAGCGCGCTTAGCCGCAGCGTCGTCACGGTTTTCAAAAGCTTGACGCACAGTCTCTGCGTTGCGCTTGGCGCGCTCTTGCCAGTTATGAGTCGTAGCAACAAACACAACCAGTTCATTTGCCGTTTTCGCTGCATTTTGCCCCATACAAAATTCTGCAAGTTGTTCGCGTTTTTCAGATGAAATAACACGATGAAATTCCCACATCTGCATGTTGCTGCTGTTTGGGCTTAACGTTGTCAGCTCAAGGGCATCCGCGACATCACTGTGGTTAAATTCAGCACTGGCATCGTACTTACGTACAGAACGACGGGAGTGAACAATGGATTCAAAAGAAGGTTGGCTCATAACAGACTCAAAATAGAACAAAAAAGGGATCTTTACGTAATCATCTTCCTCCTGCAAGCGCAAATACAAAGGCAGACACAAAATCGCGTCTGCCCTTCTTATTTTATTGCAGTTTAAAAAAGCGAATCTGATCAGAGAGGTTTATCGACATCTTCGCCAACTCATCGGCGGCTTGGTTGCTGTCTTGAATCATATTTACCGTCTGGTCAACTTGATCGCGAACAGAGACAACACTTTGGTTGATCATTTCTGCGGTCGCAGATTGCTCTTCTGTCGCAGCTGCAATCTGTGTGTTCAATGCATTCGTTTGATCAATATTTGATGAAATACTTAAAAACGCATCATTGGCAGAAGCCGATTGCTGCACAGTTTGTTCCAACATGTGCTGGCCTGCATCGATAGATTCAACCACTTGAGAGGTATTTTGTTGCAGCGTAGTAATACGATTCCCAATCTTTTCGACCGCTTTTTGTGTTTCCTGCGCTAATTGACGAACCTCATCAGCAACAACGGCAAAGCCCCGACCTTGATCGCCCGCTCGTGCAGCTTCAATCGCAGCGTTTAACGCCAACAAGTTCGTTTGTTCAGCTATGGTTTGGATAACTTCGGTAATGTCTGCCACTTCCGCAGTACCATTAGAAAGCGTCCCAACTTCTTGACTCATGCTTCCCATCTGTTCAGCAAGTCCACCAACTTGTTGCATCGCACTGTTCATAACACTCTGCCCTCTGTCGGAGACCTCCGATGCAATTTCTGCTTCCCGTGATGCTCCGTTTGCGCTTTGTGCTACCTCTGCAATCGCCACCGTCATTTCATTCACCGCTGTCGCTACTTGGTCAGTTTCCAATTGCTGGGACTGCGCATTGCTCAAGATTTCGGAATTTACTGCAGAAAGTTGCTCTGATGCCGAAGCAAGAAGATCGCTACAAGAGATAACTTCAGAAACGGTTTTATACAGCTGCTCTTCCATGTTGTGTAACGCAACAAGCATTTCAGAAACCTCATCACTGCCTTTTGCATGCTGCTGCTCTACACTAATTTCACCTCGGCTCAATTTCTCCGCTACTTGCTTTGCAAAGATGACATTGTTCGTGATGTCTTTAGAGATAAATAGACACAAAAACGTCACTGCAGGTAAACCAATCAACAATGCCAAGGCTACATTCATCGTCGCTTGTTCTGTCGTTTGTTGAATTTCTTCCTTTAAAACATTCTGGTCATTAACTGCATCCAATTTTATTGCGTTGATTTGGTCCGCAATTTCAAAACCAATATCTTTAAGTGCATCCCAACGTTGATTCCTTGCTCGAATGGTTTCTGCAACACTGGATAACGCAGTTGAAAGGTGTCCAGTTAATTCGTTGAGTTTGTCTTGATCAACAAAATGAAGCTGTATCATGAATCTCTTCCAGTGATCCAGCTTTGCTTCAAATTGCTCATAGTCTTGCTCGCTGTTGGTTAACAAGTATTCCGTTGCTTCTTGCGTAAGCGCCTTAAACACCAAAGTCGCATCTGCTATCAAACCTCGCTCAGTTGTGTGTTTGTTCAAACGGCGCATGAGTTTGTTTTCTATCTCTTTTTGATAAGAAACTAAAGCATTCACATCGGTATTTCTTTTCGCCATTAATTGAGAAACTTCTCCCAAGTGCACCATATACTGTTCAAGCTGAAACGAAACCTTTTCAAAGCGCAACTTACGTTCATCATCCTCCGAACTTAATGCTTGCTTTTGCGCCTCGTCTTTAGCCAGATTTAACGCCTCCATTGCTTGATTGAAAAATAGGCGATCTCGGTTTGTTCGATAGGTTAATGCATTAATTCTTGCAGTTAGAAGATTCGCTTCGATTTCAGTTGCTTCAAATGCACTGCTATTAATCGATTGAAAGTGAATAAAGTTTGTATTGATTTGGTTGGTAGTAAGTACACCGACTGCGGTTATCGCAAAAAGTACCAAGATAACGGTACTTAAAATCAGGTAAAATTTGTGTTTTATTTTTTTAATCCTATTTAGCATTCCGCCTACTCCATAAGAACAGCAAGGAAGAAATAGTAAAAAACACGTTCCTTTACCGCAAATTAACGCCTTTCATAAAAAGGCGGTATCTCATTGTATTTTATAGGGTTTTAAGTTTTTGTAAGCTTTTTCCGACCCCAAAGAAAGAGACGGACGTCAATGCAACACTGCGAATCTTTCATCCTGCATCTAATTGATTTCATTATTTTTACTGCGACACCATCTCACAATTGAGACGACAAGTTTCAAATAGTGAAATTGTCATTTTCACCCGCTCGCCACAGATTTTTCCTACAATTCTTCCACATTAAATGACTGCTGAAGGGATGCGGCCAGTAAATTGAAATATAAGGTGAGGCATAAATATGAATAGCGTTCTTATTATCGACGACCAACCGTTATATAGTGAGGCTCTGGCTTCTCTCGTTCAAAGCGCATTTAAATCCGTGAATGTCGTTGAATCAACAGACAGCGCAGAGGTAATGGAGTTGATTCGTAACCAACCAATTGACTTGGTTATTCTGGATGTTGTGCTAGGTGATAGAGATGGTATGCGTTTAGCTAAGAATATTCTTGCAACTGGCTATCAAGGAAAGATCCTGTTTATTTCATCCCGTGATTATTCAAGTTTATCTAAAGCGGCCTTTGAGATGGGCGCACACGGTTTTTTGAATAAGAATGAGGCGAAAGCAACCATCATGGATGCGGTTCTCAGCGTAACACGCGGATATTCGATGTTTAAAGCGACGCACAACCAGTCCTCAGGTAACGTCACTTTATCGAATCGAGAAGCGATGGTTTTCCATTATTTAGCGCAAGGTTACTCAAATAAAAAGATTTCTGAGCAACTGTCATTAAGTGCGAAAACCATCAGTACTTACAAAACACGCATTCTGAAAAAGTACCACGCAGAATCCGTTGTTGAACTGCTCAACACCCTTCCTCAAGAAGAGTGCGGCAGCTTATGCTGTTAGACATTGACATACTTCGAGATGGCATCCGTCAGTAGCTGATGCATTGAATTGTAGCGATGAGTTTGTTTCATCTGTACCACCACTTTAGGGCGACCATCTGGGTAAAAGCTCTCTGGTACAGAGATAAAATTGAAACCGTTAATCGGTCTTTGGTATTCAAGCAAAATTGTCGCTGCACCTTGGTGTTTAATCGCCTGCAATAAGCTTGTGATATTTCCCATCGTTGCCACACGGTTAATGTTTATTCCGCTTTTCTCCAACGCGCGCTTCGTCACTTGTTCTCGATCCTTCCAACCATTCATTTCTAATAAAATGAAAGGAAGATCACACGCTTTCTCTAAATCGCTAATACCGAGCTCTTCCGGAACAACAACAACAGCTGGCGCATAACCAATAAATTGCTGATGGATTGACTTAGGATACTCTTCGTTGAAGTAATGCAATTGCATGTCTACTTTATCTTCCAAGATATCTTCAATCGTGTGGTCGGTACTGCTTGATACAGTGATGTAAGCATTAGGGAACAAAGACATCAAATCCCCAAGCAAAAGATGTCCAAATGAGTACTGAGCGGATTGAGGCAAACAAATCGTAATGCTCTTTTCGTATGAAAGCGGGTCAAACTCACGTCGAACTAAGCACGATTCAAGTTGATCAAGCGCCCCTGTAATTTCAGGAAGTTTACGCTTTAAATAATCCGTCGGTTCAAAATGATGTGCATGACGGATAAACAACTCATCCTCTAATTGTGTTCGCAAACGAGTGAGGTATTTACTGATCGAGGCTTCACTTTTACCCAATGCCTTAGCAACAGGTTTAAGTTGACGATGACGCTCTAACAGCACCAGTATTTTGAGGAGATTTAGGTCGAGATCTTTATTCACAGTGTGGTTACCAAGTAGAATCAAAGATTAAAGTTGTGTTTTTTATAATTAGTTTCGGCCAAATACAAAGAAAGCAGCCTTTGAATGAGCTGCTTTACTATAGAAGACCAAAGTCACGTTTTGGTCAAGTTTATCAAACTCTTATCTTTTCAATTAATAACAATATAGTCATTTACGCTGATTTTCCCGTTTAAGACACAGTTTCAGAGTAACTACGATGCCGTTTTGTTTCATAAAGGTCCTCATCCGCGCGCATGATCACATCATTTAACGTCTCGTGTTCGTTGCTCATGGCAAGTCCGGTACTGACGCTTACATTAATATCTAAGCTTTTTAAACGGTTCTCTGTCACGGCATTTTGCAGCTTTTTGGCCAACATCAGAGATTGACTCTCGCTGCATCCTGGTAGAATCGCAATAAACTCATCCCCTCCCGTGCGAATCAAGTAGTCAGACACTCTAAACACTTTCTTCATCGCATCCGCAATAATCACGATCACCTCGTCACCAACATGATGACCATATTTATCATTGATGCGTTTCACTCTATCGCCATCAATAGCAACCACAGTAAACGGAGTCATTTTTATCTTATTCTTGAACGCTTGTTCCTTGAACACCTTACGATTGAACAAACCAGTCAATTCATCTTTGGTTGCATCACTGATTGCATTGGCTAATTGAATTTTGCTTTCTTTGGACTCTTGCGCCTTTGAATAGTATCCATAAATAGATACAAACATGATTAGGAACAGGAATCCGAAATCAATCAGTATTTTACTGAAAGGAAATTGATAAACGATTAAGTTGTTGTTATCCGCAACGTAGCTTTGTGTATATGCAAAGTCTGACCACGGGTAATGTGGGTAGTAAACAACGATGTGTTTGTTGCCGTTGTTGATATCCACTTTTAGGGCTTTCCCTTCGACCTTGAGCGAATCGAGAAAAATTTGCTCTCCAAATTCACCAACAATCTCACCTTGGTAGTAAACAGGGCTAATCACACTAAATGCCCTACTCTCCGAATACGTCGTTTTAAAAGGTTTAGAAATGAGAATGCGATCGGTTAGCTGATCCTTCCATGCCGCGAGTACGCAAGAGTACGTTTGTTTACACCAATCAATATCAAAAGGTTCAGACAAGTTCTCAAGCTCTTTAATCGGATTCTCGAGAATCAATTTGCTCGCCGTATATGAACGAAAGTAAAGCACGACATCAATTCGTTCATAAACGTTTGCTAAATACCCTTCAGCCTCGTGCAGTACTTTCCGCGCAATCGTTTCGACATAGTCCAGTTCGCTGCCCGGCTCTAACGCATAGATCGCATCTTGAAAACTGAATTCCGTCAGTTGATTAATCTCATGAGCTGTGGAACCTTCATAACGTGCCAATTCAGATTCCATCAATAGACCAAGTAAGGTGACTTTTTGCTTGGTCTTGGATATCCCCTGAGTGTAAATCTTAAACTGCTTCACTTCATGGGAGATCAACATCGCACCGATCATGGTCATTGAAGTGGTAAACAAAAGCGCACTAAAGAAAAAAGACAAATAAATATTTTTCAGGTTCATCCCTTACCCTTTAAGTATCAACGACTTTTGAAAGCTCCACGATGTTCTTCACGTTGAACTTATCCATGACTCTGCGCTTGTATGTACTGACGGTTTTGTCACTGATCGACAGAACATCGGCAATATCTCGGTTACTTTTTCCTTGTAGAAGTAACTTCATCACCGCGCTTTCTCGGCTTGATAACGTTGGGACATTTCGATGCTCTTCCACTGTTTGTTTGAACTTGAAGAATGAATACCCTTTCGCAACCGCCTCTATAGCGTCTTTTAAGATCTCGTGATTTTCGGATTTACAGACATAACCATCGGCCCCTGAACGGAATGCCATTTGGCTATACATATGGCTAGTCTCAGCAGAAAAGAAAATCACTTTTCCGCTAAAACCATGGGATTTAATACGTTTATAAAAGTCGTAACCATCACAATCAGCAAGGTTCACGTCTAAGATAAGCAGCCCGATATCGCCTTCTTTAAGCATTTTTAAAGCGTCTTTTGAGCTTGTTGCCGTCATCACTTCATTGGCGATACCTAGGCTTTCAACAAGCGATTTAATGGCGATACAGACAAGTGGGTGATCATCAAAGATCAGGCAGTTTATTTTGTTCATCATTCTTTTAATTCAGTATTGTTATGGCTTCTAAAGGCATTGGTTTATCGATGTAATAGCCTTGGCAAACATCGATCGTGTATTGGCGCATGGCTTGCAGCGTAATCTCGTCTTCCACCCCCTCTGCGACGACGCTAATGTTGAGACTTTTTGCTAGTGCACATATTGCGAGCACGATGTTTTTCTTTTTCGGGTCATTCACTAACCCCTGTATAAACGAGCGGTCTATTTTCAGTTCGTTAAAAGGCAATTGAGCGAGTTTTTCTAGCGATGACGAACCAGTACCAAAATCATCGATACTCACCGTCACGCCATTCATTCTGAATTTGAGTAAGTTTTTGTAGAGTGCCGCGCTGGTCTGAAAAGTATCACGCTCGGTAATTTCTATTGTAAATTGGTCTGGGCTGATGCCGTTTTCGTAACATCGCTGAATGAACTGGCTTGCGAACTCGCAATCTTCAAGATTATCGTGGTCAACGTTGATTGAGACTTTTTGAGTGAGTCCACGATGCTTAATGTCGTATAACGCGTTACTAAACACGGCATCAAACAACTCGGCGGACAAATGACAACGTTCAACAATCGGCAAAAAACAATGTGGTGGTAAAACACCATAGATGGGATGAAACCAACGAGCCAGAGCTTCAAATCCGATAATGTCACCACTGTTAGCGTCCGCCAGCGGTTGGTAGTAGTTTTTGATGCGTCCCTCGCCAAGCGCAAACAAAAACTCTTGGTCTTGAACGTCTACGCATTGGTTAAATTTGGTGCTTTTGACTGGTTCTAGGTTAACTCGAGTCAGCATATCGATGACTTGCTGCTCTTCGTAAGGTTTCAATAGCTTTCCAAGCACTTCAAAACTAAAGCTTTCACACATCGCACGCACGGCTGTCACGATCGTCAGCTCCATCGCACTGACTAGAACAACTTTGCCTTTGTAACCAATTTGATTGAGCATCTCCATCATGTCGATGCCATCTTTCTCTGGCATCTGTAAATCACAAAAGATAACATCTAAATTGTTATGTTTCGCATGTGCTATCGCATCGTCGACCTTATCATAAGTAGCAACATCAACACCGTTACGTAATAACATCTGCCTTAACAACGTAATCTGTAGAGGATGGTCATCGATCACCATCGTGTTCAGTGGTTTATTCATGAGCTTTAATCCAGTGTCCTGCGAGGTTAACTTCATGTTCTATCCGGTCAATAAGTCCTGTGACGTGCGAATCGAAATCCGCGTCACTTGCCTGTTCAGCTTCAACACATAACTCAGCTAAGATAGTGACGCCTATCGCCCCTAACGCCCCTTTAATACCGTGAATAATTCGTTTCTTCTCTTGTTTACTTTCTGCCGCTTTTAAATTGGTTACGTCTTGCGTCATCGAGCTTTTAAAGACATTAGCGATCTCTTTTGCATCCTGCGCTCTAAACTTCTCTAGCCATTCAGGCCAAAGATTGTTTTTTTGTTCACTCAAGTAAGGCAGCAATTTAACCTTAAGCTGCTCAAGGTCGTATGGCTTAAAGAGAATGTCGTCGATCCCTATGGTTTTCGCTCGTTCGTTTGCTAGACGGGAATCCTCTGCGGTCACACCAATAACTGGGATTTTAGACAGCTCCTCATTTGCTTTGAGCTTGTTCACCAATTCAAAACCATCCATCTCCGGCATATGGAAATCGGTTAATACCAAGGTAACGAATTCGTCCTGATTTACGTATTGCCATGCTTCTAAACCATTGCTCACAATTACGGGTTCTATGCCGAGTTCTCGTAGCTGCATGGTTATGACACTTTGGTTTATTGGGTTGTCCTCTGCGACCAAGACCGTACCGTGCTTCCAAGAGACCTTATCTACTGGCTTAATCGGCTCAACTGTCGGTGTACAACCTTGGCTCAACAGACTTAACAACGTATCTGGATATTTTGCTTCTACTGCGGTTAGCGAACATATGGCGTCACAACCGCAGTTCAAATTAAGCCCTTGGTACTTCCCTTCCTCAGAAAATGTTCCAGCAAGGCTTGGGGAAATATCGGTTGCTTCCATTCCCCATACTTCACACCAATCGCGAATATTGGCAGGCAATGTCGGCGAGTAGCTATATACAATAGAAGGTTGCGCTTTGGGTTTGCAGAGCTTAACAGGCAGTTTAACCACGATGGTCGTCCCCAGTCCCGATTCAGAGTTAATCTGAAGGTCTCCGCCCATGCATTCCACAAGGCCATCAACAATGCTTAGCCCTAGGCCTGTACCCCCAAATTTACGAGTGATCGTATCGTCCGCTTGAACAAATGGTTGAAGAATCCCATCCAACTGCGCTTCCGTCATACCGATGCCGGTGTCGGCGATTTTTAGAATCAGTTGTTCTTGATTGAGCGCAATGCTAATCCGTATCTCACCATCAGAAGTAAACTTGACCGCATTTGATAAGATGTTCGTCGTAATTTGTACGAGTCGAACCGCGTCTACTTTTAACCAAGGGTTGGTAAAGGGTTTAACAGTCACTCGGTAATCCAACCCCTTACTCTGCGCTTTGGGTTCAAAACTACGCACAACATCGCATAAGGTTGTAATGACGTTGGTTTTTACTGGTGTCACTTTTAATTGTCCTGCTTCAAGCTTTGAATAATCCAGGACCTCGTCCACCAGCACGTTGAGGTGATTAAGAGAACGCATGGCTTGCGTGATGAGTTCTTTGTTGGTGTCACTTCGAGTTTGACGCTCTAATAAGTCGAGTAACCCATGCGCCGCAGACAGTGGCGTTCTTAGTTCGTGGCTCATGGTCGCTAAGAAGTTTTCACGTGCACGCACTGCCGTTTGAGCTTTCTCCTGAGCATCAATCAAGGCAAACTCACGTTCTTTTTGTTCGGTAATATCTTGAAGAACCGTTAGGACAAATTTTTTCTTGCTGCTTGGTGAAAGGATGGTTTTTCGCTCGCGGTACACGTGCTGAATACCACCTTTGCAACCGGTGGACGCGCTAGTATCGGTAATGCGTTTACCTTCGATTACTTCACGCAGTTCAAGGGCATTATCGACCAACGGTTTTGCGGTTTTTCGGTCGAGAATAGTGCAACCATTGCATCGCCGATTGAGGAACAAAGAGCAGTTACTCATTTGAATCTGGTTGTCTTCACCATGGATGAATACAATGCTGTTTATCTCTTGAATGATCCCCATCAACCACTGTTTTTCTTTCTCTTCATTAGTGGCATTGAGCTCAGCAAGGTTCACTTTCAGTTTGAGGTGCGCCAATACGAAGTAGACGACGGCGAGAAGCACCGCAAAAATGACCGCGACAAACAGTACAATGGTGGTAATCTCTTCTTCATCATAGCCATAGACTAGGTTGAAATTGCGGTAAGTCCGGTTTAACTTGTCGATCTCTTTGGCATCAATCGTATCGATGATGCTATCCAAGATTTTCTTCAACTTGGTATTGTGGTTGGCAACGGCAAAGGCAATCGACAACGTCAGAACATCCTTTTCGCTGATCAACAGTCCATCAATGTTATCTTGCGCAATCATGCTGTGAACAATGTCGTCAGGTACGTAAGCCACATCAATTTCGCCGTTCTTTAGATCACTAAGAAGTAGCTTCAAGTCGTCATAACGAGTAAAGCGCTCCTCCTTCCATGAGTCTAAGTTAACCAGTCCCTGTTTTTTTAAACTCATCAAAATGCCTGACGTCGCATCGTGAGGAGGATGATTCTCCACATCTAGCGCTTCAATCGCGACAAAGTTATTGTGCATAAAAGGCTTCGTAATTAGCCAATCAGACGACCGAACATGATCAACATAGGCGACAGGAACAAGGTCAGAGGAAAACGCAGTCAATCCACTATCTAAGCTGTTCGTGGGCTCTATGTACTCAAATTTTAGGCCTGTTCTTGAACGAATTAGGTCGATGAAATCAGGCAGGAAACCGTCTAGGCGAGCCGTGTGTGGATTGCGATAAAGAAACGGGAACGCTTCTTCGCTGCTGCTGTAAGTGATGGCTTTATTACTATCGAGATCACGACGGTACTCGACTAATAGTTTGTCGTTAACATGATATGGGTTCTTCGACGCGACCGAGCGAATATTCTTTCCGCGACGTTCCCAGCTCAAGATCTTATTGATTCGGTCAACCAAATCTTGGTTTGATTTTGAAGTGATAAAACTGACTTCTTCCTCGTTGAGCCAACTCGGAATGTCTACTGCCCCTTTTACAATATCGTTTTGGTCTAAATATTGATTAATGGCGACATACGTTGAGATAAGTGCATTGGCACGACCACTGCGTACAGCTTCAAATGCTTTTAGGCGCGTTTTTACTTCACGTACTTTGGTTGCACCCGCCTCTCTAATGTAGCCACAATAGACACTTCCCTCGACACAAACCCACTGAAGCTCTCGAGGATCACGTTGATTATAGTTGCTATCGCGGTACCAGACCGCAATCGTGCTGGAGAAAAAAGGTTCTGAAAATAAGAAGTGGCTAATTCTTTCTGGTGTTTTGCTAAAACCTACCGCGCCATCAACCGTACCATTTTCGATATCAGTTAACAGGGCAGGAATCGTGCTATAGGAACGAAGCTCCAATTTCAGTTCGAGGACCTTGGCGATGTTAGTCAGGTACTCAAGGTTGATCCCGTAGAAAGCACCGATTTCATCCCCTATTTGGGGATTTTCTGAATGCTGAGCAATAACGCCAACAACAACCGTTTCTTTTGGCTCATCCGCGGCAAACGAAACGTTTGAAGACGCAATAGCAATGAATGCGAAAATGAATACGATGTTTTTTCTAAGAATGCTAAGCATAACTGGCTTCCACGACTTGGGAGCTCAGACTAATTTGCACAGCTTAAATGTCAAATTTCGAAACTTAGCGAATTAATTTTATCTTATTGATAAGATGATAATTTTTAATAATTAGTAAGGACATTCTTACAACATTATCCACCTTGGACTACAACCAAATTGCGTTCACCATCTCATCATCAACAGAACGCCTTTCGCTCAAAAATCAAACAGCACAACATACGCCCCATTCTGAAAAGATAAAATGGACAATGACGTACATTTAAAAGCCACACCTCTATTTGCTCGTGTTTGACGCTTGTTCGCATAGTGTGTGGCTATTAAGTTAATCCAAAATACAAGCAGGCTCTAAACAGGCTTGGTACTGATTCTTACCGCCCTTTTTCGCAAGATACATAGCCATATCCGCAGCGTTAATTTGATCATCCAACGTCGAGTTATCTTCTCGCGCCCAATAACTCATACCGATACTTGCAGAGATATAGCAAGTGATATCGCCAAAGTAAAAGGGCTTCGCTAGGCTTTCTATGATGCGATTCGCGATCGGCTCACAACTCGAAGCCTCACGAACCGCAATCAAAAATTCATCGCCAGCAAGACGAGACACAAGATCCCTTCTCGCCACACAGTTGACCAAACGTTGAGCAACGGCTTTCAATAATTGATCGCCAACCGCATGACCGTATTGGTCATTAACTGCTTTAAATCCATCTAGGTCTAAGAATAAAATATGCTGTGAGGCACCCACATCATGCTTTTCCTGGAGTCGACGTAACGCTTTTGAGCGGTTGGCTAAGCCGGTTAATGGGTCATGGTTTGCTTGATAATTTAAACGTTTTAACTCGATGTCAATCGTCAAGTCCGTAAATGAGACCACAAACGCTTCTGCACGTCCATTTTCACTCTTCAAAGCGCGAACCTTCAGCTCACACGGCATCACACGCCCTTGTTGGTTTTTTACATCAACGTGCGTTTTGTAGTGACCCGTTTTCAATAACCTTAATTTAATCGCTTTCGTCACTTCAAAAGATGAAAACAATTCGAGACCTTTTAATGCATTAACCTCACCAAACCACTGTGTCGCAGATTGATTTTGAGTTTGAACGCTTAAAGCTCGATTCAATACCAATATGGCGTCTTGGTTTTGATCAAACATTAAATCGAGTAACTTACGTCTTTGCTCCGATAGCGTTTGCTCCGTAATGTCTTGAAGCTGAATCAAGCTGCTCTTTTCTGTGTCCATCGGGTTACAAGAGATCAAATAGCGCTTAGTCTTGTCAACACTACGAACTTCTAACCCTTTCACTGTAGTATGCGTATCGATTGCAAACAGGATACGCTCTACTTTCAACATAGGCTCGAAGTGACTCATCAAGAGGCTTCTCGCGTCCGAATTTGATTCCATCCCTTTTAACTCTTTTGCCGCTATAGGGTTGAAGTACGTCACCTGGTGATTTGACGAAACTACGAGTACGCAACGTTGCATTGCGTCGAGTGCACTATGGATATAACGGTTTTTATCTTCAACACGCTTTAACACTTGCGCCACTTGTGATTCACGTTCAGCCAAACTCATGGTCATTTCATTAAAGCATTCTGTTAGCTTACCAACTTCATCTTGATGATAAACTGGCAATGTTTTACGGAGGACCCCGACACGACTCATATGCTCAACAGAACGATGCAACGACAGCAATGGCAATGAAATTAATGAGTGTAGTAACTTTGCCAACGCCCACGCACACAACGAAAGTAAGAAAACGATAACGCCAAGCGATAACCACATTTTCCGTTCGTTTATTAATAGGTTCTCTAAAGAAACCCATATTTCGAGTGCGCCCAACTTCTCATCGCCTAATAAGACATCGTTATGACGCATCACAACGTTGAGATGTGAACAAATCACCTGACGCTCTTGCCAATGGCAACCTGCTGGCAGATCTTCTATCGATGCAATTGTTTTGTCATGCTGATTGATCACGACCGCGGAAATAATGTCAGGATCGAAACTCAGGTTGGTCAGTTGCTCTTTTGCCGTGTATGCATCATCAAACATCAATGCCGCTTGTAGCGTGTTCGCCACCCCTTGGCCAAGAATATCAATACGACGCTCCAACGCCTTTTCTTGTGCAAGTACCACGTATTGAATTGCGAGCGTACCAAGACCAATGACAATAAGAGTAATCATTAGCCATGTAGGCAACATCATCTTATGCCTTAAAGGCAAACGAGCGAGACGAGAGCGAATCATGGCGCGACCTCATCTTCAACCAATAATGAGATACTCAATAGTTGGGCACGCAGTTGTATCTGTGTTGGCGCGACGTGACTACGAGATACCATAGGACGAATACGATTGTTTACCTTAACAAAGGCGACCATCCCCCCTATTTTCACGAACTCTTCGCCATTACTGATCAACAACGAATGAGGGTATTGATCGCGCAACAATAAGATTTGGGACTTCTTTGCTTGCGGTATGTACAAGATATGGCAGGTGTTCGGCGTCACCGGATTTGATAAATCATAGTAACGAGACAACTGCGGCTTACGAGCAACGATGTTTTTAAGGTGCTCGCCAACAGAGTCACTTTCAGACACACAATACTCAACTGGGGCGATGGATTCCCCCGTCGCCATCCAATCGGCGAGCAAAGCAAAACGATATAAATAAACGGCTTTCAGCTCCGCATCATCGTATTGAGCAAAGGCAAACGTCGCGCTGAGCAGTGCCCAAATCATTATTACCCATTTCACTGCTGAGCTTCGCTCAAACCGTTTTACCATTGAGCGTAGTTCCAATCGAGCGTTAGCCAGTATTGCGTTCCATTAGCGAAAGGGTTGTAGTTGTTGGGAAACTCTTTGCTTTGGTCTGCACCTAGATTTTCTACCGACGCTGTAATTTGTGGCAAACAATCGTTGTATTGCCAACTTACCGATGCATCAAAGGAAACCACTTCCGGCCAGTTATAGTCTTTATTCGCTACGTTAACCGGATTCAAAGCCGACTCGTAATCATCGTGTAACTTAGATTCAGAAACATACTGACCAGTCACACTGAGCCACCATTGTGGCGTGATGTCCCACATTACTTGTGCATTCACAAAATGATTCGGTTCATTTTCAATCATACGTTTCACGGCCTTGTTGTTAGAGCAAATAGCGCCCTCACAATGGCCAACAATACGCTTGTAACTGTAATTGGCGTTTATTTGAATGTCTTGACGAGGTTGCCACTTCACAGAAACCTCTCCACCAAAACTTTCACTCCAGATCGGATCAACTAAGCTGGATGTGTATTGCTCTACAACAGTACCAACCGTGCCCGGTGATGAGCCACCAGTAACAATCGCTTGTGTCGCAGAATCCGTTTTATAAACACGAATATTTTCATGACGAGTATAAAAGCCACCAATATTGAATTGCAGTTTGTTCTCATCCCACAAACGGTATCCAAGCTCGTAGGTCGAGACTGATTCTACATCTAGGTCTTCATTCCCTTTTAATAGGTAACTGTAATAGTAGTCATAGTAATTACCGTCGCTGAACTGTACGTTTTCCATATAATGGTTTTCACGCATATACGTGTTCAGCTCCAATCGTGACGGTGTCACTATTGCTTTACCCCAACCCGCCCACAATCGTTGATTATTCGCGAGCTCATAACTCAAACGCACCTGTGGTTGTGGATCGACATGATGAGTAAGGTTGTTGTATTGCCAGCGATTACCTAATGTCAGTTTGGTTCTCTCGTCCAACGGAATACTCCAGTTGGCATACAGACCATACGATTGGTTGAGAAAATCTGGACTGTCCGATAAGCGCAAATAAGGCATCGTCATTTCATCGTGTTTATCGAAAGTTCCAAACTGTTCATCAATAAGCCGAATATTGGCACCAACAGTAAACTCGGTTCCCCATAGATTTGAAAAGGTATAATGGGAGTCTAGATCTGTTCGGAAAAATCGCGCATTATCGTGTGAAATGTCGTTAGAGCTGTAGGTTAACCAAACTTCATTTTCCCATCGGTCTCCGCTAGGACGATCAAAAATATGATGCCCCCCAACGAAGTACTCTTGCATGGTCATTTCGGTTTCATAAAAGTTGACCGGTTCTGCTCCGGGCATGACAAAGTGAGGCTGATAATTACCCCAGTTGTAGTCTTCGCGAGAGCGAATACCACCAGCTTGTACACTCAACGTGTGTTCATGCTTTTGATAATCTAATCGGCCACCAAAGCGTTCAGTGTATACGTTAAAATGTTGCAGCGGAGCCACACGAGCTTCATCACTTGTCCAAGGCATGTGATCAACAAACTCACCATAAACACTGTAGTTGGTGTACTCACCAATTGATCCTGCATGATGCAATTGATATTCACTGTAGCCATAATTACCAAAGCTTGCTGACACTTTCCCTTTTGCCGAGCCTTCTGCTTCTTTAGTGATGACGTTGATGACTCCTGTCACGGCATTACCACCCCACACTGTCCCAACCGGGCCCAGAACGATTTCTATTTGGGCAATGTTGTCCATGCTAACGGGAATTAAATCCCAATTAACACCGGATGACATTGGATTGAACACACTGCGGCCATCTACCATGACCAACATCTTGTTGTTAAGTGTTTCATTATTGCCACGCACACTGACCCCCCAATCGTAATTGGAGAACTTGGCGACATGAAGACCAGGTGCCAAAGATAATGCGTCAGCCACAGAACGAGCACCAGAGCGTTGGATCTCTTTGGCTGTAATCACATAAACCGAAGCTGGCGTGTCCGCAAGGGATTGAGAGGTACGAGTTGCCGAAACAACTTTTGTGTCTGCTAACGAGCACAGTGGCATCTCTAGCAGGGAATCAAGATCATAGTTAGCATCAGCTGGAGTAACAGCTACAAAAGTGGATGCAATCACGAGGTTTAACGACAAACGCATATGGGTTTTCTCAACGTTTGAACGCTAAATATCAATGTTATGGGGAAGAGGTTCAAACGCTAATTTACAGTGTATCTATATGAGTACAGTGTACCATTTGCCCTAGTGTGGTTCATTTTAAACCAACGCCAATTACGCTGAGTTATTTTTGTCGAGACGATTAATTGATGTGCTAGATAGTGGGTGTTGGTTGTAGAGAGTAAAAGCGCCGAAAGGCGCTTTAATAAAAACGTTTTAATTCCAAACGGGCTCGCCGTGCTCTTCACAGCGTTTTTTATCATAGTATTCAATATGCCCACCTTTACCGACAAACTGTGCCTGCACTACCATTCCTGCATCCACAAACTCTCGGAAATAGTCGCATGACACATGAAAACTGCTGTCCTGAATGACTACAGGTACCCATTCGTAACCGCCGCTACGAGGTAAGTAAGACTTGAATACAATGATCCCGTCGTCAGAAACTTCAATCGCTTGGTCATATTCATTAAGTTTGTAGAAACGCTGCCCATCAAGTTCGGCTTTCGCATGTTCAATAGTTTCTTGAGTTGCCGTAGAAGTTAACGTTTGATTCGGCATTGTTTGACAGCCGACGACCGATGTTGCCGCCGCCAACAGCAAAGTTAATTTCGTTGTTCTATTCATTATTTCCTAACCACTGTGGATTCATTAGCCACGTTCACATCTTTTATTTGTTAGAGTTGTATCCGATTGAATAAAAGAAAAAGCGCCTTTCGGCGCTTATTATACATCTCTTACCCAAACGTCTTTGACGTCTTTTTTTAGAAGGTCAATCACACTTTGGTGAATAAAAACTAAGCCAAAATCTTCTTCTAGTTTAAATATTAATCGTTCCTCTAAGGGAATATTTTCTAATTTAGAGAAATCAAACTCTGTTGACTCGATATCTAACCAGTTCAACTTACCGTATTGTTTTTCTTTATCCGTCAATTTATAAGTTTGATGGATGTAAGGCATACGATAATCTTCATAAACTTTAATTTCATCATCAGATGCTTGGCTTGGAGAACAATCCACGCGAGCGTCTAACCACTCTACTCCGTGTACAACCAGTTTCTCTACTTCTGATGCAATATCACTGATGATAAATAGCTTCGGAGAAAAGGTCATTTCAAGCAGTAAGTCAGGCTCTACGGGTACTATTGGTTTAGGGGTTTGCTGGAATGGGAAGTTAGTTAAGTTTTGCTTTGTTAAAATAATATAGTCTTCTTTCATTATTTTCCCCTAAAATTTAGGTGCACGCATAGATGTATTCTTCTTCATTTTCCTAACTAGAGAAAATCTTGAATCATTACTAATCAAATCATAGATTTCTGGAGCGAAAAATACTGCAGTATCAGCTCCTTTAGCCCTATAAACCACCCGTTTATGGAAGGGGATCTTTAAAATTTTCTCTGGGCTTAGAAACAATCGGTGGACGATTAGGTCCCCATTGTTTGGTGATACTTCTACAACACTTCGTTCAAAGTCGACAACATCTTGAATGTTATTCAGAGCTAGTATGTATCGATCGGTGATGACTCCATCTTTAGTCGATAGTGATGCTGGATAAAACTCTACACCATAAGGATCAAAGCTCATTACAAGATCTGCAAATTCTTTAGTAACACATATGTCACCATTATCCGAAATGGGGTGAACCATGGAGGAAGTTACATTTTTATCCTCCCATCTTATTGGACTCTCCGAACTCGTTGGGTGAAAATTATCTGTACTATATAGAAATTCACGATCATCCACACATTGGAATGCCGTTGGACTTCTCATATAGTCCTCAGAGATTACCGAAAACTCCATCTTATACCTCTTTATTGTTTGGTAATTATCTTGCTTTGCTCTCTTACACTCATAAGGCGATATTACTAGTGAAGGAATTAAAAACACATCAATAATCTTCTGTAGGAGCAAACCTTTTTACAAGCGGAATTGGCTGATTAGGATATGTAAATACGTTGGATGGAACCGAATAAGAGAATTCATCCGGAAAATCATAAAGTGGTGTTTCAACAATTTCTCTAGCAAAGTAATAATCGCTCATTTACAACTTCTGACGTTCTTATTTTATTCTTGTTCTTTAATTCAACAGGCATCAGCGGTGCTTCAATCGTAGTATTAAAGAAAAAGCGCCATGAGACGCTTTTCAATGCTGGCAGTCTAATAACGGCCATATGGAGCCGTGGTATCATACCATACATCGACACATCCAGCTGACTTCAAGTCTTTAACGAAGTTCTCACTAATATATAATTCATTATTCTCGTTAAAAACAAAAGCATATTTTTCTTCTACTTCTAAATCTGTCAGGGTTGGGAATTGTAAAAGTTCAATTGTTTTATAATCATCAAACTGTCTATCATAATCGTCAGGATTACTACCAAAATCAAAATGACTATCCCAAGTATCTTTTCCTTCTAACCAAAATTCATTTAACTTTTCTAAAATTTCTTCCCAAATTACGAATCGGATAGTATTGTCAAAAATAATAAACAAGTCAGGGTTAGAAAAAACCATACCTGGTCTTTTTTCTGGTAGAATATTGCTTAAATTTTCTTTAATAAACTTAATATACATATTACTTTAGGATTGTTATTTACATAAAAGTCATTTAAATTTAATTTCATCTATCTAAAGTCTGAATAGCCGTCTGCCGGTATAAATTCCACACCGACTAGCTTAGAATTTTTTATTTTTTCAACTAAACTTTTATGGAAAAAAACACACTTCAACCAACCAGGATCTATCACTATCTGTCTTCTATCTACTGGTATAGTCTGAATTAGTTTTTCATCTAATATAAGATTAAGAATACCACTAATCATCTCATCACCATTAGAATCCTTTCGGTACCTCTTGATCTTACTTTCAGATCTATCAATCAACTTAATCTCGTTGACAACTTGTAGCATAAGAAAATCATGTTCGCCTTTATCATGAAGTTTAATATCGACCCAATTAACCCCAAAAATGTTATTAAAATCTAATTTCGAAAATTCATTTTTCTTAATCGAGAAATTTGGCATTTCAAGTATATCTGGGATTTCATAATCATCTTGTGGAAGAAATTCGACTATCAAGGGAACAGGTGCTTTAGGGTAAGTAAAACTCGTTAAGGGCACGGAATCGATGTATTCATCTGGAAAACAATAAATTGGGGAATTGACACACTCTCTTGCAAAAAAATATTCACTCATTTTCCAACCTCAAGTTTTCTAGGTTTCATAGTCTTACCTTTTACATTCTTTATATTGTGTTTTTCTTCCGGTAGCTTGGAAGATCTACTTGGGCATGCGCTTCTTGATTTACTCTTGCTTTCTATATTACTCTCGCCTGCACAACCTATGTCACTTGCCGGAGAGTAATCATGACCAAAAGTCGAAATTGTATATAAAAAGCTATCTAAACACACTAAAACGTCTTCAGAGACGTCGTCTAAATCAGACTGAAAGTGCCTTTTATTCCCTGATTTGCAATAATAGCCTCTTCTTGCACTTTCTTTTACACCTTTAATATCTCGATTAACTGACTTTATATACTTTATATCATCCAGCCGCAACTTAGATGCTACGGGGTCAGGAACCTTTGTTACCGGAATTGATGTAAGTTCACCACTTTCAGGATCTGAACTTGTTTCCCAAAACTGTTCTTGCTCGGTCTTGAAGTCCAAACCTCCACCATGGCCAGACTTATGGACGTGTGTATTGACTTGACAAGCGATATCCGTTTTGGAAGGGAACATTACCCCATTTTTCCAGGTGTTTATATCATACTCATACGCTTCTCTGTATTTTTTCCAGTCTGGAGTATCTAAGTTTTTAGTTGTTATGATGTGGTGAGCCTGAAGTCCGAACTGTCCGTCATCCCCCTTCAAACGTCCATCCGCCCATAAATGTTCATTGAAGCCAGACTTATAGTGCTTAGATTTAATTGCTTTTGCTAAAGCAGGCCCTGAACCTTTTACAAGACTGTGTGTTTTTACGATTGAGTTTTTAGCCATGATGGTATTGACCTCTAATAAGCATCACATTTTTCTGGTTTTTTCTTACAAACAGGACAGATAAACTCCTTTTTGTCTTTGTCCTCATTCGCCTTTGCAGAGTTCTTCCCTGACTGAGCAGATTCACCGGTATTATGTTTTACTTTTGCTGGGTAAGTTTTCTCGCCCTTACCTAAGATACGAGCAAAAAGATCATCAAACTCACCCATCGCTTCTTTAAGCTTGTCCGGCACCATCTTATCGATGATTTTCACTTCATCCGCTAGCTTCAAGAAATACGCACCAAGCTCATCTGCGCCCATTCTGTTTGCATATGAAGCCAACTCGGTTGCCACTTCAATACAAGGTTTTAGAACATCGCTAACAATCTGGCTGGTTTGTTTCGCGTAATCCACCCAATCTAACGTGCGCAAGAACTTTTCTGGATCGCCTTTACCCATGCCTCTTAAAACGGCCAGCAAAGTGTCCTTTGAAGTTCCTTTCCCGCCTTTTAGCGCAACTTTACACGTGCCCTTAACCGCACTACCAAATGTAGGAACGCAGCCGACAAGGGTAAGTGAAAGCGCTAACCAGTTTTCGGGCTTATCGCGCTCTTCTTCACTCAGCAAAGTCATAATGTTCGCAGATAAATCGCGTACGTCAGCAGCTTGGTCGACAACAGGGATCATGGTCAAAGCAGTATTGGCGATGATCTGCTCAACGGAAGCATCATCGTTGAAATCACCAAGAATCACGCCCCAAATCCAACTAGCGGCACCAGACATTCGCGTCCAAGCGTTTTCCCAGAAGCCAACCTCGCCTTTCTTTGTTTCTTCAATGATCAGTTGAGCGTTCGCACTCGGATTAAAGTTCGGATTGGTCTTAGTTGGAACATTCGGCATAAAGTCGCGACTGTCCTCACCATACTCTATGGCAAACTCACCCGGAGCAACACCACCAACCGATGCTTTACCGTTGCTGTCTAATGTTCCTTCAAATACGGCGCCAGATTGATCTGTGAGAGTATAAGTTGCGCCTTGAACGGGTTCACCGTCTGAGTAAGAGAGGTACAAATCAACCGTATAAGTCCCTTCCTGCTCTTCCGTAACAGATACGGATGGGTTTTGAGCGCCGCCAAGACACATGGTATTGGCTTTATTCATGGTCATTTGATCGGATAGGCGACATACGCCCTTGCCTTCAAACTTAACCGTTGGTGAGGCTGAAATGAATTTTGCTTCGGCTTCTATGGTGCCGGATGCAACGCCTTTTTTATCACCGCCCGCATCACCGGTACTTTTTGAGAACGTACTGCCTTTGATCGCGACACTGTTGCCACCATCCATAGAGATAGTCGTGGTGCCACCAGCAAGGTCTGTTGATTTAGCATTGTTGCCATAAGGGATAGGAACGATCGGCTTACCGACCTTCGTTAAACAAACATCTGGGAGCGTTGCATTCGCTTCACCACCTGAGCCTTTATGAACTATTGAAAGTCCATTTGCACCAACTGTTACGCCCATAACCAATCCATTTGAATTTTGTTGATTGAATAATAAAAGAGATCGCATATTGCAATCTCTCTAAATGACTAGTGAATTTCACTAAACCGCTAGTGACATTCACGATAAAGTTTAAAACTGGCAGAAGATCTCAATTTGAGATCTTCTGGTTATTGATACATTTCCAACAACTTTTGAAACTTAAGGTCGATCACCATGTAGGTCGCGACATACATGACCGCAAAGGTGATCGCGCTCACCCCTAAAATCAGCTTGGGTGAAATCACCCTTTTTAACGGCTTCTTGAGGTATTTGGCTTTAAGGTTGACTAAAGATACTTTCTCTTGCTCGGCTAAACGTTCATCACGCACGAGTCGATAGATAGTGCTGCCGATTTCCGCGAGTTTTTCGTTGCCTCGCTCTTCGCGTCCGTACTTACCTTGGAAGCCAAGTTGAAGCAGTAAATAGAGGAACTCGATGACGTGTCGGTACTTGCGAGGGTCTGCTTTTAAGCGCTCCAAAATCACGAAGAACTTGTCACCACCAGAGGTTTCGTTATGGAACTCAGACAACAAACTGTTCTGGCTCCAATGACTGTTTGCTCCCCACTCCTGACGACAGACAGATTCATCTATTGCTGCGCACAAGCAGTAACGGATAACCAAAATGGATGCGCGATCCAATTCCATTTCGTTGAGCTTACGTTCGCCCTTTCTGATCTCACGAGCCACTTGTTCACGAAACGGCATTGGGTCATCAAGCCAAGGAATCGACGACATACAAGACAGACTCGCGATCAACCAAGAAAATTGGTCGACTAACGGGTTGATACCCATACTCTCGATGTTGAGGTCTTGAACGGCGATATTGCGCGACAAATCAGGCGCTGGCATCACCTCCATCGGTTTGCCAGGCTCTGGTTGAAATAGAACGACGGTTACATCGGTTTCTGCATAACTCATAGACGTACTGCCCAAAGTTGCAATGACAAGTTAGCGAAATCACCCGCGACATGAATCGCAATCGCCGCTGTGTTTTTCAGTGCTGACCACTCTTCGCCCGTCTTATCGAGTTCGAAATAGGTGTAACCTGCATGGTAAGGCAGCGCACGAGGTACAACTGGCATTGGTTTGATCTCGATACCTGGTAACTGCAGGTTAATCAGATCACGAATATTATCGATAGAACCAATCTTCGTTTGGCTCACAAACTGGGTATGTAAGATATCCAGCGTAACATCGGCTTTAACGGCAAGAATAAAGGTCGTAGTATCGATGATCTTGCTGTCTGGGATTGCTGCTGTTCGAATGCCGTAATTCTGATCTTTCAGTGTCAGTGGCATTGCTCGTTGCTCAGACATCACACTTAACGTCATCTTCGCACTATCAAGTGCACGTGATAGACAACTGGTTAAGTCACCATGATTGTATTTAGTAAACTCAATTGGTCGACGCGTTGCTGAACAAAGCGTTGAAAGCTCACCTTCCGCTTGAAGGAGAATTCGATACAGAGATTCTGGGTGGACCCCTTCTGCACTCGCAAAGTGCCAAAATAACGGCTCGTATCGGTTAAGCGCTTGGAGCAGCATAAAATCAGAAACTGAAGATACGCCTTGCTGGTCGACAACACCTAAGCGCTGAACGATAGACTCTGCGCGGTGTTTCAACATAGAAGCAAATTCAGTCGCGAACTTGTTCAGTACGGTTGAAGCATGAATATCAATACAAGTCGGAATAAAGCTCTCATCTAAGATAACACTGCCATCTGGCTTTACTTCTGAAATTTTTAGGATCGGAATCGATGTGTATGCGCTCTTGTCTTCATGGTCATACATCAAACAGAAGTTAAGCTTACCAACTACGATGTTTGCCATGTCTTCTGAATCATAACAAGCGTCAACCGCTTCTTGAGATTCCATCGTGTAACGCGCGCCGTCTTTCTTCGTTCCGAACAGCTCAGAACGTTCTGACGGTAATGGGCAACAGAGATAAACCACTTTGTCGGCAATCGAAGGGTCAACGTCTTTCACTTCTGGCAATTCTGCCAGCAGTGGCAAATCAAAAGGCGTTCTGTCTTGCAAAATACCTTCTGCCCGAGTGATGCCAATCTTACCCAGCGCGAGTAACTGCGAGTTAATCTCTAAACGCTTAATGCCCCAATGCAGGGGCGAGGCGTTTGAACTCAACATACTAGAAAGTTTACTTTGTGAACGATCGAGTTGCTGAAAGTGCTGCGGCTTCATGAACATTCCATCTTGCCAAACAACTGGATTGTATAAAGACATGCTTTTATTCCTTAAAAGTAAACTTGTTCAATGCCGCGAGTATTATCAGAAATCAACTCACTGCCTTCTAACTTGAGCTTCAGGTAGTACTCGCTCTTCTCTTCAATGACTTCCACTTTTCGCCATGACGATCCATCAATATCACGGAAAGCGACCGAGAAGCCGACAGCGCGTGTAGCTGGATCAAGCGTTAACATCTCATGGATTTTGTCGCCTGGCTGGATTTGATATTCGTAACGCTTGATGTATTCGTCACCCAATGACGCTTTATCGTTCTCAAACAATGCAAAAAAGTCTAGGCTACGGAAAAGTACTGGCGAACTTAGCTCATGAACGCGAAGGATAACTGGCGATGATTGGCCTCCCTCACGTACGTTTAAAACCGACGACGCCTCTATCACTAACTCAATAGAAGAAGTTTCTGGCGTGATGCCTGTTGATTCTTTTAACTGATCCCACATGGAACATCCGGATAGCAATGCAAATCCGAGTAATACAGCGATACTACGCATGGCTTCCCTTAATCGCTTTGTTGTAGTTCTTTTTAATAAGACCTTTCAACGATGTTTCGTTGAACTGACGACGGTTCTTCGCGTAAAACTCCAAATACTCGCCCCAGAGCTTAGATTTAGTTGCAAACATCGATTTGCTTGCTACATCATTTGCAAACGTGACAGGGTCATTCGTTTCTGATTGCTCAATCAGCAACTCATTGAGCGCTTTATTAAAAATAATTTGATGATCATTAAGTTCATCAAGCATCTGTTCGACTAGTTCGTTTGGCGCGAGTAAATTCTGGCTATTTAACGTCAACATGAGCTCGGCAAGATTCGACTCTGCTTGGCTCAGCCCTTCCTCTTCTTTCAAAGATTCCACTTCGTGAAGGTCTTTTTGCAAGTTATCGATACACAAGCGTAAGCACGTACCCATTTGCTTAAACAACAACGCTTCATTACTTATCAAGTCGGGGTTGGTGATACCTAACCCTTCGTAGAATGCTTGGCTAATATCATTATGGGTTTCACTTCCAGCCCCATCGAAAGACGAATTCGATACAAAGCCGACTTTTGTTTCTGACGCTGGCTGCTGAGTTTTATCCTTTATTTGTGAAGAAGGGATAAACGCTTGCGTGACCTCTTCCCATTTTTGTCCAACCGGTTCGCTTTTAGGCGCACTCTGTTGATAGGAAGCATCACCGTTCACCTGATGACTTGGCGAACGGTCACTCATCAATGACTCTTCAGCATTAGACGAAGTCTCTTTACGGTAAAAATCGTCTGGAACTTGCTGCGTGTTTGCTTGGGGCTGTGAATCACTCTTGGTTTGAACAGGCGTTGATTCGTTACTTTTGGTGTCTGTACCCAACCAATCTTCAGGGATCAGGTTAGGCAAATCCAATTCGGAATGAATACTGAAACTGTCGTCTACGATTTGACGCGTGTTTTCGATAGAACTAGGTTGTGGTTCCTGATCTTTTTCTTCGTTTCTGATTAAGTGGTCATCATCGCGTTGCATGGAAAACTTGAGGTGTGCAATAGGGTCGTGGCTATCAACATCGTCTTGTTTTGTTTCCATGAACAAGTCTTCTAATGCGCCTACTTTTTCTTCCTCTTCGACTACCGCCTCTCCTAAGTTGACAAGCGGGTCGTTAGAAACACGCTCAGGAGCAATATCGGCAGCAATGTCTTGTGAAGCAGTAACGTGCTCTAGCGACACGCCAATTTCGTATTGACCCAGAGAAACAATGTCACCGTCGACAATCGATACTGGCTGATTTTTCAGTATCTTGTTGCCATTGACCATGGTGCCATTTGTACTGACATCGCTGATGTAATACGTATCACCGTAAACACTGATCAGACAGTGCGTTCCTGAAATAAAGCGATTGTGATCCGCCAAAGGCAAAGTACAACTGGATGCTCGCCCTACTGAGCCGCCACCTTCCGGCATTTCAATATGCTTCGCACCCGTGTATTCCTCTGGGCATTTCGAAATGAATAGGACTAGCTGATGTAAGCGCATTGCTAAACCTTAAAATAGCAGTGAAACAGAGAGTTCAACGCCACCCAATCCATCATTTACAACAGGAAGAATGTAGGAAGCTTGCGGAATGATTTGAATGTGGGCGTCAGGGTTGCTACCAAGTTTGATTGCGGTACCTAACGTAACGACAGCGCCAAGTTCAAATTGGTCAATGTCTTCGATGGCTTCATAACGGAAACCATCCTGATCGACTTTCCAACGATTTGAATACTGGGAATACCCTAAAGACAGGCCGGCACCAATATAAGGGGTAAAAATACTCCAAGAGCTCAGTGCATATTGAGGCACAACGCGAAACTCATAGTTTGTGACCTCTTCGTAGACGCCATTTGCCGGAGCATCAATGTCTTCTGCGAGATAATTAAAGCCCAACCACCAACGCCAACGGTTGTTGTTTTCATCGATTGGGCGCGTATGCACCAAGCCATAACGTAAAGCCTCTTGATCGCCGCTAGAACCTTCGTCGTAGTCGTGGCTTTCCACCATAAGCATGTTTACTGATCCGCCATATCGTTCCCCTTTCGCTATTGCAAAAGTAGAAAACAGACACATGGCTGAAATCAGCCCCACTTGACTTGGTTTTAGCATTTCGTCCCTCTAGGTAAGCCTTGTAATAATACTTAGAGGCGAAAGATATCAACTCTCTTTTCTTTTTCAATAAGGTAAAAGATAGCGCCATCAAATAAGGCAAAACGCCTATAAATTAAAGCAATATAACTATGGATATATTCATAAAGTCGGCAAGGAAAATTTGAATATATTTGGTTAGATAATGAACTTTACTAATTTAGTTGCTACTTATATTTGGGAACCATCTATAAAACGAGCAAACACATCAGGCTACATTTAATAAGCAAACGCTATTAAAGTGACCACTAAACAAGTTAATCTTAATTTTAATAATACAACACTGCTTCAAATTTAAGACCATTCTCATAATCAATACAAATGATAAAAGCCAATTCGCATCGAATATTCTTACTATAAATGGAATGCACATCACCTTTACAAATGCCAAATAAATCAACACCTGACAGCAAAAATGTGAACGAATGTCACACTAAGTTAAATTACATTGATTTACATATTATTTATTATTCAATTTCTTTCTTTTGCCTATAAAATCCCACAAAAAAAAGATGATAGTGCAGTATTTATATTTTAATCACTGGTTACTGTCTTTATATATACTCAGTTGGAATTAGACATTATGTTTTTCAGCGACTTCACCAGAAGGCCGATCGATGAAAGTAATCCCAGCGGCTCAAACCCTAATGGCTTAGATGATTTTGACGAAATAAAGCGTCAAATAAATAACCTAAATAAGGTCACTGGACGTGTTTCATGGAAGACGGTTCAAACGCTCTCAAAGAAGATTTTAAGTACACAAGGAAAAGACTTTCGCTGTAGTTGCTACTTTACTGTCGCAGCAACGCATAATGAGGGTCTAAAAGGGCTTGTTGAAGGGTTAAACTCTTTACTCGATTTGTGTGTGGTGTATTGGTATACCGCTTATCCAGAGCATTCGAAAGCTAACGCTCGCATGGGCGCTATCGAATGGATGGTTGAAAACACCGAAAGACGCATCAACAAACATAAAGTAAGGCAAGAAGAGTTACCTCTAATTGAGGCTGCTCATCAGCTTTGTTTAAGGATTGAAGAAGAGCTTCGCCTTCACTATGGCATTAAAGCGCCTTCGTTTGGTCGTATTCGTCGTATTTTGAATCAATGGATTGAAGAGCTCAAAGAACAAAAAGCAAAAGAAACCAAAACGATAGAAGCAAAACAGGCGAAACCCGACAGTACAGGCATAAAGGTTGAAATCGCACCACCAGCAAAACCATCAGTAACCAAAACTCAATCCCAAAAGGGCGAAGAGAAAGACGTTGAGAGCTCTAAGTCAAGCAAGGTGATGGTTTACTCGATAATCGGTTTAATGGTGACGGCTTTTGCGTCGCACTTCATTTACAAGCAGCACCAGTACCAAACACTTAAAGGCCAGATTGAACATGCCTCTTTGAGCGAACTCACCACCTTGGTTGATTCACTAAGCGTTAAAAACAAGGAATATCTTACTTCTTTAAGGTCGCCGACGGTCGATCGCCTCGACGTTCTAATGACAGATTGGACGATTGATCCAGTCAAAGTTAGTAAGGTAAATACGATAGATAAGCTCACCAGTGAGTTAACGATACTTTATCCAGATTCGTCATCTGCACAGCAACTTCGAGAGAATTTTTTAGAGCAACGTTCTCGTTTCGAGGCTGAATTCGATGTCATATACAAACGGTTTGCCTATGCTAGGACCGTATTTGCCAATGTCGCAAAGCAGAACTCAGATAAAGATTCAAAGAAAGCGTATGAGTACAGTAATTCACTTTTTCCGCTTCTTGGTCGAATTGAATACGCAGAAAAGAACACCCAGCAAAAGGAAATTGATCGCTCACTCCTTTTACTGAACACCTACCTATATAAGATAAACCAGTTACAAACTGCGGAAACCGACAACAAATAACAATACAAGTAAAAGAAGTTATAGGCTTATGTTCAAACAAAAAATACTCAGAAACCCGATCGTGGTTTCGACCTTTGTGGCACTGTTATTTGCCGCAATACTGGCTGGGGTGTATTTATTCTGGCTTGAAGACGCAGACAAACTTTATCTCTGGGTTGGTCTTGGTGTTATTGCCACTTTCTACCTTATTTTTCAATTCACTTTGTGGTTTAAGAAAAAGAATAACGCTAAGGCTCAACGCCTAGAAACAGAGGAAGAAGCGCTTTCCATGGTGATTCGCCCTCTCCTTTCTAACGCGGGTAAAAAACCAATCTATCTAATGATTGGTAATAAAGGGTCTGGACGACGTCAATTTTTGTTTAATTCCAGTGCAATTAAACCAATGGACAGGACACGCACGGCCAAAAATGACTTCTTCGAATGGTATGAGTCTGACGGTGCGGTGTACATCAAACCTGATCAACGTTTAGTTTTCCAAGAAGTGTCGAGTAGCGATGCTTCACTGTGGAATACGTTCACTAACGAAGTGATTCGTCATCGCCCTAGAAAACCTTTTGCTGGTTGTCTGTTCTTTATCGACTTTGAGTTCCTGATTGTTTCAGAGCCAGAGCAAAAAGATTACACCATGACGGCATTACTCCAACGTATGACATCAATCAGTGAGAAAACATCCTCTGCATTGCCTGTGTATTTGATGATGTCTAAACTGGATAAACTGGATGGCTTTAAAGAGTACATTCATTTCAGTTCACTGAAAACGCGTGTTGAGTTCCTTTCTATACCGTTGAAAGAAGCAAAAGGTGTAATCACCGAGTACTACAAAGACGGTTACCGTAACCTTGTTAAAGTGCTGGAAAGTAACGCTCTGGATTCTTCTGCAAACTCAACTGAGATCGACGAAAAACAGGCAATCCTTTCTTTTCCTAAACAGTTTGAACTGGCTCAGTCTGAGGTTAGCTACATCTTAGAGCGCCTCTGTGAATCGAACAGTGGTGTTTACTCGTTAGACATCCGTGAAATCTTTTTCTGCTCAAGCTTACAAGGCGGTCGTAAATACAATCTGCTGGCGAAGAGTTGCAGCAACTACTTCAACTTACCGATCATTGCCTCTGAGCATACTCAGCTAACAGAAACTCCCTACTTCTCAAGGTTCCTGATTGATTCTCAGATCCTTCCAGAGAGCGATTTTGCGGGTGAGAACAAAACCTACCTACGTTTGATTCAACGACAAAGTCATCTTGCGATGTTTGTGTCTGTTGTCATTCTTGCTGGCGGTGGCTATTTCTTCGTTAAAACACTCGACAGTAACTTACGAGTGATTAACCAGTTGCTTGGTATCGATGACACCGCGCAAGCAGAGCAAGAAGCAAGTTTTAATCAACTGTTAGTCAATGCGACTCGTGCGATTCAGCCGTCTTACAGTGCTTGGTTAGAAGGCTCAAAAGAACTAGATAACGAAGTTCTACCACTGAACATCAGCCGTTTAGATAAAAGCACCAAGATTGCTTACGAGGCACTATTAAAAGAAGTGGCTCAACAACTGATGCCCGTTGTCGAAAAAGGTTACCGCCTACAACTGACTCATAACCAAGATGACTTTAGCCGCTCACTGCCTTTGCTAAAAGGCTACTTGATGCTAAATGACCCGTCTAAACGCGACATTCAATTCTTGCGTCATCAAACATTGGCCATGATGAATGAGCTAAGCAGTCAACCTGATGTAGTAAACCAGGCGATGCGCTATCTAGATGCCTACTTCCGTACTCAGTTTGCTCCTGTCGACATCAGCATGGACATCGTTCGCGCAACTCGACGCTCTTTACTTGCAAACTCAAACGTAGACTTGGTTTACGCTGGCATTTTGAATCAAGCGGATGCGATCGACCTCGGTACGCTTGATCTTCAACGAGCGGTAGGCTTTGAGTTTAACAATGTGTTCAACGAGCCATTAGCCGACAACCGTCTTATCATCGACAAAATCTACACGTCTACTGGTTTTAGCACCTTCTACCGTCCTCGTGTAGATCTAATGTCGCAGCAAGTCATCACTGACAACTGGGTACTTGGCCTTTCAAACCATGTTATCCCAACGAAGACAGAGCAAGATGATTTCAAGACGCAAGTACGTAAGAAATACACAGACGATTACATCAACTACTGGCGAAATGCACTGAGTGAGCTCAAGGTTCAGCATTACAACAACGTTGGGGATCTGACAAACGCGATTGACCTTATTTCAGGCCCTTCATCACCGATGACAACCGTGTTGAAACAAGTGTATGCCAACACACAGTTCTCACCAGTTGGAGAGAAAAACGCACTGATTTCACAAGTTAACCCTAAGTTGTTAGAAGTTGCTGATTCTGCTTCGGAAGCGGTTGAAGAAGCAGTGAAACCAGATTACTTGCTTATGAAGCGTGTAGAACAAGCGTTCCACCTGCTCAACCAATTGCAAGTCAGTGAAACACCGAACTCCCCTACTCCATGGGATGAGACCATTGCCGCATTGAGCCGCGTTCGTACTTACATGAAAGACATTGCTGACGCGCCAGACCCACAAATGGCCGCACTAGCAGCGGCTCAACACCGCATGAACAGCACAGAAGCCGATCCGCTTATCAAACTTAAGCAGATTGCTCAAAAATCACCAGAGCCTGTACGCAGTTGGTTGTTGGATGTTGTCCAACAAAGTTGGTCAGTGATGATTGCAGAATCTTCAAAAGGCATTCAAACCCAATGGTATAGCGAGATTTACACCAAGTTTAAGGAGCTAGGGCTTGGTAAATATCCATTTGATCTTACCGCAACAGAAGAAATTTCAATCGAAGATTTCGAATTGCTGTTTGCATCAGGTGGTTTGTTAGACACCTTTATTCAGAAAAACTTTGCGCCGTTTTACGACACAAACTTATGGACACCAAAGCAGGTAGATGGCGAAACCATGCCTCTGTCACCTGCCCTACTGGTGCAATTGCGTAATTACAATGTGATCCGAGATACATTGATTAATAAGAGCACAAACCGAGTTTATATTCCGTTTAGCGCCAAAGTATTAGACCTTGATTCTAGTGCGATCAGAGCCAGCTTGAAAATCGCTGACACTGACATTAACTACTATCACGGTCCGAGCCGAATTCGTGAGATGGAGTGGCCACCGCAGAATGGTGACTTCAATATTAGTATCACGATACAAGATGTAACCGACGAGGGTAAGCAGCACGTTCTAAATAAGAGTGGTCAGTGGGCGATATACAGATTGCTAGGTGATTCGACCCTGACAAACACTCATAACGGTAGCTTCGTCAGTGACATAAAAGTGTCAGGAAGGGATTTGAGCCTACGTATCACCCCATTGACACAGAAAAACCCATTCACTCTGGCTGAGCTGTATAACTTTACACTTCCAGAGTCGATTTAATAACAATATAAAAACCAGAATAGGCAGAACACATGATTTCTAACATGACTTTACAAGGCTTAGATAAGTTGGATCGCAAAATCCTTTCCAGTCTGTTATCAAACGGACGCGAATCAATTGCGAACCTATCTAGAAACATCGGTTTGTCACGTACTGCTGTTGCAGAAAGAATTAACAGGTTAGAAAAGACGGGGATCATCAAGGGCTATACCGCTCAGATCCGAGTAGAGAACGAAGGTCGAAAGGCGGCAAGTTACCTGCTCATCTCTTGCGAAAAAGGCAAAAAAAATGAAGTAACAAGTGCCTTAAAAGAGATTCCTGAAGTTCGTTTAACCAGTGTTGTTGGTGGTAGCTTCGACATTATTGCTCTTATCGAAGCGCCAGACCTTCAATCAATCCACCACTTGTGTAACGAGATTGAATCATTCAGTGGGATTCAAAAACTTGATACAACGGTGGTTCTGCACCAGCCAATCAGTCGCTAGGCTGAGTTATTTGCTTAATAAGTAAAATAGCTCTCAAACGAAAAAGCCGCTCAATTGAGCGGCTTTCTTATATGCTTCCAATCACGCGAATCTTAGCGTCTTTATCACTAGGGTTACCAAGCCAAAAGGTTTGTCCCAGGCTGTTCCCTTCACCTTTACCGAGATTGTTTTCTGGTATTGAGTCTAAGTTAACCGTTAGCTTGAGGTCCCAAGACATTGGGTCTCGCAAAATAAACCGCATCAGTCCCACCAGTGTATTGTGCAACTCGCCATCATAAGAGAACTTTCTAAACGTCTTAAAATCAATGTTATCGATACAAAGGTTAAACTTACCGTTCAAATCCGAAATGCTTTGCCCTAAGTGCAAACTATGACCTAGCACACAGTTTGCTCGGTTTAGTTTATTACGTTGGCATTCTGCAATCTCTACTCGGCGATGAACCCACTCCTCGATACGGACATTAGGTAAAGAAAAGTAGTGGGCAACAATACCGGAGATAAGCTTAGGCGAGCGCGTACGTGTTGAGAGTTGGTTTACGTAAGAGAGAATTTTCGCCCTATCCAGCTCCGCAACATCGCAATCTTGCATGACACCAGACAAACCAGCTAAATGTAGAATACGCCCTGAGAACGCATCACTTGCACCGCTCTGGTACTGGACGTGATACCGGTATTTCTTCCAGACGCGGTACAGCAAGCTCGTGTAGCGGTTGTGGAAGAAGTCGAAAAAGTCTTTAACTGGGTTGTCTTCTGGATCGCGGCCTGCAAGTTTTTCAGTATAAGATGCAGGCAGTGGCGAACTTGAACCATGTAAGCCGAGAAAATTTGTCTCTACGCGAGAGTATTGCTGTCCATTTCTTTCCATATGAGCGATAAAGTCCATATCGCTCTTGGGAAATGACAAGTTTGGTGAAACACTAAACTCAATGCGCTCTTGATGAAAATACTTGTTTTCACCCACGGCGACAAAGTCAGTTTCTGGTTGCAGTTGGTAATGCTTCTCCAACAACAAAACCGCTTGGTAGAAGCTAAACTCATTCGACTTATCAGAGAGTGTATTAATCATAGAATCGTCTGCTGTCCAATTAGGCTCGTCCAGTTATAGACTTCACCGCTGGCTTCATCAAAAACTTCCAGCTCTGTAAACGAGTTCACACTGGAATACAGTCGAATGAATTCGTTCAATACGTTCGCCATTAAGAACATATCCCCTTCGTTCACAAAGAACTTCGAATTCGTTACGAGCTTAAACTGATTGCCTCTTACTGATACGCCGCGGAACACACGATCAATCGGTTTCATTTCAGAGGAGATAATGCCGTCGAGTCGGTGAATCGACGCTCGGTGAGCTTGTCGGTCAACACGAGAGTGGAAATCATACGTAGACAAAAGCACTTTAAGTACATCGATATTTGCCAACGACAAATAGTTCAGTGACATATTAGCGATAAGTTGCCATTGAAGCTCACCGTTCACTTGCGGGCTGACTGACTGTGTTGGTTTGGTAATGTTTTTAAACGTCGCATACGTCGGCGATTTATGGGTGGCATAGGTAATGTCCCCAACAGACAGGCGCTCAGCTAAGTCTGCATTGCTGCATTGCAGCTTCATCAGGACCGTTTCGGTTCCCAAATCGGCAATGTCGCCATTGTGCGTATGGAATGAGATATAACGCTCAAGGCCACGACCGCTCACTCGTTCGCCTACTTTAGATTTGTAGAACTCACGCTTGTCTCGCTGGTTGATTTGGTGCTCAAACGATTCGAATTCAATTAATGGTTTACGACGACGTTCATCCTTGCTCCAGCTTTCTACCTGTTCAATAGCATACACCTCGTAGTGTTCTTGGCTGTTGCTTTGAGGACGAACTTTGTATTCATTTCGTCGATGTTCTAAACGAATCGGATCACCATCTTTCTCGAACAAGTTAACGGCTGGCGTACAATGTAATCTTAAGTGCTTATCTTTCAAAACCACTTCAGAAGGTAAAGCACGCTTAAAATGGAACTTCACCTTGACTGTACTGCGCTGTGGAATTCCTTTTAGCCATTCTAGACCTTTGATGTCAAAAAACATGAACTTGTCTGGAAGAGAGAAGAATTCTTGCAGTAAGCGATAACCGGCAAACGAGTTTTTGCTGTAAGGCAACAGCGCTTCATCTTCTTCATGCCCAACTGGCACGACATATTCAGGGCCAAGGCGATGTTTGTAGCCACCACCAACATCCAGCTCAACGTAATCTAAATAGCGGAATAACCAAAGAAAAACGGTGCGCGTAATATGAATTTCACCATGAAGGTGAAGACGTAACGTATCTAAACCAATGCGCGAAAGTTCCAAACCATGCTCTGTTGATAACGTTACATCAATCGAAGAGCTTGTGCGGCTGTTGGTTTGTTCAATATTGGTCAGCGTAATCGGGTAAAGGTTGACGTCATAACATGTACGGAATAAACACTGCGTCCCCTCTACCTGCTCGCTCGCCATTTCTGCGCCACGTTTTACCACGGTTTTCTCAGTGACACTACCAGTGTGAGGTTTGAGTTCGCTGATGCACAGAGAAGGAATAGAACGCATATAGTGCGGCCACAGCAACGTCATAAGAGATTGCGTCAGCTCTGGCAACTCATCATCAATCTTTTCGCGAATTCGCCCCGTTAAAAAAGCAAAACCTTCCAGTAGCCGCTCAACGTCTGGATCGAAAGTGCCTTCTGAGAGGAAGTGCGTTAACTTGGGGTGATATTTGGCAAACTCACTACCCGATTCGCGCAAATACGTGAGTTCATCTTGGAAGTATTTACTGTTACTCAAGTGGCACCTACTAAACGTTAAATTGGCCGTCAGTTCCCATGTAGACGTCAATAGACATTGGGACTTTACCGCCGTTATGGGAAACCTCACCTCGAATACCAAACCCAAGCTGTAAAGGATTGTGGTGGTCTTCTCGGTAATGAACCTCGACATTCAGCAATCGCGGTTCAAAGCGTTCTATGGTTGAAGTGATGTTGTTTTGAATGTGGCGAACGAGGTTCGTATTGTTGGAGAGTACGTCGTTAAAGTCAGGTAAGCCGTATTCACTATCTATCATCGCATTGCCCGAATGCGTGTTGAGCAAATCCGCCAAATGCGAGTGAATGGATTCGATTAAATGACGATGAGAAACGACTTTCTCGTAGCAGTTTTTGGGCTCACCAAGCTCGATGCGCTCTAAAAGACGATAACCTTTTTCCATATCCGGTCCTACGAAAAAAGCAGCCAGTCTTCACTGGCTGCTTGATATTATCAGCAATGGGTTATTGGTCTAGCTTGCCAACTAGTGACAAGTCAAAGCTTGCGCCCATGTACTTAAAGTGAGGACGTACAGACATTGATACTTTGTACCAACCTGGATCGCCTTCTACGTCTGATACCTCAACCTTCGCAGCACGTAGTGGACGACGACCACGTACTTCTGCTGGCGGGTTTTCCTGATCAGATACGTACTGACGAATCCACTTGTTCAGTTCGATTTCTAGGTCAGAACGCTCTTTCCAAGAACCGATTTGCTCACGCTGTAGCACTTTGATGTAGTGTGCTAGACGGTTGATGATGAACATGTAAGGCAACTGTGTACCCAACTTGTAGTTCATCTCTGCTTGCTTACCTTCTGGCGTATTCGCAAACACTTTTGGTTTTTGAATAGAGTTCGCCGAGAAGAATGCTGCGTTGTCAGAACCTTTACGCATCGTTAGCGCAATAAAGCCCTCTTCTGCCAGTTCATATTCACGACGGTCAGAAACAAGAATCTCAGTTGGGATCTTAGTTTCGATTTGGCCCATCGCTTCAAAGTTGTAAACCGGTAGATCTTGAACCGCACCACCACTTTGAGGACCAATGATGTTTGGACACCAGCGGTATTTAGCGAAAGATTCGCTGATCTTAGACGCCATAGCGTACGCTGAGTTACCCCATAGGTAGTTGTCGTGGCTGTCTGTTACTTGCTCGTCGTAATCAAACGCTTTGATTGGGTTATCTTCTACCGAGTAAGGCGTACGAAGCATGAAGCGAGAAGTACACAGACCTAGGTAACGTGCGTCTTCGTGCTCACGCAGGCCACGCCATTTCGTGTATTGTGGGCCTTCAAATACAGACTTAAGGTCTTTTAGGTTTGGTAGCTCTTCGTAGCTGTCTAGGCCGAAGAACTTAGAAGATGCAGACGTGATGAACGGTGCGTGAGACATTGCTCCCACGTTCGCCATGTATTCCATCAGTTTGATGTCTGGAGATGATGCAGACAGGTCGTAGTCACAGATTACCGCGCCAACAGGTTTACCACCAAATTGACCGTATTCACGAGTGTAGATCTGTTTGTATAGACCGGACTTCACCACTTCTGGTGCGTCTTCGAAATCGTCTAGTACTTCATCTTTCTTCGCAGAGATCAGTTCAATCTGAATGTTCTCACGGAAGTCAGTATGGTCAACTAGGTACTTAAGACCACGCCACGTCGATTCGATGGCTTGCACTTCTTCGTTGTGAAGAATGGCATCAACTTGCTTTGACAATTTTTGGTCGATTTCAGAGATCATCAGGTCAACCAAAGATTGATCGACTTTCTCTGTGGTCGAACTGCTTAGTAGCTCACTGATGAATGCTTCTACGCCGCGTTTTGCAACATCAAAACCTTCATCACTTGGCTTTAAACGAGTTTCGTTAAGAATGCTATCCAGAAGTGACCCTGATTCAACTAAGGCTGCTTCTTGTTCTGGCGCTTGTGCTTCTGCAGACATGATATCCCTTACTCTTCTTTCGCTTCTTGGTCGTTGCCAATGCTTAGTTCATCCAACAGTTTCTTTCTCGCTTCTTCATCTTGAAGAACCGATGCGATCTTCTTACGGAACGCAGGAACGTTACCTAGAGGACCTTTCAATGCAACCAAGGCTTCGCGAAGCTCGAGCAGACTATTTAGCTCTGGTACGCTTTTCGCGATCGCTTCAGGAGAGAAGTCCTTCATGTTTTCAAACGTTAGATCAACACCGATTTGCGCACCTTCTTCATCAGAAAGGCGGTTTTCAACGTTTACTCTAACGTTTGGAGACATGCCTTCTAGCACTTCGTTAAAGTTGTCTTTGTCGATATTGATTGGCGTACGTTCTTCGATTGGCGTCTCATCTGCACGTGCAGTAAAGTCACCAACCACCATCATGCTCAGCGGCAGTTCAACGTCGTCTTGCGTATCACCAGTTGCTGGAACATAACGGATATTAATTCGCTCTTTAGGAGCCACCGAGCCGTCACGTGACATAATTAGTTCCTTATCTAACTCTGTAATCAGTCATAAATTGCTTTCCACTGTTCATACTTGGCAGGTAAAAGATCCTTGGTTCGGAATAACGGATGGAGTGTTTTTCGAATTAGGTCTTTTAGTTGCAAAGATAAGTGTGGTTCCCAGCTCTCAAGATTAAATTCCTGATGTACGTCCCAACCCTTCTCAAGATACGGCAAGCACAACGGGTATAATCCAACAGACTGGTAAGCTGTTATCAATTGTAAATACAGCAAAAATTGCCCACGTCCCGAGCTATCCAGTTCGAGTTTGCGAGCAAGTTCTGCAGCACGCTCCCCTAGGTTTTCTAGGGTGATATCCTCCATTAGCGACGAATCGTCCTCGGTAATCACCACGGTCTGAATGACCGCTGGCGAGCCCGATGAACCTGCAACTTGAGTCGATAACCAAGCCAAAGTTGCTTCGTCCGCAAATGGTATAGAATTCTTAAATGAAAGGTGTTCAATGCCTTCCAGTGATTCAACGAAACGTCTCACCTCTTGCTTCACCGCCGTTGCGGCATCGTCAAAGCCCAGATTGGTGAGCATTGAATAGACATAGAAGTGGCCCGTCAGCCAAAAAGGCGCATCGGTTAGTGTGCGCTCTAAACGCTTAATCGTATCGATATCACTTTCTTGGTTGGCCTTGTCGCGATACTCCGCTTGTTGATCGGAAGAGACCGCTAAACTGAGCGGTGTTTCGTTGTTTTGATGATCGGGTAAGTCATCAATGTCATCCCAAGTCAGATGACGATAAATTCGATAGGCAAGTGGATCGCTCGCGTTGGAATAAAGCATGACCTCCGCAACCTTCTTCAAGGTGCGTTTAGAAGCAGTTGGTGAGGAGAAATCCGTATCAACATCAACCTCCGGCGCCGCGGCTTTTTTGGCCACTTTCGGTTTAGCTACAGCCGATACGCTTTGACTGCTTGATGGTTGCTCCGCTACTGGCCTAGGGGCTTCTTCTGCGTTTTCCGCTTGCACAGATTGAGCGGGCGCACTTTGTTCCGCTGAAGATGTCGTACCCGCCTCGTGAGAGTCCGCTCCAGCTTGTTGCGATAAGATATTCAGCTGGGTACGAATCTCAAAGAAATCCGCCTCTGAATCTTGGAAAACATCATCAAACTGGCGCTGTACGTCTTCAATCGTACTGATACAACGAGAGACAAGCTCCCAAGGTTGTGTACTTTCCGCTAACTTACCACTTACCAGCTTAAACTGATGGTTTAACCACTCAACGGCGCCATCTCTACCTCGCTTTCTGGTTGGGTAAAGATTCGCACCAAACTTCGTTAACGCCCCATTAAGCAGCTGCAAGCCCTGTTCAAAACCTTGCAAGTCTGACTCTTCTGTAAGTGCACGAATGAGATAACAAATCGCCTTAAGATCTTTGCTGTGATGTTCAAGAACCTCGGTAGCGTGCGTTTTGACGACACCCCATTCCACAGTTTCCCCAAACAAAGAGCCAAACTTCTTCACTTCGGCTTCCATCATTTCGTAGCAAAACTCGTAACGCGCGTCTTCACCGACTGGATTTGCGTCTGAAATTGGCGTAAGCAAGCGTTCAATATCAATCACTGACATCACTAACCTCGCCCTTCAGATAAAAGATAATCTTTAATGGCTCTTTCCACAGCGATCGCGCCACGTGCTGGTTTAGACAGTTGATGGCTTTTGTCGATGGAATCTGATGCCATACCGTTAAGTAGCTCGGTAATCTCACTGAATTTTTTGGGTGCGTTACGCTCTAGATCCGCCAGTGAGTCATGCAGTTTTTGCTGATCAAAAATGGACTGTTCTGTCACTGTGCTAAACAAGATGAATTCACTTCTTGCGACAATCAGATCTTTCACTTTTTTACTGAGTTCTGGCGTATTACCAAAGTAAGCTTTTGCGGCTTTTGCTTCGTCAATCGCTTTAGTGTAGTAATGGTCCTTCGCATGTTGCTCAATGGATTCATTAATGCTTTCTAAGACTCGTTTCGGCAGTACCTGGCTGTAGAAATAAGCTTCTGACTGATTGAGCAACCAAGCCGCTTTCATTTCATCATCTGCTTGCTTCGCTTCACCCGATAAAATCAAATTAGCGATTTGCTCATCTTTGCTGCCCGCAACGGCAGACAGTTTCATTGAATCAACCGCAGCAACGTTCAAACCTGCCATCACTTTGGTCAGGGTTTTATCAGCATAAGGAAACAGCGCACCATCATCGACAAGCTTCTCACGCAACGTAACCAACTCTTTGCGAATATCGACTAAGGTTTTTGGTAAGTCATCCGCTAAGTCTTGATAAGCGGTCAACTGGCTTTGGTTCTTCTTGTACAACTTAGACAGTTTCATCTGTTGCACTTGGAAAGCTTCACGATATGGCGCAGTAGTCACCACGTTCTTTTCCATATCATTAAGAGCGAATTCAATATCCCAAGGTGGCTGCGCTAAGAAAGAGGCCGTCTGTGCTGGCTTGATCGTACTAACCAAAGGTGTTTCAGCCTGTGAAATCGATGGCTCAGACTTAACAATGGTTTTCCATTCTGGCTGGTTTTGTTGGTACAAGTAGCTGCCAGTAATCGCAATCACGCTGAGCACCAAACTCGCCTCTAAAATTTTGAAACGTCCATAGCCAGGCTTATCTTGCGGTTTGCAATGCGTCAGTAATAAATCTGCATTGCGTAAGCTACTAAAAATTGGCGCGTTTGATTGTGAATCAATCGACTGCGTATCAATACGTGCGAGCTGTTGGGCAAATGAGATGGCTGTATAGCCATGCCCTCTCGGATTATTGATGACTTGCTTCAGCAGCTTCCAAATGTGGTTGGGAATGAGTGCAGGTCGCTTGCGATCTTTTAACTGTTTATGCCAAGCATCACCAAAAATAGCACCTATAAATAGATGTCCGGTTAGTAAAGCTAGAGAATATACGTCGTCTTGTGGCTCGGTTGTGCCTGTCTCTAGATAAAGCGGCGAAGCGTAACTCAGACTGGCTTCGGCATGTGTCTCAGTCTCACCAATATAACGAGCCGCACCAAAATCAATCAGCTTGACGTAATCGCCCTCACTGACAAGCACATTTGATGGTTTGATATCGAGATGGCAGATGCCTCTGGTGTGCATAAACTCAAGCGCACCAGCCAGTTGATACACGAGCCAAGCAATGTGATCGTGACGAAAGCCCTTAGTCGAGTGACGTTCCATTTTTTCTGCGAGAGATTCGCCTTGAATCCACTCATACATCAAATACGGACGTTCGAACTCGTTGCCGACTTTAATAAACTCAGCAACACTTGGATGCTGGGAAATCTCTAGTCGACTGGCTTCATTAACCAACATTTTGCTGGCAACTTCTGGCGCCTCTTCATTGACGACTTTGCAGCAGATTTGTTTTTCTGGCTGGCCTTTCTTGGCGAGATGGTAAACCGTAGTTCTACCATTTTTTGAAGGCAGCGTGTCTAGTACATCAAATTGCGAAAAAAGAACGTACTCAAGCTTTGGCTTATTTTTTTGCGCCAATCTTTGCTCGTTCTGTTTCTTTTTCTCAATGGCTTTAACAACCAATTGATCAATATATCCTTTGGCTGCTCCCTGCTTATCAGACACTCTGCACTCTTTCATCGAACAAATATTATTAGAGCGAAATAATATTTGCTGAAACATCCTTGTTTCAAGGCTGGTATTTAAAACGAACAGTAAGTCTATTACTTTAGTGATAATTACTAATTTATAAGTCGCTTTGACTTACGCTTTCACTACATTAGTTCCCTTGTTTTGGCATCTTAAATACCGATCATAAAAACTTTGCCTATTTCACTATTTATAAGTGTGTGATCCAATTAACAGGCTAATAATTGGAGTAGCCCTTTATCACCATTAAAGTCAAACATCAGCAATGATGTAGGTTGGTTAAAGTGGTGGTTTTTAACAGCATAAGCGACCAAAGCAAGCGAAGATGAGCTTCCCATCGTTCCCCATAACTCATTGATAAGTTGAGGTTGTTCTGGATAAGTAAAGCGTTCCGCCTTTGCACCCAAAGCGAAACCATAATCTTCAGTGTGAGCACGTAAGTTTGACATATCCGAAAAAACCTCACCAAAGGATGCCAGTTTTTTACTTGAACGTTGAACCAACCGAAACATCCCTCTTCTATCTGACGAATTTAATTCCGTATCGATATAGCCTAATTGCGCTTGGGGGCTGAGTTTTAATGTTTCTACTGTATTTCTTCGACACAGAATCAACCCCGCACCACCTTCACTTGGAATAACGCCCCATGGATTATTGGTACTCATAACCATTGCTTCACTTATTAACGAGTCAAGGGAGCTCACTAACGAATCGACACTCACACACATCATGGCGTCGTATTTATCGAGTGATTTCATGGCTTGTAGCACAAAGCTAGGCCCGCTTGCATGCACTGCTTGGACCACAGAAAGAAAGTCAGAATAGTCACTTTCACCAAGCCATTCCTGCACCTTTATTAGAGAGACAGAGCTTGGCACGGCGATCAATAATGGAATCGGTTTCAAAGAACGCGGTAACTGCATCAATAAAGAATCGAGTAGATAACTCGTTATCTCACACGTTTTTTCAAACAACTCAGTGTCTTTGGTGTATTCGATTTTCGCGTAGGTAAAGCGCTCAATCCCGTCTTCTCCAACGATTTGTTCAAATCTGGCTAAATCAGCATGAGCGACACTGCTTGAGATATCGAGGTTCATGCCCATCGGCGTCATCACTTCCATTCCTAAGACATAACGGCCTGTCGAATTATGCATGCTCACTTACCTCTGCCAGTTTCGTGATGGACGTTGATACCAACAGGTGCTCTTTCCCCTGACAAGGAAATGCGGAGGTATAACTGATTGAAATCGTTTTCTTTTCAGCATCGACAAATAGGGTATACATCGACATATCGGCTTGATAAGTATCTTGTTTGAACGTAGCAAGCGCACGGTATTTTTCTTTAGGGATGCGAAATGAAATCGTGTCGTCATGACAAAAACCACTCATCATCAAACGTTCACCACCGTGAAGGAAACCTTTACATTGTTGGTCAACAGGTGCGCTTTGGAAAAAGCGTCTATCGAAGTCGACCGGTAACATTGGTTTGCGGTTTTCAATCCAATCGTCATCAAACGTACCCGCCAACTTTTGACGAGATTCAAAGAACGGAGGTATCGGCCCAAAACCGGCCACACGCAGTTTTTTCCCTGTCGCACTCCAATCTTCTTTTGGATAAAACACCGAAGGCACCTTTTGCTCAACTAATTCTTTACTGGAATCGGCAACACCGCCGCCAATACGGTTCCGTAAGTCACCGCCAATGGCACAGGTATAGTCAATGTCTTTTTCGATGAAAGGAATCGGTTTGCTGAGCGTAATACTGCCACCATGCTCTACCCATACACGTTCACCGTGAATAGCAAGTGTCTTGTCGATATGGCCATCAATCAACACGCGGCACTCTTGGTAAGTCACCGGTTTCTTCGCATAGCTGCGCGCCTTTCCGTAGACCAGCACGTCAGTATTAGTTTTGGTATAGGCGAATTCATGGTCCATTTTCATTGCCGAGAAGCCTTCTTCTCCTAAATATTGAGGATCATCAAAAATCTCGCTTTCGCCCAACTCATGCCATACTGCACCATCAAACTGCCAAGTACGCTTCGCGACAACAACCCACACTTCATCGCCGTGTTCATCACGCTGAAAGCGCCCTTTAAGCGATAGCTCGGGGTGCGCTTCAATGTCCCATAACTGCATTGCTATTCCTTAAGTTGAATCGTTCGCTCGCAGAAGGTGCGGCCTTTAAATTGTTGAAGTTCCAATCTTGTTGGTGAATTGGCATCGCCATATCCCAAGGCACATAAGCCCTAGATTGAATACAGAGTTGTCGCCATAGCCAATCACGAAACATCACGTCTATATTGGCATCTTGCATTGCTGCCAAAGTAGATTCGAAACTCAGTGAATACCCCAAACGACTTGGTAAGTTTTGAACGTACTTGTCGTCTTCAAGCCACTCATTGAGTAAATCGACAATCTCTTCCCACTCATACTCAACACCTATTTCTTGAGGAGTAAGAGGAAGGAGCTTTCCGTAGACGACATACAGGGCTTGAATCCAAACCTCGCCTTCATCTTCTTCTAGTCGCTCTAACTGCTCGATGATCTCAGGCACCAATTTCCAATCACCCGTTAGTGCAAAATCAACAGGCGCCAGCGATGAAGATATATCAAAGGATTCAAACTCTTTGAGCTCCAAAAGTTTGGCGAAAGTCAGCACTTGTGCCGAAGGCAATCCACTCGGGTCAATACCAAAACACTGGCGGAACCAAGTGCTTCTATCACGTTTGGTGATCAAGCGTTCGAACAGATACTGCTCACCATTCGCATGCTCATTAATCCACTCAATGCCCTCTTCTACATCTTGTAATGCCAACAGGGGTAATGCGAGATTGGAACGAATGATTTCCGCTTTATGCCAGCGCTTGATCAGAGCAACGCTTAATGCTTGCCTTACACGTAAGCATTCAAAATAAAACGCGCTTGTTTTCGAGTTACCTTCAATCAGTTCTGACATCACACTGTCGAGGTGTTCAACGGGCGATTGAGTCACAAACACCATCGCAGTGTTGCTATCTAACTCTTCAAGTACCGATAAGCCAACTAATAGATTATCAATATCTGAACCAAGTTCATTCTGTAGCGCGAGCCAAACATAAATTTCTGGTTCTTGGTTTTTTAGTTGATGGAACAGCCCTGGGGTAAGTCGATAGAACGAGAGATAAACCTGTTTGAGCTCTTTAATCTGACGTTCTATCAATTTGAGATACTCAATCTCTCGGCTTGGGTAACCACGTTTGTGGATTTGGACACGTTGTTTGAGTAAAAAACCGAGACTCTCGGATGCTATCGATAACTTTTCATTACAGAAACCCAGCCAAGATGCCGGCAATTGGGAAAGCTCGTTGGTCGCCTTCTCTGCTTTTGCTAAAGCGCTTTCAACGAGTTGGTTAGTTATGGGGGCATTTAGGTGTTCAACACCGATTCTTTGTCGCATCTACTTATCCGTTATTAGCGTGCGATAACGCGATTACAATTAGTTAACACGAAACAGTTAGTTAACTCGAAACAATTAGTTAACTCACAGTAAGTAGCTAACTCGAGGTAACTAGTTAATTGCGATCGTTCCGCCTTGAATCTTTTGAGCTTTTTCTGCTTGTGAGGTGACGTATTTCGCTTTCGTCGTAATTCGGCCATCACGCCCACTGTAGCGCGTTTCTGTCTCACCACTTTTGACGATCAGTTCTTGCTCGGTTTCTATCACCATCTTTTTCGCTCTCAACACGAACTCGTCAGAGTCATTCAGAATAGAGAAAAAAATGTCCGTCACGAGAGGCAAGCTTAAGTCGTCGTTCATAAATTCGATACGGCAACTCAGTTTATTATCTATTGCCATTTGTAATTCACTGCGACGAAAGCCACGCCCTAACCTTGCAGTGAGCGGTTGATTGAATGGATTACCATCAAAATCGACACGGACACTGCCCGTTGACTCGTTAATGGCGACTATGGTTCCAAAACGCGAAAAGCAAGCCGGTGATTCGGCTTGCTGTTTCGTGATGGTTTCTGCAATAAGAGGTTGTTTTTCCATCATTAGTTAATCGCTACGTTACCACCTTTCACGACGACTTTATCGCTGCCTTCAATGGTGATTGAAGAACCAGAAAGCTTGATTGAACCGTCACTGTTCATCACTAATGAAGAACCACCGGTTTTCAATACAATCTTGTCACCACTGATGATTTGCGTCGCACCATCGGCTTTGTATGACGTATTCCCTTTCACCGATACTGTTAAGTTGCCGCCAACGGTTTGGTTATCGTCCGCGCCAATGTCTGAGCTTTTCGATGCACCAACGGTTAAGTTGCTGTTTTCACCCACATCCAGATCATCATTCTTGCCAATCTTGGTCGTGCGGTTATCACCAATTTCCAAATCAGAATTGTTTTTCACATACTGAGTTTCGTTAGCGTTGTAAGTGACAGTGACGTCTTGCTCTACGGTTTCCGTAAAGGTGCTGTTAACTTGTGTTGTCTTGTGACCATCAATGGTTTCCTTGTGGTCACCATGTACTTCGTTGGTTTGATGACGCGCTACCTTTAAGAACTCATCCTGACCGATATCTCGGTAACGGTTGTTGAGTACCTTCGTCGACATGTCTTTTTGAGCGTGAATGTAGACTTCTTCTTGGTTCGCTTCGTCTTCAAAGCTCAGCTCGTTGTAACCAGTGCCTTTGTGCGTTTGAGTACGGAACGTGGTACGCGTTTTGTTTTCTGGCAATGAGTACGGAGGGAAATGCAGGCCATTGTACACCGCGCCTGTTACAAGCGGTCGGTCTGGGTCTCCCTCAAGGAAGGTAACGACAACTTCATGACCAATACGTGGCAAGTAAACTGCCCCCCAAGTAGGAGCCGCCATAGATTGGCTTACACGAATCCAGCAGCTTGCGTGCTCATCGTTATCGCCATAACGATCCCAGTGGAACTGAACTTTGATTCGTCCTAGTTTATCGGTGTAGATCTCCTCGCCTGCTGGACCAACCACTACCGCCGTTTGAGGGCCGTCTACAAGCGGAGCCGCCAGTTTAGGAGCTTTGAATACCACGTCGCGAGGGATGCAAGAGAACTGGTTGTAGTACGTAGTTGGCATACCACTTGTTTCGTCCTCATGCACTTGTGGGTCTTGTCCTGTGTGCATCACTGATAACATGATGTAATCACGGTTGATCGCCGAACGAGGGTGATCACTGATGTTGAAGCTGTAGCCGGATGCCAAACGCATCACATCACTGCTTGCTTCAACTTGTTGATTATCAACAATGTGCTCAGACATCCATTCAGTCGTTCTCACCTGCCCCATTGCAGGATCAACATAACGACCCGGATAATCAAACTGCTTGAGATCTTGGTCGAGATCACCTGCATGCGTCATCTCTTGTGGAATCTTTGGCTGCTCGTAGTTGTAGTCCGTGTACGTAACCTGACCCGTTCGTACGCGGTTAACAAGCTCAAGATCAGAGATGTGCTCGCGATCAGCAACACCGCCGCCCTCAGCGTGGTAAACAATCGGTCCAATATAAGAAGCGTTGATAGGAGAGCTCACCAAAGGCGCAATAGCATCGTTGCTATCCACAATCACCATGGTGTGGTTCGCATCAGTGTGATCAAAGTAGTACCACATACCGTGTTCTGCCATCATTCGCTGAACGAACTGAAGGTCAGATTCACGATATTGCAGTACGTATTCTTTCGGAGGATAAGTACCCGAGACTTCAAATCGATAGTCGGTAACTGCGCCATCATCAAGCACTTCCGTGATGATGTCTTTCGCAGATTTCTGCTGGAAGATGCGACAGTCTTGACGCTGAGATAAGAACCAAGCTTGAGGAACCAGAACCAATTGATAACGAGAGAAGCGACGACCCGTACCTAGGTAACGAACTTCGTTTACTACCCCGTTGAATACGCGTGCAGCACCTACACCCTGTCCATAAAGCGTTAACGTGCCCGCTTTACGAATCAAGGCATCAAAAGAAATATCTGGATCAAGTGAAAGTAATGAGAGACTGATGTGAAAAGGCTTCGAAAGCTCTTCATTCACTTGAAAGCTTTCTACTCGAAAGTCGTGCCCAGATCCTGGCACTTCAAATTTAAATTCTACGTCATTCACCATATCTTTTACCTGATACAAATAATCGAATTAGGGCCAACAATTGTTGGCCCTGAATCTTTACGCAAAAAGCAATTATGCTTCGCGTGGAGCACGCCAGTCGTCGTTACCAGCTGTACCACAGTTTTCGTGAGTTACTTCGATTGCACGGTAAGTCAGCTTAAGAACTTCTTCTGTCACGCGGTCTGCTGTTGCAGCGTCTTGACAGTGGTTCATACGAGTTTGGATATCTACAAGTAGCGCATCAATCAGTTTGATTGAGTAGTAGTGCTCTTGCTTACCTTGAACTGAAGTACGGTAGAAACGAATCACACACTCAGGAAGTTTTTCGCCAGAAACTAGTGCGTTGAATAGTAGCGGAGAAGAACGGTCTTGAACTTTAGTTACAACAACTGGGCGGTGTACACGTTGACCAGTTGGCTGACCGCTTTGTGGGTCACGTGGCACTGTTAGTACGTGATCAAGTTCTTGTACTAGGAACTCATCAACGTGAGCTTCTTGCCATGTGTTACCTACAGAATCTGCAGAGTAAGTATCTTTAGTGATGTGACCTTGAGTTTCACCTTTGATAGACATATATGCTGGAGTTGGCATCGTTATTTCCTTTTCTAAAATCTGTTTTGTTTAAATCACCAAATCGCTTATCACCGCGACTACTTAGTATAATCAAACTCCATGCCAACTTTTATAAACCTTACAATACAAACACTTAGCTAAAAATGGGCTTTATTTATCAATTTATTAAGTACAATTTATTGGATAAAAAACCAAAAAGTTGGAAATCGATAATAATAAATTGTTTCAATAATAAAAAGTGAAAATAACCATATATCAAGAACAGAATAAAGTTAATAAAACTATCTATTTAGTCATATTAACTAAGAATTAATTCAGTATGACAAACCAAGATAATCAACCGTAAATATTCCCACTAATTTTGTCATTAAAATCACCAACAAACGCTAGGCAAAATATCTTGATAAAAAAAGAGTGTTATCACTTTTAGTATAATAGCCGCTACCTCTTTTCCTCTAAAGAATAAAATGGCTATGATAAATATAAACCTTTCTTCATTAATTCAGCGTCTCCACCCTATTGCAAAAGTGGCGTTAGAAGACGCAGCTGCACTTGCAGTTTCTGAAAAAGCAACCGAAGTTCAAATCGAGCATTATTTACTGAGTCTATTAGAAAGGCCAAATAGTGATTTTGACGTCTTATTAAGTCATTTTGATTGTTCTGAGAACTTGCTAAGACAATCGATTCGATCCACCCTCGACACCAACGCCAAGGGAAATGGCAGCAAACCTGTTTTTTCTGCTTTATTAATCGAATGGTTACAAGAAAGTTGGCTGGTTTCTTCTTTAGATCTATCCGAAACACAAATCCGCTCTGGCGCCCTACTCCTTACTCTTGTTAGCAATCCTCTACGTTACGGCCAACACGGTTACGCCTCTATCCTTGAAGCCGTAAACCCTGACAGCCTTAAGCGTAATTTTGCAGAGCTAACAAGCCACTCTATTGAGGCGCAAGTCGCGACTTCCGAGAAAACGCAAGCTCGTGAAGATGGTTCAGCACTGAGCAAGTTCACGACCGACTTTACGGGTAAAGCACGCAAAGGCGAAATCGATCCTGTTTTCTGCCGTGACCAAGAAATCCGCCAAATCGTAGACATTCTTGCTCGTCGACGTAAAAACAACCCTATTGCTGTTGGTGAGCCGGGCGTTGGTAAAACCGCAGTAGTAGAAGGCTTAGCACTTAAGATTGTACAAGGTGACGTACCAGACAACCTCAAAGGTGTTGAGCTTTACGGCCTAGACATGGGGCTTCTACAAGCTGGCGCAAGCGTAAAAGGTGAATTCGAAAAACGCCTAAACGCGGTATTGGATGAAGTGAAAAACTCGCCAACCCCTATCATTCTTTTCATCGATGAAGCGCACACCCTTGTTGGTGGTGGTAACCAAGCGGGCGGCAGCGACGCTGCAAACTTGTTAAAACCTGCCCTAGCACGTGGTGAAGTGAAAACCATCGCAGCGACAACATGGTCGGAATACAAGAAGTACTTCGAGAAAGATCCTGCCCTCGCGCGTCGTTTCCAATTGGTAAAACTCGACGAACCGTCTCCTGAGCAAGCAGCATTGATCATTCGTGGTCTGCGCCCTGCTTATGAGAAATCACACAACGTTTACGTGCGTGACGACGCGATCACTGCTGCGGCAGCGCTTTCTGCGCGTTACATCTCTGGCCGTCAACTGCCAGATAAAGCGATCGATGTGCTAGATACGGCGTGTGCACGAGTGAACATCAGCCTGAATGCTATTCCTGCTTCTGTTGAGACCCTTCAGCAAGAGCTTGCAGCTCAACAGCGCGAGCTTGAAGCACTTGAGCGTGATGCTCTGCAGCAAACTGGCGACAAGCACAGCCTTGCTAATATTCCAGACCTAAAACTGGCAATGGAAACAACGAAAGAAGAGCTGGCAGAGCAAGAAGCCCAATGGCACAAAGAAAAAGAGCAGATCCAAGAGATGATTGCTCTACGCTCTCGCTTGCATGAACTGGTCTTTGGTGAAACAAATGAAGAAGAGCTTGTTGCAGAAGAAGATTCAGAACAAGAGCAAGACGCTTCTCCATATGCAGAAATGGATGAAGAAGCAGTTCGCATTGCAATTTCAGCCTGCCAAGAGCAGTTAGATGCAATCCGCAATGGCAACCCATTGGTTCACTTTGAAGTTGGTCCAGATGAAGTTAGCCACGTGATCTCGGACTGGACTGGTATTCCAATGGGTAAGATGCTTCAAGACGAAGCAGAAACCACGCTAAAACTGAAAGAAAGCCTAACACAGAGCATCAAAGGCCAAGAATACGCTATCGATGCACTGTCTGAAGGCATTCAAACCGCAAAAGCAGGATTAGGCAACCCAGATGCACCGACAGGCGTATTCCTGCTGGTTGGCCCAAGTGGTGTAGGTAAAACCGAAACTGCTCGTGCGATCGCTGATCAAATGTTTGGTGGCGAGCGCTTTATGACGACCATCAACATGTCTGAGTTCCAAGAGAAGCACACGGTATCTCGCCTAATTGGTTCACCTCCGGGTTACGTAGGATACGGTGAAGGCGGCATGCTGACAGAAGCGGTACGTCAACGTCCATATTCTGTTGTACTTCTTGATGAAGTTGAAAAAGCCGATCCAGAAGTGCTGAACCTGTTCTACCAAGTGTTCGACAAAGGTACGCTGAACGACGGCGAAGGTCGCACCATCGACTTCAAGAACACGCTGATCATCATGACCAGTAACCTTGCGACGCATGAGATTGAATCTTTAGTTCATCAATCCAAAGACATCGATGCAAACATCATCGCAGAAGCTATCCGCCCGACTTTGAACCAACACTTCAAACCGGCGCTGTTGGCGCGTATGTCTGTGCTTCCGTTTGTTCCGCTATCTGATGAAGCAATGACAGAAATTATTCACCACAAGTTGAACAAAGTCTCTCAGCGTCTACAGAGCCATCACAAGTTATCTCTGAGCTACGAAGAAAGCTTGGTCGAGTTCGTACTAGGTAACTGTCGCCTTGCTGAAACGGGCGCGCGTAACATCGACGCAGTTATCAACCGTCAGTTACTGCCTCAGCTATCGACACAGCTATTGGTGCATGACAAGGATGATTCACATACGCAAATCGAAGTGTCTGTCGATGAGCAAGGAACACTAACCTATGCGTTCAGCTAACCATAGCGAACTTAGCAACGCCCTACTTGCGATCAGTCAATCTTTGGCTGATCGCAGCCAGCTTACCCAAACGTTGGATGCTGTGTTGACCGCTGCGAGACAAATGACCCTCGCAAAGCACGGCATCATTTATGTTTTGGACCAGACTGGTCAGGCGTTGATTCCAAGTACCGCTCACCATAACGATAAAACGATTGTTTCCCACCCTTGGGAGGCATTGCAGATTGATTCCGCTAGTGAGAACGACCCATTTAACTTTGCCATTCGCAATGGTGAAGTGGTATTGATTAACGAGTTGTATAAGTACAACGGTTATGACTGTGACAGCATCTATCAAACTGAGCAGACGCTAGGGCTAAAAAGCGAGAACTTACTGGCTTGGCCTTTAATTGATAGCGAAAGTAAGACCATTGGACTCTTGGTCTTGCTCGATTTAAGTGTTATCGACAATGAGGCAGCATTGACTGAGTTTTGTCGCATGGCCGCAAGTAATATTCGCCAAGCCGTTTGGTTAGAGCAATATGGGCAAGTGATTAAAAGCCTCAGTGCCGATAATCAAGCCCTCGTCCGCGAGAACACTCAGCTCAAAAAGCGTACCCAAAAAACCTATCAGGGCCCTATTGCCGAAAGCGAAGAAATGCTCAATGTCTTGAATCGTCTTGATAAGGTGCTATCTCTTCCTGTCGACGTTCTGTTGCGTGGTGAAACTGGGGCCGGTAAAGAGGTAATCGCGAAATACATTCACGAAAACTCTAACCGAGCAGAACAGCCTTTGATCGTTCAAAACTGTGCGGCTATTCCAGAGCAGCTATTGGAATCTGAGCTTTTTGGGCATAAGAAAGGTTCATTCACTGGCGCAGACAAAGACAAGGTTGGTTTGTTTGAAGCAGCCAACGGCGGCACGCTTTTCCTAGATGAGATTGGTGATATGCCAATGCTACTGCAGGCAAAATTGCTGCGTGTGCTGCAAGAACGTAAGGTTCGCCCTGTCGGTGCCAGTAAAGAGATTGAAGTCGACGTTCGCGTAATTGCCGCTACTCACTGTAATCTTATGCAGCAGATCAAAGATGGCGGGTTCCGTGCTGACTTGTTCTATCGCTTGAATGTATTCCCGATTACGCTGCCACCCTTGAGAGAACGTGAATCAGACATTATTCCTCTCGCAGAACATTTCGTGCAGCACACCACCAACACGCTAGGTTTACCGCAAGCGCCAGGGTTAAGTGCCAACGTCCGTAAACAGCTTCTTGCTTATCCATATCCAGGTAACGTGCGTGAGCTTAAAAACATCATCGAACGCTCAGTGCTACTGTCCGACTTTGAAACCATCACTCACATTGAGTTTGGTGAACAAATCCCAGAAGATACGCCAAGTGTCGAATTGAAAGTAGCATCGCCTCCCCCAGAACAACCTGCTTACGAGCTAGCACAAGCGGATTTAGAAGACGCTTCGATGGGCCTTAAGGACGTTGTCAGCCAATACGAACGCACAGTGATCATCGATTGCTTAAATGCCTGTAATTGGCACACCAAGAAAGCGGCCGAGCAATTGGCGCTGCCAATGAGTACCCTCAACCATAAGATGAAGAAATACGATATTTCTGCAGCGGGTTAAGCGAGAAGCGAGAAGCGAGAAGCGAGAAGCGAGAAAACCTTACTTCAGTTTCCATTGATAAGAAAAGAAAAACCGCCCGAAGGCGGTTTTTTATTTATTGAGAATCGACGCTTCAATGATGGTTGCTAAGTATGGGTCTCTAATCCAAGTTACCAAACGTTCTGTACGCTCTTCTGGTTTCAGTTTTGCCCAGTTGATGTACATATCTTTATCAACTTTATAGCTTGGGTCTTCACAATCAGAAAAATAAGATAACTCATCTACATTTTTGTACTGCCTGCCCAACGACATCTCAAAGCTTCCAAGTTTAAACGGCGTTTTTTCCGCTGTATTACGTTGTACTAGAGAGGACACCTTTAGAACTGCTTCTTGGAATCGACCAGATGTCGAAACAACGGGTCCAAATGGTCGAAGCCCCTTGATTTCTTGCCCGTTCAGCGCTTTAAATGCGAACTCGAAACGAGACGCGTAGACCACCTTACCATCGAAATCTTCATCCATGTCTATGTTGGATAGAGCCTCAGAGACAAAATCTGCATCTATATTTTTGTTAACCACATCGCTGTCATCTAGCGTCCATTTAGAACCGTCCTTCTTTAGTATCCCAATATAAGTAAGGTTACTTAGATACTCAGGACCAGCGGTAGTTTCAGACCCGAATACGGCTTCATTATCAAAAGTGGTAGATAGCTTTAGTGAAACTGGAACACTCTGCCATTCGAGGTTTTGTCCCTCATACGACTCTTTTCTGTGCTTGCCACCAATAAGCATAACTTCCGTAGCGAATGACTTATTCGAAGTCCAATCAAAGTCTTTGAGCTCATCTGCAGTAGTAAACATACTGTCTTCGTTCATAAACTGTCGTTTATTTCCGTAGTTGACCGCAATCGCACTGTGCTTAATGTCATCGATAACAGGCTTAGTCGGGCCTTTATGAACTTTACTATGTAAGACAAAATCTAGCGTTAACAAATCTTTCTCTGACACACTATTTCTGTTCGCAATAAAGCCCGATTTAGCAGAGAGTGTATAGTTATGGTTTGTATCGACTCCTACAGGAATCTGTCTAGGTGACGTAATAAATCGTCCGACTGTCTTGTCCACTCGTACTGGCAGCTTATAGTTGCTTCCAGATAGAGTGAACTCATAGGTCATATTTTTGAAGCCACCGCTGTTTACATATTCTTTGAGTACATCTTGTTGGGAGTCAATTTTTATCACCTGCCCAAAAATCGGACCGAGAGCAACTTTAGATAAATAGCCACTATAATCAACTAAATCATGCTTGGCGATCAAAGGCTTCACACCGGAGAAGACATCATCACCAAAGTAAAAATACGGCTCAAACTCACAACCAATCAGGACTTTGCCGTCTGCTTTTTCCGCCTCAAAAAATTCGGCCAACTCACCTTTGGGGTCTACACTAAACTCCTCGTGTTTCATCGGTTTGAACATCAAATTAAACTTAGGTCCGCTGGTATTAAGTAAACCGTCAGTGCGCTGATAAGACATCTCACACTGAAACACATTTGACGTCATCTGTTTCAGACTTTGTTTGCCTAACACCATTTGCCACTTCAAACGGTGGAAAGGCGATAATCGCACCTTTTTATTTGCTTTTAATCGTACCTTCTCCCACTCATCAAAGGTGACCCATTTAGAGTTGTCATGAGGCTCAGAGACTAATAACCTAACGAACCCTAGGTCCTCTTCTGATAATTTTTTAGACTCAACATTAAACTGTGTCGCAAACTCCACTAAGCCTCGTTGTTGATCCCGATTATAGAGCTTGTCTTGCACTGGAAACGCGACATTAAACGCCCCAGAAACGTCTTTCCTTTTTGGAACAATATAGTTGGCTTTGTTACGAGTAATGATTTGTTCAGCTATTTCTTCACCGTAACTTTCAACTAATTGCTTGTGTCCCTCACGACGCATGAGTTCTTGGAGCCACAAGTTACACAAGTTTTCTTTTAACTCTGTGTTTAATATCCAGCTGTCGGTTTCGATGTATCGCTGAATGTATTCATCGATGGCTAAAACTTGCCACTGCTTTGTGAACTCTTGTTCGCCCTCAGCACAAGCTCTTTGAATCAAAAGCACCAAACCATTAATAGCAAGTGCACGGCGTTGATAGCGCTTAATCAACTCCTTTGCACCCGTTGCTTTTCCTAGGTGCTCAACTAACGCATCTGAAGACGTAAAATACATCTCGGTCAATTGAGTATTAATTTCAGCCAATGAATCAATAATCTCTGTGGTTTCATGGCTAAGTTGTTCAATCGCAGATATGCTTTTTCTAACTTCGTTGTAGGAAGACAAGTAATAATCGAAGAGCGCAGAGTCTAGCAACTGGGCGCCACTCATCAGCATTTTCCCGCCTTCTTTGACAACGAAAAAGCCTCTTGCTGCCTGTCCTATTATCGGAACATAGCAAGCCATACCAACGATCATCTCGAAGATAGCTAGCTTGAGCTCTTTTGCAATTGCTTCTTCTCCCAAGTTCGCATTTAACTGAGCTAAGCGCGCTTGCTCCATAGCCTTAAAGCCAAGTCGACTCGGTGGAATTCTCGCCGCAAACTCTTGTAGGTAGATTCGAACCTCAACACGTCGGTTAATATTAAGTTGAGCGTTTTCGCGTTTGATTTCGTTGTTTGGTACCTCGACTATCGGTCGACGTTCGCCAAAAAATCGAATGTCACTGACTGAAGAAAAGAACTCAGCAACATGCTGCGCTCGCTGTTGCGAAAGGTTTTGGTTATATTCTGAATCACCGTTTTGACAGGCATGCCCTTCGATTTCAACAACGGCATTTGGAATCTTAGATAATTCTTTATCGACAGCAGCCAAATATGACAAGTGAGGGGCTTGAACCTGATTGTTATCAAAAGGAAAAACCAAGCGTAAACCGGCACCTTTATGGTCTTTAACAAACATTGCACTGTCTTCAGCAACGTCATTAGGAATGCTGTCAGTAAACGTTACATTGTCGCCTAACTTATCTATGATTTGCTTAAGTAGTAATTCCCCACTCTTCAGACTTTCTTTCCAGACTGGTACCCAGTTCAGATAATCGCGTGATACCTGCTCAAAATAACTTTTCCTGAGTTTAGCTTTCTCTTCTGCTAAGCGTAATTGCTCGCTTTTGTCAGTGATCTCTTTTATCTCATAGAAGGTGTTGATTGCATTGAGCCCTGCACCAGCAAAGGGCGACAAAAAGCTTTTGATACTGCCGTTACCTGTCAACCAAGTTCTTGCAGCACTCCCCGCCACAACGTGGGCATTACCATTTCTCGCAGGTTCAATAACCTTGGTAAAGAACTTACTTTTGTCAAACCCCTTCTCTTTGAGGAGCACTTTTAAGCCCACTTGTGCTGCACGCTCGGATTCCGATGCCGCTTGGCGTAAATCTTGAAGAGTTTGGTATGCTGCTGCGGTAGCCGATACCCCAAATGAAAACTCCAATGCCGAAATCATGGCTGGAGGTAAAGCGCCCTTGTCTACTTGCCCCCAAAACGTGTTTGCTAAACTTCCAATCACGTCGTGTTTACTTGAGGGATTTTGATGAATATTAATGCCAGCATTAACCAAACTTGGTGTCACTTTTGTGCCAATCTCCCACAGCGCAGCACTCATACTGGCAGTAGTTCCGCTATTCTCTAGGTTTTCAAGGTCCCCCATTCGGAAGGCTTGTAGAGCTTTAAACTGCGTAGGAAATTGGTATATCAAAGACTCTTCAAGTGAGATCATGTCGCCCGCAACAACCGCAATCTTACCAAACGGAGTCGTTTGACTGAGCGTGATGAATTCTCGTAGCTCGTAGCTGACTCTAGTAGCATCACCAAACTCATCATACTCTTTGGTTACATTAGTGGCATTTAATGCAAACTCGGGGATCTCATCGATGAGATCAACATCAAAAACCACTTCAATGGTGTACATGCCATCAATAAAAACCTCCGACGCCAACGGAAACAACGCAATTGGGCGATGCGAATCACTGTTTCGGTCAAGTTGTGCTTGCGTTATGGTATTTTTACCCTGCAGGTTTAGGTGCTGTCCGGTCTCATCATCAAAACGAGTAACTTTAACAATTGCATCAGCATACTCTTGTGTTGAAAATGCTACGGCGAGAAATGAGAACGTGGGTACAATAAAGCCACGAATGGCCTTATCTTCAGGAACAGAGTCATACCATTTGTTATATGTAGCTTGCTCATCCGTTAGTGCTTGAGTGCCTGCTTCATATTTAGGCGCGAGTTGTGAGCGCTTTACTTCTGTAACAGCGTATTCCACTTTTTTTTCTAGCGAGTTCAGTGCTTGATCACCGTCATACCCCTTTAGCTTTTCTAAGATAGAGACAAGGTCTACACACGCCTTTTTCATTGGCCGAGCATCACTCTGTGCACCAATCGCCAACTCTGTAAGCATTGACCATTCAGGAAAAGACAGCTTGTACGTCTTCTGTGTTAGTTCATGTACTGGCGAGCGCAGTGCCAAAACCTGATTGACGTTGGTTTTTTGGTTTTTCTGCGTTGAATCACCGAGTACATGTAAACGACCTAAGTCGTCTGTCGCCCAAAGGCCTGCGCTTTCCTCACCTAAGTTTTTGGCAATGGGAAGCCGTGACATAGGGCGAATATTGCTTAATGCCTCAATCACTTCCAAGTTATCAGCTGAATTCACATCGGCATAGTCGGAACCTTTTTTACCATCAACGGTAGGATACTCAACGCCAAATAAATAGATGTCTGTCGGTAAATATTTAAAGTCATTATTCATCGTTATCTACCTCCAGAAAACGCCCACCGTTAGCATCGGCATTATAAAGAACTGGGGTTTTAGCTACTCTTCCAGAATGAATCACCTTCCATGACTGAGCGCCATTTCCATTCATTTCATAACGGTAATCTGCCCCATAACGTCTTATGGTTATTTTTGCTGCTCCTCTCTGTGTTTCATTACCGTTGTTACTGATATTTACAACTTTCGCATAAACGTTCTTTTCCTCTCCTTCGTCAGAGAACGCAAGCCACGTTTTGTCCTCAACGTTGATCAACACTTTGCGGTACGAGTTTACTGCCCACACGTATTTTCCATTAGGGCTGATAGCAGTTTGTACATAAACACGTTCCTTAATCGTTTTTTCTGGCTTAAATTCGTCCTCAGGGAAAATTTTATATAGCATTTTTAAAGTCTTGGCATCGAAAACCACCACACCCAAATCGCCGACATAAATGAGCTTACCGTCAACAATGACCGTAGATTCTGAAATGTCGACATCTACTTCTTCCTTGACTCCTGTCGCGAGTGTGTATTTAAAGCGCTTAGAACCATCTGAGAAATAGATGTAACTAGAGTCGTCCGCCCAGACCAAATATGGCTTAGTCCGCGCGCTCCCTAGTTGAATGGTCTGTTGCGTTTTTAAGTCAAAAATGGCTTTTATCAGAGGCTCTCCATAACTGTATGCATAAGCCACATAACGATTGTTAGGTGAACGACTCATCGTAAAATTCTGTGGTGACGCCGTACTTGGCATATCATCCGTAACTAAACGTAAATCTGTCCCATCAATTTTCACGCTCCAAATCTTGTAGCCATTTTCGTAATCATTTACGAGAGGGTCTCGAGAGCTAACATTATTCCACCAAAACTGAATTCGAGGTTTGTCATAAGAGCTCGCATCAGATAAATCTTCACGGGGCCACTCTTTTGCTCTGCGAACAGCATAGCCTGGTTTTACGGGAAGTGTACCTGGATATTCAGGCTTGGACAGATCTTCAGAGTAAACAATAAAGTTGTGCTCACTTTGCCATTGGCAGCGTGGTCCTGTTACATCTTTGCGTTCGAATGACGTTGTTTCACCAACATTGTAACAAGCCTTTTGAGTGGGTTCTTTTTCTACGGATTGTGTTGTTGCAGTATTCGAAGTTTGATTACTTTCGTCACCACAGCCTGTTAATAACATAGCTGTCGACAGAAGCATGATACTTAACGTTGTTCGTTTCATTTTATAATAGTTCCGTGAGTTCAATGTCTTGATAAATTACTGACATTAAGACCGTTTTATCTGAGTTATGAGATCGGCAATGACGGGTTAGATTGACCCTTTTAACTTCTGGTAACCAACCACTAAACACGACTTCTTTACAATACTGATCCACAAACTCAGCCTCGCGCAAAAAAATCTTTTGGCTCCATGTTTCATCAACACACGCCAGTTGGAAGTAATCATCTGGTTGATCGCATTGGGGGTTACTCTTATAAGTAATTACGATGCCTTCACTTGGGGAGTTAACAACAGCGGCAGCAACACCCTGCTCTTTTTGACTGACGACATTGTAATCTGATTTGCTTAACACTTGAGTATCTAGATTCGGCAGCGAAATCACAGGTTCGGAGCTCGCATCAAAGTTATGAGCAGAAGAATAATCACTGAGGTCTACTTTAACCGCTTTCTCGTTATTCCCGCTCTTTAACTCATTGAGTTGCTGAGTATTGAGTTGAGCCCGAGAATAATAAAGAGCAACATCACTCTGTACGCTGCCGTTGATTTTGTATGGAAGCCAAATATGAGGCAAAGGAACACCAAGTGGCTCTCTCTTTGTTTTACTTCCAGCCTTAAATGGACTCAATTCGGTTTGAAGTAATTCTGTGTATGTTTCGCCTTCGTTAGGCCAATCAGCGACCACTACCTCAACTTCTTCTCCAGTAAGACCAAAAACACGGGCGCAAGCGTATTCGTCCAACACACCCTCATAGACTTTTTTACCGTCTTGGTACAGCTGAAACGCTTCCCCTGACAGAAATGCTTCGGAGTCTTCATCATATAAGCTGATATCGACCGATCTTTGAGGCGAGGACTTAGTGCTTTGGTAGAGTGATAGATCGACATCAGAAAAGCGTCCGTCGTTTTGAACTTGGATTTCTCGCCAAACTTCTGATTGCCAAACGACATAAATATAACCGCGATCGATAGATACATACCCTGAATCACTCTTATGAACTGGAACTACCGGCACCAACACGTTATCCCACTCATCCATCTGAGTTTCTTTATCAACGGGTTGTAGGTTCTCTGCGAGTTTAAGCAAGATCGGCTGAGGCTGGTCGGAACAAGGGATTTTGATATAGAGCGTTTTGCCCTCAGTTTCGAGATCTTTAAACGTCGCGAGGCTGCGGTGTTTATTTTCTGTATCGGCCTTGCCCACAGTCACTTTTTCTTTTTGAGCGTCCGTTTTACCCAACATCAAACAGGCTGCATTGCTAGACCACTGCCCTGCAAACTCAACAACGATTTTTTGATCTGGGCTCGGCTCAGAAGGTACATGCGTGTAACTACGAACTAAAGCAACATCGTCAGTAACCTGCTTGTAACCCGCTTTAAAAACTTTGCTTTCATTCGAAGCTGATACAGAGTCAACAAGCGATTTAAGTCTAGGGAAGCTTTGTAACTGAGAGTCCGTTAATGGCGACCTACGAGCAAGGGAAGATAATGAGACCCAACTGCCTTTCCCAAGTTCGGTTCTAATCGCTGCTAGCAATCCGCTGGTCGTTTTTTTAGAAGAAAGAGAAATCTTTTGCGCAAACTCTTTAGGGAGGTTTCTAAGGATGTCATCTGAATTTCGCAAACGCGAAAGCTGCCCTATACACTCGTCTGGTGTAAGAACATAAGGTAGCTCGCTGGAAGATAGCTTCGAGCTAGGTATAAATTTGCAAACTAAATGCATTTGAATTCTCCACAACCAACATCGTAAATATGGTTGCGGTGACATTTAAGCTGATAAGGCTTACAAGTACGATTTGGTGCGCTAATGCTACTAATTTAATTTATAACATTCAATCACATAGAAAAATCAGCAAATAAGCTGAAAGCCACCCAAAAGACACATTCGCTAGCAAATAAGTCATTTAAACCACAAATAAAGACAAAATAACTAGATATTGAAATCAAAAAGAAGGATTCAAATAAAAGGAATTTTTTTATTTTTGGGCAGAAGTTAACAGTTTCTATTGGGCAAATGACACCTCTGAGAGAGGCTCTGAAGGAATGACCTTCCTCAGCAGCAACAGATAATGAATAGCTACTGAGGAAGTATGAATAAAAAGGTGAGCGCGTGTCACACTCACAAAAAAGCGCAACTACTTTGAAGCAATGCTAGGCTGGTGTCGCTTCATCACAGTCACAAAACGTCAGGTAGTTCACACTACCTAATGCAGAACTCTATACTTGGGGTATAGCATTGCGTGTAACTATATAATATTAAGACATATTCTCAACGTGGCATATTCACCACAGCATCTTTCAAATAACCATCACAATCACACTAACCGCTTCCTAAAACAAAATTGGCATAGGCATTCTAGATGTTTCACCTTGTATAAAGCCCGGCAAGTCATTTGTCGCAATTATTAGAAAAAGCCAATCGTTTGACTTAGATCACTTAATACCAAGTAAAAAGAAAGCGAGCTTTCTTTTAGGCTGCTTTCTGGGAGGGTAACTCCGCGGAATATTTTTCCCAATAATCTGGAGCAACAAGCGCTGTAGTACTGGAGTAATTGAATATCGTATTCACCTCATCAGCGGTCGCAGAGAGTGAATTAGTACCATTTGCATAAACGGTTATTTCTCCATCTTTTAAAGTAGACAAATCAAGATCAACGGTCCAGGTGCCATCAAGTAACACTGTTGCACTGCCTCGAACTTCCAAGCTATCGGTATCAACCGCTTTGAGTTCTATTGTGTCCCCCGTCTCGAAACGAGTACTGCTACCATTGACGGTTACTGTTGTATTACCCGATACATCACCGGTGGTTCCGATCGTGATC